>CAWFVS010000028.1:0-158136 GCA_963819255.1 uncultured Alphaproteobacteria bacterium
TCACGGTGCTCGGCGTGATGGCCGTCGGCATGACGCTCGTGATCCTGATCGGCGGCATCGACCTTTCGGTCGGCTCGGTCCTCGCCCTTTCCGGCGATGGTGATGGGGATCTCGGAGACAACCGGCACTGGCCGTTCGTCATCGCGATCCTTGTCGCCCTGATCGTCTCCGCAACCTGCGGGCTGGTGTCGGGCCTGATGGTGACCCGCCTGCGCATGCCGGCGTTCATCGCGACGCTGGCGATGATGTCGATCGCGCGCGGCATCGCCAGCATCATCACCAACGGCGAACAGATCGTCGGCTTCCCGGACTGGTTCTCCAATCTCGCAATCATTCGCCACTTCGGCTTCCTGACCGTGACGGTCGGCGTGATGATCGCGATCACCGTCATCGCCTGGATCATCCTCCAGTTCCGGCCGCCGGCCGGGCGCTGTACGCGATCGGCGGCAGCCAGGAAGTGGCGCGCCTCGCCGGCATCCCGGTGCGCCAATACACGATCTGGGTCTACGCGATCTGCGCTGTCCTGGCGGGGCTGGCCGGGGTCATTCTTTCCGCCCGGCTCGATTCGGCGCAGCCGAGCTCCGGCCTCGGCTACGAGCTCGATACGATCGCGGCGGTGGTCATCGGGGGCGCAAGTCTTTCGGGCGGCCTCGGCGGCATCGGCGGCACCGCCGTCGGCGTGCTGATCATCGGCTTCCTGCGCAACGGCCTCAACCTTCTGCAGGTCTCGCCGTTCGTCCAGCAGGTCATCATCGGCGTCGTGATCGCCATCGCGGTGGCGACCGACACAATGCGCAACCGGCGCGGCTAGCGAGGGAAAGAAGACAGTTTGCGGGCCGCGGGGTCGGCGCGCCAGGCAATCGGTGGCGCTCTCGAGCGGAGCGGATCGAGGTCCGGAGGGACCGGTAGGGAGGCTGGCCGGCGAATGTCTCGCCGCCAGAAACGGATGAAGCAGGAGGAAAAAATGGGTATCAGGAAATTATCGCTGTTGGCCGCGGTCGCGACGATCGCGCTGCTTCCGGCATTGGCGGCGGACGCCAAGGACGCTCAAGAAGGTCGGACTCGCGGTCGCCAACCTTCAGGCGAACTTCTTCAACCAGATCAAGCAGTCGGTCGAGGCCGCCGGCGCCGAGAAGGGCATTCAGGTCATCACCGTCGACGCCAAGGGCGACGCCGCGACCCAGGTCAGCCAGATCCAGGATCTGCTGGCGCAGAACATCGACGCGCTGATCTACATTCCGGCGGGCGCCACCGCGGCCGCCGTTCCTGTCAAGGCGGCGAAGGCCGCCGGCATCCCGGTCATCAACATCGACCGCAACGCTGAAGGGGCGCCCGGCGACACCTTCATCGCCACCGACAGCGTCGAGTCCGCGCGGCAGGTGTGCGACTGGATCGCCAAACAGGCCGGCGGCAAGGGCGAAATGCTGATCATCCACGGCCAGAAGGGCACGACCCCCGAAGTCGACCGAACGAAGGGCTGCGGCATGGCGCTCCAGAACTATCCTGACATCAAGGTGGTCGGCGAGTTGTGGAGCGAGAGCTGGCATCAGGATGAAGGCTTCAAGCTGACCGCCGACCTGCTTCAGGCGCACCCGAAGGCCACCATCATCTTCGGGCAGGCGGACGCGCTGGCGCTCGGCGCGGCGCAGGCGGTCAAGGTCGCCAATCCGGATCATAAGATCTGGATCGCCGGCTTCGACGGCGACACCGCGGCGCTGACGGCGCTCAAGGACGGCGTCTTCGACGTCACCGCCACCCAGCAGACCCAGAAGATGGGCCGGATGGGCCTCGACGTCGGCGATCGCGCTGGTGGAAGGCGACAAAGTGCCGGCCGAGCAGCTGCAGGACGCGACGCTGACGACGAAGGACAACGTCGACGGCTTCATCGCGAAGCATCCGTAACGCCAACGGAGCCGGGCGGCGTCTCAAGCGTCGCCCGCTCGCTATGAGGCCGCCGCGATGACAGCTTTCGACCGTTCGAGCGCGACGGCGGACAAGGCTATCCTTCGCGGCATCGGAAAGAAATACGGTCCGATCACCGTCCTCAGCGACGTCGATCTCGACGTCAGGCCCGGCGAGGCGCTCGCTCTGATCGGGGAGAACGGCGCCGGCAAATCGACCGTCGCCTCGATCATCTCCGGACTCGTTCCGCCGACGACCGGATCGATGACCTGGCGCGGACAACCCTACGCTCCGGACGCGCCGGCCGACGCGCTTTCCGCCGGGATCGGCCTCATCCACCAGGAGATGCGGCTCGTTCTCGATCTGTCGATCGCCGAAAACGTCTTCGTCGGACGCCTGCCGATGCGCGGCGGCCGCGTCGATCGCGAGCTCATGAACAGGCGCGCCGCCGAGCAATTGCATCGCCTCGGGCTCGACGCCGCGCCCACGACCCGGGTGCGCGATCTCCGGGTCGCCGCCCAGCAGCAGGTCGAAATCGCCAAGGCGCTGACCCTGAACGCGCGCCTCCTGATCTTCGACGAGCCGACCGCGGCGCTCGGAGGCGAGGAAACCGAGCGCCTGTTCGAGCAGATCGGCCGCCTGAAATCCGAAGGCGTCAGTTTCATCTACATCAGCCATCGCCTCGACGAGATCGCCCGCATCGCCGACCGGATCGCCGTGCTGCGCGACGGACGGCTGGTGGCGACCCATGACACGCGCAGGTTCCGGTCAAGACGCTGGTCGAGGAGATGGTCGGCCGGCCGCTCGACCGGATGTTCCCCGAAATCCCGCCGCCTCCTCCCTCCGCGCCGCTGATCGAGGTCGAGGGGCTGACCAGCGCCGAAGGCGCGTTCGAGGACGTCAGCTTCTCGGTCCGGCCCGGCGAAGTGTTCGGCGTCGCCGGCATCGTCGGCGCGGGCCGCACCGAACTCATGCGCGCGATCTCGGGCGCCGACCCGATCGCCGCCGGCCGGGTCAAGGTCGGCGGCGATGTCCTTCGGCTCGACGGGCCGCGCGACGCGCTGGACCACGGGGTCGTGCTGGTGCCGGAGGATCGCAAGGCGCAGGGCCTCATCCTGCCCCAGACGATCGCCGACAATCTCGCGCTCGGCAACTATCCGCGTGTCGCGCCGTCCGGCTGGATCACGTCCGCGCGCACCCAGGCCTTCGCCGCCAAAGGCATCTCCCGGTTTCTCATCAAGGGGACCGGGTCGATGCGGGTCAACGAGCTCTCCGGGCGGCAACCAGCAGAAGGTCGTCATCGCCAAGAGCATTCTGCGCGAGCCGAAAGTCGTCATTCTCGACGAGCCGACCCGCGGCATCGACGTCGGCGCGCGCGCTGCGATCTACGACATCATCGCCGATCTCGCCCGCCATGGCATGGCGGTCATCGTCGTGAGTTCCGATCTCGACGAGGTGCTGGGCCTGTCCCACCGCGTCATGGTGCTGAGCCGCGGCCGCAACCGGGGAATCCTGGAACGCGAGCAGGCGGGACGGGTCGCCGTGATGGAGCTGGCCACAACCTGATCGAGCAGATGGGAGACGAAATGCGTCTGTTCAGCCTGAAGGACGAAATCGCCTTCGTGACCGGCGCCGGAAGCGGAATCGGGCAGGGCATCGCGATCGGCCTCGCCGAGGCCGGCGCCGACGTCGCGCTGTTCGACCTGCCGGCGAGCACAGGGCCTCGAGGAGACGGCCGCGCCGTGAAGGAGAAGGGACGCCGCGCGCTGATCGTGACCGGCGACGTCGTCGACGGCGCGTCCCTGACCGCGGCGGTCGAGAAGACGCGAGCAAGCGCTCGGTCCGCTGACGCTCGCGGTCAACAGCGCCGGCATCGCCAACGCCGCGCCGGCGGAGGACATGCCGATCGAGCAATGGCAGCGGATGATGGACGTCAACCTGACCGGCGTGTTCCTGTCCTGCCAGGCGGAGGGCCGGGCGATGCTCGCGCCGGCGGGGCGCGATCGTCAATATCGCCTCGATGTCCGGCTCGATCGTCAATCGCGGCCTGACCCAGGCCCACTACAACGCGTCGAAGGCGGGCGTCATCCATCTCAGCAAGAGCCTGGCGATGGAGTGGGTTCGCGCGGCGTGCGGGTCAACGCCATCAGCCCCGGCTACACGCTGACGCCGATGAACAAGCGGCCCGAGGTCGCCGAGCAGCTGAAGGTTTTCGCCGCCGAGACGCCGATGGCGCGCATCGCGACGGTCGAGGAGATGGTCGGCCCCGCGATCTTCCTGCTCAGCCCCGCCGCGTCCTTCGTGACCGGCGTCGACCTGCTGGTCGACGGCGGGTTCGAGTGCTGGTGACCTCGTTCGTCTGTCTGGCCGCATCGATGAGAACCGGGGTGGCTGGCCATCAGGCCTGTTCACGGTCTATAAGACGATGCCTTATATGCCGGCCCCATGAGGGTCGTGCCGACACGCGGCTACGACCGTAGGGCGCGAAAACTTCTCACGCCAGCCGAGCGGGCAGCGGCCGAACTGGAAATATCCCTGGCGCCCAACCGGGTGGCCAATCATTCCCGGAACAGCCGGCGCCCGGAAGGCGCGAGCTGCGCGCGGCGGGCGAGGCAAGAGCGGCGGCGCGAGGATCATCTATTACGTGGTCAGCCGAGGAGGCGCGCTCTACCTGCTGGATATCTACGCCAAGAGCGCGAAGGAGAATTTGACCGATGCCGAAAAGCGCGAAAATCCGCAATCTCATCGCCGCGATCGAAGCGCAAGTCTAGCGCTCTCGGCCGCCGCCTGGTGGCGGGGCTCAATGACGCGCTCGCCCATGCGCGCGGCGAGCTGGAATTGCCGAGCTACACCGTGGCGGTCCCCGAAAAAATCGACGTGGTCGAGTTGCGCCGCCGCCTTGGCCTGTCGCAGGCCGCCTTCTCGCGCGCGCCTTCGGATTGGACGTGACCGCGCTGCACGCCTGGGAGCAAGGCCAGCGCAAACCGGATCGGGCGGCGCGCGTCTTGCTCGCCGTTATCGCCAAGGAGCCGCAGGCGGTCATGCGCGCCCTCGCCCAATAGATCCTCAATTCCAGCTGACCGTATCGTTCAGCGGGAAAGGCCCGGAGGACGGCGCGGTGAGCGAGCGGTTGCCGTCCCAATCCTTCTGTCGGATAGCATTCCCAGGTGACGCTGCCGTCCGGGTTCTTGCGGTAGTATTTGTACTGGACGGCGCCGCCGGCGGCAAGGCTGATCGCATTCCTCCACACCGGATAGCTGGCCGCGTCGAGAGGAAGGCCGAGGTTGATGTTCCAGGCGCCGAGCGCACCCGCATCGCCCGTCACATACAGGGTCTGGCCTGGCTGGGTCGTTGCGCTGACATTGATGTCGACCTCCACCTGCCCCGGCCCCGGCGTCAAGACGCAGGCGTAATATCTCGCGCAGACGGCCTGCGGGATATCGAGCACCTTGCCCGCGGCGATATCGGCCAAGAGGTTGATGTATTCGCCCTGCGCCCAATTGAGCGGCGCCATGGGGCCGGTGATGGCGCCCGGGGCGTCGTCCTCCGGCGTGGTCACGGTCCACCCGGAAGGATCGTCGGTGTCGCCCGGCAGGGTGAGGCTCGAATTCCAGGGCAGCTCGGAGATAAATCCCTGCGGCGTCGAGAATGTTTTCAGCGCGGCCAAATAGGGCAAGCGGCGCTACCGGATCCGGTCGCGGCGATCTGGTAGTCCACGCTCGGCGTCGAAGATCGGCCACAACTTGCCGCGACCGGAGGAACCGTTGTAGGGCTCGCCCGCGTTGGTTTCGCCATAGCCGTCGAAATTGTAGCGGAACCAGGCAGGCAAATCGATCGACTGCTTGATGACGTTGTCATAGGCGAGGAGGCTCAAGGCGATGGTCGGGTCGTTGGCCGTTTACACCCATTCGTACGAGCTCGAGAAAGCCGCCGTCGACGATGTCGATCGCCCGGTGGGTCCCGCCATTGTTGCCGATTGCGATGGAGATGTTCGGATTCGGAGAGGCGCTCGGATTCCAGCCGCCCGGAAGCGGGCCGCCGTGGGCGGCGGAGGTGTTGATGCGCATGTACATCGACGTGCTGTCGCAATTCCAGTTGACGTTCGGGCAGCCCTCACTCGTGTAGGTCCAGCCGGTCACGTTCTGCTGCCAATAGTCCGCGGCGCTCAGCCAGCTCGCCGCATCGGCGGCGTCGTTGTTCTCGAGGGCGATCTCGGCGGCGTCGACCAGCCCGGCGATCTCGGCGGCGATGGTCGAGGGCGAATAGCCGGTGGTTTCCTCCCAGCGCTCCTCCTGCGTCCATGGGCCGTTGCTCAAGATGTAGTTGGCGGTCATCCGGATTTTTGGCCACAGCGCGTTGGTGACCGACGGACCCAGGCGGTAGGCCAGAATGATCGGCATCGCCTGTTCGTCCATTTGCGTGGCGTTCCAGTTGGGCGTCCCGTTCACGTATGAGTTTTGCGGGAAGCGGCCAGTCGTCGGGTTCATGTCGACGTTGAAGAGCCAGTTCACCGCGCTCGTGGCGGACGCGCTGTCTCCGGCGTTGATGAGGGCGTTGGCGAATTTGTACATGTCGCGCGGCCAGACGAGATGGTAGCCCAAGTCTCCGTCGCCTCCGGCGAAGCCCCACGCGGTCCCGATCCCGGCGATCATCGCGCCGTTCGTCTTGTCCTGCATGCTCTTCAGCGTCATCGCCGACAGAGTGTACTGGTCGTCGGCCGTCCCGTTCTGGGTGCTGAGGCCGGCGGCGTAGGCATGCCAGGCGTTGTCGTAGAGGCTCTGCTGCGCGGAGACGTCTTCGCCGAGCGTGGTGCTGGCGGCGGCGATGGCGGCGGCCTCGGTCGCTCCGAAGCCGACGGCGACCGTGAAGGTGATGCTGCTCGACGAATTGCCGGCGGTGTCGAGCCAGCCCATCTGGGCGACATTGCCGTTCGGCGCGGAGCCATAGGCCCACCGCATCGTATAGGGGCTCGGGTTGTTCACATAGAGATCCTGCCAGCCGTCGTTCACTCCGGCATAGCCGTTCGACGCCATGGCGACGCCGTTCTGCACGGTCCAGGCCAGCGAAGCGCCCAAGGCGGAGAATTCGGAGCCGTCGCCGCTGCCGGCGGTGAGGTAGGTCTGGCCGTCCGAGACCGCCGTCATCGCGCTGTTGTTCGCCGCGACGTTCTTCAAATAGGGCTTGTAGAGAAGGTAGAGGTTGAAATCCCCGACCGTCTTGCCGTTGAGAGCCTCGAAGGTCGTTTGCTGGATCAACGTGCTGTTAGAAGGATCGGCAAAAATGGTCTTGGTGATCTGCCAGTCGTGGCCAGAATTGCCGGTCACCGCCTGCCAGCGCATGGACCTCGAGTCGGGCCGGGTGACCGTCCAGCCTTGATACTTCTCCTCGTCGAGAAAGGTTTTGGCCGCGTCGCCGACCAGAAATACCATGTTCGACGTCGCCAGAGTGTCGACGGTCGGATAGTAGATCTCCGACACGTCCCCCCTGAAGCCGGTGAAATAGACGGAAGAGTTTTCGGAATTCACCGCCGTTCCGACCATCGATTTCTGCGAGGGATCGTGCACCGGGGCCGCCCCGCAACAGCTCGGCGCGGCGCCCGTCGTTTGCGCGACGCCCGCGCCGGTCCCTTGGCTTGCCGCGAGATAGAGGCCAAGGCCGAGAGCAGTCGCGAGCTTCATGCGAATTCCCCGTCTTGTCCCTTCTCCCCGCGTGCAGGGAGAAGGTCAGGATGAGGGGCCGGGCGCTAAGGCGCAGGACGGATCTGCAACAAGCTTATGCGCCGAACAAGGGATGCACGTTCAGACCAAAAGGAGTCGCCGAGCAGCGCAGGATCTTCGACCGCAAAGCTCTCATCGCGGAGAGCGGACGAACAGGATCGCGCCGGCTTCGCGTGCGAACGCCTCGTCGCAGACTTCGCCGACCCGGCCCTCGAGGCGCGGGCTCGACGCCTCGACCCCTTCTAGCGTTGCGTTCTCCTTCACCCGGACGCGGCTTACACAGACCGCGCCCAAGGGGCCGAAACCGGCCTCGAACTCATAAGCCGGGTCGTTCGCGGGGGCCTGAACGCCGAGCGTATCGTAAATGTCGATCGGCTGGCCGTTCCTCGTCGTGCCGCGTCCGTCGCCCGCGTAGTCGGCGCGCACCAGCCGCACGCAGGCCTGATAGTAGGGCAGCAGCGGCGTTCCGTCCGGCGCATGTCCCCAAGGCTTGTAGCCGAAGCGCACGCATTTGCCCTCGGCGCCGCCGGTGCAGGTGACGAGGAGCCGACCGGGGGCGGGCTCGTAGCGCCCGTCCGGCGCGAAGCGGCCGGCAAGCGGGAAGGCGAGGCGTCGCCCCTCCGGATCGGGTAGGCAAATGTTGCGCCATGCGCCGTTCGGATCCTGCTCCGAGAGCTGATAGAGCATAACCTCGCCGCTCGGGTCCTTCGGGTCGCGGGTAACGCCGTCGATGCGAACGATCCGTCGGCGGCCGGAGCCGTCCCCGAACGCGATCTTGACGCCGGCGAGCTCCTCCTGGGCAAGGATGCGTCCGTCGGCGAGGGTGATGCGAAACCGGGTTCCCTCGACACCGACCGACGGCGTCGGAGTCTGCGGGGCCGCTATTCCCGGCGGCCCCGCAGCAAGCGCGGCGAAAGCGACCGCAAGACGGATTGACTTCACACCGTCTTTCCCCTTGCCTCGCTTTCCCCGCATCGGCGTCGCCTGGCCTTACCATTCATCGCCGGGCGGATCCGGCTGCGGATTGAAGGCGACCTCCGGCGCCGTCGCCGCCTCGGCGGTGACGCCGTTCAGCTCGTCGAGCTGCGAGCCGGTCAATTCGAGCGCGTTGTTGGTGAGCGCGTTGAAGTTGAGCGCATTGAAGGTCAGCGCGTTGGAGGTGAGCGCGTTGGAGGTGAGCGCGTGGCCGTCAATGCGTTATACGTAAGCGCGTTCGCGACGAGCGCGTTGGTGGTGATCGCGTTCAGTGTCAACCCGGCGCGCGCGGGCGTTCCGGCGAGAGAAGCCGCGGCGAGCGCCGCGGCGGCCACAGCGAAGGAACGACGGTATGACTGCATGACGATGGTCCCCTTTGGTTGGCGTGGTGAGCCCTTCGGACGCTTCTGCGCTCGATCGGCTCACCGGCGCGATCATGAGCGCCAGCGACGCCGCCGTCTTCTCATTCCGCGCAAAATCGAGTCACACTCAGCGCAAAAAGCCGCTTTGGCGACAGCGTCGCTGACCGCGTCGACCGTGCTCGCCGAGGCCGGCTACGAACCCTCGGTTTGGACGCGCAGTTCTCCCGGCGTCACGCCGAAGGCCTGCCGGAACGTCCGGTGGAACGTCGAGAGGTTGTTGAAGCCCCAGGCGAAGGCGATGTCTGCAACCGAGCGGCGGCCGTTCCGATGCGTCAGCGCCGCTCGGCACTCCTCGAGCCGCCGGCGCGTGACATGGCGTGCGAAGCTCTCGCCGCTCGGCTCGAACAGAAGGTGCAGCTGCCTGACCGAGATCTTGAGCGCCGCCGCCGCCTTTTCCGGCGCGAGCTCGGGGTCGGCCAGATGCAAGCCGATATAGCGCTTCGCCTCTTCGAGCCGGGCCACGCGAAGGGATTCCTGCTGCTCGCCGGCGGCTGCGCCGCAGGCCACCGCCAGGAGCCGGCAGAAGTTGTCGGCGATGAGGTCGACGTCTGCGTCCTGGAGAGTGTCGAGTTGCCCGGCGAACGCGTCGAGATAGGCCTTGATCATGCCGATGAGCCCGGGAGAGCCGGTAAGAAGGCGGTAGCGGGGAAGGCCGGACGCCGGCAGATGGGGATCGAGGAGCGTTCGCGGCAACATCCACACGTCGTAATCGTAACTCTCGCGGACTTTGGCGGCGAACGGCGTGGTCGGGTCGGCGATCCACAGCTCCCCGGGCCGGGTCGCGAACTCGTCGCCATTCCAGCCGAACCAGGCTCCGGCGCTGAATTCGCGATAGAGCAAAAAATGCTCGTGCCAGCTGCGCCGTCCGATTTCGCGGGGCCCGCGGAATGCGGGGTGGCCATCTGCGCGACAGCGGATTCGGCCGACCGATCCGGCGCTGAAGGTGCTAAGCCGACCATTGAAAGGGCTTTTTTGGTCCTCGTTGGGCTCTACCCGGTTTCCGAGCAACCCATCGCTGACCGCCGCGCGCCAATAGGCGAAACGCTCCGCCTCCGGGACGTGGTCGGTCGACAGGACCAGGCGCTGCATGGCGGCCTCGATGAACTGGACCGGGTCCCAGCGCGCGTCGCGGTTCCCGCGATACGCCTTTTCGTCGTTCCGGCCTGGAACTTCCATAGCCCGAACTGGTGAATAACGTATCACCTCCTTGCCATGAAAGTGCCGCATTTGCCGGGGGTTCTGGCGCATGCGCGCCTCAAAATAAGCAAGTTCGCCACAGGGCGGCCCGCAGATGAGGCGCCTGCGCGGCCCTGCCGGGCGCTGCCGGCGTCAAGTCCGCCGGCTCGCGGAAGAAAAGGGATGCGCGTTCGCGCCAGGACTCTGGAGGCCGCCGACCAGCGCAAGATCTTCGAGCGCGAGACGCCGACGGCGGGGATGGCGATGGACGAGGAGAGGATCGGCCCGGCGATTGTCCTCCTCAACCCCGCCGCCTCCTTCGTCGCCGGCGTCGACCTCTTTGGCGGAGGGCGGGTTCGAGCGCTGGCGAGCAGGCCGGCTGCAGCCCGGCTCATCCCGCTTGTCAGAGTTGGAAAACTGTTGCACGTTAGGTCCGTTAATTGGCGCCAGAATTCGGCTGTTGCCGCCAATCTGCGCGAGGGAGGAAAACCATGACGACCCTGTTCGTTCGACATACGGTCTCGGATTACGCCGCATGGCGAAAGGTCTACGACAGCGTCGCGCCGATGCAGAAGGCAGGCGGCGTGACCGCCGAGGCCGTGTACCGGGGAGCCGATGACCCGAACGACATCACCGTCACCCACGAGTTCGCCTCCGTCGAGGCCGCGAAAGCTTTCGCCGCAAGCGCAGACTTGAAGGCGGCCATGCAGAGGGCTGGCGTCGCCGGAGCGCCGACCATCTGGTTCACGAACAAGGCGTGAGCGCCGGCGCCGACCTCCTGGCTGACGGGGGTTCGAGCGCCGGTGAGCAGGCCGGCGGCAACCCCTCTCGCAAAGGGCTGCGACGTTCACACGCCTCAGATCGGTAGGCCTATACCAGCTATGCTGGGGAAGGTGGCGCGAAGCGCCGGTTGGGTGTGGCCCGCTGCTCCGAGCGCGAGTTCGATTGCACGAGCGGCAGGGCGAAACTGTCGGCGAGCCATACCTGCGCGCCTACCCCTCCGGCCCTCACGCGCCCGCTTGCTGCCCCGCCCTCTCCCGCAGCGCCTCGTAAAGCTGCGCCGGGCCGAGCAGCACGTCTTTGATTCCGTTGCGCACCGTTCGGAGCCCAGCGCCTGCGTGCTCATCGCGGTGTGGGCCTCCAGGGCGCCCATGATGGCGTTCATGAGTTCCTTCGAGAGCGCGGCGAGTTGGCGAACTGCTCTTTGGTGTTGTTGGCCGCCTGGCTTGCCAGTTTCTCGGATTCCAGCAGCTTGCCCATGATCACGTTGTTGACGTAGACGAGCTTGTCCTGGTCGGTCAGATCGCCTTCAAACAGGTCGTTCACGCGCTCGATGATCTCCGCCAGACGGGCCTTCTGTTTCTCTTGAACGCGCCGCCGCCCGCTTCGGTGATCGGTTCCAGCTTGGGGCTTCGCCGAAGCCGGCGGCAGCGGCGTCTTGCCCTGGTTCTTCAGGTTGTGGTGGGTCAGCACCACCTTCGAAAGGTCGATTCCTTCGCGCTCGCGGCCAAACTCGAGCAAGGGCAGCAGGCGGCTGTAAGAAGATCGAACGCTTCTCGATCGCCGTGTTGCCGTAGTCGAAGATCTGCGACAGGAACGTGTAGAGGCGCTGGAAACGCTCCCATGTCGCTCTTGAACAGGATGAGCGCTTCCAGTTCGTCGCTGCGCGTCCTGGGCGGCCTTTTCGTCTTGCTCGCGTCGCACCGAGCTTTCGTCTCCTGCGCCGCCTTGTAGCGCTTCAGAAGCCGATCCACGACCGGCTCGACAGCGGCCACCAGTTCGCTCTGCTTGGCTTCGGCTTCAATTCGACAGCGACGACGCGATCCACCTCGAAATCGTCGTAGTGGCCGGCGGCGTCCAGCTTGGCCGCAGGTTGTAGACGAGGTTCGGGTCGGTGACGTCTGCCAGTTCGGCCGTCGTGTAGTAGGTCTTGAACGCCTTCAGGACGTCTTCGGCGTCGTTCACGAAGTCCAGCACATAGGTCGTGTCCTTGCCGGGATGGGCGCGGTTCAGGCGGGACAGCGTTTGCACGGCCTGAATGCCCGCCAGGCGCTTATCGACGTACATCCCGCACAGCAGCGGCTGATCGAAGCCGGTCTGGAATTTGTTCGCCACCAGCAGAATCTGAAACTCGTCGGTGTTGAACGCCTTCGCGGATGTCGCGGCCCTCGAGGTTGGGTTCAGCGTCTGGCTGGTTTCGGTGAACGGGTCGGGGCCGGATTCCTTGTCCTTGACCTCGCCCGAGAACGCCACCAGCGTGCCGATCGTGTAGCCGCGATCCTTGATGTACTTGTCGATCGCAGATTGCCAGCGGACCGCTTCCTGCCGGCTCCCCACGACCACCATCGCCTTGGCCTTGCCGTTCAGCAGCGGCGCGACGTACTGGCGGAAGTGCTCGACCACCACCTGGACCTTTTGCGCAATGTTGTAGGGATGCAGCCGCACCCAGCCCATGATCCCCTTCATGGCCGCGCTGCGTTCGACTTCCTTGTCGTCGTAGTCCTTGCCGTTGTGGGCCAGCCTGAAGGCGAGCTTGTAGGTGGTGTAGTTCTGCAGCACATCGAGGATGAATTTTTCCTCGATGGCCTGCCGCATCGAATAGACGTGGAACGGCGCGGGAAGGTTGGCCTCGCCGGCCGGCTGCGGTCGGGTCGGGCCGGGTGCCGAACAGTTCCATCGTCTTGGACTTGGGCGTCGCGGTGAACGCGACGTAGGTGATGCCGGCGTCGTCGGCGCGAGCCGGCCATCTGCGCCGCCAGAATGTCTTCGGTGCTGACCTCGCCGCCGTCGTCGAGCTCCTTCAGTCTCCTCGGCGCGTCAGCACGGCCTTCAACTTGGCGGCCGCTTCGCCGGTCTGCGAGCTGTGCGCCTCGTCGGCGATCACCGCGAAGCGCTTGCCCTGGGTGGCGGCGAGCTCGCGCACGGCTTCCAGGGCGAAGGGAAACGTCTGGATGGTGCAGACCACGATCTTCTTGTCGCCGGAGAGGGCCGTCGCGAGCTCGCCGCTCTTGCTGCTGCCCTCGCCCTTGATCGTCGCCACCACGCCGGTGCGTTCGCTCGAAGTCGAAGATCGCTTCCTGCAACTGCGTGTCGATCACGTTGCGGTCGGACACCACCAGCACCGAATCGAACAGCTTCTTGTGCTGGGCGTCGTGCAGGTCGGCCAGGAAGTGGGCGGACCACGCGATCGAGTTGGTCTTGCCCGAGCCCGCCGAATGCTGGATCAGGTACTTGCCGCCCGGTCCTTCTTCGCAGCACGGCCGCCTGGAGCTTTCGGGTCGCGTCAAGCTGATGAAACCGGGGGAAGATGACCTTCTCGATCTGCTTCTTCTTGTCCTTCTGCGGGCACCAGGTACCGGCCCAGGATTTCGAGCCAGCTCTCCCGCTCCCAGACCTGTTCCCACAGGTAGGGGTGCGATGCCCGCCGTTCGGGTTCACGGGGTTGCCGGCCCCGCCGTGGTCGCCCTGGTTGAACGGCAGGAACACGAGTGCCGGGCCGTCCAGCCGGTCGTCATGTGGACTTCGCTGTTGCTCACGGCGAAATGGACCAGCGCCCCGCTGGGAAAGGAGAGCAGCGGCTCGGCGGCCTGGCCCTTGGGCTTGGGATGGCGATCGAAGCGATACTGGTCGATCGCGTCGCCGACGCTTTGCGTGAAGTCGGTCTTGAGCTCGGCCGTCGCCACCGGCAGGCCGTTCAGGAACAGCACCAGGTCGATGCAGTTCTCGTTGTGCAGCGAGTACCGCACCTGCCGGACGACGCGCAGGCGGTTGGCGGCGTAGCGGGCCAGGATGTCGGGGTTGATGGCCAGGGCGGGTTTGAACTGGGCCAGCGCCAGCGTCTGCCGCAGGCCCAGCATCTCGATGCCATGCCGCAGCACATCCAGCGTGCCGCGCTGGTCGATCTGATCGCGGAGGCGGTCGAGCAAGGGTTTCCGTGGCCGCGCCGTGGTTCTTGGCGAGCGCCTCCCAGGCCTTGGGCTGAGTGGCCTGCACCCAGGCCAGCACGTCTTCGGGAACAGCGCCCGGGCGCGGTCATATCGCCGCGTCGCCTTCTTCGTAGAGCCAGCCGTTGGCGGCGAGGTGTTCGCAGATTTCGTCTTCGAGCTGCCATTTCCTTATGCAAATCCATGGCGGTTCATTTCCTCTTTACCGCCTCTCCCGACAGGAGAGCGGGGTCAGGCGACGCGTGCGCGTCAGGAGAAGGGAGCTTCAATTCAGCGCGATCCTGTGAGCACCAAATCGAGGTCGTCGGCGACTTCAGCGTCGTGAAGCGCACGATCAGACGGATTCCGATGCTTTCGAACAGATTTTGGTCGACCGGCGTCGTACTCGGCGAACCGATTCATGTTGCCGAGCGTCCAGTTCGACAACCACGTTTCGCCGCGTGGCGATAAAAGTCGATCGAGCGTAACGATCGAGCGGGACCTGTCGCTTGAGATTTCGCGCCATTGGAAGCGCGAGCCGTGGACGGCGCCAAGCCATTTCCTCCGCGCGCCATCTGCTCGGCGCAGGCCGCGCGCGAACTGTCGCCGCTCAGTCACTCCCCTCTCCCGTCGTGGGAGGGGCCGGGGGTGAGGGGACCGTGCGCTTCAGGATAAGGCGCTTCGGGCGTCGGCGACATTGAACACCTCCCCTCTGCCGATCCCCGTCACCCCTGCCCCTCTCCCAAGGGCAGACGGGGTTTTCGCGTTCCTTCCGGAAGCGTTGCCGGACGCCCCGTTGAAGTCTTCGAGCTTCATGCGGCCTCCGCCGTCACTGCAGCTAGGCCCCGCACGTCGATCTTGCCGGTGACGGCGGCGGAGATCAGGGCGGTGCGGCGTTCTTGGAGGAGGTCGATGGCGGTTGTGGCTTCGGCGGCGAGGGCGTCGAGTTGGCTAAGTTCATGGTTGAGAAACTCAACGATCTTCGCTTGTTCGCGATGGCTGGCGTGTAATCAACAGATGAGCCACATTCGTCCACAGCTCAGTTGGATACTGGTGCCACCATAGCCCTGAGTTCGCAGGCAGGTCTTGCTCATCCGATCATAGCGTAGCAAGTCCGACCGAATCCGGAAGAACGCGCTGCGTTAGTCGCGAATGGGCGACATGATAGCTGCATGAAAGCAGCCTCGATGTCAGACGGCACATCCTACCGATCCCGAGACATCACCAGTAATCCACGAACAACGAGGTCGCCCGGCTGCAGCCTCGATTCGCTCGCCTTCCGACTCGGGACCTTGAAGCGCTGAATGTCATGATCGAACTCAGTGCGTGGTTTCACGGCGTAAGATTGCCGCTTCACGACAATCGCCGTCTTCGGCATAGATGCTCCGCCGAACCCCGTGAGCCGACTTGTCAGGAATTCAAGGTCGCGCTTCAGCGCATCGACCTCCCAATGCTCCGGCACATCGCCGAGCCATTCGATGCCGGAAGGCCTTCATGGGGGCGTTGGGGTTCAGGCCCTTGGTGACGGCGTGGGAGATGACGGCCTGGCGTTTTTCTTTCAGCAGTTCAATCAGCCGCTGTTGCTCCCCCACCAGCGCGTCGATCTTCGCCGTCTCCCGGTCAAGAAAGTCTGCGATGACGGTTTGCTCGTCGAATGGCGGAACGGCAAGCACGCGAAGTCTCACGTTCAGCAGAAGCTCTTCGTCCATGTTGTGGCCGGCCTCGCCAGATGCGTCGAATAGTCTACCGCGGAGCCAGCGAAGCAGCCACAGAACAAGAAAGCTGAGATCAATATGCTTGTCGGCAGAATGGCTGTGAAGATCCATGGCTAATTGACCATCGAGGTCAAGAGCTGGCACAACAGGAAGCTATGCGCAAGATCGTTCCGCGTGATCGCAATCGACAAGTCATCCGGCGGCAACGAGCTCATGCCGCGTCTCGTCAATCGCGTGCTCGTGATGTGTCGTCAGCAGTCTGAAAGCTACTCCATCGATTCCAGATCTTTCGCGGTAAGCCGACGGAATTCGCACGTCCCAGTACTCCGGATTCGTCTGCTCGGCGAGTGCCGCTCCGCAATGCTTACGAAGTACGACTGATCAGCTGTGACTCCCAATGCTCCGGCACCTCGCCCAGCCACTCCACGCCGCTGTCCTTGTACTTCGGGTATCTCGGAAAGCTCATTTCGACAGCCCCCCGATCATCGTCAGAATCCGGTCGGTGACGCCCTTCAATTCGGCGTCGATCTCGGCCAGCTCGCGCGGCGGCTTGAAGACGTAGAAATGCCGGTTGAACGGGATCTCGTAGCCGACTTTCGTCTTCTCGTGGTCGATCCACGCATCCGGCGCATGGGGCAGCACTTCGCGCTTGAAGTAGGTTTCCACGTCCTCGCTCAGCGGCACGTTCTCGGTGTCGCGCAGGTCGGCGTCCGGCTGCGGCTTGCCCTTCAGCTTGCCCTTGGTGCCGAGCACGATCTTGCCCTTCGCGTCGCGCAGCGGGCGTTCGACCGTGATCGTGCGATAGCCGAAGTCCTCGTTCTTGAAGATGCGGCTGATCGGCACGCCGTCCTTGCGTGACTTCCTTGCAACTCGCCGAACAGCCGGGTGATCTCGTCGATGTGCTCGGGGCTCAGCTCCTTGCGCTTGCTGCCCAGGCTCTTCCGCATCTTCTGCCAGAAGCCGCTGGCGTCGATCAGTTGCAGCTTGCCCTTGCGATGCGCGGGCTTGCGGTTGCTGACGATCCAGATATAGGTGCTGATGCCGGTGTTGTAGAACATGTCGGTGGGCAGGCCGATGATGGCCTCGACCAGGTCGTTCTCCAGCACGTAGCGGCGGATTTCGCTCTCGCCCGACCCCGCTCCGCCGGTAAACAGCGGCGAGCCGTTCAGGACGATGCCGAACCGGCTGCCGCCATCGACGGCCGGCCGCATCTTGGAAATCAGGTGCAGCAGGAACAGCAGCGAGCCGTCGCTGACGCGGGGCAGGCCGGGACCGAAGCGGCCGTTGAAGCCCTGCTGCTCGGCTTCCTTGCGGATTTCCTTCTCGATCTTCTTCCACTCCACGCCGAACGGCGGATTGGAAAGCATGTAGTCGAAGTGCTTGCCCGGCAGGCCGTCGTTCGAGAGCGTGTTGCCGAAGATGATGTTGGCGATGTCCTGCCCCTTGATCAGCATGTCGGCCTTGCAGATCGCGTAGGACTCGGGGTTCAGCTCCTGCCCGTACATCACCAGCCGGGCGTCCGGGTTCAGGCTCGGCCAGATGCTCGCCGCCGACCGACAACATGCCGCCGGTGCCCGCGGCCGGGTCGTAGATCGACCGCACCACGCCGGGTTTGGTCAGCGCCTCGTCGTCCTCGATGAAGAGCAGGTTGACCATCAGCCGGATGGCATCGCGCGGCGTGAAGTGCTCTCCGGCGGTCTCGTTGGAAAGTTCGGCGAACTTGCGGATCAGTTCCTCGAACACGGCGCCCATCTGGGCGTTGCTGACGACCTCGGGGTGCAGGTCGATGTTGGCGAACTTCTCGGTCACCAGGTAGAGCAGCTTGGCCTTGGCCAGCCGGTCGATCTGGGTGTGGAAGTCGAAGCTCTCGAAGATGTCGCGCACGGCGGGCGAAAACGCCTGAATGTAGGCGAAGAGGTTTTCCCTGATGTGGTCCTGGTCGCCCATCAGCTTCTTCATGTCCAGGGGCGACGTGTTGAAGAAGAGCTGCCCCGACTTGCGCAGCAGGAACGGCTCGGGGTTCAGCCCGGCCTTCTGCCTGCTCGGCCAGCTCGGCCAGCACGGCGGCCTTGGTCTTCTCCAGCACGCAATCGAGCCGCCGCAGCACGGTGAACGGCAGGATCACCTTGCCATATTCGGATTGCTTGTAGTCGCCGCGCAGCAGATCGGCCACGGACCAGATGAAGGAGGACAGGGATTGGTGGTTCAAGATGAGTGCCCCAGCGACACAGGTCCGTCGTTTAACGACCGCCCGATTCACGGGGGCACTCTGAGCGCTTCTCAGGTTTGCGGCAAGGGTCTCAAGGGGCGTTGCGCACGGGCCGCGAACGCTTCGCGAAAGACAAGAAATTTCTTGCCAAGATCGGAGAGTTGTTTCTATCTTCGTTCTGAACGACCTCGAGGAGATCGCTGATCTACATCATATAGTTGTATAACACGGCCAACGAGCGTCCCGGCCATGCGGCCGCTCACTTCCCGGAGCGCCCGCCTCCACGAGCGCTTTTGACGCGTGACGCTAAACCGGGGTCCAACCCATTGAAAAATCGAGGCCCCGCCGCTAAACTGGCGCTAAACGGCGTTAAAGCCTCCTTGGCGACCGCCGAGCCTTCCGCGCCGGCACCCGCGAGGAGCCCGCGAAGCGGGCGTCTTGCGCGGGCCGCCGGCGGGGCGTTGCCGAGCGCGCTTCCACCCGCCTCAGTGTTGCAGCGCCTTGACGATCGCGTCGGTCATCTTCTTGGCGTCGCCGAACAGCATCAGCGTGTTGTCGCGGAGCTCGTTCTCGATGCCGGCGTAGCCGGAGCCCATGCCGCGCTTGACGAACAGCACCGTCTTCGCCTTCTCGACGTCGAGCACCGGCATGCCGTAGATCGGCGAGGTGCGGTCGGTCTTGGCGGCCGGGTTGGTGACGTCGTTGGCGCCGATGACATAGGCGACGTCGGTCTGGGAGAACTCGTTGTTGATGTCCTCGAGCTCGAACACCTCGTCGTAAGGAACGTTCGCCTCGGCGAGCAGCACCTTCATGTGGCCGGGCATGCGGCCCGCGACCGGATGGATCGCGTATTTGACCTCGACGCCGTTCTTCTTGAGGAGGTCGGCCAGCATGGCGGAAACCGTCTCGCGAAGGCCGGGGAGCGATTCCCGCATGATCCTCCTTTCCGTATGCGCTGTCGCCGGTGATTCCGACAACATGTTTCGGATGCTCGATCGCCAGCTGGCCAGCCTCGTTGACGAGGGCTGCGCGCATGCGCTCGGGGTCGATCGCCCCGGGGGGCGGCGTCCAGCCATCGATATCCTTGTCGATGTCGATGCGGATGACCTTGTAGGGCGCGAGGAACCCGTCCTCGATCCCCTGCCTGTCGGCGTGATGAACAGATCACAGATGTCAGTTTCGCTGAGGCCACGCTGCCTTGCTGTCGCTGGACATTCCTATCCTCGATCTCGCTCCGACAGCCCTTGTTGTTGCAGACTGCCCGAAGGTCGGTCGGAGGGATCATCCGCAGTTTCGTCCATACGGCCGGCGACTTCAACTGCGCTGGCCGGTGGCTCGCTGTCGCACCAAGACTTGACTTGAACATAAGTAGAACATACAATGTTCGGAGAGGCGGGTCACACACCCTTAGCATGCTGTTTGAAAACAATCGTTGCGCGGCCTTGGATCCTCGCGCGCCCGAGCGTCGCGTCCGGGGCAAGGCCTGCGAGCGGGCTGGAAATGCCGGGGCAAAGGCTGACCAGATCGAATGGTCGGACTCTACAGGGAGGATCGGGCCGCGGGCTGGGCGCGCGAATTTCTTCTGCTCGATCGGCTGCAAGCCCTTGATTGGCAACGCCTGCGCAAGGCAAAGGGAAGTGGAGATGGCCATCAAGGAGGTTTTTGGTCCTGCGGAGGCAGACGCGATGTCGCGATGGAAATGGCGGCGCAAGTCCTTAAAAAGATTGATTTCGGCGATGGAAATGGCGCGATCGTAGTCGGCGAGCGTCGAATAAAAGGACTACCGGATCGCAACGACGAAGGGACAGGTTTTGGCGCCCAATGCGTTGAAAAGCCGAAATCGCCGATCGGGGCGCGTTGCGGGGATCCGCCGGCCGTGACGCTTCGCCAGTCGATTCGACCGGTTCGGCTCCCGCGATTGATCCCACGCAAAATGCCGGCCAATGGAACCTGTATGATGAGAAAAAGGTTAGCGACAGCGACACCTTATCGTCGCTGGGGAAGCTGATCCGGCGCGTGAGGGACAAAATGCAGACGCCAGTCGACATCGCCTTCCGGCAGTGCGAGCCGTCGGAAGAGATCCGATCCGAGGTCGCTGCGCAGGCGCAACGCCTCGAAAAATTCAGTCCTCGCATCACGAGTTGTCATGTGGTCGTCAATGGACCGCAAACCCGTCACCAGAACGGGGATTTGTTCAACATTCGGCTTCGCATCGCCATGCCGGGGCGTAAGGATGTGGTCGTCGACAGGCGGCGCGGCGACGCCCCGGAGCGCGAGCACCCGCGGGTTGCGATCAGGGAGGCCTTCGACGCCGCAGTGCGTCAGATCGAGGAGGCCCAGCGCGAGATGCGCGGTCGAGTGAAGCAGCATCCTGTCGAAGACCACGGCCGCGTGGCGAAGTTTCTCGCGGACGGCGACTGCGGCTTCATCGAAACGCCGGACGGCCGGGAAGTCTATTTTCACCGCAACGCGGTGCTCAATGACGCCTTCGACCGCCTGACCGTCGGCTCGGACGTCCGCTTCGTCGAGAATGAGGGCGTCAAGGGTTCGCAAGCGAGCACGGTCCGCCTCGTCGGCAAGCATCATCTCCCATAGACGACCGCGAAGGCTCCCGCCGGCTCGTGCGCGGTAGTCACGCGGGCAGGCGGCATGCATTAGGGCGAGCCTCCCTCCGCCTTTGAGCGATTCGCCGGCCCGGGGGATCACAGCAAGGGTCCTGCGCATTTCAAGAGCAGCGCTGAGCCAGCCGCAAACCTGATTTGCGCCAGCGCAAATCTTGCGGACGCTCGGCGTGATAAGGAAATGAACAAACCGTTCCACTCCCGAAGCCGCCCGCCGGGCGGCGGGAATCGCCGTGGAGGAGTCAATCATGCGCAAGCGCAACATTCCTCATAACGCGATCGTCTTTGTCGGGGACGGACGCAAGGCGCTGTTCCTGCGCAACGAGGGCGACGAGAAATTCGCGAACTTCGTCACCGAGGATGTTTTCATCGATGAAAATCCGATGACGCGCGACCAGGGGACCGATCGACCGGGCCGGGGCTTCGCCAGCGCCCATTCGGCGAGACGCAGCGCCATGGAGCCGACCGACTGGCACGAGATGGAGGAGCATCGCTTCGCCGAGCGCGCTTCCGAGGCGCTCGAAGGACTGGTGCGCGAGCGAGGCGCGCCGGCGCTTGTCGTTGCGGCTCCGCCGAAAATCCTGGCCGACCTGCGCGGCGCGCTTCATCCGGACGTGAAGGCGCGGGTGATCGCCGAGATCAACAAGGACTACACCAACGAGCCGGTGTGGGCGATCGAACGGCATGTCGTCGCTTCGCTGGCGGACGCCGAGGCGCCTGGCCAGCGGTTCTAGCCACCTCGACCGTGAAGGGGCGCCGATGAAAGAGGCCCGCCCGCAGGGCGCCTTTTCGCCGGCGCCGGTTTGAATTGCGCTTCGCCCGGTCCCGGCTCGGAAGCGCCGCCGCTCGACCGTCGATCGGGCGACCGCAAACAAGCCGATAGGGCGACCGCGAACAAAAAGAAAAAAGGCCGCCCGCAGGCGGCCGCCGAGTTTGTCCCCGACATCACCAAGCCGAGGACGCACGAGTTGATGCGCGTGGAGCAGGCGCGACAAGCGGCGGCGAAGTCCCGTTCGTTCACGCCGCCGCTAAAAACGCTCACAAAACCAAGTCGACTGAAACCGGGGTTAGTTGCAAAATTGCACGATCAGGAAAATAGATCCCGCGGCCTGCGCCGGGAGCGGGAGGCGGCGAAACCGAGGGCGGCGAAGCCCAGGCCGACCATCGCCCAGGTCGGAACCTCGGGAAGTTCGACGCCAAAGATGCGGTCCGAAGGCGGCCGGTTCACATCGGCAGCATGGGCGTCGGCCGCTTTCGAGCCGCTGTTCACCCATTTGACGGGAACGCTATAACTCCGAGACAAAAAGTGGCCGTGACCGCTCCCGGCCGGGACAGTAACGACTTCGGCGTAAGCCGGCGCGATGGAAACAACTGCCATAGTCGCGCATGCTGCGCCCAAAAGACCCTTCAGATTCCCCATTTCCCCTTCCTTCCCCGATGAAGCCGATCGATTCCCTTCCTGGTAAGAAACCGCGCCGCCCAGACAAGACACGGATTGGTTACGCAACGGAAACACAACTATCTTGGTTGCGATTCGGCGTCAACGGCTTTTTTTGTTGTGACACGGCTTTTTGGTGAACTTTTGTTCGCCCTGACGTCTTGCGCTGACGTGAAGGCAGGGCTCGGGCGCGCGTTGATTTCGCTCAAGCAAGGTCACGGCCGATCGTCTAGAAGTGCAGCGCAAAGCTGGCGACCGCGCGGCCCTTCGCGGGTCGTGCTCGGACGGGATTTGTGATGGCGAGCGCGTTTCATTCGATCAGGCGGAAGGCGGGGGTGACCGGGGGGGTCGAGCGGGAGCTCAAATTCGTCGCCGATCCGGACGCCTTCCACGCGGCCCTTGTGCATCCCCTTCTAGGCGGTCCGGATCAGCGCTCTTCCCGGCGGCTGGAGAGCGTCTATTTCGACACGGAGGACGACGATCTGGTGCGCGCGGGGGTTTGGCTGCGTGTCCGGCGTGAGGACGGGGTGTGCATTCTCGGCCTGAAGCGCGCCGGCGATTCCGATCGCGGCGCATTCGAGCGCGACGAACAGGAAGTGAAGTCGCCCTCGTCCGAGCCGGACCTCGCCCTGTTCGACCCGGCGACCGCGCGCGATCTCGCCGAGATCATCGGCGGCAAGGGTCTCAAGGCGAGGTTCGGCTCCGACGTCCGTCGGACGGCGCGGACGGTTGAATTCGAGGGGGCGACTCTCGAAGTTGCGCTCGATTCCGGCTTCCTGTTCGCCGGCGAACGGCGCGAGCCGCTCCGCGAAATCGAAGTCGAGCTGAAGGCCGGCCCGTCCGGGGCGCTGTTCGCCTACGGTCTTCAGGTCATCGACGCGCTTCCGCTCAGGCTCTGCGTCGAGAGCAAGGCCGAGCGCGCCCGGCGGCTCCTGTCGCTCGACCCGCCGACGCCGGTCCGCGCGCATTCCCCGGCCTTGACGCCGGAGACGCCGCTCGACGAGGCGATCGGCGCGCTCATGCGCAATTGCCTGAGCCAGTTCCTCGGCAACCTGCCCGCGCTCGCTTCCGGCGACGGCGTCGAAGCCGTCCATCAGATGCGCGTCGCCATGCGCAGGCTGCGCTCCGCGCTCGGCTTGTTCAACCGCGCCTTCCCTTGCGCCGAATTCGAGGCCCTGCGGGCCGGCGCGAAGCGGATCGCCGCCGTCCTCGGCGAGGCGCGCGACTGGGACGTGTTCGTCGAGACGGTTCGAAGCGGTCTTCTGCCGCGTTTTCCCGACGAGCCCGGTTTGCATGACCTTCTCCGCGCGGCCGAGGCCCGGGCGGACGCCGGTCACACGGCCGTGCTCCGGCTCTCCGGCGACAGGGCGACGGCGCGCTTTGCGCTCGATCTCGAGCGTTTCGCGGCGGAGCGCGGATGGCGGAGCGGAGCGGACGACGATCGCCTCCGTTGGCTCGCGGAGCCAGCCGTCGGCTTCGCCGCCACGAGCCTCGATCGGCTGGATCGGAAGCTTCGCAAGCGCGGCCGGCATTTCCGATCGCTCACTCGGGAGGAGCGCCACGCGCTGCGCATCGCGTTGAAGCACATGCGCTATGCGACCGAGTTTTTCCGCGGTCTTCTTCATCCGGCGTCGGCGGCCGAGCGCTATGCGCGGAAGGCCGGCGCCTTGCAAGATCTGCTCGGCGAGGTCAACGACGCGGCGATCGCCCTGCGCCTGATCAAGGAGCTCGACAGCCGCGCGAGCTCCGATGTCGCCTATGCGGCGGGAGCTGCGGCGGGCTGGTGCGCGCGAGCAGGCGTGGGCGACGAGCGAGCGCTGGCGAAGACGTGGCGGTCGCTGGTCAAGGCGGAGCGCCGCTGGCGGAATGATCTCGCGGAGCGGGTGGCCGGATCGGAGGAGCGGGGGCCATAATGTCGGCGAAGGCCGAGATCGTCGAAAGGCTCGGCGAAGGCGCGGTGCTGCTTCCCGTCCTGATCGAGGAGGGGCTGGCGGCGAACGACCGCTTGAAGATCCGCCTGACCATGTTGCAGGAAGCCTCCGCCCAGGCGTCGCAGGCAGGACGGCCGCCGCCGTCGCTCGAGCGGGAGCGTCGCAGCGTCGGCCTGACCGAGCCGGCCTTCGACGCCATCGTTTCCGGCGCGCGCCGCATCGACGCGGACACCTTCCTGGCCCCCGGGGCCGAGCTGCTAGCGGCCGGCCTCGCCCGCGACCTCATGGCGATGATGGGGCCGATCGAGATCGCCCAGGCCGACGCCGCGGCGCCGCTGAAGGCGCGCCTCAATGCGATGATCGGCGCCCTGCCAAGCTTCAAGGGTGATTGCGTCGGGCGCGCCGAAGTCGCGGCGCTCGCCTCCGCCCGGCGGGGAGGGAACGACAGCCTGCATCTTCTTGTAATGGACTTGCACAAGGAGCTGAACCGCATCGCGTCGGCGACGGCCGTCGAGCAGATCGACGGCGCGCGCGTGCACGGCCTGAACGACGACGACCGGGCGCGCGTGCGCGCATTCATGAGCGGCCTCCGCCGTACGGCCCGACTCGCCTTCGGCCATCCGGGGCTCGATACGACCGCGGGCCGCGTCGGCGGTCGTCTCACCATCCAGAACGACATCGGCGAGACCGACGCGCACGTGCTCGTCATGCATGTCGAGGGCCTGACGGTGACGACGACCTACACCGACGTGCACCGCATCCGCGCCAAATTCTTCATGGCGATGTTCGCCGCCGAGGCGGTCGTGTGGAGCGCGCTCATCCAGAAGCATGAGCGCGACCTGGCCAAGGGCGAGGCGTTCTATCTTCTCAGCGGCGTCTATGAGGCGCGCGACGATGCCGATCTCGACCGTTTCCTCGCCTTCCTCGGGTCGCGGATCGTCTTCCTGATCGACTGGAACAAGGCTCGCAAGGCGTTGCGGCCCTTCGTCTCCAAGACGCGCGCGATCGAGCTCCTCGCCGGCGCGACGAAGCGCGAGGACGGGCATCGCGCCTTTCTCGAGCTCGGCGGCGCCGACCTCGTCTTCGACGCGGTGCGCGGCGCCGCTGCGGGACGCATCGCCTACGGCGTGCCGCTCGACAAGGCCCTGGGTGAGAGCGAATGCGCCGCGTTCTTGGGCAATGTCCTGCATCTCGCCAGCGAGGGCCTCGACAGCGGGCGCTCGACTCGGTTCATCCGCGACGAGATTCAGGCGGATCTGTCGCAGCGCCTCGATACGGCGGAAAGCGAGCTGCTCGCCGTTGTCCTGCGCCACCTGGGCCTCACCCGCACCCTCGCCGGCATGATCGAGACCGCCTTCGGTCCCGCCGGCCTGGCGCGCCTCGCCGAGCGCAAATCGCTCGCCCGACGCGCCAAGCAGATCGAAGGGAAGGGGGACCGCCTGACAGTCGCGGCGCGCGAGATCTTCGCTCGGGTGCGCAATGCGGACGAGCTGCTGCCGCTGATCGACCAGGTCGAGAACGCAACCGACTGCTTCGACGAGGCGGCGTTCCTCGTCTCTCTCGCGCCCGACCACGAAGCCTCCGACGTTCTGGGGGCGCCGCTGGCGGAGCTTGCAGCGATCGCGCGCCATTGCGCGGCCGAGCTCGTACGGGCGGTCCAAGCCGCGCTGCAAATTCCCGAGGGCAAGCGCCCTGACGCCGCGTTCGCCTTGCAATGCGTCGACGCGGTGATCGAGGCCGAGCGCGACGCCGATTCGGCTGAACGGGCCGCGATCGGGGCGATCATGAGCGCGCCGCAAGCGCATGGCGGCGGAGATGCGCGCGTTCTGGTGCTTGGCCTCGAAATCGCCCGCACTCTGGAAGAGGCGACCGATCGCCTCGCCCACGCCGCCATGTCGTTGCGCAGTCGCGTGCTGCGGGGGTTGTCCGAATGAGCGCCAAGCATCTCGAGCCCCTGTTCATCGGCCCGGGCGGGTCGCCGGGCCCGATGCTCGCCAGTCATGTCGGCTCGAAGGCGGCGGAGCTTGCGCGGCTGAGCGCGCTGCGCCTGCCGGTCCCCCCCGCCTTCGTCCTGCCGACGACGCTCTGCGCCGGCGTCGTGGCCGGAGAGGACGACGCGACGAAGGCGATGCGCAAAGGCCTCGTCGCGGGAATCGGCTGGCTCGAGGCGGCGACCAGGCGGCGCCTCGGCGACGCCCGCACGCCGCTCATCGTCTCGGTGCGCTCGGGCGCGGAAAAGTCGATGCCCGGCATGCTCGACACCGTCCTCAACGTCGGCATGAACGCTTCGAGCGTCCGCGGCCTCATTCGCATGACCGGCAATCCGCGCATGGCCCACGACAGCCACAGGCGGTTCATCCAGGCCTATGCGCAAGTGGTCGGCGGCGCCGCGCCCGGCGGCTTCGCCGGCCTGCTCGCCGAGATGATCGCCGCGGAAGGCGTCGGCGACGAGGCGGAGCTCAATTCCGAGGCGCTCGAGCGGTTGACCGCCGAATTTCTGGCGCTCGCCGGCCGACTTGGTCGCGCGCCGCCGCTCGATCCGATCGACCAGATCGCCGAGGCGGCCCAGGGGGTCTACCGGTCGTGGGAAAGCGCGCGGGCGAAGGAATACCGGCGGCTCAATTCGCTGACCGGCCTCGCCGGCACGGCGGTCACGGTCCAGGCGATGGCGTTCGGCAATTCAGGCGGCGATTCGGGAGCCGGCGTCGCGTTCTCGCGCGATCCTGCGACGGGGGTGAAGGCGCTTTACGTCGACTTCCTTGCCGACGCGCAGGGGGAGGACATCGTGTCCGGCCACCGCTCGCCGGGCGATGCGGCGCTGCTCGCCCGGCGCATGCCAGACGTCGCGCGACAGCTCGAGGAGGGCGCCCGCGCGCTCGAGGCCGCCTGCGGCGACGTGCAGGACATCGAGTTCACGGTCGAGCGGGGGAGGCTGTGGTTCCTGCAAACCCGCACGGCGAAGCGCACTCCGCGCGCGGCCCTTAAAATCGCCGTCGATCTCGTCGGCGAAGGCGTCATCAGCCGAAAAGAGGCGCTCGCGCGGGTCGCGGACGTCGACCTCGCCGCGGCGCGCGCGTCGCGCTTCGTCGAACCGGCGGAGCCGGCGGCGAAAGCCGCTGTCGCCTCTCCCGGCGTCGCCTGCGGCCGCGTCTCGTTTACCGCCGAGCGGGCGAAGGACGCGACGGCGCGCGGGGAGCCGGCGATCCTCGTCCGCCGCGACACGTCGACCGAGGACGTCGCCGGATTCGCCGCCGCGGACGGCATCCTGACGGCGGTGGGCGGGCGCACTGCCCATGCCGCCGTCGTCGCCCGTCAGATGGGCAAGGTGTGCCTCGTCGGCTGCCGGGCGCTCTCCATCGACGAACGCCAGGGCGCCGCGAGCCTCGATGGGCGGACCCTCCGCGAGGGCGACTGGATTGCGCTCGACGGCGCTTCCGGCGAGGTCTCGCTCGGCCGCCGCGCGATCGCATTCGAAGAGACGCCGGAGGCGGCGATCGTGCGGCGATGGAGGGAGGAAGAGGCCGCATGAACGGCGCCGCCGCCGACGGAAGCTTTTGACCTCCACTTGTGCTATGCGCCCGGGCGCCACCGGCTTCGGATTCGCTCATCGACGCTCGCCTCCGCCGCGAGCGTCGCCCGAGCAGATTTTTGGGCAGCCCGCGCGCGTCGAAGCGCTCGCGGCGGGCGTCGGTCCGGCGACGAAATTCGGCGATGGAGAGAGCCATGGGAGCGGTGAAGTTCGGCGTCGGCCAGCCCGTCAAGCGCGTGGAGGACGTTCGCCTCGTGAAGGGGCAGGGCGCTTTCGCCTCCGACTACACGCCGCAGGGCGCGCTGTACGCGGCTTTCTTGCGCAGCCCGCACGCGCACGCCGGGTTCGCCGTGACCGACATCGGCGCCGCGCGCGCCCTTCCCGGCGTGCACGGCGTTTTCGTGGCGAGCGACTTCGCCTCGCTCGGCGGGTTGCCCTGCCTCGCCCCGGTGAAGAATACGGACGGCTCGCTGACGCCGCTCAAGCCCTATCCGGTGATGGCCGACGGCCTCGTGCAGCACGTCGGCGACATCGTCGCGATGACCGTGGCCGACACGCCCTGGCAGGCGCGCGACGCCGCCGAGGCGGTCGGCGTCGATTGGGAGGCCCGGCCGGCTGTGGTTGACCCGGAGACGGCGATCGAGGACGGCGCCCCAGAGGTCTATTCGGCGGCGCCCGGCAACATCGCCTACGATCACGAGATCGGCGACCGGGCGAAAACCGAAGCCGCCTTCGCCAAGGCGGCTCATGTCGTCAAAGTCAAGGTCGTGAACGCGCGCGTGGTCGCCAACTACATCGAGGCCCGCGCCGCCGCCGCCGAATACGACCCGAAGAGCGGCCGGCTTACGCTGCATGTCGGAAGCCAGGGCGTCCATGGCATTCAACAAATAATCGCCGGCCAGATCCTCAAGATCGAGAAGGACAGGCTCAGAGTGACGACCAACGACGTCGGCGGCGGCTTCGGCACGAAAGCCTTCGTCTATCGCGAATATCCGCTTCTCCTCGAGACCGCGAAGCGGCTCGGCCGTCCGGTCGTCTGGCGCGCGGACCGCAGCGAGCACTTCGTCGGCGACGCGCAGGGACGGGACAACGTGACAGTCGCCGAGATGGCGCTCGACGATCAGGGCCGGTTTCTCGCGCTGAGGCTCGATATTCTCGGCAACCTCGGCGCGTATCTCTCGCAGTTCGGCCCATACATTCCCTACCTCGGCGCGTCGATGGCGACCGGGCCTTACGACATCGGCGCGCTGCATGCGCGCGTGCGCGGCGTCTTCACCCACACCGTGCCCGTTGACGCCTATCGCGGCGCGGGGCGGCCCGAGGCGGCCTATGTGCTCGAGCGCCTGGTCGACCGCTGCGCGCGGGCGCTCGAGCTCGCGCCCGAGGAGATCCGCGCGCGCAATCTCGTCAAGGCGTCGCAGATGCCCTACCGGACCCCGACCGGCCGCACCTATGATGTCGGCGATTTCGAGGGGACGCTCAGGGCCTGCGCCGAGAAGGCCGACCTCGCAGGGTTCGGCAGGCGCCTCGAGGAGTCGCGCTCGCGCGGCCTCATCCGGGGCGTCGGCCTGTCGAGCTACATCGAATGCACCGCCTGGGACGACGGAGAGACGGGCGCCGTCGTGCTCGAACCGTCGGGCGACTTCACCGTGCTCGTCGGCACGCAGTCGAACGGGCAGGGGCATGCGACGGCCTACGCCCAGGTGGTCGCCGAATATCTCGACGTCCCGCTGTCGCGGGTGAAGGTCGTGCAGGGCGACACCGACCGCGTCGCGAGCGGCTTCGGGACGGGGGCGTCCCGCTCGATTCCGGTCGGCGCCGTCATGGTCGACCGGGCGTCGCGAAAACTCGTCGCGATGCTGAAGGATCTCGCCGCCGACAAGCTCGAAGCCTCGGCTGAGGACCTCGAAATCGCCGACGGGCGCATCCGCATCGCCGGCACCGACCGCTCCATTTCCTACGAGGAGATCGCCGCGCTGCCGGCCGCCAAGCCGGAGCGGCGAACCGCGGTGGAGAGTTTCGAGCCGCCGCAGGCGACCTATCCCAACGGAACGCATATCTGCGAGGTCGAGATCGACCCCAAGACGGGGCAGGCGGTGATTGTCCGCTATACGGTCGTCGACGATTTCGGCCGCACCCTCAATCCCCTGTTGCTCGAGGGCCAGGTCCACGGCGGCATCGCCCAGGGCGCGGGGCAGGCGCTGATGGAGCGCGCGGTCTACGACGAGGACGGGCAGCTTCTGACGGCGAGCCTCATGGACTACGCCGTGCCGCGCGCCGACGACCTGCCGAATTTCGCCTTCGAGACGCGCAACGTGCCCTCGACCACCAATCCCATGGGGCTGAAAGGCGCGGGCGAAGCGGGCAGCATCGGCTCGACGCCCGCGGTCATGAACGCCGTCGGCGACGCCCTCTGGCGCGCCTTCAGGATCGACCACATCGACATGCCGGCGACCCCGTTCGCCCTGTTCAAGGCGGTCCGGGAGGCGCGCGGCGGACAGTGAGAATTGCCGTGCGCCGAAGGGTGGCGGCGTCGGCCGGAGGAACGGCGGCGCCGACGACGGTCGGGGTCTTTATGCCGATTTAGCGCCAGTTTAGCGGCGGGGACGTTGTTTTTCAAAGACTTGGACCCCCGTTTAGCGTCGTCCCGCAAAAGAGGCGAGACAGGGCGTCTGCAGCGAGGGATATACTAAAATAACATGTTGTAATCGCTGTCACCCCCGCTGCGCCCGATCGCGCGCGTTCTGCGCCTCGATCGCCGCGCGCGCCGCCTTCCATTCCGCATCGCCCCACTTGCGCAATTCGTAGAAATTGCCGCCGGTGGCGAGGGCCTGCGCGCCGTCCATGGCGATCGTCTCGCCGCTCAACCAGCCGCAGCCGTCGGAAAGCAGGAAGGCGGCGAGGTTCTGCAGCTCCTCCATGCGCCCGACGCGCCCCATCGGATTGGCGGCCGCGGTTTCGGCGCCAGGCTCCTGGCCCGGGTTCAGCCGCTTGCTCATCCCCTCGGTCGGGATCTCGCCGGGGGCGATGGCGTTGAGGCGGATGCCATAGCGGCCCCATTCGGCCGCGAGCGACATCGTCATCGCCTGGATCGCCGCCTTGCTCATTGCGGAAGGGACCACGAACGGTCCGCCGTTGCGCACCCAGGTGACCACGATCGAGACGACGCCGCCGCTGAGGCCCGCGGCGATCCAGCGCTTTCCGACCGCCTGGGTCACGTAGAAGGTTCCGTGCATGACGATATTGGCGATCGCGTCGAAGCCGCGCGGCGACAGATCCTCGGTGCGTGCGATGAAATTGCCCGCGGCGTTGTTGACGAGGGAGGTGAGCGGGCCGTCGCGGAAAATCTCTTCGACAGTCGCCTCGACGGCTGATGCGTCGCGGATGTCGACGCCGTAGCTCTTCACGACGCCGCCGTACGTCTTCATCATCGCCTCCGCCGCGGCGTCGCAAACGCTCTTGCGCCGTCCGCAGATCGCGATCTCGGCGCCGAGAGCGAGCAGGCGCTCGGCCATGCCCCGGCCGAGCCCGGTTCCGCCGCCGGTGATCAGGATTTTCTTGCCCTTGAAAAGGTCCTCTCGAAACATTGCGCGCTTCCTCCTCGCTCGACGCATGGCCCTTGCGATAGAACATAATGAGAACCCAGCAACCCATTTGTCAAGAGATTGTTGATCGGCTTCGAGCGCGCGCCCTTTTCCGTTAGCTCGGCCGACCGCAAGGATGACAGCGGGTTCGCTTCATCGGGACGCGCCCGGCCGGATCGGCCTCTAGGGGGAAGGCGCGGCGGCCATCGAAGATGTGAATTGCCCGCTCCGCCGATTGGGCGAGCCTTTCGTCGTGGGTCACGACGATCACTGTGCGGCCTTCATCGGCCAGGTGGCGGAAGATCGCGAACACCGTTCTTCGAATCGAGCGCTCCGGTCGGCTCGTCCGCCAGGACGAGCAGCGGGTCGTTGGCGAGCGCGCGCGCCACTGCGACGCGTTGCCGCTGCCCGCCGGAGAGCGCGCCCGGGGCCTTCGCCGCCTCGGCCTCCATGTCGAGCGAGGCAAGCAGATCCTGCGCGCGCTCGCGCATCGCCGAGGCCGTGAGACGCCCGAGCTGGCGCATCGGCAGCATCACGTTGTCGAGCGCGCTGAGCTCGGGCAACAGGAAGTGGAACTGGAAGACGAAACCGAAATGTTCGAGCCGCAGCCATCCCCGCTCTTCATTGGAGAGTCGGAAAGTCAAGGCGCCTTCGAGCAGGACGTCGCCGGCCGTCGGCGGATCGAGCAGGCCCAGCAGATAGAGCAGCGACGATTTCCCCGACCCGGAGGGGCCGCTGATCGCGGTGAAGCTGCCGCGCTCGAAAACGGCGTCGATGTCGCTGACGAGAACGGTCGGCGCGGGCCCGGGCAGGATCCGCGTGAAACGGCGCGCCTCCAGAACCGCGCTCATGCCGCGCCTCGGATGATGGTGAGCGGGTCGGCGCGGGCGGCTTTGCGCGCCGGGAGCCACGCGGCGCCGATCGCGGAAGGGAGCGCAATGACGCTCGCCTCGAGGTAGGAGAGGGGCGTCAGCTTGATCGGCATGAGGTCGCCCGGATGGCCGGTCGGCGCGGGGATCCGATGGATGAGCGCGCTCAAGCCCCAACCTGCGAACCACCCCAAAACCATTCCGATCGCGCCGACGACGATCCCCTCGATGAGGAAGATCGCAACGACCGAGGTCCCCGGCATGCCGATCGAGCGCATGATGGCGATGTCGCGCGCTTTCTCCATCACGATGGTCGAGATGACGTTGAAGATGCCGAAGCCGGCGACGACGAGAATCGAGGCCGTGGTCATAAACATGATCTTGTCCTGGAGCGCAAACACGTCGAGGACGCGCGCGTAGGTTCCTCCCACGGCGCCGCTTTGAAGCCCCAGCGCCGCTCGATCTGCCCCGCGAGCGGGATCGAGCGGGAGACGTCGTCGAGGCGCAGGTGAATCTGGTTGACCACCCGCGGCCGGTCCTGCATGGCCTGCTGCCTCGTCAACGGCACGATGCCCCAATATTGGTCTTCCACATCGATGCCGGTGTGGAAAATGCCGACGATCTTCAGGCTCGTCTGCCCTGTGGCTGTCGTCGAGGCGACCACGCTGTCGCCGAGGCCGACGCCCATCTTGTCGGCGAGCTCGCGTCCGATGATGAGGCCGTTCGGCTCGGAGGCCAGCGCGCCGAAACTTCCTTCAACCATGTCGTGCACGATGTCGGTCACCCGCTCCTCGCGCGGCGCGTCGACGCCGATGCCGGTGATCGCATAATCGCGTCCCGCCCGGCGCAAGATGACCTGGCCGATCAGCGAAGGGGCGGCCGCCACCCGGTCCATCGCGTTCAGCGCCTCGAGGATCGCTGCGGCGCCCGAAATGCCGCGCATGGGGTCGCGCGGCAGAACCCGCCGGACCTCGACCGCGCCGTCGGGATGGAGCGCTGCGAGAGGCTGTGGCGCCGCCTCGCGAAACTCGTCGGAGATGACGATGTGTGGATTGGTGTCGACGAGCTGCGACAGGAAGTAATTGTGGAAGCCGTTCATCATCGCGGGGATGCCGATGAAGATCGTCACGCCCAGCGTGACGCCGCCTATCGAGACGGCGGTCTGGCGCTTGCGGGCCATCAAATGCGCAAAGGCGATGGAGAGCGGCAGCAGCGTCATGGTTCGATGCGCACGCTCTCGCCGTCGCGAAGCCGATCAGGGTTCTCGCGCACGACCGCGTCGGTTTCGACGAGGCCGGCGCGGATCTGGGTCTTTACCGGACCGACCGCCGCGGTCTCCACGTCGACCGTCGGGCGCGGCCGTGGTCGACGACGACCACGAACGGCGCTCCGGGCCTGCCGCCGGTCGACGGCCCATGCCCGACCGCGCTTGCGGGGACGAGGAGCGCGTTGTCGCGCTCGGCGGTCACGATGTCGACGTCGACGGTCATGCCGATCATGAGTGGAGTGTCCACAGGCAGGTCGGCCTCGACCTGGAACGTGCGCGAGCTCGAGTCGCCTTGGCGTCGGATGTTGGTGACCCTGGCCTCGAAGACCTGGTCCGGGAACCCGTCGGCGTGCGCAGCGATGGGCGCGCCCATGCGCACGCCGGCGATATCGCGTTCGTCGACGTCGGCGGCGATGCGCTTGCGCGACGTCGAGTTCAACCTCGAACAGCACGGTGTCGGCGGCCACCGTCTCGCCAGGCTCGACGTTGCGCTTCATCACGATCCCGTCGAGCGGGGAGGCGATGGTGTAGTCTTCCAGCTGTCGCGCATAAAGGTCGACCGCGGCTGCGGCCTGGTCGCGCTCCTGCTCAGCGCGCTCGAGCGCCTGCGCGGCGAGGACGCCCCGGTTGGTCAGAGTTTGCGCGCGGACGATGTCGGCCTCGGCCATCCTGAGCCGCGCCCGCGCGTCGTCGAGCCTGGCGAGCGGCTGACGCTCGTCCATCCGGGCGAGTACGTCGCCCTTCCGGACCTGGCGACCCTCGTCGACGAGAACGTCGATCACGCGCCCGGCCGCCGTCGCGCCGAAGCGGGCGTAGTCGATCGCCTCGATGACGCCGGTCGCATAAACGGCCTCGATCGCCGGGCCCCGCGTGGGGTGGGTCACCGTGACGGTCGGCGCGGCCCAAAAGTCACGCGCCCCACGCCGACCGCCGCCGCCGAAGCCGCAAGGATCGCCGCGACCGCCAAGATCCGTCGGCCCAAGCTTCGCCGGCGGCGGAGCGCCGTCGGCTTCAAGGGCACAGGCAACGTGCCGCCGGAGGTTTCAACCAGATTGGCGCTCAGCGGCGCGGTTCCGCGCGGCTCAGCTTCCATCTCCCGCTCCTGCAGAATTGGAAACACTCTACAGTTCGGGTCAAGACGACGGCTTGATTTGCCTCAATAGAAACATCGGCGCCGCCGCCCTGCGCTCACGGCCGTCGTTCCGGCGCAAGGCGCTTTTGGGTCTTTATCGCACTCAGGCGCTGAAGCGTTCGTTGCAAGAGCCGGCCGGCGGTGGTGTCTGAGTTTGAATTCCGGCTTCGACCCTTTGCTGCCTTTCAAGATCGGCTCTATGAACAGGCGGGAACCGCGAGAAAGCGGACTTCGGCGGAACGCGGAGGTTGCGCCTCGCGTCGCGTCTCAAGGCCGCTAAGCCGAGACACGCTGATGCCGATCGCAAGCGTTTCATTGGCCCTTGCGCACGGCACCGAACCGAAAATGTACAATCGCGCATCACAGAGCTGCGCCGATCGCGCACGGCCTTGGCCATCAGACCTCAGCCTCGCTCATGAGGCGCAAGGCCTGACTGGCGTAACCGGCGTCATTCCGCCGGCTCTTGGCCTGACCAGGAGCGATCGGATACGTGTGCGCAGGCGCAACCAATCTAGCAACGACACCAAACATGCGGAGTACACTGCCGCGTATCAGAGTGTTGCTGCATCCGCTCACCGCCGCTCGAAATCCTGCGCCCATTCGGGTCTTGCACCAGCCTTGGCGGCGATCGCGGGCAGAGCGTCCTCAGCGCCTTGGCGAATCTTGGCCGCGATCCCGGGGTAGCCCTGATACCAGTCGTCGCGGACCGCGATCACCGCAGGCGTCTCGATCGACTTGATCGCGCTGAACCACCCCGACTTCAGCGTCGCGCTCGAATAGAGCGGCCGGCCGTTGAAGGGCGTCGCGAGGAGTTTGTCGTTCGGGCGAATGTCGACGAATTTGAAGATGCGGTTCTTCGTCTTTGGGTCGACAGTCTCGCGAACCTGCTGAAGGAGCGGCGACTGCGGCCCGTCCATGACGAAGAAAGCGTCGAGCTGGCGGTCGCGCAGCTTGTTGAGGGCGGTCTCCGAACCGTCGGGCGCAATGTCGATGACCTCCTTCCAGCCGGGATTTGCAGCGAGGATGTTGCGCAGCGTCAGTTCCCCACCCGATCCTGAGCCGCCCGCTGCGACGCGGAGGACCGTTCCCGGGGCTAGGCGTCGCACCATGTCCTCGAACTTGCCTTCGCGCGTCTCGTCGCGCACAACCATGAAGCCTTCATACGGATAGAGCGGCCGGCCTAGCACAACGAGCTTGCCGGCGCAGTCTGGCTTGTCTGAGCGGTTCGCCAGCACGTCCTCCTGCACAACCGCCATCTGCACGTCTCCGTCGCAAAGCCCATCCACGGACTTGACGCTGCCCTTCGATTCAAGCGGCTTCAGCCGCACGTGTTGCGACACGGTCTTCGAATTGATCTCGGGAACGACGACGGCGCAATTCTCCTTGTCCAGTTTCCCGCAGGCGACCTCGACCTCGGTTGCCTCCGTCTTTTCTTTGGCGGCGCGGCGCTCCGACAGCGAGTTGGCCGAGGCGGACGTCAGCGCCAGAAAAATAGCCGCGGTCAAAGCCGCCGTGCGGTCAAGGGACATTGGAGGGTTCCTGCAAGAAGGGTTGGCATGAGGGGACGCCCCGGCCGCGTTTCGAGACGAGATCGCTCCTCTCCTCCATTCTTCTAAGCTTTCATGACGAAACGACAAAGGCCTATGTCAGCGGCCGAGCGTCACTTCCCGAGAAAGCAGACTTTGCAATGCGGCTACCTGATTGCCTCGATCTGATCGTGGCTGAGCACCCAGATATGGGCAGGCAGAGGGATGAAATGGGCGTCCCCGATGAATTTCTCGTTGGTTTCGTCCGGCGCAATTGCCCACAGCAGGAACTTGCGAAGCGCCGCCGCCGTCTCGGGGTTCGGCTGCCTCGTGGAAACGATCGCGTATTCGTAATTGACGAGCGGATATGCGTTCTTGCCCGGGGCGTTGACCAGGGTCAGGCGTTCGTCGGGCGGCGTCCGCGGTCCGAGCGCCGCCGCCGCAGCGGCAATCGTCTCGGGCGTCGGCAGCAGGAATTCGCCGTCATAGCTTTGCACGGCCGCCGTCCCGATTCCGGCCTTGGCGATGTCCTCGTGATAACTGACGCCGATGTAGCCGATCGAGTAAGGCGTCTCCTTGATCTTGGCGACCATCCCGGCGTTGCCGACGGCTTCCAGCGCGCCGGGCGTGGCGGGCCACTTGATGGTGTCGCCGAAGCCGAGGTTTTTCTGCCAAGACTGGGGGGCGAAGAATCCGGGCCTGTTCTCCCAGGTTTCGGCGGAAAACGTCAGATACTGGGTGAAGACGAACGTGTCGCCCGACGCGTCGCCGCGGTGGACGGCGATGATGTCGTTGTGCGGCAAATTCACGGTCGGATTGAGCGCCTTGATCGCCGAATCGTCCCAGGCGCGAATCCGGCCGGTGTAGATGCCGGCGAGCGCCTTCCCGTCCAGCTTGAGATTGACGTCGTTCAGTCCGGGCAGATTGTAGTTGACGGTCTGCGCCGAGATCGCGAGCGCGATGTTGAGCGTGTGCGGGTGCTGCGCGATCTCGGCGTCCGACATGTAGGCGTCGGAGGCGCCGATCTGGACGGCGCCGGAGAGCGCCTGGTCGACGCCTGCCCCTGAGCCGGTCGCGGCGGTCGCCACCGTGACGCCAGGATGGGTCTTGGCGTACTCCGCGGCCCAGGTCTGGAAAAGCGGAAAAATAAGAGTCGAACCCGTTTCCTTCAGGGTGACCTCGGCCCGCGTCGGGGCGGCTGCGAAGGCGACGAGGCCGAGACACCCCACCGCCAGCGCTGCGATCCATTTGCAGCCCCCGGCAATCATCGAGCCTAAATGGCTGACCATGAGCAAAGCCTCCTGAGTTGCCTCAAGACCCCGGTCCTTCGTCGGCGTCATGTCGCTGACCCGGCCTTGGCGCTCAGACTATCGAGGCTCACCCCGGTCGTCTCGATCCGGAACAGCCACGTCACCGCCGCGCCGAGCAACGAGGTCACGATGAGGCCGTAAAGGAGGGCCTGTGTGCCGATCGTATCGAGGAGAACCGGGAAGAGGAAAGCGGTCAGGACCGCTCCAATCTTCGCGAAGGCCGCGGCGAAACCGGCGCCTTTGCCACGGACCGCGGTCGGAAACACCTCGCCGGCCAGGAGATAGGTCTGCGCATTGGGTCCTAGGTTCGTCATGAAGTTGAACAGCATGAAACCGGCGAAGATCAGCAGCAGCTGCTGGCCGTCGGTGAAGTTGGCCGACAGCGAAGCCACGAACAAACCGACCGCGCAGCCGATGAAGCCGAACACCTGCAGCGAAATCCTGCCGACGATGTCGGCCAGAAGGACGGCGAAGAGGATGCCGAAGATGAGAAGCGATGTCGTCAGAGCCGCGCCCTTGGCGGCCAAGATGTCCTGCTGGATCAAGTCAGAGACGCTGCGGGCGTGGTCGGAATTCGCGCCCAGAGCCGCGGCGAGGATCGTCGGCGTGAAAATGCCGATGCCGTAAGTCCCGAGGTCCTGCAGGAACCAGGGAACGGAAGCCAGAATCGTCGCCCGCCGGTTTTCGCTGTTGAAGAGAATGGCGAAGCCTCCGCCGTGACCGGCGTGCCCGCGAGCATTCGCCGCCGCGAGCTTGACCTTGTCGGGATATTGCGGCTTGCGCAGGAGCAGTCTTTGCGCCTCTCGCTCGGCCTTGTCGATCTCGCCGCGCGAGGACAGCCAGTTGGCGCTCTCAACGATATAGAAGCGGCCGATCAAAACGAGGACGGCGGGGATAATGGCGCTCGCGAACATCCAGCGCCATGCGCCGAGTTCCGGAAGCACCGACAGGACCAGAAAACCCATGGCGACGCCGCCCAAGCGCGCCGATGGCCTGAAAAGCGAACGCGGCGAGGACCAGTTTGCCGCGCGCGGTGCTGGGGATGTTCTCGGAAATGATCATATGCGCGGTCGGATAATCGCAGCCAAGCGCGAGCCCCATCGCGAACAGGCAGACCACGACGTGAATGTAGTTTGTCGCGAAACACAGCAGCGCCAGGAACGCCACGAAGATGATCATCTCCACGACGAACATCGGCTTGCGGCCGAAACGGTCCGACAGTCCGCCGAGGGCGACCGCGCCCACCAGTATCCCGAACAGGCTCGCTGCGCCGATCACGCCGTGTTCGAAGGCGCCGATATTGAACTCGCGCGAGAACAGGGGAAGCGCGACGCCCGTCATGAATACGACGTAGCCCTCGAAGAATTTTCCCGCCGCGGCCAGCGTCCAGATGAACCATTGCATGCCGGTCATCGGGGTGGCCTTGACAGGCGTTCCATCTCGCCAGACTGGTGTCTCGTCGATGTAAGATTGGACCGATCGCGGGGCGCTGGAATCTCGGCCCGGCGTCTTGTCGGTGAACGTGGCCGTCATTGGGGCCTCCTTGTCGGATCGTCGATCTGAGCAGGATTTTACGACGCCATTGCGAACGGTGGTGAGCGCGCGCGCTTCCTCCTCGCTCGAACTCGCTCAACGCATCGCCCTTGCGACTTCTCCGCGAAGCGCCGGCAGCGCCTCACGCTCGAACCATGGATTTTTCCTCATCCAGATCGTGCTGCGCCAGCTCGGATGAGGCAAAGGGAAGATTTCTGGCAAATGCCGGCGGAAATTACGAACGGTGTCCGTCAGGTTCGTCTTTCCGCGGCCTCTCAGGTAATAGGCCTGCGCGTGCGCGCCGACGAGAAGCGTCAGCTTTCGCTCGGGAAGGAGGGACAACAGCCGCTCATGCCAGAGCGGCGCACATTCCGGGCGGGGCGGCAAGTCGCCGCTGGCGCCTGCGCCGGGATAGCAAAACCCCATGGGGATGAGCGCGACCCGACTTGTCGTCGTAGAACGTCTCTTCGTCGATCCCCATCCACTCGCGCAGGCGGTCGCCGCTGCGGTCTCGCCAGGGAACGCCGCTCGCATGGACCTTCGACCCCGGCGCCTGTCCGATGACCAGAACCCGCGCCGCCCCGCCCAATTGCACGATCGGCCGCGGCCCGAGCGGCAAGTTCGCCGCGCAGACCGCGCAGCGCCTGATCTCGCTCAGGACCTGATCGAGCGCTCGGCCCATTGTCCTATCGCCGCTCCTCCGCCGCCGGATTCCGCGCCTCTCGGAACGCCGCGACGAACTCGGCGAGAGTCTTTTCGTCCATGTCCGACACGGCGACGTAGGCGAGGTTCGCGTCGGACCAGCGGGCCACGTGGTAGCCGTCGATCGTCTCGATTGCGCCGCCGCCCCCGGCGCCGTGCGCGCCAAGAGGCAGTTCGGTCACGGCGATCATGTGCTCGGTGTGGCGGTAGACGAGGGTCGGCGCCGGCATTCGATCGACGACCGCAACGCGGCCGCCCGCAAGCGGGAAGCCCTGGCTCGCGAGGTCCGCGATTGCGGCGCTGACCGTGGTGCGGCTGGCGAGCCAAGGCTTGACTGTGTGCCTGTCCGACGAGGCGACGTCGAACGGCTCGCCCGCGATTTCGGCTCGGGCGAAGTCCGAGACGAGGGCTTGCGCGACGCCCACAGCGGCGCTCGGAGTCATGAGCGACATGAACCCGGCGCCGGCGGCGAAGCCGATCGCCGCCGTCGACGCGGCGAGCGCGAGCGGGCGCGCCGCGCTCCAGTCGAAGCGCCGAGCCCGGGAGGTCGGCGCAGGCTCCTCGGCAGGCGCCGCCAGGGCGGCGATACGGTCGGCGAGCGCCCGAGGCGCGCGCTCGCGGGAAACGGACCAGATCGCCCCGCGCAAATCCTGGAGCCGCCGGAACTCGGCGGCGAGCGCCGGATCGGCGTCGAGCTCGCGTTCGAATGCGAGCGCGCTCATCGCATCGAGTTCGCCGTCGAGGGCGGCGTTCAGCCGAAGCAGGCGCTCGTCGGGATCGTCGTTCATGGCTCGGACTTCAGCATTTTTGCCAGCGCGCCGCGAGCGCGAGCGAGGCGGGACATGACGGTGCCGATCGGCGCGCCGATCGCCTCGGCGATGTCGCGGTAGGAGAGCCCGTTGACGTCGCGCATCACCAGCGCCTCGCGCAACGGCGCCGGCAGCGCGGCGATCGCCTGACGGAGACGTTCGCCGTCCTCGAGCGCGATCAGCGCCGCTTCCGGGTCGGGCGCGGCCTCGCCGAGGCGTGGGTCGAGCGCGTCGAGATCGGCCGCATCGCCCGCATACGAGACGTCCTTCGACCGGTTGCGCGCCATCCAGGTGATCGCCGCATTGCGGACGATCGCCAGGAACCAGGCCTTCGGGCGCTCGACCGACGTCGTCTCGAGGGCTTTCAGCGCGCGCAGCGCCGCCTCCTGCACGATGTCCTCGGCGTCCGCCGGATCGCGGCAGAGCCATTTGGCGAGCGTATAGGCGTCATCGATCAGCGGCGGCACGAGGGCGCGGAAGCGCTCGGCTGCGAGGGGGCCTCGGGACGGGCCGGTCATCCCGGCTCCGTGATCACCATTCCCGACGATCGCGGAGGCGATCGGTCGGGAATCCATTGCGACATTCGCCCGCGGCCGCGACTCCCGGAGTCCCGGTCGGCTTTGCGATCCGCCGAGGATGACGACGAATCTATTTGGCGCGCTCCTTGAGGTAGGCGATCACGTCGGCGCGGTCCTGCGCGTTGTCGAGATGGAAGTACATCTTCGCGCCGGGCACGAGCGCCTGCGGATCGGTCAGCCACTTGTCGAGGGTCTCCTCGTTCCAGACCATATTGGAGGATTTCAGCGCCTCCGAATAGTTGTAGTCGGGCAGCGTCCCCGCCCTGCGGCCGAACACCCCGCGGTGTCGCGGCCCGACATCGTTCTTGTCGAGCGAGTGGCAATCCGTGCAGGCCTCATAGAGCCGCTCGCCGCGCGCCGGATCGCCCGCGAGACCGCCGGCCGCGACCGGGCCGCCGAGCGCATTGAGGGCGACCGCGAGGACAGAAGGCAAGACGCGCCGCGCGCTTTGTCTCGGGCGAGCCATCCTCCCGCCTCACGAAAGGTCAGTGTCGGTGACGGCGAGCTCGGTCGACGTTATCGTATAGGCGACTTCTCGGACGCCGAGCCATTTGCGCAATTCCCCCGCCGGAACCACCTCCGGGCCCGGCGACGCCGCGGTCCCCGGCGCCGGTTGCGGAAAGGCGGTCGATCGCGCGGTGTGGAACGTGACGTTCCCCTCGACCTTCTGCATCAGCTGATGGATGTGCCCGTTCAGCACGGTCACCGAGCCGAAGCGCGCGAGATAGCCGAGCGCCTGGGCCGAATCCTCGGTGCCCCAGCCCCATTCGGGCGCGACCATCCACAGGGGGATGTGGGCGAAGAGAACGATCGGGGTCGAGGCCGACTTGCCTTCGAGATCGTCCTCGAGCCACTCGAGCTGCTCCGCCCCGAGCGAGCCGAGGCCGTTCTTCTTGAGGTCGACCACATTGACCAGGGAGACGAAATGCACGCCGCCGTGGTCGAAGGAATACCATCCGCCGCCGGTCGCTCCCTTGCCGAAGCGATCGAGATAGGCGGCGCGCGTTGCTGCGTCGACGATGTCATGCTCGCCTGGCGCGTAGTGGACGTCGAGTCTCGCGCGCCTGATCATCTCTAGCCCGTCGTCGAATTGCTTCGGGTCGGCCGTATGAGTGACGTCGCCGGTGTGGATGATGAACGCGGGATCGCCCGGCATGGCCAAAATCTTGTCGATCGCCGCGTCGAACGTCGCACGCGCGTCCGGGTTGGCGCGCTTCGAGAAGCCGATGTGGCTGTCGGAAATCTGGACGAAGGAAAAGCTTCCCTCCGCCGCCTTGGCCGGGCCGATGAGGCGCGACGCGGGCACGCCGCCCGCAACCGTCCAGACGACGCCCGTCCCCGCCCAAAGCATGCATTTTAGGGTTTGTCTGCGGTCGAGGCCGCCCATGAAGTCATCCGCCATGGCTCTCTCCTTTCCGGCGAGAAGCGCCGGTCATGGAAGAGACTCGAGGCGCGGGCGGTCTATTCCCTCAGGCGAGAAAAAAAGTCGGCGGCCAAGGAGCGGGCCTCCTCAAGCTGCGCCGCGTCCCGCATGAGCGGCGCGCGAGGTTCAGGCGTATGACCGCGTCACGGTCGAGCGCGTCGAGGTCGAGCACGAGAATATCGGCCGGCGCGCCGATGCGGATCGCGCCGTCGCCTGGCGCGCCGTTGGCGAACCGCCCGCTCGCGGCGGCGCCCGCTAGCCTCGGCGCGGGCGTCGACGCAGTGGGCAAGGGCGGACGCGGCGACAAGAGTCCGAGCGCCCTCAGGCGCCGCTATTCGGCTGCGCGCACTTTGGCCGCCGCCGCTTCGGCCGCCGTCGATTCATCCGCAACCGCGCTCTCGCGCGCGCCGACGACGTAGCAGATGACCGCGAACAGCGCGTAGCCGAGCGCGACCTGCCATTCGGCCATCCAGCTGAGCCTGACGCCATGGATGAAGCCGAAGAACGCGAGCACGGCGCCGGCCAGCGAATAGATCGCCGCCCGGTTGAAGTCGCGGTCGATGATGAAGGCGGCCATCGCCCCGAGGATGAGGCCCGCCAGCACCGCGCCGCCGCCGAGCAGCGACATGCCATGGTAGAGGACGCCGTTGTTGTTCAGCGCGTCGATGACCTTGTCGGCGCTGACCCCGGCCGCCCCCAAGGCTCCGTCGACCTGAAGCGTTCCCCAGGCCGCAATATTGGGGATGATCGCCAGCACCACCGCCGGCGCGTGCCTGGCGGGCGAGGCGGTGAAGGCCTGCGCGCCGATGACGAGGCCGATGTAGAGCAGGATCGGCAGGATCGCCACCGCCGGCACGATCGCGAGCAGCAGCGCGGTCAGCCCGAGGAAGCAGACGAGCGCGATCACGACGCCGGTCGCCAGCGAATAGCCGATGCGCCCGCCGACCGATTTCCAGCCGGGATGGCCGATATAGACCGCCGGCGGAAACGGACTGCCGAGGATCGAGCCGACGATCGCGCCGACGCCGTCGGCAAGCAGGATGTGCCGCAGATTGTAATTGTCTCCCGCCGCCGCGGCGCTCTCGACGTTGTTCATGCCCTCGGTGAAATTATAGACGCCGAGCGGAATGGCGGTGACGAGCAACGGCCCGATGTTGGCGAGCCCCTGGAACACTTCGCCGCCGGGAATGGGCAAATGCAGCCCGAATTTGCCGAAGGCCTCGGCGACCTGCGCGCCCTGCACGCCGCTCCAGCCAAACAAAAAATGGGCGATCCAGCCGATCAAAGTGCCGAGAATGACGGCGGCCAGTCCGCCGGGGACGCCGCCGGGAAGTCTGACGTTGGCGGTCCACGAAATGAGCACGATCGCGAAGGAGACGAAGGCGATCCAGGGCACGTCCCACATCTGGAACGCCGGGCGCATCGAGATGAAGGCGATCGAGATGCCGGCGAGCGTCCCGAGCATCGCCGCGCGCGGCGTATAGCGGCGGATCGTCGGACCGATGAAGGCGCCGATGAGCACGATGACGCCAATGATGAACGCCCAGGCGAGGCCTGCCTGCCAGGCAAGCAACGCCGCCTTCTCCGCGCCATCCGTCTTTTGGTGGGAGAGATAGGTCGGCAGCATGATGACGAGGACGACGATGAACATGTGCGGCACGCTCGGGCCGTAGGGCATCGCCGTCACGTCGCTCCGACCCTCCTGCCTGGCAAGCCTGAGGGCGAGATAGGCGTAGTAGAGATTTCCGATCGGGAGCGCGATGCCGAGCGCCGGCAGCACCCGCCCGTAGACGATCGAATCCGCGGGAAGATGGACGACGAAGAGACACAGCGTGGTCAGAATGATCACGTTGAGGACCACGTTGGTGAACAGCCCGAAGAAGCCGTTCCAGTCGCCAGGCACCCACAATTGCGCGGCCCCGCCGCGGCCCTGCTGCATGGTCATGGGATCCTCCCCCAATATTCTCGCCCGACGCGACCCGAACCGACTCGCAGCAAGATTCGTGCCGAGTTCCTCAACGCGCGCAGATTCGCGTTAGGACCCGACTTGCTTTGACGGCGCGCGCCGCCTCCAGCTAGGATGATCGCAAATTCGCGGCTGCGCAACTGCAAAGCCGCGGAGGCTGTCGGGACGACGGGCTCAGCGCGACGAGCCGGGAGGGATGACCGTCGTGAACCGCGGAGCAGCCGGGCGCAACCCCGAGGCGACCGAACAATTGGCGCCGGCGCTCGTCCCGCCGGCGGAGCGGGAGGCGCCTGATGGCGAACGGGCCGGGCATCGCTGTGGTCGCAGTCGGCGGCAACGCCCTCATTCGCGACAAGGACCATCTCTCCATCGCCGATCAATTCGCCGAGGCCTCGCTCACGGCGCGCCATATAACCGAGATGATCGAAGCCGGCTGGAAGGTGATTCTCACCCACGGCAACGGCCCGCAGATGGGCTTCATCCTGCGCCGGTCCGAACTCTCGATCCACGAGGTCGCGCCGGTGCCGATGGACTACGCTGGGGCCGACCTGCAGGGCGCGATCGGCTACATGTTCGTCAAGGCGTTCCGCAACGAGTTCCGCCGGCGGCGGCTCGACCGCCAGCCGGTGGCGGTGGTGACAGAGACGCTGGTCGATCCCGCCGACCCGGCGTTCAGGAATCCCACCAAGCCGATCGGCTCGCATATGGAGGAGGCCCGCGCCAAGGCGCTCGCCGCCGAGCAGGGCTGGACCGTCAAGGAGGACGCCGGCCGCGGGTGGCGGCGCGTGGTGCCGTCGCCGGCGCCGAAAAGGATCGTCGACCTCGACGTCATCCGATCGCTGGCGGACGCCGGCTACGTGGTCATCGCCTGCGGCGGGGGCGGCGTCCCGGTCGTCGAGGACGCCGAGGGGAGCCTGCGCGGCGTCGAAGCCGTCATCGACAAGGACCTCGCCTCGAGCTTGCTGGCCGTCACCGTCGGCGCCGACCTCTTCCTCATCGCCACCGGCGTCGAGCGTGTGGCGATCAACTTCAACCGGCCGGACCAGAAATGGCTCGACCGGATCACCGTCGGCGAAGCCAAGCGCCTGCATGAGGCCGATCAATTCGACAGAGGCAGCATGGGCCCGAAGATCCAGGCGGTGGTCGGCTATCTCGAGCGGGGCGGCAAGGCGGGCCTCATCACCAACTGCGAAAACATCGGGCGTGCGCTGAGAGGCGAAACAGGAACCCGCATCGTGCCCGACTGATCGGCCGGAGGGTCAAGTCGGATCGGCTGTCCCATTTGCGAGGGCAACCGCAAGGAGGCGAACCATGGGTTTGGCGCTGGTTACGGGATCAAACAGCGGCATCGGCCTCGCGACTGCGATCGCGCTCGCCCGGGCTGGACATACGGTTGCCGCGACCATGCGGGATTTGGAACGAGGCGGCGAACTCCGCAAACTCGCCGAGCAGGAGAAGCTCCCGATTCGCTTGGCGACAATAGACGTCAACGATGACGATTCCGTGCGGGACGGCTTTGCAAAGGTCGTCGCGCAGGATGGACCGATCGACATTCTGGTCAACAACGCCGGAATCCCCGGCGGGGGCGCGGTCGAAGAAACTCCGCTCGATATGTTCCGCAATGTGATGGAGACGAATTTCTTCGGCGGTCTTCGCTGCATCAAGGCCGTTCTGCCGAGCATGCGCGAACGTCGCCGCGGGACCATTGTGAACGTCACCTCGGTCGCGGGCCGCATCGCGGCGACGCCGCAAGCGAGCTATGCCGCCTCCAAATGGGCGTTCGAGGCGTTGAGCGAGTGTCTCGCCCAGGAAATGCGCGCCTTCAACGTCCGGGTGGCGATTGTGGAGCCGGGAGTCATCGCCACTCCGATCTTTGGAAAGGCGCGTCCGCTTCGAGCGGACAGTCCCTATCCGCACTCCAAGCGGCTGCGGGCTCTCTTCGCGGCCGTGCTCGCCAAGCCGACGCCGCCTTCCGTTGTCGCCGATGCAATCCGCGAGATCGTCGACGGCGACAGCTGGCAGCTGCGCTATCCCGTCAGGCCGGACGCCATGCCTATCCTGAAGGCCCGAGCGAGCAAGACGGACGAGCAGATTATTGAGGAGGCCAGCCAGAGCGATGAGGCGTTCGTCGCACGGATGAAGCGCGACTACGGCCTCGACGTCACATTATGACGTTATGATAAGCAGACGCGCTACAGCGGACAAGAAATGCCCGCTTCCCGCTCTTCGGAGACGTGCCAGTCGTGGATATCGGGGGTCGGCGGGAAATCGGGTACGGCGAAATCTGCTACGCGCCGCCGATCGGCCGGAATCGACCCGTTGCGGGCCTTCAAGATCGGGCCTATCAACGGGCGGGAAGCGCCAGAAAGCGGTCTTGGCTCAGGGTGCAAGAAGCACAGGACGAGCCATTCCGAAGTTCCCGGCCGGACAGTAGTTGGTCCCGATTGGACACACGTGAATCCAATCTGACGCCGTGGTAAGTTTCACGGCGGAAGCACAACATGAGCGAAAACCGAAAACTCGCAGCGATTCTGGCCGCCGACGTGGTCGGCTTCAGCCGGCTTGCCGGCGCGGACGAAGACCGCACGCTCGCGCGCTTGCGCGCGCTGCGCAGCGACCTCATCGATCCGACCATCGCCGTGCACAACGGGCGAGTGGTGAAGCGCACCGGCGATGGGGCGCTCGTCGAATTTCGCAGCGTGGTCGACGCCGTCCGTTGCGCCGTCGAGATCCAGGACGCAATGGTCGAGCGCAACTCCGGCGTGCCGGAGGATCGGCGTATCAAGTTCCGCATCGGAATTCATTTGGGCGACGTGGTCGAGGAGAGCGACGGCGACCTGATGGGCGACGGCGTCAATATCGCTGCCCGACTCGAAGGTGTCGCGCAGCCGGGCGCAATCTGTCTGTCGGAAGACGCCTATCGACAAGTTAAAGCGCGCCTCGACCTTCAGGTCAGCGATCTCGGCGCGACGCGGCTCAAGAACATCGCCGAGCCTGTGCATGTCTATTCGCTGCAGGTCAGGCTTCCCGCCCAGGCGACGTCGGCCGCACCGGCCGAAGCAAGACCCGAGGAGAAGGCGCCGGCGCGCCCCGAGCTGCCTGACAAGCCGTCGATCGCGGTCCTGCCGTTCCAGAATATGAGCGACGATCCGGAGCAGGAATATTTTGTCGACGGGATGGTCGAGGACATCATCACCGGCCTGTCGCGGATCAAGTGGCTGTTCGTGATCGCGCGCAATTCGAGCTTCACTTACAAAGGGAAGCCGGTTGATGTCCGGCAGGTCGGCCGCGAGCTCGGCGTGCGCTATGTACTGGAGGGCGGCGTCCGCAAAGGGGGCAATCGCCTTCGCATCACGGCTCAGCTCATCGAGGCCGAAAGCGGTTCGCATCTTTGGGCCGACCGGTTCGACGGCGCGCTGGACGACGTGTTTGAGCTTCAGGACCAGATCACCGATCAGGTGGTTGGCGTCGTCGAACCAAGCCTCCGGCGGTCAGAGATCGAACGCTCGCGACGCAAGCGCCCCGAAAACCTCGACGCCTATGACCTCTATCTGCGCGCCTTGCCGCATATGGGCCCGCTGACGCCCGCAGAAGCAAGGATCGCGGCGGGATTTCTCGAAGACGCATTGAAGCTCGACCCCAGTTACACCCTCGCCCACGCTCTCCTCGGATGGTGCCGCCAGATCTTGTTCCTTCAAGCCGGTTTCGACCCTGCGGACAAAGCCGCAGGGCTCAGTCATGCCCAGATCGCGATCGGAAACCAGGTCGACGATGCGATGGCGCTCGCCGTCGGCGGGATGGTGATTGGACACCTTGGCGGGGACCACGAAACGGCGCTCAGCGCGCTCTCGCGCGCGCTGTCGCTCAACCCGTCCTGTGCGACGGCGCATTATTTCGCCGGCCACATCAACGCTTTCGCCGGCAATTCGGCTGCGGCCGCCAAGCACGCCGAGCGCGCGCTGCGGCTGAGCCCGTTCGATGCGCTAGCCTGGAACGCCCCTTATGCGCTCGGAATTGTCGCCGTCCACGAGCAGCACTTCGAGGAAGCAGCGTCCTGGTTTGCGAAGGTCGTCCAGGCGAATCCCGGCTCAGGACCGTTGATGTACCTCAAGGCCTGCGTGCAGGCGCTTGCCGGCCGTATCGACGAGGGGAAAACGGTCGCGGGCCAGGCCTTGAAATTGACTCCCGGCCTTCGGATCAGGTTTTTCTCCGAGGTCGGAATGGCGCCTTCGATCGCCGGAAAGTTCGCCGATGGCGCGCGCCTGCTCGGGTTGCCAGAGTAGGTTTGGCCCAGCGTCTTAATCGACGGCGGCGCGGCCGGATTGTTTTGCGGAAGCGTCGATTGAATTTGCCTTCGGGCGCAGACATGCAAGGATTACTGGACGGCGTGACAATCGGGAGGGGAAACTCATGACGCTCGAAGTGATCGGTCCCGGCTTCGGCCGGACAGGCACAATGTCCCTGAAGGATGCGCTCGACCACCTCGGGCTCGGGCCTTGTCATCACATGGCGGAAGTCTTCGAGCACCCCGAGCAGGTTCCATGCTGGGAGGCGATCGCGGCGAAGAAGTCAGTCAACTGGAATGCCGTGTTCCAGGGTTATCGATCTCAGGTCGACTGGCCGGGCGCGCATGTCTGGCGGCAGCTCGCCGCCGCCTACCCGACGGCTAAGGTCGTTCTGACGGTGCGGCCGGAGGCGATCTGGTGGGACAGCTTTTCCAAGACGATCGGCAAGTTGTCGATGACCTACCAACAGATGCCGCTGCCCCCGCATGTTCGCGCCATGCTGGAGGCCTGGATGGCGTTGGCGGGACAGGAGACGTTCGGCGGGGTGTTCGACAACCGGGATATGGCGCTTGCGGCGTACCGCCGTCGTACCGAGGAGGTTCGCGCCGCTATTCCGCCGGAGCGGCTCCTGGTGTTCGACGTTGCCGACGGGTGGGAGCCGCTCTGCCGCTTCCTCGGAAAGCCTGTTCCGCGCATCCCATTCCCGCACCTCAACACTAACAAAGAATTTTGGGAGCACTTTGAACCGCACTGACCGCGGACAGTTCGTCCCGCCTTCTCCTCACTCGGCCGCCGATTATCCCCTTCCCTTCCTCCGGGGTTAAGACGAAATTGGAAGACCGCTTCGGTGAAGCCTCTTTGGCGCTCGCAATGGAACGGCGGCTTTGCCAGAGACTCCGGTCCTTCCCGAGGCGATCTCTGTAGGCGCGCTTCCCGCCCATACCCGAAATTCAAACTGAGACGCCACCGGCGCCGTCGACGGCTTGACGGAGGGAGCGGGCGGAAAATACCGTGTCGCAGAGAGGCCGGCTTTCGAGCGGCGCGAAGGCGATCATCAGTGCGGCGAGCCGCTGCTGGGGAGAAGATGGAGAAGATTATGAGCACGATCGAGGCCGACCCGTTTCCGCTCAATTTCGATTTGCCGGCCACGGCGCTCCTCATCATCGATATGCAGCGCGATTTCGTCCTGCCCGGCGGCTTCGGCGAGAAGCTCGGCAACGACACGTCCCTCCTTTTGGCGGCCGTTCCGCCGACCGAGCGCGTGCTCATGAGAGCGCGCGAGAAAGGCATGTTCGTCGTCCATACGCGCGAGGGCCATCGGCCGGACCTCACGGACTGCCCGCCCGCCAAGCTGACCCGCGGAGGCAAGACGTTCATCGGCGAGCCCGGGCCGATGGGGCGAATTCTCGTGCGCGGCGAAGAGGGCCACGACATCATCAAGGAGCTCTATCCGAAGAGCGGCGAGCCGGTGATCGACAAGCCCGGCAAGGGGTCGTTTCACGCGACGGACTTGCACCAGATCCTGCTCGACCGGAAGATCAGGACGCTCGTCGTCTGCGGCGTGACGACGGAAGTGTGCGTGCACACGACCGTGCGCGAGGCGAACGACCGGGGCTACGAGTGCGTCGTCCTCGGCGACTGCGTCGCCTCCTATTTCCCGGAGTTCCAGCGGGTCGCACTCGAAATGATCAAGGCGCAGGGCGGCATCTTCGGCTGGGTGTCGAACTCGCAAAACTTCCTCAAGGCTGTCGCTTGAGCCCGACGGCGGTCATTGCCGCTCTGCGCATGGGCTACGCGCTCGACGTCGATCGCGATTGCGCCGGCGCCGTCCACAGCGTCTTTTCCCGCGCGGTCAATCTCGAAATCGAGGGCGAGATGTGGACGCTTCTCGCCTCGGATTGCGCGGACCTGCCGTTCGGGATCCGTCTGCCGGTCCGATCCTTCGAGGACTTAGCGATTCGCGAAGGCGGCTGCGTTCACGCGCGGGCAGGCTTTCTCGGCCTGGGGCGGCCCGGTCGCCGGATCGTCGTCGATTGCCGCGCTGCGCCGCGCTGGGCGCCCTCGCCGCCTTCCGCGATTCTGCCCGGCTTCGCCGCGCGACTCGCCCGGCTCTCGCAAGCGGCGGCCGCGCGGGCCTGGTTCGGTTCGCGCGCGATGGCCCGCGCGGCGACAAGGTCGCTGCAAAGCGGAGCGCGCCCGCTGGAGGAAGCGCTGGCCGGAATCGTCGGCTGCGGGCCGGGGCTCACTCCGGCGGGCGACGACGTGCTCGTCGGAATCCTTGCGGTCCTGAGTTCGCCGCTTTCGGGCGATGCCGGCGCTGAGGCTCATCAGGCGATGCGTCGCGCGGTCGAAGGGCTCGCTCCGAGGACGACCGCGCTCAGCGGACACATGCTCCGCCAGGCTGCGCGCGGACTGCTGGGCCGCATGCCGCACGATCTCGTCGGCGCGCTCGCCGGCGGCTTGGCGGCGGACGAGTTCGACTGCGCGCTCCGCAGCATCGCCGCGACGGGCGCAACCTCCGGCGCGGACGTCTGCATGGGCGTCCTCGAAGCGGCGCAGGCGTTTCTGCCGTCCGGCGCTTACGAGGCGGCGGCATGAGCCTGCGATCGCGGCGCTACCCGAACCTCTACAAGGACTCGGTCTCGCTGATGACCGTGTCGGCGAAACTGACGGCGACGGCGGGCGTCGAACAGGCCTCGGTCGTCATGGCGACGCCGGCCAACCTCGAGAATCTGGCGCGCGCGGGGCTCGGCGAATACGAAGCACACGCCAATGATCTTCTCATCGCGGTGTCCGGGTCCGACGACGCCTGCGAGGAAGCGCTGCGGCTTGCCGACGAGCTGCTTTCGGCCAAGGCCGCGGCAGGGGGAAACGGCGAAGCGGCGGCGGAGCAGCCTCTCACCAGCATCCAGATGGCCGTCGCCCGGGATCCCTCGCTCAATCTGGCCCTGATCTCCGTACCCGGAGACTACGCCGCGGCGGAGGCGATGAAGGCGCTGAGACTCGGCCTGGACGTGATGCTTTTCAGCGACAATGTTCCGGTGGAGAGCGAGCTCGCGCTCAAACTTTACGCGCGCGAGCGCGACCTGATGGTCATGGGTCCCGACTGCGGCACTGCGATCGTGGGCGGCGTGCCTCTCGGCTTCGCCAACGCGGTCAGGCGCGGGGCGATCGGCGTCGTCGGCGCCTCGGGCACCGGAACGCAGGAGGTGACCGTCCGCATCCATCAGCTCGGTCAGGGAGTCTCTCACGCCCTCGGGACGGGCGGGCACGACCTGTCGGCGAAGATCGGCGGCATCTCCATGCTGCATGGGTTCGCCGCGCTCGACGCCGACCCGGCGACGAAGGTGATCGTGCTCGTCTCCAAGCCGCCGGCGCCGGAGGTCGCAGCGCGCGTGCTCGCCGCCGTGGAGCGGAGCGCAAAGCCGGTCGTCGTCATTTTCCTCGGCGCCGATCCGGTCTCGATCAGGGGCGAAGGCGTGTACGGCGCGCGCACTCTCGCCGAGGCCGCGGACATGGCGGTCTGCCTCGCGAAGGGCGGGGAGGCCCGCGCCTCGTCGGTCGCGCTCTCCGACGAGACGCAACGCACGCTCGACGGCATCGCTCGCGGCATGGCGGCCTCGCAGCGCTATGTGCGCGGCGTCTTCTCCGGCGGCACGTTCTGCTACGAAGCCCAGCTCGTCCACGCCGCGGCGGGCGTCCGCGCGTTCTCCAACACGCCGACGGAGGGCAACCTGCAACTGAAGAACAGCGCGAAGAGCCTTGAGAACGCCATCATCGACATGGGCGACGACGAGTTCACCCGGGGCCGTCCCCATCCCATGATCGACCCGTCGCAACGAAATGCGCGGATCGGCGAGGAGATCGCCGATCCCGAGACCGCGGTGGTCCTGTTCGACGTGGTTCTAGGTTACGGGGCGAGCGCGGATCCGACGTCTGGCCTCATCGGGGTCGTCGGCGCCGCAAGAGCCGAGGCGAAAGCCGCCGGCCGGCAGGTGGCTCTCGTCGCGCATGCGTGCGGAACCGATCTCGACCCGCAGAACCGAGACAGCGTCGTCGCCGCGCTGAAGTCCGCCGGGGTTCTCGTGGCTTCGTCCAACGCGGAGGCTGCCGCCTGGTCCGCGGCGATCGTCGTCGCGCGGAGCGGAGCGCAGCCATGAAAGCGCTCCTCGGGCGGAACCTCAACGTGGTCAACGTCGGCCTGGAGGGCTTTGCGGCCAATATCGGCAGAGCCGGCGGACAGGCGACGCATCTGCAGCTGGGCGCCGCCCGCGGGGGCCGATCCGGCGCTCGGCTGGACGCTCGCCGGAATGATCGGGGACAGGCGCATCGAGGAGGCCAACCGCAAGGCGTATGAGCGTTACCTCTCGGCGCAGCCCCGGCTCGTCGATGTCATGCTCGCGCGTAACGCCATTCCCGCTCTCGGCGAGGGCGAGCGCCGCATTCTCCACTCCGGCCCGCCGATCGCCTGGGCGCACATGTGCGGCCCGCAAAAGGGCGCGATCGCGGGGGCCATCCTCTACGAGGGCTGGGCGAGGGACCTCGAAACCGCGGAACGGCTCGCGGCGAGCGAGGCCGTCGCGCTCGAGCCCTGTCATGCGCATGGCGCGGTCGGCCCGATGGCGGGCGTCATCAGCCCCTCCATGCCGGTCTGGGTCGTCGAGAATGCGACGGCGGGCAACCGCGCCTTTTCGAACCTCAACGAGGGGCTCGGCAAGGTCCTGCGCTTCGGCGCCAATTCGCCGGACGTCCTCGAGCGCCTGCGCTGGCTCGGCGGCGAGTTCTTCACCGCGATGAGGGCCGCCGTAGGGGCGATGAAGGAACGGGATCTCAAGCCCTTGATGGCGCAGGCCCTGCACATGGGCGACGAGTTGCACAACCGCAACGCGGCGGCGTCCGGCCTCATCTTCAAACGGCTCGCGCTGGCTCTGCTCGATTGCGGCCTCGATTCAGGCGTCGTGCGCCGGGCGCTCGCCTTTATCGCCGGGAACGACCACTTCTTCCTCAACGTCTCGATGGCGGCCTGCAAATCGATGTCCGACGCCGCCCATGGGCTCCCTTTCAGCAGCATGGTGACAGCGATGACGCGCAACGGCGTCAACTTCGGCATCAGGCTGAGCGGGACCGGCGACCGGTGGTTCGAGGCGCCGGCCAATGCGGTCAACGGCCTTTATTTCCCGGGATACTCGGTCGAGGACGCCGCCGCCGACCTCGGCGATTCGGCGATCACCGAGACGAACGGCCTCGGCGGTTTCGCGATGGCCGCCTCGCCCGCGATCGTGCAGTTTGTCGGCGGCACGCCGGCGGACGCGACGGCGAACAGCCGACGCATGCTCGCCATCACGCTCGGCGCAAATCCCGCTTTCACGTTGCCGGCGCTCAATTTCGCCGGGACACCCGCCGGCATCGACGCGCGGCTCGTCGCCGACTCGGGCGTCCTGCCGATCATCAATACGGGAATCGCCCATAAAGAAGCCGGAGTCGGCCAGATCGGCGCAGGAATCACGACGGCGCCGATGGCGTGCTTCGGCGACGCGCTCGCCGCGCTCGCGCAAACCCTCGAGACCGGGAATGGGAGGCCCTCATGAGCGATGAAGTGCTCCTCGCCGTCAACGGCACGCTGATGCGGGGCTTGAAGCTCAATCCCAATATGGCGGCCGCCGAGGCGACCTTCTTGCGCGAGGCGGCGACCGAGCCCGCCTATCGCCTCTGGAGCATCCGGGACGACCATCCCGCTATGGTGCGCGTCACGGACGGAAAGGGCGTGAGGGTCGCGGTCGAAATCTGGTCCGTGCCGGCTTCGGGTCTGGCGAGCATCCTCCTCAAGGAGCCGCCGGGGTTGACGATCGGCAAGGTGCGCCTCGACGACGGAGAGACGGTGCTTGGCGTGATCGGCGAGCCGGCGCTCGTCGAAGGGCAGAAGGAGATAACCACCTTCGGCGGCTGGCGCGCCTATGTCGCGGCCGCCGCGATCGAATCGTGAGCCTTGCCGGGCGCTGCACCGCCTCTGCGAGGAGCGGAGCGCCCCTCAGTGGCCAGCCATGTAGCGACCGATGGTCGTGCGATCGGCGCCCGCCGCCTCGGTCAGATAGGCGACCTTCCCGCCGGACATGACCGCGATGCGGTCGGACAGCTCGAGAATCTCGTCGAGGTCCTCGGAAACCAGCAGGACCGCCGCGCCCCGGTTGCGCTGCTCCATGATCTGCGCCCTGATGTCGGCGACCGAGGCGAAGTCGAGGCCGAAGCACGGGTTGGCGACAATCAGCACATCGACGTCTCCCGAAAGCTCGCGCGCGAGAACGGCCCGCTGCACGTTGCCGCCGGAGAGATCGCGGATCTGGGTTTCGGTCGATGGGGTCTTGACGTTGTACCGGCCGATGAGGTCGCGCGCCGCCGCCCGAATCGGCTCGCGCGACAGCCAGAATCCGAGGCGCGACATGGGCGCCTTGTCGAACACGCGGAACGCCATGTTCTCGGCGACCGACATGGTCGGCACCGAGGCGTTCTTGAGCGGCTCCTCGGGCAGGCCGAACACCTTGTAGCGGTCGTAGTGGTCGCGCGTCGGCTCGAAGTCGACGTCGCGGATGAGCACCTGCCCGAGCTTGATCGGGCGCTGCCCCGACAGGGCCTCGACGAGCTCGCTCTGGCCGTTCCCCGAGACGCCGGCGATGCCGACGATCTCTCCCGGTCGGACCTTAATGTCGAAGCCGCTCACGGCGTCGCGGCCCTCGTCGTTCTCGGCGAACAGGCCCGCGATCTCGAGGGTCGCGCCGTCCTTTCGGTCGGCCTTGACGCGCGCCGCCGAGGGGCGGACGACCGCGTCGCCGATCATCATCGCCGCCATGTCCCGGGTTGACACCGCGCCGACCTTGCCGCCGCCGACCCTCGCGCCCCGGCGGAGCACGGTGAAGTCGTCGCAGAACGCCTCGACCTCGCGGAACTTGTGGCTGATCATGGCGACGGTGATCTCGCCGCGATGGGCCATGCCGCGCAGCAGGCCGAGGATCTCGTCCGCTTCGCCGGGCGTCAGCACCGACGTCGGCTCGTCGAGGATGAGAAAGCGCTGATTGAGGTAGAGGAGCTTCAAAATTTCGAGCTTCTGCTTTTCGCCGGCCGCCATGGCGGAGACCGGCTTGCTGAGCGGCACGCGGAAGGGCATCGCGTCGAGGAACGCCTCGAGCGCCTTGCGCTCCTTGCGCCAGTCGATGACGGCGGGCGCGTCGGCCCGGCTGGCGACGAGGTTCTCGGCCGCCGTCAGGGCCGGAACCAGGGTGAAGTGTTGATAGACCATGCCGACGCCGAGCGCCTGCGCGTCGCGGGGGTTGCGGACGGTCGCCTCCGCTCCGTCGATCAGGAGCTGGCCGCGGTCCGCCTTGTAGAAGCCCATGATGCATTTGACGAGCGTCGATTTTCCCGCGCCGTTCTCGCCGAGCAGGGCGTGGAACGAGCCGGCCGGGACCTTGATCGACACGTCCTGCAGCGCCTTCAGCGCACCGAAGGACTTGCTCATGCCGATTGTCTCGAGCGAGGGCGCGCGGGCGGGATGGGCGGTCATTTGAGCTGCTCAAAGGCTTGTGGCATGCCCCCTCCACCATGCTTCGCATGGTCCCCCTCCCCCGTTTCGCTTCGCTTCACGGGGGAGGAGAGCGCCGGCGCCGTCCTCCCCCGCGCAGCGGGGGAGGGGGACCGCGCGAAGCGCGGTGGAGGGGGCGCGGCGCACGCGACTTGGGGAGTTATGGTTCATGGCATCGCCTCGATGAAGGCCTTCGAGGAGCCGACGGCGCCGAACACGCCGCCCTGCATCGTGACCATCTTGATCGCGGCGAGATGGTTGCCCATGTCCGTTGCGCCGCAGCAATCCTCGAGAAGCAGGCACTCGAAGCCGCGGTCGTTGGCTTCGCGCATCGTCGTGTGGACGCACACGTCGGTGGTGATGCCGGTGAGCACGAGATTGTCGACGCCTCGGCTGCGCAGGATGAGCTCGAGGTCGGTCGCGCAGAACGAGCCCTTGCCGGGCTTGTCGATGACCGGCTCGCCCGGCGCCGGCCGGAGCTCCTCGATGATTTCCCAGCCGGGCTCGCCACGCACGAGAAGGCGCCCGCACGGCCCCTTGTCGCCGATGCCGGCGCCGATCCGCTGCGAGCGCCAGCGCTTGTTGTCGGGCAGGTCGGCGAGGTCGGGACGGTGGCCCTCGCGGGTGTGGATGACGTGGTAGCCCTTGGCGCGCGCGGCTTCGAGCAGCGCGCGGATCGGTTCGATCGGCGCCCGGGTGAGCGACAGGTCATAACCCATCGCGTCGACGTAGCCGCCCTTGCCGCAGAAGTCGGTCTGCATGTCGATGACGACGACGGCGGTGTTGTCCGGCCGCCAGTCGCCGTTCCATGGCCAGGGATAGGGATTGGCGGCGAAGGTCGGCATGTCCGCGCTTCCCTATTTGGCCATAGACAGCTCGCCCGGCATGTCGCGCGCCGAGTGTTTTGCGCTCGAGGTTGCGATCATGATGGCGAGGGTCAGGATGTAGGGCGCGGCGTTGAAGAAGTAATAGCCCTGGGTGACGCCGATCGACTGGAGCGACGGTCCGATCGCGCCTGCGCCGCCGAAGAGGAGCGCCGCGGCGACGCAGCGCAGCGGGTTCCAGCGCGCGAAGATGACGAGCGCGACCGCCATCAGCCCCTGGCCGGAGGACAGGCCCTGGTTCCAGGAGCCCGGATAGGACAGCGACAGGAAGGCGCCGCCGACACCGGCGAGGAACCCGCCGACCGAGGTCGTCAGGAACCGCACCCAATTGACCGAGACGCCCATGGCGCGCGCGGCGGCGGCGCTGTCGCCGACGGTGCGCACGATCAGGCCCCAGCGGGTGTTGCGCAGCGACCAGGCGAGCGCGAGCGCGATCGCGATGCCGACGAAGAACAGCGGATTGACCTGCAGCGCGCTCTTCAGGTTCGCGCTGTGGCTCCAGAAGCCGAGCGGGATCGAGGCGAGGCGCGGCGCCTCCGGCTGGATGTAAGGCTTGCCGAAGAAGAACGCGACTTCGACGCCGAACAGCATCATGGCGATGCCGACCGCGACGTCGTTCACCCGCGGCAGGCCGCAGATCGTTCCGTGCATCGCGCCGAGAAACGAGCCCGCCACGCCTGCCGCAAGGACCCCGGCCCAGGGCGATCCGGTGTGATAGGAGATCGCGTAGCCTACCATCGCGCCGAGCACCAGCGTCCCCTCGAGGCCGAGATTCACCCGTCCCGATTTTTCGGTCAGGCATTCGCCGAGGGCGACGAACATGAAGGGCGTCGACACCCGGATCGCGCCGCCGAGCATCGCGATGAGGACGGTCAGGACTGCGGCGTTCACGTGCGGTCCTTTCCGCCCCTCGGCTTGAAGATGGAAAAGCGCCCGTAAAGCGTTTCCGAGGTCAGGAGCACGACGAAGATCAGGCCCTGGAGCACGAGAACGGTTGCGTCCGGCAGGCCCATGCGCCGCTGGATGAGTCCGCCCGAGGCGACGAGGCCGCCGAACAGGATCGCCACCGGCGGGATGACCAGCGGATTGTGGCGCGCCAGGAACGACACGAGAATGCCGGTGAAGCCATAGCCGGCGGCGAGCGAGGCGTTGGCTCGGCCCTGGATGGCCGCCACCTCGAAGAAGCCGGCGAGCCCCGCGCAGGCGCCGGCGATCGCCGAGCAGGCGACGATCAGCCGGCCGACCGGCATCCCCTGCGCCAGCGCGGCGCGGAAATTTCCGCCGGTCACGCGCGCCGCGAAGCCGAAGGTGGTGCGAAACATCAGGAAATAGAGCGCGACGCAGAGCGCGAGGCCGAACACGAGCCCCCAGTGCACCTCGGTGCCGGGAATGGTGCCGATCATGTAGGCCTTGCCGAGCGGTTTGGTCGACGGCTTGTTGGGATCGGTGAGGTCGCGCAGCGCGCCTTCGACGAAGAAATTCATGATCGCGATGCCGATGTAGGTCAGCAGCAGCGACGAGATCGTCTCGTTGACCCCGCGCGCGTAGCGCAGATAGCCGGCGACGCCGACCCAGAAGCCGCCGACCGCCATGGCGAAAAGCCCCATGACGATGAGCGTCGGCATGGGGGGCGCGTGACCGATCATCGGAATGGCGAGCGCCGCCGAGGCGAAGCCGCCGAGCACGAGCGCGCCCTCGCCGCCGATCATGATCAAGCCTATTCGCGCGGGGATCGCCACCGCGAGCGCGGTCAGGATCAGCGGCGCCGAGCGTTGCAGCGTATTCTGGATGGAGAACGACGTGCCGAACCCGCCGCGCCACACGTAGAAGACGAAGTCGACCGGCGACTTGCCGATCGCGACGAGAAACAGCCCGAACAGCCCCGCCGCGATGGCGAGCGCCAGCAGAGGAATGACGACATATTCCGAGTTGGCGCGCAGCCGAAGTGCGACGTCGGAACGGGCCGCGCGGGACGCGGTCGGATCGATGACGTCGCGGGGGAGCCCAGTCGCCAGAGGCGCATCAGACACGGGCGCTCTCTCCGCGGCTCAGGTGGTCGAGCCGACCACGCCCTCGAGCAGGTAGTCCATCTTGTCGAGGTACGGATCGAGGTTGTCGTAGGTCTTGTCGATCACCACCTTGCCGTTCTTGTTGTCCTTGAGCGGCCCGACATAGATCGGCTTCCCGGCCTTGAGCCCCTCGATCGCGGCGAGCGCCGCCTTCTGCCCTTCCGGCGACGCGCCGGCGCCGAACGGGCTGTTCTGGACGTAGTCGTGCTCGTATCCGCCCGCCAGGAAGTTGGGCAGCGTCTTGCCGGCGGCGAGGTCGGTGGCGTAGCCCTTGTAGATCGTGATCCACTTGTATTCGGCGCCGGTGATGAAGCCCTTCGGGGCGAGGGGCGCCTGGCTCGCGTTGTGGCCGCAGCTTTTCACCCCGCGCTTCTCCGCCGTCTCGATCACCACCTTCGGCCCGTCGACGTGACAGGTGATGACGTCGCAGCCGGCGTCGACCAGCGCGTTGGCGGACTCCGCCTCGCGCACCGGCAGCGACCAGTCGCCGGTGAAGATCACCTGCACGGTCGCCTTCGGGTTGACCGATCGCGCGCCGAGCATGAACGAATTGATGTTGCTCAAGACGCTGGCGATCGGCTTGGCCGCGACGAAGCCGAGCTTGTTGGTCTTGGTCGACAGGCCGGCCGCGACGCCGTCGACATAGTGCGCCTGATTGAGGTAGCCGAAATAGGAGCCGGCGTTTTTCGGATCCGTGTCCTTGTTCCACAGCGGCGCCGCATGGCGGAACTCGACGTCCGGATATTTTCTGGCGACGTCGAGGACGAAGGGTTTGTAATAGCCGAACGAGGTCGCCAGGATGAGCCCGGCGCCGTCGAGGTTGATCATCGACTCCATGGATTTCGAGACCGCGTCCGTCTCGGGCACGTTCTCTTCCTCGACCACCTTGACCCCCGGCACCTCCTTGAGCGCCTTGATGGCGACGGCGTGCGCCTGGTTCCAGCCGAAGTCGTCGCGCGCGCCGACATAGACGACGCCGACCGTGAGCTCCTGGGCGGCCAAGGCCCGTCGGGCCACGCCGAAACCGAGCGTAGCGCCTGCGGCGCCGAAAGCCGCCGTCTTCAGGAACATGCGGCGGGAAACTTGGGTTGCTGTCATCGTCGACCACCTCTTGAACAATGGCGGCTGACCCGCCGACCCGATCCGAGGTTCGCAAACTTCGTGCCGCGAGGTTGCGGCCCATTGTCAAAGCAGTTCCGCCGCGGATTGACGAGGTCTCCGCCTCGACTTTCGGCGCGGCGCCCGATTGTTAGGCGCGAGAGCCCGGCTTATCGTCATGCTGCGGAGATCGAGGCAGCTAAGGCTTCGCGACTTGCCAAAGTTTTGCGCAGCGGGCCATTGTCATCGTTTCGTGATGAAACTGTTTTGAAACCGTTGTCGGGACGTTAAAACCGCAATCTACAAGGTCTCGGTCGATTGTTTTAACAACGGGAGGCCTTGATGAAAAACAGTTTGTTCTTCGGCGCTTCGACGGCGGCGCTCGCTTTCGCCGCAATGGCCGCCTGCCCGGCGGCCTCCGCCGCCGCGCTTGACCATCACGTGCTGCTGATCAGCATCGACGGCATGCATGCGCTCGATTTCGCCAATTGCTCGGGGCAGAGCGGGGGCGCGATCACCTGCCCGAATTTGGCAGCGCTCGCCAAGACCGGCCTCGTCTACACGCAGGCGTCCACCTCCAAACCCTCCGACTCGTTCCCCGGACTCACGGCGCTCGCGACCGGCGGGACTCCGAAGTCGACGGGCGCGTTCTACGACGTGAGCTACGACCGCGCGCTCTCTCCGCCCGCCAAGACGACGCCTTACGGCATCCCGGGCGGGCCGAACCTTTGCCCCAAGGTCGTCGGCACGCAGGTCGGCTTCGACGAGGAAATCGATTTCAACTACAAACGCCTCGACGCCGGTGGCGGCATCAATACCGCCTATCTGCCGCGCGATCCGGCGAACGGCTGCGCGCCGGTCTATCCGCACAATTTCATCCAGGTGAACACAGTGTTCGAGGTCGTTCACGACGCGGGCGGATACACCGCCTTGTCGGAGAAGCACCCGTCCTACGAGCTCGTGAAGGGCATGAGCGGGACAGGCGTCGACGATTTCTATGCCCTCGAGATCAATTCGATCCCGGTCCCGCTGCCTCAGGTCAAGAGCATGCAATGCAGTCCGCTGCCGGACCAGACCGCAGTCTCGAGCTCCAACTCCTGGACCGACAGTTTCCAAAACATCAAGTGCTACGACAGCCTCAAGGTTCAGGCGATCATCAACGAGATCGACGGTCTCGATCATACCGGCACGGTCAAGACTCGCGTGCCGAACGTGTTCGGCATGAACTTCCAAGCGGTCAGCGTCGGCGAGAAGCTCGTCGAGAGCTCGATCTCGACCACCGGCGGCTACAAGGACGCGTTCGGCACGCCGAGCGCCGCGCTCGCCGCGGAAATCAGGTTCGTCGACAACGCGATCGGGTCGATGGTCACCGAGCTGAAGGCGCGAAGACTTTTTGACGCCACGACGATCGTCATCACCGCCAAGCACGGACAATCGCCGATCGATCCGAACCGGGTGCTGCGCATTCCCGCCGACGACCCCTTAAAACAGCCGCCCTCGCAGGTTCTCGCGACGGTCAACGCGCCCGTCCAGGCGCTCGAAGACGACGTCTCGCTGCTGTGGCTCTCGAATCGCACCCCGGCCGGGATCTCGAGCGCGCTTTCGACGCTCGAGGCCAACGCTCGCAAAATCGGCGCCAACGGCGGCGAGTTCTATGTGGGGCCCAGCCTCGGGCTGATGTACAATATCGCGGGCTCGCGGACCCCCGACATCATCGTGGCCCCGAACGTCGGAGTCATCTACACGGGAGGTATGAAGAAGATTGCCGAACACGGCGGCTTCGCGCATGACGACACCAACGTCATGATGCTGGTGTCCAACCCGAAGTACGGGCCGCGATCGATCAACGCGATGGTGCAGACGGCGCAGGTGCCGCCGACGATCCTACGCATTCTCGGCCTCGATCCGAGTGCGTTGATCGCGGTGCGAAATGAGGGGACCGCGGTTCTTCCCGGCTTCTGAGCGGCGCGGCGAATCCCCGAGACATTGATCTAAGCCGCTGGCCGTTCCGCTCAAGGAATGGCCGACGGTGGTTTTCAAGTGAACGCGCTGGGCATGAGCCATTGACGCGATTGAGGCCTATTCGGGCACGCGCAACGCGGCGAGCGCAAGGGCGTCTGATCTGGGCTGCCGCCGTCTCCCTCCGTCGCCGTGATCGCGATCGACGCCATGCGCCGACGCAAGCAGAGGATGGAGCAGAAGGCGGGAAACCCCAGGCGTTCGTTGCAGGCTTCTCGTTGATCGAGGCGCTTGCGGTGCTTGCGCTGACGGCGGCGATCATCACGGCGCTCTCGTCCCTCACAGGACAGTGGCTCCCCAACTGGAGCCGAGGCTTCCTCGATCTCCAGCAAGCGGATCTTCTGGCCATCGGGCTCGAGCGACTCCTCGAGGACGTCTCGATGGCTGAATACGTGTCGTCGTCGGCCGACGCGCCTTCGCCCTTGTTCGAGGGCGACGCATCGTCGATGACGTTCGTGCGCTCGGCGATCGGTCCCGATTCTTATCCGCATCTCGAAGTCGTACGCATTGCCGAGGTCAAGGACGATCGCGGCCTCGCGCTCGCCCGATCGCGGGCCCCATTCGCGCCGCAGCCGCAGCGCCGCGCCGCGCAATCCTTCGCCTTCAGCGCCCCGGTCGCGCTCATTCGTGCGCCCCTTCACGTGTCCTTCGCTTACGCTGGAACGGACCGCGTTTGGGTCGCGAACTGGAAAGGCCAACAACGCCTGCCCGACGCCGTGCGCATCACCGTTCATGACGCGGCGAACCGGGTCGCGGCCTCGTCCGCGGTTCGCCTGAAGGTCGCCGCGCCGGGCGTGCCCAAGCTCGAGGCGCAGGCGGCCGCGGCGAACGCCCCGCCGTCTCCCGCGAGTCCGGCCCCAGGGCCGGGCGGACCGGAGTCGACGCAATGACGGCGCCCGTGATGTCGGCGCTTCAACCGCGCCGGCGGGTCGATTCCGGTTTCGTCCTGGTGGCGGTCCTGTGGATTCTCGCAGCCCTGGCGATGCTCGCCTCGATCTATTCCAGCTATGCACTCAACACCGCCGTCGCGTCGCACATGTCGGACGACCGGCTGCAAGCGGAGGCCTCCGTTCGCGCCGGGATCGAGATGACTGCGTTTCAGCAACTCGCCGTTCGCGAGCAAGTCAGGCCGTCGCAAGGCGCCTTCAGCGTGCGCGTGGGACGCACCAGCGTCGCGGTTCGATATCGTTCTGAGGCGGCGAGGGTCGACCTCAATGCGGCGCCGGCGGACTTGTTGGCGGGTTTGTTCGCAGCCGTCGGCGTCGATCCCGCGAACGCCAAGACCTTCGCGGATCGAGTCATCGGCTGGCGTACGAGAGCCGCGGCGAACGCCGACTCCAAGGAGGCGAAGCTCTACGCCGCAATGCGGGTGCCTTATCCGCCGGGCCAGGCGCCGTTCGAAGAGTGTCTGGAGCTCAGTCTCCTACCCGGCCTGCCGCGGCCGGTCGTCGAGCGTCTCCTACCCTTCGTCACGGTGTTCAGCGGCCGGTCGAACGTTGACGTCGCCACTGCGGATCCGACGGTTCTCTCCGCCTTGCCCGGCATGACGCCCGAAATTCTCGCCGCCGTGCTGAAGGCGCGCGCGAACGCCTCCGTCGACAGTCGAGATCTGCTCGCGCTGCTCGGTCCGGCGAGGAGCCGCGCCACGGTCGACCGATCGAAGGCCATGCGCGCCGCCATCGAGGTCGACTTCGACAATGGCCGGCGCATCCGTGCGGAGGTCGTGTTTCGCCTCAACGACGGGGGCGAGGAGCCTTACGATCTTCTCTACTGGCGCGACGATTTCGACGCGCCGATATCCGCAGGATGAGGCCCGGCCTCCAGCAGGCGCGGCGCCGGCGCCCGCCGGCGGGGCCATGCGAAAGCGCTCTCCCTTGCCGAGGAGAACGCCGTTCCGTCCGGCGACGGCGAGCTCCAGGCTTTCGGCGATCCGTCGCGCCCGTTCGATGAAATGCTCGGCCGCACTCGCCGGGCACATCTCGCACGCCGTCTCTTCGAACAATTCGAGCCAGCGATCGAAATGGCGGGCGTCGACCGGCAGCGGCAGATGCTTCTCCATCGGCTGGCCGTGGTAGCGCCCCGACATCAGGGCGACCGAGGAGCAGAAGGCGCACATGCGCTTGAGATGCGGGTCCCAGTCCCTGATCCGCTCGGCGAAGACGGGGCCGAGAACGGAATCGGCGCGCACGCGGTCGTAGAAGGCGCGGACGAGGCGATCGATCATCGCCTCGTCGATGCCGGTGCGTCGAACGATGTCCGCCGTCGCCTGCGCCAGGCGCGATTGCAGATCCATATCGGCCCTGAAGTGGTAATATTGATGCCACTTATCATGGCCAGGCGATCCCGGCAATCCTGCGGCGGGAGCGGCCGCGAAGCGCCGCCAGACTGTCGGGTCATCGGCGCCTTTGGTCTTTGCCCCGCGAATAGGCGCAGGTGAGAAGCAGGAGCAGCCAAACGGACGCTCCCGTGAAGACGATGCCCATGACGCCCGCCGTTTGCTCCGATGAACGCGGCTCCGCCGGCCTCGAGGGCGCGGCGCCGATCGCGGCGGGTCCTTGATGGGCTTCGATTGTTAAGGCGTATTGCGAAATTTGCTTCAAGTCTGCCGCGAACGATCGTCATCACGGCAACCGCGCATTCCCGTTACGCCGGCGACGGCTCCTTGACCTTGATCTGAAGTTTCACGTCGCCCGGCCGGCCCGACGCCGCCCGCTCGAACGCCGGGATGCTTTCCTCGAACGGAAATGTGGCGCTCACCAGCGGCTTGAGATCGACCTTGCCCGACGCGATCAATTGGATGGCCCTGGGGTAGATGTTCGCATAGCGGAAGATGGTTTCGATCCGGGCCTCCTTGACCTGCGCCGCGACGACGTCGAAATGGACCGGGTCGACCGGCATGCCGATCAGCACCAGCGCGCCGCCCGGACGAACGAGATCGAAAATCCCGTCAAACGCCTTGGCGCTGCCGCTCGCCTCGAACACCAGGTCCGAGCCCCAGCCGCTGGTGATCTTCGACACCTCGGCCGCGAGATTGTCTTTGCGGCTGTTGACGGTGGTCACGCCGCTGTAGCGTCCGACGATGTCGAGCTTCTCCTGCACGAGATCCGACACGATGACGCGGCTGCAGCCGCCCGCGAGCGCCGCCAGCGCCGTCATGATCCCGATCGTTCCGGCGCCGAGCACGACGGCGACGTCGCCCGGCGCGATCCTGGCCTTGGACGCCGCCTGCATCCCGATCGCGAAGGGCTCGACCAAAGCGCCTTCGGCGAAACTCACATTGTCGGGCAGCTTGTAGGTGAACGCTTCGGGATGGACGACGTGAGGCGTGAGGCAGCCGTGGATCGGCGGCGTCGCCCAGAAGGTGACGCTCGGGTCGACGTTGTACAAGCCGAGCCTCGACGCTCTGGAGGCCAGGTCGGGCACGCCCGGCTCCATGCAAACCCGATCCCCCTTGCGCAGGGTTTTCACTTCGGAGCCGACGTCGACGACGACGCCTGCCGCTTCGTGGCCGAGGACCATCGGCGACTTGACGATGAAGGAGCCGATGCGACCGTGCGTGTAGTAGTGCACGTCGCTGCCGCAGATGCCGACCGTGTCGATGGCGATCTTGACGTCGTGCGGACCCATTTTGAGCGGCAGGTCGATGTCGCGGAGCGACAGACTCCGCTCCTTTTCCAGAACCAGTGCTCGCATTTTGCCTCTCCTCTGCCTTGCGTTTGAAAAAGGGTTCATGAAGCGGCCGGTCAGCGTGCGAGCGCCTGCGGCGCCTCGCGCGGGGCGATGATCGGGCGCGGCTGCAGCGATGAAAGCGCAGCGCCGTCGGGCGTGAAGAGGTAGCAGAGCTCGGCGCGCAGTCCGAGCAGCACGCGCTCGCCGCGATGCAGCAGCTGGGTGTCGCCGGCCGCCTTGACGCCGAGCATGGCGCCGTCCGGCAGCTTCATGTGCGCCAGGATCTCGCTGCCAAGGTGCTCCACGACCAAAACTTCGGCCGGCAGCCGCCCGTCGGCATGGCTGTCGGGGCCGTTGAGCGCAAGATGCTCGGGCCGTACGCCGAACGTGAGCTCCGTCCGGGGCCGCACGTCGCCCGGCCGCACGGGGACGGTCAACGACGCGTCCCCGGGCAGCCGCACCGTTACGCCGCCCGCGCCCGCCTCCGTCACCGGCGCCTTGAGGAAGTTCATCTTGGGCGACCCGATGAAGCCCGCGACGAAGATGTTACGGGGCTGCTGGTAGAGCTCCAAGGGCGCGCCGATCTGCTCGACCCGACCGCGGTTGAGCACGACGATGCGGTCGGCCATCGTCATCGCCTCGATCTGATCGTGGGTGACATAGACCATCGTCGCCCGGAGCCGCTGCTGAAGATCGATCAGCTCGACGCGCATTTGCACCCTGAGCTCCGCGTCCAGGTTGGAGAGCGGCTCGTCGAACAGAAACACCCGGGGCTGGCGAACGATCGCGCGGCCGATCGCAACGCGCTGGCGTTGCCCGCCCGAGAGCTCGCGCGGCTTGCGCGCCAGCAAGGGGTCGATCTGCAGCGTCGCGGCGGCCTCGCGCACGCGCTTGTCGACCTCCGCGCGCGGCATGTTCGCGAGCTTGAGTTCGAAGGCGATATTCTCTCGCACCGTCATGTGCGGGTAGAGGGCGTAGGACTGAAACACCATGGCGACCCCGCGCCGCGCCGGCGGCCAGGCGGTGACATCGTCCGCGCCGATCATGACGCGTCCCGAGCTCGGCCGCTCGAGCCCCGCTATGCTGCGCAAAAGAGTGGTCTTGCCGCATCCGGAGGGGCCGACGAAGACCATGAACTCGCCGTCAGGGATATCGATGTTGACATCGTCGAGCGCGGTCACGGCCCCGAAGGCCTTGCGGATGCGTTCCATCTTCACCTGGGCCATTGCGAGCTCCTGTCGCCTTCAACTCAGGGGACGCGCGATCGGCGCCCAAACGGCTTCGTCCAGCGCTACCGTCGATTTGCGGTTCGCCACGGAGGGGCCCCGCCGGTGCGGCGCGCGACACCGTCGGCTGCGCAGGTATCCAGTCAAGGTCGGAGACGGCAAGTCCCCACGCAGCGCGGATGGAGGCCGGCGCGCGACTGCCGATGGCTCAGGAGATGAGAGACCGGTCGACGCCGGTCCAGCCGACATTTCCACCCCAGCAACGTGACGCACGATCGCTTATACCTGTTCGCACAGTCACCGACACGCGAAGTTTCGACATCTTGACGGACACGATAAGCGCACGCAAGGTTATGTGTTCAATATTGTCTCGACGGCGCGACAGCCCGCCGTGCGGCCGGGCGACTAGCAGGGAGGCCTGAGCATCATGAGAAAATGGAATCTTCTCGGTGTCATCGCAGCGATGAGCGTTTGCAGCCATGCCTGGGCGTGGAGCCTGAAGGATGCGGCGGCCCCGTACAAAGGAACGTCGATCACCGTAGTTGGCCTCGACCGGCCCAGCTATAAGGCGGCGCAGGAACTGACCAGCGAATTCACAAAGGAGACCGGGATCAATGTCAGCTGGGCGGTCTTCCCCTACGAGGACTCGCTGAAGGAAGAGACGCTGAATTTCGTCTCCAACAGCCAGCAGTTCGACGTGATCCTGACCGATGTCGTCTGGCCGGTGACCTTCGTCGACGCCGGTTGGGTGCTGCCGCTGCAGCATTTCCTCGATGACAAGCAACTCGCCGATCCCAACGTCGACTTACAGGACTTCTTTCCGGTCTGGCGCGCCAGCTTTATCATTGACGGCAAGTTCTACGGCATGCCCTTCGATTCCTATGCGGGCTTGCTGTATTACAACAAGGCGATGCTGAAGGCGGCGGGCTTCGATTCCCCGCCAACGACTTGGGATGAGCTGAAACAGACCTACGCGCCCAAGCTGACCGACGCCGCGAAGGGCGTCTATGCCTATGCGCTGCAGTCGGCTCGCGGCGAAACGCAAACCGCTGACGCCTTCGCTCGCTTCCTCTGGCCCTGGGGCGGCCGCTTCCTCGACATCCCGAAGAAGCAAATCCTGGTGAACGATCCCGAAAGCCAGACGGGGATCGAGTTCCGTCAATCGCTCCTCCCCTTCATGCCGCCCGGCATCGTCTCCGACGATCACAGCCAGGTCGTAGAGATGCTGATGCAGAAGCGGGTCGCGATGATCGCCGAATGGTCGGCCTTCTATTCGACGCTGAAGGAGTCGCCGATCGCCGCCGACCTCGGCATCGCGACGGAGCCGAAAGGGCCGAAGGGCGATTACGCGGCCTTCGGCGGCTTCGCCTACATGATCAGCTCCCAGGTGGACAAGGCGAAGCAGAACGCCGGCTGGCTCTTCGTGCAGTGGCTGACCTCGAAGGAGATGGCCAAGCCGCTGATCGAGCATGGCGCGGTCGTGGCGCGCGAGAGCGCGGATAAGGATCCGCAGATCCAGGCGAAGTTCCCCAACCTGGCGCCGATGGTGAAGACCTGGGAGACGGCGACCGTGCCCGACTGGCGCCCGCAGCTCCAGTGCTACCCACGCTTCTCCGACATTGTCTCCGACTGGGGCTCGCGCATCGAGCTCAAGCAAGTCGCCGTCAAAGAAGGCCTGGACAGCATGGCCAAGAGCCTCAGCGACTATATGAACAGCTCGAATTGCTGGGCGCACACGAACAACCCCGAGCAGTATATGAATATGAAACTGAATTGAACCGACGAGGCGTATGAGAACTGCGCGGCGGGCTTCGCCCGCCGCGCAGCGTTGCGGTCAACGACGCCACGGATCTGGCGATGAACGACACGAGGCTGGCTCCTCTCCCCGGAACCGCGGGATCGGTCGATCAGCAGGAGCACATTCCGCTCAGCGAGCGACTGGCGCCGTGGTTCTTCATTGCGCCGTCGCTGATCTTGCTGTTGGCGATCGGCCTCTATCCGGTCATCTACACCTTCATCATCTCGTTCAAATACTGGGTGATGGGGATGGGCGAGCCGGCCTGGACCGGCCTGTCCAACTACGTCAGCGCGCTCACTTCCAGCGACTTCCACCATTCGGTGCTGCGAACGCTGGTGCTGATCGCGGTCAGCCTGCCGATCCAGCTCGTGCTGGGGCTTTTGATCGCGCTGGCGCTCGACGCCACGCGCTTCGCCATCCTGCGCAGGCTGCTGCAGATCTGCCTGGTGATTCCGATCGCGATCACGCCGGCGGTGGTCGGTCTGCTGGCCAGCCTGATGTTCAACGAACAGCTCGGCATCGTGAACTACCTGCTGGGGCGCATCGGCGTCGGCCCGGTGGACTGGCTGGGCAACCCGTTCAACGCTTTCGTCACCGTCATCATCATGCAAATCTGGGAGTGGACGCCGTTCGTGGCGCTCGTCCTTTCCGCGGCGCTTTCCACCGTGCCGAAGGAGATCGAGGAGGCGGCGACGATCGAGACCGAACGCTGGTGGCCGCGCTTCCGCTTCGTCCAACTGCCCTTCATGTGGCCGGGGATCACGGCGGCGCTGGTGTTCCAGACAGCGTTCACGCTGAAGGAATTCGACATGATCTACTCGATCGAGAAGGGCGGCCCGGGGACGGCGACCGAGGTCTCCATGCTGCAGATCGAGCGCCTCGCGTTCCGTGGCTTCGACATCGGTGTCTCCGCAGCGGAATCGATCCTGCTGCTGATCCTCTCGATCGTGCTGGCGCGGATCTATATCCGCCTGTTCTATCGCGAAATCGAGTGAGGGGGGAGGACGGCGTGCTAAAGGAATACGTGCTCCGCACCCTGCAGACGATCGGCATCATCGTGATCCTGATCGTCATCCTGTTCCCGCTCTATTGGATGGTCGCTTCGTCGCTGAAAACGGAAGCGGAGATGTTCAAAATCCCGCCGGTGTGGGTGTGGAAGCCGAGCTTCACCGCCTATGCGCAGTCGATCCACCAGGACAACGTGCTCTGGGCGTTGCTCAACTCGGCGATCGTGACGGTTTCCTCGGTCGCGCTCGGCCTGGTGGTTGGGGCGCCCGCCGCCTACGGCATCGCCCGCTACCGATTCCGCGGGCGGCAGGACGTGTGGTTCTGGTACGTGACGAACTGGATGCTGGTGCCGGTCGTGGTGCTGATCCCGTTCTATCTCACCGCCTCCACGCTGCACCTCATCAACAACCCGATCGTGCTGGTGCTGGTCTATCAGGTTTTCATCGTGCCGCTGGTCGTCTGGCTCATGGTCGACCAGTTCCGCTCGGTGCCGATCGATCTCGAGGAGGCGGGACAGCTCGACGGATTGAGCCGCTTCGGCGTCTTCCTGCGCATCTGCCTGCCGCTGGTGACGCCCGGCATCGCCGTCTCGGCGATCCTTGCCGGCATCTTCGCCTGGAACGATCTGCTGTACGCCTTCATCCTGACGCCGTCCCCGTCGGTGCGCACGGCGCCGATGGTGGTGCTCACCTATCTCGGCGGCTACATCGTGCCCTGGCCGAAGGTCATGGCCGGCGCCACGCTCGTCACCGCTCCGGTGATCATCGGCGGGATCGTCGTGCACAAGTACATCGCCCGCGGCCTGACCCTCGGAGCGGTGAAGTGAGCGCGGGGGGCGCGTATGACGCCGGGAAGCGGCTGTTAGCCGCGTCAAGACCCTCGACCCGTCAAGGAGTGCGTCGCTCCGATGCCGGCGATCCGATCGAGGTTCGCGATCAGGCGATCGAGCAAGGCGACGAGTTGCGCGGCTTCTTCGTCTGAAAACCCATCGAGTGCATCGCGGTTTCCTTGAAACAGGGCCGTGCAGGCATCGGGCAAATGGGCAAGCGCAGTGTTCGTCAAGGCAATGCGGCTGCTGCGGCCGTCAGCAGGATCGGGCGTGCGCCGGATCAGCCCGTCCCTTTCCATCCGCGCCATCATCTGCGCCATCGACGGCTGCTCAATCCTGACCACCCGAGCCAAGTCCCGTTGCGATTTGGCTTGACCGTTCTTTAAAGCAATTAAAGCCGGTATATAGCCGACGCCGAACCCTAACGGCTTGAGCCGCGCTTCGCTCAGCCGCGAGAAACCCCGTGCCGCTAAGCTGATCAAGTGTCCGGGCGTTGACAGGACATCCCACTCCATACCGACCCCTTGCATAGGTGCCTATATTGATGCATAGGTGACGATACAACACGCGGCTTACCCCGAGCAACCGGAGCGAGCGCGTGTCGGCAAACGCCGAAAGGATAGACTATGGCAGACCGTGAAATCGAGGTCTTGAAGCATATCTACGACCGCTTCAACGCAAGGGATATTGACGGCGTTCTGGCCTTTCTCACCGATGAGGTGGCATGGGCTAATGGCATGGAGGGCGGCCACGTGTTCGGCCGCGAGGCGGTCAGGGAGTACTGGACGCGCCAATGGACGATGGTCAGTCCGCACGTCGATCCGGTGAGCTTCACAAAGGCGGTGGACGGCTCGATCGTGGCGGAGGTTCAGCAGTCCGTCCGCGATCTTGAAGGCAAGCCCCTCGAAGGCCAGACACACGGGCTCAAAGATAAGACGGTTGGGCACATCTTTCGCTTGCAGGACGGCAAGGTCACACGCTTCGACATCCGCGACTGAGGAGTGTTTCCATCCGACACGGAGGAGCCTGACAAGCTAAGATTGTTTGCCGGGCGATCGCCGCCTAAGCCAAGAAATTCGCACCGCGCGAACTTAGGCCGGAATTCGAGGGGTCGTGCAATTGCAACTTCCCGTGCATCATCATTTCGTGGGCGTCGTCTCTGGCAAGGTGATCAGTATCGGAAGAACCCAGACAGCCACCATGGCAATCATAGCGCCGGGGACCATTATCCAACCGGTTCTTTCTGTCAGGCCCTGTGCGACACACGGGGTGAGGCCGCCGAAGACCGCTGTGGCCGAGGTTGCCCCCAAGGCCAAACCGCTGATGCGGCCCTCCCCGGGGAATTGTTCGGCGGTCGTTATGGCGCCGACGGCGCTGACCGCGCCGGCGGCACAAGCGCGAATCAGGGCCCCGCAGAGAGCGTATGAGGGTGAACCCTTGGCCATCAGATAAAATAGCGCGATAGGCAGGATCGCGCTGCATGCGCTGAGGAATATAAGGACGGGTTTCCGGCCAAGCTGGTCAGACATCGCCCCCGCAATGGGCGTGACGAGGATGACGGCGACTGCTGCTGCCGGAGATAGCCGAAGCGAGTTGCCCTCATCCAGCTTTCCGGTGGAAATCAGGAATGTGGGAACATAGGTGACTCCGACATAATATGTGATTGACCCCAAGGCAGAAATGGCGAACGCTCGGAAGATGCCGGCGCGATGATTGGCGAGCGCGTGACGCAGCGGGCGTGCTGGCACCGTCCCGCTTGCCTGCTGCCTCTCAAAATCCGGCGACTCCTCCATCGTTGTACGGGCAATCCACACGCTTGCCGCTAGAACGGCGCCGACGAAAAAGGGGACGCGCCAGCCCCACGAGTTTAAATTTGCGGAGCTTATCGAACTGACGGTCAGTAAAGAGACGCCGACCGCGAAGAGTCCTCCGACCTCGCTGAACGCGGAGGCCATCGCCGTAATCAAGCCACGCCTGGTGCGAGGCGCGCCCTCAAGCAAGTACGCGACGACCGCGATGTACTCGCCTCCGACCGAAAACCCCATGACGCTGCGAAGGAGAAAAAGAAGCCAGCCGGCCGCAGCGCCAGCCTGAGCATGGGTCGGCAGCAAGGCGGTGCCGAGCATCGTCATTGTCATGAGCGCTACGGACAGCAACATCGTTCGGCGCCGCCCAAACCGATCCCCGAGATGGCCAAAGACAATGCCGCCAAGTGGGCGCAACAGATAGGCAATTGCGAACGCGGCGAGCGCTGTGGTCAGCGCGCTCCCGCCGCCAAAAAATACCCGCGAAAGCACTGTGGCGAGGTAAAGGTAGAGGGTGAAGTCATACCATTCCACAACTGTCGAGAACGCTGCGACTGCAATTGAGGCGCGAGACATGCTCACCTGCGAGGGGCGAGAGTTGGTCATTTGAGTTCGCAACTCCCAATCAACCCTTGTCACGCGAACGGTAGCGCGCATCCGGTTGACGGGTAAGATGCCGCACGACGATCTCCGCGCGCGGTCAGTTCGCTTCGGCGATCTTTCCTGCTGCATCGTGCGCCTTACGTCGATGCTGCTGGTCCGTAGGCGCATTCGGATCTCTGCTTTGGGCGGACGCCGAGCCTTCCCTGGCGCCCTTGTACGCCCGCTGTCCCGCCCATTCCCGCCGTCCGGCCTAGGCCCGCTCTCTGCACAAGAAGAGACCTTCCCGCCTTGATCGGCGCCGGGGACCACCCGGCGGCCTGGAGCGCATGGATGGGAGCGGCGACGTCAGGCGCGGCGTCGCGCGCTGCCACTCTCTCCATTCGGATAGAGCAGCACCTTCAGGTAGCCCGGGCGGCTTTGGGCGAGCGCCTCGAAAAGCTCCGGCGCCTTCTTCAGTCCCTCTTGATGCGTCACGACCGCCTTCACGTTCACGCGTCCTGACGAGACGAGCCGGATGGCGCGCGGGTACTCGTCACCCATGCGCCGGACGAACTTGATTTTTAGGCCGCGGCGACGCGCGTCGGCTGCGGGCAAGGTATAGGAGTTGCCGTCAGGAATGCCGGTGAGGATCACCCGCCCGCCGATCCGCGAGGCCTGCACAGCGTGATGGAAGCCGCGCGGGTCGTTGGTCGCCTCCATCACCAAGGGAAAGCCGCTCCTCCCGTCGCCGCGAGTGAAATCGTCGGCCGAGGCGGCGACAGTCTCGGCGCCGAGCTCGAGCGCCGCCGCACGGCGATGCTCGAGCGGTTCGATGACATGGACCTCGCCCGCGCCCGCGACTTTCAGCGCTTGCAGGATCAAGAGACCGATCGGCCCCGCGCCCAAGAGCGCGACGCGCTCGAGGAGGCCAGGCTTGGCGAGATCGACCGCGTGGATCGCGACGCCGAGCGGCTCGAGCATCGCCGCCTCGAGCGGCCCCATGGTTTCCGGCAGCGGCGTGACCTGAGAGTGCGGGACCCAGATCTGGTTGGTCATCGCGCCGTCGAACGGCGGGGCGCCGATGAACTCCACGTTTGGGCAAAGATTGTGGTGTCCGGCGAGGCACCATTCGCAATGACCGCAGGACCGGTTCGGATCGACCGCGACGAGCGCGCCGCGCTTGAGGCCGAGCTCCGGGATGTCCTCGCGGAGATAGCCGCCGAATTCATGCCCCGGAACGAAGGGAGCGCGGATTTTGGCCGCGCCGATGCCGGCATCCTTGTAGTAATGCAGATCGCTTCCGCAAATCCCAACCGCGGCGACGTCGAGAAGCGTCTCGTGGTTGCGTCGTTCGCGCAATTTGGATGCGGACACGCGCACGTCTCGCGCCCCGTGCAAAAACACCGCTTCGCTCATCCTGGTCTCCATCGCGACTGCCGGATCGAAGCCATGGCGTCAATCTTGCGTGTTGGCCTTGCTTGCCCGGCGCCGCTTCCTTCACCGCCACGACACTGCCGGCGGAGGCGCCGAGCACGCCTCGGCGTCGACAGCGGATGCGGTTCAAGCCGATGCCCGGTCCGCTAGGACCCTGTTGCATTCCCATCAACCTAGGCTTGGAGGCTGCTGTCGGCAAGCCGCCGAAAGCGCTGGCCGCACCCGTCCGTGACAATTGCGCTGCTTGTCCGTCTTGAAGACAGGCGCAGCAGCGGGTAGGGAGCAGGCGGCAGGCATTCCGCGCAAGTTTTGCGCGGAGGTCGGTCGCCGAGGCGGCGCGGTCGTCGACGCAAAGATTGCGTCTGCCTTCGGCGACGTCGACAAGCCGATCGACGAGCGCCCTTCGGCCTCCGGAGCTTCGCGTTCGATGAAGGACCGCGCGCAATGAGAATTCTCGTCGTTGGAGCGGGCGCGATCGGCGGCTATTTCGGCGGACGGCTCCTGCAGGCGGGCCGGGACGTCACCTTTCTCGTCCGTCCGCGGCGCGCGGCGCTGCTCGCAAGCCGCGGTCTCTCAATTCGAAGCCGCCACGGCGACTTTCACAGCCCGACGCCGCCGCTCGTGACCGAGCAAAATCTCGCTGGGCCGTTCGACCTCGTCATCCTGAGCTGCAAGGCCTACGACCTCGACGGGGCGATGGCGTCCTTCGCCAAGGCGGTCGGCCCGCAGACGGCGATCCTGCCCTTGCTGAACGGCATGCGGCAGCTCGACGTCCTCGCCGACCGTTTCGGCGCCGCGCGCGTGCTCGGCGGGCTCTGCGCGATCTCCGCGACGCTCGACGACGACGGCGCGATCGTCCACCTCAACGATCTTCACGCGCTCGCCTTCGGCGAGCTGGACGGCTCGCGTTCGCCGCGCATCGAGGCCGTCGCTTCGGCGCTGATCGGCGCGGGTTTCGATGCGCGGCTCAGCGACGCGATCCGGCTTGAGATGTGGGAGAAGTGGGTCTTCATCGCTGCGGCGGCGGGGATGACTTGCCTGATGCGCGCGCCTGTCGGCGACATCGTCGCTGCCGGCGCGGCGGATCTCGCAACCGCGCTTCTCGACGAATGCGCCGCGATCGCCGCGCATCGTGGTTTTGCCCCGCGCGGGCCGTACCTCGAGCGGACCCGGGCGATGATCACCGCGCCGGGCTCGCCGCTGATGGCCTCGATGCTGCGCGACATCGAAGCGGGCCTGCCGGCTGAGGGCGACCATATCCTGGGCGATCTCCGCCGTCGCGCCGCCGAGCCGGACGCAAACGCGCTTCTGCGCATCGCCGACCTCCATGTGAGAGCCTACGAAGCGCGCCGGATGCGAGGCGCGACGGGCGCTTAATGTGCGGTCGCCGCCGTCATTGCCAGGAGCGCAGCGACGAAGCAACCCAGCAGTTGAAGAGCGCTTTACGTTGCTGGACTGCTTCGCTCACGCTCCCAATGACGGATCCGAATCCTCCTTCTCCGACGGCAGATAAAGCCCTGAATTCGGCTCGATCCACCTCATGTGGTCGCGCACGTCCACGACGCCCGGCGTGTTCTCGGCGATCACCCTGAGGCCGGAGCGGAGGCGCTCGTCGGTGATCGCCCCCGAGAAGGTGACGGCGCCGTTCACGACCTCGACCCGCACGCTCGCCCGCGGCGCCCAGCCGAGCTTGTCGAGCTCGGCCTGGATGGCGGCCTTGATCTCGGCGTCGGGATGGCCGGTCTCGGCCTTCGGCAGGGAGGCGAAAAGGCCCCTCATGAGGTCGGAGCGCGACACGACGCCGACCACCGCCTCGCCCCGCAGCACGGGCAGCCGCTTGACGTGATGACGCAGCATCAGATCGACCGCTTTGCTGACGTCGGCGTCCTCGGAGATCGCGATCACCTTGGAGGTCATGATCTCGCTGACCCTGCGCCCGTGCGTATGGGCGTAAGATTCCGCGAGCCGCCCGCCGCTCATCAGGAACTCGAGCCAGCGCGGCCTCGACCTGTCGGTTCCGAGCTCCGCCCTTCGCAGAAGGTCGCCCTCGCTCAGGACGCCGGCCAGCGCCTGCTCGGCGTCGAAGACGAAGAGGGCGCTGACGCGGGCCCTGAGCAGGGTCTCGATCGCTTCGGCGAGCGTCGCCGTCTCGGGCACGCCGATCGCGCCATAGGTCATCACGTCTCGAACACGCATGGGAAGCCTCGCAGGCAGTCAGTGGGCAATCGGCAGTCGAACGACGCTCGGCGGAAAGGCCGCCATCCATTACGATGACCTTTGTGACGTGCCTACCACCGACTGCCGCTGGAGCCTGACAATGACCAATCCCGTCGTCGTCGAAGTTTTGCGCGGGGATCGGGTCGAGTCCGCCCATCGCGGCGCGGGCGCGGTCGTCGACGCTGACGGGACAATCGCGTTCGCGTTCGGCGACGTCGAGAAGCCGGTCTACCCGCGCTCTTCGGTCAAGGCGCTGCAGGCTCTGCCGCTGATCGAGAGCGGCGCGGCCGACCGTCTCGGTCTCTCCGAAAGAGAGATCGCACTCGCCTGCGCCTCGCATTCCGGCGAGGACGAGCACCTCGCCTTGGCGCGCTCGATGGTCGCGCGGGCGGGCCGCGACGAAAGCGTCCTCGAATGCGGCGCCCACTGGCCGCTCGGCGAAGCGGCCGCCCGGGCGCTCGCCGGTTTGGGCCGAAGCCCCGTCCCCCTCCACAACAATTGCTCTGGAAAGCACGCGGGCTTCGTCTGCGTCGCCTGCGCCTGCGGGATCGAGCCGAAGGGCTATGTCGCCTGGAATCATCCGGTGCAAGCCGAGGTGACGGCGGCGCTGGCGGACGTGACGCAGGCGCGGCTCGATGAGGAGACGCGCGGAATCGACGGCTGCTCGATCCCGACCTACGCCATTCCCCTGCGTGCGCTGGCGCACGGGTTTGCGCGTTTCGCGACGGGGCAGGGGCTCACGCCCGGGCGCGCGAAGGCCGCGGGGCGGATTCGCGCGGCGGTCGGGGCGCATCCGGCGGTCGTCGCCGGCGCGGGCCGGTTCGACACCCAGTTCATGACTGCCGCAGGGCCTAGCGTCTTCGTCAAAGCCGGCGCCGAGGGCGTGCACTGCGCCGCGCTGCCCGGGCTCGGGCTCGGGATTGCGGTCAAGGCCGACGACGGGGCGGGGCGGGCGGCGCAGGCGGTGATCGCCGCTCTCGTCCGCCGCTTCGGCGCCTTCGACGAGGCGCTCGGTTTGAGGCTCGCGCCTTTTGCCGCGCCCCGGCTCGTCAACTGGAGCGGCGTCGAGGTCGGCGCGCTGCATCCGAGCGGACCGCTGGCGTCTCGCCGTCCTTTGTGATTTTTGTCGAGCGGCGAAAAGGGAGGTGTCATGCGGTTGCCGGCGCTCGTCGTCCTTGCGACGCTCGTTGCGGCGGGAGCGGCTCGCGCGGCGGACCCGTGCGGGGACGTCGGGCGCGCGGTCGCCGAGCTGAAGGCGGGCAATTCGTTCCAGGCCGCGGCGCAGCTCTTCGCGGCGGCGCGACACGGATGCGAGCGCGAGGCGCGCGCCCTCCTCGAGCGCGGGACGGCGCCGGACGCCAGGGACCGCGACGGGATGACCGCGCTCGCCGAGGCCGCCCGGGCCGGCAAGGTCAAGATCATGCGGCTCCTCATCGACAAGGGCGCGACAATCGATGCGCGGTCGGTCGACGGCTCGACGCCCCTCTTCTATGCCGCCGAAGCGGACCGGGTGGAGGGCGTCCGCCTGCTTCTCGACCGCGGCGCCGATCCGAACATCCCCGGCCGGAGCGGCGAGAGGCCGCTCGCCGCGGCCGTCTACAACGGCTCGCCGGACACGGTCGAGCTGCTGCTGAAGCACGGCGCCGACCCGAATGCGCTCGACGACGACGGCAAGGGCGCGATGGTTTACGCGGCCGGCCGCGCCTACGCCCCGATCGTCGGCCGGCTGATCGACGCCGGCGTCGACGTCAACCGCCGCTATGCGCACGGCCTGACCGCCCTCATGTGGGCCGCCGGCCACGACGCCGGCGCAGGCGTCGAGGACGTCGACGCCACGCTGAAGCTGCTCATCGACCGCGGCGCCGCGCGCGACCTGAAGGACGACCGCGGCGAAACCGCCGCCGACATCGCCCGCTCCCTCGGGCGCCAGCGCGAGGCGAAGCTGGTCGAAGGAAAGTAACCGATGAAGACGCGGCCGCGTCCCGCGCTCAGCGAGCGCGGACTACACAGCGCGTCTCACATCCCCGCCAGGTAGCTCGCGATCGCCGCGATCTGCTCTGGCGTGACGGTGTTCATCAGGTCCGACATGCCCGGGTTGTTGGCGCGGGTGCGATTGCGGAAGTCCATCATCGTCTTGAGGAGATAATCGCGCTCCTGTCCGGCGAGGCGGGGAACGGACGAATCGCCCTGGAACTGTTCAAGGTGGCAGCTGGTGCAGACGACCGACTTGATCGCCACCCTGGCGACGTCGGCGTCGGCCTTCGAGGCCGCCGGGCGCCGATGTTAGGCCACGGCTTGGCGGCGAAATATTCGGCGAGCGCAAGGGCGTCCTGCTTGACGATTGTCTGCGCCACCGCCGTCATCGGGTCGGCCTTGCGCGCGTCCTTCTGGAAATCGCGGAACTGCAAATAGAGGTAGCCGGCGTTCTGGCCCCAGATGATCGGAGTCGACTTGTCTTCCGGCACGCCCTTGAGGCCGTGGCAGGCGCCGCAGAGCGCCGCCTTCTCCTCGATCGTATCCGCGTAAGCGGCGGTCGAGCCGGCGAGCAGGGCCGCCGCGAGTGCAATGCGCAACATCCAAAATCCTCTCGCGCGGCCCCCGCGCCGACGCTTGCGCGCGCCGCGCCGAGCTAGGTCAAATGAAAAAGGCCGCTTCGCCCATGTAGGGCGCGGTCGTTGACCGCGCCGCCGGGTTCCGCGAGCGTGGTTACGATACGCATCCTTTGGGCTTCGGGAGGAACGCCCATCTTTCGACCGGCCATAAATCGCGGGCTTTGTAGCCGCGGTCGAGACCGCGACTTGCCGCACCGCTTCCCGAGGGCGGCGGCGCGGTCCATAGGGCGTCCGGAAGGACGCCCGTCTTTCGACGGGCTATGGACCGCGCCCTACAGGGCGCGCCGTCATTCGACGGTGAAGGCGATGATGGCGTCGCCGCGGGGGAAGTCGATCTGGGTGTTGCCGCCCGCGCCGACGACAACGTACTGCTTGCCGCCGACCGCGTAGGAGGACGGCGGAGCGTTGACGCCCGCCCCCGCCTGGAACTGCCACAGCATCTTGCCGTTGGTCGAGTTATAGGCCCTGAACCAGCCGTTGCCCTCGCCGGCGAAGACGAGGCCGCCTGAAGTCGCCAAGATGCCGCCGATCATCGGGTGGGGCGTCTTGACCTGCCAGGCGATCTTGCCGGTGTTGTAGTCGACCGCGGTGATGTTTCCCGTCTGGACGCCGCCTGGGACGTTGGTGAAGGCGCCGCCGAGCCACAGCTTGCCGTCCGGATAGGGCGCGCTCGCGACCGTGTAGGTCATTTCCTGCTCGAGATTGATCGCATAGGCGAGATGCTGGGTCGGATCGGTCGCGATCGGCGACCATTCGACGCCGCCGTTCGCGCCGGGGAACATCTTCGCCGAGTTCGGATCGAGCGGCTTGGTCGGCGTCGGCAGCGTCCACCGGTCCTTCTCCGACACCATGGCGTCGGAGAAGCGGATCAGGCTGCAGTCCTTGCGGTCGTGGACGAAGACGTAGCCGATCTTGCCCGCGTGCAGAACGGCCGGAATCGTCTTGCCCGACTTGTCGCGGGCGTTGACGAGCACGGTCGGGCTGGTGGCGTCGAGGTCCCAGAGGTCGTGCGGGATGTACTGGAAGTGGCAGACGTACTTGCCGGTGTCGAGGTCGACCGAGACCAGCGAGTCGGTGTAGAGGTTGTCACCTGGCCGCAGCGAGCCGTCGAGGTCGGGCGAAGGGTTGCCGACCACGAAATAGATGCGCTTGTTGGCGAGATCGACCGACGGATTCTGCCAGACGCCGCCGCCGAGCGTCTTGTAGGGGTCGCCGTTCTTGGCCAGCGCCGCCTTTTCCGCCTCGATGTCGCGGTGCAAGTCGCGGCCGGTCGCGTCTTTGGTCGCCCACACGCCGACCGAGTTCTCCGGGACCGTGTCGAAAGTCCAGAGCAGCTTGCCGTCCTTGGCGTCGTAGGCCTTGACGAAGCCGCGGATGCCGTATTCGCCGCCGTTGGTGCCGATCAGGATCTTGCCGTCCACCGCGGTCGGGGCCATCGTCTCGCTATAGCCCTTTTCCGGATCGCCGACCTGCTCCTCCCAGACGACCGAGCCGGTCTTGGCGTCGAGCGCGACCAGTTTCGCGTCGAGCGTGCCGACATAGACGCGGTCGTTATAGACCGCGACGCCGCGATTGTTCGGGCCGCAGCAGAAAGTCGTGACTGGTCCGAGCTTGGGCTTGAAGTGCCAGATTTCGACGCCGGTCTTGGCGTCGAGCGCATAAACGTGGCTGTAGGAGGTGGTGACGTACATCACGCCGTTGACGATAATCGGCGACGTCTCCATCAATTCCTTGACCTCCGTCTGGAAGATCCAGGCCGGATGCAGACGGCCGACGTTGTTGCGGTTGATCTGCGCGTTCGGATAGTAGCGGGTCTGCTCGTAATTGGCGTTGGTATGAAGGAAGTTCGACCCGTCCCGCGCGGCGTTGTTGAGCTGGCTCTGCGAAACCGCCGTCACCGCCGCCGTTTGCGGCGCCATCATCCCCGGCGCTTGTTTGACTTCCTGCGCTCCGGCCGCCGAGCTCAATGCGAAGGCGGCGGCGCAAATGGATCCGAGCAACACTGATTTACGGACAACTCCAGTCATCGGCGTATCTCCCTGACCTGTTAACATTGCACGCAGATTTCTGATTTGTCACCCCGCGTCACAGAAAAATCGACAGGTCAAAATCGATTTTGTCGGTTGATGACAATTGACCGATAGTCATTTGCTATTGTCGACGTTCAACCACTTGCGTCCGAGGCCGTGACAGCGAAAGTCTGAGTCTATCCTTCGATGAAATGCGCAGAACTGCCGGGATCGAACGGGCAGAGTCGCCGAATTCGACCGTCTCGTCGCTGAGAGGCGAGGGGAAGGCTTCTGAGGAAGGAAATTCTGTGCAGGTTGCCAGAGTGTCGGATGCGGACGACCAGAGGGAGGCCGCAGTCAGACCGCGGAAACTCGGCGCAGCCCGTCATCGAAATGGTCCCGCCCTCCTTTGCTGGGGAGTCTTTTCGCAGGAGAGGGCGAGAAGTCGGCGCCTTCCGTGGGTGAATCGTCACGGGAGCCGCCGCGACGGAGGCTACGGCGAGCGCCAATAGACGGTAGTGGGTCAGTTTGAACTTCAGGTTTGGTGAAGGGTTTCGGACGCCGGCCCCTTACGAGACGGTCGTGCGGCTTCCGGGGCCGGCGTTCGAAAGCCTCCCAAGGAGGAAACCGCGGGGAGGTTGGGGGCTGGTTCGGCGGGCCCGACCTATGGAGATTTTGGGATCGCGGACGAAGCGCTCGCGGGACTTCGGGCGCTGGCGGCGGGGAGAGTTCGCGGCGGGAGTGGAGACGACGAGGTTTTTTGCGGAGGATTTTGCGCGCGGCGGACGCAGGCGCGGCGGTTGGAGAGGGACTGGCGAGCGTGTGAGGACGTCGGCTTCGTGCTCCGGCGCGCGGCTGGAGGCGGGAAGGAACGGCGTTGCGCGGCGGATGGCAGGGCGACGTCGATCATGAGGTGTCGATCCTGATTCGGCTCGGCGAGGTCGACCGTGCGGGGCGGGCGCCTTCGAACGTCTCGATGATGACCATCCGGCCGCCGCAACACGGGCATCGGCGCGCAGGCGAGGGTGTTTCGGTCTCGCTGTCGGCCTCGGCCTGCGCGCTCTGGGGCGAGAGCTTGGGCGCGGCGAGCAATTGGCGGGCTCGCTCGATGTTGTGCGCTCGAACCGTTCCGGCGAACAGGCCGTAGTGGCGGATGCGGTGGAAGCCGCTCGGCAGGACATGGAGGAGAAAGCGGCGGATGAACTCGGCGGGGTCGAGCGTCATGGTCTTGAGCCGGTCGCGGCCTTTGATGCGGTAGTCCTTCCACTTGAAGGTGACGCCGGCCTCGTTGAGCGCGACGAGCCGGGAATTGGCGATGGCGACGCGGTGGGTGTAGCGGGCAAGATAGGCGAGGACGGCTTGCGGTCCGGCGAAGGGTCTCTTGGCGTAGACGACCCATTTGGAGCGGCGCAACGGGGCGAGCGCGGCGTCGAAGGCGCGCTGGTCGGCGAGGGGCGCGAGATCGCCGAGGAAGGTGAGCCGACCGGCCTTGTGCAGCGCGTCGAGGCCTTCGAGAAAAAGACGGCGGAACAGGCGCGAGAGCACGAGCGCGGGGAGGAAGAAGCCGGGCCTGCAGGCGATCCAGCGCGACCCGTCCGGCGACAGGCCGCCGCCGGGAACGATCACGTGGACGTGCGGGTGATGGATCAGCGGCGAACCCCAGGTGTGGAGGACGGCGGTGAGGCCGATGCGCGCGCCGAGATGCTTGGGGTCGGCGGCGATGGTCATGAGAGTGTCGGCGGCAGTCCTGAACAGGAGGTCGTAGACGACGGCCTTGTTCTGGAACGCGATCGCGCCGATCGACGCCGGCAGGGTGAAGACGACGTGATAGTAGGGAACCGGCAGCAATTCCGCCTCGCGCTCTTCGAGCCATTGCCGCGCCGCCGCGCCCTGACACTTCGGGCAGTGGCGGTTGCGGCAGGTAATGGGCGCGCCCATTACCTGCCTTATGGGCACTTCCAGTAATGGGGAGTTGGCGACGACTTGAACGCGCTTTTGTGTCCGCCGCCGCCAATCCGGCTCTCCATTACGAGGAGCGTCTGAGGAGCTCGATCAGCTTGTCGGACGGCTGGAAAGCGCCGCGTCGCAGATGCGGTGGAACGATCAATTCCATGGCTTCGAGCTTCTCTGTCGGATCTCCACGCGTGTAGATCTCCGTGGTCGTCAGAGTGGCGTGACCCAACCACAGCGACACCTTCCGGATGTCTTGGGTTGCCTGCAGGACAATCATCGCGCAGGTGTGCCTGAGCACGTGGGGCGAGATGCGTTTCTTGTCGAGGCCGGGATGTGTTCGAGCGGCGGTCGCTGCATGCTGCTTGAGCAGATAGGCGAAGCCCCATCAGCTCAGCGGCTCTCCTCGGGCGTTGACGAACACCTCGGGCGCTGCGACCCGGCCGCGAACGGCGAGCCATGCGCGCAGGGCTGCGGCGGTGGTCTTCCACAGGGGGAGCGTCCGTTCCCGTCGTCCCTTGCCGAGAACACGAACGCTCATCGACGACAGGTCGATGTCGTCGAGCTTCAACCCCGTCAGCTCGGACACGCACAGACCCGCCAAACCGCCAGATGCAGCATGGCCCGGTCGCGGACGCCGTCGCGCGTGGCCGGATCCGGGGCGTCGAGCACCGCTTGCAGCTCCTGCCGCAGGAGATAGGGGACCAGACGCTGATCCGTCTTCTTGAACGGGATCGCCAGGACGCGGCGGACATGCTCCAGGGCTGCCGGCTGCCTGTATTCGAGGAAGCGGAAGAAGGACTTGATGGCCGCCAGCCGGACATTGCGCGTCACCGGCGCGTTTTTCCGGTCATCCTCGAGATGCTCCAGGAAGGCGCTGATGAGGCCGGCGTCGAGTTGCTCCAGCGTCAGCGCCGACGGCGAGACCTTCAGTCTTTTCGCAGCGAACATGAAGAGCAACTGGAAGCTGACGGCATAGGAGTCGCGCGTATGCCGACTGACGGCCCGCTGACGCGCGAGCGTCTCGTCGAGGAACGCTTCGATGAGAGGAGCAATCGGCGTCATGATTGCCTCCCTTCGGCGAAGAACGCCTCACCGGCCACGGCGACGTCGCGCATGAGGTCGGCGGTGGCCTCCAGGTACCAGTAGGTCGCATAGATGTTGACGTGACCCATGTAGGTCGCAAGCGCGGCCATATTCGCATGTCGTCGGCTTCGATCTTCAGCTCGTCGGCTTCGATCTTCAGCGCCGCCTTGCAGCACGCGCACCGCGAACGTGTGCCGCAAATCGTGCAGACGCGGGCGGCGCCGCGACGCCGGTGCAATGCTTGCCCTGCTGACCAGCCTGTCGAAGAGACTCCTTGACCGCGATGTAGCGCAGCGGCAAGCCGCGCGCGTCGACGAACACCGGATCGGCTTCGGAACAGGGCCGGCGACGCGCCAGGTAGCGTTCGAGGCCGGCTGCCGCCGTGTCGTGCAGCGGCGTCAGGCGAGTTTTCCGGAACTTGGTCTCGCGGATCAGCAGGCCGTCGCGCGTCAGGTCGGCGACGGTCAACTTCAGCGCTTCGGAGATCCTCAATCCGGTGACCGAGAGCAGCGCGATCAAGGTCGCATAGGTCCATGGGCGCAAGCCGCCTTTGGGCCGAAGCCGAAGGGCAGCTTCGATCAGTCGGTCGATCTCCGCCGCCGAGTAAATGTGCGGTGCGCGCCGCGTCTTGCGGGCGCCGAAGTGATTGGCTGGGGGCAGCTCATGCCGGGCGTCTTCAACCCGGACATGACGCACGAAGCGACTGACGGCCTTCAGCCGGGCGTCGCGTTGCGCAACGGACGGCCCCCGCGCCGCCCATTCAATTGCGGTTTGCGCATGGACATGCGTCTGCCCGCGCTCGGTCGCGAAGCCGGCAAAGCTCCTGAGCAGGCATTCCGCATTCAGCATCGCAAATCCGGTGGCGCGGCGGAGCGCCAGATAACCCTCGATGGCCTTCAACATCAGAAGACCTCCGGCCAGGGCTGCGCGATTTGCTTCAGGAGCGTGACATCGGCCTTGGCGTAATGGGCTGTCGTGTCGACGCCTCGGTGCCGCAGGACCAACCCGATCTTCTCCAGCGGAACGCCATGACGCAGCATCTCGGTCGCCGCCGTGTGGCGCAGGACGTGCGCCCCCTTGATCGGCGCCACGACGCCGGCCCGCTGCATGAGGCGTCTCACCACCGACGAGACGCCGTCGCCATTCCGGAACGGTCGAAAGGGCGCAATATTGCGCAGGAACACGTGATCGCTCGGGCAGGTCGGAGGGCGGTCCGCGAGGTAGGCGGCGATCGCATCCCCGACATCCTGCGGAAGCGGCAGACGCACCTCGTAGCGCGACTTGCCCAAGACCCGCAGCGAGCCTGTCTCCCACTCGATGTCGTCGAGGCGGAGTTGCGCCACGTCTCCGGCGCGCAGCCCGAGGCGCGCCAGGAGCAGCAGGATCGCGCGATCCCGTCGGCGCTCGATGACTTCGCCGTCGGATGCCGCAATCAGTCGGTTCACCTGCTCCGCCGCCAGATATCGCGGCAAGTCGGCGAGCCGCCAACGGGCATAGCTGGGAACGACATCGGCGAGACCCGCCCGGCAGCGACCTTCGACAGCAAGACAGCGCAAGAACGCACGCAGGCTGGTCGACAACTTCTCGACCGTTCCCTCGCCGTAACGGCTCGCGCAGTCCAGGAAGAAGCTGCGAATGGCGGCCGGCTCCCATCCTCCCGGATCGTCCCCGAGCGCCGCTGCCAGGCGCGCGGCGTCACGGGCGCAGAGTCTGATCGTGGCGTCGGACGCCCCGCGGTGCTTGCGCAGCCATTCTTTGAGGTGCCTCACGAGGCGCGGCTCGGCTCGTTGCAACGGCGCGGGGGCGGGATGGCAAACGCCGATTTCGACGAGATGCCGGTGAAAGAGCCTGGCGCCGAAAATGGTGTGGTGGTTGCGGCGCCCTCCCGTGGCGCGCGGACATATGCAAATGCGCAAGTGCTCGCCGAACGCCGCCAGATCAATCTCGTTTGGCATCGCCCCTTGGCGAGCCACGACATGGCCAAGGTGCGCCGCCGCCCGCAGATATCGGATCGCCGTGTCGCCGCTATACCCTTGCCGCTCCAGCGCGGCTGCGAAATCGTCAAGGTATGGTCCGCTCGGCCCGCTGCGCAGATCCGCCCGCATCTTCGATGCCGAGAAGTAGCTGCGAGGACTGCGCGCACGAACGGATCGCCTACAATTCCTGCCTTATGGGCACTTCCAGTAATGGGGAGTTGGTGTGCTGGCGTCGGCGCTTTTTCTGTGAATTGCAGCGATCTTTCTCTCCATAACAGTACGGTCCGCGTCTCCGTCGGCTCGGCCGCCAATGGCCGATCATGAACGGGGACGAATATGTTGGAGACCTACGCTCGACGTGTCCGCCGAGCGCGGCGGTGCGACAGGTCTCGATCGCCGACATGACCTTCAGCTGGGCGAGGCTCACATGTCCGGCGTTGGCCTCTCGCCACGCCGCCCCGTGGGCGCGAAAGACGTCGGCGACCTCCAGGCGGGGCCGCGCCATGCGGCCGCGGTCAGGCGGGCGGCGGTCGCTTCGTTGGGTTAAGGCTGAGCCGGTCCAGCGGGCTCTCGACATCGCGGATCGTGCTGACCGCGACGCGGGTGTAGAGCGCCGTCGTCTCGAGCTTGGCGTGGCCGAGCGGACACGCGTCATAATGCGCACCTTTCTATGTCACTGGAAGTTAAGGCAGCCCTGAGCGGAATCGGCTGGTAGCGGGCGCCGCGGCTCGTTTCGCGCACGATATGCAGCGACATCCTCGGCTTCGATCGCCCAGGGCGCGCCCCGGCATACCTGCCGCCCTTTGACGATGCCTCGCCGGACCATGCGCAACGCCGTCATCACGCTCACGTCCATGATTTGCGCTGCCGCTTCAAGCGTGATTTCACCCCGTTCGGCCCATTCGTCGGGACGATGGACGGCAATGCCATAGTGGCTGCGGAACGAGCACACCCGCGCTTGGGTCCAGCCGTTGCCCCGCCCCGTTGGTTTGCCGGCGCGATTGAGGAGCCGCGCGATTTGCCGGTCGGGCATGAACCGGGCCAGTTCGCGGACGAGCGACAGGGTATCTTCGGGGATTGTCCAACGATGTTTGCCCACTCCGTTCTTCTTCAGTTTGAGTGCTGTATGGTCGCCGCCCTGCCAGTGCAGGACCATCTCGATGTGCTCGGCTTCAACGCGCACGACGATTTCGCTCAAGGCCGCGCGCATGATCCGCTTCCGTGTCGCCGACGTGGCCGCCGGATGCGACCAGGCGAGTTCGAGGTCGGCGCCGAGCCGCCTCAGCTGCTCGCGCTCCCGCTCGCCAAGCGGCGTCGGCTTCCTCGCCTCGAGGGCGGCAATCTCGCTCTCGATCCCGCGCACGACCTGCAGCGCCTCGTTCCACCGCCGCTCGAGCTCGCCGGCCACCAGACGATTTGTCGGATCGACGGCGTCGTATTGCCGGCGCGCATGTGCGGCCTCGAAGCGGGCCCGCTGCAACGCCAGCTCCAGCTGCCGCTTGGCGGCCGACGTCTCGCCCGCCTGGGCTTCGAGCGCCCTGACCGCCGCATCGACGCCGAGCGGCTTTAAGACCCGCAAGACCTCCGCGCCGACGGCGTGATCGGCGCGCAAGCCACCAAACGAGATGCAGCGCTCAGCGCCATGGTTCACGAGAGCGCCTTCGCAATGATAGCGCCCTGCCTTGCCGCCATAGGCCACGTACATTTTGCGTCCGCAGTGACCACAACGCAGAAGGCCTGCAAGGAGCAACTCCCCGTGTCGCGCCGCCCCTCTGGCCACAGCGTTTCCCTTGCCGGTCGCATTGTCGGCAATCACCCGCTGATTCCTCTCAAACTCCGCCCAGGAGATATAGCCCTCGTGCTGGTCCTTGAGCAGCACATCCCATTCGGCCGGCGGGCGGCGCACGCCGCGCCTCACCCGCTTGCGGCCCTCCTCCACGCTGACCTTGCTCGTGGTTCGCCCGAAGGCATACGCCCCGGCATAGATGGGGTTGGTCAGGATGTTGTGCACGGTGTTGTAGAGCGGCGCACGCCAGACGACGCTGCGCCCCTCTGCCGCGCTGTGGCATGCAGTGGGCAGCGCGATGCCTTCCTCGCGCAGCCACGCATGCACCTGTCGCACGCTCTGAAGCTCGGCGAACTTCGCGAAGACGATCCCGAGGGCGTCCTGCACCCGCTGGTCCGGATCCTTCTCGATCCGGTCGCGTCCGGTCTTCACATAGCCGGCGGCGACGCCAAGGAACAGCGCGCCACGACGCGCTTTCTGCCTCAGCGCCTCCTGCGAGCGCTGCCGAAACAGCGACAGCTCGAACTCGCTCATCGTTCCCTTCATGCCGAGCAGCAGGCGATCATTAGAGTGCCGAGCATCATAGATTCCGTCCTCGTCGACGATGACGGTCCCGACCAATCCGCAGAACTCGATCAGTGTATGCCAGTCGCGGCCGTTGCGGGCGAGCCGGGAAGCTTCGATCGCGAATACGGCGCCGACGCGCCCCTGGCAGATCGCCGCCAGTAAGCGCTCGAAGCCGGGCCGCGTGACGCCGCCGCCCGAGCGGCCGAGATCGTCATCGACGATCTCGACGGTGGCCCATCCGAGCTGCTTGGCGCGATCGGCGAGACCGTACTGGCGCCGCCGGCTCTCCTGGTTGTGCAGAAGCTGATCGGCCGTCGACTGGCGGATGTAGACGAAGGCGTCGCGGGAGAGATGGTCAGCCGTGATCTTGGTCATCGCCGACCTCCCCGGACGTCAGCGCCGCCGCGATCTCGCGCAGCAAGGCCTCGACCAACCCCTCCAGCCGCTCCCGCTGAACTTGAGTCGGCGCCGTCTGGCGCTCGTCCGCTTCGAACAGATCCCGCTGTCGTCTCGCGGCATTGCGCTTCATATTTGGCTTCCTCCATTCCTGAGTCGGATCGGAGAGAGCGTAGAAGCGCGTCGGCCTCAGTGCGGAGAGCGCGTAGGACGTCGAGGGAAAGGTGGGGCTCGACGCAAAGCTTAAGCTGTGCGGCCGATTCGCGGGTCATCCACGCGGGGATGCAGGCGACCGTTCCGTCGGGCTGAGGAATAACGACCAGATCGGTCCCGCGATAGGCGTATTGCTTGAGGATGAGCACCGTCTCGCCGCACCGCGGATGAAACGGATAGTAGATCCGTCCCTCGATCGGGTGGTGGCGGGCAGTATGTGTCTGTTTCGAGCAGCACCTGGATCACGCGGATGTCGGCGCCCTGTTCGAGCAGATGGGTGGCGAAGCTATGCCGCAGCGTATGCGGCGAGACGCGCTTGGAGATCCCCGCCAGGCTCTTGGCGGCGGTGACGGCGCGGTTGACCTGACGCGCGGTCACAGGATTGATTGGGTTCTGACCGGGAAACAGCCAGACCTGCGGCTGCGCCGCCTTCCACCATTGGCGCAAGAGTTCGAGCAGTCGCGGCGAGAGCATCACGGTGCGATCCCGCTGCCCCTTGCCCTGCTCGACCCTGAGCGTCATGCGCTCACTGTCGATGTCGGACACCTTGAGGTTGGCGACCTCCGACACCCGCAGGCCCGCGCCGTAGGCGACGCTGAGCGCGGCCTTGTACTTGAGGCCGGGCGCGGCTTCGAGGAGACGCGCCACCTCCTCCCGGCTCAGCACGACCGGCGCCTTGCGCGGCTCGGTGACGATCCTCAGAGGACGAACCAGGTCGGGCCGTTCGAGGGTTACGATGAAAAAGAACCGTAGCGCGGCGATGGCGGAGTTGATGGTCGGCGCGCCGATCTGTTGCTTCGCCATGTGGAGCTGAAAGCGGCGAAGGTCGTCGCTCGTGGCCGTATCCGGCGACCGGCCGAGGAAGGCCGCGAAGTTCCTCACGTGCCGGACATAGTCCTTTTGCACTTTCTCCTTGAACCGGCGCGCCGTCATGTCGTCGATCATGCGCTGACGCAGCGGGCTGATGGGTTTCTCGGACATCGCGAAAGCTCCTGTCTCGCATGGGGTTGTGGAACCCCACGATGTTGAGACAGGCCTTTGCCTTCGCGTTGGCGCTAGCTTGCGCCCTCCCCCGTCGCTCGCCGCCCCTACCGCGCGAGCGGTTTAGATTCTATGGGGCGCGCGGCGGGCACTGGAGCCTTCGTCGCGGCAACCAAACGATGGAGCGCCCCTATGTCAAAGCAGAACGACTTGAGCAAATCCCTCGTCGCGCTCGATCAAGACGCGACATTGATCGCCGTCGTCGAGATGGGCCAGGCGAGTTGGCTGGTCGCGGGCATCGTGCCAGGACTGGATCGTTATCCCTTGAAGAAGATCGGCCCGGACCGCGACGCCCTCCTGCAGCTTCTGCACCGCTGGCGCGCAGAAGCCGCGAAAGCCGGCCATGCGATCAACAGGATCGCCGTCGCCTACGAGGCCGGCCGCGACGGATTCTGGTTGGCGCGCTGGCTGCGCGCTCAGGCTGTCGAAGCGTATGTGATCCATCCATCGAGCGTCCCGGTGCCGCGCGAGCACCGGCGTGCGAAGACAGATCGGCTCGACACCGAGCTCCTCAAGCGCGCCTTTGTCGGCTGGCTGCGCGGCGAACCGAAACATTGCAGCATGGCGGCAATCCCCACGCTCGAGGACGAGGATGCGAGGCGGCCAAGCCGCGAGCGGCAAACTCTCGGGGAGCGCACGCGCATTCTCAACCGCCTGAAGGCCAATCTCGCCCGTCTGGGCATTCGCGGCTTCCGGCCCAATCTGGCTCGAGCGGAAGGTCAGTTGGAGACTTTACGCACGCCGGAGGGCGCCGCCATACCAAAGAACACGCTGGCCGAGATGCGACGCGACATGGACCGCCTGCAGGTCGTCAAGCGCCAGATCAAGGAGATCGAGAAAACCCGCGCCAAGCGGCTTTCGAAAGAGCCAAGCAAGCAACGCGACGCCATGGTCCAGCAGCTGGCAAGGCTCGCGACCACGGGCGAGACGCCGGCGGGTCTGCAGCTTCGCCCGGCGGCGTAGGCGCCATTGAGTTTGCTGCAGCCTGGCGTCGCACTGACGCTCGGCTGCAGATGACGGACCGAGGCAGCGGCAACCCGATATTGGACTATGGCCTTTGCGCCGCGGTTTAGAATGGGCCCGCCGCCTCGGAGCTTCGCCGCCGATGCGCATGACTGCATCGTGGTATCGACCCTTGGGTCGGCCGAATACAAGTTCGTGGCGCGCGACGCGCGCCCGATGGCGAGCTCCCCTCGGTATCGTCGCCGTTATCGATCTGAACGAGCGGGGACACGGCGCCCGTGTCGTCCCGAATGAGCGAGTCTGGCGCTGTGCTCGCAGCCGTCAAGGGCAAGTCGCTGCGCGATGGCCTTCGGCCACCCTTGACAGCCGCTCCGCGCAGCGCCCCAGTAAAATCAGGTCGGGACGAGGAGATGTCGCAGGCCCGATCGAACAAGGAGATGCAGCTCAAAACACCCTTGACAGCAATCGCCCCATACAAGTCCAGGGGCGGGAAGCGGGCATTCGCGCCAGACTTTCAAGCGGAAATCCGCGCTAGCCCGACTTCACCAACTGGCGACTTTCGCGCCCGGTAGGCGTTGAAATCGCTAGGGATGGAGGCTGAAAGTCGGCACTACAGGGGCGTGAGGTCTCACCCAGGTCGGGCTTGGAGGGAAGCCGTGACTTTTGGCGGTGGCTGGGCGGGAAGATCGAGTTTGAGGCGCTGAAGCAAGAGGCGGTGATCGTCTTCCGGTTCGGTGTGGCGCGAGAGCACGACCATCCGCCCGTCGGTCGTCGGCAGTTCGACGTCGATCATCTGGATCGCCCCGAGCTTTTCGATGACCGCCCTGGCGTCAGGCCCGGGGCCAGCGCCTTCAGCCGTTGTTTGAGCGTGACCATCAAACAGTAGGCGAGGAAGGCGACGAAGATATGGGCCTCGATCCGATTCTCCAGCTTATGGTGGATGGGTCGGATCGCCAGGTCGCTTTTCAGCTCCTTGAAGGCCTGTTCGATCTCGACCAGGTGCAGATAGAGGCTCCAGAGATGGGCGGGGTCGTCGGCGGCGATGTTGGATCGTAGGAGATAGGCGCCCTCGCGCCGCCGCGCCTCGCGCAGTTTCTTGCGGTCGAGCGAGAAACCGAAGGTTTGGGGCGTGACCGGCTCGTCCTTCGCCGGCGTCTTGATCGTCAGCAATCGATAGGCCTTGCCCGCCTCTTTCTTCGCCGCGCCGAGTTTGAGCAAGAGCTCGTCGCGGCCGAGGGCCTGGCCCTGCAGTTGGCGCAGCCGCTTGACCAACTTGCGCAAGCGCCGTCGCCGCATGCCCTGTTCTTTTTCGCGCCGACCTTCACTGCGGGCGAGGACGTAGGTTTCATCCCCGTCTTCGACGAGCTTGACCCGCACGCTGTCGCGCACGTCTTGCCAGGATTTGCCGGCGAGGGCTTTCTCGAGCTTGGTCAGCCGGCCGCGCGGCGTGCCCACGAGATAGCGGATCGGCGTCGGCGCGTTGCGCATCTCGGCGAGGACGTCTTCGGTCGGGATGCCGCGGTCCATGACCCAAATGCGCTTGGCGCGACCATATTGCGCCTCGATCTTGCTCAGAAACGCCTTCAGCGTCGTCTTGTCCGACGTATTTCCGTCCATGACTTCATAGGGGAGCGGGAAGCCGTCGGGGGTGATGACGAGCGCGATGACCACTTGCACGCAATCGGGCCGCTCGTCGCGGCTATAGCCGTGTTTGCGCTTGCCCGCCTCGGGGGGATCGCATTCGAAATAGGTGCTGGTGAGATCATAGAGCAACACGTCGAAGTCGGCCTGGAACATGTCCGTCCAGCGCTCGCGCAGAAAGGTGAACAGCCGGGCCTTGCGAGCGAGGAGAAAGTCGTGACAGCGATAGAGCGTATTGGGCTGAACGAGCGCCACGTCCTCGCCGAGCAGATCGCCCATCGCGCTCTGCTCGAACCAATGGCGGTGCAACCGCCATTCGCTGCCAGGATCGATCAGCCGATAGACGACCAGGGTTTTGAGGACATTCAGCCAATCCGTGCCCTCGCGCGAGGGCGGCAGGAGCGGACGCCAGAAGTCGTCCAGGCGGAGCTGGTCCCAAAGCAGCATCGCCAGCCAGCATGCGCCCCATTGGCGCGGGCGGCGCAATCGCATGCCGCTCAGCCGGATCGAAACCACGTCGCATGGAAGCGCCGGCGCGACGCGGTCTTCCGGAAACAGCGCGATCTGCTTCGCCCTTCCGCCGTTATCGAAGATCTCGATCGCCCGGACCCACGCCGCGCGTTGGCTGTCGTTGATCTCGCCGAGATACAACACGTGCCGTTGAACCACCCGCCCGCCCCGAACGCGCCGGTTCTCCACCACCGACCAACTTCGATGCTCCTTGCCGTCCTTCCGCCGAATCTTGCTGCGCAAAAACATGCGCAAGACTCGCGTCATCGCCCCGGCCGCGCAATAGACTTGGTCGGCACTACAGCCGTTTCCACGCCGTTCGCATCAACGAAAGCAAAGACTTGCGCTCATAAAACACCGCGAAAATCGCGGCTATCAACACCAGTTGGTGAAGTCGGGCTAGGCTCGCGTCATGCGCTTGCCCCTATCCGCCGCAAAAGGCCGCGATCTCGTATTGCAAATCTAGGACGGAGTAGCCAAGGGCAGCGGCGGCATGGGCAAGTCCGCCGTATTTCTGGGCTAAGCCTGAGACGGTCTTGCCGATACAACTTGCCTGTCCTGGTTTTCCGGCGAGGACTCCCGGTGGGATGAAGCCACTGCCGGTGACCTCGAATACCGTTCCGTATCCACCAAATTCCGCTCCATACGCCCCGCCCTCATAGGTCGCGCCAAAAAGATTGCCGCTGGCATCGGCGATCAGACCAGCATATGGAAAGGCGCCATTGGTGTAGTTGAAGTTGACCAGGGTAATAGGAGTGCTAGCATAGCCGTGGGCAGTCTTGGCGATCTCGAACACCGTGCCGAAGCCAGGGGATGTTCCAGACGAACCCCCGTATATTGTTGTGCCGAAGAGGTTGCCGAACGCGTCGACGATCAGACCGGCCTGCGGAGCCGAGCCATTGGCGCCGTTGAAGCTGACCAAGACGATGGGGGTGCTGGCGTAGCTGGGGCCGGTGGTGCCGCTATTGACGATCTCGAACACCGTGCCGTCTCCGGACGCCCCGCCATAGGTTGTCGTCCCGAAGAGGTTGCCGTTGGCATCGGTAACTAAGCCAGCATACGTCGGCTTTGCGCCATTGGCGCCGTTGAAGCTGACCAGGACGATGGGGGTGCTGGCGTAGCTCGGGGCAGTGGGGGGATTGTTATTGACGATCTCGAATACTGTGCCTTCATTGTTCGCCCCGCCCTCGTAGGTCGTGCCAAGGAGATTGCCGTTGGCATCGGCAATCACGCCGGCGAACGGACACGCCCCATTAGCGCCGTTGAAGTTGCTGGTGTAAATTGGCGCGTTGGGCGGCGCCGCTGTTGACGATCTCAAACACCGTGCCGTCTCCGGACGTCCCGCCATAGGTTGTCGTCCCGAAGAGGTTGCCGTTGGCGTCGGCAATCAGGCCAGCACTTGGATATTCGCCATCGGTGCCGTTGAAGCTGACCAGGTTGATCGGGGTGCTGGCATAGCCGCCAGCGATCTTGGCAACCTCGAATACCGTGCCGTCTCGATATGTCCCACCTCCTGTTGCTCATGAATCCCCTCATTTTCACGGGATCGAAAAGGCCTGAATTTGGGAGTCTCCGCGTTGCCTGATGGAAAATCAGCCGACGGGGGGGCGATGCGGGCGCCGAGGGAGCGATTTGGATTTGTTCATGAATTTCTGAACCGCGTGTTCATCGACGACTTGCACGCCAAGCGCGTGCTGTCTTTGGCCAATAACAACGCTCGGGGTGATGACCGGGGCGGCGCTCGCGGTTTCCTTAATCGGGCAGGCGCTCGCGCGGGCGCGCGGATTGTTCGCCAAGTCCGCGATCAAACAAGTCGACCGCTTGCTGAGCAACGCGGGCGTGGTCCCCTGGGACTTGTTCGCCTCGTGGGTTCGCGAGGTGGTGGGCGAGCGGCGCGAGATCGTCGTGGCGATGGACTGGACCGACTTCGACGCCGACAACCAGTCCACGCTCGCGCTGCACCTCGTCACCCGCCACGGACGGGCCACCCCGCTCCTCTGGCTGACCGTCGACAAGGACGAATTGAAGAACCAGCGCAACGATTTCGAGGACCTGTGCCTGTCCCGGCTGAAGGCGCTCCTGCCCGAGGGCGTCGCCGTGACGATCCTGGCCGACCGCGGCTTCGGCGACGTCAAGCTGTTCGAATTCCTGGACAGCCTGGGATTCCGATACGTCATCCGCTTTCGCGGCGACATCCATGTCAGCGCCGCCGACGGCGAAACGCGGTTGGCCGCCGACTGGGTCGGCAAAGGCGGGCGGGCGCGCATGTTGCGCGACGCCGAAGTCACCGCCGCCCGCCAGAAGGTCGGCGCGGTCGTTTGCGTGAAAGCTGTGGGCATGAAGGAGGCTTGGCATCTGGCCGCCAGCGACGGCTCGCTTTCCGCACCCCGGATCATCAAGCTCTACTCCAAAAGGTGGACCATCGAGCCCAGCTTCCGCGACAGCAAGGACCTGCGTTTCGGAATGGGCATGAGCGCGCTGAGCATCGACGATCCGCAACGCCGCGACCGCCTCCTGCTCGTTCTCGGAATAGACGGCGCTGTCGGTCTTAAACGAGACAGGAACTTGAAGACTTCTAAAGCGTTACGAAGACGAATGCCGCCTATCGCAGGGCATTTGAGTCGAGGAGTTCACGATGGACAAGGAACACGTTAAGGGCGCCGCGGACAAGGCGAAGGGGGCGATGAAGGACGCCGCTTGCAAGATGACGGGCGACAAGAAACTGGAGTCCGAGGGAAAAATCGAAAGCGAAAGGCGAGGCCCACAAGACGCTCGGCGATGCCAAGGACGCCGTCCGAAAAGCATCGGAATGAGCATCCGCTACGCGATCTGCGACAGGGACAACTACGAACATCCCGCGTTTTAAGCGGTCATGGCGTTTGAACCCCGCGCCTTTTCATGCTGGCGCGGGTCTTTTTGTAGCCCCGTGGGCGCTGTTCATGCGACCGCGGCGATATCTCTGGAGCGCCGCCCGTCCGCCGGTCTCGGTACGCGTCGCTGGCGTCTATTCCATCGCCTTGAGGGCACGTCCACAACGCCGACGACATAGGCCCCGGCATCGAGTTCGAGATGCGCCCGCTCGACGTCGGCGAGGTCGACGACGGGCTTCTCAACGAACCGGACAAGTCGACCGCGATGGATCAGCCCGGTCGCGCACCGCGCGCAATTTCTGATCCGCCGCCCGCCGCAAGCCGGGCCCGCTGAACTCGCTTGCAGTGCGCCTGCCCTTGAAATGCAACACAGTTTGATGTCGGAACGCCCGCTCGCGCCGTTTCATGCCGCCGCGGATCGCCGCGCTATTTCCGATGGAACGAACGTCAATGTTGATCGCTTTTTTGTGCGCTGCAACATTTCTTGGGCCCGTCCTGGATTTCGTGCACGCCACAATGAGTGCACACCATGACCACAGCCCGCGTTAGCAAGTTTCATCGCGTTCCCGGAACCGGTCACATGGTCCATCAGACTGCGACCCGCGTCGTGATGTCTGCCATCGACGAAGTGGCTAAAAGTTGGTCAACAGCCGACCCGCCCATCACCCGGTCGGTCGCATAGGCTCATCGATGAGTTCTTTCGTCGCTTAGTCTCGAGATCGTTGACCCTGAAGGCCCGGAGCTGTCCATTCGCGATCATCAAATCGGCGCTGGGAATTCCGCCAATTTTCGCTGCGCGGGCGGGCGCGGCGAATGGAGCCTTGTCGCCATGGCCTGGAGCATCAAGCGAATGCTCGCCCTCATCCCAGCCTGATGAGGCTGAGGTGCGCCAGCTCCGCAGACAGGTCCCCAGGAAACGCCGATCTCCGGCCCCTTCAATCGCTTTCCGCGCCCAACCCAAAGCCGGGAGCCACCGCAACCGCCAAAATCATTCGCGGCGATCAACCGCAACCCCTGGTCCGACAGGCTCCTGGAATCCGGCAGAAATTGGCAGAAAGTAATCATGATGCTTTGTGCGAACGTCATCAATGTGAGTGCGTCGCTGCCGCGCTGTGGCGCCTTATGCGCCTTCGTCTCCCCCGGTCTTCGTCGCACTTGTCGCCGCCGCCCCGTGCGCCGACCGGATCGCGTGGAGAACGGCGTGCGGATTGGCCGGCTGCGCCATCGCTTCCGCGACGTAGTCGCGGTGGTCGCCCTGGTGCGGGTCGTTGCGGCCTTGCGGCGGGATTCTTCCAGCAACGCAATGAGTTTTCGCCGATTTCTGCTCTGAGAGGATCGCGAGCTCCAGCGTCAGTTGATCTCGCCGCGTCGCGAGTTCGTCGTCGTGGCGCTGCGCGATCAGGATCATGGCCGCCCGATAGAGGGCAAGCGTCGAGACGGCCGCCGCGAGCAGCGGGAAGGGAAACGGGTCCGGCGCCGCGCGTCCGAAGGCGGGCAGAGCAAAATTGAGCGCCGCCCAGCCCGCGATGGCGACGGTGATGACAATCAGCGTGCCGGGCCGAGCGACCGCGCTAGTCGCGCCCGATACGGTCTTCTGTAGCGCGCCGGCCTCGCGATAGTGTGCGGCGTGAAGCTCGGCAATCGCCGCAACCAATTCTTCGACGATCTGCGGGACGATGGGGGCATCAGACATCGGTTCTCCTCAGCGGGTGCGCCAAATTCGTCGCGGCGGGGCGCACCGGGCCATCAGCGGCGGAGGCCTGCCCACCGCTGAAAATAATAGCCGACCGCACCGACGTTGAGTTGCTCGGTCACGGAAGTACGACGCGCCCGTGTCAAAATGCACGTCGAGATCGTTCTGATATTGCATCGACGGATTTGTGAGGCTGTAGGTCATCCCTGGTACCGGCGAGAACTCGAGGGGGTTCCCGGGTTGAGATCCGGCGAACTCAAATCGGTCGCGATGAATGTCAGCCGCCACCCCGTCGGGAACGGCAGCAGCGGTGTAGGGTCCGGGCGCTCCGGCGGATGGGCCCGACCGGGCGCCAGTCTTCATCCCGCCGAAGGTTTTCGGCGCGTGCAGCCTCTTATCGGTACGCTGACGCGCCCGCGGAACATCGCTGCCGGCGCACTCCCCCGCGAGCCGCATTGGGCCATCATGGCCGAAGCCCGGGCGGGCGTCGTAGGCGCAAAAGCCCAAACACCAACATTTCCTTGACAAGTGAGAGACATATGCATCCGAAGGAGAATACCCGATGTCCGCTTGTGTCGAAGCCGCTTCGCCTGCCGCCCCCATGAGCCGCGCGGCGCGGCTGGCAAAATTCGAGCGGGAGAGGGTGATCGTCGAGTATCTGAACCGAGGCGTTTCGGTCCCCGAGATCGCCGCGCATGTCGGCGTGAGCGACAAACGCATGCGCGCGATCATTCGGGAGATTTTGGCGCGCCGCATGCCCGCGCCGCCGGAGGAGTTCGTCGCGATGCAGGTGAGCCGTCTCAGCGAGGCGCTGCTCGTGGCCTACAGCGCCATGTCGGGAATGAACCTCAAGGCAGTCGATCGGGTGGTGAAGATCGTTCGCGAGCTCGACCGCTATCATGGTTTCGCCGCCGCCGAACGGCGTCTCCCCGACGCGTCTTCCTGGATCGAGGCGCCAGGGCAAAGCGCCCTCACGTTCGGCGCGGCGCTGTTTTGTCGCGCCGATTTTGCGCCGCAAGATCCTGAAGAGATTGAATCCGCGCCCGGAAATGGCTTGGACCCAGAAGCGCCGCCGACGATTGGCGGAGCGCCCATCCCCCATCCATCCCGCCTCGACCCGATCAGATGGCCCAAATTCGGGGCGACGCTGAACGGCGCGGCAGCCGGGTCAAAACTGGCGAGCGACGGATGGGATCGCGCCCATCCGCCGCTCCGCGTCGCCTACGGCAGCCCGGTTCCGCCGGACGAGCCGTAGACCTGGCCGGTGGCGAAGCTCGCGTCCTCGCGGGCGAGCTGGACATAGATCGACGCGAGTTCGGCCGGCTGGCCGGGCCGTCCGAAGACCGACTTCGCGCCGAAGTGGACGACCTTGTTCTCGGTCGCGCCGCCGCTGACCTGCAGCGCAGTCCAGATCGGGCCCGGCGCGACGCCGTTGACGCGGATCCCTTTCGGGCCGAGCTGCTTGGCGAGCGACTTCACGTAGTTCATCGTCGCCGCCTTGGTCTGCGCGTAATCGTAGAGATCGGCCGACGGCTCGTAGGCCTGCTCGGACGTGGTGGCGACGATCGTCGCGCCGGGCCTCATGTGCGGCAAAGCCGCCTTGATGATCCAGAACGGCGCATAGATGTTCGTCTTCATCGTCCAGTCGAAATCTTCGGTCGTGAGGTCGAGGATCGACTCGCGGCTTTGCTGGCGGCCGGCGTTCATCACCAGAATGTCGAGGCCGCCGAGGCCCCGAACCGCCTGGTCGACGAGGCTCTTGCAGAACGCCTCGTCGCGGATGTCGCCGGGAACGGAAAGGCCGGTCCGTCCACACTCCTTGATGAGCGCGATGACCTCGCGCGCGTCGGGCTCCTCCTGCGGAAGGTGGTTGATGGCGACGTCCGCGCCTTCGCGCGCATAGGCGATCGCCGCGGCGCGTCCCATGCCGGAGTCGCCGCCCGTGATCAGCGCCTTGCGGCCCGCAAGCCGGCCGGCGCCGCGGTAGCTCGTCTCGCCGCGATCCGGCCGCGGGTCCATCCGCGTCTGAAGGCCTGGCCAGGGCTGGGACTGCTTGGGAAACGGCGGATGCGGATATTTGTCGACCGGATTCTGCAGCACCGCTTCCACCGATCCAGGGGGCATATTGGAGGACATGGCGCCGGAAGCGGGGTTCGCATTCTGGGCAAAAGCGGGCGAGGCCGCGACGGTCGCGAGGCCGACGCCTCCGCCGACGACCTCGCGACGCGAGTAAGGATGTTTGTCGCCTGTGGACATCAATGAACTCCAGGTTCGGGACCTGGGTAACGCTTTCCCAATCGGATTGTTGCCCGCGATTTTATCAGGCGCGAGCGGCCTCGGACTCGGTGTCCAGCGTGAACAATTCCTGCGGCCTGCCCACGCCGCGCAGGGCGAAGCGCCCGACCGAGGCGAAGCGGCGCCGGTCCTCCGCGACCGAGTTCGGCGAAGGCGGAGGAAATCAGGACCGGCTGGTCGACCGAGCGGCACATCGCCGCGATGCGGGCGACTTCGTTGACCGCCGGGCCGACGACGGTGAAGTCGAGCCGCTCCTTGCTGCCGATATTGCCGTAGAACACGACGCCGAGATGAAGCCCGAGATACATGTCCGTCGCCGGCAGGCCGTCGGCGAGACGGCGGCGCGTTCAGCGCCGCGACCGCCTCGCGCGCTTCTCTTGCCGCGTCGAGCGCCGCGGCGCAGGCGCGCGCCCGGTCCTGGGCGGGGAAGATCGCCAGCACGCCGTCGCCGATCAGCTTCAAGACGTCGCCCGAATGCTGGTGAATGGCGGTGACGATCGCGTCGGCGTAGTCGTTGAGCAGCGGGATGATCTGCTCCGGCTCCGCGCTTTCGGAGATGCGGGTATAGTTGCGCAGGTCGCTGAACCATAGCACCGTCTTGATGCGGTCCGCCACGCCGCGCGCGATGCGGCCCTGCAGCACCCGCCTGCCCGGCGTCGCGTCCGAGATAGGTCTCGACCAGCGTCTCGGCGATGCGGGCGAGCGAGGCCGCCTTGACCGCGAGCCCGAGAAACGGGGTCAACCGCTCGAGCGCGGCGATCTCGTTGTCGGTGAAGCCGCCCGGGCGATCCGTCATCCAGCCCGCGTAGAAGCAGTCCATCTCGCCGATCACGCCGTCGGCGGAGAAGCGGTTGATGATCGCCACGAAATCGGTGATCGCCGCCTCGCGATATTCGGAAAAAATCGGGAACTCGACTTCGCCTTCGGCTTCGATCCGCCAGCGCCTCAGACGAATTCGCCGTCCGCGAGCATGCGAAAGAAGGGATTGGCGCGCCAGCGCTCGGCCGCCTCCCCTTCGCTCGTCGGTCCGTATTCCGTGACCGTCGTCTCCGGCTTTTCGCGTTCCCAGCGGAAGGCCCGGCCCTCGTGAATCGGATGGAGCGTGTCGATGAACACGATCGCTCGCGTGAAGCGGCAGGCCTGCGGCGAGGGCATGCTGGCAAAAGCCGTCGAGAAGGGCGGTCTCCGCCCGTCCTTCCAGTCCGACTTTGGCAAGCCAGCCCGCCAGCTTCGGAAACTCTGCGTCTTTCATGAGACCGATGATAACCTGCGCGCGCGAGAGCATCAAAGGCATCGCTTCAGCCGCCGGCATTCGCCAAAGATGTTTTCGCGCGTCCGCCTCGAACTTGTTTTGCCGCTCGAACCGCTTGGCATGGACGGCGCGGGCCTGCTACGAAATGCGGAACATCGCGGGGCGGGCCGGCGCGGGAGGACGCAAATGAGCAAGATCGCTCTCGTCGGACTGGGTCTCGTCGGCCGCGCCTGGGCGGTCAGCTTCGCCCGCGCAGGCCACGAGGTTTCGATCTGGGACGAGCGGGCGGAGGCGATCGACGAGGCTCTCGCCTTCGTCAACAAGGTCTTGCCCGAGCTCGACGCGCACGATCTCCTGAACGGCGAAGCGGCGCTCAACGTCCGCGCCCGCATGCGCCGCGCGAGCTCTTACGAGGAGGCGCTCGAGGGCGCGAGCCACGTCCAGGAAAACACGCCCGAGGACCTGGAGACCAAGCGGCGCGTGTTCTCCGAGCTCGACCGCGCCGCCGAGCCCGACGCGGTGCTGGCGAGCTCGACCTCGGCGATCCTGCCGTCGCTGTTCACCGAGACGCTGAGCGGCCGCGCGCGCTGCCTCGTCGCTCACCCGATCAACCCGCCCTATCTGATCCCGGCCGTGGAGATCGTCCCCGCGCCGTGGACGGGCGCGGACGTCGTGGAGCGGACGGCCGCGCTGCTCGCCGCCGCCGGACACGCGCCGATCGTCGTCAAGCGCGAGATCGACGGCTTCATCGTCAATCGGCTGCAGGGCGCGCTGCTCGAGGAGGCCTTCCGTCTCGTCGCCGACGGCTTCGCCAGCACGGAGGACGTCGACGTCGCGCTGCGCGACGGGCTCGGTTTGCGCTGGTCGTTCATGGGGCCATTCGAGACGATCGATCTCAACGCGCCGGGCGGCGTGCGCGACTACGCAGCGCGCTATCAGCACATCTACGCCCGCATTTTCCCTCTCCGGCGCGCGCGCGGATTGGAGCGGCCCGGCGATGGAGGGGATCGAGGCCGAACGTCGCGCCCGGCTGCCGGCCGACAAGCTCGATGAGCGCGCTGTCTGGCGGGACCGGCGCCTGATGGCGCTCGCCGCGCACAAGAAGCGCGCCGAAGGCGAGATCGGCAAGTAAGGACGGGCATGGCCGCCCCGCAGCTCTTTGATCTCACCGGCAAGACCGCCCTCGTCACCGGCTCGTCCGCCGGACTGGGGCTCGCCATGGCGCGCGGGCTCGCGGAGGCGGGCGCGACGATCGTGCTCAACGGACGCAACGAGACGAGGCTCGCGTCAGCGGCCAGGGCGCTCGAGGCCGCGGGGCGCCGCGTTTCATCGCGCGCGTTCGACGTGGCCGACGAGGCCGCGGTCAAAGCCGCCTTCGAATCCTTCGACGAAGAGGGCGTCGCGATCGACGTCTTGGTCAACAACGCCGGCAACCAGTTGCGCAAGCCGATGCTCGACCTTTCGACCGACGAATGGCGGCGTGTCGTGGAGACGCATCTCACCGCGGCGTTCCAGGTGGGACGCGAGGCGGCGCGGCGAATGATCGCGCGCGGCGCGGGCGGCAAGATCATCAACATCGGGTCGCTGGCGAGCGAAGTGGCGCGCGCCACCATCGCTCCCTACAATGCGGCGAAGGGGGGCATGAAGATGCTGACCCGATCGATGGCCGCCGAATGGGCGACGCACGGGATACAGGCGAACGCGATCGGGCCGGGATACATCGCCACCGAAATGACCCAGCCGCTGGTCGACGATCCGAAATTCGACGCCTGGGTCAGAGGCCGCACGCCCTCGGGACGCTGGGGCCGGCCGGACGATTTGATCGGCGTCGCCGTCTTCCTCGCTTCGAGCGCCTCGGACTACGTCAACGGGCAGATCATCTATGTCGACGGCGGCCTGCTCGCGGTGATGTGAACGTCGCAGGCGTCGGCGCCGTCGACGTCCTACCGGGAATGTTGTCTTGATCGACGCATTTGAAAGAGCCATTTTGGTTCGATGAGGGAGGCCAGCATAACCGGCCCCGAGAAAGGGCAAGAGAGAAGGCTGTCTCGCCTCTTGCGGGAGAGGATCGTGCGGCCGCGTCACGCTGCGCCGCTCCGGTCGCTGTTCAAGAGCTCGCCGCCGTGCGCAGAAGCCGGCGCTTCGGCGCTCGACGCCCTCCTCGAAGAACGCCGGGAGAATCCCACCAAAATTCGGGTTTGAGCCATGGTCCCCGCGCTGATCGCCGTCGACTGGGGCTCGTCGAGCTTCCGCGCCTATCTCATGGCGGGCGACGGCGCGGTCGTCGACGCGATCGCGTCCAGCGACGGCGTCTCGACCGTCGCGCGAGGCGCCTTTCCCGAGACGCTGCGGCGTCTCGTCGGCGGCTGGCTGGACGCCCATGCCGATCTGCCGATCGTCGCCTCGGGCATGGTCGGCAGCCGGCACGGCTGGCGCGAGGCCCCTTATGTGAAATGCCCCGCCGACCCGCGCGACATCGCCGCCGGTCTCGTCGCCGTCGAGGCGGGGGATCGTGTCGTTCATCTGGCCCCCGGCCTGTCCTGCGAGGACGACGACGAGGCGGACGTGATGCGCGGCGAGGAGGTCGAGATTCTCGGCATCTCGGACTCGGGCGGACGGCTGATCGTCCTGCCCGGCTCGCATTCGAAATGGGCGATCGTCGAACGGGGCCGCGTCGAGCGCTTCAAGACCTTCGTGACCGGTGAGCTGTTCGCCGCGATCAAGGACCACACGCTCGCGGGCGCCTTCGCCCGCGCCGCGAAAGGGGCGCCGTCCGGCTCCGCCTTCGCGCGCGGCGTCAGGCGCGGCCGCGGCGGACGGCGGGGGCGGCCTGCTCGGCGCCCTGTTTGGGGCCCGCAGCCTGCCGCTCATGGGCAAGCTCGCCGAGGACGACGCCGGCGATTATCTCTCCGGGCTGCTCGTCGGCGCGGAGATCGCCGGGGCGCGCCGTCTCTTTCCCGACGAGGCGGCGCATGTCGCCGGAGCGGAAGCGCTGGTGAAGCGTTATCTGGCGGCGTTCGAGGTCCTGGGCGACGAGGCTTACGCCGCGCCTCCCCGGGCCGCGGCGCGAGGACTCCTCATGCTCGCCCGTCACGCTGGACTGATCTCATGATCCCACTGGCTCCGACTCCGCTGATCGCCATCCTCCGGGGCGTGAAGCCCGACGAGGCGGAGGCGATCGCCTCCGTGATCGTGGAGGCCGGCTTCGGCGCGATCGAGGTTCCGTTCAATTCGCCCGAGCCGCTGAAAAGCATCGAGATCATCGCCGCCCGCTTCGGCGAGGCGACGCTCGTCGGCGCGGGAACCGTGCTCATGCCGGGCGCAGTCGAGGCCGCGGCGACCGCCGGCGCAAGACTGATCGTCGCGCCGAACGCCGACCCCGCGGTGATCGAGCGCGCGCTCAAGCTCGGCCTGTTCGTCCTGCCGGGAGTGGCGACCCCGACGGAGGCCTTCGCCGCGCAGAGTCTCGGCGCGTCGAGCCTAAAACTCTTTCCCGCCGAGGCCATGCCGCCGGAGGTGGTCAAGGCCTGGCGCTCCGTCCTGTCGAAGGAGACGCAGCTCTTCCCGGTCGGCGGAATCCCGCCCGAGCGCATCGCGCCCTACCGCAGGGCAGGCGCGGACGGCTTCGGGATCGGCGGCGCTCTGTACCGGGCGGGGATGGCGGCGGCCGAGGTCGAGCGGGCGGCGAGATCGTTTGTCGCGGCCTGGGCCGACGCGGCCTGAGCGCCAGCACGGACTCTCATATCCCAAACAGCCGCTCCGCGTTGCCGTGCGCGATCCGCTCCCGGTCCGCCGGGCTCACCGGCAGGCGGTCGAGGAAGGCTCGGCCTTCGGCCATCGGCTGATAGGGGTGGTCGGTCGAGAACATGATCCGGTCGACGCAGACCTCGAGCAGGAGGTCGAGGAAGGTCGGCAGGAAATTGAAGCCCGAGAACGTGTAATGGACGTTCTCGCGCAGATAGGCGCTGACCGGCTTCTTCAGCCCGGTCATCGAAGGCGACATGACGTCGACGCGCTTGATCATGAAGGGCAGCGTCTCGCCCATGTGTCCGACGACGATCTGCAAGCCAGGATGCGCGTCGAAGGCGCCGCCGAGGATTATGCGCAGCACGTGCAGCGCCGTCTCGATGTGCCAGCCCCAGCCGGCGCCCGCCATCATCTCGCTCACCATCGGCGGCAGCCCACCGTACCAGGCGCCGATCACGGGCTCCGGCGACTGCGTCGGATGAAGGTAGATCGGCAGCTTCAGCGCCTCGGCGCGCGCCAGGATCGGCCAGAAGAACCGGTCGTCGAGATAACGCCCGCGGTGGTGGCCGTTGACGACGAGCCCCTTGAAGCCACGGCCGCCCGCCACATGCTCCATTTCCGCCACGGCAGCCGGCGGATCCGCGATCGGCAGCGAGGCGAGCCCGAACAACCGCGTCGGATGGCGCTCGATCGCCTTCGCCAGAGCCGCGTTCGTCTCGCGCGCGACCGCTTTCGCATCCTCCGCCTCGAGCTGCTCGACGCCGGGCGCCGTGAGCGACAGCGCCTGCACGTCGACGCCGGCCGCATCCATTGCCGCGACGCGGCCGTCGCCGACGTCGATGAGCTCGGCGACCAAACTCGCCAGGCGGCCGCCGGTGCTTTCGGCGCGCTCCTTGAGCTTGCGGCCGGGCCCGTCCATGAAGGCGGGGGTCGCGAAGTGCTCTTCGAGGGCGATCGTGCGCATAGAGGGGCTCCGTCGAATGGCTGCGCCAGTTTCAACGCCGGGGACAGGAATACGTTCGAACGGCTCGGTCTCGGAAGACAGGGGCTTTCCCGTTCGGCTCGATGATATGCTTTATCGCGCGATCATTGGCGCCAGCGGCGGACGATGAACCTCAACTTTGCGCGCCATGGTGGCGCTCCTTCGCCACCGACGCCTTCGCCTGCAACTCACGCCCTCGGCTGCAACCGGCAATTTCAGGCCGGCGCTTGTGCGCCCCGCGGCAAGAACCGAACAGAGAACGTCTACCGCGTGAATTGCGGGCAGCTGTGGCGCCGACGGACTCACCTCGGGCTTCACCTTGCCACCAAACGGAGGCGCCGCTTCCGGCAAAGTGTACCAGAGAGCAGATCCCGTTTGGTTGGAATCGTCATGGCGGGAGCTATGGCGCAATGCGAACGCGGGGGTCAGAATCCAAAGCTTCTGCGCCTGCGGGGCTGGCGTCCCGCATTGCAACAATTTCTGTCGCATGAAAGCTTGACTCTGAACATAAGTAGAACATACAATGTTGGAGAAGCGGGTCACACACCCTAGCATGCTGTTTGAAAGCTAATCGTTGCGCGGCCTTGGATCCCCGCTCGCCCGAGCGTCGCGTCCGGGGCAAGGCCTGCGAGCGGGCTGGAAATGCCGTGGCAAAGGCTGAGCAGATCGAATGGGCGGACTCTGCCAAGGAGGATCGGGCCGCGAGCGCGAGCTTGCGGGCGCGAATTTTTTTCTGCTCGATCGGCTGCAAGCCTTTGATAAGAGAAGGAAAATGCCATCAAGGAGGTTCGGTCCTGCGGAGGCAGACGCGATGACGCGATGGAAATGGCGCCGCAAGCTCTTGGAAAGATTGATTGTGCGCCACAGGCAAGCTGGCGCGATCCAGCCGGTGGAAGTCCGGCGCAGGTAAGGGGTAGCGCCCGCCTGCTAGCGAGTGTTGCGCGTCTGTCGGCGACGGCAGGGGCGAAGCGTACACAGCAATCGTGTGGGGTGTGGGATTGAGCCACGAAACCTTTTACGTCGCAGGGGCCGAGCCGGTAATCAACGTCGAAGGCAACATGTGCGGCGCCGTCATGCGAGGCGCTGTCGCCCTGCCGGGGTCGAAGGCCACATCACGTACGAAAGGATCACGTCGGAACCTGGGAGGTCTCATGCCCGACCACAGGCCATCGGCCGTCCTGGTCCGCATGCGGAAGGCGAAGAGCCGAAGCGCATGACGAACGGGCGTGAGAAGTCGGACCCCGCCATAGTAGCGGCGAAGCAGGCGAACAAGGCCGGGGAACCGGCGGCGGAGCCCGTGGAGCGAAGGGCGGGGGCCAAGGGGAACGCGGGACAGGAACGCACGCTCCGAACGCAGGGTCGGGAGGGCGCGCCACAGGGTCTGGACCGCGTACGGCAAGCCGCAAGGCAGAGGTTTGCCGTCAAACACCCGAGGCAGGAGCCGTATGCGGGAAAGCCGCTCGTACGGATCTGTGCGGGGGGCGCGCAGTAATGCGCGTCCCTACCGCGACTTGGCGATGGAAATGGCGCGATCGTCGTCGGCGGACGTCGAATAAAAGGACGACCGGATCGAAGCGACGAAGGGACAGGTTTTGGCGCCCAATGCATTGAAAAGCCGAGGTCGCGGACAGGACTGCACGGCGCCCGGGCCCCGAATTTGATTCGGGAGTGTTTCAGGTCGCTGGCACTGGCTTGTGCGGTTCCAACTGATCGGGACCTGCTCTAGACGCTTCGAGGGCTCGTCGTCTTCGGCAAGACCAACCTGCCCGAGTTCGCGCTTAAGGCCGTCACCGAATTCCACCCTGTTTGGACGCGCCAACAACCCCTGGGATTTCGATCGCACTCCGGGGGGCTCGAGTGGCGGCGCCGCGGCCGCCGTCGCCGCGGGCATCGTCCCGATGGCGGCGGCCAATGACGGAGGCGGGTCGATCCGCATCCCCGCGGCGTGCTGTGGCCTGTTCGGACTGAAGCCCTCGCGCGGACGCGTGTCTCTCGGGCCCGCGGCGGGCGAGGTCGCGTTTGGCGCGTCCTGCGAGGGGGTGATCTCGCGCAGCGTGCGAGACACCGCCGCCGCGCTCGACGTCCTCTCCGGCGGCGAACCCGGCGACCCCTTTGTCGTCATACTGCCCGAAACGTCATTCACGGAGCTCATCAAACGCGATCCTGGCGTTCTGCGCATTGGCCTCTCCTCGGCGTCACCCATCGGGACCGAGGTTCATCCAGAAGCAGTCGCGGCCGTAAAGGACGCCGCCCTATTGCTCGAAAGTCTGGGCCACGAGGTTGAGGAGGCTGCTCCCAAGATCGACGGAGCCGCCGTCGCCCGGAGCTACATAAACATGTACTTCGCTCAGGTGGGGGCTTTGGTCGCCCAGGCAAAAGCGGGCGGCGCCAAGCGCGCAGATTTCGAGCTGCTGACCCGCCTGCTCGCCACTCTTGGCCGCGCGCTATCGGCAGAGGCGCTGACGACACAGCTTCAGAAATGGAACGACTTCGGACGCGCGCTCGGCCGGTTTCATCAGCGCTATGACATGCTGCTGACCCCGACGCTGGCGCATCCGCCGATCCGTCACCGACAGGGCGACCCGCCGAAGACGCAGCAGGCGGCGCTCGACCTTCTCGACCGTGCTGGCCTGCTCGGACTAGCCGTACGCCTCGGGGTGCTGAGCCGCGCAATCGACCAGATCGCCCGCGATGCTCTGCAATATGTGCCCTTCACACAACTCGCAAATCTCGCCGGGACGCCGGCGATGAGCATTCCACTGCGCTGGACCGCGGACGGGCTGCCGCTTGGCGTACAGTTCATCGGAAGGTTCGGTGACGAAGGCCGGCTGCTGCAGCTTGCTCGCCAGCTCGAAGAGGCCCGGCCCTGGTTCGATCGCAGGCCGTCTTGGGTCGCGCGACCCTCCTAGCTTAGCTGCTAGGTGCCGGCGCCGGTCAAGAACGGGTGGTACTGGAAGAGCCAGGTCTCGGTGAGGGTCTTGTCGCCGGACTTCAGGAAGGCGCGCATCTCGACCGGGTCGGTTCCCTGGACGATCAGGTCGAACTGGACGCGCCAGTGGCCGGCGACCCCGTCGGGGACCGCCTCGACCAGTTGGTAGGGGCCGAAGGTTCCACGCGAGGTCGTGGCGACCAGCTCCGGCTTCACGCCGAAGGGAAGGTCCACCAGCGGGCCGCCGAAAAACTCGAGCATGAATTTCCGCACGCCCTTCGGCCGCGGCTGGCCAGGCTGACCGCCGCGCCCGAGCCTGGTCGCGACCACGATGCCGAGCTCCGACGGGAAAGGGGAATTGGCCAGCCAATAGAGCCGGTAGTTCAGGTGCAACTCGGCGCCCGCCGGCACCGGCTGAGCCGGCACCCACATCGCCACCACGTTGTCGTGGATCTCGTCGTCGGTGGGAATCTCGCAGAGCTGGATCGAGCCCTTGCCCCAGCCCTGACCATCGGGGCCCGGCAGCGGCTCGACCCACAGGCTCGGACGCCGGTCGTAATAGACGCCGTCCAAATAGTGGTCGAACACGCGGTCGCGCTGCATGAGGCCGAAGCCGCGCGGGTTGTCGTCGAGGAACGCGGACACCATGATGTGCGGCGGATTGTTGAGCGCGCGCCAGAGCCGCTCGCCATTTCCCGACCACATCTCGAGACCGTCCGAATCGTGCACCTCCGGGCGCCAGTCGATCGCCTCGGGTTTCTTCGTTTCCGAATACCAGTACATCGAGGTCAAGGGAGTGATGCCGAAGCGAGACACCTGCGCGCGGACGTAAAGGGAAGATTCGGTGTCCATCACGACGCCCTTGCCGCGCGTCATCAGGAAGCGATAGGCGCCTACGATCGAGGGGCCCTCCATCAGGGCGTAGAGCGTCAGCGTCTTTCCGTCCCGAGCGGCGTCGATGAAGAATTGGGTGAAGTCGGGAAACTCCTCCGGATGGTCGGCGACGGCGACGTCGAGCGCGACGCCGCGGGCGGAGAGGCCGTATTGCCTGAGCTCGCCGATGGCGCGGAAATAGGCGGCGCCGAGAAAGGCGACCCAGTCGTTCTTACGCCAGTCGAGCGGCCCGTCGCGCGACTCCTGGACCCGCAGGCCGGCGAAACCCGCCCCCGGCGGCAGCTCGCGCGCCGGGGAATTGGCCGGCATGTCGAAATAGGCCTGCTCGTAAATGATCTCGCGCGACTGGCCGCCTTCGACCACATGCATGCCGACCGCCTTCTCGAAGAACAGGCCGAGGTGGAAGAAGGTGACGGGATAGGGACCCGGGCCGTCGGCGAACAGGGCGTAGGCGTCCTTGTATTTGATCTTCCCCCATTCCTCGTAGTTGATCTTCTGCAGCACTTCCGGCGAGGGCCGCGGCGGCGGCTGATAGGGCTGATGCGCGCGCTCGCGGGCCTGCTGCTTGAAGAGCTCGTAGGAAAACGGGACCGGCGGCTTGAACTGAAGGCCGTCAGGCGCGGCGAAGGCCTCGCCGACCGGGCTCATCGCCGCCGCGGTCGCGGCGACCCCCTTGAGGACCGTTCGACGATCAACGCTCTCCGACATGACGACCTCTTTGACCCAACACGCGTCCTAGCGTGATTTTGCCCCTCGGCAGAACCGCAATTTTCATGCTCATTGCCTCACAGCCTGACAAAAGTAAGGTAAACTGATGCCCTTCCCGCGCTGCGCGCCTTGGCCTCGTAGCGCGTCGGACGCCACTCCGGCCAGGGGATCCGCCAATCGTCGGCCCGCGAAGCGGTCCAACGGAAATGCGGCGACGCCAGCAATCGCCGCAGCGTCCAGCCGGCGTAGTCATCGATGTCGGTGGCGAATCGCAGTTCGCCGCCGGACCTCATCACCCGCGCCAGCGACTCGACCATCGCCTCCGAAACGACCCGGCGCTTACGGTGCCGCCGCTTCGGCCAGGGGTCGGGATAGAGAATGAAGACGCGAGCGAAGAATGCGTCCGGCGCCGCTTCGACGAGAGCCTGCGCGTCGCCCCGCCGCAGCCGAACATTCGGAATCTTCTCGCGCTCGATTCCGGACAGGGCCGCCACGACGCCGTTGAGAAACGGCTCGCAGCCGACGAAGCCGACCTCCGGATTGGCCTTCGCACGGTCGATCAGGTGCTCGCCCGAGCCGAAGCCTATCTCAAGCCAGACCTGACGCGGTTCGAACGGAAAAAGTCCAGGGCCATGAAGCGCGTCGGGGGCGATTTCGACCCTGGGCAGGGCATCGGCGAGCAGGCGGTTCTGCCCCGGGCGCAGCGGCTTGCCTCGGCTGCGGCCATAAAGCGTGCGGCGCGGCGCCGAGTGGCTTTCGCCGCCAGCTGTCATGGGTGGCCAGGGTCGGCGCTCCGGATCAGACGAGCCGGCGCAGCGTGTCGGCAAGGTCCGTCTTTTCCCATGAGAAGCCGCCGTCCGCCTCCGGCGCCCGGCCGAAATGGCCGTAGGCGGAGGTGCGGGCGAAGATCGGCCGGTTCAGCTTCAGGTGCTCGCGAATGCCGCGGGGTGAAAAATTCATGATCTCCATCAGAGCCTTCTCGAGCTTCCCTTCATCGATCTGACCCGTGCCGTGCAGGTCGGCGTAGATCGACAGCGGACGGGCGACCCCGATTGCGTAGGAGAGCTGGAGCGTGCAGCGGTCGGCGAGATGGGCGGCGACGACGTTCTTGGCCAAATAGCGCGCGGCGTAGGCGGCAGAGCGGTCCACCTTCGTCGGATCCTTGCCCGAAAAGGCGCCGCCGCCGTGCGGCGCCGCGCCGCCGTAGGTGTCGACGATGATCTTCCGCCCGGTGAGGCCGCAGTCGCCGTCCGGACCGCCGATGAAGAACTTGCCGGTCGGGTTGATGTGCCACACCGTGTTCGGCGTGATCCAGCCTTGCGGCAAGGCCGCCACGACATAAGGCCGAACGAGCGCCGCGACATCGTCGGACGTCAGAGATTCAACGAGATGCTGATGGGAGACGACGATCTGGGTCGCCTCGATCGGCTTGCCGTTCTGATAGCGCACCGTCACCTGGCTCTTGGCGTCCGGGCCGAGCGTCTTCTCGGCGCCGGAATGGCGGGCATGCGAAATCTCGCGCAGAATCTTGTGCGCATAGTACAGCGGCGCAGGCATCAGCTCCGGCGTCTCGCGGCAGGCGTAACCGAACATGATCCCCTGGTCGCCCGCGCCCTCGTCCTTGTTGCCAGCGGCGTCGACGCCCTGCGCGATGTCGGCCGACTGGGCGTGCAGCAACACCTCGATCTCGGCGTCGCGCCAATGGAAGCCACCCTGTTCGTAGCCGATATCTTGGATCGCCCGGCGCGCGGCCTCGACAATCTGCTCGTCGGAAATCTTGGGCCCCCGCACCTCCCCCGCGATGATCACTCGATTGGTCGTGGCGAGGGTCTCGCAGGCGACTCGGATCTGATAGGGATTTAATCCCTCTTTTGCGCCCTCGCGGAAGAAGAGATCGACGACTTCGTCGGAAATGCGGTCGCAAACCTTGTCCGGATGCCCCTCCGACACGGATTCGCTGAGTGAATTCGTAGTTCAAACGCGCCATGCATCGATCTCCCGCCCCTAGGATCCGTCCTCGCGCGCTTGGCGTCGGTCGGAGTGCGTCGCTTTTGGCAGCAAGCGTTCGTTAGGTCAAGCCGGATTGGTCGTTTTGTTCTTTTTACCGAACGGACGATTCTGACCCCTCGTCCTCGGGCGGCGCGAGCGAGACGACCAGCTCGACAATGCGCCGACGCACCTTCGGGTCGCGTATCCGCAAAAATGCGCGATTGAGTTGGAATCCCTCGGTCGTCGCAAGGAAGGCGACGTCGAAGGGCTGCATCGTCGTTTCGGACGCCTCAGCGCCGTCCGGCGGCGGCGTGGGAGCGCCTTCGTAGAAGAACTCGACCGGCACGTCGAGCACATGCGATGCCTGCCGGAGACGGCTTGCGCTGATTCGGTTGGAGCCTTTTTCGTACTTCTGAACCTGCTGAAACGTCACCCCGAGAAGCTGGCCGAGCTTGCCCTGGCTCATGCCGAGCATGACCCGCCGCATGCGCAATCTCGCTCCAACATAGGCGTCGACGACGTTGGACGGGCCGCTCATCGATCTCCCCTCCAGAATTCTGACGTCCCGCGGAACCGAATCTTCGCCGCCTGACCATGGGGCAAGGCAGATACCTGACACTCGCGGAGCGCGCAAGCGGTCACCCGTACAATCTCAGGTCCTGACGCCTTTCGCCGCTCGGATGAGGGAGAGACCGAGCAGCGCAATGGCGATGAGAGCGGCCCCAAGCGAGCCGAACCGGGACTGGAAGGTCGGCGGGAGAGGCTTCGGCAGTTCGAAATCCAGCACGTCCTCCGCGCCGAGCGGAGCGAACGCGATTTCGCGTCCCAGACCGTCGACAACCGCGGAGATGCCGGAATTGGCCGCCCTGACCAGGGGAAGGCCGAGCTCGATCGCCCGCAATCGCGCTTGCGCATAGTGCTGGTAGGGCCCTGGAGTGAGGCCGAACCATGCGTCGTCGGTCAGGTTCAGCATCCAGCCCGAACGTCGCGCCCCGGAGAACGCGTCCCCGATCTCGATCGGAAAAATCGCTTCGTAACAGATCAAAGGCGTGGCGGCCGGCAGACCCGGCACCTTCAGCACGCGCGCGCCCAGGCCTGGCGAGAAGCCGCCCGGAATCTGGACGAATTGCGTGATCCCCATCCGCTCGAGCCAGCGCTCGAACGGCACGTATTCTCCGAATGGCACCAGATGCTGCTTGTCGTAGCGCTCGCGCGCCAGGCCGCGACCATCGAGCACCTCGATGGAATTGTAATAGGCCGGCCCTCCCGCGCCGTTCAGCTCGACTCGGGCAGCGCCAGTGACGAGCGTCGCGCCGCCGCGCAGGAAATCGGCGATGTCGCCCAGCGCCTGCGCGTCGCGCGAGAGGATGAAGGGGAAGGCTGATTCCGGCCAGATGAGATGCGTGAAACCCCGCCCGCCGGCGGCCGCTGCGCTCGGGCTTCGGCCGGACAGCGCGAAGTATCGACGCAGGATTGCGTTCTTGTTCTCGGGAGCGAATGACGGGCCTTGGGAGATGTTCGGCTGAATGACGCGGAGCTGCGCGCCTGGAACCGTCGCGCTTGGCGGCCCGTCGATTCGCAAAACGCCAAAACAAGCGATCAGAAACAGCGCAAGGGCGGCGAAAATCGTCGGCGCGAGGACAAGCCGGCCTAGGCCAACGCGGCATAGTGTTGCAGGCGCCGCGAAGATCGCGATGGCGAGGAACGTCAGGCCGTGCAGACCGACAAGCGAGGCGACTTGCGCAAGCGTCAGATTTGCGCCGAGCGTCATGCCGACGTCGTTCCAGGGAAACCCCGTGAACAATATTCCGCGCGCCCACTCGGAAAGACCGAGACCGAAGGCGAGTGCGAAGACACGCTGCGGCCCGGATGACCAGAGGAGCCGAGCCAATGTGAGTCCGAAGGCCGGGAAAAACGCCAGTGCCGCCGGCAGGGCGACAACGCCAAGCGGGAGCGCCCAGACGAATTGGTCGGCGTCGACGAGGCAGGCCGCCCCAACCCACCAGAGCCCAGCAGTGAAATAGCCGAATCCCAGCCACCAGCCCGCGCCAAAAGCCGCCCGCAGCCCCGCGACAGTCCATTGCTTGTCGCCGCGATCCGCCGATCCGTCGATCAGCCATACCGCGACGCCCATTGGCGCGATCATCAGCGGGAAGAGCGCAAACGGCGGCATCGCGAGCGCTCCGACAGCCCCGGAGCCGAAGGCGATCGCGCGGCGGCGCCAGCCCCAGGAAAGCACAACGTTCTCTGCAAGCACGGCCAAGGGGTTCGACCGGACAGCCCGATCAGCGGCGGCAGTGGTCAAGAAACGGCCTTTCTCGGCGGCTGAATCGATCGGTCAAGTTTAGACCTCAAGCTTGTCTGGGTCCGACCGAGGCAAGGGCTCCGCCGGCGGGCCGCTATCGTCGACCGGCCGCACGGACGTTGGACGAGGCGGCCGCGGCGGCGGCCGTCTTTGCGCCGCGTGCGGCGAGCGGCCAGATTTTCAGACGCTTGATGCGGCGGGGGTCGGCGTCGAGCACCTCGAACTCGTACGCGCCCGGACCCTTCAAGATCTCCCCTCGACCAGGGACCCGCCCCGCGAAGGCGGTGACGAGGCCGCCGATCGTGTCGACCCCCTCGGCCTCGGCGAGCGAGGCGAGATCGAATCCGAGCGCTTTGGACACGTCGTCCAACGAAGCGCGGGCCTCGACGATGAAAACCCCATCGCCTGTGGGTTGGATCGGCGTCTCGGCCTCGTCGTGCTCGTCCTCGATGTCGCCGACGATCGATTCGACCACGTCCTCGATCGAAACGAGCCCGTCGGTCCCCCCGTATTCATCGATGACCAGCGCCATATGGGTGCGCGACGCCTGCATGCGGAGCAGAAGGTCGAGCGCGGGCATCGAGGGCGGGGCATAGAGGACCGACCTCAGGATACGCGCCTCGGACAACGGCATGTCGAGGCCGGAAGACGTCCCCGTGTCCGAGCCCGCCTGCGCCGGCTCGGCCATCAGGCCGAAGCGCGGATCAGAGGCGAGAAAGACGACGAAATCGCGGATATGGATCATGCCTCGTGGGTCGTCCAGCGTGTCCTCGTAAACCGGCAGCCGAGAGTGCCCGGCGGTGCGGAACAGGTCCAGCACGTCTCGCAGCGGCGTGTCGAGGGCGAGCGCGACGATGTCGGCGCGCGGCACCATGACGTCCGCGACCCTGACGTCGTGCAGCGCCAGAACGTTCTTCAGGATCGCGCGCTCCTGGGGAGTGAACTCCGCGCTCGCGCTCTCGTCGATCGCGTCCTCGATGTCGTCGCGAATCGAAGCCGGCGTCAAGCCGAGCAGCGCGCGCAGTCGGTCGAACAAGCCAGCCGATTGTTCCCGCGACCCCGTCGGAGCGCGTCCCTCCGGTTCATGACCGCTGTCGGTTGATTCGCTCATCTCTCGACGGCTCTGTCCGCATAGGGGTCGGCGACGCCGAACCGAGCCAGAATCCGCGTCTCGAGCTCCTCCATTCGCCCGGCCTCATCGTCCGTCTGGTGATCGTAGCCGATCAGATGCAAAAAGCCATGCGCCACAAGATGGCGATAGTGATCAGCAAGCGGAGCACCCGCTTCCTCCGCTTCGCGCGCCAACGTCTCGAAGGCGAGCGCTATGTCGCCGAGAACCGGCGCCTCGTTCGCCAGCTCCGCCGGCGCGGAGGGAAACGAGAGCACATTGGTCGGCTGGTCGATTCCGCGCCAGCGGGCGTTCATGGTCCGCACCTCCGCGTCGTCCGTCAGGCAAAGGCTCACCAAGCCCGCCTGCGCCGCCAATCCGCTCTCGGCGACGCAAGCCGCGATGGTTTCACGCGCCAACGCGCGCGCCCTCGGCAGCCCGCGCCAGAGGGTGGACGGCGCGTTGATCTCAAGGGAAAGCTTCATCTGTCAGAGACGGAATGTCCCCCGTGTCCGGCTCGTTCGTAAGCTTCGACGATTTGGCGGACCAAGTCGTGACGCACCACGTCGACATGAGTGAAGCGGACATGGCCTATTCGCGGCATCGAGGCGAGAAGCCTGATCGCTTCGTCGAGACCCGACTTCTGCCCCGAAGCCAGATCGGTTTGGGTCGGATCGCCGTTGACCATCATTCGCGAGCCTTCGCCGAGGCGGGTGAGGAACATCTTCATTTGCATGGTCGTCGCGTTCTGCGCCTCGTCGAGCAGCACGGCGGCCTTCGACAAGGTGCGGCCGCGCATGAAGGCGAGAGGGGCGATCTCGATCATGCCGGTCTGGATTCCGCGCTCGACCATCCGGCCGTCCATGAAGTCGTAGAGCGCGTCGTAGATTGGGCGTAGATAGGGATCGACCTTGTCACGCATGTCGCCGGGCAGAAAACCGAGCCGCTCGCCCGCCTCGACCGCAGGACGCGACAGCACCAGCCGCTCCACCAGCCCTTGCTCGAGCAGCGAAACGGCGTGCCCGACGGCAAGCCACGTCTTGCCGGTGCCGGCGGGGCCTTCGGCGAAGACGAGCTCGTATTTGCGCAGCGCCGCCAGATAGCTGCCTTGCGCCGCGCTCCGGGCGCGCACTACGCCGCGCTTTCGGGTCTTGACGGTCCCGAAACTGTCCTTCGTCCCCTCTTCGCCGGGAAAGAGCAGGCCCTGGTAAGCGCTCTCAGCGATTGCTCCCTCGACGTCCCCTTCACCCGCGGGCTGCCCCAACTTGACCCGCTCGTAGAGCATTTCGAAGACGCGGCGCGCCTGCTCGCTCGCTTCCCTGGTCCCCTTGATGACGACCTGGTTGCCGTTGGCGTAGGCTGAAACGCCGAGCGAGCGCTCAATCCGGGCGATGTTCTGGTCGTAGTGGCCGAACACGAGCGAGGCGGCTGCGTTGTCGGGAAACGCGATGGCGACTTCCGTGGGTCTCGATTCCTTGGGTTTCGGATTGAGCGTGGCGGGGGCGGCTGCGATGCGCGACGGCGACAGTTCCTGCGGCTTCAACTCGGCTCTCTCCCTAGGCTTCGGCTCCCGGTCCGAATCGTCCTGCACCTCGATAGAACCCTGTCTTTACGACGCTGGCGAGACAATGCGGCCCCGCAGCGAATTCGAGCCGACGGCGACAATCTCGACCTCCGCCATGATGCCGACGAGCGACAGCGGACCCTCGGCGTGCACGGCTTGCATGTATGGCGACCGACCCACGACCTGACCATGGCGCCGGCCAGGCTTCTCGAAAAGGACCTCGAGGCGGCGGCCGACGCAGGCGCCGTTGAAGGCCTGCCGTTGCTCCTCGAGAACGGCCTGCAGCTTCGCCAGCCGCACGACTTTGACCGCCTCGTCCACCTGACCGTCCATTTCGGCCGCAGGCGTCCCGGGCCTCGCCGAATATTTGAAGGCGAAGGAGGAGGCGTAGCCGACCGCTCGGACCAGATCGAGCGTCTTCTCGAAGTCGGCCTCCGTCTCGCCGGGATAACCGACGATGAAATCCGACGAGAGGGCGATGTCCGGCCTCGCCGCGCGGGTTCTCGCAACGATGTCGAGATAGTCGGCGACGCGATGGCGTCTGTTCATTGACGCGAGAATCCGGTCCGACGCGGACTGGACCGGCAGATGGAGATAGGGCGCCAGCGTCTCGATGTCGCGGTGCGCGGCAATGAGGCTATCGCTCATGTCGTTGGGGTGGGAGGTCGTGTAGCGCAGGCGGCCGACGCCAGGAACGCCGGCGGCGGCCGCGATCAGGCCAGCAAGATCGGTGATGCGGCCGGCGCGGTCGAGACCATGGTAGGCGTTGACGTTCTGTCCGATCAGCGTGATCTCGCGGACGCCCGCGCTCGTCAGGCGCCCGATTTCGTCAAGCACCGCGCCGACGCGGCGCGAGGACTCGGCGCCGCGCGTATAGGGCACCACGCAGAACGAGCAGAACTTGTCACATCCTTCCTGTACGGTCACGAAGGCGGCGACGCCGCGTCTGGCGATCGTCTCGGGACGGCTCGCCGGCAGGCGAGAAAACTTGTCCTCGATGGGAAAGTCGGTGTCGATCACGCCCGAGCGAACCTCTGCCTGGCGCAAAAGTTCCGGCAGGCGGTGGTAGCTCTGCGGGCCGACGACGACGTCGACGGCCGGCTGGCGGCGCAGAATCTCGCGGCCATCCGCCTGCGCGAGGCACCCCGCGACCACCAGGGTCGTGCGGCGGCCGGACTTCCGGCGCTTGTCTTTGAGGTCGCGCAGCTTGCCGAGCTCCGAGTAAATCTTCTCGGACGCCCTTTCGCGGATATGGCAGGTGTTCAGAATGATCAGATCGGCGTCCTCGACCCCGGCCGCCTCTCGGTATCCTTCAACCGCGGTCAGATCGGCCATCCGCTCCGAATCGTACACGTTCATCTGGCAGCCGAAAGACTTGACGAACGCCCGCCGGGTCTGGGGCTTTGGCGCCGAGGCGGCGGAGCGACCGGCTTCAAACGTATTCGGTTCGGACAATTAGGATCTCCAAGGACCGAACCTTATTTAGGCGCTTTTCGCCGCGGGGAGAATAGTCTCCCTGTCGGAATGGGCCCGGGACGCAAGCTCGCGCACGGTGGCCTCGGCCAAGCGGGCGGCGGTCTTGCGATCCATGTCGGGCGGGATCCGTATCGGCTTGCCGCAGTAGACGTCGCAAGTCACTCCGCCGGCCAGGGAATATCGCAGGAAATGTGGGAGAAACGCCATGTCGCCGTACCAGGCGATGCGGGGCCGCTGCCAACGCGCCAAGGGCAGCCCGGCGATGCGAGAATAGTCGATATAGATCGGCTGGATGATCGCCGGGCCCTCTTCGTCGGAGCAGGCGACAAGTCGAACCGCCTCGAAATGCGACGAGCGGAAACGCAACAGGCGATTGCCGTCCCCCGTCGTCGCCTCCGGGAACAAAACGACGGCGCCCGCGCGCATTGCCTCGGCGATACGGGCGTTGACGGCCGGGATGGCGGATCGGCGGCGCCGGTCGACGTAGACAACGCCCTGCATCGCGACAAGCCCGCGGCCGACCGGATGATCGCCGATCTCTTTCTTGGCGAGAAAGCTCATCGGCCCGAGCGAGCCCAGCACGGGGATGTCGAGCCAAGAGACGTGATTGGCGACAATCAACCGCTTCGGCGCAGAGCTGAGAACTCCCGTGACGGCGCACTTTGACGCCGAGCCCCGCGCAGAGAATGCGCTGAAAATAGACGGGAATGTCACGGCCCAATCGGGATTCGAACCGCTGGGCCGTCCGTCGGGCCAAGCCGAAAGCGAGGACGAACGCCGCGAGAGCGACGATGAGGGACAGGAGCCGCACCGCGGTCGTCGGCCCGATCGGCGGAAGCCTGTCGGCGGCGACGGCGCTCATGGCAGCAGCTTGCGCATGATGACGGCGGTCGCCTGCGAACCGTCCCTGCGGCGGTAATAGCCGGTGCGCTCGCCGACTTTGACGAAGCCGAGGCGGCTGTACAGCGCGACAGCCGACGCGTTGTCCTGGTCCACTTCGAGGAACATGGCCCGCGCGCCCACCCTGGCCGCCTGCCGCAGGTTCTCCGTCAGAAGGGCGCGTCCCACTCCCTTCCCGCGCAGGGCCGGATCGACGGCGATGGTCAGGATCTCCGCCTCGTCGGCCGCCAACCGCGCCAGCACAAAGCCGCGCAGCCGGCCGCTCGTGGGGTCGAGCGCAGCGGCTGCGAGCGTCGAGGCGCTGGAGATCAACGCCGTCACCTCTTCGGCCGACCAGGGGTGAGCAAAGCTCGCGCCATGGAGCCGTGCGCAGTCTTCAGCCTTGTCGGTCCGCAAAGGACGGATCACCGGCGGGGAGGATCTGCGACGGCCGAAAACCATCCGACGGGCCGAATCAGGCGGGCGCGCGAGCGATCGCCTCGGACGGACTCGGCTGCGCGTCTGGCGGTTTCACATACAGCGGTCGGGCAGGATTTACGGCTGGATCGAGGGCGAGGCCCATGCGCCCGACCGCGACGATGTCCGGCGCGTCGGTCGCCCACTCGAGATCGTACGGCAGTCCGGCGCGATGGGCCTCGGCGGCAAGGAGTTTGGCGGCGTCGCCGGTCAGCAGCGCCGGGCCGTCGCCAATGCCGTGAACGCATTCGCGCAGCGCGTCGCAGCGGGGCGGCCCCAGCGGACGCCCGGAAGGCTCGAACAGCTGGAAATAGGCCGAGCCGTGGCGGGCGTCGATCACGACGGCGATGACGCCCGGCCGCGGCGCGCTTAGGAGTTGGGCGGCGAGGGCCGCCAGCGTCGAGACGCCGACAACCGGAACGCCGAGCGCAAGCCCCATCGCTCGCGCCAGGGCCACGCCGACACGAATGCCGGTGAAGGAGCCCGGGCCGACGGTGACGGCGATGCGGTCGAGCGAGGCAAGTCCGCCTTCGATGCTATTTGCCGCCTCTTCGACCATGGGGGCCAACGCTTCGGCATGCCCGCGCGTCATCGCACGGCTGACGGCCGCGAGAGGTTCAGCCCGACCGCTCTCCACCACCGCCACTGACGCCGCGGCGCAGGAAGTATCGATCGCCAGGATGCGCATTTGGGGGCGGTTCCAGCCTTCTTAGCGGGTGATGAGGGTTCCGGCGCCGTGATCGGTCAGAAGCTCGATGAGGACCGCATGAGGGATCTTGCCGTCGAGAATGACGACGCCTTCGACGCCCCGCTCGATCGCGTAGATGCAGGTCTCGACCTTCGAAATCATGCCGCCGGTGATCGTGCCGTCGGCGACCAGGCCGCGGATGTCGTCGACCCGCAGCTCCTTGATCAGGCCCTTGTCCTTGTCCAGGACCCCCGGCACATCGGTCAGGAACAGAAGGCGCTTGGCGCCGAGGGCTCCGGCGATCGCGCCGGCGAAGGTGTCGGCGTTGACGTTGTAGGTCTGCCCGTCGGCGCCCTGTGCGACAGGCGCTAGCACCGGGATCAGCTCGCGCCCGAGAATCTGCTCGAGCACCGTCACGTCGACTTTTTCGGGCTCGCCGACGAACCCGAGGTCGACGACGTCCTCGTCGGGGCCGGCCCCATGCGCGCGGTGCACTTTTCGCGCGACGACCATGGCGCCGTCCTTGCCGCAGAGGCCGATGGCCCGGCCGCCCTCGGCGTTGATCGATCCGACGATCGACTTGTTGATCGAGCCCGCGAGAACCATTTCGACGATCTCGATCGTCGGCTTGTCGGTCACTCTGAGGCCGCCGGAAAATTGTGATTCGATGCCGAGCTTCTTCAGCATCGAGCCTATCTGCGGGCCCCCGCCGTGGACGACGACCGGATTGATGCCGGACTGCTCGAGCAGCACCATGTCCTTGGCGAAGTCGCGCGCCTTCTGCTCGTCACCCATGGCGTGGCCGCCATATTTCACCACGACGATCGCGTCGTCGTAGCGCAGCATGTGCGGCAGCGCCTGCATCAGAATTTCGGATTTCTGCTGCGGGGTGGCGTTCAGGGCGTCGGTCATTTCCGCTCCGGCTTGGGCGCGCCCGCTTCTACCTTCAAGTGGGGGGAAGCTCAAACAGTTTGGGCAGAACCGCCGAGCTCGCCGAAATCAGGGAGAATTTTTATAGCGCCAGGCAAGAAACAGGAATTACGCCGCTTTTGGGCAATGGCCGCAAGCCCCTCGAAGCGGCCGTTGCTCGAGCCAACTCGCCATTTGACCGCCGAGGTTCCCGCGTGAATACTGTCCAAGCAGGCGCTCCGCGGGCGCGATCAAAGGCTGTCATTCAGGGAGAAACACGATGAAATTATCCGCAATAGCGATCTCGGCGGCTTTCGTTCTCGGCAGCGCGAGCCTCGCCCTCGCGGGAGACCCCGAAAGCTGCAAGACGGTCAAATTTTCCGATGTCGGCTGGACGGACATTACCGCGACGACTGCGATCGCCAGCGACCTCCTGACGGCTCTCGGCTATACGCCCAAAGTTACGGTTCTCTCGGTCCCTGTGACCTACGCCTCGATGAAAAACAAGGACATCGACGTATTTCTCGGCAACTGGGAACCGTCGATGGAGAATGACCGCAAACCGTATGTCGAGGACAAGTCGGTCGTGGTCGTGGGCGCCAATCTGCCGACCGGCGCGAAATATACGCTTGCCGTCCCGCAATATACCTACGACAAGGGCCTCAAGGACTTCTCCGACATCGCCAAGTTCAAGGATTCGCTCAAGGGCAAGATCTACGGCATCGAGCCCGGCAATGACGGCAACCGCCTCGTCCTCGATCTCATCAAGGGAAACAAGTTCGGCCTGAAGGACTTCCAGCTCGTGGAGTCGAGCGAGCAGGGAATGCTTGCCGAGGTGCAGAGCGCGACGAACCACAAGGAGGACGTAGTGTTCCTCGGCTGGGCGCCGCATCCGATGAACGTCAATTTCAAGATCCAATACTTGACCGGCGGCGACGACAGTTTCGGGCCGAACTACGGCGGCGCCATCGTCTACACCAACGAGCGGGCGGGCTTCGCCGCCGAGTGCCCAAACGCCGCAAAATTCGTCAAGAACCTGGTGTTCGCCGTCGACACCGAGAACGACGTGATGAACAAGATCCTGACCGACGGCATGGAGGGTCCGGCCGCCGCCAAGGCGTGGCTCAAGACGAATCCGAAAGAACTGGCGGTCTGGCTCGACGGCGTGACAACCTTCGACGGCAAACCGGGACTCGAGGCGGTCAAGAAGGGCCTCGGACTCTAATCGAACGCGCCTGAAGACCCCTTCGCGCACGGACGCGAAGGGGCGCTGCGCCTTAGGCGTGCACACTCATCGAGTGGTCGGAGGGAGGCTCTTGGAAAGCTGGTTCACCGAACCCAAACTGCCGCTCGGCCGCTTCGTCAAGATCGGCATCACCTGGCTGCAGGACAACGCGGCAGGGTTTTTCGACGCGGTGACCGCCGCCATCGATTTCCTGGTCGACGGTTTTACCGCCATTCTCCTGCACGTGCCATTTTTGGTCGTTGTCGTCGCGGTCGCGGCGCTCGGTTATTGGCTCCACCGGTCGTGGCGCCTGGCGGCCTTCGTGGTCGTCGCCTTCATCTTCATCGCCAACCTCGGCTACTGGCAGGCGACGGTCGAGACGATTTCGCTCGTCGGGTTCGCGACGCTGACGAGCGTCGTCATCGGGGTGCCGGTCGGCGTCGCCTCGGCGCATCGGTCCTGGCTCTATGCATTCCTGCGGCCGCTGCTCGACCTGATGCAGACTCTGCCGACCTTCGTCTACTTGATCCCGACGCTGGTGCTGTTTCACCTCGGCTCTGCGCCCGGCCTGATTTCGACTGTGATCTTCGCTATTGCCGCGCCGATCCGCCTCACTCATCTCGGCATCGCCTCGGTGCCTCTGCCGCTGAAGGAAGCCGGAGCGGCGTTCGGCGCGACCAAGCGGCAATTGCTGTGGAAAGTGGAATTGCCCTACGCGATGCCGACGATCATGGCCGGAGTCACACAATGCATCATGCTGAGTCTGTCGATGGTCGTCATCGCCGCCCTGGTCGGCGCCGCGGGTCTCGGCACCCCCGTGGTGCGAGCGCTCGGCACCGTTAACATTCCGATGGGCATCGAGGCCGGCGTGTCGATCGTGCTCTTGGCGATCGTGCTCGACCGCGTCTTCCGCAACCCAGAGCGGAAGCGGAGCGTCTGAGATGTCCGCCGTCGTCTTCGACCATGTCGACATCGTTTTCGGAGACCGGCAGAGCGAAGCGCTGGCGTTCATCGACAGGGGCGCAAGCCGCGACGAAATCCTAAAGGCGACCGGGGCCGTGCTCGGGGCCGCGGGCGTCGATCTCTCCGTCGAGCCCGGCGAGATCTGCGTGCTGATGGGTCTGTCCGGATCGGGCAAGTCGACCATCCTGCGCGCGGTCAACGGACTGAACGCCGTCGCCCGCGGCAAGGTTCTGGTGCGCCACAACGACAGCGCGATCGACGTTGCGCATTGCACCGCCGAACAGCTCAGGATGCTGCGCACGAGCCGCATCGCCATGGTGTTCCAGCAGTTCGCCCTGCTGCCATGGCGGACAGTTGCCGAGAACGTCGCCTTCGGACTCGAGCTGCGGCGCATGCCGAAGGCGGACATCGACCGCGTCGTCGCGAGCAAGCTCGCAATGGTCGGTCTGACCCAATGGGCGGGCAAGTTCAGTCACGAGCTGTCGGGCGGCATGCAGCAGCGAGTGGGCCTCGCGCGCGCATTCGCGACCGACGCCGACATTCTCCTGATGGACGAGCCGTTCTCGGCCCTCGATCCGCTGATCCGTGACAAGCTCCAGGACGAGCTGCTCGCCCTGCAGAAAGACCTCAGGAAGACGATCATTTTCGTTAGCCACGATCTCGACGAAGCGCTGAAGCTCGGCAACCGGATCGCCATTCTCGAAGGCGGCCGTATCGTCCAGTGCGGCGCGGCGGAAGATATCCTCCTGCGTCCGGCGAACGCCTATGTCGCCGAATTCGTCAAGCACATGAACCCGCTGAACGTGCTGCGCGGCGGCGCGCTCATGACGCCGGCGGCCGCGCTGCGGCGGATCGACGATGAGGTTCATCTCGACGAGCGCGGCCGCATCCGGCTCAAACTCGATGACGCCGACCGGCCGGTCGCCGTCACCCTGGACGGGACGGCCGGGACGCTCGCCAAGGCGGACGGAGCGACCGGCGAAACCTCGGCCCCGCCGGGCTTCGACGTCGTTGTCGCGCCGATCGATCTGAAAATGCGCTCGGCGATCGCTTTGCGCACCGCCTCGGGAAACCCGATCGTTCTGGTCGATCAGCTCGGCAGGATGGCGGGCCTGTGCGGCGACGACGAAATCTATCGCGCCCTCCTGCAGCAGCGCCGAGCCGCCGCGCAAAGTTGAACCCCGTCGTCGTGGCGGCGGCTGGCGGACAATCCGCCCTTTGCGAATTCCGCAGTTTCGACGCGAGAAAAGGTTTAATAAACGATTGCGTTCGTGGCTCTCGGGTGCGACAGAGCCGCCGACTGTTCGAGGCGATTCCATGCCCGTCATCATCAAAAGCCACGAGATTCACCCCTTTCTTCCGTCTCTCGGCAGCCCGCTGGCGATCGAGCAGATTCGCGCCGAGCATCAGGACATCCGTCCGCTCGAAATCGCGATCATCAACCTGATGGCGGACAAGATCTCGACCGAGCGACAACTGGCCCTTTGGCTCGGCAACACGACGCTCCAGGTCCACTTGAGCTTCGTCGCGACGGACAGTTATGTCGAGGACGTCGCGGCCGGGCGGAAGACCCGCAACACGCCGGCCGAGCACATCCGCAAGTTCTACAGCGCCTTCAGCGAGGTCAAGCACAGGAAATTCGACGGCCTCGTCGTCACCGGCGTCAACGCGCTGAAGCCGCGCGTCGAGCAGGAGGATTTTTGGCCGGACGTCGTCGATGTCCTCAAGTGGTCGACGACGCACGCGTTCTCGTCGGCCTTCCTCTGCTGGGGCGCCAAGACGGCGCTCAAATTTTTCCACGACGTCGACAGCCACAAGGGGGAGCAGAAGCTGTTCGGCCTGTTCGAGCATCGCCTCGTCTCCGACCGGACCGGGCTCCTGTTCGGCTTCCCCGATCTCTTTCCGGTGCCCGTCTCGCGCTGGAAGAGCCCGAAGCGCGAGGACATCTTGCGGAGGCCGGCGCTCGAGATCGTCGCCGACTCGGAGGAGGCGGGCCCCAACATGCTGGTGGAGTCGCAGCCGCTCAACGGCGGCGGCGCGCTGTTCCCGCGGCGCGTCTACATTCTCAACCATCCCGAATACGAGACGGAGACGCTCGGCGCGGAATATCGCCGCGACAGCGCCGCCGACCCGTCCTATCCTCTGCCGCGGCACTATTTTCCCGCGGACGATGCTTCTCGTCCGGCGCCCAACCTCTGGCGCCACACCGCCTACATCTACACCAACTGGATCAAGGCGGTGTACGAGGCGACGCCCTACGACATCGAGGACATCCCGAACCCGGGCAAGTGAAGCGCCGACATGTCATTGGCGGTCGGGCGACGCCGGCGTCGCGCCTGACGCTTGCCGCTCCCGGCGGCGGCCTTCCGCGTAGAGCCGGCCGAAGCGCGTCGCCAGGAAGGACTCGAGCGGCACGCTCTCCTGCTTGAGAAAGCCGCCCCGGGGCAGAGCGCCCGAGCGCGCCAATTCGATCACGGCGGCGGCGGATCCCGCCGTCGTCCAGGCGATGGCGGTTCGCAACTGCCCGAGGATTTCGACCGGGTAGTAGGCCCGGACGAATTCCCTGCGGCCGAGGCGCCCTTGGGCCCAGCCCTCGGCCGCCGCATGGACGTAGACCACGTCCTCGTCGACCGGCGGCTTGGCGTGGGTAAGGACCCGCCCGGCCGCCTCGCGGTCCTCGCGCATCAGGAGCTCATGGAAGAAGAAATTCATCAGCGCCGCATGGCCGGGGTAACGCAGGGTCTTGTAGTCGAGGTTTTCGACCCGCCCGGCGAAGGTGTCGCACATCGTCCCGAGCCCGCCCGAGGTGGTGAAGGCCTCGAGTCTCACGCCGTCGATATAAACGGTCTCGAGCCACTCCATCGCCGAGATGGTCTTGCGCACGCCCTCCTCGATGACCTCGCAATCGTTGAGGTATTCGTTGACCACGCCTTCGGGCGACCAGTTGAAGGCGTATCCGAGCAGGCCGGTGGGATGCTGCGGCAGCGCGCCGACCCTGAGGCGGATCGAGCGCACCCGTTCGAACCGCTCGGCCAGATGCGCGCCAACGATCGCGATGAATCCGGGCGCGAGGCCGCATTGCGGCGCCATGACGCCTTTCGCGCTCTCCGCGAGGCCCTGAATGTGCCGCATCGTCGAGACGTCCTCGGTGAGGTCGAAATAGTGAGCGCCGAGCGCGTGGGCGGCCGAGGCGACCGCCTTGTTGTAGGCGTAGGGCAGGCAGGACAGCACCGCCTCCTGTCCTTCGAGCGCCAACGGAAACGCCGCGGCGTCGGCGAAATCCGCGGGCCGGACCGTGAAGGGCGCGCCGGGCCTAGGGCGCGAGTTCGAACCCCGTCACGACGAAGCCGGCCTCGGCGAGAAGCTCCGCCGCGAGAAGACCGACCTTGCCGAGCCCGAGGACCGCGATCGTCGTGAACGTCATCTCGTTCCTCGTCCGTTGGACCCGCTTCGACGAAGCTGCCTCGGCTTTGACGCAAAAGGAGGCGAGGTCTTGCGCGTGTCAAGCGGCGCGGAAAAAATCGTGAGGCGGTCGAGCGCGCCCCCTTCTCCCGTCGGGAGAAGGGCCGGGGATGAGGGGACCGGACCGTCATCGCGTTCGCGCCGACCGTCGACCGCTCGGTCCCTCATCCAGCGCTCCGCGCCACCTTCTCCCAAGGGAGCCCAAGGGAGAAGGGTCCGCTCGAGCGTGCGGCGCGCACTCCCCCGGCCCTTTCGAGACGCTCCGCGATCCAGGACCACAAGCGAATTCAGAAAGAATCAAAATCGAGGTCGGCGAAATCCAATCCGTGCTTGCCCCGGCGCTCCGACAAGCCGATTGACTTGCAATTCGAGGCCTTTAGGGTGCGCGCCTTTCGCTTGGGCTTCAACGCGAGGCCCGGGTTCCTCGAGAGACGGGGCAATAATGTCGCCGCAGTCCCTGCGCGAGGCCGCAAATGCGTCCAAAGCCTGGCCCTTCGAAGAAGCGCGCAAGCTGATCGAGCGGCTCGAGCGGTCAGGCAAGTCCGAAGCGGTCTTCGAGACGGGTTACGGGCCGTCGGGCCTGCCGCATATCGGCACTTTCGCCGAGGTGGCGCGCACCACCATGGTGCGCAACGCGTTCCGCGCCTTGACCGGCGATACCGTCAAGACCCGGCTGATCGCCTTCTCCGACGACATGGACGGCCTGCGCAAGACGCCGGACAACATTCCCAACCGCGACCTCATCGAGCGTCATCTCGGCAAGCCGCTGACCCGGGTCCCCGATCCTTTCGGCGAGTACGACAGTTTCGCGGCGCACAACAACGCCCGCCTGCGCAAGTTTCTCAACGCGTTCGGCTTCGACTACGAGTTCATGTCCTCGACCGAGGCCTACACGTCGGGCCGGTTCGACGCGGCGCTTCTTGCGATGCTCGAGCGTTTCGACGAGGTGCAGGCGATCATGCTGCCCTCCCTTCGGGAGGAGCGCGCGGCGACCTATTCGCCGTTCCTTCCCATTCACCCGCGCACGGGCGTCGTCATGCAGGCGCCGGTCCTGGGACATGATCCGAAGGCGGGGACCATCCGCTGGCGGGATCCCGAGAGCGACGAGATCTTCGAGACGCCGGTGACCGGAGGCCATTGCAAGCTGCAATGGAAGCCCGACTGGGCGATGCGCTGGCGCGCGCTCGGCGTCGATTACGAAATGGCCGGCAAGGACCTAATCGATTCGGTCAAGCTCTCGTCGCGCATCGCGCGCGTTCTCGGCGCCGAGCCGCCGGCCGGATTCAACTACGAGCTCTTCCTCGACGAAAACGGCCAGAAGATCTCCAAGTCGAAGGGCAACGAACTCACGATCGAGCAGTGGCTGACCTACGCGAGCCCCGAGAGCCTCTCGCTGTTCATGTTCCAGAAGCCGATGGCCGCCAAGCGGCTCTATTTCGACGCGATTCCCCGTGCGGTCGACGATTACCTGTCTTTTCTCGAGGCCTATCCGCGGCAGGACTGGAAGGAGCGTCTCGGCAATCCGGTGTGGCATATTCACGCTGGCGCGCCGCCGGCGCCTGAATCCCTGGTCCATGACGGAAAGGCCCAGGCGAGCGTCTCCTTCGCCATGCTGCTCAATCTGGCGGCGGTCGCCAACAGCGACAATCCGGCGGTCTTATGGGGATTCTTGCGCCGCTACGCGGTCTCCGCGTCGCCCGAGAACCATCCCCGCCTCGACAGCCTGGTTCGTTACGCCGTCGCCTATTTCCGCGATTTCGTCGCCCCCAAGAAGCGTTACCGGGAGGCGGACGCCGTTGAACGCGACGCGCTCGAGAAAGTCTCCGAAAGGCTCGCAAAAATGCCGGCGAGCGTGACGGCGGAAGAGATCCAGCACGCCCTCTACGACGTCGCCCGGCCGATCCCGCGCTACCAGGACCCCAAGGCGAAGGGCGCGACGCCGGAGCGCCCGGGCGTCTCGAACGACTTCTTCAACATGGCCTACGCGGTCCTGCTCGGCGAGGAACGGGGGCCGCGCCTCGGGTCTTTCATCGCCCTCTACGGGATCGACGAAACCCGGGCGCTGATCGACAAGGCGCTCACGGGCGGCCTCGTCCGGCAGGGCGGCCGAAGGAGTCCCTGAGTGCCTCAGGACGAGGGTGGTGGGCGTTAGCAGAGCTCTCAACACGCCGTTCCGCGCGTCGCCTCGCTCTCGACCAGGCGGTTGATCTTGTTCGCCGAGACTCTCCAACTTGCGTGGAGTCCCCGTGATATCGATGGCGAACCAGGCAAGCGCCCGGCGCACGATGCGGCCTTCAACTCGTCCGAGTTCGTCGAAGTAGGCGACGACGCGATCCCCGATCGCTCCCGCCGACGACCCCCGGATCGCGATTCCGATCGGCGAAACATCCTGTGTCTCACAGGAGAATTCGCTTCCGTCCTCGAGCATAAAGCGTCCCTTGAGGGTCAGCGGGACGCGGGCGTAGCGGCGACGCTCGGCGCCCGAGGCCAGGGCGCTGCTCGAGTTCCTGGAATGAGTGAATCGCCGGTTGCGGCGCGGGCGCAGCCTCAAACGAAGCAGACGAGTTCGAACGACGGTTGTGCGGACATGTGACGCCGGCCTTGCGAAGTTTGAAGACGGGTCCGGCCTATGGCGGACCCACTCTTCGGACCAGGAAAAACATGGCTCCTGCTGATTGTCTCAGGCAATGACTAATGAGCCCTTGCTTAGATGCTGTGCGAATGGTTAAAGTTTGGAAAATCCCAGACGATACGTAGCGGTCGAGGCGTTGAAGACGCGAGAATAAGCGCGCGCGAGCCGGCGCAGGTGCGTTCAGGGCAAGTGGAAAGATCAATTCGGGGCGGAGCACTTTTCCGAAACGCCAATTCTTCTTGATCACAATTGTCGTCATCGATGAAAAGCCCCGCGCCGGGGGAGCCGCCGGCGCGGGGTCGCCCGCGCTTTATTTGGTGGAGACGGTCAGCGCGCGCGGGTCGACTGGCAATCTGGCGCAGCGTCGCCGCCCTGGCAATCGACAAATTTGTGGAGGCCGGCGGCGCGGCGCAGAGTATCGGGCGCCGAAAGATCGTCTTGCCGTCGTTGGCCTTGTTCCGGACCGGCTTCTCGCGCGCCTCGTTCTTCTCGGTGGCGTCGCGCGCGATCGCCCCGATAATGCGTCCCCGAGCGCACGCTCGATCAGCGCGGCATGGATCTTGTCTGGCGGCTCGCCGCGCGCGAATTCGGCAAACGCCCGGGAAAAACAACAGGACTTTAACACATCGAAGGTTCGGCCGATTACCCCCGGAAAAGCTTGGCCCGCCCTGTACTCCTTAAGCGACATCTTCCACTCACGTCGGCTATTGGGTGACTGCAGCAGCTTTTCCTGTAGCATACCCTCTTGCGTGCGATGTGGCGATGGTTTCTCGATTAGCCGAAGGCCGATCGAGCCGCAGCCGTTTCAAAAGCCGCTTCGCTTTGTGCCGAAGGCGACCAAAACAAGTGGGGATGTGAACTAAGAGTTACGCGGTATCAGAAAACCGCTCGGCGTTGGCGCGTCGAACGATTCGTTCGACGCGCCTGCGGGGTCGCTTGGAACCATCGGTCCGAACCCGGATTTTCAAAGCGAGACATGACCCGCGGAAAGCATCCGGTCGCGCCGCCGGCGCGGGAAGAGGGCCGCCGCGAGGGCGCCCGGCCGGAAGGGAGCCCATGTTCCGAGCGGCTGAGCGAGTTTGTCCGCGATGACCCACAGGGCGGTCGCATTGAACCCCAGCCCGATATGGGAGCCGCGGATCTCGACGTTCTCCCGGTGCGGCCCGTCGGCTTCCTGGCAGGCCTGCCAGGCGACCACGCCGTCCGCGCGGCTGTAGATCGAGGTGCTCGGGACGGGCAGCGGCAGCGCGAGGCGGCGCAGTTGCTCGGCGGAGGGGGCCATGAATCTCTCGCCGGTGATGAGCCGCCAGCCCGTCATGACGTTGGTCGCCGCGGGCGCGGCGAAGGGGCTTCCCAGCGTGAGCACCATACGCACGGCCTCCGGCGCGAGGCGGGTCGCCTCCCGGGCGATGATGCCGCCCCGGCTCCACCCGACAAGGCTCACCAGCTTGCCCGTCGCCGCGTGCAGCGAGCGGATCTGCTCGGCGACCGGCGCCACGTCGGCCCCGGGCGGCCGGATGTTGCGTCCGCGGTTCCATCCATGCGCCTGATAACCGAGGAAGCTCAGATAGCGGCGGATCGCCATTGTCGAACCGTCGCCCCCGCCCATGCCGGGCAGAACGATCACGGGGTGCGGCGCGCCGCGCGGGGCCGCCGCCAGGAAGGGCGCCGCGGCGAAGAGACGCGCGATATTGAAGATTCCGCGCGATTCGATAGCGAAAAGCAGCGCCGATGGCCGTGGGATGTCGCCGACGGGGTTGGTCATGTAGCTATGCCTCTGATTGCGCCGGCGCCGCACGTTTGCTGCGCCTTCGGCCAGACTTTGGTGTTTCCCCCGCCCGCGTGCGTTTCGGACGGACCGGCGCGGCCTTAGGCGGGGCTCGCTCCGCGACGGCCAGCTTCGATGCGGCGCGCTTGCGTGACGGCGCGGCCTTCGACTTTACTGCGCGCGTCTTCGCGGCGGGCTGAGCTTTCCCGAGCCTGCGCAGCAGGGCCTCGGTCGCCTCGCCGAGCGCGTCGACCTGTTGCGTCAGGGCGCTGGTCTTTTCGACCTTTTGCGCCCGCGATTCGATCCTCACTTCGCCGACCGTGATCGGCATGTGCGCGGCGGGCGGCGCCGCAGCGGGCGCCGCCGCGATCGTCTCGACGCTCAACTCTGCGTCGGCCTTGCGCATCGCCGCGAAATCCTCGGCGATATAGTCGGCGATCCGTTGCGCGTCGGGCACGGTTTCGCTGCAGGCGACGAGGCCGAACTCGAGCTGATCCAGGTAACTATGCACGGTCATGTTGAGCGCGCAGCCGTGATAGGGAATCGAAACTGGGAAATAGTGCGTGGCCGGCGCTCCGACGCAATACATGGTCTGCCTCGGACCCGGCACGTTCGAGACGATGACGTTGAAGAACGGCCGGACGTTGTACGCGCGCGCCCCCGCCCACAGTCTGGCCAGGCCCGTCACGACGAGGGGCGCGCCGAGGATCGAGATGTCGGTCGTCACCAGGTCGCGCATGTCGGAGAACAGATTCTTCGCCTCCTGGCCGGCGGTCTGCGCCGCGGCGAGCCTGGGCAGCGGCTCGGCGACATCGGTCGGCAGGCGCGAAAGGGTGAAGAAGACCTGGACGTTGAGCTTCGCATCCCCCAAGGGTCTAATCGAAACCGGCACGCCGGCGGTCAACGCCTTTTCGGGCAGCGCGGCATGCTCGGCCAGGTAGCGCCGCAGGGCCCCGGCGCAGAGCGCCAGCACGACGTCGTTGATCGTGACGCCGCGCGACTTGGCGAGCGCCTTGACCTCGGGCAGCGGCAGCGATGCGGTCGCGTAGACGCGGTGGCCCGAAATCGCCGCGTTGAACGGCGTCCGCGGCATGTCCTTGACATAGCTGAAGAGAAAGCGCGCGTCGCGGCCGAAATTGGGCGTGACTTTCGTCAACGCCCTGACGACGCCCGGGAGCGACGTGACTGCCCGCCAGCCCTGCCGGATGAAATCGCCGACGGCGGTGCTGGTGAGCTCGATGAAATCGGACGGCTCGACGTCCGGAGGCACGATCCTCTGCGGCAGGGTTTCGTGCTCTGCGCTCGGCGCGAAATCGAAGATGACGCCCAGCGTCGCCATGCCGGCGAGCCCGTCCATCGCGCTGTGATGGACCTTGCTGTAGACGGCGAAGGCGCCGCCCTCGAGCCCTTCGATGAAGTGGTACTCCCACAGCGGGCGGCTGCGGTCGAGCGCGACGGCGTGCAGCTGCCCGATCAGGGCCCGCAGCTGCTCCATGCCGCCGGGCTTCGGCAGAGTTTCGTGACGGATGTGGAAGTCGAGGTCCAGCTTGTCCTCGATCACCCAGGCCGGATGGTCGATGCCGAGCGGCGTCGGCTCGAGGCGACGGCGATACGAAGGCAGGAGATCGAGCCGGGCCGCTATGTGCTCGCGGAAGCGGGCGAAGAAATCGTCCCGCGGCGACACCGGCTTGAAGATCGTGACGCTCGCGATATGCATGGGCGTCTCGGGCGTCTCCATGTAGAGGAAGAGCGCATCGACAAAGGAAAGACGTTTCATGGCGAACCCCCTGGGGCGTACGCGGCCCTGCCTTGCGCCGCGTCCTCGGCCTCGAGACAGTGTCCGGCGATTTCATCGACAAGCAGCGGAACCAGCGCCTCGGGCAGAAAGTGGCCCATCCCCGGCACGATGCGCAAGCGCGCGCCGGGAATGTTGGCGGCGGTGTCCTCACCCCCGGCCATCGGGACCAGCGGATCGTCGTCGCCGTGCAGAACGAGCGTCGGCGCGCGAACGCGGCGAAGCAGGCTGACGCGGCTCGGCGCCGTCTGGATGGCGATGAGCTGGCGGGCGAACGCGTCGGGGCGGTAGCTGCGGCGCACCGCACCCTCGAGCTTGGCGCGAAGCTCGGCCTCGCTAGGACGGTAGCGGGAACCGGCGATCAGACGGAAAAGCTCCATGCCTCGGCGGACGGCGATTTCCTTGTCGCGAGAGCGAGGCCGAAGCAGCGCGCGCAGCACCTTCGGCCTCGGTCCGGGCAGCGCGGGGTCGCCGCTCGTCGACATGATCGACGTCAGGCTCTCGACGCGCTCGGGGCGTTCGATGGCCACGATCTGCGCGATCATTCCGCCCATGGACGCCCCGACGACGTGGACCCTGTCGATGCCGAGCGCGTCCATCAGCCCGACCGTGTCGCGAGCCATATCGCCCAAGCTATAGGGCGGCCGGACCGGCAGATGAAAGAATGCCCGGGCCATCATGGCGGCCGTGGCGAGCGAGCCGGCCGACGGCATGCGAGTCGAAAGGCCGATGTCGCGGTTGTCGAAGCGGACGACGCGAAAGCCGCGCGCGGCGAGCCCTTCGCAGAGCGATTCGGGCCACGCCACGAGCTGCATGCCGAGGCCCATGATGAGCAGGATGACCGGCGCGTCGCTTCGTCCGGTCTCGGCGTATTCGATGGAAATCCCGTTCGCGCGGACGGCGGTCATCGGCCGTCCCCTTCGTGAGCCGCGCCGAAATTGCGCAAGAGGCTCGCCAACCGCCCCCAGCCGCCGCCGTTCATCGCTCTGCTGATGAGCGCGGGCGCGAGTCCGCGGGGCATCAGCGGGGCGCCGCCGGCGATAACCTTGTTGACGAGGCCGGGCACGCAGATCGCCTCTCCCCTGATGCAAGCCGCGCAACCGAGCTCCGCCACCTCCTTCGGCGACATGATCATCGCCGCCGGGATTGCCTTGGCGAGCGCCGAGCCGCGAACCATCGCGGTATCGGTGAAGCCGGGACAGAGGGCCGTGGCGGCGACGCCGGTCCCGCGCAGTTCCTCGGCGATCGACTCGGTCAGCGAGAGCACATAGGCCTTCGCGGCGGCGTAGACCGCAAGCTGCGGCACCGGCACGAATGACGCGGTCGAGGCGACGTTGAGGATCCGGCCCGCGCCCCGTTCCAGCATCGGGGGAAGAAAGAGCCGAGTGAGCGAGGTCAGCGCGACGACGTTGATCTGCAGGAGCCTCAGGCAGTCGTCGAGCGCGGCGCGCGCGAACTCTCCTTCGAAGACGACGCCCGCATTGTTGACCAGAACCCCGACGTCGACCGCCGCGTTGGCCAACGCGTCGGCGATCGCCTCGCCTGCGCCGGGAAGGCTGAGGTCGACCGGCATGGTCTTCGCCCGGACGGCGTGGACCGCCGCCAGATCGCGGGCGAGCGCCGAGATCGCCGCCTTGTTGCGAGCGGCCAGAACGAGATCGTAGCCGCGAGACGCGAACGCCTTCGCCAGCTCGCGGCCGATCCCGGCCGACGCCCCCGTGACAAGAACCCATCCCGATGCAGGGGTAACGCCGTTGACGTTCACGCTCGGCTGTCGCGACAAACGCGCCCTCCCGGCCCACAAAAACACGACTGCCAACCGCGCAATCGAGCATTAAAATAGCGGGGCGCCGTCGAACGGCAATGATCCTCGTCAACTCGGGAGCCAAATGGGCGAAAAGGAGCGGGCGCAGGGTCGGCTTTGGCGATTTCGCGGCGCCTTCCGTGCCGCAGGGCGCTCGGGCAGTCGGCGCGCCGCCGTAGCCCTCGTCGTTCGGTCGTCAGTAGCGCTTCCCGTTCGACCCGGGCAATGCTAAGGTCGGCTGGGCTGGCGGGACGAACGGAGGGCATTGATGCGCAAGAAGCTCCTCGGACTCTTGATCGGCTGCGGCTTGGCGGCGATCGTCGCGCCCGCGCTGGCGTGCGACTATGGCACGAGTGCGCAGAATAGTCAGTCGTCGCAGCAAACGGCCCAAAGCCAGCCGGCCTCGGACAACGGGTCGAACTGAAGCCGCTGCGCGGAGCCCGCGAAAGACGCTTGCAGGCGCGCGTCGCCTGAGCGTGCGCCGGCGTAGCGCGTGACAAAGCGCGCCTACGCTGCCATTGAGCGGCGATGGGGCGAGGCGATTCCGCGGGTGTGAACGAACCGGAGAGCGACGCGCTCGCGGCCGCCGTGGCGCGCAGCGGCGCGGCGTTGCGCGTTTGGTCGCTTGCGGTCAGTTTCCTTGGCGACTGCATCGTGCCGCGCGGCGGCGACGTCGGGATGGCGACGATCACGGAGGTGCTCGCCGCCTTCGGGATCGATTCGGGCGCCGCCCGCACTGCCATGTCGCGCCTCGCGGGCGATGGCTGGGTGACGCGCCAGAAGGTCGGACGCTTGAGCTTCTACGCCTTGACCCCGGTCGCGCTCGCCGAGTCGGAAGCGGCGTCCCGCCGCATCTACGCCGCCCGCCATCCCCAAGCGGCCTGCTCGTGGCGCGTCTATTTCGGCCGCGGACTGCCGAAGCCCGATCAGGCGCGGCTTCGCGCGAGGCTCGGCCGTCGCGGCGCGGCCGACTTCGGCGGCCACGTCTACCTCGTCCCCGTCGGAGAGGACCCGCCCGAGCCGGGGCAGGCCATCGCGCTCATCGCCGATCCGCTCCCGGAGGCCGAGGCGAGGCGTCTTGTCGAGCGCGCTTTCGACCTCCGCGCGCTGGAAGCGGACTACGCGCGCTTCGCCGCCGCCTTCGCCCCGGTGCGCCGGTCGCTCGAAACCGGCCGAAAGCCGGTCGGACTCGAGGCCGTCGCCATGCGCGTTTTCGTCATTCATTGCTTCCGCCGCATTGTTCTGCGCGACCCCCTGATCCCCGCGCCCTATTTGCCGGCGGACTGGCCGGGGATCGTGGCGCGCGACATTGCGGGCGCGATCTGGCGGGCGCTGTTCCGCGCCTCGGAGGCCTGGCTCGACTCCAACGCCGCCTCGGCCTACGGCGCCCTGCCGCCGCGGTCGATCCCCCGGCAGCGGTTCTAGTGGGCCCTGATCGATCCGAAGCTTGAGGCGAAAATACGCCGGCTGAGTGAGAAGCCGAATGCGGCGAGCTTGCCGCGGGCTCGCGCTTCGCAAGGAAAAACCGCACTTGACGATAAGGGCCGAACGCGCGCGCCTGTTTCGCCTGTTTTTCACCGGAAAACAGGGAGGAATTGCGCCCCAAGCTCAGCTCGGTCTGGCCAAAAAAGACGTTTGTTTTCAATGGTATATTAGAAATTCTGCAAGCATCGCCTTTGCAATCGGAACAGAAGGATAACAGGGCGACAAATCGGTCCTTAACAGGGCGAGAACAGGAGGCGATCAGGAGAGGAGGCCTCGAACCGCCCGAAAGTTCAGCTCCGCTTGGCTGACGAGCCCCGACGCGGCGAGAGGCGAGATCCATTTCCGGCGCCGGACGCCTAGCCGCCTGCGACGGGGATGCGGCAATATGTTACAGTTTATGATTGACTTGCGCATAAATTGATGCATAATCCAAGAGCGAAACAACCCGCGGGACGCGCGCGACCAAGGCAAGCAACGCATGTACGCCCAAGCGCTGAACGCCAGGGACCTGACGCCGCTCCAGGCGGAAGACCCGGCGAAGCTCGCCGCCTTCCAGGCGCGCATCGACGCCGAGGAGAAGATCGAGCCGAACGATTGGATGCCGGAGCACTACCGCCGCACCCTTATCCGCCAGATCTCCCAGCACGCCCACTCCGAGATCATCGGCATGCAGCCTGAGGGCAACTGGGTGACGCGCGCGCCGACTCTCAAGCGCAAGGCGCAGCTCATCGCCAAGATCCAGGACGAGGCCGGCCACGGCCTCTACCTCTACGCCGCCGCCGAGACGCTCGGCGTCACGCGCGAGGAGCTCTACGACCAGCTCTTGTCCGGCCGGGCGAAATATTCCTCGATCTTCAACTATCCGACCCTCACCTATGCCGACATGGGCGCGATCGGCTGGCTGGTCGACGGCGCCGCGATCATGAACCAGATCCCGCTCTGCCGCTGCAGCTACGGACCCTACGCGCGGGCGATGATCCTCATCTGCAAGGAGGAATCGTTCCATCAGCGACAGGGCTACGAGATCATGATCGCCATGTGCCGCGGGACGCCTGAGCAGCGCACGATGGCGCAGGATGCGCTGAACCGCTTCTGGCAACCCTCGCTCATGATGTTCGGCCCGCACGATTCGAACAGCACCCATTCCGAGCTGTCGATGAAGTGGAAGATCAAGCGCTTCACCAACGACGGCCTCAGGCAGAAGTTCGTCGACGCGACCGTGCCGCAGGCGCAGTATCTCGGCCTCACGATCCCCGACCCGGACCTTCGCTTCAACGAGAAGACCGGCCATTGGGAGCATGGGCTGATCGAGTGGGATGAGTTTTCCCGCGTGCTCGCCGGCGACGGGCCCTGCAACCGCCAGCGCATGAAGCACCGCCGGCGGACCGAGGCCGAGGGCGCCTGGGTGCGCGAAGCCGCGGCCGCCTACGCCGCCAAGCAGCGCGCTGTAGGGCGCGGTCCATAGCCCGTCGAAGACGGGCGTCCTTGCGGACGCCCTATGGACCGCGCCGAGGCTGTAGGGCGCGGTCGCTGAGCGGGTCGACGACCCCGCCCTACAACGGAGATGACGATGACCGAAGCCGCCTCGCCCCTTTGGGAAGTGTTCATCCGGCCGCGCAATGGCCTTGCCCATCGGCATGTCGGCTCGCTGCACGCGAATGACGCAGACATGGCCCTGCAGGCCGCGCGCGACGTCTACACGCGGCGCGGCGAGACGCTGTCGATCTGGATCGTTCCCTCGTTGGCGATCGTCGCCTCGGACCCGAGCGAACAGGACATGATGTTCGAGCCGACCGCCTCAAAGATCTACCGGCACCCGACCTTCTACGAGGTGCCGGACGAAGTCGGACATATGTGATGGCGGCCAGGATTGTGGGGCGCATATGAGAGCGGCGACGCAGGTCTTCTCCGATCCCCGCGCGGCGTGGCTCGGCCGCCTCGGCGATGCGACGCTCGTTCTCGGCCACCGTATGAGCGAGTGGTTGTCGCGCGCCCCGACGCTCGAAGAGGACATCGCGATGGCCAATCTCGGCCTCGATCTGATCGGCCAGACGCGCGCCTTCTACACCCGTGCCTGCGAGCTCGAGGGCGGCGAGCGCGACGAGACGGCGCTCGCCTACCGCCGCGCCGAGCCGGATTACCGCAATCCGCTCCTCGTCGAGCAGCCGAACGGCAATTTCGCCGACACCATGGCGCGCCATCTCATCTTTTCCGCCTATGCGGCGCCTCTCTACGAGAGGCTCGCCGGCTCGAACGATGCCGAGACGGCCGGAATCGCGGCGCGCTCTTCGCACGAGATGACCTATCATTTGCGCCATGCGGGCGAATGGATGATCCGCCTCGGCGACGGCACGGCCGAGAGCCACGACAAGGCGCAGGCCGCGCTCGACGATCTCTGGCCCTATGTCCCGGAGCTGTTCGAGGCGGACGACCTCGACCGAGAAGTCGCGGCGTCCGGCTTCGGCGTCGATCCCTCGACCTTGCGCGGCGACTTCGACGCCGCGGTCGACGACATTCTCGCCCGCGCGACGCTGAAGAAACCGGCGCAGCGTTTCGGCCAGCGCGGAGGCAAGAGCGGCGTCCACAGCGAGCATCTCGGCCACATCCTGGCGCAATTGCAGTTTCTTCAGCGCGCTTATCCGGAGGCGCGCTGGTGAACGCGCGCGATAAAACGGCGACCGCCTTTGCAGACGCGGTCGTTGACCGCGTCGGCCGCGCTCCAAAGGGCGTCTCGAAGGACGCCCGTCTCTCGACGGGCTATGGAGCGCGGCTACAACCGTGCGCCGCCGCCGAAGCCGCCCGCGCCGCCGCCGCGCGCGTGGCCGATCCGGAGATTCCCGTGCTGACCATCGAGGATCTCGGCGTCCTGCGCGAGGTCGACGTGGACGAAACCGGGCGGGTGACGGTCTCCATCATTCCGACCTATTCCGGCTGCCCGGCGATGGGCGTCATCGCGCTCGGAATCGAGACGGAGCTCGCCAAGGCGGGCTTCGAGGACGTGGGGGTGAGGCTGACCAACGCGCCGGCCTGGACCACCGAACTGATGAGCGAGGCCGCGCGGAAAAAGCTGCGGGCATACGGTATTTCGCCGCCGGAACCCAGGTCGGGCAAGCGCGCCCTGTTCGCTCCCTCGGCCGACGTCGCATGTCCGCGCTGCGGCTCGAACGAAACCGAGCGCGTTTCCGAGTTCGGCTCGACCGCCTGCAAGGCGCTTTGGCGCTGCCGCGCCTGCCGCGAACCCTTCGAGCATTTCAAATGCGTTTGATGATGACTCCCAAACAATCTGCCGTCGGAGATTCGGCCGCCATCCACCGGCCTCATCCTGCAGGCGCCCTTTGCCGGAGGCAAAGGGCCTCGAAGGATGCTCGCTAGCGAAAAGGGGAGGCGGCGCGCCGCGAGACATCGTCCTCTGGAGCGTCCTTCTCTCGCTAACGCGAGAGGCGCCTCAGGACGAGGTAGGAGTGGGCGGCTTTGGAGCTGCGCCCCATGACCCGTTTCCACTCGCTCGAAATCGTCGACCGCCGCGAGGAGACCCCTGACAGCATCTCGCTCGCCTTCGCCGTGCCGGATGAGCTCAGCGACGAGTTCGCGTTTCGGCCCGGCCAATATCTGACCCTGCGCGCCGCCGTCGACGGCGAGGAATGCCGCCGGTCCTATTCGATCTGCTCGGGCGCGGACGAGGGCGAGCTGCGGATCGCGGTCAGGAAGGTCGAGGGCGGGCGCTTCTCGCGCTTCGCCAACGAGGCGCTCAGGCAAGGGAAGCGGATCGAGGTCGCCGCTCCGGAAGGGCGGTTCACCGCGGAGATCGGCGCAAACCGGCACGACGTCTTCTTCGCGGCGGGCTCGGGCATCACGCCGGTCATCTCGATCATCCGCTCCATGCTCGCCGCCAACCGAGAGGCCCGCGCCACCCTCTTCTATGGCAACCGCACCACGTCGAGCATCATGTTCCGGCAGGCGCTCGACGATCTCAAGGACCGTGATCTCGGGCGGCTCGCGGTGTTCCACGTGCTCTCGCGCGAGTCTCAGGAGATCGATGTCCTGAACGGCCGCCTCGACGGGCCGCGGATCGCGCTGCTCGCGAAAACCGTCGTTCGACCTGAGGACGTCGACGGCTATTTCCTCTGCGGTCCGTTCGGGATGATCGAGGACGGGCGCAAGGCGCTGATCGCCGCAGGAGTCGAGCCCGAGCGCATCAAGGCTGAGCTCTTCACCACCGACGGCGCGCCGCCGCCCGCGCCCCGCCCGGCGCCCGTCCTTGCTCCGCACGAAGGCGAGGTCCATGTCGACTGCGTGCTCGAGGGCCGGACCCGCCGCATCGAGGTCGAGCCAGGCCAGCTCATCATCGAGGCGGCGCACGAGCAGGGTTTCGAGATCCCCCACTCCTGTCGGGGCGGCATGTGCTGCACCTGCCGCTGCAAGCTGCTCGAGGGCGAGGTTGCGATGGACGTCAACTATTCGCTTGAGCCGTGGGAGCTCGAGCGAGGTTACGTCCTCGCCTGCCAGTCTCGGCCGCTGACCGCGAAGGTGACGCTGGATTTCGACGCGGTGTGAGAGCAAGGCGCAAACGCGAGTGCGCTTTCGCCGCGGCCAGTCTCGTATCGGAGTGGGCCGTGTCTGACGCTCGGCGCCTTTCCAATCGCGGCGGCCGAACGGCGGGTGCGACCCATAACGGACCTCCCCAGTCAACTCGGAACTCGGGACGCTTGGCCTTGGAAGGGGGATCGACGCCGCGGCACGGAACCAAGCGTCCTGTCGAGGAAGGTTTCCGGCCATATGGCGGCACATTGACGCAGAGTTATACAACCAATAAGGTTGAGCCAGATCAAAGCGCTGGTTCTTATGGCGGCTCATTATAGTCGGTGCAGCACTAGAGGCTTTACTCGGTGGCGGTTTAGTTCTGGGAGGAGCGACAGAAATGACAACGTTCAAGCTCGGCAATGGCAACTATCTTTCCGTATCTGACGAGAACAGCAACGGAGACACGATCATTGTTGGCAATGGCATCAAGGACACAGTGAGCGCGGGAAACAGCCAATACGACACAATCACCCTCGGCAATGGTGCCGGAGACATCGTGTACGCCTACGAAGGTTACGCATTCGAAGGCCTCGGCAGCCAATACGACGCAATCACGCTCGGGAACGGTGCCGGAGACATCGTGTATCTGGCCGGCGCCTCAAATGGCCCAGGCAGCCAACACGACACCGTTACCCTCGGCAATGGCACCACAGATGCTGTGAGCCTCATCGCCGGCACGAACGACACAATCATCCTCGGCAATGGGGCCGGCGACACCGTGAACGCCAACGGCGGCGCACTTTTCTACGGCATCCACTCCAGCACAATCACCCTCGGTAGTGGCGGCGGAGACACCGTGGCTATCTTTGGCAGCGCTTACAACAAAATCACCCTCGGCAACGGGGCCGGCGACACCGTGAGCCTCGTCAGCCGGACACAGGAGATATCGGCAGCGCAAACGACAAGATCACCCTCGGCGACGGGGCCGGCGACACCGTGAGCCTCGAAAACAGCCTATCCACCACAATCACCCTCGGCAACGGGGCCGGCGACAAAGTGAATGCCCGGGCCGCCGGGGCCTTCGAAGGCAACACGATTACTCTCGGAAACGGAGACGGCGACTCCGTTGACGCCCTCTCACAGCGCCTCCGGCAACACGAATCGCCCTTGGCAACGGGGCCGGCGACGCGGTGGATATCACTCAGATGGCAGTACTCTGTTACGGCGGCAATAACAATATAATTCTCGGGGACGGCAACAATGACGTGGTGAACAACTAGCGGTGGCAGCTATAACACGATCACGCTCGGCAACGGCAACGGCGACGTAAGCAAGCGGTGAACGACTTAGGATCGAACGACACGATCACCCTCGGCAACGGCGCTGACACGGTGACGGCGGGCGCAGAACAGCATTATCACCCTCGGGAATGGCGCTGACAATGTGACTGCCGGGCCAGGCAGCACGATCACGCTCGGCAACGGCGCCGACACGGTGACGGCAATCAGCTCACTGATAAACGGCGGACATGGTCACGATACTTTTGTGTTCCCGGGCAGTTTTGGTCAGGAGACGATTACAAACTTCGACCCACTGCAGGATAACATCGTGCTGTCTCAGGCGATGTTTGCAAATTTCGGCGCCGTGCAGAGCGATACGACGCAGGTCGGGGCTAACACCGTGATTACGTATGATCCGGCGGACGTGATTACGCTGACGGGCGTCAACGCTTCCAGCTTGCAGGCCAGCGATTTCCAATTCGTGTGACAGCGTATGCGTTCTGCACCTAGGGCGGCCAAGCGGGGAAGGGCTTGGAAACCTCGACCGTCCTGTCGGGTATTACAACCTGGCAAGTAAACCGCGGATAAAGCAGACGGCGCAAGTAAGTCGGAACCTTCCTTCAGGGCGGACACCCGAGCCTTCCCTAACAACTCTTGTACGCCCTCTATCCCGCTCATCCCCGCCGTTCGGCCAACGGCCGCTTCCCACCTTCAGAGACGTTCCCAACGTGGGGGCGCCGGTCGGCCGGTCTCGACCACCTCAGCGCGCTGCCGAATGGGTAAATTGACCCATCCTGCCCTTCAAGATCGAGCCTATGTACGAGCGCGAAGCGCCACAAAGCGGACTTCAGTTGAGGGCGTAGGTTACGCGACGAGCGGTCGTTCCCGGGCATAGCTTCTCGGAACCGAATAAGCGAAAGCCGCGGCGGCTATGATTTGGTTGACGGACTCGTCATCCGGCCCGATGGCCCGGCGGCCCATCGTCTCGAGCCGCGCCAAAGCGTGATGCAGGTCGTCAGGTCGTCCCCGACGTACGCGCCACGAGCTGGCGAGGCGCGCGCCCAAAAACGCCGACGGTTTCCTCGCCGACGAAGGCTTGGTAGGTCACCGGCTGCGCGCGTTTCCGTTGGCCGTTGGCGTCAGCTATCGCTCGATGCCTGAGCCCGTGCAGCAGCCGGCGCCAGCCAGGACGAAGAGAGGTCGATGCCGGTCGGCGAAGTCCCGGAGACTGCTTGGGAGTTAGGAGCGACCGCGCGAAAGCAAAACTCCCGATGAGGCTGCTCAGCGCCGACGTGGACATGGATCGCGCAGATGGGGTACGCTCACCAAAAAAGCGGCGCCGCGTTCCCTGCGCGGCGGCGAGCGGGAGGAAAACGGATGGGCCGATGGCGGTTGAGCGCGGCGGTCTTCGCAGTCGCGATGGGCGTTCTTGCCGGGATGGCGGCGCGTGCGGACCAGACGCGCCATTTCAGTTTCGCCTATGACCAGCCGCATTCGACCGGCTACGGCATCGCCGCGGACCTGTTCAATCGCAAGCTCATGGAGATGAGCCACGGGTCGATGGCGATCGACCAGTTTCCCGGCGCGCAACTGGGGCAGGAGCCCCAGATGCTGCAAAAGATCCGCACCGGCGACATCGATTTCATGATCAGCTCGACCGCCAACGCGGCGACCGTCGCGCCGGAATTGGGCGTGCTGTCGATCCACTATCTCTTCCGTTCGGAGGATCAGTTGATCAAGGCGATCGGCGACCCTCGGCTGATCGCGGCGGTGAGGGAGATGTTCGACGCGACCGTCAAGGAGGGCCACGTGCTGGCGCTCGCCACGCTCGGCCTTCGCGATCTCTACGGCAAGCGCCCGGTGACCTCGGTCGACGACCTCAAGGGCTTCAAGGTGCGCGTCCAGGCGACGCCGACCGAGGACACGCTGTTCCCCGCCTATGGCGCGCAGACCGTCCACATGCCGTTCGGCAGCGTCTACACCTCGCTGCAGACCGGCGTCGTCGACTTCGCCGAGAATGGCGTCAACGTCTACGACAGCAACAAGCACTACGAAGTGGCGCCGGTGCTGTCGATGACCGAGCACGAGGCCAACAACAGCGTCGATCTGGGTCAGCGACAAACTCTGGACGTCGCTGACCGACGAGCAGAAGGGCTGGGTGCAGGCGGCGGCGGCCGAGGTCGGCGCAAAGCAGCCGGCGCAGGCGATCGCGCTCGAGCACAAGTCGCTCGCCAAGCTGCAAGAAGCTCGGCGTCAAAGTCGTCACCGACGTCGACAAGGCGAGCTTCATCAAGATCGCCGAGCCGCTGCAGGACAAGCTCGCCAAAGGACCTCGGCCCGCACGCCGAAAAGATCCTGCAGGTCTGCCGCTCGATCGAATAGTCGATGGACGGGCGCGCCGACCTCGTCCTCGCCGCCGATCGCCACCTGAAGTGGCGGGCGCTGGACCCGCTGGAGCGCGTGCTGATGCGGCTCTGCGGCGTGTGCCTCGTCGGCTTCACCTCGACCACGCTGCTCGACGTCGTGGCGAGAGCAGCCGGCCATCCGCTGCTTTGGCCGCAGGAGGTGACGTCGGCGTTCTTCATCTACGGCGTCTTCATCGGCGCGTCGGTCGCGACGCGGCGCAACGATCACCTGCAACTCCTCGCCTTGACCGAGTCGATGAGCGGCGCGACGCGGCGGGCGTTCGAGGTCATGAATCGCGTCGTCGTCATGGGCGTCGGCCTCTTCCTGGTCGTTTACGGCTGGCAGAATTTCCTCACCGGCTTCGGCAGTTTTCGCATGCCGTCGATGCTGCCCATCGCCTATCTCTACGCGCCGATTCCGCTGTGCGGAGCGCTGGTGGCGCTGTTCAGCCTCGAGCAGATCGTCAACGGCCTGCGCCACGGTTTTGAGCCCCCGCGGTCGGCGCAGGGCGCTTGACCCGATGCCCAACAGCGCCATCCTTTTGATCATGACGGTGCTCTTTCTTGCGCTCGGCTATCTCGGCGTGCCGGTGGCGTTTTCGCTGATGGCGGGGGTCATCGTCGGCACGATGCTGACGCCGATCTCGTTGCAGTCGATCGTCGGGCAGGCGTTCAACGGCGTCGATTCGGAAGCCTTGATGGCGATCCCGTTCTTCCTTCTGGTCGGCGAACTGATGACGTCGGCGAACGTCGTCGTGCGCATCGCCGAACTGTCGCAGGCGCTGGTCGGCCACATTCGCGGCGGCCTTGCGCAAGTGACCACGGTCTTCAGCATGTTCTTTTCCGGCATGTCGGGCTCGTCGTCGGCCGACGTCGCGGTGTTGAGCCGGACGATGGCTCGTCCGATGGCGAAGGAGGGCTACTCGCCGGCCTTCGTCGCGGCCCTGATCGCCGCCGCCTCGACCATCGCCAATCTGGTGCCGCCGAGCATCATGGCGGTCGTCTATGGCGCGGTCGGCAATGTCTCGATCGCCGGGCTGTTTCTCGCCGGCATTCTGCCCGGGCTGATGGTCGGCGTCGGCCTGATGCTGTTCTGCTATTTTTTCGGGCCGGTGGGGTTTCGCCGGCCGCGCTCGACTTTCCGCAATCTCGCCGCGGCTGCGGGAGCCGCGGCGCTGCCGGGGCTCATCCCCGTGATCCTGCTCGGCGGCATCATGACCGGCTGGTTCACGCCGACCGAAGCCGGCGTCGTCGCCGTCGCGTACATTCTCGTCGTCGTGATTCCCGCGCTCAATCCGCGCCACATGCGGTCGGTGTGGCGCGACTTCGTGCAAGCCGGACTGATCTACTCGCTGCCGCTGATAACCATCGCCGCAGCGTCCGCGTTCGGCTGGATGCTCGCCTATCTGCGCGGCCCGATCGTCGTTTCGGCGTGGATCGGCGATATCGCGGGCGGAGATCCGCGCGCCATCATGTTCCTTCTGGTTGCGGTGTTCACCATCGTCGGCGACTTCATCGAACCGATCCCGGCGATCATCATCTTCATGCCGATCGTCAATCAGCTCACCGACCAGGCGTCGATCAACAGCGTGCATATGGGCATCGTGCTCATCATCACGCTGGCCTTCGGCTTGATCACGCCGCCTTACGGACTGTCGCTCCTGATGGCGTCCAAGTTCGTCGGCGTCCGCTTCTCCTCGAGCCTGCGGGCGTCGCTGCCGATCTACGTGATCTTCTTCGCGACGATCGCCTTCGCGATCTTTTTCCCGCAAGCCGTGCTTTGGCTGCCAAAGACGCTGTTCCCCGAGTCGGTCGGTTGTTTCAAGGGGCCGGACGGCGGGAAATACATCTGCCCGTGAGCGCGGTCAGTCGAATCGGTACAGCGCCGCCGGGTTGTCGACCAGGATGCGATTGCGCGTCGTCTCGTCAGGCGCCCAGTCGGCCAGGAGGTCGAACAGGACCGCGTCGTCGGGTTTGGCGTCGGCCTTTTCGGTCGGATGCGGCCAGTCGCTGCCCCAGACCATTCGCTCAGGCGACGCCTTCACATAGGCCCGGGCGACCTTGCTCACATCCGCATAAGCCGGCGGGCCCGTCCTGGTGTCCATGTAGGCGCCGGAAAGCTTCACCCAGGTCCGCCCCTTGTCGAGGAGTTTCAGCACCAATGCGAAGGCCGGATGATCGACGCCAGCCGGTTCGGGAATGCGGGCCATATGATCGAACACGATCGGCGAGGGCAGACGCTGGAGAAGATCCGCGATCTCGACGATCTGCCCGCCCAGCATATGGATTTGCACATGCCAGCCGAGATCGTCGACGCGCTTCGACAAGGGCTCGAGCATGTCGATGGTGGTGGCGCCGGATTGGACGAGATTGAAGCGGATGCCGCGAATGCCGAGATCGTTCAGCCGCTTGAGCTCGGCGTCGGCGACGCTCGTATCCACCACCGCGACGCCGCGGGCGGTCGCGCCGAGCTTGGCCATCGCATCGAGGGTGCAGGAGTTGTCGGTTCCGTAGGTCGACGGCGTGACCACGACGTTGCGCGTCGCGCCGATCCGCTTCTGCCACAGGCGATAGGCGTCGACGGTCGCATCGGGCGGCCTGAGCTTGGCGTTGCGAGCGACCGGAAAGCGACTGTCGTAAATGTGCATGTGACAGTCGCAGGCGTTCGGCGGCGCCTTCAGCTTTGGCGGCTCGGTTCCCGCCGACCACGGCACGGCCTGCTGCATCTGTCCTCTCGAGGCGTTCAACCCGCCAGCTGCGATGACCGTCGCTCCCATTGCTGTGAGAAAGGCTCGGCGCGGAACGAGGCGGGTCATGCTTCTATCCTCCCTGTGGCTTCGGCGGTAGCCCCCGCTGGCGGTCCCCATCTGATTAAGCCAGTCGCCGAGCGCTTCAAAGTCCCAGTGGCCTTCTATCGGCCGCTTTGGCGGAGTTATTTGAGCGATCATGGGCGAAACGCTGCCGTCTTCTGCGGAGGTGGTCGTCGTCGGCGGAGGCAACGCCGCCTTGTGCGCGGCGTTGGCGGCCGTCGAGCAGGGCGCCTCGGTGCTGGTCCTGGAGCGCGCGCCGGAGAGCGAGGCCGGCGGCAACAGCCGCTTCACGGCGGGCGCCTTTCGCTGCGTCTATGACGGCGTCGACGATTTGCGCGCGCTGATGCCGGACCTGACGGACGACGAAGCGGCGAATTCCGATTTCGGCGCCTACACGGAAGAAAAATTCTTCGACGACATGGGCCGGATCACGGAATACCGGACCGACCCCGATCTCTGCGAGGTCCTCATCAAGCGCAGCAGGGACACGCTGCTGTGGATGCGCGACAAGGGCGTGCGGTTCGCGCCGATCTGGGGCCGGCAAGCCTACAGGATCGGCGGCAAGTTCAAATTCTGGGGCGGGCTGACGGTCGAGGCCTCCGGCGGCGGGCCGGGTCTCGTGGAGGCGCTGACCAGGATTGCGCGGAAGGACGGCGTCGCCATCGCCTACGGCGCGCGGGCGCTTTCGCTCATCGCCGACGACGACGGCGTCAAGGGCGTGCGGGCGAAGCACAACGGCAGGACCGTCGAGGTCAAGGCCAAGGCCGTCGTGCTCGCGGCCGGCGGTTTCCAGGCCAACGCGGAGATGCGCACGCGCTACCTCGGGCCGCTCTGGGAGCTGGCGAAGGTGCGCGGCACGCGCTTCAACACCGGCGACGGGATCAGGATGGCGCTCGAGATCGGCGCCATGCCGACGGGCAACTGGTCGGGCTGCCCACGCGGTCGGCTGGGACCGCAACGCGCCGGAATTCGGCGACCTCTCGGTCGGCGACAATTTCCAGAAGCATTCCTACCCGCTCGGCGTCATGATCAACGCCTTGGGCGAGCGCTTCGTCGACGAGGGCGCCGATTTCCGCAACTACACCTACGCCAAATACGGCCGCATGATCCTGATGCAGCCCGGCCAGTTCGCCTGGCAAGTGTTCGACCGCAAAGTGATCCCGATGCTGCGCGACGAATACCGCATCAAACAGGTGACGAAAGCGCGCGCCGACACGCTGGAGGAACTGGCGAGCAAGCTCGTCGACGTCGATGCGGCCAAGGCGCTGGAGACGATCAGGGCCTACAACAGGGCGGTCATGACCGAAGTCCCCTTCGACCCGAACGTGAAGGACGGACGCGGGACCCGCGGACTCGCGTCCCGAAATCGAATTGGGCGAATACGATCGATGAGCCGCCCTTCGAGGCCTATGCGGTGACGTGCGGGATCACCTTCACCTTCGGCGGCCTCAAGATCGACCCGAGCGCCCGCGTCATCGACGCCGAAGGCGCGCCGATCCCCGGCCTGTTCGCGGCGGGCGAGCTGGTCGGCGGCATTTTCTACTTCAACTATCCTGGCGGGACGGGTCTGATGAACGGGGCGGTGTTCGGCCGCATCGCCGGCGCTTCCGCCGGCCGCCGCGCGGAGGAGTGTCGATGACAATCTCCAATGACGCTTTCACGGGGAAGGAACCGACGACGGGCGAAGCGACCGCCGTTCCCGGCCGAATGCAGATTTTCAGGGTGGCGTTCGCGAGCATCATCGGCTCGGTGATCGAACAATACGACTTCTTGGTCACCGGCGTGATCGCGGCGACGGTCTGGGGCGGCGTCTTCTTCAAGCTGCCGGGCCTTGCCGCGGCGGCTGCCGCCATTTCGATCTACGGTCTCGGCATCATGATCCGGCCGCTCGGCGCGTTCATTTTCGGCCACATCGCCGACCGGCACGGCCGCCGGGACGCGATGGTTTACGCTCTTGTGCTGATGGGCGGCTCGACGCTCCTGATCGGGCTTACCCCGGGCTATGACAGCGTCGGCGCCGTCGCGCCGGCGCTCTTGATCGTGTTTCGGCTCTTGCAGGGGATCAGTTTCGGCGCCGAGTTCGGCACGGCGTCGACCTGGGTCGTCGAACAGGCGGCGCGATCGAAATACCGCGCCTTCTGGGGCGCCTGGGTCGGGATGGCGATTCCGATCGGGCTTCTGCTCGGCTTCGGCTCGGTAATATTCGTGCGATCCCTCATGACGGCCGAGCAATACAACGCCTGGGGCTGGCGTATCTTCTTTTTCGTCGGCTTCCTCGTCGCGGTTGTCGGCGTGTTCATCCGCACGCGCACGATGGACAGCTTCGTCTTCGCACGGCACAGGACGCAGGTCGATCTTCTGCGATATCCTTCCGCTCGAGTTCTGGCGGGACATGCCGCTCACGATCCTGCGCACCTCGCTGGTGAACGCCATGTTCGGCGGCGCGTTCTTCCTCTATTTCGTCTTCGGCACGAGCTACATGAAGGCGGTCGGTTTCGCCGGAGACATCCCGGAAAAGATCGGCCTGATCGCCGCAGCGTTCATGCTCCTGTTCATGCTGATCGGCGCGGCCTTGGCGGACCACATCAACCGCCGGACCGTTCTGTTGATCGCCGCCGTCGTGTTCCTGGTCTTCGCCATTCCTTATTTCTATCTGGTCGGCACGGGCGACGTCGTCCTGGCGACGATCGCCGACGTGATCGGATTCGGTTTCGTGTTCGGCTTCGGCTACGGCGCCATTCCGACGTTCTACACCGAGAATTTCCCGACCCGCTATCGCGCCTCGGGCGCCAGCGCCGCCTATCAGATCGCCCAGGTCTACGGCGGCGGACTTATCCCGATCGTCGCGGGACAGATTCTGAGGGCGTACGGCGTGAAGGACGCCTACTCATACCTTGGCGCTTACGTGATGCTCTATGCGATCGCGGCGATCGTCGCGATCTTGCGGACGCCGGAGACGAAGGCGGTTAGCCTCGAGCACTGACGATGCGCGCGTCCCAAGGCGACGTGGATTGCGGCAAGGGATCACGATGACGCGGCGTCAGTGATTTGACCGTCGAAGCAAGTCGGCAAGCATCGCCTGGGCGTCCTTGATGAGGGACTCCTGGTACCGATAGTACATCTCCCTTCCCATCGGCGTGACCATCGATCGAGCTGGTCCTCACAGCGAAGGCGGAGGGCCTCCAGGTCCTTCATGAGATCTTCCGCCGCCTTGCGATCCTGCGGCGCCTCGATGACCGCCTCAGGCGGAAGCGTTTTGATGTGCTCCGGCGTGGAGCCGAGACCTGTGAGCGCCTTGAGCCGGGCTTCCAACATCTCCCGATTGGCGTCGATGCGCCAAAGCCGGAAGCGGCTATAGGCGCTCGCCGCATTGAAAAGGATCGTCACGCCCATCGCGAGATAGATCCAATAGGCGGGCGACATCAGATTGACGAGCCGGGGGAAATAGCGGTCCGCCAGTTCGGGTTCGCCGTTGGCGAAGAACTGGCGCGCCTCTTCGCTGAGCGGCGCCGCGTCCTCCGACTTTGCCGAGGGCGGCGGGTTGCTCCGGACGAAATTCGGGAACTCTTCGCTGAGCAGCATCAGGAAGGCGACTCGCTGCGCGCGGCCTGTGCAGGCGTTTGTCATGACGAGCGTGTCGACCTGCGCGACGAGCTTGTCGGTCGCCGGGGTCGGCCGACTGACGTCGTAGAAACCGGCGGGAATCCGCCCGACGCGCAGCCACTTGTCTCTCGCCACCAGGCCCTCGATGTCGGCCGGGGCGACGATCTCGAGCTCGTAGGCATTCGCGAGCCTGCGGATCAATTCCGCGTTCTCGTTCATGACGAAGGCGGCGAGATCGAGCTCGCCCTTGCGAACCAGCTCCGCCTGCGCTTCGAGGCCGTGGTTGGACGGCTTCAGGCCGAGCTCCTTGAGGTCCGAATTGTCGAGCAATTGCCGCGTCAGGTAGTCCGTGCCCGAACCAATTGGTCCGACCCCGACCGACGCGCCTTTGAAGTCGTTGAACGTATCGATCGGGCGGCCGCGCCGAGCGAACAGGAGCAGGGATTCCGGTTGCGGCAGCCGCCCCAGGGTCTCGAGGCCCGCGCCGGCGGGCAGCGGCAATCCGTCCTGCACGAACGCGAAGGCGGGAGCGCAGCGCCCGTTCTCGCCGAGGAGGCGCGCGACATTCTCGACCGACCCTGCCGTGGCGACGATCTTCAAGCGCCCGTTCTTTTTGCGGGCGAGGGCCGCAAGCCGCTCCCCGACCGCGTGATACTGTCCGGCAGGCGTCCCGGTCAGGACGGAAGCCTTCAGGAACGCGTAATCGCCCGAGACGGTGAGGTAGAGGAGGCCGGCCACGATGGCGAGAACCGCAACCGCCATCGACAGGCCCCTGGCCCAGGCTTTCCGATCGCCGCCGGGTCCGAACGCCAACTGATCCAGGAAACTCATTCGCCGCCCAAAACACGAATTTTTACAGCGTGATCCTCCTTATGCAAAGATCTTGGCGCAAGAGCGCCAAGCGGCGGTTCGGCTGACCGCGATCGCCGCCAGTTCACCATGAGCGCCGTGCGCCCGAGCAGCGGGAAAGCTCAAGGCTGAACAACAATCTCTTTACAGAGAGTTCTACTTGTTATGTTCCAAAAGCCGCAATGGAGATGGAAAACCTGACGGAAGTCTTCGGAAAACCTTGGAAGCTTTCCGAAGGCTCTGGGCGCTATCGCGTCTCGGCCGCGTCATCGCGCCCCTCTGCAACCTTCTGCGCAGTTCGTCGCGCCGATCCTTCAGCCGGCGAAGCGCACCGCATGCGCAGGCGGCAGGCTGTGCGTAATCTCCCGCCAGCAATCGCCCTGGTCTTCGCTGACGTAGAGCCCGCCGGTCGTGGTGGCGAAGGCGAGGCGGTCGCCGCTGTCGTCGATCGCCAGCGCATGGCGATAGACGACGTCATAAGCGTGCTCCTGCGGCAGCCCGTCGCGGAGGACGTCGAACGTCCTGCCCGCGTCGCGCGTGCGGGTGACGACCAGCTTGCCATCGACCGGAATCCGGCGCTCGTCCTTGATCGCCGGCACGAACCAGGCGGTGTCCGGCTCGCGCGGATGCACGGCGACGGCGAAGCCGAAGGAGGAGGGCGGAACGTCGGCGATCTCGCGCCAGCTCGCCGAGCCGTCGTCGCTGCGGAAGATCCCGTTGTGATGCTGCGCCCAGAGGCGGTCGGGCGCGCTTCTGCTCTGCACCAGGCAGTGCGGGTCCTGCACGTTCGGATCGCGGCTCATCTCGGGCGGCATGAAAGCGGCGAACATGCCCTCGGCCCGGCATTCCCAGGCGTCTCCCCCGTCGCGCGTCTCCCACACGCCGCCGCAGGAAATGCCGATCCGCACAGTCGCGCTGTCGCGCGGATCGACGCAGATCGAATGGATCGCCGGCCATTCCGTGCCGCCGCCCATCCATTGCTGGCGCTTCGGGTTGTCCCACAGCGAGCGGATGAGCTCCCATGTCGCTCCGTGGTCGCGCGAGCGGAAGAGCCCGCCGGGGATGGTCCCGCACCACAGAACGCCGTCCTCCTCGGGCCCGCCGGGTTCGAGCGAGAAGATGTTGATCAGGCTGTAGGGGATGTCCTTGCCCCAGCCGTCGCGGTCGACGAGGCCTTCCGGCTTCGGCGGGTAGGCCGGCGCGGCGATCTCGGTCCAGGCGCCGTTGTCGCGCCGGTGCAGCTTGACGCCGAAATGCCCGTGGTTGAGCACGGCGTAGTGGCGGCCGCTGCGCCTGTCGTGCAGCGTGAGGGTGACGTTGTCGCCGAGAAAGTCGGCGCCGGCGACGCGCCAGTCGCCGCCGTTGCGCTCGACCCAGAACAGTCCCTTGCGGGTCGAAACCGCCAGCCTGTCGTTCACCCAGCGCCCTCCCGTTTATCCCCCGGACAATGCCTGCAGCACGTAGATGGCGCTGGCGGCGGAAACGGGGTCGCTCAAACGGACGCGGTCGCTGAGCGGCTTGCCGTCGACCACGATCGCCATGTGGCGGCGCAGCGCCTGCTGGTCGTCGAGCACATAGCCGCGCAGCCGCTCGTTCACGCGGAAGACCGCCTCGAGCGCCTCGCGGACGGTCGCTCCGTCCGCTTCGGTCACGGGGCAGTCGACGTGCCGCTTGAGATTGGCGGTAAAGACGATGCGCGCCATGCCGAATTTTGCCGCGCGAGGTGGGCGCTGGTCAAGCAAGGAACATGGATGCGCCCGCCCGCGCAGGCTCCCCCTGCGCTGCCAGACTTGCCGCGACCCCGGCGGACCGCTTGGGCAAATGCTTTCGGGCTATTGGACCAGCCGGGGTGCGCCGGCGCGCGGGACTTCGTTTTCCTGCACGACGCCGAGCCTCCGCGCGACCTCCGTATAGGCCTCGATCATGCCGCCGAGGTCCTTGCGGAAGCGGTCCTTGTCGAGCTTGTCGTTGGTCTTCGAGTCCCACAGGCGGCAGGAATCGGGGCTGATCTCGTCGGCGAGGACGATCCGCATGTTCTCGCCTTCCCACAGGCGCCCGCACTCGATCTTGAAGTCGATGAGGCGGATGCCGACGCCGAGGAAGAGTCCGGACAGGAAGTCGTTGACGCGGATCGCCAGCGCCATGATGTCGTCGATTTCCTGCGGCGCCGCCCAGCCGAAGGCGGTGATGTGCTCCTCCGACACCATCGGATCGTTCAGCTGATCGTTCTTGTAGTAAAACTCGATGATCGAGCGCGGCAGCTGGGCGCCTTCCTCGAGGCCGAGGCGCGTGGCCAGCGAGCCAGCCGCGACATTGCGCACGACGATTTCGAGCGGAATGATCTCGACCTCGCGGATGAGCTGCTCGCGCATGTTCATGCGGCGGATGAAATGGGTCGGCACGCCGATCTCGTTCAGGCGCTGAAAAATATACTCAGAGATTCTGTTATTGAGGACGCCTTTGCCCTCGATCACCTCGTGCTTTTTGGCGTTGAACGCGGTCGCGTCGTCCTTGAAATACTGCACCAGCGTGCCCGGCTCCGGGCCCTCGTAGAGGACCTTGGCTTTGCCTTCGTAGATGCGTCGGCGGCGGTTCATGCGATGCGACCGTGGCTTGAGGAAATCCATGCACGTGGCCTTTTCTGGTGGAATCCCGCCGTCGCCCGCGTGCGGGTCGACAGGATATGGGGATACGGGCCGCATAAGCCAATCATTGGTCTTGTCCGGACCGGGGGCCAGCCCCGGTCGCCAACTTAGCCGATCGGCGCCTCCGGCACAAACGCTCCCCTGCGGCCTAACGTCGCCCCCGCCCGGCGGCCGACGTCCTGTCGGACGCGGCTAAAATAGCAAACTGCAATCGAATCAACTGTTTAACGTTCAGGCGCGATAAACGGTAGCCAAAGTGTCTAGGGCCGCGAGGGTCGACGCGGCCCCCAATTCAAAGCAAAATGGCCGCCAGGAAAGGCAGAAAAGAGTGACGCGCCGGTTCGCGCTTCCGCCGGAACGCGGGATGGACGAATCGGGGCGGCCCGGCGACGGCCTGAACGCCGCCGTCTCTCGGAACGGCCGCGCCTCATACAGCGGCGCTTCGGGCGGTCGAAAAACGGCGCCGAGCAGTGTTCGGCGCGTGGGGAGGAACCCATGGATGTCTCAACCTTGAAGCGGATCGAGGCGGATCCGAACTACCAGAAGCTCGTGACGGAGCGGAAGGCGTTCGGCTGGACGCTCGCGATCATCACCCTCGTCATCTATTACGGCTTCATCGCCGTCGTGGCCTTCGCGCCCGGCGTCATCTCGGCCAGGGTCGCCGGCGACATCACCGTCGGAATCATCCTCGGCGTGGCGATCATTGTCGCCTCGATCGCGCTCACCGGCGTCTATGTCCTGCGCGCAAACCGCGAGTATGACGACTTGACCAGCGCGATTGTCAACGCCGTCAAGACGGAAGGAAACGTAAAGGGGGGAGGAAAGAAGCGATGAAAGGCCTCCTTGGCTGCGGCGCGCTCGCCGCCGCTCTGAGCCTCGCAGCAGGTCGGGCCTTCGCCGCCGGCCCGATCGAGGCGGGGACGATTCAGCCGACCGACTGGACCGCCATCCTCATCTTCCTCGCCTTCGTCGTCGTGACGCTCGGCATCACCTATTGGGCGGCGCAACGCACGCGGACGACCAAGGACTTCTATGCGGCCGGGGGCGGCGTCACCGGCTTCCAGAACGGCCTCGCGATCGCCGGCGACTACATGTCGGCGGCCTCGTTCCTCGGCATCTCGGCGCTGGTCTACACCTCCGGCTATTACGGCCTGATCTATTCGATCGGCTTCCTCGTCGGCTGGCCGATCATCATGTTCCTGATGGCGGAGCCCCTGCGCAATTTCGGCCGCTTCACCTTCGCCGACGTCGCCTCTTATCGTTTGCAGGCGACGCCGATCCGCGCGATGGCGGCGACCGGCACCCTGGTCGTGGTCGCCCTCTATCTGATCGCCCAGATGGTCGGCGCCGGCCAACTGATCGAACTCCTGTTCGGCCTGCCCTACCTCTGGGCGGTCGTCATCGTCGGCGTGCTGATGGTCATCTACGTCACGTTCGGCGGCATGATCGCCACCACCTGGGTGCAGATCATCAAGGCCGGCCTGCTGCTGTTCGGCTCGACGGTGATGGCGCTGCTCGTGCTGGGACAGTTCGGCTTCGACTTCAACGCGCTCATCGCCAAGGCGGTCGAGGTCCACTCCGGCCACGACAAGATCCTGACGCCGGGCGCGGCGGTCGCCAATCCGATCAACGCCTTCTCGCTCGGCATCGCGCTGATGTTCGGCACCGCCGGCCTGCCCCACATCCTGATGCGCTTCTTCACGGTGGGCAACGCCAAGGAAGCGCGCAAGTCGGTGTTCTGGGCGACGACCTTCATCGGCTATTTCTATATCCTCACCTTCATCATCGGCTTTGGCGCGATCGTGCTGGTGGCGACCAACCCGGTCTATCACGTCGGCAACGACATGAAGGGGGCGCTGCTGGGCGGCGGCAACATGCCGGCGATCCATCTCGCGCATGCGGTCGGCGGAGACCTGATGAAGGGCTTCATCGCGGCGGTGGCCTTCGCGACGATCCTGGCGGTCGTCTCGGGCCTGACGCTGTCGGGCGCGAGCGCGGTCAGCCACGACCTCTACGCGAGCGTCTTCAAGCACGGCAAAGTCGAGGAGGGCGCGGAAGTGCGGGTGTCGCGGATCACCACGGTCATACTCGGCGTTCGTCGCGATCATTCTCGGCGTCCTGTTCGAGAAGGTGAACGTCGCCTTCATGGTCGGCCTCGCCTTCGCCGTGGCGGCGAGCGCCAACTTCCCGGTCCTTCTGCTGTCCATGCTGTGGAAGGGGCTCACAACCAGGGGCGCCTTCATCGGCGGCTTCGTCGGGCTGTCAGCGCGGTCATGCTGACGATCTTCAGCCCCGGGATCTGGGCTCGGTGTTCGGGCTAGACAAAGCCGGCGCTGGTTCCCCTATGTGTCGCCGGCGCTGTTCACCATGCCGCTCTCCTTCCTCTGCTGCTGGCTGTTCTCGGTCACCGACAGTTCGAAGGCCGCGGCGAGCGAGCAGGCCGCGTTCGAGGCGCAATACGTGCGCTCGCAGACCGGCATCGGCGCCGACACGGCGGTGGCGCACTGAGCCTCGGGCCAAGCCGGCAAGTCGAACAAGGGAATCCCGTTTCCGCCGGACGCCCTTCTTTTCGAGAGGGCTCGCGGCTAAGGCCGCAAATGAGAAGAGCCGCTCCCGAGGG
>CAWFVS010000029.1:0-171295 GCA_963819255.1 uncultured Alphaproteobacteria bacterium
GACGGCGAGGCGGCTTACACGTGAATTCCCGCGACGGCGACAAGAAGCAGCTGCCTGTCGTTTTGCCGCCGGTTGCTGACGAACTCTTGTCGTCGTGGATCGCCCGGCATGGAGCGTTTTACAATGTCTCGCCGCGGGCGATGCTGCGCCATGCGGTCCCGAGCGCACGCTCCCTAAGGGCTGCCGACGATCATCTAACGGACGAACAGGAGAGACTTCTCGCCCATATTTTCAGGAGAGAGCTTTCCGGCATTCGTCGCATGACCTTCGTCAATATCCAGAGCTCCGCGAGGCGCCTTATAGTGGCGGAGGCAATCCAGACATGTCAAACCTGCGCGGTCGATAAAGCCGACGTCGGCGGCCACAGCGCCGAATTCTGCGCAGATAGCGTCAGGCTTGGCGCATCACTTGTCCCATCTGCGGATCACGTTTGTGCGCGATAGGGCAGGGGAGCGCCGCCGACAACGGAAGATGGTCTATAATTCTCTCGCCTCATGGGGGGACGCCCTCGAGGGCCAGCGCCTACTCGACGACTACGCCGAGCGGGGCATTCAGACCTGGGCGTCCCCGGTCAGCTCTTTGCTCAGGCTCGTGTTGATCCGACGTGATCCGAAACCGATCGATTTCGAGCGTTGGATCGAGACGCCAAAGGTCCTCGGTCTCATCATCCCTGGATTCGATCGCCTTGTTGCGGCGACGGGAACAATAATTCCGCCGGCGGACCGACCGATCTTGCCGCTGTCCCTTCGTCCGGCGCCGCTGGCCGGGATCGCGATCGTTGAGCGTTCCGGCCCCAGAACCATCGCCGAACTCCATGGTCGGACAATCGGCGCCTCCACGATTCGGAACCATTGCCGCCAGCATCCTTGCACCAGATCTTCGACAGTCTCACTTATGCAGCTAACTTAGAACTCAGACCGTCATGAATTTCACCTTTAACTGCCGTCATGTTAGCAAACGAGCGCGATCTCACGTTTAAGCGCAGGGCGACAAATCTTCAACGTCGCGCGGGCTGAGCGTGAACCGGAGGTAGAGCCAAATCGCTTGCTGAATGATCTCGGGTGGCAAGCGATACCCGCTGTAGCTGATCTTGTTCAGCCGCGTCGGCTACCCGGCCATCAAGAACCCCGCAAGCCTGGAGCGCCGTGACAACGCCGCATGAATTTCTGACTGTGCTGTTCGCCGCGCTGATCGTCCCGCGGACCTCAACCGATCAGGAAGCGGCGGCCTTTCCATTGGGAGGTCTGCGCTAGCGGGGAGCTCCTTTCGAATCGCGAGTCCAAATGATGGCCACGATTGGGCTCCCAACACGGCGCGCCATGGCAACGGCTATTGCGCCGTGCTCGCGGCGCCGTCAAGCGACCCCGGTTGAATTGTGTGACGTCACGGAGTTCAAGCATGCCAAGAGGCCGACTGCCCCAAGGGGACCACAAGCTCAGCCATGCCGAACGGCAGGCGCGCTGCCTGGCGACGGTCGCCGTTGCCGATCTCTTTCATCGCCGCGGAATAAAGCAAAGCCCGTCGGTGACGACGCTCTTGGGGCGGCCATATCGGAGGAAACCGCCGCCGCTCGTGACAAACCCAGCTTGATGGCCGATTGGGTTTTGCCCCTAATGCGCCGATTGGCAAAGGCGGCGGCAGAATTCGTCGAGCTGGTTGAAATCTCGGAAGGCGATGCGAATGTCGCCGCCCTCGCGATCACTATGCCGAATCGTGACTTTAGCCCCGAGCGCCAGGGCGAGTTTGTCCTGAAGTGCGAGCGTGTCGGCGTCGACGGTCGCGGTCGCCTTTCGAGGTCGTGGCGTTTTGCCCGAATTTTTGCCGAAACGCTCAATGTCTCGCACGGTCATGCCTTCGGCGACGATGCGGTCGGCAAGCGCGTCCGGCTCGGCGACGGCGAGGAGAGCGCGCGCATGCCCCGCTGAAATCTGCCCTCCGGCGAGCAATGCGCGCGTATGTTCTGGCAGATTGGCCAAGCGCAGGGTGTTTGCGACGTGGCTCCGGCTCTTGCCGACGACACGCGCAATGTCGCCATGCGAATACCCGTAGTCGGCGCCGAGCTGGGCGTAGCCCGCAGCTTCCTCGAGAGCGTTGAGATCCGCGCGCTGCACATTTTCGACGATGGCGATCTCAAGCGCCTCGTGGTCGCCAGCCTCGACGACGATGACGGGGATATCGTGGAGCTCCGCGCGCTGCGCCGCCCGCCAGCGCCGCTCGCCAGCAATGATTTCGTAAGTATCCGCGGCGCTGGGAATGGCGCGGACCACGATAGGCTGGATGACTCCGCGCTCTTTGATCGAAGCGGCGAGTTCGTCGAGTTCCCCGTCGTCAAATCGCTTTCGAGGGTTGCGGGGATTTGGCCGCAGGAACTCGATTGGCGCCCGTCGCCCGCCGCCTGCGAATTCGGCATGCTCTCCGTTCACGGCGTTCACGGCGCCCAGCAGCGCGGCGAGCCCCCGCCCCAGGCGAGGCCGATGTTCGGTACCGGCTGCGTCTTCGGCCATGGGTCTTGGTGCTCCTTCGGGCGGTAGACAGCGCGTACTCAGGCGGCGCGGCAACGTCCTTCGCGTCGAATGACTTCGAAAGCGAGCTTGAGATAGGCTTGGCTGCCCGCGCACTTGAGATCGTAAAGCAACGCTGGCTTTCCATGCGAAGGCGCCTCGGAGAGGCGTACATTGCGGGGGATGACCGTCTCGTAGACTTTGTCGCCCATATACGCGCGCACGTCCGCAACGACTTGCCCGGCGAGGCTGTTGCGGGGATCGTACATGGTCAACACAACGCCATGAACCGTCAGAGCCTGATTGAGGGTGCGGCGGACCTGCTCGACCGTCGTCAAAAGTTGCGACAGGCCTTCGAGCGCGAAGAACTCGCACTGCAGCGGAACGACTACAGCGTCTGCGGCGGCGAGAGCGTTGATGGTCAGAAGGTTGAGCGACGGCGGGCAATCAACCACGACATAGGTGACGGATTCAGGATCGTCGCCGCTGGATTTGCCATAGGTCCGCAGCGCGTTGCGCAGTTTATAGGAGCGGTCGTCGTGCCCGGAGATTTCCAGTTCGACCCCGAGAAGATCCATAGTCGAGGGCGCGATGAACAGGCGCGGCACTGATGTCGGGATGATGACGTCCCGCAACGCGCGTTCTCCAACCAGCACGTCGTAACTTGAAGTGACGCGAGATTTGCGATCGATGCCAAGCCCGGTCGACGCGTTGCCCTGGGGATCGACATCGATAATGAGAACGCGCTCTGCGATCGCGGCGAGGGCGGTCGCGAGATTGATGGCGGTGGTGGTCTTGCCGACCCCGCCCTTCTGGTTCGTCATGGCGAGAACGCGCGGCCGCGCACCGGTTTCGGGCTCGCGATCGAGCGGATGGGTCGCGTTCATGGGCTTTGGTTCTCACCTTATGCGAACTCGCAGGATCGTGGCCTTTGTGTCGACCACTCTGGGAAGCGGTTCGATTTCGTAAGCGGACGCCTGAGACAATGCCGCCAATTGGTCTTTACCTGATTCGCCGCACGGAAACACGCCGACAGCCCCGCACTCCATCCAGGGCATTACGGTGACGGCTTATTGCGCCTCCCCCGCCGCATCGCCTGCCGTCGCGCTCGCGTTTCGGCTTGGGCCCGGGCTTGCCGGGCGTGATGGCCCGGCCGAGGCGGCGGCTAATTGCGTCCTGAAAGGCGCCGTCAACGAGCGGGCGGCCGATCAGTTCGTTGCGGCGCAGCGCGGCGAGGGCGGGATCATCGAAGTCCGCATCGAGAAGATCGGCGAAGGGCGCGCGCAGCGCCACAATCGACCGCTCCAACCTTGCGGCATTGGACGAGCGCCCGATCGTTTCCAAAAAATCGTCAGTTCGTGATGCTGAGCTCGAACAGCCTATGCATTTGCATCGATAACCAAGCGCGCGACCGTCGCGGCCTTGCGAGCTTCCTGCTTCACTTTTGCAGGGTCGGCCGCCCTTGACGACTTCGCCGAGATTCCGCCGGGCCTCGGCACACGCCATATCGGGCGTCCATGGTGCGCCGTGCCATCCAATGGTAGCCCAGCGCTGCCTGCCCTCCGCGGTCCGTTATTTGAGGATGTAGGCGACGGCGGCCCCGTTTTGGCGGCGCGCGCCAAAGCCCGCGACGGCCCCCTTACCTTCCTCCCAGATGGTCGAATTCGGGGCCATCGCGGCCACAGCCCTGAGAGTGATCATTTCACAGCACCACGCTCAATTCGAGACACGTCAGTTCGCTCATGGGAATCCTCCTCGCCGCAACGCTCGCCGCTTCAGAGGTCTAACACGGGCCGCGCCGTGTCTTCGAGCAGCTTCCTCGATGCGGACGAGGAAGGTCACCGCCTCCTGTCTCGGATAAGCGTTAGACTGCGGCGTCTGCGACCGCGCGGCCCCGCCCCGACAGCCAGCAGCGGGGTCGAAAGTGGCTGGCATCGATGACTGAACAATTCCCAGCTTTGCTTCGCGGTCGCTGCGTCACGATCGCCGGCGCGGCTGATGGCAGGCGACGATGATCCGCGTCTTCGTCACGCCCCAGCCTTCGAGACCGTGAGGGCACATCGGGCAGTTGCGGCCCGACCGTGGATCAGCGCCGATGGCCGATGCCGATACCAATCGTCTTCGCCTTTTGGCGCACCGCGCCTTCGGTCCGTTTCATCGCCTTGGCGATCTTCGAGACAGGCGTCCTCGCCTTGGAGTGCGCCTTGAGGTCGCGTATGTCCTCTTTGGTCCAAGGACTGCGATGGGCAGTCATCTTCCTAGGCATCTTCTACGTTCCATTCACGATGAAAAAGTGACTCGGACTGAACTCTCCGACCGACCGTCTGGGATAGCGGCGACTTGTAGTACAAGACAGCAATGCCTACAACACAGAGTTAGGAAGAGTAACTCTGGCCGCACGCCGGCGGCGGTGAGAAATCTTCCACGCCCGTTCTGCGGCCAAGGCACCTCGTCCACCGCTCCCCCGCCGGCGGTGATCAGGATCGCCATCGCCGAGGCCGCGTTCGATGGGATCAAGGCGGCGCTTCTGTGTCGGCAACGCTGGCTACGAACCACGGCGCAGCGCGAGTGGCGGCTAACGTCGCAAATGGGCGGGAAGCGGATTTTGGTCGAACGGCGGGAACGGGGGGGACAGCGGTCGTTCAAACCCCAACCCCGTGGGCTCGGTGTCCGCCCATTTGCGACGTACCCCGGCGGGACAAGCCCTCAGATTTGAACCACGAGACATCAGCGCCGATCACGCCGGGCGCGAGCCGTGATCCTTCCTTTTCGCGGCGCACGACGTGAGGCCATTTCTGTTCCTTTCACGCCATCGTCATCTCGTCGCCAACTCACCGTCGCGCCGCGCCACTCTTGCCGCTCAACGGCTCGAGCCAGGCGGGTTTCGCCTTCGGCGGGTCGACCACGGTGTACGCGCCCTTGCCGGGATGCTTGACCAGCCCCGCTTCCTCGAGGTGCTTCAGGCTCGGGACGGTTGACGTTCGCGGCCGCTTGCCGAGCCGGATGAGGTCGGCGAGGCTCGCGCCCGGGTTGGCCCGCATTGCCGCGAGCAGGGCCTCGTCCCGCTTGGTGGCCGCCTGTCGCTGCGGCGCGCGTTTGCCGCTCGGCGCCGGCGCACGCTCGCTGAGACTGACGTCGGCCTTTGCCAGGCAGGAAAACGAGGGGTTTCTTGCCCGTCAGCCCGCAACGGCCCGGGCTACGTGATTTCGCGTTTGAGTTGCACACGAACTCATATTGCTCTGACAACCCCGGCGCAAGGACTATGGCGAGCCGCGCGAGCCGCAGCCGCCTCAAGGGCCGATCGGGGAGCAGATCGGGAACTCGTTCGCAACGGGATGGCGCCGGGCGATGTGGCGGCGCTGGTATGGAAGGCAGTGCAGGCCAATGAGCTCTATATCTTCACACATCCGGATATTTGGCCGCCACTCGAGATGCGCGTCGATCGGTTCCTCGCTGCCTATCGCAAACTCGGTCCCGGGCCGCAGGAGATAAAACGATGAAATTCGGCATCTTCTACGAGCACCAAATTCCACGCCCCTGGGACGCCGATGCTGAGCACCGCATCTATCGCGAAGCGCTGGAACAGGTCGAGCTCGCCGACCGCGTCGGCATCGATTACGCCTGGGAGGTCGAGCACCATTTCCTCGAGGAATATTCCCACTCCTCAGCACCGGAGGTGTTTCTGGCGGCATGCTCGCAACGCACCAAGCGCATTCGCCTCGGCCACGGCATCGTACTGATGCCGCCTGCGTACAACCATCCGGCCCGCGTCGCCGAGCGCATTGCGGCGCCAGCGCGAGCACGACGATCATCGCGACGAACATGGAGGCGGGCGCCCAGTCGGGCTCGATGCGCTCAAGGTTGTTGAGAGCCTCAAGGTGCGGGGCGTCAGGCTCCACCTGCTCGACTTGGGCGGCGACATCGCGGGCAACGGGATCAGCAAGCTGTTCCTGACCATCGCGGCCGCCTTTGCCGAGGCTGAGCGTGACCGCATCCGGGAGCGAATCTCGCAGGTTAAGGCCGATCAGAAGTCACGCGGCCGGTTTCTCGGCGGCACGGTTCCCTTTGGCTATCGGCTGGTGGATGGCGAGCTGGTGCCGCATCAGGCGGAGCAAGAGGCGATCCGCAAAGTTGTCGAGCTGCGGGCGAAGGGGAGATCGCTGAGGTCATTGCGGCCCAGATGCAGGCAGAGGGCCACAAGATCAGCCACGAGGGCGTGGCGGGCGTCCTCAGGGCCAGCAGGGGAACGAGATGAGCGCGTACTCGACCAAGATGATCTGGCAAGGCGGCGACTGGTGGATGTCATGGACCGCGCTGCGCGCGACGCAGCAGTCGATCGAGGACGCTGGTCTCAGCCCGCAAAATCCGTTTCCCAGACCACGAGATGGAGAGGCCGGAGCCGCGGGTCCGCCTTTGCCAAATTGAGCGGGGAGGAAGGATTTGCTCGCAAACGGCGAGTTAGTTCGAGCTGCGGGATCGCCTGGTCGCCGCTCCGGTTGCTTCCGGCTGGAGCGTTCGCCGGGTGGGGCTCTCACCCACTGGCCGCCTTCTCACGGCGCACGCAAAGAGCGGTTATTCCCCGACGGCTTCGGCGGTGCTGCGGTGCAACCTCCAACGAATGTTCCACCGCTCGTTGAGGCCGGCATCGACGAGAAATACGCCTGCCGCGTGCATGTTCCAGCGTGTTTAATTAGCTCTCTCGATAATTCCGCCTTGAAAAAAGTGCAATCGCCTACAAATAATCAACACTGAATTTTTGCGGACGTGCTTGATCTGAACTACGGAGAAAATTTGGCGCTGGAGAGGATAAGCTCTCCAGAATTCAATCTGTAGGAGCGGTTGTCTTCCGGCGCGTACTGTTGTGCAACGGAAGAGAGCTTATGTCCGTGCCTATCCGGTTAACGCATACACCCACTAGATGTAGGGTCCATGCATGGAAATTCCAGGAAATTAGATCTTGACGGAGTTGTATAATTTGAGGGCGGGATTTTTCACGAATACGTCCTGGAATTGCTTTTCAAGGTAGCTCAATACGTCATATGGAGCACGTGGGTTGGTAACCACACCCTTGCGTGTCGCTTCGTCTTCGCTGCGACTGAGAGCGCGAAGCAGACTAACAGGCGCGGACCGGTTCTTCGCAACAATTCGTGCCAGCGCGTGGCTTTCTTCGGCTAGTGCCGTCAATCGCTCAGGCGATGTCGTTTCATCTGCGGCTTCTCGTCTTGTGAGTTTCGTTGTTTTTTTCTGGGCCATCATCGATCCGTCCCCGAAGGTGCACGTGACATGAATTAAGTCCCGTTCGGACTTCATTACAATCAGGAGTTGGTTCGATCAATTCCCCTCTGCGCCACCCGCTGGCCTTGCCTATTGTCCGACGAGACCGCTCAATATATAGTAGGTGTATGCGTTAACCGGATAGGCACGCTTATGTGAATGAGAAATGGCCAAAATCGGCAAGCCTATTAAACGACCAACAAACAATAGCGGGTTCTGCGGTAGGCGGGAGGCCGCACCGCCCCTCATGGCCAATCTGAAACGTCGCAATAGTTCCGCGCTGCTCGCCGCGTCGGTTCCTGCCAAATTCATGGAGTTGCGCCCCAGTATGTGTCGCTCGCCGATCGGCGATCCGCAACATTGCGAAACGTTCCGGTTCTGCGGTTCTGCATGCCCGTCTGGGGCAAGTTATTGCACTACGCACGCCGCGATTGCGCACGCTTCAACCCGTCCAGGGACGCCACGAAAGACTAAATTTCAGATGCGACCCCCGGCAAAAGTTCGCGTGACAGCGCGATTTCGACCGCCGAATGATTTGCAAACTGATCGGAAACGACGGCCGGGCGGGAAGCAGCGGCGTTTTTCCGGTGGAGCCCGCAGAGGCTCGCGAATGGGCCGAGCGCTATCTAACTGTCGCGGAAGTCGAAGCGGGCTTTGCCGGCGCGATCCAAGACGCGTGATCGCGGCCCATGCCAGAATTAGGAGTGGACGATGTACCGAGTGACGTTCAACAGGGCGCATGAGGAGCCGCGCCAGATCGCTACGGCGACCGGCACTCGAAACGCGAAGGGTCAAAACATGTCTATCAAATTCAACGACACGCAACTTGTGCTGCTCAGCGCTGCGTCGTTGCGCGATGATCATTGCCTGGTTCCGCCAGCGGGCATTGTCAGAGTAATTTCTAACGGCTCTTTGGATCGGTATATCAGAACGCCAGCGAAAGCTGGGCTGATGCCAACGGCGGGTTGAGTTCGCGCCAGCGGGCTTTGAGCGAGACCAGCCCTGCCTGCTCGCGCCCCAGGGCGGGTTGGAGCTGCACTGTTTTTGCTCACGAATTGCCGCCGCGCTTGGCCGGATTCCACGCCGAAAATCGCCTATACTTATTTGCCTTGACAGTGCCTCCTAACGGGAGAGACGCCTGAGCGGCTTGTAGGCCTTGCTGTCCACCGGCGATGTCTTTGAGGTCACCAATCGCCAGTGGAACGCCCGCGAAGTCGACGATGATGAGTTTCTGGCGCCACAGCGCCGCGTACCGGACTCCATGCTCAGCGAGCATCAATGCGAGGAGGCGTCACAGCATGCGCTGAAGCGGCTCGGCGACGGGCTGATGGCGCTGTTCGGCTATCCGCATGCGCTAGAGAACGATGCCGAGCGCGCGGTGCGCGCGGCGGCGCTAGCGGCTCGCACGCTTGTGCGAGTCACAAAAATGGGCCAGATTTCCGGCCAGGCCCGAGCTCATCCGGCGAGCGTCGGCTAAACTGTCCGGCCTTCGGCGTGGACTCGTCGATCCCATTTTAAACCGCAGAACACAAAGACGATGCTGGCCTTGGGGGAGGACATGTGATGACGCGTCGCAAAAGGTCGACGACGATCGTCAAAGCCTTCGTTTCCGGATCCTTAATTTTCGCGACGAGGAGGCAAGATGAGACACGTCGGCGCTGTGCCGACCGTCGAAGATAGCCTATCGCAGTTCTCCTCGCGTCGTGCACCATGTAACCATCTCGACGGAATAAGGGGGCGTGAGCGCGTCAATGCTGGGAGCATTTTTTCCGCAAGCTTCCAGACCGGCTATTTCTTTACCCCGAACTGGTCATTAGAGGTATCGAGCGCACTTCCCCTTTGGCTGACTATAAAGATCACCGGATTCTCGGCTACTCCGCCATTTCCAGGGACAGTTCTCGGTAAGTTATTGCCGGGCGTGGTTCCTATAACAGCCGTCTATTCGCGCGCCCGGTTGAAGAGCGGGCAAACTGGCATCCGCCTCACGGTGTCGATCAAGTCACGGTCAGCATCAGCTTCACGCGTGAAGGCGCCGTCATAGGTGAGCCGAGGATCGTCTTCCTACGATCGAGCGGCGGCCGGGCCGACGACGCCGCGCTTGCCGATTCCATGATGTCGGCGATACGCGACTGCACGCCGTTGCATTCTCCGCTCGGCTCGGCGCGGCGATCGCGGGGCAGGTTCTGGCGATTCGCTTCATCGGTCGCAGCCGGGCGACCATCGTCGCCCCACCCTGATGAACTCTGAGACGCAGCGAACCGGAGGGGGAAATGCTGGCATGGTTGCGACTTCTCGCCAACCGAATTGCTGGCGGGAGAGCAGAGAGCGAGACTACGCCCAAGCGGAAAGCCGCGCTCCGCGCCAGCCACACCCGCAGCACCGTCCCAACAGCCGGCTCGAGCCGCCTATCACCGTGCCGATACCGCCATCCAACGTGTCGTTGACCTTGTGGCGCCGCTTGAATTTTAGGCGCTGCGTCTGCACGATTGTTCGACTCGTTTTGTCAAGCTTCGTTCCGGCAAGAATTTAAGCCGCGGCGGCTTTGACACGATCCTCTCCCACAACAATGACCACTGCCGCCTCGACTTCCTCGATGGATGCGTCAGCCACCTCGATGACGGCATCACACTCCGACATGTCGTAGGCAATCTCGCGGACGTTGCACCCCGTAAGGTCGTAGCCATTCTCCACGGCGTTGCGGTACGCCTCGCGCACTAGCTCAAGCAGTGTCATTTGACCTGTACTCTCGCGGATTGAGCGATGCGCCGAGCGGGCGTGATTCGCCCACGATCCGAGAGTCGCTGTGTTCGCGAGTCGCGTCAATGTCGCCGATTTCGATCAAGACAGGTGTAAGCCGGAATGGGTATTCGGCGGCTAGCGCTGTCGAGACGTCGCGGGAGGCCCGCGTTTACCGGCCAATAACGCTACAATGACATGTCGGTACGGCCATGCCATAGACGCCGCGAATCGAATCGCAAGGAACCTATGCAATGAACGCAACCGAACTCGTCGCAAAGCTTTCGGAGACGCACGGCGTCAGCAAAGCGCAAGCCAAGTCGATCGTCGACGACTTCTTGAAGGACATCGTGGACGCGGCGGCAAGCGGCGCGGAGGTGTCGCTACCGGGATTCGGGAAGTTCAAAGTCAAGGCGACGCCGGAACGCGAAGGCCGCAATCCCGCTAGTGGTGAGAAGATCAAGATTGCGGCGTCGAAGAAGCTTACCTTCGCGTCCGCAAAATCGGTCAAGGATCTCCTGAATAGTTAATAGCGGTCGAGCCGAGCGCCCACTTGTCCCGGCCGTACGCCTCGATCTGCGCGCGGTACTCGTGCCGCGGCTGATTGCCGATGCTGGCGACAAGGCCGCCCGCCGTAAGGCAACGTCAGAGCCAAAGCTGAATTCGCGCCCCCCTTTTTGCACCTGAATTATGCACCGGAAACGCCCTGCGGAATCGCCCTCGCGGCCTAATCGCCGCTTAGGTCTGCGCTTGCTGCGCCCAACGCAGACGACCTGCCGTTGCTCTGACAAAGCCGGCACCGGCATCAGCTTCTTCAAATACCTCTCGCCGAAAAGCGTCCTGTCCGCTCCGCAGCAGCAGCCCTCAGTTCCCCCTCCGCCGCCCAACCTGCCGCAGGTACCAAACCCTCCCCTGACCGCCAACCAGCGCGTGTTGGAGGAAATTCGACGTACAAAGCCCTGACTTTCGCCGGAGACATCTTCTAACTGAACAGCCAACGGAAGAAATTGGCGACGAGCCCATCTGCGGGAGGTTGCTGATAGGAGGGAGGGGCAGGAGGTCGCTGGTACGGGGGCGGGGCTGAGGGAACAGCCTGGATTTTGCGGATTCGGTCCAACACGTCTTGGTTCGCCGACGAAGCCGTGGCCGGTGCTTGGCTTGCCGGGCCGGACGTTGGGCGCCCGGTTATACTGACCAGGACATCTCTGTTGGTGCCTGGCGGCGTTGGGCCTTTCGAAGAAGCCGACGCCAATCTCCACTTGAGCCTCTTGCAGAAAGGCTGACCGAAGCGATCTTTTCGTGCCGCGCCGGGTAGGCGCGGCTTGGTCAGGCAGGGGCGGGCCTGCAGTCGACGACGCGGATGATCTGATCGACGGCGAGCGCGACGATGCCGAACATGAGATGGCATTTGACCTTGAGCGAATTCGCGCAGGGCGAGCTGCCGGACAAGATCCACGCCGCGCTGATCGAGCGGGCGCTCGGGGGACGCATGATCGGGGCGATCGCGCGCTCTTGGCTTCAGTTTCTGAAATGGCTCCTCGCTGAAAGGAGTGGGTAAGTCGGAATTTGGGGGCGGGTCAGGATCGCTCGGGGGAGGATCGCCGTTAACCTGAGAGTTTGTCCGGAAACATCATGTTGGATTGCAGAGTTTTCGCAGCATGAGGCGGATGGAGGCGAGGCGCAGGAAGGTGAGCGCCCTGCGGTTAAGGCATTCCCAATCCTTGGCCAGTCTGCGACAGCGGCCGAACCAGGCGAGACTGCGTTCGACGATCCAGCGCTTGGGCAGGACGGCGAAGCCCTTGGCCTGATCCGACCGCTTGACGATCTCGACCGTCACCCGCGGCAGAATGCGTGCGATGGCGCTCCGGAACCGTGATCCCTGATAGCCGCCGTCGGCAAAGAGCCTGGTCAGGAACGGAAAGGCGCCGAACAAGGTCGCCATCAGCATCGCGCCCCCGTCACGGTCCTGGATGTCGGCGGCGTGAACGATCGCATGCATCAGCAGGCCCTGCGTATCGACGAGAATGTGGCGCTTTTTGCCCATGATCTTCTTGCCGGCGTCGTAACCCGCCGGATCGATGCAGGCCCCCCTCACATGGGGTGTTTCCGGTCAAGCTCATTCTTTGCGCCGGCCGCTGGCGTGTCACCCGCGAAGCGGGGCGAAGCGCAGCGGAGCAGGGAGCGAAGCGACCTTGACACGCCAGCGGCCGGATACACTGTCGCGAGGGAGCGCGCCCTTGCGCGCTCTCGGCGGCCTTTGCGGTCTCTGCCGCGCTCATTCATTTTGACATTTGCGCATCTCCTTTTTGCCTATCGGATCCGAAGCGTGAGCCCGGTCTTGCGCATGCAGCCGGCCGGCCGCATCACCTCACATCCGGTCGAGCTTTGTCGCTCGCACCATAATCCCTCATGCTCGAGGGCGTCGGGCTCGGGTTGGCGGGACCATCCTTTTTCACGGCGTGTTTCAGCCAGGGGGGTCGATCCGCGGTCGCCGCCCGCCCGGATCCGGCGAAGCCGTAGCGTTCAGCTTCGCTGGAATGGGGTCAAGCCGTTAGGCCGTCGGTTAGAGTGTCGGAGTGGGATTGAACCATGGGGTCAGGCCGCCTTGAACACCGCGCCCTCGGGGACGACGCCTTGCGTGACAAAGCGCCACAAGGCGACGAGCAGTTTGCGCGCCAGCGCCACGATGGCGATCCGGCGGACCCGTCCTTTCGCGGCGCCGACCCGCGCCCGAAACCAGCGGCTCAACGCCGAGTCCGGCTGGTGGCGCAGCCAGAACCAGGCCAGCTCGATCATGGTCTTGCGCAGGCGGCGGTTGCCTGACTTCGAGATGCCCTGATCCCGTTCGACGCCGCCGCTCTGCCAGGGGCTGGGCGCCAGGCCGCCGTAGGCCGCCACCTGGCGTCGGTTGGCGAAGCTGCGGAACAGCGATTCCAGCCAAAGGAGCGAGGCGAACTCGGGGCCCAGGCCCTTGAGTTTGAGGAGCATGCCGGCGGGGTTGTTCGGCTCCTCGGCGTCCGTGCAGATGAGCGCGTCCCGCGCCCGCTCGACTGCAGCCAATTGCGTCGTCACCACCGCGATCCGCTCGAGCTCCCGGCGGATTTCCGCCTTCAGCATCGACGGCAGCTCGCGGCCGTCGCCGGTTCGCAGCCCCTCGAGCCGCTCAAAACGATCGCGGCGAAGCGGATTGTAGTCCCGCATCCCTTGGCCGTTGAGCAAACCCTTGATCCGATTGGTGTGCTGAATGCGCTCCTTGAGCAGCGTGCCGCGCTCGCGCGTCAGGCGACGGCGATCCTCGTCTTCCGCGCTCGGCGCGCGAACCATGGAGCAGACCCGCCGCTCGCCGCGAGCCCAGGCCATCAGCGTCCGCAGCAGCGTCTCGCCGTCGATCGAATTCGGTCTTGGCCCGCCGATGCCGCCGGGGAACCGCGATCGAAGCCGCATCGACCACGTGGCTCTCGATCCCGTTGGCGATCAGCAGGCGGTGAATTGAAAAGCCCTCCAATCCCGCCTCCTGAATGACGACTGCTTTGACCCGCACGCCAAAACGCTGCTCGGCCTTCGCGCTCGACCGCGAAAGAAGGTCGACCAGGCCGGCGCCGTCTCCGCCCTCGATGACATGCTTGGAAAACTTCTCGCTGCCCGGACTGTTGATCGTCACGACCCATTTCGATTTGCTCAGTTCGAGCGAAGCGAACAGCGTGATATCATTCGCGCGGGCGGTGGTCGCGACAACGGTTGTCGAGGTGACGGTATGCATCGGTTGCCTCCATGCTGGTGTGGAAGCTGAGCCTACCAGGTCCGGCCGCCGTCCACCCGCATAGGATCTTTTTCTGCGCTCTTGACGCTCTGGCTGTCGATGATTGCGGCAGTGGGGCTCGCCTCGCGAGCGGCGGCTTGGCGACACTTGGCGTAGAGCATGTCGTGGATGCGATCGAGCGTGCCGTCGCGAACTCCAGCGGTCGAGGTAATCGTAAAGCGTCGAACGCGGCGGCAGGTCCTTCGGGACGGCGCGCCATTGGCAGCCGGTGCTGAGGACGTACATCAGGCCGTTGACGACCTCGCGCTCATTGACATGACGGCGGTTGCCGCCGCGTTTGGCCGGCGGAATGAGCGGCTCGACATGCGCCCATTCCGCTTCGGTCAAATCGCTTGGATAACGCAGTCGACTGCGGTCGTAGCGAGCGCGATTTTCGTTGGTCCACATCGACGACCCCTCAATATGATTCGGGTCGCCTCTTAAATCATAAGCGATTCCAACGATTCGTTAACTTCCCGGACGGGCTCTGAGGGGATGCAGGACACCGATCTTTTCCAGTTGGCCCTTGGGTCTTTCGTTGCCGTGGACGGTGACGCGCAGTGAGTTCAACGCGGTGGACGGTCGGCTCGATTTGTACGTGGATTTTCCGCGGGGGAGCCGGTTCGCCTGTGCGCAATGCGGGCGCGAGGGCTGCGCGGTTCATGACACGAAAGAGGAGACTTGGCGGCATCTGGATTTCTTCCAGCACCGCACGCTGTTGCACGCGCGTGTGCCGAGGGCGACGTGTCCGGAGTGCGGCGTGCGCAAGGTGGCGACGCCGTGGGCTCGCGCGGGATCGGGCTTCACCCTGTTGTTTGAGGCCTTCGTGCTGACTCTGGCCAAGGCGATGCCGATCGCCAATGCGGCGCGGTTGCTCGGCGAGCACGACACGCGCTTGTGGCGCATCGTCGAGCATTACGTCTGGCAGGCGGTGGAGAAGCTGGATCTGTCGGAGGTGCGTCGCATCGCCGCCGACGAGACCTCGGCGCGGCGCGGCCACGACTACATCAGCCTGTTCGTCGACATGGCGCGCCGCAAGGTCGTCTACGTCGCCGACGGCAAGGACGCGGCGACCGTGAAGGACTTCGCGGGTTTCCTCGAGGCGCATGGCGGTCGGCGCGAGGCGGTGACCGACGCCAGCATCGACATGGGGGCGGCCTTCGAGGCGGGGATCAAAGAGAACTTCCCGAACGCCGAGATCACCTTCGACAAATTCCACGTCGTCAAACTCGCCAACGAGGCGGTCGACCAGGTGCGACGCGAGGAGGCGAGGAACAACTTCCAGATCAAGGGCCGGCGCTACATCTTTCTCAAAAATGTCGATCGTCTGACGCAGGAGGAAAAGGAGGCGCTGTCCCAGCTGGAAGCGCAGAACCTGGACACGATCCAGGCGATGCAGATCCGCATGAACCTGCAGCAGCTGTTCACGATGAGCGCCCGATCGGCTCGTCGTTTCCTCAACCGCTGGAACGCCTGGGTTGAGGTCTGCGACCTCGCGCCGATGAAGAGGCTGGCCAAGACGATCATGGCCAAGTCGGACGGCATCCTCAGATCGATCGCCACCGGCCTGTCCAATGGCGTCCTCGAGGCGATCAACGGCAATGTCCAGGCCGCCAAGCGCAAGGCCAAGGGCTACCGAACCAAACGAAACCTCAAAGCCATCGTCTACCTCATCGCCGGCGACGTGCTCGCTAATTCACCCACTTAAAATAGCGACGAGCCTCTGAAATGACCGTCATTTGACCGTTGGCGGTCACATTGATTGACACGTGCGAATATTTGTATCTCCTGCTTGTATAGGGCGGCTCCATGAGGCCGACCACGCTAATCCATTTGCCGATCCATGAGGCGTCCGGTTTTTTGTATATAGCAGTCAGGGCATCGGACCAAATCGCGACCTTGAATAACTGTCCGCGCCAATCGCCAAAATTGATGAAGACAAATGGCTTTCCTTTGCGTGCTCGGTCCTCCTTGACGTCCACAATCCTTCCGATGACTTCGACCTTGTCGCCGACGCGCCTCAGGCAGGCCTCGTAGCTCGCGGCCGGGAGGACGTCGTAGACGCCCATATATCCTGGCTTCGGGCGACTCTCCTGAGGCTTGGCGCTGATTTGGATGATGCCGGCCGGAATATTCCTCCCCGCGAGAAAATCATCGAGGCTCGGCGCTTTCTCGATCGGCGCACGGCAAATCGCGGCGAACTTCTGCGCGTGAGTCGCTAACGCGGGCTTGCCCATTAGTTCCGAGAAAACGGCTGAAGCCGCGGGGTCGACGAAGTCGGCGCCCCTGAAAACGATCGCATCAACCTCGGAGTGCGTCTTTTTCCACAGAGAGGGGTCCTCGTGCAGAGCCTTTAGGGCAAGCGAGAGGGCGATGGCTGGCGCCGTCGCACAGCGCCAGCGTTCCCAGCGATCCGGAGAACGCCCACCTATCCTCGTTAACGTCCTCTTCGGACGGCTCCTTGCGGCAGCTACCGTAGAACAACAGCCTCATTCTCGCCTCAGCGCAGCTGCGAGGCCTGTGTGCCGATCTCGAGGAAGGCGACGATCTCTGGCGCCTCCGCATTGAACATAAACCCGCGCGAACTCGACTCCAACCGCGTTTCCCTTCTCCCGTGCGAACCTGATGAGATGCTCGGGTAACTGGCTCGACATGCGAAATAGGAGCTTGGCGTAGTTGTCTGGAAGACCCGATGTGCTCGACGGAAAGCGGATGGGGTCTGCACCGAGGGAACTCACATGGATGTTGAACATCAACAACTCGCCGTCGTTGGTCCGAATTTGAGTCAAATGGGTCGCGATCTCCTCCGGGTCGCCGTCGGTCGACTCTCCGTCGGTCACGTGAAGCACCGTCGGGGGATAGCTTGCTGGGTGGGCATCGCACCAGGCGACGAGCTCTTCGGCGGCGCGGGTCAGGGCCTCCCGCATCGGCGTGCCGCCACTTGCCTTAGGCTCAAACCAAACCGGGAATTTGATCGACGTCTCCAGGATGCCGCCGGCACCGTCGTCCATCTTCTTCTTGCGATCCTCGACGCGCACCGGATTTTGCTCAATGGCGGAGATCGGGTTGAGGAAAGTGGTGCCGAGCGCACCTGAGAACCCATTGCTGACCCCGTTGCCGCCATATCCGAGGAATCCGACGTCGAAATAGTCTCGCACCCTGTCGGCCTTTCTACAGCGGATGACGAAGTCCATTATGGTCCTGTTGAGGGCGTCGGAGACGAACTCGGCCTTGCTCTTGGCGGACGCCATCGTGTCGGACATCGAACCGGACTGATCCACGACGAATAGAAACGCGGTAGGACTGCTCCGGCTGATTTGGGCTTCGTAACTCATTGTTCTCACTCCCCTAAGGGTTGCTTATGTAGTCCGCGTAGATCGTGACATCATCCCCCAACAGCTGGTCAATTTCCATTGCCGCGGACGAGATGGGTTCAAGCTGGGCTAAGTACGTCGGGTCGTCGGTCATCGCCGTCCAGAGGGCGCGGGCGCGGGAGATGGTGTAGGTCGGGTTGAGCACGAGACCAGCGTTGGCTGCGGTACGCGCCTCGTCCATTCGGCCAAGCAGCGCGAGCGCAGCGGCCAAATTGAAATTTGCGGCCGGATAATTTCAATCGCCCGTCGAAACCACGCGATCGCTTGCTCGTAACTGGAGCCGGGCTCCCTGGGGGACGGGGTTCCTTCGTTGACTCAGCCCATCCGCGCTTATTCGGAGAGTTCCTCGACTCTGCAATTGATCGGCTCATCGAAGGGGTCGATCTCATGCTGCCTCACAAGCTGCATGAGTTTGCGACGCGCGTCCGCGGCGCCGTCAATATGGAGGATGTCCCGCGCGAGTTCTTGTCCATTTCGCTCAATGATCACGGCAAAGAACTTTCTTGAGCTTGTCGTCATTGAAGCCTCCTGTGTTGTCCCGCCGGGGGCGTCGCATGATGCGGGGAGGTCGCGTCTCGGTGCGTCGCAAAGTGACGGTTCTCAGCGGCGTCGTAATTCGTCAACGCCCCCGCATCGATCAAGACCGGCTTATCCCCAATCCTCGCTCGGTGCTGCCGACGGCGCTGGACCGCGTCCGGCGCAAGCTCGCCGGCGCGAACGACGGCGACCGGCAGATGGTCAAAATCCTCGCTGCGGTGTTGACCGACGGGCTGCCGGCGGTCGAGGCCGCCTGCCACCAGGCGCTCGCCGAGGATGCGGAAGCGCCCATCACGGCCTCGCTCACGGTCCCCATGCCGCCGGCGCGGAGCCGAGGCGAGACCCCGGTCGCGTCCAGGCCATCGGCGCGCCGGCGACCGACGCGGGTGGCAGGACGCGATGCGCCGGCGTTAAGGCGGAAGCGCTGCGGGAGCCTGGCTGATGCAGCAGAACAAGGTCACCGCCTGGTTCTGGGGCCGCGAGCATCGGTTCGCCCTCTATGCACCTTGGTCCGACCTGCCCTACGGCCGGTTGGTCGGCCATGGCGGGGTCCCTGTCTGGGCCGAGGGCGGCTCCAATTCCACCGAGGTGCAGTATCTGAGCACGAAAAGCTTCCGCAGCGGTCTGGAAAAGTTCGCCATGCTCGGCTTCGCGGAGATGGACTTCAAGGACGACCACATCGACATGCGCTACTACGACGAATACGGCAACGTGGAGCGTTCCGAGACGATCCGGTGAACCGAGAGGCGCTCATCCGCATCGAACCCGATGCCGTAGCCGGCGAATACACGGCTCGGCTGTTCGAGGTCGGCGAAGGCGGGCCGGCCGAGCGGGCCTTGGCGGAAGGGCCGGACGTCGCGACCGCGACCGGCATCGCCGGCATGTTCGGCTATCTCGGCGGCGCTCTGTTCACGCTGACGGTCGGGGCGCTCGCCAGCACGATCGGCTACGAGCCGCTGTTCGCGCTGCTCTTCCTGTTCGACGTCGTCGCCTCGCTCGTGCTCTGGGCCTTCATCGGCGCCCGCAAGCCCGCCGCGGTGGCGCAACCGGCAGTGTGAGAGGCCCTGGGTCAGCGTGGGAGCATTCGCGACGAAGAGATCTGGAACGACGCGGAGCGACGACTTACTGACAATCATGCGCCTCGCTGAACGAGAAACCATTCGCGTGAACGGGCGCGACGTTGTCATCCCTCCATCTCAAGGAGAAATGACAGGTTACACCGCCGATCAGGGTCCGGAGCCCACGCGGAATGACAATTGGAATGGGAACTTCCGCTTCGGGCGGACCTTTGCCGTTCCCGGGCGATGCTGGAAGGCAGGTGTCCTGCCCAATCCTGCCCTCCACGCCCTCCCCAGGTGACAGCCGGATCACGCGGGTCCCTGCCGCGAAAGCCTCTGATAGTGTGGACCACGACAAACGCACCATCGGGCCCCGGGCGCCAGAGCCACAGCATGAGCAGCCAGGCGGTCCCGAATTCGAATCATATCAGGGCATTCGGGTTGGGTTGCCGTTCGAAGACGCGGCGTTGGACAGCCGGAACCCAAAGCGGGCATCGCCATTTTCGAAATGAATTGGGCAAGAAACTCGAGAAATCATCAGACAATGGTTGTATGTTCTCCTTGATGTCTGGAAAGACCCTCTCCCATGGCGGAAAGCGGTAAGTCGAACAACAACTGGCTGCAAGTGTGCCGCGTGATCGACGTGCCGCTTCACGAGGTCTCCGGCATTTGTTTGCGTCGCGGCCGAAACGGTCGGACGCATCTGATCGCGGTCGGCGACCGGGTGGCGAAGATCGGCTGGTTTTCCCTGCCGCGCAGCGATGGGGGCCCGATCGACTGGCATACGGGGGACATTGCGAAGCTCGCTGGTTCGATGCTTCCCGAGCACGACCCCCAAATCGAGGCTGTCTGCGCCGACGGCCCCGGGCGCGTTTTGCTGCTCCAGGAAACGCCTCCGCGCGTCGAACTCATCGACCCCGAGGCGTTAAGTGTGGTTGCGTCGATCGATCTTGCGGTGGAAGGGCGCGGCGAAATTGCGCGAGCGTGGTCCGACCCGAAGGGGTCGCGGGGCGAAGGAATGGTGCTACTGCCCGGCGGGCATTTGCTCGTCGCCAAGGAGAAGAAGCCGGCGGCTTTCATTGAGTTCGGCCCGCCAAACTCGCGGTCGCGGGGCTTGGTCCGCGGCGGCGCGCTGGCGAACGGCGGGCGGTGGCCGATCAAAGAAGGGCGCCACCGGTTGGTTGCTCTGGCAATCTGGCTGCCCGACAAGATACTGGCCAAAACCTGCGCCGACTTCAGTGACCTCGAAATAGGTCCGGATGGTCGCCTCTATCTGCTCAGTGACAAGTCCTCCACGATTGCGCGGCTCGATGATCTCCCGGCGGACGGCGGCGCCGCTGCGCTCCTTGATGCGTGGCGGCTCGGCGATCTGGATGGCAAGCCGGAAGGTCTCGCATTCACCGAACAGGGTCGTGCGATCGTCGGGCTCGACACGCGCAAGCCGCGTCGAAATCTCCTCCTGCTGGAGCCCGCGGTTGCCGAGTTGCGTGGCGGTGGCCAGAGCCTGAGTTGATCCCCCAATCGCGCTTATCGGCCCCGGCTCGATCCCGCTCTGGGTCACGGGGCGGGCGCGAACGTTTGGGTCACGCGGACAAGGTCAATGCGCGGGTAGGCGGCTGCGGGCGGGACACCTATCCCCATGTCACGGACATGGTCGGCGGTGGGCCCTTCAACCTAAATCCGGGCGAATGGACCGATGATACATCGATGGCGCTTTGCCTCACCGACAGCCTGATCGCAACCAACCCTGGCGCGCGCGCAATCCGAGGTCACGCACGCCGCCCGGAATGTCTGATTCCGCCGATATCATCGCACGGGTCCTCGTCGCTGGGATCGCCGGCGTGGCGCCTCGCTTGACGATGGCGCCAAGACAAAACTAGCCACGCGCAAGGTCAAGTCGATCGCCGAGGGCTTCCAGCGTCTTGGCAGGATGGAGCGACGTAGAGGCCCTGCACGGCGGCGGGTCACACGCGGCAAGACCGCCGGTCAGCCATACTTGTTCCGGCGCGATTGCACCCATGCGTCGCGGTATGTCAGGGTAATGTCTCCAGGGTCAGGGGGTAAGAGATGCGGCGGTGGTGGCGTCGCCGGCGCGAGCGGATCGAGAGAATTGAGACTGAGGCTGACGAACTTGTTCGTCTCCTCGGCGACGACGCCTACTCGGAGGCGCGTTGGCGCGAACACCGCCAGCTCCTCGGCCAGTGACCAGGAGCGCATAGGCCAGCCATTGAGCCGCGAAACCTTGAAAGTATCGGGTGTAGGCGGCGATAAAAGCGTCGGTTTCTGCGCTCGGAGCCTGCTGCCAACGTCCAAGTTGATAAGGCGGCTGCTGACCCCCGCCTCCCCGAGGAGACGCTCAAGCCATCCCCCCACGTTTGCAACAGAACCCCTCAAGCCCCGACGCTCGCAGCGGCGCTGCTCCGGGTCAGGCGGGCGCGGCACCCTGCGTCGCCACCTGCAACACGTACAAAGATTGGCTGGCCGTCATGAAGAGATGATCACGCCTGTTTGCCGCCCAGTGCGCCTGCATCCGGCTGACCAGTCAGCGGATTGAGCCGTCCGTCCGGATTTGTCGGTCTTCGGCCGGCCCGCCGGCAAAGTCCGGATGACCCTCCAGGAGCCGATCGCCATACGGCGGGTCTGTGAACCAGATGCTTCCGTCCGGGTGGGGCACGATGTCGTTCGGCGAATTCAGCGGTTTCCCCTCGAAGGAGTTGGCGATCACCGTCATCGATCCATCGTGTTCCCAGCGTACGACTCTCCGGAGATAGTCCTGTGTCCCGATCTGTCTTCCCTGAAAGTCGAAGGTATTTCTGTTACTGTTGTGAGACGGCTTGCGAAAGGCGGTCACCTCGCCGGTTTCCGTCGGCCTCGCCGGCCTCGCCCAGGCGGCGGATCTTCCGACCATGAAGGCCCCGGCGAACGGCGCCTGCGCCGAACTGCTGGGCGAGCTTCTGGGACTGGCAAGACCGCGGCCATCAGGCTCATAACCTGAAGGCCGCAGGTTCAAATCCTGCCTCCGCAACCAGCATTAAGCCCGTTAGATCAGAGTGTTAGCTCTGCTCTAGCGGGCTTTTTCATGTGTGACGAAGCCTATCCAACCTGTCTCAAAGAAACCAACTGTTTATCAAAGAGTTAGATGATTTCCGGCGTCGATCCCAAAGCGTCGGCAAATTTTCCGTGGCACAAAAATGGCACAAAGCGGCACAAAATTCCGGGCGGGTTTCCGGTACAACGAAGGACATCAGGGCGTGCCGTCCTCTGGCCCACTCCACTTATACCTCGTCGCCGCCTTTTTGACCTTGACCAGCTGGTGTCGTCGAGCGCGGCACGTTTGATCGCCTTCGCTTCGGCGGCAGGTAAGGGAGCTTAACTATGACCACATTCGCCCGTGCCCCAAAGTTCGAGAAGCGGATGCATCAGGTGGTAAACGTCGCGTGGCAAAGAAAGTTCGCATCTGCGTGCGACCCTGGTCCGTACTATCGGAACGTCATCACCGGCCACACCCTGAACGCGCAGGGACCGGGCGACAAGATGGCGGAAGAGTACGCAAACATCGTTTTCGATGAACACTTCCGGCCCAGCGACAAACTTGAAGACGACCTGAGCACCAAAGAGACCAAGGCCATCCAGGGCCTGGGCCGGACGATAGCGACCTCGGTCATCGATAGCACTGCCCGTGTCGATATCGCGTACCTCCTGGCAATTCAGGCATGTCGATACCCCGAGCTCTTCCAGAGCAGACTGGATCTTGGTCGATATCTGGCGATCGCACTGACGGACTACTCCTCATGCGCGGACAACGAGACGCTAAACAGGGCGCTGGTTCGTCCCGGCCATGCGTTTCCGCGCTTTCCGCCGGTCGACGCGCCGAGGCGGCAGTCGCCCTGCGATTGATCGAATGGGGACACAAACGTGCAGGCGGAAGCTTTCGTCGGGCTAGCTTGCCGACGACCCACTGAGGTCTACCGACTTGGTCACCCGCGACTTCTCCTAGGCGATCGAGGTGGGCGACGGCGACCGGGCAGCGCAGCGCCCAAGCCTTTAGACCGTGGCCCTAACGGGGATTTCGTTCGCGTTTCAGAAATGTCAGGCGGCTTTGAGACCGACGGCGTGAATGAGCGCGTCGAGGTCATCGACGATGCGTTGATAGAGGCGGTCGAGCTGCGATCGGCGTTGGTTGGGGAGCTTGGCATCGGCTCTAACCGGCGAGAGAAGACCGGCGGTCAGCGGGGCGTAGACGCGCTCGAAAAGCTTGAGGAAGACGAGGCAGATCGAATAGCCGTTGGGGAGGAGCCGGTAGCGGCGCGAGTGCGGCAGCTTTTCGACGAGACCCTTGGCGCGCAATTTCGAGAGATCGTAGCGCAGGGAAGCAAGGCTGTAGCGATCGGCGCCCGAGCCGAGGGCGGCGAGAACCCGCGGATAGAGTTCGGCCGTGGTAAAGCTATTGGCGGCGGCGATGTGACTGAAGCACACGAGCGCGTGCATGAGCGCGAGTTGCCGCGGGTTGTCGAGCTTGAGACCGGGGATGCGCTTTCCGGTTGCAGTGATCGTCGGCTGCGCCAGCTTTCCCAACTGCCCGCGGTCGATGAAGGTTTCGATGATGTCCTGCTGCACGCTGAGGTAATTGTCGTTGATGGCCGACAGCGTGTCGCGCAGCGCCGGCAGGTTATCGACAGCTTTCCTGACGCCGTAGTCGGTGACGTTGTTGGTCGCTGCTTCGGTGCGCAGGATGAGATGATCGCGCACGTATTGTTTGATGAAGCCGTTGCGGTAGTGGCTGCGGATGACCGGATTGGGCAAATGCAGGTTCTCGATTTCGGTCTGCAGCTTGCCGCGATAGAGCTTGCCGACCTTGCGGCCGAAGATGGTGGTGATCTTGTTCGGCTGGCCGATGGTGCGATTGGCGTCGAGGAGCCGCTCGCCCAGCTTGTCGAGGGCGGCGCGGCGATGGAAGATCAGATTGTCGCAGAACTCGGTCTGCGCGAAGAACAGTCGATGCCGGCAGCCGGCTTCTTCCCGCTCCGCCGCGGTGAAGAACGGCGTGAAGCAGGCAAGCCACTTCTGGCCGCAACTGGCGAGATCGTGCGGGGTCAGCTCATCGGCGAGTTCCTGCAGGCGTTCGGGGTCGGCGCAACCCATGAAGGCGTTCGCAGATTGCCGGAAGCCGATGCCCTCCTCGCGCATCCGGTTAGCGAGCCAATGATGCTGGTTGAGGTAGACCCGCGCCGAGAACGGCAGGTAGGGACACATGCGCACGAACATGCGACCCCATTGCGCATCATTGATATAGAAGTTGTATTGAACGACCCAGCGCTCGGCGAATTGCAGATGCCAGCGGTTGGCGGCCCTGTCGCCAATGGCGATCATGATGCGCGCCGGCTCGCGCGCCTTCAGCACGGCGACGACTTCGTCGGGCTTGGCGTCTTTGAAATAGGGCTCGACGAACTCATCGCGGCGACCTTTCGGCGCATCCAGAACCGGAATGTCACGCCGTTGCACCCATGACGCCAGCCACTGCTGAAAGCGGTCGGCGATGCCCCGCAGCGTATCTCGGCTCACCGGGTATAGCCGCCGGTAAGCGTCGAAGAACCCGACCACCCTCTCTGGCTGCTGAAACACTGGATCAACCCGTTGAGCAGGATCCGATCGAAGCAGCGATAGTGGAAGCGAATGCTGTCCTTGTGGTGCTCATAGAAGGAGTTCATGGGAGGCTCCCGCCGACGTGACATCGGCAGGGTATCCGATTGCTCCGCTCTTGCCCCCGTCTGGGCGCCGCCGGGATATCAAGGGCAAAGCCCTTGGCTAGTTGGCCTTCGATCCGCGGAATGCGGCCGTTTCGAGCATCCCATATGATTCGAACTTTGGAAGCGCTCGACTAGTTCAGCGATTTTGAGGTTCGAATCATATCAGGCGGCTTGATCGAGCTTGTAGGACCAAGTGTGGACGACAGGATAGCGATTGAATTCGTCCATGGCCGCCATGATCCGGTCCTTGAGTTCCTGTTTGGATGCGACGCGGATGTGGCGCAGCACGGATCGCGCCAGCTTGGAGAAGAAGCCCTCGACGAGATTGAGCCAGGAGCCGTGCTTGGGGGTGAAGGTGAATTGGAAGCGACCCGCGGGCTGCTCGGCGAGCCAAGCCTTGGTCTCCTTGGAGATGTGCGCGGAATGATTGTCGAGGATCAGCTTAATTGCTGTGTGCGACGGATAGGCGGCGTCGATCAGCTTGAGGAATTCGATGAACTCGCGGCTGCGGTGGCGGTCCTTGACCAGGGCGTGAACTTGTCCAGTCAGCAGATCAATGCCGGCCAGCAAACTGACGGTGCCGAGACGCTTGTATTCGTAGTCGCGCGCAAAGGTCGGATGTGCGCCGGGCTCGGGCGGCAGGTCCGGAGCCGTGGTCGCGATCGCCTGAATGCCGGGCTTCTCGTCATAGGAAATGATCGCCACCGCGTCGCTTGGCTCTCCTTTCGCCGCGGCCGCGTTCTCCTTAAGCAGCTTCACCTCGCGATAGACGCACAGAACTTCCGCCATCTTGGTCTTAAACTCGGGGTCGCGGCGCTCCAGGTAATAACGAACCTTGTGCGGCTTGATCTCCTGCTCGTTGAGGATGTTGCACAGCGTGCCCTGAGCAAGCTTGCTCAGGCAGGAATGCCCTTCCTCCGGTCCGTGTTCGCGAGCATGCCGGGCGAGGAGCCGCGTCGTCCACAACTCGTGCGGATAGCCAAGCTCCTTGGCCTTGCGGCAGGCCAGGTTCATCAGCCAGGTCTTGGCCTCGGCCGTGATCGTCGGCTCTCTGCCGGGGCGTGGCAGATCATCGAGCGCCGCAATGGCGCCGTAGGCCGTTGCACGTTCAACGCAGCGCTGCACAGTCTGATGATGCACTCCTACGGCCCGTCCCACGGCGTAAAAGGACGGGATTTCTCGGTAGGCGAGCAGCATTCGCGCCCGTTCGACCCGACTCGCCGACTCCGTCCGCGAACGCGCCAGCGCATTCAATTTCCTCACATCCTCTTCGCTAAGCGCCAATTCAAACGCTTGCCGCCATCCCGCCATGACCTTGCTCCTGGCAACCCAAATCAGGCAGCGACGCTACAAGCCATGTCCGCAAAAATGAATCCTGCCCACCCGCCCACATGATCGCTTTCAGCGAATCGATGAACTAGTGTGTTCGGGTCGGGACCGACCGCGATCAGGGGATCTCAGCCGCGCGAAAGACGCTGCAGTGGACGACCGCTGCGCGCTAAAAAGCGGACGTTCGCCGGGGCGAAACCGATGGGCCACAGATCGATTTTGTGGGGCTCGCACTTTGCGCAAACCCTGTATAGTCGTTCGGACCGGCCGGGCACGGTCGCTCGAAGCGACGTGCCGCCGCCAGGAATTGATCCGCCCATGCAGAACCTCACGCCCGAAGGGCTCCGCATCGTGACCGACGCCGCAAAGCGCCATGGGGTCAGCCTGGAGGGAGCGCTCGTCTTGCTTGATGCGCTCGCGCGAGGGAATGGGCGCCAGGCTCAATTCGATCACCCCGATCTCGGCGGGATGGGACAATGGTCGCAGGGCGGAATGATCATGATTGGCGACATGTTCAATCAGGGCCTCAAGTATCGCGTCGATGCGCTCTGCAACGAACTCGCCGGCATCCTGCACGTTCAACCTTTGACCAACTCCAAGGCCGAGAGTTCTCAGTCACAAACGCAGAGTAGCGGCGGCGAATTCAGTCTGTTCGTGGCGGGCGCCGCCTCGGCCAGGCAATGGTGGCCTGCCGAACTGGGCAGTCCCGCCTCCACTGGCGCTCAGAATGATCTCCGGTACGCCTGCTTTCCCGGCTCGCGCCGACTGGCGATCCAGCAAGGAGGGCAGGTCCGCGTCTATGACACCGGCGAGCACAGGATCTCGGGATTCTCCCAGCAGCAGGGCGGCGATCAGTCGCTGACGTTCACCAGCCAATATGGCCTCGTGCGCGTCGCGGACCTTGTCCTGGTTGTCCCCGAGGGCGATCAGCCTCGCTATCCCGCGCCGTCTGGTTCCGCGCCGCTGCCGGCGCAAGCGTCTCAATCCGAGACGCTTGCGGCGCCAACGGGTCCGCCCCCGGCGGCACAGCCCGCGATGGAGGACATCGTCAAGACGATCGAGCGCCTCGCGGAACTCCGCCAAAAGAACATTCTGACTGAAGAGGAGTTCGCGTCCAAGAAAGCGGAGCTCTTAAGCCGCCTTTGAGCGACCGAACCCCGTCGCGGAGCGCCGGAGACGGCTTTGTCAGAGTAACGGGTAGGTCGTCAGCGCGTGGCGCAACAGCCCACCCTCAAGCGACATTCAAGCCGTGAGGGCGCGCCACTCGGCCAATGTGGCGGAGCGTCTCTGCTTGTAGACTTGGCGGGTGATCAAATGGCGCTCGTGATTGAAATGGTTGTGGACCTGGGCGTGAACTGAGCTGAATTTCTGCAACGTCTTCATACTTCGAAAGCGCTGCATGGCGCGCTCTCGTCGTCGAAACGGCTGGTGCGAATTCTCGGCGCGATTGTTGAGCCCGCGACCGACCTCCTGGCGATCGGCGTTGCCGACCTCTCTCATCGCCGCAGAGTAAGCGCGAAGCCTGTCGGTGACGCGGTCGACCGTACTTCTTCATGATCCGCTTGAGAAGCTTCACCGCCGCCGCCTTGTCTCGCTTCGCAGTGACGACCAATTCCAAGACCTCGCCTTCATGATCGACAGCGTGCCAGAGATAGCAGAGCTTGCCGTTGACCTTCACAAACACCTCGTCCAAATGCCACCGCCACTGAGGATAGCCGCGCATGTGCGCGACCCGCTTCTTGCGGATCTCGGCGGCGAACATCGGGCCAAACCGGTTCCACCAAAACCGGACCGTCTCATGGCTGATGTCGATCCCGCGCTCGGCCAGGAGATCCTCGACGTTGCGGAGCGACAGCGGGTATCTCACGTACATCATCACGACAAGACGGATGACCTCCGGCGAGCTGTTAAAATATCGGAACGGATTGCTCATGGCCCAAGCCTACCACGGCCAGAGGCATCGCCAGCATTTTGTCTGACAGAGCCGACCGAGGGGTTCGCTAGGCGTCGCCGCACGTACCGAAATTGAGACCCAGATATGCCGAGAAACTCGGCGTATTCGGGATTCGTCATGCCGCTTGCCGTCTGCAGCGCTCGAAGGCGCTGCGCTAGCCGCTCCAACCGCGCGGAGCCGAGCATGTCGGCTGGGGTAACCAGAAATCTTGCGATGATGGCTTTCCAGATCCTGCGGATTGACCTCCGCGACTTTGCGCCCCTTACGTTTGTCCGCAACCATCGTCCCTTAAGCCGCGTCACGCCATTGGGAATTTGTTCAATTCAAACATCCCGCAAGACCTACCAGCCCACGATAGAGCATGCGAGAACGGGCGAATTGCCACCCGTTATTCGAATCTTATGACCGCAGTGGCGACCGGAAATCGCAAAAGAACCCCCGCCTCGGTCGGCGAGCTTGCTTGGCGTCGGTCAAGCAAACCCACCTCCGGCGGGGCCTCCTGATTTCCCAGAATCGAAGTTCTATAAAATTCGATCCGAGGTCAAGGGAAGCCTCTGGTGTCAGCAGAAGCGCGCGGGGCCAGGCGGCGACGATCCCTCACGCGGTAGCGGCTATGGATCGGGCTTCCAAAAGCGTTCTTGGGGTCTGAGTAGCAGGCGAACAGAAACTCCAACAAGCCAAATCCTTTGATTGAGAACGTCCTTTATGTTGCACTAGATATCGAACGCCCAAGGCATTTGCGCCTCGTGAACGCGCTGGATCATATGCCGCCGATCCCGCTCAGACCAACGCCACCCTCAGCTCGTCGAGAACCGTCGGAAGATCCGGCGCCGCAATCAACGGACCCACGTTCGCCAAGCGAAGCTTGGAAGTCGCCCGATCGTAGACGGCCAGGTTCGTCTGCCCGTTCAAGCGCGACGGATAGACGATGCCGTCAGGCGCGGAAGGGTGCTGATGGAAAGCCAGAGACCAAGCTGTCAATCGGCGCCGAAAAGTAGGCCATGATCGGCGTCCAAAAGTAGTCCAGACCTAAGGTTGAAGTTGTCATCATCGGGAGCGGTTCATCCCCGGAGTCCATAGGGGGGACCCGCGCGTAGCGACGCGCCCTCCGCGCGGCTGGCGGCGCGTAGCGCGGGGGGTACCTGTGGGCCCCCGGGGGTGAACCGCGGGCGGGGGGTGTAGCGCCGGTGCTGAGGCCAGGCGTCTGGGAACCGCTCGGAGCGACACGTTGGCTTGTCTTGAGCGTTCGTCGCTGGAAGGTCAGTCGCGTCCGAAGCCGCGTGGGGGCGCCACGCTCTCGAGTTCGGAGAGATCGAGTTCGCAGATAGCCTGGAGGGCCTCGGCCAGCGCGCTGTCGTGTTGGTTGGCCGGCAGCGCTTCGAGCCAATCGGCATACTGCGCTTGCAACTCGGTGAGTTGGGCGACGGCGTCCTGCCAACGCCGGGCGCGGCTGCGATGGTCGGCCGGCCGACGGGTGCGGATCACCGGCGCATCGGCCGCGCGCGCGACGCGGTAACGGGCCTGGCGCTCGGCGTCGGTCATGGCTTTCTCGCCGATCGGCTTGCGCGGCATGGGCCACTCCCAATCGTTACGTCACGAAACCCGGTTGGTGCGGGGCAGCTCGGCGCGGTTCTTGAAGCGCCAGCTTTCGTTGCCGGTCTCGACGATGTCGCAGTGATGGGTGAGGCGGTCGAGCAAGGCGGTGGTCATCTTGGCGTCGCCGAACACCGAAGACCATTCGGCGAAGGCGAGATTGGTGGTGACGATGATCGACGTCCGCTCGTAGAGTCGGCTTATCAGGTGGAACAGCAACTGGCCGCCCGACTGGGCGAAAGGCAGATAGCCGAGTTCGTCGAGCACCACCAGATCAACGCGGGTGAGTTGCTCGGCCAGCCTGCCGGCGACGCCGGCGCGAGCCTCGGCCTCCAGACGGTTGACCAGGTCGACGACGTTGAAGAAGCGCGCCCGAGCGTTGCGCTTGCGTATGCAATTGGCGGTGATGGCGATCGACAGATGGCTTTTGCCGGTGCCGGTCCCGCCGACGAATACGACATTGCGCTGTGTCTCGAGGAATCCGCCGCCGTGCAGGTCGCGCACGAGGGCCTCGTTGACAGGGCTCCCGGTAAACTTGAACTCGGTCAGCTCCTTGGCCAGCGGCAGCTTGGCGGCGCCGATCTGATAGCTGATCGAGCGTGCTTCCTTCTCCGCCACCTCGGCGCTCAACAGGTCGCCGAGGATCTGCTGCACGGATCGCTGCCGCTTCAGCCCGTCGCGCATGATGTCGTCGTAGGCGGCGCGCATGCCGGCGAGCTTGAGTTTGGTCATCAGCGCCAGCAGATCATGCCGCTCCACGGTCGACCTCCGGGGTGATGACGCGCAGACGGTCGTAACGGGCGCAATCGGCCGTTGGGACGAGGCGCAACTGCGGTAGGGACGGCGCCGCCAAGGGCGCCGGCGGCGCACTGTCGCGGCCCCATGAGAGGATGTTAAGCACCGCATCGCGGCTGCACAGGCCTTCGGACAAGGCTAGCCGGCAGGCTTCCTCGACGGCATCGAGACCGTCCTCGGGGATGGCGGCGAGGATGTCGACGAACTGGCGATCCGCCTCGTCGGAACGGCCGAGGCGGGCGCGCAGCTTGGTCAGATTGGGCGGCAGCTCCCAGTCCTTGAACGGTGCGCCATTGCGCAGGGCGCCGGGCTTGCGGGCCAGGACCGGCAGATAGTGCAGCGGGTTGTAGCGAACACGGTCGCGGCCGAAGACGCGCTCATGCGTGGCCACCACCTCGCCATCGAAGCGGACGACGACCCGATCGGCATAGGCCCGCAGCTGGACCGGCCGGTTGGCGGCCTTGGCCTCGATGCTGTAGCGGTTGCGATCGAAGCGGACCAGACAGGTCTTTGAGGCGCTGACATCGACCTCGCGGAATCCGTCGAAGGGCCCGCGGATCGGCACAAGCGCCGGGCGCTCCGCCTCGAACACCTCCCACACAGTGCGCTCACGGTCGTCGGGATGGCGGCTCTCACGAGCGTAGGCGATGCAACCGTCCTCCAGTTGCCGGTTCAGCTCTTCCAGCGTCTTCACGTGCGGGCGCGGAATGAACAGGCGCTGGCGTAGGCTGCCGACCTGGTTCTCGACCTGCCCCTTCTCCCAGCCGGCCGCAGGCGTACACGCCGTCGGCTCGACCAGGTAATGCGAGCACATCTGGGCGAAGCGGCGGTTGAACTTGCGGTCCTTGCCGACGAACACGGCGTCCACCGCCGTCTTCATGTTGTCGTATATGCCGCGCTCGCAGGCGCCGCCCCAGAAGGCAAAGGCCCGGGCATGGGCGTCGAACATCATCTCCTGGCTCTGCCGCGGATACGCCCGGATGTAGGGCATGCGGCTATGGCAAAGCCGGGCGTGCGCGACTTGAGCCTTGAAGGCGATGCCGTCGAGGACGATCCATTCCTCCGACCAGTCGAACTGGTAGGCCTCGGCCGGCGCGAAGGTCAGCGGAATAAATGCCTCGGTGGCCTTAGCCTCCGTCTTCGTCGCCCGAATATCTGCCCAGCGCCGAGCGTAACGGCGCACCGCGTCATAGCCGCCGGCATAGCCGGCCCGCCGAAGCGCCTCGAATAGCTGCCGCTTGTCCAGCCGATCCCGCCGAGGCTGGCGCCCATTGTGCTCCAGCAACTCTTCCAGATCGGCCAAGAACGGCCCGAGTTGCGGATAAGGTTGGCAATGACGCTCGTACTTCGCCTCGGTCTCGCCGGACCGCAGGTACTTGGTCACCGTGTCCCGAGACAACCGCAGATCCCGCGCAATCGCCCGGACGCTCTTACCTCTCGCCTGCTCCCGCCGTACCCGTGCAATCGTCTCCACAGTCAGCATCCCCTGAACACCACCGATGTTGCAATCGGAGGTGATGTAAGTCTGATCAGGAGGTGGCCGACTTTTGCACGCCGATCACCCCCTCAGGTGGCCGACTTTTGCACGCCGCTCCACACTCCGGAGCCCTGATTCGATTCGCTGTTGGGGGAGGTTTCTTCCTCGGACGTTGCGCTTGCAGGTCGATCCTGGTCCGCGTCGGGCAAAGCTTGCGTAATAGATTTCGAGGCATGCGGCGTCATCATCTTTAAAGGCGATGATCGTCGCTGCATGATCGCGCAGGATGGCTCTTCGACAACCGAGGTCGGCTGATTGCCGCAGCGAAGCCAGACAACCTTTGGCGGCCGGCCGAAAAGCGCAGCCATTTTCGCGAAGTCCGCGTCGAGCGACACGACCGCATATCCGTCAGCTCCAGCGCGGTTCACACCAAGCGCTCGGTTGCTTTCTCCAACCCGAGAAGCCGGACCCTGACTCGACCCAGGAAATAGATCAGCCAGCCGCTGAGCCGACTTGAAGCTCAAGTTTTGATCAAACAGCAGCTTCATCTGACGGCGACGGCGCGTCGCTCGCGGTCGGCCGCATAGGCGAGGTTGGCCCGGATGCCGTTTTCCGTCAATTCCGGGGATCGAAGGATCTCGGCCGAAGTCATGCCGGCCGCGAGCCAGCCAAGAACGTCAGCGACCGCAATGCGCATGCCGCGGATCCTTGGGCGTTTTTCGTCGCCTTGCGGAACGCTATCGTCGGCGCGCCGTTGTATTCCGTCGTACTTTTCGTGGGCCGAGTATTGTGGGCCATCCAAGAACGGAGGCAGATCGTGAAAATCAGCGCACGCAATCAGCTTCAGGGAACGATCAAGGACGTCCACAAGGGCGCGACGACGGCGCATGTCGAGATCGAGGTCGGCGGCGCAGTTCTGACCGCCTCCATCACCAACGAAGCGGTTGAGGAGCTGAAACTCGCGAAGGGCCGGAAAGCCTACGCGGTCATCAAGGCTTCAGACGTGATGATCGGCATCGACTGAGCGAGCGCGGGCGCGTACGCGGGACGCCTTGGGAACCTCCCGTTCACTCTGTCCGAGGCCGAAAGACCGCGGTCGACCCGATTGGAGACAGCGACGTTGGCGACGCCCGGGAAGCCGGCTCGAATTTTCGATATGCGCGGCCTCTGGCCTTCCCGTGATCGCCGTCTTGATCGTACCTGCGCATTCGGCAGGACTGTAGCGGCCTTCGCGCTCTCCGGCGAGGCCCCATAGAGCTTCACGAGTTGGGCGTAGTCGATATCTGCGCCAAACGCGCCATCAGCCCGTTCCCTCAGCCAGCAACTCGGAAAGGGACCAAGGACAAATTTCTTGAAGGGCGACGGATGGCGGCCCTTCGTCCAGCATATGCATCTCAGCGCGAAGCTTAGCCAAGCGATAAAGTCCAGGCAAATCTTGTTCAATATCTAGTCGCATGCTGTCGCGAAAATCCTTGGCCGCCTCAGCAAGCTGAATTCGCACCTCAGCTCGCCAATGTTCAGCCGTCTGAGCGTTCGGCCAGCCTGTGAGATACAGCTTGTGTTGCATCGCATTCCTGAGCGCGGATGCGACGGCTCGCAGTTCCGAACGTCCCACGCTCTCCACCTCTTCGATGACGTTTGGCCAATCGACTTGATCGTTGACACGTTCGCCATCAGCCAGGCGACGCAACAATGTTGCCTGTTCTTTTGCCCATGCCACAGTGTCGTCGCTGTAACCGTTCATCGAGGCCATGCTAATTGCAATAACATTATCGTCATCCTAGAAAGTTCCTCCTATTTCCAGCGCGCCCCGCCGCTTTTTTGCGATTTCGGACCCCTCAGTTTGTATCAACATTTCGCTTCTGGCCTTCGCGCCCGCCTTCCCGCCGCGCACACTACCGGACTTTGGCGAAAGAACTTCTTCCCCTTCTCCTGTTGCAATCCGCGCAACCGTGACGGCGCATCCAATCACGTCGGCGGAACGCTTTTGTCCCTGCGGACCTTTTGGCATCGGAGCTTATCTCCGCATCTTGAGTGCGTGCGCCTTCGCCCTAGCGGAAAATATTCGGCTAACATGTCGCATGACGGATCGCCTTTCAAGGTCCTGCGCCTATCAGATCCTATCGGGCGCCTTTACGCGTTAAGCCGCATGAGTGAACGTGACGACCACATCGACGTTTGGCGAGTGCTGCACGCCCGGCGCGACATTCCCTCCCGCATGCGGGAGCCCCGAGCCTCGAGCCAGACTGACCGGCGCCGACCGCGGCTGTGTGAAAACCCTGAGGGGGTCCGGAGCCGCCCCAAACTTCGAGGCCTATCGCTCGCGAGTTTTCAAACAGCCTCGGACCCAGAGCGGTCGCGCCATCGAGGGCCGTTTATGCGGCAAGCTCCGCCGGCCGATTTGGGACGTAAAGGACCGCGTCTCCGGAGAGAACCATCTTGTGCCCGACACGGCAGGCGCAATCGAAGCGCGCATGCCGACGTAGGCTGTCCAGGGTGACGAGCGTCACCGTCGCGGTCACGATGTCGCCGAGGTAGACCGGCGCGGTGAATGTCAGGTTTTGCGAGACATAGATCGCGCCGGGACCGGGCAACTTGGTGCCCAGCGTCGCGGAGATCAGGCTCGCAATCAGCAGCCCGTGCGCAATGCGGCGCTTGAACCTCGTCCCGGCCGCGAATTCGTCAGACAGATGAATAGGATTGGTGTCGGTCGACACCGCCGCGAACGTCTCGACGTCGCGCTCGGTTATCAGCTTGCTGACAGCTGCGCTCATATCGATCGCGAGGTCCTCGAAGTACATCACCTGCATCCCGCGCAGAGGCGCGCGGACGCTCGACGACGTCGGGCAGGTCCTCGTTGAGCCCGGTGCGCCGGCGCTCCAGTTGCTCGGCGTGTCCCAGTTGGCTGTGCCGTCCAACCAAGCATCCGTTGCCATGGCGTGCTCCCAACGCTATGTCAGGGAAAGAGGAACCCGAGGCTGGGCGCATCCCACTTCGGGTCTATGCCTCGTCTGACATTGTCCGTGATTGCCGGATTGTAGCGCCCGACGCATTGACGCGGGTCAAACCGCGGCCATATACTTTCGTCCAATCTACCGCGCCCCGCCATCACGATGCAGCAACCGCTACGGGGCAACTCCGGGCCTACAGGCATCGCTAGGGAATGCCCGCCTTCCGCCATTTGAGGCGGTCGCAATCGACCGCCATCAACTCGAAGCGGGCGTTCCCGGACCATATCCGCAGATGATCCCGCACTTGGCCATTTCGCACACTCTCGCGGTCGCCGGACCTGGAACGGGAAACCAAGTTTCTAACCTTCCCTGCTCGCAGCGCTCGACCGTCTGCAAAACCGCCTGATTGATCGGATTAGTGAGCGGCGGGGTAACGTGGGTGCTGCCGATGCATGAACCGAGGCCTTTGCTCGAGAAGGTCGCCGAGAGGCTCGCCAAGGGCAAGCCGCCAGAATGGCTCGCGGACTATCTTGAGCGCTTCGCCCGGCTGATCGGCTATCCGGTAGTTCCTCCGGAGGATCCCAACTCGCCCCGGGCGCTGGCGGCGATCGACCTGCTCGACAACGAAATCAGGATCTACGCGACGATCGAAGAGGAGTTTGGCTCAGAAGTGCCCGGCCGCATGGATGCGGCTTCGACGGCGCTGGCCTCGCTTCGGGAATTCTTCGAGGAGCAACTCCAACTCCGCCTCACGCATAAGGGAGGGCCAAGGCCGGATAGCCGCCGACAGCTTTGCGCTCTTGTTTGCGCCTCCGCTTGGCGTCGCCTGTATGGCGAGATGCAGTCCTACAGCCGATGGCTGCAAGAGGCTTGTGAAGACTATTGGCAAGCCTGCGGACACCCTGAGACCTCAATCAATGGAAACATCAAAAATTGGGAGCGGTTCCTAGTCGAAGCGGCTGCCAAGTTGGCGGCCACCCCGGGATCGCCGCGATAGCGAAATCCGACAGCCACATTCGGGCCAAATTCGCGAGTCTCCACTCAATGGTGCTAACGTTTGTTCGGGGAAGGGAGGCCCCTTTATGGGTGAGGTCGATCGCTCCGTATGCGATGGTAATATACTGTGTTTTGCCGATCAACTTCGATGGCAGACAAATTCTGCTCGCCAGGAAACGCTGAAGCGCCTTTTGCTCAAAAAAGAAAATCGGTTCGGCGTGAGTGAAGAACGCTTTCAAATCGCCGAGCGTAAACTCATGGACGGCGCATGGCTTATCGCCAGACAAAAGCAACTGATCGCCGAAATCAAATGCCGTAACGGAGATACTGCCAGCGCCGAGCGAACGCTTCGGAATTCTGAGATGATACAAGAGCTATTCGAGAGGCTCCGCGACCGAGCTTATGATGAGAGGGAACGGCGGCGTCCTTAAAAAATGGCGACCGCGCCGGGAGCCTGCAGACCACCCGGCGCTGTCTAAGCTCGACAAGTCGCGCCAGCTTTTCCGACCGGCCGGGCCTCAAATCAGGATAGTTGTAACCTGATCGCAGCGCCACGGGCAAAATTGTCGCACTGACTGGTCCCATCTATCCCGAATGATCCGCATCGTCATCACCCCGCCGCCTTCGAGGCGATCTGCGCCACGCTTCCGCTCGGCAGCGTCGGCTACGAGGTCCAGCTCAACGCCAAGGGCGAGCGGCTCGTCTGGCTCGAGGCCGCCGCCGTCGACCAACTCGCCGCCCTGCGCGTCCCCGGCGAGAGCTACAGCGACATCATCCTGCGGCTCGTGGAGTTGGAGATGCCCGTCAGGGCCGAGCGTTGACCTTTCGTGTTCCGGACACCGGCTTGTCCGATTGAGCTAGATCAATGCGGGCGCAGTCCCAATCTGCGACGATAGTGTCGTCAGAGTGGAAACCCACCTAACAGCCTCTGCGTGAGGCGGACGCGGACCCCTCTGAAGGTTGGGCCGCAGGCTGCTGGCATTATCCTCGGTGAGGAGCCGGTGGCCTCCGACCCAGCTTACCCCACGACCGGGCGCCCCGTTCCTGCCATTCGGCGCTGTTCGAAGATAGGTGCTCGAAAAGGATCATCCTCTCGGCGCCGCCTTCTCGGTGAGCTTGCGCTTGTTTGTGCAGGAGACGCACAGGAGGTCCGATTTCAGCCCGCGGCGCCGCTCGATTTCGGCGTTGCGCTGGAGGGCCTGAATTCGCTGCGTCGACACGGGCTCGCCGCAGTCGAAACAGGGCTGGCCGAAGCGCGGACGGATCAATACGCCCATGGGCTTCCGGCCTCCCTTGCTAGACTAGGACTAGCCAACCCTACCTACGGTGAGGGTGTTAATGGTCGAGGTCTCTGAAGATTTGGCCGAAGCTGAACGTCGAGAAAATAGGGCTTGCGGAACGACAGGAACGGGTGGAGAAATCCGGCTGACCCTATTGAGGTCAGTTCGGGGTGCAAATATCTTGAATTTCGAACTACTCCAAAGTTATGGCCAGTTTATTGCGGAGGCGGTCTCGGTGAAGAGACGTGCTCGACTTGAAACTCCTCGAACAGCCGGAGCAAGGCTCTTGCTGCGGCCAAGTCACAACCCGTCAACTCTAGCTTCAAACTGATCTTCAACAGTTGGAAAAACTAAGCCGCTGATATCGTGGGCAAAAGGCGCTCTGTGCCGATGGCGTGGCACTACACCACGTAGTTTGTTAGTGGAGTAAGTATCCCCCGGCAAAGCCGGGGGCTTTCAGGTTGGGGGCCCCTCAAAGGGGCCCAATTCCCAACCTTTGACAACCCGCGAATACAGGCTTGCTTCGGGACACTTGATCACGCTGTCGGAATCGCTTCACCATTGGTGAGTAGCTTCACCTTGCGCAAAATCAACGGGCGCGCTTCCAAGGGTTCGCGTGCTTAATGACAGCGAATAGCGCGCGCGCGTACCGCCGGATATGTCAAACTTCTACTGCCTCCCCGGCAAAGCCGGGGGATCTCCCATGATATTAGGTACGCAAGCGGAAGTCGCCTATCTACCGGTCGTCCAGAGCCGGCCCGAGGGCCCCCGGTGCGCCAGTCCGAGGTCTTCTTGCTGAAATAGACCCCGCAAATCGGCGGCCGACTCAGCCTTGGTGCGCACCGTATCAGGCAATAAATCGAATAAAATCAAATTAAACGACACAAAACGTGGCACTACATTTTCGAGCCGGTTGTCCATCGGTGGAAGTCATATCAATAGCTTGCGCCTCCAGCCTATGCCTCAACTGTTGAAGATCAGTCAAAATGAGGGCTCGTTGCTGTTCAACATGGTGCGCGCCGAGCGCTACGTGCGCTGCGGATTCCGCCAAATGCTTCTCCAGAACGGCCCGCTCCACAGTGCCCTCATTTCGGCTAGGCGGTGGCCAGCAGATCAGGCGCGACGTTTCCGGTGGGCATCATCTCTTTCTTTGTATCGCCGCAACACGCTCTCAAAAACGCCGATCTGCTCTGTAACGACATTGATTGCGTCGTCTCTCGTCAGCGGCGGGGCAATGGGAACCCCGTCATTGATCGCTTCTAGCTGTCGAATCGCCTCGGCCAGAGAACGGCGCGTGTCAGCCAGCAAGTCCATCGGCTCCATGGCGGGACGGCGTTCGGCTTCAGGTCCTAGCGGCATATGGCGGAACCTCCACCAGCGTTCCAATCAAGCGCAGCAACGCTTGATGTTCAGGTCCATTCGCTTTGCTGTTCAGAAACGTCGCCAGATCAATATGGGAAAGCCGGCCACCCGATGGAGCGTTCGGCTGAAGAATGATAAAGGCGCGGCCATCAGTCGGCTCGCGCGCGAGAAACCACGTGTCCCCATTAGGGCTGCGGTATAGTTCTCGTCTATCTGGCATTTGCGCGTCCCTGCTCTTGCGCTGAGCATAGCAGCGAGATCGCGACGGCGCGAGCGCGAGACGAGAGCGCCAGGCTAGACGGAGCTTCCTTCTTTCGTCTACGTTAAGTGATTGATATTTGGGCAGAAGGTCCTTTGATCTGCCCATTTTGTAGCCATGTAAAAGAGTGATTATGGCTTGTGTTGTGGGGTGGTTTGCTCTATCATCGAGCCATGTACATCGAGTTTGTCCCGAACCGCAACTCCCCGCCGGCGATCCTCTTGCGCGAGAGCCATCGCGAGGGCGGCAAGGTGAAGAAGCGCACGCTGCTCAACATTTCCGACTGGCCGGCCGAGCGCATCGCCGGCTTCAAAACGCTCTTGAAGGGCGGCACGGTCATTCCGGGCGAGAAGGAGGCGATCAGCATCGTCCGCTCGCTGCCGCACGGCCATGTCGCCGCGTCGCTCGGCGCCGCGCGCAAGATCGAACTCGATCGGCTCGTCGGGCCCGCCGGCAACCGCTGCCGGGACCTCGTCCTGGCGCTCATCGTCAGCCGGGTGCTCGATCCGAGCTCGAAGCTCGCGACGGCGCGCGCGCTCTCGCCCGACACCGCCGCCTCCAGTCTCGGCGCCGAACTCGGCCTCATGGCCGGTCGACGAGGAGGAGCTCTATCGCGCCCTCGACTGGCTGGCGGAGCGCCAGTCCGCGATCGAGACGGCGCTGGCCCGCCGCCATCTCGCCGGCGGCACGCTGGTGCTCTATGACGTCACCTCGAGCTCCAGGGAGGGCCGCTGCTGCCCGCTGGCCCAGTTCGGCTACAACCGCGACGGCAAGAAGGGCAAGCTGCAGATTGTCTACGGTCTGCTTTGCGCGCCCGACGGCTGCCCGATCGCCGTCGAGGTCTTCGAGGGCGCGACCGGCGATCCCGCCACGCTCGCCAGCCAGATCGCCAAGCTCAAGCAGCGCTTCGGCCTCGACCATGTCGTCTTGGTCGGGGACAGGGGGATGATCACCGAGGCCCGCATCGCCGAGGACATCAAGCCGGCGGGGCTCGACTGGATCACGGCGCTGCGCGCCCCGGCGATCCGCGGCCTCCTCGAGGGCGGCGCCTTCCAGATGTCGCTGTTCGACGACCGCGACATGGCCGCCATCATCTCACCGGATTTTCCGGGCGAGCGGCTGATCCTGTGCCGCAATCATGCGCTCGCCGCCGAGCGCGCGCGCAAGCGCGAGGACCTGTTGCGCGCCACCGAGCGCGATCTCGCCGCCATCGCCGCCGCCGTCCGGCGCAAGCGCGCGCCGTTGCGCGGCAAGGCTGAAATCGGGTTGGCCGTCGGCGCCGTGATCGACCGGCGCAAGATGGCCAAGCACTTCGCCCTCACCATCACCGACGCCAGCTTCGCCTTCGCCCGCAGGAGCGCCGAGATCGCCGCCGAGGCCGCCCTCGACGGGCTCTACGTCGTGCGCACCAGCCTGCCCGCCGCCGCGCTCGACGACGCCGCCACGGTCAGGAGCGACAAATCCCTCAGCCTGGTCGAGCGGGCCATCCGCTCGATCAAGACCGTCGACCTTCACGTCCGCCCGGTCTACCACTGGCTGCCCGAGCGGGTGCGCGCCCACGTCTTCCTGTGCATGCTCGGCTACTACCTCGAATGGCACATGCGCCAGCGCCTGGCGCCCATGCTCTATGACGATGACGACAAGGAAGCCGCCGAGGCGCTCCGCGCCAGCGTCGTCGCCAAGGCCCAACGCTCGCCCGCCGCCGTCCCCAAACAGACGACCGGCCGCACCCCGGACGGCCTGCCCGTCCACAGCTTCCAGACCCTGATCGCCGACCTCGCCACGCTCACCAAAAACACCGTCGAAATCGCCACCGCGCCGGGCTTCCCCTTCGCCATCACCGCGCGGCCGACGCCCATCCAGAAAAAGGCCGTCGACCTCCTCGACAGCGCCCGTACCCAGTAGACGCTTCCGCCCATGAGAATTTGCCTCGGCAAAGCAATGGGTTGCGCTTTGCGAAAGCAGGAAGCTCCGGCTAGAGCGCGTCGGGGCGCTATGGGTGGAAATACGGATTGAGAAAATCGCCAATCGGCCTATTGGGTGTCGTCGGAGGCGGCATCGGCGAATGTCGGACAATGGGGAGGCGTCGATGGGAGGATGGCGCAGGATTGCGTTCGCGCTCGTCATGACGCCGAGCTCATTTACCCTGGACGCGGTGCAGGCCCAACAGGCCCAGTCGCCAAGACCGGTAGAGTGGGCCTTCCCGGTCAATCCCCCTGGATTTCAATTGACGCCGGACGACGGGCGAACGCTGACCGTTCCCAATAGCGAGATCAAGTACAAAGTGCCGGACGTGCGCAACCCTTTCCTTGCGCCCGACTGGCACCCGCAGGACCATCCCCCGATGCCGGAAATCGTAGCGCACGGCCGCAAGCCGGCTGTGTTCGCGTGCGGCTACTGCCATCGCGCTACGGGCTCCGGCGGAGTCGAAAACGCGCCTATAGCTGGGCTGCCGGAAACGTATTTCGTTCAGCAGTTGAAGGACTTTCAATCTGGTTTGCGCACGGGGGCGGTCCCGGATCGCGTCCCCCTCAAGCTCATGATCGCTTCTGTGAAAGCGGCGACGGATGATGAAGTCGCGCTGGCGGCCGCCTATTTCTCCGGGCTAAAGCAGAGAAAGCTCTACAGAGTTGTGGAATCCGATGTCGCCCCAAAAACGGCCGTCTACAACTGGGCACCCATCCCGCAGCAATCAGGCGAGAAAGAACCGATCCAGATGCGCATCGTCGAGGTTCCGACGGAACCTGAACGATTTGAGGCGCGTGACGATCGCGTGCAGTTCGATCTCTACGTTCCGGTCGGGAGCGTAGCAAAGGGCAAGGCTCTCGTTGCGGGCAGCGGGGGAAAATCGATCCCGTGCGCGACTTGCCATGGCGTTGATCTTCATGGGCTGGGCCCCGTGCCGCCGATCGCCGGGCGCGGTCCGACGTAGCTGTATCGCAAATTGTATGATTTCCAACACGGAGAACGAACCGGGCCGTGGAGTCCGCTCATGGCTCAGGTCGTGGCGAACCTTAGCGACGACGACATGATCTCAATTGTCGCCTATCTGGCGTCGCAAGAACCTTGAGGTGATGTAGTTCACTTTTGGAGGAGACGTTCATGATCAACGAAGCCAAACTCAATGACTTTGTCGGCAAGATGCTGGGCGACCTTGGCGGCGCGTTCAGTGTTCCGATGGTGCGCATGGGTGACCGTCTCGGTCTTTACGCCGCGCTCAAAGACCACGGTCCTATGACCGCGCCGGAACTCGCAAAAAAGACGTCCATCGCCGAACGATACGCGCGCGAGTGGCTGTCGCATCAGGCGGTGTCAGGCTATGTCGACTACGACGCCGAGACTGGAAAGTTTACGCTGCCGCCGGAACACGCGATGGTGTTCGCGGACCCCGACAGTCCCGTCTATCTCCAAGGCGCGTTCGACATGGCGGTCGTGATGATGGAGAACCAGGCGAAGGTCGAGCCTGCCTTTCGCACCGGAAAGGGCGTGGGCTGGGGAGATCAAGCGCCCTGCCTCTTCTGCACGACCGCACGCTTTTTCAGGCCGGGCTATCAAAACAACCTCGTTTCCTCCTGGCTGCCCGCGCTTGACGGCGTAGTCGAAAAACTGGAGCGCGGCGCTAACGTCGCCGACGTCGGCTGCGGGCACGGGTTTTCAACCATCTTCATGGCGAAAGCATTCCCGAAATCGACATTCGTGGGTTACGATTTCCATCCGACTTCGATCGAGCAGGCGCGCGCCCACGCCAAGCAACATGACGCGACCGCAAATACGAAGTTCGAGGTGGCTCTGGCGCGCGAATATCCCGGCCGCGACTTCGACCTCGTGACGTTTTTCGACTGCCTGCACGATATGGGCGATCCGGTCGGTGCCGCGCGGCATGTGCGCGAGACCCTCAAACCCGACGGAACCTGGATGGTCGTCGAGCCGGCCGCCGGCGACAAGCTAGAGGACAATTACAATCCGGTAAGCAGGATTGCCTACGCCGCCTCGACGATGATCTGCGTGCCGACGTCGCTCGATCAGCCGGTGGGCGCCGCGTTCGGAGCGCAGGCGGGGTTTGCAAAACTCTCCTGGCCATCAAGGACGGCGGCTTCGCGCACGTCCGCAAGGCGGCCGAGACGCCGCTCAACATGGTGTTGGAGGCGCGGTAACAAAAGCGCTCTCTTGAGGAACTCCAGCAACGTCGTCCGCCACGGCCGGACGCGTTAGCCTGTTCGGCGGAGAGTACATTGGTGGAAAAATGCCTCGCGGGGTGCGGCGTACCTCGCGAGGTCCGTCGTCTTTAGAACTCGGCCTCCTGGCAATGTAATCGTCCGGTGTTGGCCACAGCGATTCGCGCTCGGGGTCAGAGACCGGAGTGTGCCACCAAGGCGTCGTCCCAATTCTCATCTCAACGACGGTAAAGGTCGATCCCGTCTGTCTAGTCCAATGGCTAGGACTACTAGCGGGAAGGACGGTTACCGCTAGCGAAACTGGTCCCGGCCCGGCTCGAGCCAAGCGACCGCGGTGGAGCAGTAGCTCGCGCGCTCATAAGCCCGGCGCATCACCGCCATCAGCATCATGCCGGCGAACCGCTCGGATTCGGCCGGGCGAATGTGCGCCGGCGGGCGCCCTTGCTCGCGCCGCAAATCGCGCAGGTGAGGGGCGCAGGCCTCGTCCAGCGTCGGCTTGGCCTTGCGCGGCATCAGGCCGCGGCCTCCGTCAGCGGCCGCATTTCGTCGGCGACGAAGGCTAAGACCTTGAACAGTTTCGCGCTCGCCCCCGAGCGCGCGGGCGAAGTCCTCGGTCCGCAGCGCGCCCAAAAACTCGGCGCAGTAGCCGCAATCGAAGGCGCGCGCGTCCTCTTGCCGACCGAAGAAGCGAGAAGGCTCGAACAGGCTCTGGTAGGCGAGCGTCGACCAATAGGCGGCCATCACCGCTCCTTCACGAGGGCGAAATTGTAGAACACGCGCGTCTGCGGCTTTTCCCGCTTGGGGCGCCATTCCGGGCCCATCTCGGCCCGGATCGCCTTCACGTCGAGGGAGGCGAACGTGCTCTCGCTTCTGGCGACGCCCCAGGCCTCGCCGGCGACGACGCTCAAGCCCCGGCGCTCGAATTCTTCCTTCAGCGGCTCGATCTCGGCCTCGAGCTTCTTCGCCTTTGCGCGCGCCGCGCCCCAGCGGTCGACCAGCTGCTCCTTGGTCAGCGCGGCGGGGGAAATCCTGCTCATGCGGCCCGTCCTTTGATGGTGATCGTGCGCCGGCGGCGCACCGAGGCCGGGATGAGCCGTCCCTTGAGCGGGATCAAACCCTCGGCGAACGTCTCGCGCGGGCGTGGGCTCTCGGGCTGAGGGCCGGGCTGAAGCTTGCGCGCCAGGCGCACGAGCTCGCCCTCGATCTCGCTGCGGTCGACGAAAATGGCCTCTGGATCGCTCAATTGCCTTCACCGCCCGAAGCACGCATTCATCGGAGCCCCGGCGAACGGTCGCCCTCTGGATCATCTGCTTCGCGGGAGGCGATGTCCCCCCTTCTTTGGAGCGTTAATTTCTGGCCGGAGCCCTAACCGAGCATTCGCTTCAGCTCATAAAGCGCCTCATGCGCCTCGCGCGGGCTCATGGCGTCGGGGTCGAGCGCCGCGACCGCCTCGCGCAGCTCGTCGCGCGCGGGCGCGGGCGGCGGCTCGTGCGGCTCGTAGGAGAAGAGCGGCAGCGAATCGAGCGCGCCCGTAGGCCGCGACGCCTCGAGGTCGGCCAGCACTTTTCGCGCCCGCTTGACCACCGACGCGGGCAGGCCGGCGAGCTTGGCGACCTGGATGCCGTAGGAGCGGTCGGCCGCGCCGCGCACGACCTCGTGCAGGAAGACGAGGCTTCCCTTGAACTCGCTGACCCGCATGGTGAGGTTGACGAGCCGAGGCAAAATCTCGGCGAGCTGGGTCAGCTCGTGGAAATGGGTGGCGAACAGAGCGCGCGAGCGGTTGACCGCGTTCAGGTGCTCGACGCAGGCAAAAGCGATCGACAGGCCGTCGAAGGTCGCCGTGCCGCGCCCGATCTCGTCGAGGATGACGAGCGAGCGGGCGGTCGCCTGGTTGAGGATGGCCGCCGTCTCGACCATCTCGACCATGAAGGTCGAACGGCCGCGCGCGAGGTCGTCGGCCGCGCCGACCCGCGAGAACAGGCGGTCGACGACGCCGACATGGGCGCGCCCCGCCGGCACGTAGGAGCCCATCTGGGCGATCAGCGCAATCAGCGCGTTCTGGCGCAGATAGGTCGACTTGCCGGCCATGTTCGGGCCGGTGACGACCGCAATGCGGCCGCCGTCGGCGACGTCGCCGGACAGATCGCAGTCGTTGGCGACGAAGGGCTCGCCGGCCGCCTTCAGCGCCGCCTCGACCACCGGATGGCGGCCGCGCTCGATTCTGAAGGCGAGCGAGGCGTCGACCAGGGGCCGGGTCCAGTCGCGCCTGACCGCGAGCTCGGCGAGCGCCGCCGCGACGTCGATGGCGGCCAGCGCGGCGCCGAAGCCGCGCAAGGTCTCGCCCTCGGCGAGTGAGGCTTGGCGCAACCGCTCGAAGGCGTCGAGCTCGAGCGCCAGCGCCCGGTCGGCCGCGGACGCGATGCGCGCCTCGAGATCGACGAGGGCGCTGGTGGTGAAGCGCAAGGCGCCGGCCATCGTCTGACGATGGATGAAGTTCGCGTTGAGCGGCGGCTTGAGCAGCGCCTCGCCCTGCGTCTGCGGCGTCTCGATGTAGTAGCCGAGAAAGTTGTTGTGCTTGATCTTGAGCTGCCGGACGCCCGTCTCTTCGGCGTAGGACGCCTGCATCTCGGCGATGACCCGGCGGCTTTCGTCGCGCAGCGCCCGCGCCTCGTCGAGCGCGGCGAAAGCCCCGGCCCGCACGAAACCGCCGTCGCGCTTCACGAGCGGCAGATCGTCGGCGAGCGTCGCCCGAAGATCGCGCTCGAGCGCCCCGCAATCGACGCCGAGCGCCGCTGAGCCGCGCAGAAGCTCCGGCGGAAGGCGATCGGCGTCCGCAAGCAGGCGCGCCAGCGCGCCCGCCGCGGCGAGGCCGTCGCGGATCGCCGCGAGATCGCGCGGGCCGCCGCGATCGAGGCTCAAGCGCGACAGCGAGCGCAGGAAATCGGGCGCGGCGGCAAGAGCCCGCCGCAAAGCTTCGCGCAGAGCGCTGGCCTCGACCAGGAAGTCGAGCGAATCGAGGCGTTCGTTGATCGCGTCGGGATTGGTGAGCGGACTCGCCAGCCGTTCGGCGATGAGCCGCGCGCCGGCCGGCGTGACCGTGAGATCGATCGTCGCCAGCAACGAGCCTTCGCGCGCGCCGCTCAGCGTGCGGGTCAGCTCGAGATTGGCGCGGGTCGCGGGATCGATCTCGAGCGTCGCGCCGCGCGCGCGCCGGGTCGGCGGCGACAGCGCCGGTCGCGCCTCGAACTGGGTGCGCTTGACATAGGCGAGCGCGAGCGCCGCGGCGGCGGTCTCGGCGCGAGAGAAGGCGCCGAAGCCGTCGAGCGTCTCGACGCCGTAGAACTCGCACACTCTTCGCTCGGCCGCCGCGCCGTCGCCGGCCTCCCGCGCGAGCGGCGTCAGGGGAACGCGCATGTCGGCGATCATGCGCTGGAAGGGCGGCTCGTCGCAGACCGCCTGGGCGGCGACGATCTCGCTCGGCTCGAGCCGCGCGATCTCTGCGGCGAGGCCGGCCTCGTCGGCTTCGCTCAGAGAGAACGCGCCGGTCGAAAGATCGAGCGCCGCGAGGCCGAACGTCCAGCGCGCATCGTTCGCGCGGACCCGCTGGACCGCGACGAGAAGCCGCGCGCGCCCGGGCTCGAGCAGCCGCTCCTCGGTGATCGTGCCCGGCGTCACCAGCCGCACGACGTCGCGCCTGACGACCGACTTCGCGCCCCGCTTCCTGGCCTCGGCCGGGTCCTCCAGCTGCTCGCATACGGCGACGCGATGGCCGAGCGCGATCAGCCGGTTGAGGTATTCGTCGGCGCGCTCGATCGGCACGCCGCACATGCGGATGTCCTCGCCCTCGTGCTTGCCGCGCCTGGTCAGCACGATGCCGAGCGCCCGGCTCGCGACCTCCGCGTCGTCGAAGAAGAGTTCGTAGAAGTCGCCCATCCGATAGAACAGCAGACAGTCCGGATTGGCCGCCTTGATCTCGAAATACTGCGCCATCATCGGCGTCAGCCGGGTGGCGGCGCTTTCGGGACCGGGATTGGCGCTCGAGGCTTCCATGCGCGCATTAGCCTAGCAAATCGACGCTCCGCGCGCAGGACGGCCAAGGAGGATATCCACCCCGAGCTGGAGGGCGCGGTCGCGGACCGCGCCGCCGCGCTCACCGAGCGCGTGCGGTAGAGGAGGCTGTCTCGACGGCTCACGGAGCGCGGCGCACAGTCGGCCGGCTCTTCAGGCCGGGCTCGCCTTCAAGAGCCGGCGCGCCTTCATCGCGCTGGCGGCCATGGTGTAGCCGCCGTCGGCGCCGTCGACGAAGTGGACGTGGCTGCGCTCGGCGATCGAGGGGACGAAGCAGGTGAGCTGCGCCGCCCTCTGCCGGAACAGGCCCCAATTGGCGTAGTCGTCGGCCGCGACGAGGCGCGCCTCGAGCGCGTCGGCGAAACCCAGCGTGCAGTCGAGCGTCATGCGCAGGCCGTCGTCGAATTTCCGGAAATCGGCGTTGGCGACCACGTCGTCCTCAAAGAGGGCCGCATCGAAGCCGCCGGCCTTCAGCTTGAACCGGTGGAAGGCCAAGTGGACGAGGTAGTTGCGCGCCGCCGTCAGCCGCGCTTTCCAGCGAGCGATCCCGGAAGCGGAGATCGCCGTCGTCTCCAGGGCGATCGCCTTCTCGGCGGCCCCGACGCCGAGGTTCTTCCGCCGTGATCGGCGGACCGCAACGGGCGGCGTCCAGCGTCATATCGACGATCTCCTCGACGAGAAAGCCGTATCGCGGGTCGTCGCCGCGCGGCGTGACGATCACCGACAGGATGAGTCCGCGCTTGGCCGGCGCGACGCCCCATCGACAGGAAAGGCCCGAAAGGTTCGGGACCGGCGTCGCGCTTGGCCGCGGGGAGGGCATATTCCCCGAGCTTCGCCCGCTCCGCCAGCCAGGCGGCGCCGCCGCCCGAAAACATCGCGTAGACGCAGTGCTCCGAAGCGGCGAAGCGGGCGACCCGCACGTCCCGTCCGGCCGCCCGGATTTCGCTGACGGGCATCATCGCGACGCGAAGGTCGAGCTCGAAATCCCGCTCGAGCGAAGGCGGCCATCGCGGCGAGCGCCTCTGCGGCGGCGGCGGCGTCCTTTGACGACACCGCCAGACTTGCCCCATCGCCGCCGAACACGAAGGGAAAGGTCCGCCGCTCCAGCGCGTTGGCGACGGCGGCGATCGCGCCCGCGCCGACCATGTTGACCGTCTTGTAGCGGCCTTGCGCGATCGCGGCCGTCGACCCGACGACGTCGGCGCAGCCGACGACCCAGTCATTCGGGGCCGGCGCGTAGTTCGACGCCTTCGCCGCCTCGGCGAAATCGTCCAGGATCGGGAGCCTGTCGTAGAAGTCGCTCATCGGGCTCTTGCCTCCGGACGCCTTGGTAGCGCAACGGGCGCGGAAAATCAGCGCAGCTTCGCCTGGATGAGCGGCCCCTGGCCCGCTCCGAGCGACAAGCCCCGCCCCGCCTCGATCGCCTCGCCGACGAAGGCCTTCGCCGCAGCGACCGCCTCGGGCAGCGGCTTGCCGAGAACGACATGGGCCGCGATGGCGCTCGAAAAGGTGCAGCCGGTGCCGTGCAGGTTCCTCGAGGCGAGCCTCGGCGCGGCGAAGCGGCGGACGCCCTCCGGCGTGACGAGGAGGTCGACGGCCTCGTCGCCGGGAAGATGGCCGCCTTTTATCAGTGCGGCGCGCGGCCCGAGCGTGATCAGCGCCCGCCCCTGCCGCGCCATGTCCGCTTCCGTTCGAGCGGGCTCCTCGCCGAGCAGCGCCGCCGCCTCGGCGAGATTGGGGGTGAGGCAGTCGACCCGCGGCAGAACCGTCTCGCGGACCGCCTCGATGAAGCCCGCGTCGCTCAGCGCCTCGCCGGACGAGGCGGCCATGACCGGGTCGTAGACGATGAAGGCTCGATGCCCTTCTCCCCGCTCGCGGGGAGAAGGTGGCGCGAAGCGCCGGATGAGGGGCAAGGCGGAACCTGCGCCCGCGGCCCGGCCCCTCACCCCGGCCCTCTCCCCGCAAGCGGGGAGAGGGAGGCTGCAGCGCATCCGCCACCGCCTGCGCGATCGCTGCGCTCCCCAGCATGCCGATCTTGATCGCCGTGACGCTAAAATCCTCCATCACCGCGTCGATCTGCGCCGCAACGACTTCAGGCGGCGCAAGATGAACGGCGCGCACGCCTTTCGTGTTCTGCGCCGTCAGCGCGGTGACCACGCTCGCGCCATAGACGCCGAGCGCCGCGAAGGTCTTGAGATCGGCCTGGATCCCGGCGCCGCCGCCCGAGTCGGAGCCGGCGATGGTCAGCGCGATCGGGGTTTTCAAGGTCGCGTCGCGCCGATCCATTCTCTCGCGCGCCCCTCCGGATCCGCGTTCAGCGTGATGTCGGTGACGACGGAGACGACGTCGGCGCCGGCCGCGAGACAGAGTTTCGCCCGCTCGACGGTGAGGCCGCCGATGGCGATGAGCGGGATCGCTCCGATGCGACGCTTCCACTCGCCGATGCGCTCGAGTCCCTGCGGCGCGAAGGCCATCGCCTTGAGGATCGTCGGATAGATCGGCCCGAGGGCGACATAGTCGGGATCGAGCTCGAGCGCCCGGGCGAGCTCGGCCTCGTCATGGGTGCTGACCCCGAGTCGCAAGCCCGCCCTGCGGATGGCGCCGACGTCCGCGTCGTCGAGATCGCCCTGCCCGAGATGAACCCATTGCGCGCCCTCGTCGATCCCGACACGCCAATAGTCGTTGACGACGAGCGTCGCGCCCGCCTTGGCCGAAATCGCCAGCGCCGCGCGCGCCTCGCGCCTGACAGCGGCTTCGTCCTTGTCCTTCACCCGCAGTTGAATGAGCCTTGCGCCGACGCCGACGAGCCGGCCGACCCAGGCAGCGCTGTCGACGATCGGATAGAAGGGGTCGAGCCCCCCTCTCCCACGGGGAGAGGGGCCGGGGGTGAGGGGACTCATGCCGCCCATCGGATCAGATTGCGCCACTGCCCAGCCGAACCCACCATCGTGTCGATCCCCTCACCCCCGACCCCTCTCCCGATGGGGGAGGGGAGGTCACGTCAGCACCGCCCTGCCCACGACCGGCGTCGAGGGCGCGGCCATGTCGCGCGGCTGCATCGGGCCGGCGAGGAAGGCGGCCCGGCCGGCCTCGATCGCCTGGCCGAAGGCGCGCGCCATGGCGACCGGATCGCCGGCCTTGGCGACCGCGGTGTTGAGCAGGACGCCGTCATAGCCGAGCTCCATCGCCGCCGCCGCGTGCGACGGCAGGCCGATGCCGGCGTCGACGATCAGCGGAATGTCGGGGAAATGCGCGCGCAGCGCGCGCAGGCCGAACACGTTGTTGAGCCCCTTGCCCGAGCCGATCGGCGCGCCCCACGGCATCAGAACCCTGCAGCCGGCTTCGATGAGCCGCTCGGCGACGACGAGGTCCTCGGTCGTGTAGGGGAACACCTCGAAACCGTCGGCGGCGAGAATCCGCGCCGCCTCGACGAGGCCGAACACGTCTGGCTGCAGCGTGTCGGCTTCGCCGATCACCTCGAGCTTGACCCACGGCGTGCCGAACACCTCGCGCGCCATCTGAGCCGTCGTCACCGCCTCCTTCACGCTGTAGCAGCCGGCGGTGTTGGGCAGCACGCGCGCGCCGATGTCGCGGATCAGGCGCCAGAAATCCTGTCCCTCCTTGAGCCGCGCCGACTCGCGCCGCAGCGAGACGGTGACGATCTCGGCCCCGCACGCGCGCGACCGCGTCGGCGAGGATCGCCGGCGAGGGATATTGCGACGTGCCGAGCATGAGGCGCGAGGCCGAGGGTCACGCCGTAGAGGGTGAAGTCGGAGCCTTGGGTCACGTTGTCCTCCTTCGGTGTCCTTCGCAGCAGATCCGCTCATTCCCCCCTGCCGGGGGGCAACAATCTCGATCCGATCGCCGTCTCTCACCGGCGTCGCCTCGCGCAAGCGGGCGGGCACGAACTCGCCATTGAGGGCGGTGGCGACCTTCGCCTCCGCGTAGTCGAGCGCTTCGAGCGCGCTCGCCAGCGTCGTCGCCTCGATCTCGCGATTCTCTCCGTTGACCACGATCTTCATCTCGGCAAATTCTTTCCAACCGAAATATTCAGTCTTGCCATCGCTCGAACGGATGGAGCCGGCCGCCGTCGCGCGGAGGCAATTCGATTTCTCCGAGCCCAGCGAGATTCTTGACCAACCACTTGCCGAGATGCGGCCCTTCGCCTGCGGAGGGCGTCGGCTCGGAATCGCTTGCTCTGTGCGGTTCGAGAGCGCCTCGTTCCCCAGGCCGCCTGAACGCCAGCGCCGCCGCCCGCTCGGCGAACGCAGGCGCCAGCAAGAACCCGTGGCGGTAGAAGCCGTTGACGAAAATTCGCCCGTCGCGCTCCTCGATGCGCGGCTCGTTGTCGGGATAGGCGGGGCGCACGTCGGCGCTCATTTCGAGAATCTCCGCCTCGCCGAACGCAGGATGCAGCGCATAGGCCGCGCCCAACAGCTCGAGCGCCGAGCGCACGGTGACCGCGCCCTTCTCGGCGCTCTCGATCATCGTCGCGCCGATCATGAATTCGCCGTCCGCCCTCGGCACGACATAGAGGGGATAGCGCGGGTGAAGCAGCCGCACCGAGCGCGTCAGCCTCACCTCGCGCGTGCGCACGCGGATCATCTCGCCGCGCACGCCGCGCAAGTCAGGCAAATGCGGCGCGCGCGGCGAAGCCGCGGCAGTCGAGCACGATCCCCGCCTCCGGGCACGAGCCGCGTCGCCGTCCTCGCCGAAGCGCAGGTCGACCCCGCTGCTCGCTCAGCTCGTCGGCGAGCGCGCGCAGCGCCGCGCGCGGGTCGAGGTGACCCTCGCCGGCAAAGAACAGGCCCTTGTGGAAGCGGCCCGGCGAGATCGGGCTCGAGCGCGGCGATGCGCGCCTCGTCCACCCGCTCGTAGCCGTGCGTCCGCCGCGCGAAGCGCTCGATCTCGCCGACGTCGCGCGGCGGCGCGACGACCAGCGTGCCCGCGCGCACAACGCCGGGCGACTCGCGCGTCCCACCAGTCGATCGCGCGCCGCCCGAGCTCGACCACCTCGGTGGGCGCGCTCTCGCCCTCGCAGAAGGGCGCGAGCATGCCGCCCGCGAGCCACGAGGCGTTGCCGCCGAGGTCCTCGCGCGCGCTCGAAGAGCGCCACCTTCGCGCCGCGCTCGGCGAGCGTCGTCGCGGTCGCGAGACCGGCGACGCCGGCGCCGACCACGGTTACGCGCATCACGCGCCCCTGGCGAGCAAAGATGCCCTTACTCCCTCTCCCCGATTGCGGAGAGGGGGTCGGGGTGAGGGGCCGGGAGATCGACCGCCCATCATTCCGCCGCCTCCACGTAAAGGTCGCCGCCCCCTTCGACGAACTCGCGCGACTTCTCGGCCATGCCGGCCATCGCCTCCGCCTCGGCGCGCAGATCCTGGGTGATCTTCATCGAGCAGAACTTCGGCCCGCACATCGAGCAGAAATGCGCGACCTTGTGGCTGTCCTTCGGCAAGGTCTCGTCGTGGAACTTCCGCGCCGTGTCGGGGTCGAGCCCGAGGTTGAACTGGTCCTGCCAGCGGAAGTCGAAGCGCGCCCGCGAGAGCGCGTCGTCGCGGATGCGCGCCGCCGGATGGCCCTTGGCGAGATCGGCGGCGTGGGCGGCGATGCGATAGGTGATGACGCCGGTCTTCACGTCGTCGCGGTCGGGCAGGCCGAGATGCTCCTTCGGCGTCACGTAGCAGAGCATCGCCGTGCCGAACCAGCCGATCATCGCCGCGCCGATGCCCGAGGTGATGTGGTCGTAGCCCGGCGCGATGTCGGTGGTCAGCGGCCCGAGCGTGTAGAACGGCGCCTCGCCGCATTCGCGGAGCTGCTTCTCCATGTTGACCTTGATCTTGTGCATCGGCACATGGCCGGGGCCCTCGATCATCACCTGGCAGCCCTTGTCCCAGGCGACCTTGGTGAGCTCGCCCAAGCGTCTCGAGCTCGGCGAATTGCGCCGCGTCGTTGGCGTCGGCGATCGAGCCCGGCCGCAAGCCGTCGCCGAGCGAGAACGAGACGTCGTATTTGCGCATGATGTCGCAGATGTCGCCGAAGCGCTCGTAGAGGAAGCTCTCGCGGTGGCCGGCGAGGCACCAGCGCGCCATGATCGAGCCGCCGCGCGAGACGATGCCGGTCACGCGCTTGGCCGTCAGCGGCACATAGGCGAGCCGCACGCCGGCGTGGATGGTGAAATAGTCGACGCCCTGCTCCGCCTGCTCGATCAGCGTGTCCTTGAACACCTCCCAGTCGAGCTTGAGCGGGTCGCCGCCGACCTTCTCCAGCGCCTGGTAGATCGGCACCGTGCCGATCGGGACCGGCGAATTGCGCACGATCCAGGAGCGGATGTTGTGGATGTTGCGGCCGGTCGAGAGGTCCATGACCGTGTCGGCGCCCCAGCGGATCGCCCACACCATCTTCTCGACCTCCTCGGCGACGCCCGAGCTCACCGCCGAATTGCCGATGTTGGCGTTGACCTTGACGAGGAAATTGCGGCCGATCGCCATCGGCTCGAGCTCGACGTGGTTGATGTTGGCCGGAATGATCGCGCGCCCGCGCGCCACCTCGCTGCGCACGAACTCCGGCGTCACGAACTCGGGGATCTCGGCCCCGAAGCTCTCGCCGTCGGCGATCCGCGCGGCCGCCTCCTCGGCCGCCGCCTCGCGCGCGAGGTTCTCGCGATGGGCGACATAGATCATCTCCTCGGTGATCGATCGCCGGCGCGGGCGAATTCGAATTGGGTGACGAGCTGGCCCGCGCTGCCTGCGCGGAGCGTGCGCTGCGCCGGGCACAGCGGCGCGAGATGATCGGCCGAGACGGCGCCGTTGTCCTCCGGCCTGATCGAGCGCCCCTCGATCGCGGCGTAGCCGCGCTGCTGCGAGCCAGGATTCGCGCACCGGCTTCAGGCCGCGGTCGAGATCGATCCGCGGCGCGCTCTCGGTATAGGGGCCGGACGGGTCGTAGACCCTGACCGGCGGCTCGTTCGGGTCGCTGAGCGCGAATCTCGCGGAACGGCACGCGGATGTCGGGCCAGCCCCTCGGCGAGGCGTAGACCTTGCGCGAGCCGGCGATCGGGCCGGCGGTGACGTCTTGCGGCGCGGCGAATTTGGGAATCTCGTTCATGGGCCCGCTCCTCGCGTTTTACGGTCCGACGGCGGAGGGGGAGCTGACCGGAAGGAGGAAATGCGGCCGCTTCGGTCCCTTCGCCGGCATGACCCGGATCAGGTTCAAAGGGTTCGGCTCTTCACCGTCTCAGCCCCGAACGGGCTCCCCTCGAGCAGGGCGAAACATGGGGAATGACGAAGGTCCCGTCAATAGCGATTCGACGGCGACATTCGCGGGGTCCGAGCCGGCGACGAGTTGGCGCCCTGTACTTTCCGATACTTTCCGGTACTTGACATGCTGCGCACATGTTTCTATCTTGGGCACATGTCTAAGATGATCCAGATTCGCAATGTGCCGGATGCGCTGCACCGTCGGCTCAAGGCGCGCGCAGCGCTCGAGGGCAAGTCGCTGTCCGACTATCTGCTCGCCGAAATCCGAGAAATCGCCGAACGTCCGACGGTCGAAGAAATGCGCGCCCGTCTCGCGAGCCGGACCCCGGTCGCCCTTTCGATTGAGCCGGCGCTTGCGGTGCGCGCCGAGCGCGACCGGGTGTGATCGTCATCGACGCCTCGGCGATTCTCGAATTGCTTTTGCGCACGTCGGCGGGTGCGGCGATCGAGCGGCGGCTGTTCGGCGGCCGAGAAACGCTGCACGCCCCGCATCTCCTCGATGTCGAGGTCGCGCACGTGCTTCGTCGCTACGCGTTGGCTGGCGAGGTGAGCGCGGAGCGAGGCCGCGAAGCGCTGGAAGACCTTGAGGACCTCTCCCTCTGTCGCTATCCGCATCGCGTCCTTCTGCCACGCGTGTGGGAGTTGCGCGCCAACCTGACCGCCTACGACGCCGTCTATGTGGCGCTCGCCGAAGTGCTCGACGCGCCGCTCGTCACCCGCGACCGCCGTCTCGCCGGCGCTGCCGGTCATCGCGCGAGGGTGGAGATGGCGTGAGGCGGCTGCCGAGCGTTAATGACGCTCGTTGGGGCCAACCCCAAATCTATCTGCGGTTCAACCGCGGGCGGCCCGCCCGTTGGCGACGCGCCGGCGGGCGATCCGCGCCGCGACCAACGCGATCCCCGGCGTCCGGCTCATCGCGGCCGCCGCCCTCCGACGCCACTGGCGAACAAGCGCCGCCGCAGCATGCTTATAGGGCGCGACGATCCGCTGGGCGTAGTGATGCCACACCATCACCTTCCGATAGGCCCAGACGAACCAGGGCATCGTCATCAGCCTGTGCTCGGTGAGGTCGAAGATCGCCGGAATGACGGAGATCGCGAGGAGTTTGAGAACGATCCATGCAATCACGCCGGAAACGACGTAGCCCATGGCGATGGCGATCGTGGCGACGAACAGCAACGGCTCCACAATCAGGAACGGCACGAGGAAAATCAGCAGCACCAACGGCGCCGGAAGGCGGTCGACGACAGCGACGAAGATCCGCTTGACCCTCGACCACGGGATGTGCCGGACGATGAGGCGGGCGAGCGCGATCAGGCCGTCCCACACCCAGGCGACCGCCAGAAACGCCAGCGCCAGCGCCAAAAGCGCGGTCCGCCTCGCCTTGTGATGCCTCATTGCAACAAATTCCTGGTGACTCCTGCGGCAGACGGCTGTTCACGGACTCGTGAGGATGACGAAAAATGCGGCCTGGGCAAGGCCCGCGGCGCCGCAATATGGCCATCAAGGGACTGTTTACGCTGCGCGCCCTTCCTCGATTCATGACAATAACTGCTAGCGATATAATCGCTTGGGATCGGTAAGGTTGCGGGAACTTTGCCTTAACGGTTCGGCGCCGAGTCAGCGCGGGGGCGGGCGGGCGTCGTCAGGAGCGTTTGAATGGCTGCGGGGAAATCCAGAGCTTGCTTAGCGTTGGCGACGGCGATGGCGCTCGGCCTCGCCCTGAGCGCCTGCGCCCGGCACGCCGCGGACAGCGATCTCGCGGCGGCCGGCGCGGGCTATGGCTCGGCCGGACCGGGCAGCGTGCAGGAGTTCAACCAGACCGTCGGCGACCGCGTCTTCTTCGACACCGATCAGACCGACCTTTCGCCCGCCGCCCAGGCGACCCTCGACAAGCAGGCGGTCTGGCTCAACCGTTACAACCGTTATTCCTTCATCATCGAGGGCCACGCGGACGAGCGCGGCACGCGCGAGTACAATTTCGCCCTCGGCGCGCAGCGCGCCCAGGCAGTGCATGACTACCTCGTCGCGAAGGGCGTCTCGCCCGCGCGGATGAGGACCATCAGCTACGGCAAGGAGCGGCCGGTCGCGGTGTGCGACGACATCTCGTGCTGGTCGCAGAATCGCCGCGCCGTCACCGTACTGAACGGGGCGCCGACGAGTTGACAGGAGATGGTTGGAAGGCGATGAAATCGGCTTCTGCTCTTTGCGCGGCGCGCGGACGCCAGCGGCTGGCCTTCGCGGCCCTAACCTGCGTCGCGCTGGCCCTTCCGGCGAATGCCCAGGGCTTCGACTTCTTCCACCGCCAGCCCCCACAGGCGGCGCCGCCCGCCGATGTCCCCGGCGCGGCGCCGAGCGATGAGAACGCGGCGGTGGCGCTGGTGGTGCGGCTCAACCGGCTCGAGGAGGAGCTGCGCCAGGCGAACGGGCGCATCGAACAACTCGAGAACGCCAACCGTCGCCTGGAGGATCAGTTCCAGAAGTTCCGCCAGGACGTCGAATATCGTTTCGGCGAGCGCTCCGGCGGAGCGCCGGCGCCAGCGCCGCCGTCGGTCGCCTCCGCGCCGGCCGTCATCATGCCTTCGCCCGCCGCCGCCCCTCCGGTGACCGTGATCGAAGCGCCCGTCCCGGCGAGGCCCAGGAAGTCGGACGCCTTCGATCCCAACGCCAATCCGAACGCGCCGGGCGCGCCGCAGCCGCTCGGAACAACCGCGCCGAGCGCGCCGCTCATCCGCTCCGTTCCGCCCGCCGGGGCGCCGCTCGAGCTCGGCCGGGGTCCGGCGCCGCCGACCCCGACCGCGACGGGGCCGACCGTCGTCGGCTCCGGGGTGGCGATGCTGGACGATCCCCGGGAGCAGTACAACGCCGCGCTGCAGGCCTTTCAAGCCGGTCAGTACCAGCAGGCGGAAGCCGGGTTCAAGGCGTTCATGGCCGGCAATGCGGGCCACCGGCTGACGCCGGACGCGATGTTCTACATCGGCGAGACCTACTTCCAGCGGTCTCGCGCGCGCGAAGCGGCCGAGCAATATTTGAAGGTGACCACCGACTACCCGAAATCGTCGCGCGCGCCGGAGAGCATGGTGCGCCTCGGCCAAGCGCTGGCCGCGCTCGGCAATTCGGAGCAGGCCTGTGCGACCTTCGGCGAATTCGGCAAGCGCTATCCGAACGCGACAGGGTCGGTGAAGAGGCTCGCCGAGCGCGAGATCGCCAAGGATCACTGCGATTAGAACGCGCGCTTGTGCGGGACGAATATCACCACCAAGAGCACCAAGAACACAAAGCTGATTAATTTCTCGCCTGGACCTTCGTGTCTCCTTCGTGCCCTTTGTGGTGAAAAAAGTGTCGTCTTCTCCCGCCGACGATCTCGGCGACGCGCGCGTCGACGCGCTCTTCGCCCCGCTCGCCGGCCGCACTCTCCTGCTCGCCGTTTCGGGCGGCCCGGAACTCGACCGCGCTGCTCCTGCTGGCCGCCGAATGGGCGGCGCGGCGCGGCGGGCGCATCGCCGCGGCGACCGTCGACCACGGCCTGAGGCCCGCGAGCGCCGCCGAGGCGGAGACGGTGGCGGCGCTCGCAGCGAAGCTCGGCGTCAGCCACCAGATTCTGCTCTGGAGCGGCGCCAAGCCCAAGACCGGGGTGCAGGAGCGCGCCCGGGAGGCGCGCTACCGGCTGCTCGTCCAGCACGCCCGCGCGATCGGCGCCGGGGCGATCGCGACCGCCCACCATGCCGACGATCAAGCCGAGACCGTTCTCTTCCGCCTCATCCGCGGCTCGGGCGTCGCCGGCCTCGCCGGCATGGAGGCAATGAGCGAGCGCGACGGCGTGACGATCGCGCGTCCTCTGCTCGGCGTGACCAAGAGCAAGCTCGTCGCCTTCTGCCGCTCGCGCGGCGCAGCCTTCGCCGACGATCCCTCCAACGCGGACCCGCGCTTCGCCCGGCCGCGCCTGCGCGCGCTCATCGAGCGCCTGGGCGAGGAAGGCCTGACCGCAGAGGGCCTCGTCCGCCTCGCCCGCCGCGCCGCTGAGGCGGACCAAGCGCTCGGGCGAATGACCGCCGCGGCCGAGGCGAGGCTCGGCGCCGACGGCCCGACCGACGCCCGGGCCCTGTTCGCCGAGCCGATCGCGATCATCCAGCGGATCCTGGCGCGGCGAATCGCCAAGGCGGGAGGGCGAGACGAAAGCCGCATCGGCCTCGAGAAGATCGAGACGCTGGCGACGCGCCTCGGCGACGCGACGGCGAACGGACGGGCGTTTGCCGCCAACGTCGGCGGCGCGCTCATCCGAACTCAGCGCCAAGGGCGAGTTGACGTTCGCTTCGGAGCCGCCGAGGAGAGCGCGGTAAAATCGTCGGTCGGCCACTCACGTTTTTGCCCCTGTTGCCAGCGGATTTGGCGGGCCACGCCCGCGCTAATTCGGCCAGGGCTTGCGCGGCGCGCCCGTCCGCGCCAAAGCTGCCCGGACCTAATTTCGAGGAAAGCCCATGCGCTCCATTCGCATCCATGAGACCGGCGGACCGGAGGTCATGAAGTTCGAGGAGGTCGAGCTGCCGAAGCCGGGCAAGGGCGAGGTCCGGCTTCGCCAGCACGCGGTCGGCGTCAACTTCATCGACGTCTATCATCGCAGCGGCTTCTATCCGATGGCTTTGCCCCTCACCCCGGGCTCGGAGGGGGCGGGCGAGGTGGTCGAAGTCGGGCCGGGGGTCAGGGACTTCAAGCCGGGCGACCGCGTCGCCTATGCCGCGTCGCCCGGCGCCTACGCCGAGGAGCGCAACGTCGAGACGCGCGTGCTCGTCAAGCTGCCGCGCGCGATCTCCTATGAAACCGGCGCGGCCATGATGCTCAAGGGGCTCACGGCACAGTATCTTCTGCGCCAGACCTATCGGGTGAAGGAGGGCGACTGGATCCTCGTCCAGGCGGCCGCCGGAGGCGTCGGGCAGATTCTCTGCCAGTGGGGAAGGGCGCTCGGCGCCAAGGTGATCGGCACCGTCGGCTCGCCGGAGAAGGCCAAGATCGCCAAGAAAGCCGGGGCGCAGCACACGATCCTCTATCGCGAGGAGGACTTCGCCAAGCGGGTCGAGGAGATCACCAAGGGTCAGAAATGCGCGGTCGTCTATGACGGCGTCGGCAAGGCGACCTTTCCGGCCTCGCTCGACTGCCTGAGGCCGTTCGGCCTGTTCGCGAGCTTCGGCTCGGCCTCGGGCGGCGTCGAAGGGTTCGAACTCGGGCTGCTCGGCCGCAAGGGGTCGCTGTTCGCCACCAGGCCGACCCTGTTCACCTTCATCTCGGACCGGGAGCGGCTCGACAAGATGGCGCGCGAACTCTTCCGCGCGGTCGGGAACGGCGACGTCACGATCCGCATTGGCGGCCGCCTGCCGCTCGCCGAGGCCGCGGAGGCCCACCGGGCGCTGGAGGCGCGCGAGACGACGGGCTCGCTCGTCCTCTTGCCGTAAACACGGGCGCGGCCATTGTTCAGCCAAGTTCGCGGGCCATGTGCCCCGCCGCTTGGCTCGACCGGATCGCATCTGTATACGACAACGGCGCCGGCCGGCTGCAAGACAAAAGGAAGGGCGTCGTGACGCAGATGAGTGAAAAGAGCGTGAAGCCGGCGGAAGCCGCGGCGACGCCGGTGAGGAAGGAAGAGGGCTGGTGGGAGACCGTCAAGGTCATCATCGAGGCGCTCCTGATCGCGCTCGTCGTGCGCACGCTCCTCTTCCAGCCGTTCAACATTCCCTCGGGCTCGCTGGTGCCGACCCTGCTCGTCGGCGACTATCTGTTCGTGTCGAAATACGCCTACGGCTACTCGCATTTCTCGCTGCCGGGGTTCCTCGATCTCGCGCCCTCGGCGATGCCGGGCCGCATCTTCGCCTCGCCGCCGAAGCGCGGCGACATCATCGTCTTCAAGCTCCCGAGCGACGAGAAGACCGACTACATCAAGCGGCTGATCGGTCTGCCGGGCGACAAGATCCAGGTGATCCACGGCCGGCTCTTCATCAACGGGCAGGAGAGTCCGCGCGAGCAGATCGCGCCCTATCCGACCGTCAACCATTTCGGCAAGCTCGAGGAGGCGCCGCAATACATCGAGACGCTGCCGAACGGCGTCAAGCATCGGATCATCCAGATCGACGGAGACGAGGGCGCCTTCGACAACACCAAGGTCTACGAGGTGCCGCCCGGCCACTATTTCATGATGGGCGACAACCGCGACAATTCCAGCGATTCGCGCATCCCCGGCGACCAGGGCGGCGTCGGCTACGTGCCGTTCGTGAACCTCATTGGACGCGCCGAAATCATCTTCTTCTCGATCCGCGAGGACACGCCGGCTTGGGAGATCTGGAAGTGGCCCTGGGACGTTCGTTGGGGCCGCATCTTCCAGCGGGTGCATTGACGACGATTGCCGGGCGGCGTCCCGACGGCCGGATAGGGCATGGAAGGCAGGTCTGGCTCGAGCCAAGTTCGCGCGGTGGCGCTTGCAGAATCCGCCTGCCGTTGACGCAGCGCGCCATTCCAGCCGAGCTGGCGAAGGGGAGGGCGCCGCGGTTGGTTCATGAACAAGCGCGCGAAGGTTGAATTGGCGGATCTCGAGGCGAGGCTCGGCTACCGCTTCAACGATCCGGAGGCCGCTCATCTGGCGTTGACGCATCTCTCGGCTCAGGCGACCGGCGGGCGTTCGTACCAGCGGCTCGAATTCCTCGGCGATCGGGTGCTCGGCGTCGTCGTCGCCGACCATCTCTATCATTCCTTTCCGCATGCGACCGAAGGCGAGCTTTCGATGCGGCTCGCCAAGCTCGTCCGCCGCGAGACCTGCGCCGCAATCGCCGCGGAATGGGAGGTGGGTCCGCATGTCGTGCTCGGGCTCGGCGAAGCCCGCGGCGGGGGCCGCAAGAAGCTGGCGATCCTCTCGGACGTCTGCGAATCGCTGATCGGCGCCGTCTATGTCGACGGCGGCTTCGAGGCGGCGCGCGCGCTCGTCCTGCGCGCCTGGGGCGACCGCTTCACCGCGGACGCCGAGCCCGCCCGCGACGCCAAGACCGCGGTGCAGGAATGGGCGCAGGCGCGCGCGCTCGCCGCCCCGCGCTACGAGGAGGTCGCGCGCAGCGGCCCGGCGCACGCGCCCCTCTTCGTCATGCGCGTTCTGTTGCCGGGCTTTGAGCCGGAAACGGGCGAGGCGAGCTCGAAGCGCGCCGCCGAGCAGGCGGCGGCGCAGGCCTTCCTCGATCGCTGGGGCGGCCGATGAGCGCGACCCGCTGCGGCTTCGTCGCCCTCATCGGCGCGCCGAACGCCGGCAAGTCGACGCTCATCAACGCCCTCGTCGGCGAGAAGGTGTCGATCGTCACCCGCAAGGCCCAGACCACCCGCTCGACCGTCCGGGGCGTGCTGATGAAGGGCGAGGCTCAGATCGTTCTCGTCGACACGCCGGGCCTGTTCGCGCCGAAGCGGCGGCTCGACCGCGCGATGGTCGCCTCGGCTTGGGGCGCGGCGGCGGACGCGGACGCGCTGGCGCTCTTGATCGACGCGCGCAAGGAGGCGGCGGCGCCGACGCTGAGCGACGAGACCGCCGCGATCCTGACGACGCTGGCGAAAAGCAAAAAACCGAAGTTCTTGCTGCTCAACAAGATCGACCTCGTTGAGCGCCCCAAGCTGCTCGCGCTCGCGGCGCGGCTCAACGAGGCGCTCGCTTTCGACGAGACCTTCATGATCAGCGCCGCGACCGGCGACGGACTCGACCGGCTGGTCGAGCGCCTCGCCGCCGTTCTGCCGGAAGGGCCGTGGCTCTATCCCGAGGACCAGATCACCGAGGCGCCGATCCGCTCGCTCGCCGCCGAGATCACGCGCGAGAAGCTCACCGAGCGGCTGCACGACGAGCTGCCCTATCAGGCGACCGTCGAAACCGACAGCTGGAAGGATTTGCCCAATGGCGAGGCGCGCATCGAGCAGACCGTCTTCGTCACCCGGGAGAGCCACCGGAAGATCGTCATCGGCGAGGGCGGCCGCACGATCAAGGCGATCGGCTCGGCCGCGCGCAAGGACATCGCCGAGGCGCATGGCGCGAACGTCCATCTTTTCCTGCACGTGAAGGTGCGCGAGAACTGGCTCGACGACCCCGAGCGCTACCGGGCGATGGGGCTCGAGTTTCCCGAAGGGTTGACGCGCTGACCCCCCTCGCCCCGCTTGCGGAGAGAGGGCCGGGGTGAGCGGCGGCGCCTCGGCCCGGCGATCGGCCATCGTCGCGCGCGGGCCGATCAGATCCTTGCGCACCCAGATTTGCGCTGGCCAGTCCGGGTCCGCATTGGCGGCGAAGAAGCGGTAGTCGGTGCGCGCGGCCGCGATCTCGGGATCGTTCCACGCCCAATCGTGGAAGCGCGTGCCGAGCTTGCCGACGAGGATGGCGTCGGGGCGATTGTTCAGAATGTCAGCGATGAGCCGGTCGCGGTCGGCCTCGATGTACGGCGCGAGCCGCTCGGCAAGCGCCCTGTCGTCCGGATGTTCGTCGATGAGCCGGCGCGCGGCCGCCGCGATCCACAGGCTCGGCACGCGCTGAACCCACTCGCCGCCGACCGCGCGCACGAGCGGATGGCCGAAGCCGAGGCTCTCGGAAATCTCCAAGACTTTCGGGTGCGGCCCGACGCGCGCGAGCGCCGCGTCGAGGCCGGGCGAATGCACGCCTTCGACCGCGAACACGGCCGCCGACGCGCCGAACGCGGCGGCGAAGAGGAAGGTCGGCGAGAGCGGAATCGCTGCGCTTTGTGAGCCCGGGCGCGGCGGCTGGGCGCCGAATCGGCGCGCCAGCAACTCCGCGCCGACCGCGCCGCCGACGAGAAACAGCATCGGCGCGCGGCGCGCGAGAACAATCGCCAGGCATACGCCGAGCGCCAGCGTCGCCGCGAAGACGACGACCCGCATCGTCAGGCGCTCTGCGGCAAGACTTAACGCGCCGGCGAGCGCCGTGAAGGCGACGAGCGGAAAGGCCTGGTAGGCCCAGCCCTTGCCCTGAACGACGAAGGCCGCAAACGCGCCGAGCGCGCCGAGGAGCAGGACAACGATCGCGGGCTTCGTCCCATCGCGTCCGCCCCAAGCGATCGCCGCCGCCATGATGGCCGCCGGCAACACGCTTGGGTTGATGAGCAGCTGAAAGAGCGTGTCGCGGATCGGCGCGTAAAGCGCGACGCCGAGCGGCAGCGTGTCGGAGACGTAGGCGGGAAAGCCCCAGGCGACGACGCCGACATAGACGACGCAAACGGCGAACATCGCCGGAATTTCGTCGGCCCACAGGAGTTTCTGCAAAGCCGACGCGAAGGAGGAGATAGAGGGCGGCCGCCGCCGGGACCAGGACATAAGGGGGTTTCACCGCGATCATCACCCCCATCGACGCGCCCGCGACAAGCGCCTCAGCAAGCGAGACGGAGGCGCCCGCGGCGCGTGCCGCCCAGAGCGCCAGGAGCGGCAGGCCGAAGAATGCAGCGAGAACGTCGCGCTCGTCGAACGAGCGACCGGGCAGGAGAAAGGCGACCGCCGCGGCGAGCGCGACCGCCTTGGCGTCGAACGGCCCGGCGCCCGCGCGCCGCGCAAGCCTCGCCGCGAAGGCGAGGCAAATGGCGGAGGTCGCGAAACCGAAGGCCGCGACCCAGAATTCTGGGGACGGGCCGACGTTTTTCGCAAACGCCACCGCCGGCCAATAGAGGAGGAGCGAGGCGGGCGGGTTGATTTCGATGACGTCGCGATAGGGCGTCGCGCCGGCAAGCCATTTCTCGTCGACGGTCAAGAGCCACGAGACGTCGCCGACAGTGCCGAATGCCACATGCAGAGCGGCGCCCGCGGCCAACACGAGCGCAAGGATCGGCGCCGGCGCCCGTAGCGCCTCGGCCAGGCCCGCGGCGCGCTTCGTTGCAGGGTCGGGGGAGGCTAAGGAACGCGACACGCGCTCAGCCTTCGTCACCGCGAGGGCCAATGCCAGGTGATCGCCGCGACGCGGAAGACGAGGCGCTTCAGCGCGAAGTCGTTGGGGATCGAAATGGCGATGCAGGCCGCGATGACCCCGACGCGGAAGTCTGCATGGAGAAACGCAATTGCCGCCGCGGGCAGCGCCAGCGCCAGCGCGAGGCCGAGCGCGTTCAACGCGAGAAAGCGCAGGATCTCGTCGGAATGGTCGCCCGACGAGCCAAACGTGAAGGTCCGGCGCCCGACATAGCCGAATACGGTCGCAATCGCATATGCGAGGATCGAGGCGACGACGACTTTGAGCCCGGCCGCCACAAGGGCGAAGCTGATGAGCGCGCAAAGCGCGGTCGCGCCGCCGCCGACGGCGGCAAAGGGTAGAAGCTCGCCGATGATCGCGCGTTTCAAGAAGACGAGGCCCGTCATGCCCGCTTCGCCTCTGCTTTGTCGAGCAGCCTGACTTGCGCAACCGCCTCGAAGCCGACGGCGCGATCGAGCACGTAAAGCGGTCGGCGCTTCACCTCCGAATAGATGCGCCCGACGTAGAGGCCGAGCAGCCCGGTCATCAGCATGTTCGCGCCGCCGAGGAACGAGACGATGACGACGATCGACGACCAGCCGCGCGCGAGTGGCGCGTTCATCGCCCACATCGCGACGACAAAGAGGCCGTAGAGAATGGCGATCGACGAAACCGCCACGCCCGCCCACAAGGCCAGGCGCAGCGGCGCGTCGGAAAACGACACGACGCCGTTGACGGCGAGCCGCGCCATCTTGGCGAGCGAATATTTCGTCTCGCCCGCCGTGCGCGGCGGGCGGTGGAACCGCACCACAGCTTGCCGGAAGCCGATCCAGGCGAACATGCCGCGCACGAACCGGTCGCGCTCGGGCATGGCGAGGAACGCGTCGAGCGCCTTGCGGTCGACGAGACGGAAGTCGCCGACGTTGCGCGGGATGTCAACGTCGCTCAGGCGATTGACGAGAAGGTAGAAGAGATCGGCCGTCCGCCGCTTGAAGCGGCTCTCGCCCGCGCGAGAGAGGCGCTCGGCGTAGACGATTTCGAACCCTTCCTTCCATTTGGCGATCATGTCGAGCACGACTTCCGGCGGGTCTTGCAGGTCGGCGTCCATGACGATCGTCGCTTGTCCGGCCGCGTAGCGAGTCCGGTCGAGATCGCGACCTGATGGCCGAAATTGCGCGACAGGCGCAGATAACGATAGCGCTTGTCCGCGCGCGCCTTCGTCTCGAGAACGATCGGGCCGGGTCGTCGCGGAACCGTCGTCGACGAAGATGATTTCGGCGGGCGCGTCGAGGTTGCCGAGCAGCTCGTCGAGCCGGCGCAGGAGCACCGGGATGACGGCCTCCTCGTTGAAAACCGGCAGGACGAGCGAATAGACAGGTGCCATCGAAGGCTCCGCCCCTCAAAGCGTGGGGACAAACCATAGGGCGCGAACGCTTAAAGAATGGCCAAGGGGCGCCGCTTCAGCCTGGTTTGCGGCCGACGGCGGCATATTGCGCGCCGAGCGGCAGCCAGCGCAGCCGCGCCTCGGCCGCCACGACGCCCTTTCCCTTGAACGGGATGAAGAACAGGAACTCGCGCGCGACCTCGGCAAATCCCGCCTCGCGCATGAGCCCCGCGAGCTTCGGCGGGCTCAAGAGCACGGCGTCGAAATCGAACGGGCAACGCGCGACCGCGAGCCGCGTCAGCGGGTTCCAGGGATTGTGCTCAAAGACGACAAAAAGGCCGCCGGGCTTCAGCACGCGGAGCGCGTCGGCGACGAAGTCGCGCCAGTGCTTCGGCGGCACGTGGTGCATGACGCAGATCGTCATCGCGGCGTCGAAGGACCCGTCGGCGACGGGCAGCCGCCGGCCATCGTAGGCTCCGTAGGTCGCGCCCGGATTGGCTAGTTGGGCGGCATGAAGCGCGTCGAGCGCCACGTCAACTCCATGGATCGCGCCGAGCATGGCATTCAGGTACTTATGGATGAGGCCGACGCCGCAGCCGATGTCGAGGAGCCGCGTCGATAGCGGATCGAAGCCGCGGCGGCGCAGGAACTCGACGAGACGGCGCGCCTTGCCGTGGGTGAAGAAATCCTGTTCGACGCCCGAAAAGGCGATCGAGCGGTTCACGTGGGCGACGTAATCGGGATAGGGCTCCTCGGCCCAGCGCTCCTGGGTTTCGGGCGCGATGGCGGACGCGGACATGCTGCAAGCACCGACAAAGGGACGTAGGCCTATCCTAGACTGACCACAGTTAATGGAGGGTTCTTCGCGACGTTTGCTGAGCTGGCATGCCGTCAGAGCCAGTGCGGATTGCGTTGATTGCTTTCATTAGACGGCGGATTTCTAAGCCGCAAGCTCCCAAGTTGTCACCTCTAACTGGAGGGGTCAGGGCCGATTCTGTTTTGCCACTTTCGTAGACGAGGCGGAGTGCTCTCAAAAGCGGGAAAGAGGCGTGTCCAGCGAGCGCGCCCTACTCTCCCAAGGTTGGCGCCCATCCGGTCCTCACGGCAGCAGCACCCCCGGATTGAGGATCCCCGCCGGGTCGAGCGCGCGCTTCGCCGCCGCGAGCGCGGCGCCGAACAGGGCGGGGCGCTGCTCGCGATACCAGGGCATGTGATCGCGGCCCACCGCGTGATGGTGCGTGATCGTGCCGCCGGCCTCGATCAGCGCGTCGGAGGCGCGCGTCTTGACATGCCGCCATTGCTCGATGAGGCGGCGCGGGTCGCCGCGGACGTTGAACGTGTAGTAGACGGCCGGTCCGTCCGGATAGACGTGGGTGAAGCGGGTCGAGGCGGTCCCTGCGTTTCCGGTCGCCTCTTTCATCGGCTCGGCGGTCGCCCTGCGCACCGCGTCGTGGAAGGCCTCGAACCGGTCCCAGGTGATCGCGCTCTCGAAGGTGTCGTTGATCACGCCCATGGGGACCCGCTGCCTCGAAATCATTTCCGAAGCTAATCGCCGCCTGTCGCACCTTCAAGGCGCGGTTTCCACGCTGCTCGGCGACTAAGGCGACGCCGCGAAATAACTGCGTCAGCGTGACGTCCCGTTTTCGCGCGGTCGTATGGTATAATTCCATTCACCAATTCAATAATTTCGCCGCGTCGCCTAAGGGACGAGCGACTTCAAGCTGGTCGCCGACAACCAGGGCGGCACGAGGGTCAAATTCGTGTGAGGCGGCCCGGGCGAGAAGGCTCGAACCGCTCTACTTTCGCTCTAGAGGCAGCAAGCGAAGTCGAGCCCGACTAGGATCTACCGTCAGCAGGGCGCCCTCGTCCAACTGGTCCGCCATTTGGCGTAAGGCATCGACAACGGATTTGCCGACGCCTTCGGGGCTGACGTCGTCCGATCGAATCTGAACTACGCTTGGCTTCTCACCCTTGGTCGCCGCGAGAATTGCGCTGAAGTCCAGATCGTGGGTCAGAACGACGTATCCGTTGGCCTGGGCGAAATTCATGATGGCGGCGTCGGTGGCGTTCGCTTTTCCCAGGCTCGACCAATGTTCCAATTCAAAGCCCGGCATCGGTCAGGGTCCTGACCCAGCCTGGCGACAAATTCATATCGATCAGCAACTTCATCCGCTGGCCAGAGCGACTTCACGCTCCTCGGTCCGCCACGCGGCGTAGCGCAGCGCCTGGAGGATGTCTTCCCGTTCGAGATAGGGATAGTCCGCAAGAAGGTCATCGATCGCGCGCCCCGCCCCGATCTGGCCCACAATCATTCCCACCGTGACCCGCATGCCGCGAATGCAGGCTTTGCCACCCATCACTTCGGAGTTCTGGGTGATACGATCAAACAAAGTCACGGGCCTCCTCCTCGCGAAATGGCGTGAGACTACACCGGAACCTCCCCAAGGGCGATAAGCGCCGATGCGGGCGCTCACGGCAGCAACACCCCCGGGTTGAGGATCCCCGCCGGATCGAGCGCGCGCTTGGCCGCCGCGAGCGCGGCGCCGAACAGGGCGGGACGCTGCTCGCGATACCACGGCATGTGATCGCGGCCCACCGCGTGGTGGTGGGTGATCGTGCCGCCGGCCTCGATCAGCGCATCGGAGGCGCGGGTCTTGACATGGCGCCATTGCTCGATGAGGCGGCGCGGGTCGCCGCGGACGTTGAACGTGTAGTAGACGGCCGGTCCGTCCGGATAGACGTGGGTGAAGCGGGTCGAGGCGGTCCCCGCGTTTCCGGTCGCCTCTTTCATCGCCTCGGCGGTCGCCCTGCGCACCGCGTCGTGGAAGGCCTCGAACCGGTCCCAGGTGATCGCGCTCTCGAAGGTGTCGTTGATCACGCCCATGGGGACAGTGAGTTCCCGCGCGTAGGGCATGCGGATGAAGGCCGTGCGCCAGCGCTGCGCCGCGCCCTCGTCGGCGTGCCGGCGCCCGCCGTTGTCCTGAAGAAGCTCGATCGCCCGCGCCATCCAGGCTTCGACCGGATGGTCGGCAAATTCGAAGGCGAGCACGAGCAGGCTCTCCTCGTAGGCGTTCACGCCGTATTGGCCGGCCTCGTCATTGTCGATGACGCGCAGGTTCGAGGGATAAAGCCCCGCCTGCGCGACTGCGCGCACCGCCCGCGCGGCGGCGAAGAAATCCGGGAAACCGAACACCGCGTCGCCGCGGAATTTTGGCCGGCCCTGCAGCCGCATCCACGCTTCGGTGATGATTCCGAGCGCGCCCTCGGAGCCGATGATCATGCGGTCGGGGCTGGGACCCGCGCCCGAGCCGGGCAGGCGGCGCGACTCCATGACGCCGGCGGGGGTGACCGTGCGGAGGCTTTCGACGAAATCGTCGATGTGGGTATAGAGGGTGGCGAAATGTCCGCCGGAGCGGGTCGCGATCCAGCCGCCGAGGGTCGAGAACTCGAAACTCTGCGGATAGTGGCGGATGGCGAGGCCGTGCGGCTTCAGCGCCGCCTCGATCGCCGGCCCGCGGATCCCGCCCTCGATGCGCGCCGCACGGCTCGTCGCGTCGACCTCGAGCACGCGGTCGAGGCGCCGCATGTCCAGACTGACCGTCCCCGCGTAGGCGTCGCCGACCGCCGGCTCGACGCCGCCGACCACCGACGAGCCGCCGCCGAAGGGGATGACGGCGACCTTCGCGCCGCCCGCCCAGTCGAGAACGGCGGCCACGTCCGCTTCGCTCGCGGGCAGGGCGACGAGGTCGGGCGCATGGGCGAAGTCGCGCGCGAAGGCCCGGACGGTTTCCGGGTAGGACTTGCCATAAGTATGCAGAAGCCGTTCGTAATGATCGTCTGTGAGCAGGTCCGCCAGCGCGGCCGGCGGGGCGATGCGCGGAGCGCGCAAGGCGATGTCGGAGTCCTCGGGCGGGGACGGCGAGGCGAGACTCGAGGCCGAGCATTTCGCCGACGAAGCGGAACAGACGGTCGCGCTCGGGCTCGGTCGAGTCCGGTGTTCTCGTAGCCCCAGCCGTAGAATTTGAGCCTCGGCGCCATGACGGAGCCTCCCTGAACCGCGCGGTAAGGCGCGCCGCTGATGATGCGGCAGCGGAGAGATGATCCGCAAGATACGCGAGATGTCGAAAATTCCGGTGACCTTCTCCCAAACGAATTTTGTTACGGCCAGGCCTGCGGACGGCGCGCGCTCTCGACTCGACCGTGGCTTCCTCCGTCGCTCTTAGGAAGACCGGCGCTGGCGGCGGCCCCGCGGCTGGCGGGCGATCGTCGCCCCGAGACAGGGCCGCCGTACGGATTGCCGTCGGCCCTGAAGACCTGCAATCGCGGACACTCGCACTGGATTTCTGCACCGTCTAATATAACTCCTTAAGATGCATCAAACTAAGCGGAGAGACCACCATGCAGCATCGTCTGCTGAGCATTCTGGCGTTGGCCGCGGTAGTGATCTCTGCGCCAGTCCTAGCCGAACCAACAACAGCGCCCGGCACGAACACACCAGTCGTAGCGCAACCGGCCACTTCGGCACCGCCCGGCACGACCAATGCTCCGGCCGCTCCCGTGACGAAATCGCTCGCCGAGATCGGGAAATGGATATTGTCAACGCTCAATTCAGAAAAGATGTGGGGTCCTTTGTTTGGAGCATTCTTCGGAAGTGCTTTAACGGCACTTCTCACGTTTTGGCGCGAGTCTCGGAAGGCAAGACGCGATACTACAAGGGCATTTATTGAAGAGTTTTTTTCCACTGACTTTCTTCAGCATCGGATAGCTGTCGGAAAGATTTTAAAGGCTCTCCGCGACGGCAAAACAACCGACGAGGAAGTGGCTATAGGCTTCTTTTATCCAGGGCGGTCCGACGCTTACACCGGGAGTTTCAACAGTGCATCGGGACTTAACGAGCACCAGCATCTTGAAATTTTCCTTGGATATGTGCGTCGCCTCTCTCACGCCATAAAGCAGGGCTGGGTAGATGAGGGTGCGGTCTGCTCAGGTATTGGCAGTTCGTTTATTTGGCATCGGCCACTGCTCAAGCAGCTCGCTGATACAATCAAAAGATTAGTTCCCTTGACAAAGGGGGCAGTAATGCCTGAGACGGTGAAGGCTATAGACACGGTTTTACGCGCGACTGATGTGCCTGAGGCAGTTTCCAAGCAAAGCGACGATCACAATCTCCGCTGAAAATCAGAAGCGGCTGACCGTCTGCGTGTCGGAACTGCATTTTTATGCGACGGAAACAGCCGGAACTTCCGCTGAATTTGCCCGCCAGGCAACGCCGAAGCACGAAACGGGAATGACTGCTTTCCGCCCAATTGAGGCATCCAATACACGGCGAATTTCCGGTCTTAGCGCAACTTTACCGTAGCGGCTTCGGCACGCCATTCGCGGTCGCGGCATCGGCTCGGCCAGTCTCTGCTGTTGCGTTACAATGACCGGTCCTCTGGGCGATGCGGTGGAGCGGTCGGGCGTGGAGGTCGACCATGCCAATCGAAATCAATTCGAAAAGCAATCCCTTGCGTACGCCGTGGAACAAAGGCCGTCTCGTCGGACAGAAGCGTCCCCTGCGGCCGAAAGAGGTCTGGGCCATTCGCGTCAGACTTCAGATCAAGCACAACAAACGCGATCTGGCGATGTTCAACCTCGGCATCGACAGGAAGCTTCGGGGCTGCGATCTCGTCAGCCCTCGGGTCGATGACATCGCCGTCGGCGGACACGTGAGAGACCGAGCGACAATCATCCAGCGCAAGACCGGCCGTCCGGTTCAGTTCGAAATCACGGAGCAGACCCGCGCCTCACTACAGGACTGGTTGAACGCGCGACCGGCAGATCGGGGCCCCTACGCCTTTCCGAGCCGAGTCCATAATCAACCTCATGTGACAGCGCGCCAATACGCGCGCATCGCGCACGGCTGGATCGAGGGTGCCGGGATGGACAGCAGCGCCTACGGCACGCATTCGATGCGCCGCACCAAAGCGGCGCAGATCTACCGCAAGACCGGCAACCTGCGAGCGGTTCAGTTGCTTCTCGGACACACGAAGATCGAAAGCACGGTCCGTTATCTTGGGATCGAGGTCGATGATGCTCTGACTTTGTCTGAGCAAGTCGAGCTCTGACGAACGGCGTGGCCTCGCGGCGTGCGTCACAAAAGTGCCCGCGAGTTGTTCCCGCAACGCGTACTCTCGACCCTGGACGGGCCTTCAAGATCGGCCCGATGAACGGGCGAGAAGCGTAAGAAATCGGTCCTCGGCCGAAGGCGTAGGTTGCGCCGGAACCGATAACTTTGCCGAGGTTTGCTTTCTTTGGCCGTCGAAGACATGCGCCCCGGCTTCGGTCAAGTGCTGTGCTTGACTTGACCGCGCCGCCCAGCGGCGACGCTGCGTCGAGCACATAGCGCACGCCCAGTTGGCCGCGGATCTCTTTCGCGTCAACGGATTTACAGAAGGCGAGGCAATCGCGGCTGTCTATATCACCGACCCAGATGACCTTGCAGAACTTGACGTACAGGAGCTTCTTGCAGAACACCCTGAGTGAGGTGAATTTTCCTGTGCCGGGCGGGGGTGAAGCCGGCTTGGTCAGGCAGGGGCGGTCCTTAAGTCGACGACGCGGATGATCTGATCGACGGCGAGCGCGACGATGCCGAACATGAGATGGCATTTTGCTTTGACGGCGCCACGGACGCGGAGAAATCTGGCGCGGAACTCGTCTTTCAAACGAGCGTTGACGCGTTCGGCCATGGTGCGGAGGTCGTAGATTAGGTCGTCGAAGTCGGGCATGTGAATGAGCTTGAGGCGCTCGACCTCGCGGTCCCACGCGGCCTTGGCTTCATGGTCGGCGCGAAAGTTGCGGTCGATGATGGGCGCGTGGCCGAGCGCTTGGCTGCGCTCGTGGATCGCGGCGGTGTCGTAGGCGGCGTCCATGAGATCGTAGAGATAGGAGACGCGGGCGCTCGTCATGGTCATCAAGGGAATGGCGACCTGGCTGTCGTGGACGGAGGCCGAGGTCAGCACGCAGGAGACCGGGATTTGGCCGCAGGCCACGTCGATGTGGAGTTTGTACCCGGTCCAGGTCTCTTTGTAGCCCTTGCTGTTTTTCTTGCAGCCGACGTCGCAGGCGGTGGGCAGGTCGGCGAGCATCTGGCCGAGGTTCTGCGTGACCTGCCGCTCGAGACGCGTCGGCTCCGGCTTCGGCCGCGGTTCGTCCTTGCGCGGACGCCCGCGCTTGCGCGGCGGCGCGGGATGATCGGGCGCCGCGGGATCGTCTTTGCCGTCGTTGGCCTTCATCTCAACCGGCTTCTCGCGCGCTTCGATCTCGGTGGCGTCGCGCGCGATCGCCCCGATGATGCGTCCCCCGAGCGCCCGCTCGATCAGCGCGGCGTGGATCTTGTCTGGCAGCTCGCCGCGCGCGAATTCGGCGAACGCCCGGGAAAATGTGGCTTCGGACGGAACTTGCGAGCGTCGCTCCCAGCCGAGGATGCGACGCAGGGACCTGTCGACGTCGAGACGCTCGATCAGGGCGCTGGTGGTGGGAACGCCCAGGACGGCCTTGGCCACGAAAGCTCGGGCGAGGGCGCGACGGCCCCCGGGCGGCCGGCCCGGCCCCCTGGGCGGGTCGGGCACGAAGGCTTCGAGGCCGATCACGTCGAGCGTGGTGACGAGACGGCCCAACGCTTCGGTGATCGGACCGATATCCTCGCGCATCCAAGGGAACAAATAGCCCTGGATGTAGCTCCAGCGAGCCTTCATCGCGTCGAGAGGATCGTCTGTCATGTCTACAGCCAAGGCTGAAGCGAATCACTTTCTATATTAACAGCGCTACGCCTGAACCGGCAATCTAGATCTATTTCAATGTCGCACTTGAAAACGACAACAATAGCTAGAAATACTATAGAATTACTATGCTTAATTCGTCAATCTTTTTGCAAGAAGCTCACAGAACTCACTGCGCACCGCCCCGTCCCGTGCGCCCCGGCAGGTTCTGCGCCTCCGATGGGTTGCCGTGCGCGCGCACCGGGTGGGCACAGCGTTAGTTTGCGCAGGCGGGAGTGACCGTGCTGCTTAAGATCTGATGGCGGGCGGGGTAGCCAACCGGCACGGGCGTTATCCCGAATGGCCTTTGCGCGTTGGTCGTGGTTCGATTGACGAATTCCATCGCGCGGTCCAAAAAGCCATCTTAGATACCTTAGGCTGAGTTGCATCTTCCAAGTGGTCTCTGTCTCGCACATGAATGATATAGATGATCGCCTCCAGAAGTTGCTCGGAGTTTCACTCGTGAAGTCCGGGGAAGAAGGTAGGTCTTCACCAATGTCCGTCGACATTTACTTCTCTGCGGACGTGGAAACCGATGGTCCGATTCCGGGACCATTTTCCATGCTTTCGTTCGGAATAGTTTTTGCGGGGACCTTTGACGGAAGCAATTTCGTTCGACCACAAGCCTATGATGATCACTTTTATGTAGAGCTAAAGCCAATATCAGACGAATACCAAGAGGAGGCGCTCGCAGTTAATGGATTAAATCGCAAGTTCTTGTGTGATCATGGCAAGGATCCGAAGGTAGCTATGGAAGAAGCATATAAGTGGATAACTAGAATTTCTGGCGCTGGACAACCCGTTTTGGTTGCTTATCCTCTGAGTTTTGATTGGACTTGGCTTTACTGGTACTTTACAAGATTTTGCTCTTTGGGATCTCCATTTGGGCACTCGCGTTGTTTTGACATAAAGACAGCGCTGGCAGTGAAGAATAAGCTTCCCATTTCAAGGGCTGGACGATCGCAGCTGCCATCGAATCTTACTTCGACTCGTCATCATACGCATCACGCGCTTGACGACGCTATCGAACAGGCTGAAATATTTGCAAACCTCTTTCAATCGAGGGGCATATGAGAGAGATTTTGAGAAGGCGAGAATATACGGAAGAAAGAATTAGCTTACTCAGATCCAATCTGGCCGGAGCTGAGGAACTATTGTCAGACCGAGCGTGCGTCTACGCCACTGGATCTTTCGGACGGCGAGAAGCAAGCCCTCACAGTGATCTCGACCTCTTCATAGTTGGGAAGACAACTAACTCGAAGGATGGGAAAAAGGACAGCATGTTATCTAGGCTGTCCGAGATTTGCGTTAAGGCGGACTTAATAAGAACAACACGAAACATTGGGATACCAGATTTTGATGGGGACGGGAGATACCTAACCCATCAGCCAGTGCACCTTCTTACGGAGACACTAGGAAAGCCAGAAGACGACGCAATTAATACATTTACGTCGAGGTTGCTCCTGCTATTAGAGAGCTGCCCCCTGCTTGGCAATGATGTATATGATGAAATAATAAAAGACGTAATAGCCGCCTACTGGGGCGATTATGAAGACCACGCCGATGATTTTATTCCAGCTTTTTTGGCGAATGACATCTTACGTCTTTGGCGTACTTTCTGCGTCAACTACGAGGCTAGAACTGAGCGAAAGCCTGACGAGAAAAAGTTAAAACGTAAGATAAAAAATTACAAGCTAAAATTTAGCAGGTTGATGACTTGTTTTTCTGGTCTGCTGTACTTGCTCTGGGTGTATGGACGAAAGGGCACGGTAGGAACGGACGATATCTTAGATATGATCTCAAGAAGTCCGACCGTTAGAGTGGAGCACATAGCAAGTTGCAATGACAGCTCAGGGGAAGCTAAAGAATGCCTTAATGGCCTTCTCGAGAAATACGACTCGTTTTTGCAGATAACAGACTTTCCTGAGTTCGAGCTGCTTAAGCAGTTTGGAGACAAGGCGATTTCTTCAAAACATTTAGCTCTTATGGCGTTAGCTATTGGTATATGGTAGGCTTCCTCGCAGGTTCCGAGGAGGCATGCATGGACGTCGCGGATTTCGCGGAATGGGTGGCTGGAACAGCGAGGCTGACGTCATCGCAGCGGCGGGAGGCGTTCCGGTCGCTGGCCTTGGCCGAGGCGATGGCCAGCCTTGATGACGAGGCGTTCGAATATTGGGGCTGCGCCATTGAGGCGGCGGTCACGGATCGGAACTCCACGATCATGCCGGAGTTGGAGGGCTCAGTGGAGCCCCCTGCACCGCCGAACCCAAGCCGTTCCCGGTTGGGTTCCGTGGCTGAAGTCGGCCACCGTCGGGTCGTCGGCATGGGGTGTCCACACTGCGCAAATCGGGACGTGATTTTGTGGGGCAAGGCGAATGGATTGCCCCGGTATCGCTGCCGCGGCTGCGGCCGCACATTCAATGGCTTGACCAAGACGCCGTTGGCGAGATTGCGCAAGAGAGAAAAGTGGCGGGAGCAGGCCCAATCCATGATCGATGGAGTAACCACCTCGAAAGCTGCGGAACGCTGCGAAGTCGACTATAAAACAGCATTTCGATGGAGGCATCGATTTCTTGAGTCTCTATCGTCCGACAAACCCAAGACCCTGTCTGGAATTGTGGAAGGGGATGAGACGTTTATTCTGGAGTCATTCAAGGGGAAACGATCTGATCTTCCTCGCAAGGCACGCAAGAGGGGCGGCAAGGCGGCAAAGCGCGGCTTGTCCGCCGAACAGATCCCGGTGATCGTTGCGCGAGACCGCGCTGGCGCCACCATTGACGCCGTCCTGCCCAAGCTCGACCGGGCGTCCATCACAGGAGCATTGGGCGGCGTTGTCACTCCCGCCAACCAGTTCTGCTGCGACGGCGGCAGGGCCATCGTCGCCTTCGCCAAGAAAGCGGGCATTCCGCATCACGTCTTGCCCGCTCCAGGAAAGCCGAGCCCGGACGCCCCCGACCTCCACATCAATAATGTCAATGCCTACCATGGCCGGCTCAAAGAATGGATGCGCCGCTTCCATGGCGTCGCGACCAAGAATCTGCCGAACTATCTCGGCTGGCGCAGAGCGCTCGAAGCGCTCGGGCCGCAGGTCAAACCGGAGGACTGGATCCTCGGCGCCGCTGGCTTGGGGCCTTACCAACGGCTAACGCCATAAGAGCGAAACATTTTGCTGAGGCGAGAGAATTTGGAGAATTAATGTTCGATGCCATTAACCTTGTGGGCGCAAACAACAAATTTCACAGATTGTTGCTGGTCTGACTGATTCGAGCATCCATTACTCGATTTTCGCACCCGCTGTCACACCACCACGTTGAGTTGCATGACCCGACAAAGCCGCTACGAGCCTGCCTGAAAGGCTCGGAATTCAGGGGAAGCGGCCGTTCCCTCGTGTGACACTGTAGGCCTGCTGTCCGCCCTTTTGAGATGTTCCGCTTAAGCTCGCGGCAATGCTTTTTGACGCTGGCCGCCGCCCAACGCTTGCCGCGTGGAGCCGGAATGCCGCGCGTTCAGCGCCTCGGCGATTGCGCGCAGCGACTTCGCGCCGCTCTTCTGGATTTGGGGATGATCGCCAGCACGCCCGCCACTGCGCGGTCCGCATTGGCCCCGAGAGCCGCTGCGCCGGCCTCGCGGGCGGCGCGGATTGCCGATCCTCTGGCCGCGAGCCCTGGCGGCGCTGAGGGCCGCCTTCGTACGCTACGAAATAAAAGGGCGCTAATATCATGGGAGATCCCCCGGTTTTGCCGGGGCGGCAGCAGAAGTTTGACATTTCCGGCGGTTGCGCGCCCGCGGATCTCTGTCACGAAGAAAACCGACCCTTGGAAGCGCGCCCCTTGATTATGCACAAGGCCCAATCCCTCACTGGGGGTGGAGCAGTGCCGAAAGCGTGATGAAGAGTTTGGCAATGAGCGTATATTCCCGTACGCCGTCAAAGGTTAGGGACTGGGCCCCTTTGAGGGGCCCGCCAATCTTAAAGCCCCCGGCTTTGCCGGGGGATACTTACTTCATGGTCTGGCGCGGTGGAGGCCGACTGAATTCGGGCGCGGTCAGATGAACGGTTTGCCGCCGGTGACGGCGACCGTCGTTCCGGACGTGTAGCTCGACAGCGGGTCGGCGAGCATGACGTAGGCGGTGGCGAGTTCGGCCGGCTGTCGGCCCGCCCGAGAGGCGTCTGTTTGCCGAAATTCTTCACCGCCTCCTCCGGCATTGTCGAGGGAATGAGCGGGGTCCAGATCGGACCGGGGGCCACGGCGTTGGCGCGGATGCCCTTGGCCGCAAGCATCTGCGCCAGGCCGCCGGTGAAGTTCTGGATGGCGCCCTTGGTGGTCGCGTAAGCCAGTAACATGGGATTTGGCATGTCCGAATTGACTGAAGCGGTATTGATGACTGCGCTGCCCGGCTTCATATGAGCGACAGCGGCCTTGGTCAGATAGAACATTGCGTGAATATTGACCGCGAAGGTGGTTTGCCATTCCTCGTCACTGATCTCCGCGATCTCCTTGAACGTGGCCTGACGCGCGGCGTTGTTGACGAGAATGTCGATGGACCCGAACTCATCGACAGCGCGTTTGATCACAGAACGGCAATGGTCCGGATTGCTCAGGTTCCCCGCTATCAGCACTGCCTTGCGTCCCTCTTTTTCGACTAACGCTTTCACCTCCTGTGCATCGTCGTTCTCATTCAGATAGGCGATCAGGACGTCCGCCCCCTCACGCGCGAAGGCTATGGCCACTGCGCGCCCGATTCCGCTGTCTCCCCCGGTGATCACGGCCTTTTTGCCCGCCAGCTTACCGGAGCCTTTGTAGCTATGCTCGCCATGATCGGGGCGCGGATCCATCTGACGTGTGGACCCTGGCATCGGTTGCTTTCGGCTCGGATAGGGCGGCTCCGGATAAGACAGGGACATGACGAACTCCTGATTTCGTCAGCTCAACAATATTACCGGACTCATGTTCCGCCCGACGGAGGCCATCCCGCTCGTCAACATCCATGGGACATCTGTCCAGAAAGGTATCCTCTTCCGGAGCTGTTTGCGCCAGATGCGCTTCAAGGGGCCGTCCTTGCCGTATACGGGAGATTTTCACAGCAGTAAGGCGCGCGCAGCGCGCGGCGGATTGCAGACGAGACAGGAGAAGGCGGCCTAGCCCGCTTTTACGCGCCCTACCGCGGCGCGCGGCTACGGCGCTTCGCGCTTGCCGCCTTTGAAGCCGCCGCGGGCTTTTTGGGCGGAAGCTCCGCCGCAATGCTGCGCTTTAATGCGTCCATCAGGTTGATGACGTTTTCGCGCGCGGGGGCGACCGGCTCCGGGGGCGCAGGCGTCTGCGCCTGTTTCTTTCTCAGGATGCGCACGAGTGGGTTCCTGTAGTGATCCTCCAGCATCGCCGGATCGAAGTCGGCGGATTTCGTTTCGATGATGTGCCGGGCAAGCTTCACCATCTCGGCCGGAAGCTTCATCTCCGGTATTTCGCTGAAATACTCCTCTTGCCCGCGCACCTCGTGCGCAAAGCGGAGCGTCACACCGCAAAGCCCGTTACCCATCGGCGCGATCAGCATCGGGCGCTCGCGCGAGGACAGCACCAGGCGGGCAAGGCCCGCGACGTTCTCGCGGCTCATGGCGTCGCGGATCACCGCGAACGCCTCCTGGCCGACGGCGTCGCGGGGCGCAACGTAATACGGCTTCTCAAAATAGCGCACATCGACCTGTCCCGTCCGAACGAAGCGCTCGATTTCGATGGTGCGCGTGTTCTTCGGGTGCGGGACGAGGTGAGGCTCTTGCGGCTCATCCTTTTCGGCGTCTTCTTCGCGGCGCTGTTCCTCTTCGCCGTCGTCCTCGTCTGGCCCGGCCGCGCGGACCCGGGAAGGCGCAGGCGCGGAGCGCGGCGGTTCGGCAAGCTGGAAGGCGCCGGGCGGCGGGCGCTCGCTGCGCGCCTGCTCAAGCTCGCGATCCTCGACCAGCAGAAACTGGTTCTCGCCGACCTCGTAGCCGCGCGCCTTGTCGAGCGGGTTAACCGTCTCGCCGGTGATCGAATTGACCAGCTGGTGCTTGAGGCGGCGCCCAGTGCGGCGGTTCACCTGCCGGAAGGAGACCCGTTCCGCCACGGTCGTCGCGGGAAAGAGCGCGACTGGGCAGGAGACGAACGAAAGCTTCAAAAAGCCATTCCAGTAAGCACGCGGCAACGCACACTCCAACGCAAACAAGGAAGACACTTCGAATCTGGGAGACGATTCAGAGAGTCAACGGAGAAGCGAAGTTTGTTTCGCGGCCGTTCGCGCTCCGCCAAGGCTTACGAGATGGGGCTTGAGGGGATCGTCTCAAAGCGCGTCCGCAGCCATCTATTGGAGCGGCCGGCGCCGAAACTGGACGAATGGGGGCGCGGCAGGCTCACCGCCCCCGCGTTCGCGTCGGCAGATTCTCGTCGATGTGGAACAGGGCCGGGTCGGGCTTGGTCTTGAGGTCGAGGTTGAACAGCGACACGACCGTCTGAAACCCCTGCGCGTCGATCACCGTCCACTGTTTCAGCGCGAAGGTCGAGGGGTCGAAGATGAGTTCGAGATGCGCGGTTCCGCCGAGCGTCGCCTTGTCCTCGATCTCGATCGTCACCGAGCTCTCGTCCTGGGCGACGCTCAAGACCTTGGTGTCCTTGGCGATGTCGATGTGGTCGGAGAGCAGGAATTTGAGCGGAGTTTGGGCGATGAAATATTCGTCCTGGGTGTTGAGCTTGTGGTCGATGACGGCGACGCTGCGCCCGTCGGCGACGATCTCGAACCGCGCCGGGGAAGCGTATTTGAACAGCATGCGGCCGGGGCGCTCGACGGTGAGTTCGCCCTCCGAGCGCTTGCCGTCCGGCCCGATCTGGACGAAGTCGGCGCTCATTACGCGCGCCGCGTCGAGCCAGGCGTCGGCGCGCGCCACCGCCTCGGCGGCGGACAGGTTGGCGGCCGGGCCGCTCTTCGCCGGCTTGGCGGCCTTCGCAAGCGGGGTCGGCTTCTGCAGATCGAGCGGCGCGTTGCCGGCGTAGGCGGCGGCGCCGAGCGCGGCCGAAAGCCCGAGCGCCAGCCATGCAAAATGTTTGGCCATCACGTCCGTCCTTTCGGCTCTCGCCCCGGCCCCGACGGCCATAGCAGGCCGGACAGGAAAAATCGCATTCGCGCGCGACGGCGCCGCCATTGGCGGGCCAGTTTGCTCTTTCTGTGACGGCATTGCGACGCGGCCGGCTACTTTAGGCCGCCCAATGCCGCGTCGACCGCTTCGCCGAGCCGCTCGACGATCGTCTCGACATGGCTTTCGTCGACGATGAACGGCGGCGCGAGAAGGACGTGGTCGCCCCTCGAGCCGTCGATCGTCCCGCCCATCGGATAGACCATCAGGCCGCGCGCCATCGCCTCGCGTTTGAGCCGCGCATGCAGCTTGAGCGCCGGGTCGAACGGGCTCTTGGTCGCGCGGTCCTCGACGAACTCGAGGGCGCGGAAGAGGCCGCGGCCGCGGATGTCGCCGACGAAGGGGTTGTTGCCGAAGCGCTCGTCGAGGCGTCGGCGGAGCAGGTCGCCCATGGCGACGACATTGGCGATCAGGTTGTCGCGCCGCATGACGTCCTGCACGGCGAGCGCCGCCGCGGCCGCCATCGGGTGGCCCATATAGGTATGGCCGTGCCGGAAGGCGCCGGAGCCCCGGGCGAAGGCCTCGAAGATCCGTTTCGTCAGGAGAACCGCGCCGATCGGCTGATAGCCGCCTCCGAGGCCCTTGGCGATCGTCATCAGGTCGGGCGCGACGCCCTCCTGCGTGCAGGCGTGCAGCGTTCCCGTGCGCCCCATGCCGCACATGACCTCGTCCAGGATGAGGAGGACGCCGTAGCGGTCGCAGATCGCGCGGACGCGCCTGAAATAGTCGCCGACCGGCGGCACTGCGCCCGCCGTCGCCCCGACCACGGTCTCTGCAACGAAGGCGATGACGCGGTCGGGCCCGATCTCGAGGAGTTTGTCCTCGAGCGCCTGAGCCGCGCGCGCCGCGTAGTCCGCCTCGCTCTCGCCTTCCCGCTGGAGGCGATAGGCGTAACAGGCGTCGATGTGATGCGTTTCAATCAGGAGCGGCTCGAACTGCGCGCGCCGCCAGGCGTTGCCTCCGGCGGCGAGCGCGCCGAGGGTGTTGCCGTGGTAGCTCTGCCGCCGCGCGACGATGGCGCGCCGCCGCGGCTGGCCGATCTCGACGAAATACTGCCGCGCCATTTTCAGCGCCGCCTCGACCGCCTCGGAGCCGCCGCTGACCAGGTAGACCCGCTCGATGCCGGCGGGCGCGTCCTCGATGAGCCTCGCGGCGAGGCGCTCGGCCGCCTCGGTGGTGAAGAAGGCGGTGTGGGCGTAGGCCAGCGCGTCGAGCTGCCGGCGCAGCGCCGCGATCACCTCGGGATGCCCGTGGCCGAGGCAGGAGACCGCCGCGCCTCCGGACGCATCGAGATACCGCCGTCCCTCGGCGTCGAAAATCTCGACCCCCGCGCCGCCGACGGCGACCGGCATGACGGCGTTGGCGGCCCTGTGCAGAATATGAGTCATCGATTCATCCGGCTTTAGCGCGCGGAGGCGGATAATCATCCTAGCCGCCGGACCGGCGCGGCGGAAAGGCGGCGGACGTGACCTCGGGTTCAGCGCGAAGGAAAGTCGTCGTCGCGGTCGCCCCGAACGGCGGGCGCAAGACCAAGGCCGACTGCCCGGGCCTGCCGATCACCCCGGAAGAGCTGGCGCGGACGGCGGCCGAGTGCCTCGACCAGGGCGCGGCGATGCTCCACCTGCACGTGCGCGACTCCGAGGGCGTTCACCTCCTCGACGCGGAGGCCTATCGCGCGGCGACCGACCGGATCCGCACGACGGTCGGCGACCGCCTCGTCGTGCAGATCACCACTGAATTGATGGGCCGCTATTCGCGGGGCCGCCAGATGGGGGTCGTCCTCGAGGCCGGTCCCGAGGCGGCGTCGTTCGCCCTGCGCGAGCTCGCGCCCGAGGAGCAGGACGAGCCGCTGTTCTGCAACTTTCTCCAGCGGCTGAAATGGAGGCGCGTCTGGCCGCAGATCATCCTTTATGCGCCCGAGGAGGCGCAGCGGCTGGCGGCGATGCAGAAGCGGGGCCTGATCCCCTTCGAGCAGGTGGCGGTTCTTTACGTGCTCGGGCGCTTTTCGCTGCTCCGGCGCGCCGCCCCTGCCGACCTGCTGCCGTTTCTCGCCCCCGACATGCCGCGCTTCGCGTCGTGGAGCGTTTGCGCCTTCGGCCGGCGGGAGGCCGCCTGCGTCGTCGCCGGCGCGCTGCTCGGCGGCCATGTGCGGGTCGGCTTCGAGAACAACGTGTCGCTGCCTGGAGGCGGACAGGCCGCCACCAACGCCGATCTGGTCGGCGCGGTGGCGCGGGCGCTGGACGACCTGGGGCTCGCGACCCAGGATGCGCAGGGCTTGCGCGAGGACATCGCCGCGCTCATGCGGTGAGGCTCGCGGCCGGAAATCCGCTCTGATTCCCGCGAGCCGCGCGGAAGAGACCATTTTAGCGCCAACTTAGCGGCGGGCTACTGGCGTGACGGAGCTTGGGTCACGCTGCCGTAAACGCTTGAGGCGGCCGGGCTTGCGCCCCGCCGCCGGGGTGCAGGCGCTGTCGGCAGGCTGAACGAAATACGTGTCATTTCTGCCCGGCGCTCGCCTCGGGCTCCGGGCAGGAGAGCCGCTCGATCCTCCTCCTCGCCATCGTGAGGCGACGAGTCCTCGATCGCGGCAGTCCAGCACAAGCGATTGAGCTTTCTGAACCCCTCTCGAATGGCGGCGCGAGGCGGCCGCGCCGCGCCTGTTTTCCGCTGGGAGTGCAGGGTGTTTGCCCGTTTTGGGGACGTTGACAGCATTCAGGCCAGAGCGCTCGGATTTTGGAACGTTTTCGCAACGCGGCGGTTACGTAACCGCCGGAGCGGGTCGAGTTCGCCGAAAGTGTGATCCGCCGATTTGGCCGATCGCTTCCGGCAATCGCAACATCAAGTCAGTGCGTCACTCGCATCGTCTGCCTGCCGTACTGGCAGTCGACGACAGGCTCCCATGCTCCGGCTCATCCAAACGGACCCAATCCTGTGAACGAACACCCGGGCGCGCCGTCGGGCGCCAAATTGCCGGCTCAGGCAAGCGCGTCTTCGGGCCCGATCGACAAAGGACCATCGGAAGTCGCCGAGGCGGACGAGTTGCGGCGGCTCAGTCTCGTGTCTCTGTCGCTTCTTGCGTTGGCGGTCGGAATAGCGGCCGGGGTCGGCGCCATCATCTTTCGCGAACTCATCGGGCTGGTTCACAATCTGCTGTTTCTGGGTCAGTTCGCTTCCCACTACGACACGAAGGTGTTCACGCCGGCGAGCCCGTGGGGCGCCTTCATCATCCTTGCGCCCGTGGTCGGCGCCGTCGCGGTGACCTTTCTGGTGACGAATTTCGCGCCCGAGGCCAAGGGGCACGGCGTGCCCGAAGTGATGGACGCGATCTACTACGGCGGCGGCGTCATTCGGCCGGTCGTGGCGGCGGTGAAATCCCTGGCGTCGGCGATTGCGATCGGCAGCGGCGCCACCGTCGGACGTGAGGGCCCGATCATCCAGATCGGCTCCGCCTTCGGCTCCACGCTCGGGCAGTTCCTGCGCGGCCCTCGCCCTCTGCCTCTACGCCCTGCTCGGCGCCATCGTCGGCGTCGCCGCCGCCGCCTTCATCCGCGGGCTGCACTTCACCGAAGACCTGTTCGATAAGATCCCGGGGAGCTATTTCCGCCACATGCTCGGCATGGCGGTGGTCGGCGCCATCATTTTCGGCGTCCAGCAAGGTTTCGGCGAGTATTACATCGGGGGCGTCGGCTACGCGACCGACCAGGCGATCCTGTTCGGCCAATTGACCGGGGCCGGGACTTTGCTCCTGCTTTTTCTCTGTGAGCTCGTTGCAACTTGCCTCACCCTCGGCTCCGGCTCCTCCGGCGGCATCTTCTCTCCGTCGCTCTATATGGGCGCGACCCTCGGCGGCGGATTCGCCATCGGGCTGAACATGCTGCATTTGCCGATGACGCTGAGCGTCCCTTCCTTCGCGGTGGTCGGAATGGCGGCGATGGTCGGCGGCGGCACCGGTGCGGTGCTGACCGCGATCACCATGCTGTTCGAGATGACTCGCGATTACGCCATCGTCCTGCCGATGATTTTGGCGGTGGCGGCGAGCGTCGGGGTGAGGCGGCTCTTGTCGCCCGAGAGCATCTATACGATCAAGCTCGTGCGCCGGGGACACGTCATACCCGATGCGCTCCACGCCAACATGTTCGTCGTCAAACGGGCGGCGGCCGTCATGGATCGCGACGTTGTCGTGGCGCCGGCGACCACGCGCGTCGATGCGCTGCCCCTACTCGCGCAAGACAAGAAAGCCGCGAAATATGTCGTCATCGCCGAGCGCGACCGGATCATAGGCGCCATCCGAGTTGGCAAGCCGCTGGCCCAAGTGAGCCGGGAAGCGCAGCCGGCCGCGACGCTGCGCGACTTCGGCCGCGGAAACTTTGTCGTCGTGCGCGAGCGCGACGTCTTTTTCAACGTGATCCGGCGCATGTGGCGCAGGCAGGCCGAGATCGCAGTCGTCGTTCACGACCGGGGCGGTCCGCGGCCGGACAACGTGGCCGGCGTCATCACCAAGGAGCTGGTGGCGGATTTGGTGGCCAGCAGCATCATCGTGCTGCCAACGCCCCGAATGTGATGCTTTTGCGTACGACGGCGCGTCAGGCGCCGATATCCGAGACGATGGAATTGGCCGGCAAGGCTCTCATTGTCTCAAAGGACGAGGCCATCGACAAAAGGGCGATGAGGGGCCGCTGGGCCGTATTCCTGCGGAGAACTCTCTGGCTGCGTTGCGGGCGAAATTTCCGAAAGGGCTGGGTCGTATATACCAACAGTCTATTCAAATGTGCCGGGACGATTGAGACCACAGCCGCCGCTAAGGACTTAAGAAGACCGTGGGTGAAGTCGTCAAAACCTGGGCCGGCGGCAGCGGCCGCAACCAGACCGTTCGCGGCGTCTAACGTGACCATAACCTCATCGAGTGGGTGAAGGGCGAGTTGAAGCCCGCAGGGGGTTCACATATCCTCGGCCCAGGGGTGCATATTGCAATGCTCGGCTGTCGGTTGTAACGAAAAGGCAGCCTGGAATAATTCCGCGCCCGATTCCTGCAGATGCCAGGCTGCGACAAGGAGGAAACCCATGATTTGCACGTTCGCGATTGCCGCGATGTCGGCTGCAGCCCTTACGCTCTCAACAACGACGTTCGCGCAGCAGGCGGGAGGTACCGCCGATGAAGCCAAAGCGATGCTGATGAAGGCGGTCGACGCCGTGAAAGCGGACAAGGCCAAAGCGCTCGATATGTTCAACAAGGGAGAGGGTGGGTTCCGAGATAGGGACCTCTATGTTTTTTGCGGTAATATCAGCGACGGGAAGGCCGTCGCCATTGGCAACCCCAATGCGAAGCAACTGATCGGTGTAGATGCGAGGACCCTTAAGGACGCTACTGGCGCACCTTTTGGCGTCGAACTCTACGCCGCGTACCAGAAGCCGGAAGGTGTAATAACCGAGGTCAGCTACATGTTTCCGAGGCCAGGGCCTGACAAAACGCCGGTTCCGAAGGTGAGCCTCGTGACTAGCAGCCTGTCGGACTTAGCTCGAACTTAGCGCTTTGCGCTTCGTATCGGCCTCGGATCATGCTACAGTAAGGCATTGATTTGTTTGGGGCTTCGGGGTTATCGGCGATGAGCAATTTCCGGATCGTCGATCGCTTGACGAGGTTCTTGCTGCCGCCGTCGGTGGAGGATTGGCTGCCCGAGCGCCATTTGGCGAGGTTCGTGGTCGAGGTGGTGGAAAGCCTCGACTTGCGGTCGATGACCGGCGGGTATCGCGGTTCGGGCTCGGCCTCTTATCACCCTTCGATGCTGCTGGCGCTTCTGATCTATGGTTATGCGACGGGCGTGTTTTCGAGCCGCAAGCTGGAGCGGGCGACCTACGATTCCGTGGCCTTTCGGTTCATCGCCGGCAACGATCATCCCGACCACGACACGATCGCGACGTTCCGCAAACGCTTCCTGAAGGAGATCGAGGCGCTGTTCGTGCGGGTGCTGATGCTGGCCAAGGAGATGGGCGTTTTACAGATGGGGACCGTGGCGCTCGACGGCACCAAGATCCACGCCAACGCGAGCCGCCACAGCGCGCTGTCCCACGAATACGCAGGCAAGCTGGAAGCGCAGCTGAAACAGGAAGTCGCCGAGCTTCTCGCCAAGGCGGAGGCGGCGGACGCGGCCGACCTTCCCGACGGCCTGTCGATCCCGGAAGAGCTGGCGTTGCGCGAAGGCCGCCTGAAGAAACTGGCCGAGGCGCGAGCCAAGATCGAGGCGCGGGCCAAGGAGCGTTACGAGCGGGAAAAGGCGGAATACGAAGCCAAGCTCGCCGCCCGCGAAGCCAAGATCGCCGAGACGGGCAAGAAACCTGGCGGCAAGCCGCCGCAGCCGCCGACCGAAGGCCCCCAGCCAAAGGATCAGATCAATCTGACCGACGAGGAGTTGCGCATCATGCCGACCGCGGGCGGCGGCTTCGAGCAATGTTACAATGCCCAAGCGGCGGTGGCGGTGGGCAGCAATTTGGTCGTGGCGGTGGACGTGACGCAGGCGCCGAACGACAAACAACAAGTCGAGCCGATGCTCGCCGAGCTCGGCGCGATGCAAAAGAACGTCGGCCCTTGCGCGACGCTGCTGGCGGACACGGGCTATTATAGCGCCGGCAACGTCGAGGCCTGCGAGAAGGCGGGGATCGAGCCGATCATCGCGATGGGACGCCAGCCGCATCATCCGCCGTTGTCCGAACGTTTGGAAGCCAAGCCCGAACCGCAGGAACCGGCGCCGGAAAACCCGGCGCCGAAACCGCCGACGGCGGTAGAGGCCAACGCCCGGCGGCTGAAGACGCCGGAGGGGCGAAAGCTCTATGCGCTTCGCAAACAGACGCCGGAGCCGGTGTTCGGGATCATCAAATCGGTAATGGGGTTCCGACAGTTTTCCCTGCGCGGCCTCGACAACGTGCGCGGCGAGTGGAGTCTCGTGACGATGTCATGGAACATAAGGAGACTATTCACTCTGAAGACCGCCTGAACGGGCGGAAGAGCCTTGTCCCGCCGCCAAAACGCGGCGCTGACGGCGTCAAAAGCGCATTCGAGGTCGAAGTTCGAATTCGCGAAGCGCCATTCCGCCGTCCCGGCGCGTCAAAAATCGGCTCCCGCCTCTCCAACGAAAAACCCAGTCCGACAGGCTGCTAGGACCGCCTGGTCTTTGCCCTCGGCAGCCGCCTCGCCCGACCGCCCGTCCCCGGCCTGGCGGCGCATGCCTTCGACGTCGACACGTTCGAAGCAGCCCGAAGGCTCAATGAGCACATCGCCTCCTTGCCGTCGCTTCCGGCCTCTGCGGGCCAGTACAACGCGCTCGTCGTCGGCGCCGGACTTACCGGCGTCGAAGTCGCGACGGAAATGGTTGGCAAATTGGCCGCCGCGCATGGACACGCTACCACCCAAGCCCCGCGTCCGCGCGTAATCCTCGCCGATCGTTGCGCATGGATCGGCTCCGACATGGGAGTGGGCGCGCGTAAAATCATCGCCGAGGCCTTGCAGAATCTCGGCGTCGAGACGCGGCCCGGCGTCTCCGTGGCCTCCATCGACGCCGGGGGCGTGACCCTTGTGACGGACGAAAGAATTGAGGCGGCGACCGTGGTCTGGTGCGGGGGCATGCAAGCCGACCCCTTGACGGCGCGCTTTCCCGTGACGCGCGACCGGCTCGGCCGGCTGCCGGTCGGCGCGAACCTGAAGATCAAGGGCATGGCCGCGGAATTCGCGGCCGGAGACGCCGCATGGCTGCCGATCGACGGCGCCCATGCTTCCGTCATGTCGTGCCAGCACGCCCGCCCGATGGGCCGCTTCGCCGGGTATAATGTCGTCAGCGATCTCCTGCGGAAGCCGATGCTCCCGCTCGAGATCGACTGGTATGTCACCTGCCTCGATCTCGGCGCCTTCGGCGCGGTCTACACCGAAGGCTGGGACCGCGCGGTTGCGTCGACCGGCGCGGAAGCCAAGTGGATCAAGGAGACGATCAACCGGCAGCGCATCTATCCGCCCCGGTCGCGCAACCGGCGAGAAATCCTCGACGGCGCCGCGCCGGTCGTTCAGACCCCGCCGAAGGGGGCCGCCCGTTGAATTTGCGGCTCGGCAGCGGCGCGAGCGAGCGGCGATGCCGGCGCTGGCCCGACGGGCCTTTTCAGCCCATTAGCAGCGGGGCGACGTTGCTCAGCGATCCCGCTGTTTTCGCACCCGGGTAGGATCTCCACGAGCCTGCAGATGCGTGGAATTATCCCGTTGAGACAGGCAGGGGATTGGGCACGCCAGAGGCGCATGCGGACTCCCTTTCAGGTCGGGGAGCGTGCTGTAATATCGTCGAATGATGCTCTCGATCGAAGACGTAAGCTGATTGTCGCGGTTCCCAAGCGCTTAATCCGGATTCGAGAGTGGGAAATCAAACCAAACCGAAAAAGCGAGTCAGTCAGCGTTTGAATTTAAGGGTCTGGGTCTCCTTCCGACTTGCGTGACGCATACCGAATGCTACGGTTGGACTGCGGGTCGGCGGCTTGCCGTTCGGCTCGCAGCTAGAACTACGTCGGACGGATACGCCCGATGTGGGGGCTAAGAAGGTGAAGTGAACCCTGTTCGCAGAAAGGAGAAAACCCTCGATGTGTATAGGATACACCTCGTGGTCTACTCGACCGCTCATAGCGAGTTTACGGATTGTTTCACTAAAAAAAAAAAAAAAATACCCCCTTCCATTATGGAGACGATTGACGGCTGTCTGGGTGCGTCAATCCGAGGTCTCCCCTTTTTAAATACTGCCCCCTTCACACTAGCTTGAGGAGGGGGCACGACTAATGTTATGCTGATTATAGTACAACTACCTTTAACCGATCTCTGGGCTCTTCTCGTTGCGCAAGGGCTTCGGGACGCCAAAGCCGAATTGGATCAACCCGAACCCGTCCCACTTTATTCGGCGATTCGGGTCAATAAGGATTCCGCGAACGCCAAACGACCGCGCGAGGGAACTTGAAAGGCTTAGCCAGGCGGATAGACACGTTGTGGAAGCAAAAAGGATAAGAATAAGTTGCGCTACGACCGATTCCAATATAACTCATATATACTCACGGGTTCACTCCGATGAATTTGGGTCGACCAGAATAGAGCTCGGGTTCCTTGTGAAATTTAACGATCGCGAAAAGTTACGTGATTTCGGCTTTGTATCTCACCTATTGAAGGCGGTAGGTCAGTTTCAAGTGAAATTCGACTGGCACGGTCCGCCCGGTCAAGATATGTCTGATAGATACGAGGACTTTGGTTCAGTTGAGCCTCTTGCAGAAAGGCTGACCGAAGCGATTTTTTCCTGCCGCGCCGGGTAGGCGCGGCTTGGTCAGGCATGGGCGGTCCTTAAGTCGACGACGCGGATGATCTGATCGACGGCGAGCGCGACGATGCCGAACATGAGATGGCATTTGACCTTGAGCGCGCCGCGGACGCGGAGAAATCTGGCGCCGAACTCGTCTTTCAACCGGGCGTTGACGCGTTCGGCCATGGTGCGGAAATCGTAGATCCGGTCGTCGAAGTCGGGCATGTGGATGAGCTTGAGGCGCTCGACCTCGCGGCCCCATTCGGCCTTCCCTTCGTGGTCGGCGCGAAAGTTGCGGTCGACGATGGGGGCGTGGCCGAGCGCCCGGCTCTGGTCGTGGATCGCGGCGGCGTCGTAGGCTGAGTCCATGAGATCGTAGAGATAAGAGACGCGGGCGCTCGTCATGGTCATCAAGGGAATGGCGACCTGGCTGTCGTGGACGGAGGCCGAGGTCAGCACGCAGGAGACCGGGATTTGGCCGCAGGCCACGTCGATGTGGAGTTTGTACCCGGTCCAGGTCTCTTTGTAGCCCTTGCTGTTTTTCTTGCAGCCGACGTCGCAGGCGGTGGGCAGGTCGGCGAGCATCTGGCCGAGGTTCTGCGTGACCTGCCGCTCGAGACGCGTCGGCTCCGGCTTCGGCCGCGGTTCGTCCTTGCGCGGACGTCCGCGCTTGCGCGGCGGCGGGGGATGATCGGGCGCCGGGGGATCGTCTTGGCCGTCGTTGGCCTTCATCTCAACCGGCTTCTCGCGCGCTTCGATCTCGGTGGCGTCGCGCGCGATCGCCCCGATGATGCGTCCCCCGAGCGCCCGCTCGATCAGCGCCGCGTGGATCTTGTCTGGCAGCTCGCCCTGCGCGAATTCGGCGAACGCCCGGGAAAACGTGGCCTCGGACGGAACTTGCGCGCGTCGCTCCCAGCCGAGGATGCGACGCAGCGACCTGTCGACGGCGAGGCGCTCGATCAGGGCGCTGGTGGTGGGAACGCCCAGGACCGCCTTGGCCACGAAAGCTCGGGCGAGGGCGCGACGGTCCTCGGGCGGCCGACCCGGTCCCCTGGGCGGTTCGGGAACGAAGGCTTCGAGGCCGATCACGTCGAGCGTGGTGATGAGACGACCCAGCGCTTCGGTGACCGGATCGTTGTCCTCACGCATCCAAGGGAACAAATGGCCCTGCAAATAGCCCTTGTGGCTCCAGCGCGCCTTTATCGCGTCGAGAGGGTCGTCAGTCATGTCTACAGCCAAGGCTGAAGCGAATCGTTTTCTATAATAACGGCGCGGTACCTAAATCGCAATCTGAATATATTTCTATGCAGCACTTGCAACCGATCCCAATATCTATAAATATTAGCGCCTTACTAGACTGGTTTCATCACTCTTTTTGCAAGAGGCTCATATGACATGCAAAATTCAAAAAGCGCCATCATTACGGCGTTCACCGAGCCGCAGGTTGAGCGGCTGACTGGCGTCAATCAGCGACAACTGCGCTATCGGGCGTCGGATTTTTTTGCTCCTAGCCTAAGAGTCAACGACCCCGCTCTTGAGAGCAAGCGCTTGTACAGCTTCCGAGATTTGGTCTGTCTTAAAATCATAAACGCGCTTCGGATCGAATCAAAAATACCTCTGCAGGAGCTTAGAGCGACAAAGGATCAACTCTCTCACCTTGGTGACGACCTTTGGGCAAAAACGACCCTCTACATTCTCGGTAAACGTGTCGTCTTCGATAATCCAGAGACCGGAGAGAAAGAGGAAGCAAGAAGCGGGCAAGGCGTTTTAGAAATACCGCTAAAAAAGGTAACGGGCGACATGGAGGAAGCGGTTCGCGTAATGCGCTAACGGGGAGAAGATCTTGTCGGACGTACTGAGAAAAGGAAGGGTGTCGCGCAAAGCCAGCCTGTTATGGCCGGAACGCGGATCACAGTGAGAAGTATCCAAGCGTTCAAGAATGCTGGATATACTGTCGATGAAATCAGGAAGCAATATCCGAGCCTTAGTAAGGCCGACATTGAGGCAGCGCTCAAATATAAAGAAGTTGCGTGAACCGCGAGGAGGAATTAACTGTCTTGTTAGACGAAGGAACGCCGCAACCAGTGGCGGGACCGTTGTCGTGGCCATGAAGTAATTTTCCATCGAGACGTTTTACAACAGGGCGCCACAGATGACGATGTTGTCATTGCAGCAATTTTAAACAATGCAATTCTTATTGCAGTTGACGCAGACATGAAACGAATGGTTCGTCGCTTTGATTCTCCAAATAATAGCGAAAGATATAAAAAGCTTAACCTGATTTTTGTCAGTTGCAACGACGTTATGGCCGCGAAGCGTCTGGAGCACGCGACGTCGTTTATTGAAAATGAATGGAAGGTAACATGTGAAAAGGCATCGCGGCGGCTCTGGGTAGACATCAGCAATCATCGGCTCACGACCTACCGCTAGTCCAGTTCTCGACTGCACCGCATTGCCCCACCGTCTGCATGAAAAAGGCGGCAAGCGCCATGAGACGCCGGCGCATCACAATCTCGAGGCCTACCTTGATGCCTACATCAAGGCCGCCGGTGTCGGCGACGACAGCAAGGCTCCCCTGTTCCGCTCCGCCGTTGGCCGCACCGGCGCGCTGACGGAAAACCCGGTGAACCGCGTCGACGCCTGGCGCATGATCCAGCGCCGTGCTGCCGATCTCGGCACGCGAGTTCGGATCGGCTGCCACACCTTCCGCGCCACGGGGATCACGGCCTATCTCGAAGCTGGCGGCATGCTCGAGAACGCCCAAGCAATGGCCGCGCATGAAAGTCCGCGCACCACCAAGCTCTATAATCGCACCGGCGACGAAATCACGCTCGATGAGGTCGAACGGATCGCGATTTGATCGCTCTGATCATAGCAGCTTGTGCAGCGGCGGTGTCGGGCTACCGACCGCACTATGGCGCGGGCGCGGTTCCGTTGATGCCTACTACAACGAGGTGGAAATCGAACGCGGGCGACTGCTTAACCCTTTCACAGGCCCGCCCCTTCCCTATCCTTCCTTGCGCCGCCACTGATGAAAGCGAGGCGCGGGGCTGCTCTGACCGGTAAAATCCGTTCGAACGTCGAAATATCCGATGTGAGGAATGTAAGTTACGGTTTGAGTGCCGTGCCCGTATGATTGTTTGACAGTCATAACGTCGCCAGTTCCTGTATTGTTTAAGTTCATGCGTATAACACCCTTCCAATCCACCGTCCCGTTAGAGTGTAAGCCCTTTGCCGCAATTGACCCGTCACGTTGCCAAGACAATGTAATCATGCCGCCGGTCGCCTTATACTCGCCGTCTATCCGCTCAAAATTGACGTAGCTCCCGGCAAGACGACTATATGTTACCCTGAGTGCGCGGCGGGCCTTCCATTCCTCCCATCCTACAAATGCCCAATGAGCAAGGAAGCCGAGGATTGCGCCGACCCCAAGATTGGGCCAGTCGAGTGTCATCTGGAACCTCCAAAGTGGAGTGAACCCGGCGGTCGGTTCGGATGCCCCGCCAGCCATCGTCATGTCAAATGTCTCGATAGGCCATTTTGCACAGCTTCGCGGTCACTGGGCCAAGCACGGGGGACTTTATTCCTGACAAAATCTGTTATCAAGAGTAAAAGAGCAGGCAGGGCGGCATCTGCTGCTGCCATAACCCGACAGCGGCGGTGCCGAAGGGGGAATGGGGTGGTCGGCCTGTTCTAAGGGTGCTAGGTTACCAGCTCACTCCTCAGAAAACGCGATGGCTTTTAAGGATGGCTTGGCAGGTTGATTGTGGAAACCCTCAATACCTGAAGCCAAGTTGGGCAGGTAACATTGCGGAACTCATAGGAAGCTTCTGCGACGCTGACGGGATATTGGTGTGTCCAAATTGTAAGAACCCCAGTGGCTATATTCGGAAGAGTTTCAAGCTACAGGAGGAGGGCGAAACTTGGGAGCCGATCTTGCGCGGCGTCGTTAAGCTCGGCGAGATTGGTGACACTTACCAGCCTTTTGTATTCCTCGCGTCGTACGCTAAGGATGAAGAAGAAGGCAAACCGCCGACGCCGATCCTCGACTTGCCCATTACCGATCTGTGGTTCAGCTACTACAAAGACCTACGTGGTCACCAGCGGGCCGATGGTAGCCCGGGGAGGCTTAAGATGGGGTATGGGCCGGGCGGCCCTCCTGTAATTGGTATCCCCCAATTGCTCGAACTCCTCCAGCATGTCCTAAGACTGAAGATGGTGAACCACTCCGACGTTGCAGCGCTGCTGACCAAACAACTCTAGAACTGCATGTTGTTCCGTGACGGTCGCCCTCCATTACGTTAAATCGCCCCTTCCCTTCGTGGCCGTAACGAGAATTTTGTTCGCGTTTGAATGGCTCCGGACGATCACCACTCTACCGTCCGGGAGCCGCAGGGATATCAAACTGATCTTCTACAGTTGGAGCATGCGCGCCAGGCGTAAGCTGTTGATATAATTACGGGCGACCGGCAACTGACCCGAAAATGTAGTGCCACGTTTTTCGCCTATAGATGTTGATTTAATTATGATATTATCTGATATTGTAGGGGATCAAGATCGAGTCGGTGCCGTTTTCCACGCCACGTATTGCCGCAAAAAGACCTTGGGCTGGTGCTCCGCGATGCATTCGCGCCGGTTCTGGACGATCTGAAGCTAGGCGCGACCCCTGCAATAGGGCGCAAAACGTCTAATCTACGCCAAATCTCCGTAATGTAGTGCCACGGCGGCGGCGCAACGCGCTTTTGCGCTCGATATCAATGACTTGGTTTGAGCAACTGTCGAAGATCAGTCAAGGAAAGCCCTTGGCTAGATAGATGACTGCGGTTTGAGATTGAAGGCTCCCGACAGCAAAGACTGAAAAGCAACAACCAACCGCGGCGAGCGGCCTGCCGGCGCAGCTTAGTGGCCCGCCTCTACGTCCGGCCCCGGCGATTTCTGCGGGCGTCGCGGTGCTTGGCGACGCCGAAAACTCTATAGGGATCTCTCATGCGGGCGTCCGGGAGGAACGGGATCGCCGAGGCTTACCAGAAATCCCCCGCCGGCGCCGGACAGATGCTCGTTCGAGAGACCCAAAGAGGGATGTGCCAAAATTGTCGCTTTCGCGCGATAAGTAAAGCAGTGTTCGCGCCTGACGGCGCGTTGTGAGACCTCAGCGATCGTGGGCATGGTACTCGACAACATGCGGAAGGCCTGAACGCCTTTGCGGCAGAGCCCGCTCTCTGAAATTCGAGAATGGCGCGCAGGCCTGAAGGGGTGCCCCCTTTGCTGCAGAGGTCCGGCCGACGGCCGGCGCAAGGAGCAAACCATGGGACTGATCAGCTTCGTCAAGAACGCCGGCGCGTCCATCTTCGGCGCGAGCGAGGCCAAGGCCGCTCCGGCCGAGGAGCTCAAGAAGGAGCTCGACAAGAACGGCCTCGACCATTCGGACGTCAAGATCGAGGTCGAAGGCGACAAAGTGAAGGTGTCAGGCACCACGAAGTCGACCGAGGAAGCCGAGAAGATCGCGATTGCGCTCGGCAATACGGTCGGCGTGCAGACCGTGCAGAACGACATCAAGCCGGCCAAGGCCGAGCCCAAGTCACGCTTTTACACGGTGAAGAGCGGCGACACGCTGTGGGCGATCGCCGAGCGGGAATACGGCAAGGGAAACGGGGCGAAATCCGACGTCATTTTCCAGGCCAACCGGCCCATGCTAACGCACCCCGACAAGATCTATCCGGGCCAGGTGCTTCGCGTTCCGTCGCTCGGGTAAGGGGGATCCCCGCCGAGGCTGTCAAGCCGGCTGCGCGAAAGCCGTTACGCCTGCTCTTGGGCCCCGCGGCCTCGGGCGTGGGGAAGCGCGGCGCCGCGGGCAAGCTCCGTCGAGGCGAGATCACAGGAGCGGGGTCATGTGCGAGAATTGCTCGAAACGACGGATTTGGTCGAAGGGATATCTTGAAATTCGGCGCGGCGGCCGCCGTCGCGCTGGGCTTGAGCCCAGCAGCCGAGGGCGCGCCGACCGCGCTCTCCCCGGACGAGGCGCTGGATGCGCTGAAATCGGACAATGAGCGCTATGTGAGCAGTCCGCAGCTCTGCGCGGTCGACCTTGCATCGAAGCGCAGCGCCGTAGCGGGACATCAGACCCCTTTGTGACGATCATCGCCTGCGCCGACAGCCGCGTCCCGCCGGAACTGAACTTCGGCGGCCTCGGCGTCGGCGAGCTGTTCGTCGCCCGCAACGCCGGCAATCTGGTCGACACTGCGACGCTCGGGACAGTCGAGTACGGCGCCGCCATGCTCGGCTCTCCACTCATCGCCGTCATCGCTCACACGAGCTGCGGCGCGGCGGCCTCGTTGTAGTTCGTGGGAAGAATGTAGTCGTCCGACACGCCCATCAGCCTCGCGGCCGCGCGTGGCGAAAGCAGGCGTGAGCGGATTTTGCGGCGCGTCACGACCAGGATGGATTGCCTGCTCGATCCGCTGTCTCGCGGCCGCGCTTCGACCTCGAAAATGCAGTGACCCTACTCCGCGAATGGCCAACGCCACAGTGACGGTGACCGGCCGGCCCGAGTCGACGCAAAGCTCCGAGCCGAACTTGGGGCGAGCGTCAACAATCGGGATCTCCACCTGTAACTTTTGCATCTGGATCTTCACACCAAGAAGGTCGCGTTGCAGCGGTTCATTCATCGGACGGCGGATTTCAGCGCATGAGGCTCCTGGATCCGCGACGGCTCACAAGAGGGAACCACGTGACAATGCCCCCTCGTGCGCTCTGGTCAGACCAGGTGAAAGCGCTGCCGCGGCGGCGGGCGCCAGTCCGGGTCGGGCGGAAAGGACGCGGAGAGAAGCTCGCCGCAGCCCGCCGCAAGGTCGGTCAGCGCCTCTTCCGTCCGCCCGGCGGCGAGCGGCCCGAGCGCGGCGTCGACGGCCGCCTGCCAGCGCTCGTGCGGAATCTCCCGCGTCGCCTCCTCAGCGGCGACTATGCGGATGTAATGCTCGGCGAGCGAGACATAGACTAGCGCGCCGCATCGCGACCGGTCGAGCCCGCGCAGGGCGAATTGCGCGAGCGCCGCGCGATGGGCGGCGGAGTGGGCGGCGCGTTTCGGGATGAGCCAGCGGCGCGCCCACGGCGTCGAGCTGATCGCGGCGGCGACAACCGCGACGATCAGCTGCAGGATGTAGATGCGGTGAGCCGAGAGTTCGGTGAACAGAAGCAGTGGCAGCGGCGCGAGCAGCGCCAGGATGGAGGCCCCGAGCAGGAACTCCGCGTCATGCGAGGCCGAGGTGGTGGCGAGCACGCAGACGAGCGGCGCGCGCGTCCTCCCCTGGGCTCCGTCGTAAGCCGCCTCGACGCGGGCCGCCGCGGCCGGATCGAGCGTCATCACCAGCCTCCCGAGGCGCCGCCGCCGCCCGACGAGCCGCCGCCGCCGGAAAAGCCGCCCCCGCCGCCGAACCCGCCCCCGCCGCCGCTGAAACCGCCGTCGCGGGGAAAGTTGCCGCCCATGCCCATCGGGATGAACACTACGTTGCCGCCGCCGCGCCTGCCGATGCGGGTAAAGATGAACAGGAGGAAGAGGAAGATGAGGAACGGCGCCAGCGTGTCGAAGAGCGTCGCGTCGTGCTCGGGGCGCATGTCGGTCGGCTTCGGCTTCCATTCGGCCGAATCGGTGGTGAGTGCGGTGACGATGTCGTCGACGCCGCGCATGACCCCGCCGTTGAAGTCGCCGGCCTTGAAGCGCGGCGCGATGGCGTTGGCGATGATGAGGCTCGCGACCGCGTCGGTCAACGTGCCCTCAAGGCCGTAGCCGACCTCGATGCGCATCCTGTGCTCCTTCGGCGCGATCAGAAGCAGGATGCCGTTGTTCTTCTTGGCTTCGCCGAGCTTCCAGGCGCGGAAAAGCGCGTTCGCGTAGGGCTCGATCTCCTGGCCGTCGAGCGAAGGCACGGTCGCGACCACGAGCTGGATGCCCGATTTCTGTTCGAGATCAGCGAGCTTGCGCTCAAGGTCGGCGATCGTGACGGGCGAGAGAATATGCGCCGTGTCGACCACTCGCCCGGTCAGCGCGGGGAAAGTCGCCGCGTGAGCCGCGGCGATTACGAGCACCGACAGAAGAGCGGCCAGGAGCGCGCGCGGCCAGATCCGGAGCATCCGCCGCTCCCACGTTAGGTTCAGAACTTCACCTTCGGCGCGCTCTGCGCCTCCGCCTCTGCGGTGAAGGGGACCATCGGCTTCGTGCCGGCGAACACGGTGTTCGCCCAGAGCACGGTCGGGAAGGTCCTGAGCGAAGTGTTGAAGTCCTGCACCGCAGTGATGTAGTCGCGGCGGGCGACCGCGATGCGGTTCTCGGTGCCTTCGAGCTGCGACTGCAGCGCGAGGAAGTTCTGGTTCGATTTGAGCTCGGGATAGTTCTCGCTGACGGCGAGCAGGCGCCCGAGCGCGCCGGAGAGCTGCGCCTGCGCCTCCTGAAGCGCCTTGACCTTCTCCGGATCGGTGAGGTCGTTCGCGTCGAGGTGGATTGCGGTCGCCTTGGCGCGGGCCTCGGTGACCCGCGTCAGCACGTCCTTCTCCTGCTTGGCGTAGCCCTGCACGGTCGCGACTAGGTTGGGCACGAGATCGGAGCGGCGCTGATACTGGTTCTGGACTTCCGCCCAAGCGGCCTTGGCGGCCTCCTCCTTGGTCGGAATGACGTTGTAGCCGCAGCCCGACAACGAGAACGCGGCGAGGGCGAGAACGACGAATGCGCGCAGGCGGAAAAGAAAGGTCACGGAAAACCCCCTTCGTTCGGCGCGACGCTGCTGTAGCGTGCAGCGGCAGAATACAGGCCCGGGCCATTTCGCCAATATTTTATGGCTGCGCTCAGGCTCATATGACATTATATAACATTCTAAAATGTGCAACCAGCATGACAGTCAATTCGAGACGCCAAGAGTGCGTCCGAGCCGATTATCTCTCCGACACAATGCGCTGCGGCGGAGCGAGCATGGCGTGGCGCTAAGTTTCCGACCAGGAAGGTCCGCAACGGGCGGAGATGAGGCGTCCCCGTGCGACGCCGTAAGCCCGGTGTCCCGTCGATAGCGGCTGTTCCCGCACGGCCACTGGAGAGGAGAACCCTTTATCGGAGCCGACCTTCAAACTGAGACACGACCCGGAGCAGCCCCCGGTTCGGCAAGCTCTTGCGCGCTTTCCGAAGCTTCTTTCGCGTCCGGCCAAGGTGGGAGCGGCGGCAGGCCCAAGACCGTGCGGACGGGTGCGAAGGAACGGCGATGGACCGGCGCGGCGCCGAGCCGCGCAAGGGCGGCCAGATGCTCGCGGACGGGATAGCCCTTGTGCTTGGCGAGGCCGTATCCCGGATATTCCGCATCGAGCTTGCGCATGAGGGCGTCGCGGGCCGTCTTGGCCAGGATCGAGGCGGCGGCGATGGTCAGGCTCTTGCCGTCGCCGTTCACGATGGCCTGTTGAGGCGTCGCGAGCTCTTTGAGACGGCGCGCGTCGATGAGGATGTGCTGCGGGGCGGGCAAAAGTGCTTCGACGGCGCGGCGCATGGCCAAAAGGCCGGCCCAGTAGATGTTGATGCGGTCGATCTCCTCGACTTCGGCGAAGGCGACCGCCCACGCGACGGCGCGCGCCTTGATCTCGACGGCGAGCCTGTCCCGAGTTCGGCGCATCGAGCTTCTTCAAATCGTCGACGCCGGGAATCCGCGACCGCGGCGCGAAGATGACCGCCGCGGCGGCGACCGGCCCCGCGAGCGGGCTCATGCCGGCTTCATCGACGCCGGCGACATGCAGCACGCCTCCGGCCCAAAGCGCGCTCTCGAATTGCAAGAGCTTGCGCAACCGCTGCCCCTCCGAGCGGTTCTCGGCGCGCCGGCGTGCGACGGCGTCCAGAATCGCCTTAGCGCCGGGGCGCGGATCGGCCCGCAGGGCGGCTTCCGTCTCGGCGTCGAGCGGACGGGCCTCGAGGACGAAACGGCGACGGATCTCTGCAAGCGGCAGGCGGGTCACCACGACAGTCTAGCCGGGATTGCGCGGGATACAATCGCCGGCCGTGCCGGACAGGGCTCCGAACTCGAGTTAACGGGGTTTACGGCTTGCGGAAAGGCTGAATCTATGGGGGCTCCTGATTGCGGAGTCTGCTCATGGACGCCTCGCCTTCCGGACCCACGCAGCCCTCGCGGTTGCGGCTTCTGCTGGACCACTTTTCCCGGATCAAGGACAAGCGGAGTCCGGAAAGCGTGGCTCACAAGCTGAACGAGATTCTGCTCTTGTGCGTCTGCGCCACGATCGCCGATTGCGACAGTTTCGACGCCATCTCCGACTGGGGAACGAAGCATCTCAAGTTCTTGCAGCGGTTCCTGCCCTTCGACTGGGGCGTGCCCAGTCGAGCGGGCGTTGGCTCAACATCATGACGAACCGGAGTCGATCCGAACCTGTTCGCCGGCCTAGCTTCATGGACTGGGTCCGCGCCTAGACCGTGCGCGCGATCTCGATGCGTTTCGCCGAAGCCCTCGACTGACGATTTTCGAAGCACGCGACGCAATGTTTTCGCCGTGCGCTCCGCGAGGAAACCATGAATCATATCGCAGCCGCTCGCCAATGGACCGCCGTGACCAGGCCGACCAAGGTCCGCTACGTCGTCGCCGGCCTGATGTGGCTCGCCATCGCCATCAATTACATCGACAGAACGGTGCTGTCGGCGGCAGCGCCGCGTCTGAGCCAGGACCTGTCAATTCCGCCCGCCGAAATGGGCTTCATCCTCTCGGCGTTTTTCTGGTCCTACGCATTATTGCGGATCCCGGCCGGCTCGTTCGCCGACCGCTTCGGTCAGAAGCTCGGGCTTGGGCTCTCGGTCGCCTTGTGGTCGGTCGCCACGTCCGCAACAGGCCTTGCGACCGGTTTCACCTCCCTGTGTCGGCATAGATGACGAGCCGCGTGCCGAGGGTTCGCTCGAGCCCGAGCATCTTCCATCCCAGCACGAACCGGCGCATGTAGATCTTCGCCAGCAGGGTGAGATCGGCGAGCCCTGCGGAATGCCGCGCCGCTTGTCCCGCGCCTCGGTCGTGCGCGTCTTCCGGCCCCGATCGTCGGTCTCTTCCACGGGGCAGTCCAGCCACCTCCTGATGGATACGAATGTCAGCCGCCAAGCGCTTCTCATCAACACGGCGCGCGGCGAGGTCGTCGTCGAGGCGGCGCTCATTGAGGCGCTTCGCAGCGGTAAAATCGCCGGCGCCGGCCTCGACAGTTTCTCGACCGAGCCTCCGGCGAAAGACAATCCACTATGGTCGCTGCCCAATGTGATCCTCACCCCGCACGTCGGCGGAGTCACCGAAGAGGCGCGCCGCGAGGTGTCTTTGATGACGGTTCGCAATGTGCTCGCGCTGTTAGAGGGCCGGGAGCTTCATCCTCGCTATTTCGTGCACGGCTGAAATCGTCGCACCGCGTTTCGCATCGACGCGGGCGCGCGATTCCGTCTCAAATATCCATAGGACAAGACAATGACCGACGATCTCATAGACCTCTTGCCGCCATCACTGGCGGATCCTTTTGGCGTCAACCGCCGGATGGGCGCTGGACGCCTTCGATTTCACGATGTTGCTGTTTCTGATCCCGCACCTAAAGGATCTGTTTCAGGTCACGCTGCCGGAAATGGCGTTCGTCGTCACCGCCACCGGGCTCGCCAAGGTCGTGGGAACCATCGGGTGGGGCTGGGCGGCGGACAAGTTCGGACGAAAGCTGCCGTTCATGGTGGCGATCCTCTGGTTCTCGTTCTTCTGCGGCCTCAGTGGGCTCGCCGGAGCTACCTGTCGTTCCTCGTCTTCCGCATCCTGTTCGGCACGAGGTTTGGCGGCGAGTGGTCGGTTTCGGCCGCGCTTCTGATGGAAACGGTGCCGCAGAAGTCCCGGTCGCTGGCCGCGGGCGTGATGATGGCTGGCTACGAGTTCGGCTATTTCCTCGCCGCGCTCTGCTTCTACCAGTTGTTCCCGGTCCTCGGTTGGCGCTGGATGTTCGTGCTCGGGATCCTGCCGGCCGTGCTGGCGATTTTCGTGCGCGCCGGCGTGAAGGAGTCGCCCGACTGGTCGGCCACTCGCCTCACGGCGGCGCCGCGAAAATTAAGGATCACCTCGGCGGTCGTCCAGGGCTGGGCCTTCATGGGCTCTATCAACTTCATGCTGTGGGCGATCTTCTCGCTCTATCCGACCTTCCTCATTACGGCGCGGGGTCTGTCCCCCGCTGGCGTGTTCCCCTACGTCGCGATCTATTCGGCGGCTTCGATCGTCGGGAAGCCGCTCGCCGGTCGGTTCGTCGAACGTTTCGGTGAGCGACGCGTCCTCGTGACCTATCTGGCCCTCACCATACCATCGACGCTGCTCTACACGCTGATCGACGCGCGTTGGGCGATGGCGCTCGGCGCCGTCCTGATGGAACTCGTCGCCAACAGCGTCTTTGGGGTGGTGCCCGCGTATCTCGCGCGCCAATTCCCAGCGGACAATCGCGGCCTCGGCGTCGGGATCGGCTATGCGATGATGACCTCGCTCAGCGTCGGCGCTCCCTTCGTCGTCGCGGTCTTCACCGCGACTTGGGACCTGCCCGTGGCGATGACGGGCTTCATCATCCTCGGCGCCGTCGTCTCTGCGGTGATCGCCGCGTTCCCGACCGAGCGCTGGCTCGTCTCAGAAGACACGGAAAGAGAACTGCAAAGCGCGGCGGCCTGATCCACATCACCGAAAGAGGAGGACGCCATGACCCTCGAAAACCGGCCCTGGATCGGCGCCGAGCGCTATCCCGATCCGGCCTTCGAAATCCTGAACCCTGCGTTCGAGAAATACCGGCTCGATGCGGCGGCGGTCGAGCGCCTTTACACTGGCGCACGCTGGAGCGAGGGGCCGGTGTGGATCGGAGACGGACGCTACCTTCTGTGGTCCGACATTCCCAACGACCGGGTTCTTCGCTGGCACGAGACGACAGGATCGGTCGACGTTTTCCGCTCGCCGTCAGGCTTCGCCAACGGGCAAACCCGCGACCGTCAGGGACGCATCGTCTTCTGCGAGCAACTCGGCCGGCGTGTGATGCGAATCGAGCACGACGGCGCGCTGACCGTTCTCGCCGACCGGTTCGAGGGCAGGCGCCTCAATTCCCCAATGACATCGTCGTCAAGTCGGACGGATCGATCTGGTTCACCGATCCGCCGTACGGGATCCTCGGCTTTTATGAGGGCGAGAAGGCCGAAGCCGAACTCGGCACCTACGTCTACCGTATCGACGGAGCGACAGGCGAGGTCTCGGCGGTGGTGGAAAGCCTGAAGCGGCCGAACGGCCTGGCGTTCTCTCCCGACGAAAGCCTCCTCTACATCGCCGAGATCGGGGTCTGGCCTCGGCTCATCCATGCCTTCGACGTCGTCGACGGCGGGCGCTCCTTGCCAACGGACGATTGTTCGTCCGATGCGCCGAGGGCGAACGTCCCGACGGCTTTCGCGTCGATGTCGACGGCAACCTCTGGTGCGGTTGGGGGATGAGCGCCGAGTTCGACGGGGTGCGTGTGTTCGACGCCTCCGCCCGCCCGATCGGTCACATTCATCTTCCCGAGCGATGCGCCAACCTCTGCTTCGGCGGGCGTCATCGGAACCGCTTGTTCATGGCGTCGAGCCGCAGTCTTTACGCAGTTTACGTGAACACCCAAGGCGCTGTGTGAGGTTGAAACCCGACGCCGTCTACAAATCCTGCCATGAAAATAGCCGGGCCCCACATCGGCAGAGTGGGAGACCCGGTCGGCGCTGGTTGGCTGCTCAGAAAGAAACCCCGATGACCCACGTTGCCACGATGTCCGCCGACCACGCCATTCCTCAAAAACGTTGGATTCGGATCATTCCTCCGGTGATGATCATCTACGTATTCGCCTTCATGGACCGGATGAACTTCGGATTCGCCATGGCCGGGGGTATGAACAAGTCCCTCAAGATCACAGCATCGACCGCCGGCCTCGCCGCCGGCGTGTTCTTCGTCGATTACCTCGTCTGCAGATGCCCGGCGGACACATCGCAGAGCAGGGCTGGGGCAAGAAGTTCGTGGCGCTCAGCATCCTATGCCGGGGCGGACTGTCGATGCTCACCAGCTTCGTCACGGAAGCCTGGCAGTTGATGGGGTTGCGCTTCCTCCTCGGCGTCGCCGAGGGCGGCGTCTGGCCTGCGATTCTCGTGATCATCGCCAAATGGTTTCCGGCCGAGGAGCGGGCCAGAGCCAACGCGTTGTTCATCATGAACATCAACATCGCCATCCTCGTGACCAACCCGATTTCCGGTTGGATCATCCAGAACTACGGCTGGCGCAATGTCTTCATCATCGAGGGCATCGTGTCGGTCCTGTTGATCCTGATCTGGTGGCCGTTGATCGACGAGCGGCCGCAGGACGCCAAATGGATCTCGCGCGAGGAGCGCGAATACATCGTTTCGCGCATCGGCGCCGAGGAGAAGGCCGTGCACAGCACCGGCGTGACCTCCTATAAAGATTTGTTCGCCGACGCGAATCTCTGGAAGCTGACGGCCTTCTATTTCTTCTTCCAGGTCGGCGACATCGGCTTCACGATGTGGCTGCCGACGATCACGAAGAACCTCGTGCAGCGGGGCATGACCATGGTCGGCCTTCTGTCGGCGGTTCCGTTTCTGGCGGCGATGGCGGGGCTCTATATCATCGCTGTGTTCCCCGATCGGTCGATGAAGAGGAAGCTCTTCCTTGCGATCCCAGCGAACGTTTTCGCCGCCGCGCTCGTCGCCTCCGTCCAGACGAGGGACCTGGCGATCGTCGCTTATATCTTCCTCGTGGTCTGTGGTCTGTTCCACAACGCCTACAACGGAGTGTTCTGGGGGCTGCCGGGAAAGCGGCGGCGCGCGGAGGAAGTGTGGCTCATGACGTGTCGAACCAGCTTGGTGTCGGCCGCCACCTCGGCTCGCAGCCGCGTGCGAACACCTCGATCACGATCATGCGGGCGCCGCAACGCGAGCATGGGCTGGGCAGCACGCGTGGCGCATCCGGCGCGACATCCGACTGCTGCTGTGGATCGGCGGCAGGCGAAGCGACATCGAGGAAGGCGCGGGCTGTTCAGCCCCGGGGCCCGTCGATCCCGCCCGCATGAAACGCCACCTGACTGCGGAATATTACGAGAATGTCAGATGCACTTTGCAAGTTTGCTCCGGATGATCTTCGATGAGCGTCATTGCCTCTTGGACCTGGTCGAACCGAAATTCGTGGGTTACAAGGGCGTCCGGATCGACGAGTCCATCTGCGAACCATCGCAGCACTGTCGGGATCAGCCGCCGGTTGAGCCTTGATCCGACAAGAGACAGTTCCTTCTTGACGATTTCCGCCTGCTCGACCGGCGTATCGCCGGGAGCGAAATTCAGGACCGCAATGCGTCCTGTCGGCCCGGCCAGTTTCGTCGCCTGAGGGATGATTCCCGGCGCGCCTGCGCCGTCGACCACCACTGTGACGCCAAAACCTCCCGTCTCCGACTTGACCGCCTGCTCGAGCAATTCGTTGCGTGGGTTGACGATCCGCGCCGCTCCCAACTTCTTTGCGCGTTCCAGCCGAGTATCCTCGACGTCGGTGACGAGACAGGGAATATTCTTCATTCGGAATGCCTGCAGCACGGTCAGGCCGACGGTTCCGGCGCCGTAAATGAGTGCGATGTCGGTGTCGCTCGCCTCGGTGCGCAGGGCGACATTGGCGGCCACCGAGTAAGGTTCCGCCATTACGGCCGTCCGGTCGGAGAGCCCGTCGGGCACCCGGATCACGTTCGACGCGGGAAACACGGCCAGCTCCCGCATCCCGCCATCGCGATGAACGCCGATGACGGTGAGGTTGCCGCACACATTAGGGCGGCCGGACAGGCAAGCATGGCAATGGCCGCAGCTGACGACCGGATCAAGCACGACGCGATCGCCGATCGAGAGTCCCGTCACTTGGGCCCCCATGGCCTCGATTGTTCCGAGCGCTTCGTGTCCGATGACGCGGGGATAGCGCGCGAACGGGTTATGACCGCGATAGATGTGCATATCCGATCCGCAAATGCCGGCGCGCCTGATCCGCACCAGCACCTCCTGAGGTTCAGGCGCTGAAGGTTCCGTCTGCAACAGGGACAGATGGTTCGGCTCCCGCACGCTCACGGCCCACATTGCAACACCTCATACTCGCCCGGGATTTGGACGTCCCGCCTGGATTCCGAACTGCCGCGCCCCCGCGTTCAAGTTAGTATTCGGCGACAGTGCGACGAGCGCCATCGCGGCAGAGGCGGCGGAGCGCTTCCTGGACATTGGCGACGAAGATTGGATTGGCCGGCAAGTCATCCCCGAAAATCGTCCGCAATGACAAGAGCGCCAGAGCAAGCTGGTCAGGATCCGACAGGGCTCCTTCAGCCTGCCTGGCAATCTCGTCGCGCAGCGGATCGCGAACGTCAATAGGCTCGCCCAACTCGTCGACGCCGGCGACATACCGCAACCAGGCCGCAACGCCGAGGCAAAGCCGACGAACGGGAGCGCCGGCGCCGAGGCGCTCGCGAATGACGCCGAGCCAGCGCTGGGGCAGCTTCTGCGATCCGTCCATAGCGATCTGCCAGGTGGTGTGCCGCAACGCCGGGTTGGCGAAACGCTTCAGAAGCGTGGCCGTATAAGCGCCGACGTCCACGCCCGCCGGCAGCTCGAGGGTCGGGATCACTTCCTCCGCCCACATTTCGCGGATCAGGCGCGCGTAGGCCGGATCCTCGATCGCCTCGGCGATGAGCCGGTAGCCTCCCAGGTAGCCGAGATAGGCGAGCATCGAGTGCGCGCCGTTCAGCAGCCTGAGCTTCATGCGCTCGAATGGCTCGACCGAGGCGACAAGCTGCGCTCCGACCCGTTGCCAGGCGGGACGGGACCCGGTGAACCGATCCTCGATGACCCATTGGACGAAAGGTTCGGTGACGATCGGCCAGGCGTCCTCGAGACCGAGGGCGTCCGCGATTTCGCGGCGGTCGTCGTCGGTGGTGGCCGGCACGATCCTGTCGACCATGCAGTTCGGGAACGCCACATTGTCCGCGATCCAGGCGCTAAGACCGCTCTGCCGCAGTTCGGCGAAATCGCGGACGACCCGAGCGCTGAGGTCGCCGTTCGACAACAAGTTGTCGCACGACAGCACCGTGAAAGGAGGCGCCCCAGCCTTCCTGCGCCGCAGAATCGCCTCCACCAGGAGGCCCGGCAGGGTCCGCGGCGTAGTCGGTTCCAAGAGATCGTGCCGGACGCCCTCGTGATTTTCGTTCAGGCGCCGGGTCGATGGATCGTGGCAATACCCTTTCTCGGTCACCGTCATCGTCACGACGCCGACGGTCGGCTCGCAGAGCAGCGCGAACAGACGCTCTAAATCGCGCGGGACGACCAGGATATTCTTGACTGAGCCGATGATCCGGATTTCCCGGCGGTCTCTATCGCGGAGCGCCACAGAATAGAGATAATCCTGCGGGGCCAAGGCGTCGCGGACCCGCTGACTCTGCAACGAGACCCCAACAGTGGCGCAACGTTCCGTCGGATCGACGGTGAGCAGGGCGTCGCTGAAGACCGCCTGGTGCGCACGGTGAAAGGCGCCAATGCCGAAATGGACGATCCCCACCTTGGCCGCCCGGCGGTCGTAGCGGGGCCGAGCGATTTCCGGCGGAAGATACGGGAGGGTGCGTTCGCTGAGCAGCAATGACAACTCTCCGTTCGTTTGGTCGGCCGCGCGGGCTCCGAACTGCTGCAACTGCTACCTGTCCGAAGCAAGTGACCAGTTGGGAATGTCGCTGACCCGGCTTGAGGCGCTGGCCAGATCGATGGCGGCATGGTCTTGCTGAAGTCAGCGATGCGCACTCGAGGGCCGCCGGCGGCCGATGCGGCGACAGGCTCGGTTCAGGTGAGACCGGTTGCAAAAACACTGCTAGTTTGATCCGGGTTTATCGCCAGCGACCCATATGTGGATTGATCTGCGGAGCCTAGAGCATGACGAGCGTTCCTTCTCCAATTCGCGTCGCTGCGAAGTCGACGCAGGATTATCTCACGGCCTTGTTCGTCAAGAACGGCGCCGGAGCCGCCGATGCGGCCGATGTGGCCGGCCATTTGGTCGAGGCCAGTCTCACCGGCCATGATTCCCACGGAATCATGCGGGGGGCCGGAGTATCTGGAAAAGGTTGAAAGCGGGCTGATCGACGCTGACGCGCGCCCCGAGGTTGTCGCCGAAGGCGAGGCTTGGGCGACGGTGGACGGCCATTGGGGGTTCGGGCAACCCTGTTCGCGCTTCGCTATGGAGCTTGCCATCGCCAAAGCGCGAAATGCAGGAGTCGGCTGCGTCACCGTGCGCAAAAGCAACCACATGGGCCGTGTCGGCTACTACACCGGAATGGCCGCGGCCCAGAATATGGCCGGGATCGGCTGCGTCAACATCAATGGCATGGCCCCGACGGTGGCTGCGTTCGGCGGCGTCGATCCCCGTCTCGGCACGAATCCGTTTTCGATGTCTTTCCCGGCCGACCGGGAGCCGGCCTTCATGGCGGATTTTACCACTTCTGCCGCTGCCGAGGGCAAGGTCCGCTGGCGTCGCAATCAGGGCGAGCCCGTACCGGAAGGCTGGCTCATCGATCACGACGGCGAGCCGACGACGGACCCGTGGCGGCTCTACCGCGAACCGCTCGGCGCTCTCCTCCCGATCGGGGGGACGGTGGGGCACAAGGGCTATGCGCTGAGCATGATGGTCGAGGCGCTGGCCGGCGGATTGTCTGGCGGCGGCGTCGCCAATCCCGGTCCCGGGCGGCACGGCAACTCCTGCTGGTACGTGGCCATCGACGTCGGCCGTCTGACCCCGCTCTCCGAATTCAAGACGAAGGTCGGCGCCATGATCGACTACATGAAGTCCTCCCGGCTGCGGCCTGGCGTGTCTGAAGTGCTCTATCCCGGCGAGCCCGAGTTCCGAAGCCGGCGCCGCCGTTTGGCCGAGGGAATCCCGGTCGACCCGGTCACTTGGAACGAGTTGGCGAGCTGGGCCGCCAAGGCTGGCGTCGCCCCGCCATCCGCGCTTCCCTGACGCCGGCGCAGTCAGCGAGCGCCGACCCTTCACGAGGCGCAAAGTCAGATTGGCGCGCGCAGACAGGGTCAAGCAGGAGGAGCGGGCAATTTCGAGGTCGAGCCACGGCCGGGGTCGAAAGCTGTCATCGAAATAGGGCGCGTCCCCCTTGAGTGCGCGGATCTCGCCAACGCGGCGACTCGGAGCACCTTTTATGAACCCGGCCGCCGCGACCAATCGTCGCAAGGGCTGGTTGAAAGCAGCAAGGGCTCCTGCCCTTGTCCTGCAAAACGCCTCGCCCGAAAGGCATAAGAGCTGGCGATCTCGATAGGAATTCCCGGTTTGCTCTGTCATCCGGTGGTGTGATAACTTTCGCGCAGGAGGAAACGCGCTCTCGTGGCGTCTCGCCAGAGCAAAATCGGCGAGGGCGCTTCGGCGCTCGGGGAGGGACAGCTCCATGCAAACTCGACGTTTTGGCCGAACCGGATGGTCGATCGCGGAGATCGGTTTCGGCAGCTGGCCGATCGGTTCGGCGTGGGGCCCGGTCTCGGAATTCGGAGTTCGATCGCGGCGCTCCATGAGGCGCTCGACCGCGGCGTCAACTTCATCGACACCGCCGACGTCTATGGCGAGCATACGTCCGAGCTCATCATTGCGCGGGTGCTCAAGGAGCGAAAATCCGCGGGCAAGAGCGCGCCGGTCGTCGCCACCAAGATCGGTCGACAACTCCCTGCACAGGAAGCCGCGTTATTTACCTACGCCAATCTGGCGCCCTTCGTGGAGGACTGCCTCAGGAGCCTTTCTGTCGATGCGCTCGACCTGGTGCAGCTGCATTGCCCTCCGATCGAGACCTACTATAGGCCAGAGGTGTTCGAGGCGATGGACCGCCTTCAGCGCGAGGGGAAAATTCGCTTCCACGGGGTCAGCGTCGAGAAAGTCGAGGAAGGGCTCAAGGCGCTGGAGTATCCGGGGGTGGTCAGCGTCCAGATCATTTTCAACATGTTCCGCCAGCGTCCTGCGGATCTGTTCCTCGAACAGGCGCGCAAGCGGCAGGTGGCTGTAATCTCTCGGGTGCCTCTGGCGAGCGGCATGTTGTCCGGAAAATTCAAACCCGACACCAAGTTCGATCCCAGCGACCATCGGCAGTTCAATCGCCACGGCGAAGCATTCGACGTGGGCGAGACTTTCGCGGGCGTCCCCTACGAGGAAGGACTCGCGGCAGTCGAGGAAATCAGGCCGCTCGTGCCCGCGGGCGCGACCATGGCCCAGATGGCCTTGCGCTGGGTGCTCATGTACGACGCCGTGTCGGTGGTCATCCCTGGCGCCAAGAATCCGGAGCAGGCGCGCATGAATGTTGATGCGGCGGCGCTCGACCCTCTGCCGCCTGAGACGATGGCGCAAATTCGTTCGATCTACGAGAGGCGCATCAAGCCGGCCGTGCATCAGCGCTGGTGAGCGCTGGCGGCCTTCGCCGAGCGGGCAGCGCCGACAGGACGACAACGGACGCAAGTCATGGCGGTCATCGATTCTCACCAGCACTTCTGGGATCCTGCCGTTACCGAATTCTCCTGGATGACCGAGGTCCACAGACCAATCCGGCGGCGCTTTGGTCCGGAGGACCTCCGTCCGGTGCTTGCCGCAAACGACGTCGACGCGACTGTCCTGGTGCAGACTTGGCACAGCGTCGACGAGACCCGCGACTTCCTGGCGACAGCGGCGAGCACGGAGTTCGTCGCAGGCGTGGTGGGCTGGGTCGATTTAACCGACCCGGCCGTGGAGCGAACAGTCATGGATTTGATGGGCAGACCGGATGGCGGCTATCTCGTCGGCGTTCGCCATTTGGTCCATGATGAACCCGACTCCGATTGGCTTCTTCGCGATGGCGTTCGGCGCGGGCTCGGGGTGCTCGATAAGCACGGTCTCGCCTACGATTTGCTGCTGAAAGTCCGCGAAATCCCGGCGGCGTTGCGGACTGTCGCCGATTTCCCGAGACTGCGCTTCGTCATCGATCACATTGCCAAGCCGAGTATCGCTGCGAACGCGATGTCCCCCTGGGCCGAACTGATGGATGGCTTCAAGGCCCATCGCGGTCACGTCTGGTGCAAGCTCTCGGGCATGGCGGAGGAGGCGAACTGGATCTCATGGACGCCTGAGCAACTCGCGCCATTTGTCGATCGCGTCCTCTCGATCCTCGGACCCGACCGCTGCATGTTTGGATCGAACTGGCCGGTTTGCCTGTTGGCGGGCGACTATCGCCGGATCAAGGCGGCGCTCGAGCAATGCCTCTCGAGGCTATCGGCAGCCGAGCGCGCTTCCGTGATGGGCGGCTCCGCGATCGAGGCGTATCGACTGAGGATTCCAGCTCAGTAGGCGGCGATCGCGGCGGCGCGCGCATGGGAGGACACAATGACTGGCGCAAGCGAACAAGGTCCGACCTGTCATCCGATGTCGATACCGATCGGCTACGGCTCAAGCGGCCTCGGCAACCTCTACGAAGTGATCCCTGATGCGGTCGCCGACGCCACATTGGCCGAGGCATGGGAAGCCGGCTTCCGCTATTTCGATACGTCGCCGTTTTATGGCTTCGGCTTGAGCGAGCTGCGCGTGGGGCGATTCCTGCGATCCGTGCCGCGGGAAAGTTTCATTCTGTCGACCAAAGTCGGGCGGTATATGGCGCCGCCGCGAGGCGAGCCGGTAGACAAGCTCCATTGGGCCGCGCCGCTCGAATTGCGGCCTGTTGTCGATTACAGCTACGACGGGATCATGCGCTCGATCGAGCAATCGACCATCCGCCTCGGGTTTGAGCGGATCGACATTTTCCTCATTCACGACGTCGACCGTTGGACGCACGGCAAGGACTTCCCAGGGATGTTCGAGGCGGCGATGGATGGCGCCTATCGAGCCCTCGACGAGCTACGTAGGCACGGACACGTCCGGGCCATTGGAGTTGGCGTTAACGAAGCCGACGTAGCCGCCGATTTCATCCGTGCCGGAAACTTCGACTGCATCATGCTCGCCGGACGTTATACGCTCCTCGACCAGAGCGCGCTCGACGTTTTCTTGCCTTTGGCGCAGTCGCGCGCGGTCGACGTATTCATGGCCGGGATTTTCAATTCGGGCGTGCTCGCGAAACCGAACATGAAGGACGTCACATATGATTATGCGGTCGCATCGGACGAGATCGTCGCGCGCGCCAAGCGCATCGCCGCAGTTTGCAGCGAATTCGGCGTGCCGCTGCAAGCCGCGGCGATCCAGTTCCCGCGCGGACACGCCGCAGTGAAAACAGTGGTGCTGGGAATGAGCAAGCCGGAGCGGATCCGACAGAACCTCGGCTGGTTCTCGATGGAGATCCCGCCGGACTTGTGGAGGCGGCTGAAAGATGAACGGCTCATCCGCCACGACGCGCCGCTGCCGGCGTAACGCGCGACATGCGACGACTTGTCCGCTTTTTGTCCGCTTGAAGGGAATTGACCTCGAAGTGGTAGGGTCATAGGATAAACAGTTGACTCGGCCGTCGTCGGACGAGCCGAGGGAGGAGGACGAACAATGAGGCGCGCATCATTATGCGTAGTCGCGGTGACGGCGCTATTCGGCGCAGGCGCGGCGAGGGCTGACGACGTCGTCAAGATCGGGGTGAACGCCGCCCTGACCGGGTCTTTCGTCTCGGCCGGCAACACCGTTCACAACGCTGTCAAGCTCGCGGTGAAACAAATCAACGACGCCGGCGGCTTCGTGGTGAACGGCAAGAGGTATAAGCTCGAGCCGTACTACCGCGACGATCGCACCGACATCAATACGGCCATAGCTAACGCGCGTGAACTCGTGGACGACATCCAGGTGAAGGCGATCTGGGGCACGGAGACCCATGACTTTTCGATCGCCATGACGAAAATCACGAACCCGGCCAAAGTGATCCAGTTTACCGGGAACAGCACGCTCGGCGGCTTCCTGATGAAGGACGACGCGACCAAGTCCGGGGGTCCGCTGCACTACACCTTCCAGACTGAGCCGCAGGAGTTCCAGCGCAGTGGCAGCACGGCTAAGGGCGTTTTGACGCTTCTCGCGCCCATGCTCGGGTACAAGCCGAAGACGTCGGTGGTGCTTGTCCAAGACGATGCGGGAGGCCAGTATCTCTCCTCGCACTACGTGCTGGCGCTCAAAGCGAACGGCGAACAGACCGACCTGATCAAGTTTCCGCCTGAGACCAAGGACTTCACTCCCCTTCTCACCCGGGTCAAGGCGGACAAGCCCGACATTGTGCACATCTGGTACAATGGCGACATCGTCATGATCGCCTACCCGCAGGCGGTCGAGCTCAATGTGGCGCCGTCTTACTTCCTGTTCGGCGTCGACCCGGGCGTCTGGAAGGAGCGGGATCTCAAGTCGAAAGTGCCGATCACGCTGAGCTGCGTACCCGTTTGCTGGGGAGCGCCGCCGTTCCAGGCCGCCAAGGACTATTTCGACCAGTACTTCGCCATGGGCGCGCCGAAAGGCGTGCAGTCGTCGGTTTCGCTCCTTTACTACGACTATGTCGGCATGTTCGTGAAGGCGATGCAGGAGGCGGGCACCGTCGACGACACCGACAAGATCGTCGCTGCACTGGAGAAGATGAAGTACCAGGGCGTGGTGTCCCAGGTTCCGTTGCAGTTCAACGACCGGCATCAGGTGACGTTCGCGACCGAAGTTTGCGCGGTGACGCCGAACACATCGGATCAGTTCAAATGCGCGGTCGAGCAGCCGCCGGCCAACCCTCCTCCGGGTGATCCGGGCGGCTGAGCGGGGTCGGCCGATTGGCCGGTCCGCCTGAAAGTTGGGCGAACGCGAGCTCACTCGAGGGCAAGAATTCTCACCAGAGCTAGTCAGCCTCGAATGAGTTCGGTCCGCTCAATCGATTCCAACTCGCCTGCTCCCGCCGGCGGCCGGAGTCCAAGAGCAGGGAGGAAGTTCAAAGCAGGTCGTTCCTCGACGCCGGGCGCAAAGCAATGGTGACCTTCATCCAGGAGCTGGTCAACAGTCTCTCCGTAGCCAGCGTCATTATCTTGATGGGCATCGGCGTCACGCTGATCTTCGGATTGACCGGCATCATAAATTTCGCTCACGGCGAATTTCTCATGCTTGGCGGGATCGGCGTCTGGGTGCTGGTCAGCAGCGGGGTTGGTTACGTTCCGGCGCTTGTCATTTCCGTCGCTCTCGTCGGTCTTTTGGGGTTCCTCCTGGAGCGAGGACTGTTCCAGTTCACGCTGCTCCATCCGAACAACGGGTTCATGGCGTCGCTCGGATTGTCGATCGTGCTTCAGCACGTGGTCATCCGAATCTGGAACTCGTACCAAAAGAGCATTCCGGAACCGCTTCCCGGAGCCTGGCAGGTCGGGGAGATACGGTTCATCAAAATGCGGGTGGTTGTGGTCGCGATAACCGCCGTGGTCGTCGCGATCACTTTCTTCACGATTTCGCGAAGCCGCTACGGCCTCGCCCTCCGGGCGAGTCTGGCCGATCGTCAAACCGCCGCGCTGATGGGAATCCCGATTCGGCGCTACATCACGGTGATCTTCACGTACGGCAGCGCGATCGCGGGGTTGGGCGGCGCGCTGACGATCGCTTTGTTCCCCATTACGCCCTTCGTCGGCTCCGAGATGATCATGCTGGGATTTGCAGTCGCCTTGATCGCCGGACTCGGCAACGTGGCGGGCGTCGTGGGCGCAGGACTGATCCTCGGATTGGTGAACGGGATGAGCGGCGCGTACGGCATGCCGGAGTGGACCAACGCCTACAGTTTCGGATTGATGGTCATGATCCTCATCTTCCGCCCCCAAGGGTTGTTCGGTGGCACGATGGGGCCAGCCATTGAATAAAGACTCGCCGTCGGCCGCTAGCACGCCGGACGCTGCGGAGCGTCAGAGCATCGATAGGAAGGCCAAGGGCGGATTCAGGCCCTCACCGGAACTGGCGGTAGTCGCCGTCGTGATTGTGATCGGAGTGCTTGCGCTTCCGTGGCTTAACCCAGGCTACCGCGCACTGTCTTTCGCCGTCACCACGGGCGTCACCGCGGTCGTTCTGTACGGAATGGCGATCCCGTTCGGCCAAGCCGGGATCATGTCCTTGGGTTACGCTGGACTCATGGGTTTCGGCGCGTACACCGCAGCTATCCTGTCGCGCGACTTCAGCATGAACATGTTTCAGGCCATGCCGTTCTCGGCGATCGTGGCCGCAGTATTTGCTGGCTTGTTCGGTCTTCCCTCCCTCCGCATCAGCGGACACCACTTCGCCATTACGACCTATGTAATGTGCGAGCTGTTGCGCATCGTGCTGATCAACGGCGGTAACTTTACGGGAGCGGCGACCGGGCTCGACTTGCCGCCGATCGGCACGGTGTTCGGCGTCAGCATGGACAAGCTGGCGAACGCCTACTTGCTCGTCGCCGTCTTCATGTTGGCGAGCATCCTCGCCACCTATTTGATCGGCCGTTCGAGTTACGGGCGCACCCTGCGCTCGATCCGCGAAAACGAGCAGTTGGCCCGATCGGTTGGCGTCAACACCAATTTTCACAAGGTTGTCGCCTTCATGCTGAGCGGGCTTTTCGCCGGCGTCGGCGGCGACCTGCAAGCCTACAATTTCCGCCATATCTCGCCAGACCTCTACGGGGGCCAGGTCAGTCTCTATTTCGCCCTTATGGTGATGCTTGGCGGAGCGCGAACGATCTTCGGCCCGTTGACCGGAGCAGTCATCGTGACCTTCCTGCCGGAGGTGATGCGAATCGATCCGGTCGATTCTCGGATAGCGTATGGCCTCGCCCTGATCGCCGTGATCATGTTGCTGCCGGGCGGAATCATCGCGGTGCTGGAACGCGGCTACCGTTCGGCCATCGCCGCTGTGAATGGAGCGCGAGCCCGTGGCGGACGCCTCGACGCCAGCTCCGGCGTCTGAGGAGCATCGCAAGTGACCGTGCTCGAGATCAGCGGGCTCCGCAAGAAGTTCGGGGGCGTCGTCGCTCTTGCTGGCGTCGACGTAACAATCAAGTCTGAAGAGATTCTCGGCGTTATTGGTCCCAACGGTTCCGGCAAGACGACGCTGTTCAACGCCGTGTGCGGGGTCTATCAGCCAGACGGGGGTAAGGTGCATTGGGAGGGAATGGACATTACCGGCAGGCCGGCGTTTGCCATCGGCCGCCTCGGTATCGTTCGTACTTTTCAGCAGGCGATGTCTTTTCCCGCGCTGACCGTCCGTGAGAATGTACAGATTGCGATCGAGCATGGCGCTGCGCTACGGGATCATGCAAAGCGACGCTGGTCTTCACCTGAAGAGCTTCTGGAGTTCCTCGGTTTGGAGGCATTCGCCGAAGATGCCGCCAATTCCATGGGGTTCGGCAATTTGCGCCGGCTCGGCATCGCCGTCGCTCTCGGAGCGCATCCGCTGCAACTGCTGCTGGATGAACCTGCCGCCGGCCTCAATGAAGGGGAAAGCCTGGAGCTCATTCACCTCATTCGCAGAGTGCACCAGCTCGGCATCGGCGTCTGCGTGATCGATCATCACGTCGGGATGATGTCCGAGCTATGCAGCCATTTGATCGTGCTTCATTTCGGCATCAAGATCGCCGATGGCCCAACCGACGCGGTGCTCAACGACCCGAAGGTGATCGAGGTCTATCTAGGTGGCTGAGAAATGAACTTGCTTCGGATTGAAGACCTGTGGACCACCTACGGACCCATTACCGTCAACCGCGGAGTGTCGCTGACAGTCAACGAAGGCGAGATCGTCACGATCATTGGCTCCAACGGCGCCGGCAAGTCTACGCTTTTGCGGACAATCGCGGGTCTCAAGCGCCCCAAAAGCGGAGTCGTTAGCCTGCAAGGCAGAGACGTCACAGGGACATACGCCGACAGAATGGCGCGCAGCGGAGTGATTCTCGTACCTGAGGGCCGCCGGATATTTGCGGATATTACGGTCCGGGACAATCTGCGCCTTGGCGGCTACGCCCGCTACGATCCGGAGGGAGTTGAAAAGGACATCCTTGTTATGGAATCGTTCTTCCCGATCCTGGCGGAGAAGCGCGAGGCGAAAGGCTCGGACCTGAGTGGCGGCCAACAGCAAATGCTTGCGATTGCTCGCGGCCTAATGGCCAAGCCGCGCATCCTTCTCCTCGACGAGCCGTCCCTTGGGTTGGCGCCAATTGTCGTTAACGAGGTGCGTTCCATAATCAAATCGGTGCGCGACCGGTTCGGCGCGGCGGTGCTGCTTGTCGAGCAAAACGCCAGTCTTGCGTTGGCCGTCGCCGACCGAGGCTACATAATGCAGATTGGACGCATAATCGCCGAGGGGCCAATCGAAGAGCTGCGCAACTTGGATGTGGTCCGGGAAACCTATCTCGGTGACCGCCAGGCTCCGCGCGGCGGCGCCGGCGCGTCGCGAGCAGCGCAATGACTTCGGAGCCAACACGGAACCGCCGCCCAAAACCGGCCCGTTCAAGTGCGATAAGAGAGGTAGGGCGAGCGCCTAACCTTCCCTCACAGGTCGCGCAGATAATATCCGATGAGATCATAGCGGGCCGCTTCAGGGAGGGGGATCGTCTCCCCACTGAACGCGAGTTTGCCGAAACCTTTGGCGTGAGCCGGAACGTCGTTCGAGAAGCAATAGCGAGATTGCGGTTTCAAGGAGCGGTCGAGCCGCGACAGGGCTCGGGCGTTTTTGTGCTCCGAAGCCAACCCAATTCAACGCTTCGAATTGACACGGAGTTTTTGCGGAACCGAACCCTCTTCGCCAATCTGTTTGAATTGCGGTCGATCCTGGAGGTTGAGGCCGCCGGTCTGGCGGCCGCACGACGCAGTCGCAAACATCTTGCGATGGTCAGCGACGCGCTGCGCAAGCTTCATCAGAGCCAGGATTCGGCGCAATCTGTCGACGCAGACATAGAGTTCCACAGGGCGATCGCAACCGCCAGCAACAACGCTTTTGTCGCGACTTTCATAATTTTCATTTCGGAACATGTTCGCGCGAGCATTGCGAAGGCCAATGAGCGCATTGACATCGCGACACGTGCGCGCATCAACAATCAGGAGCATGCCGCCATTTACGAGGCAATCAGGGACAAAGACGTAGGACGCGCGCGAGAATCCATGAGGCGACATATTGCTAAGGCGATGGGCCGGCTCGGCCTTTTGGAGAAGCGCAACTAACGGACGCGGAAGGACTCGAATCGGATAGTTGGGATCGTTGAATTCGCTGGCATCGAGCACACGAAGACGCCCTCCAGTCGCACGCCGCCCAGTCTCCGATTGTATCACGTTTTAGATCCGATCGCAGGGCGCCTCCTTCCGGGTCGGAGCCGAGACCTTCTGCGAAAGCGTTCGCCGCCGCCGCACGACTGAAGTGGCCCCGCGCAGCGGGACCGATTTTGGCGGCTGCTAAGTTGGAAGACCGTCTGCTGGTTGTCCTTTATCAAGCCGCCAAAAGGGGGAGGAAATCGCCTTCGCCCGAGTGGCATGGGTGACGGCCGCACCGCTACTCAGCCCCTCTCCGCTCTGCTAAGATCGCAGGCGACATTCGGCGATGAGCAAAGTCTCGGCGGAAGGGGCGCCTTCGGGGTTCGGCCATGGAATACGAGAATACGCCTGTCTCGGAGAACATCGAGGATCGCCGCGGCCAGGGTGGCGGCGGCATGGTGATGGGCGGCGGCGGGCTCGGCCTCGGCGCCATCCTCGTCATCTTCGCGATCAGCTATTTCACCGGGATTTCGCCGAGCGTGCTGATGAGCGGCGCCGAAATGGCGACCCGCGGCGGCGACCCCTCCACCACGCAGCCCGCCCCGACCGGTCCCGCCGCCAACCCGAACGACCCGATGCGCCAATTCCTCGCCCATGTGCTCGGCGGGACCGAGGCCGTGTGGGCGACCGTGCTGCCAGAGCAGACGGGCGTCCGATATCAGCCCGCGACGCTCGTCCTCTACGATGGCGCCACCCGCTCCGGCTGCGGCGGCGCGCGCGCCGCGATGGGGCCCTTCTATTGTCCGATCGACAAGAAGGTCTATCTCGACACGTCCTTCTTCCGCGACATGAAGACGAAATACGGCGGCGGCGGCGACTTCGCCTACGCCTATGTGGTGGCGCACGAGATCGGCCATCACGTGCAGGATCTGCTCGGCATTCTCGACAAAGTTGACGCCGCCAAGGAGCGCGTCAGCCAAACCCAGGCGAACGCCCTTTCGGTCCGCGTCGAGCTGCAGGCCGATTGCTTCGCCGGCGTCTGGGCCGCGAACGCCAACCAGAAGTGGAAAATCCTCGAGCAGGGCGACATCGAAAAGGCGCTCGCCACGGCCCAGGCGATCGGCGACGACCGCCTTCAGACCGCAGCGCGCGGCTACGCCGTGCCGGACAGTTTTACCCACGGCTCCTCGGCCCAGCGCGCCAAGTGGCTGACGACAGGGCTGAAGAGCGGGCGGGTCGATTCCTGCAACACGTTCGCGCAGTAGGTTCGGGTCAATGGGCAGTCGCTGGCGCCCACGCCGGCTTTCTGGGCAGGAGCATTCTGCTTCATAGGTCTTCGGGCCGCAGGCCGGTATGCTTTGCGATACGAGCGAGCATGAGCGGGCCGATTTCCTCGTCTTCGTGAAAGGCAAACACGTAATCGTCCCAACCTTCACGCTCAAGGACGCGATGCGAGCCTGCCTGCCTCTTGAGCCTCCAGCCGATGCGACGGAGCGCACGGAACACGCGTCTTGACTTCGTTGCCCGCCAGGAGCTCAAGCGGCGAAGAGGTCGCGTGCTTCGTCGGGGAGCGTCTCGCCATTGTCGATTCGATCGGCGATCACGCGCAGCGCCAGCGAGATGGCGCGCGCCCTCGCTTCAGCCTCGGTCTTCCCGTAGGCGAGAACGCCAGGGAGCGCCGGCGCTTCGGCGATCCAGCGGCCGTCATCCTCGCGCTCGACCTCAATTTTCAGCATACGGGGCTTGGGTCTTCCATTTTTCGTGAACAAGCCAGAAGAGAATGCGCTGTTTCGTCGCCGCCGGCAACCTTGCGCCTTCGGCAGAGCGACTTGTGGCCTCTATCAGCGACGCCCCGGAGAGAGACGGCGCATGACGCCCATCTCCCTTTCCACGTCCAACAAGGGGTGAAACGCCACCGCCGTCCTGCGCTGAACGCCTCAATCACGCCTCTCACTGTCGAGCGTGGCCATCGCCTGGGCGGGATAGCGCTCGCCTTTCGCCGCGCCCTTCGGCACCGCCCGCTCGATCGCAGCAAGGTCGGCTTCCGTCAGCCGCAGCCCGTCCGCTGCGCTCGACTCCGCCCATTGCCCGCGCTTGCGCGCCCCGACCAGGGGCACGATGTCGCGGCCTTGCGCCAGAACCCAGGCGACGGCGGTCGCCGCGACGCTCGCGCCGCTCGCGTCCGCGATCCGCCGCAAAGCCTCGACAAGCGCCAGATTGTGCTCGAGGTTCTCGCCGGCGAAGCGCGAGGAGTGCGTGCGGAAGTCGCTCGCGTTGCGCTCCTTCGACCAGTGGCCGGAAATCAAACCGCGCGCCAGCACGCCATAGGCGGTGATCCCGATCCCGAGCTCGCGGCAGGCCGGCAAGATGTCGTCCTCGATCATCCGCACGACGAGCGAATATTCGATCTGCAGGTCCGAGATCGGGTGGACCTTCGCCGCGCGCCGGATCGTGGCCGCGCCGACCTCCGAGAGGCCGATGAACCGCACATGGCCTTGCCGAACCATGTCCGCGATGGCGCCGACCGTGTCCTCGATTGGCACGGCGGGGTCGAGCCGCGCCGGGCGGTAGATGTCGATGTGCTCGACCCCGAGCCGCTTCAGCGAATAGGCGAGGAAATTCTTCACCGCGTTCGGCCGCGCGTCATGGCCGACGAAGCCCCTGGCCGGGTCGCGCAGCGCGCCGAACTTCACGCTCAGCACATAATCGTCGCGCCGGCGGCCGCGCAGCGCCTCGGCGATCAGCATCTCGTTGTGGCCTGAGCCGTAGAAGTCGCCGGTGTCGATCAGCGTCGCGCCCGAATCGAGCGCGGCGTGGATCGTCGCGATGCTCTCGGCCCGGTCCGCGGGGCCGTAGAAGTCGGACATGCCCATGGCCCCGAGGCCGATCGCGCCGACCTCCGGTCCGCTCGCGCCGAGTCTTCTTCGCTGCATCGTCCGCCTCCGTTGGCCTACGCGCCGCATGCAGGATAGCACGGGCGGCTTCGAAGTCCGCCCCGGACTTGACGCGCCGAACGCGGGAGGCTATCGATTGTTCATGTTTTGTTTCTCCCATCCCGATCCGGAACGTGATCCATGATCCCCAACTCCGCCCAAGAGCCGACCGTTCTTTCCCGACATGCTCCGACGGCGATCGCCGACCGCATCGTTCCGCACCAACGAAGACGCGGGCGGGGCGCGGCGACCAACGCCTCCGGCCGCTTCGAGGTCTTCGCGCGCGAAAATTTGGACGACGGCTGGACGCCCGAGGAGGCGCAGCCGCTGGCGACCGAAGTGACCTGGGAGACGCCCAAGGCCATCATCACCCGCAACGATTCGCCCGACATCCCTTTCGACCGCTCGATCAACCCCTACCGCGGCTGCGAGCACGGCTGCTTCTACTGTTTCGCCCGCCCCACCCACGCCTATATGGGCCTCTCGCCCGGGCTCGACTTCGAAAGCCGGCTGTTCGCCAAGCGCGGCGCAGCGGAGCTCCTCGAGCGCGAGCTCGCGGCGCCCAAATACGCGCCGGGCGTGATCGCCTTCGGCACGAACACCGATCCCTACCAACCGATCGAGCGGAAATTTCGCATCACCCGCTCGCTCCTCGAGGTCCTCCAGCGGACGCGCCATCCGCTGAGCATCGTGACCAAGTCGAACCTCGTCCTGCGCGATCTCGACATTCTGGCCGACATGGCGCGCGACGGGCTGGTGAAAGTGTTCCTGTCGGTGACGACGCTCGACCGCGAGCTCGCGCGCAAGATGGAGCCGCGCGCGCCCACCCCCGAGAAACGACTCGAGGCGATCGGGAAGCTGAACGAGGCCGGCGTGCCGGCGGGGGCGATGGTCGCCCCGATCATCCCGGCGATCAACGATTCCGAGATCGAGAAGATTCTGACCCGCGCGCATGCCGCCGGCGCCCGCGAGGCGGGCTATGTCGTGCTGCGCCTGCCGCTCGAATTGCGCGACATGTTCCGCGAATGGCTGCAGGTCCACTTCCCCGATCGGCTGGGCCGCGCGGTCTCGCTCATGCAGTCGATGCGCAACGGCAAGGACTACGAGGCCCAGTGGGGCCGCCGCATGGCGGGCTCCGGCCCCTACGCCTGGATGATCGGCCGCCGCTTCGAGATGGCCGCGCAGCGCCTCGGCTTCAGCGAGACGCGGCGAAGCTTGCGCAACGACCTGTTCCGCAAGCCCGCGCCTGCGGCGAACGAGGCCGGAGCGCAGCTGAGCCTGTTTTGAGGGCTGGCCATTGTAGCCGCGCTCGGCGAGCGCGGCGGCGCGATCAACGATCGCGCCTGCAAGGGACCTGGTTCCGGAGCGCGGTCGGTCTGTGGTCATCCGGCGCGTTCGCCGTTATCCGAGGTCCAGCGTCCACGTCTGCCCGACGAGGTCGCGGCCGAACGAATGGTGCGGCGACTCGCTCTCCAGACGAAAGCCCGCAGCTTCATAGATGCGGCGGGCGGCGGTCAGCACGTCGTTGGTCCAGAGGGTCAGCCGCCGATAGCCTACGGCGCGGGCGCGCGCGACGCAGGCGTCCACCAGCAGGCGCCCAACGCCCTGGCGCCGGGCGGCCGGCTCGACGTAGAGCAGCCTCAGTTTGGCGACCGTCGGATCGTCGCTGCGGACGAGAAACACCGAGCCAACGATCACGCCGCGAAGCTCGGCGATCCAGGCGCCTTCGCGCTCCGGATCGCGCTCGGCGACGAATTTGCCGAGGATTTCCGCGATCAGTCCCTCGTAGGTCCAGTCCCAGCCGTACTCCCGGTTGTAGAGGACGGCCTGGCGATGGATGATCCAGCCGAGGTCGCCCGGTTCAGGGGCCCTCAGGCGCACGCGGCCCTCGTCCGTCTGCTCGCCCGTCAGCGTCAGACGAATATCCTGCATGGCGGCGGCAAGGCGCTGGCGCCGAGCTTGGTCGAGAGGCGAGAGGAGCGCGTCCATCTGCGCCCGCGTCCCGGCCTCGAGCTGCGCGAACGCCCGCCGGCCCGCTTCGGACAACGAGAGGAGCACATGCCGTCCGTGCCGCGGGCTGGCCCGGCCCCGGACGAGGCCGCGGGCGCGGAAGCGCGCGACGATCCGGCTCAGATGCGCCTTGTCCATGCTGAGCGCGCGGCCGACGTCGGCGGCGGTCCGACCTTCGCCCCCGGCGGTCGCGAGCTCGTAGAGGACGCGAGCCTCGGGAAGGCTGAGGTCGCTGGCCGGCAGATGCCGGTCCAGGAGGCCGATCTCCCGCGTGTAAAACCTGTTGAAGGCGCGGATCTCGTCGACGAGCGTCATCGCGGAAGCGGAGCCCTGTGTTGTCTGAGACAACACATAGCGCATGTCGCGGGCGAGGGAAAGGCTCGTGCTCGGGCTCCTCGGTAGGCCGCCTACGCTGTTGTATTTTTCAACACAAAGGGCGCGAAGGTCGCACGAAGGTCACCAGATCACATGTTTGGCGCCTTGCTTCAGCGGAAAGGCGCTGAAGTTGATCGGAAAAACCGCGCGCCAACGGCCGAAGATACGTCAACAAGGTCAGCAACGCCTCGTGCTCTTTGTGATTCCCTTTGCGTGCTTTGTGTTTAAATAACTTCTCGCGCTAAAGCTGGGCCTCGATCGCCGCCTTGTCGATAACCGACCACACCCGCCAAATTTTTTCGGCCAGAAACTCGTAGAATACGTTTTCGGCAAAGGTGACCCTTTTCCCGTTTACTGGGAGCCCAAGGAAAGCTCCCTTCGGCGTGCAGTCGAATTTCAGCCGGCTCGCGATATGGGGCGGATCGGCGATCAAGAGCTCGATGTCGAAATAAACGATACGTCCAATTATTACATCATTCTTGTCTTTGTTCAGATGGTGGGCTCAACCCCTGGCGAGGGACCTACTGCCTTATCTGAGTTCCCGCTCCCCCTCGATTCGGTATCGAAGCTGCTCGAAGGGCAAGCGACCGTCGAAACACTGGGCGAGGTCAAACAACCGCCTATATCGCCGTCCTGAATGAGCGCAGCAAAGGCGAGAAGGGCTTTTTGACCTGCGATAGGTTTCGCAACGTAGCGAGACCGGAGCCTTCCGGGACAGCATTAAAGGCCGCGCGAAAGACGCTCGGCTCCATTCTGACGGACTCGTCGCATCGGCAAGAGAGCTCCAAGAGGTCAACGGCTGACGCGGACAAGGCTGCCAAGCGCCCCTACCTCCTCAGCGCCTCCAGCACCTTCTGCGACGCCCGGCCGTTGACCGGCATGCCCTGCTTCTGCTCGAAGTCGGCGATCGCCGCCTTGGTCTTGGCGCCGATCGCCCCGTCGGGCGCGCCGACGTCGTAGCCGCGCTTCATGAGCAGCGTCTGCAATTCCCGCCGCCCTTCGCGGGAGAGGCCCGGGTCGTCGGTCGGCCAGGGGGTGACGATGCCGGGGCCGCCGGCGAGGCGGTCGGCGAGCACGCCGGCGGCGAGCGAATAGGATTCGGCCGCGTTGTACGAATAGACGACGTCGAAGTTGCGCGTGACCAGGAAGGCCGGCCCGTTCGGCCCGGCGGGCAGCAGCAGGCCCGCCTCGCCCGCGCCGAGGGGCTTTCCGTCGATGCGGGTGACGCCCCGGGACGCCCAGAAGGACATCGGCTCTTTCGCCCTGCGCCCGGACGGGCCGGAATAGTTTTGCGGCAGCTTGACCTCGAACCCCCAGGGGACGCCGGGGCGCCAGCCGGATTTTGCGAAGTAGTGTGCGGTCGAGGCGAGCGCCGCGTCGGACGAATCGACGATGTCGCGGCGCCCGTCGGAGCCTTGGGCCGCGAGCCTCAGGTAGCTCGAGGGCATGAACTGGGTCTGCCCGAAGGCGCCCGCCCAGGAGCCGGTGAGCTTCTCGGCCGGGATGTCGCCGCGGTCGATGATTTTCAACGTCGCGATCAATTCGGAGCGGAAATACCCGGCGCGCTCGCCCATGCAGGCGAGCGTCGAGAGCGACTGAACCAGGGGCCGCTCGCCCATTTGTGTGCCGAAATTGGACTCCACCCCCCAGATGGCGGCCAGCATGTACCGGCTGACGCCGTAGGTCTGTTCCGCGTGGGCGAGCGCCGCCGCGTTACGCGCCATCGCCGCCTTGCCGTCGGAAACCCGCTCCTCGTCGACCAGGCCTGCGACATAGTCCCAGATCGGCGTCTTGAACTCCGGCTGCTGTTTCTGGAACTCGAGCACCTTCGTGTCCGGCTGAAGCCCGCTGAAGGCGCGGTCGATCGTGGCGCTCGAGATCCCGGCGCGCTCCGCGTCGCTGCGCAGGTTCGCGACGCAGGAAGAAAAGTCGGCCCGCACCGGGAGGCTGAAGGCGACGAGGCCTGCCAAGGCCGTGCAGGCGAGGAAAGGAAAGGAGGTCATGAGCGCCCGTCTAGCGCGATTCCCTTCGCCGCGTCGACCCCGACGACCCCGGCGAGCGCTCGGGCGCCCCGCGCGAGATCCTGCTCTCTCCCGGTCCATTCGCAGCATGAATCCGCTGTTTCGTGGAAGAAATCCGCTGTTCCGATTGCAACGGCGTATCCGCCCAGACGATTGAATCGGCTATGCTTTACAAGGTCGAGGGTCAACGGATCGGGCGACAAAAACCGAAATCCGCTGTTTTCGCCCCTGTTACCAGCGGAATCGGCTTCCGCGTCGCAGGATCGCCCGCGGTCCTGTCCCGGCTGCTCTGGAATGGCGCGCCTCGGTGTGGGAGAATGGCGCCATGCCCTGGTCCCTCACCGTCGGCCGCTTCGGCGGCACGGCGGTCAAGATCCATATCACCTTTCTCCTGTTCCTCGTCTGGATCGCCGCCAGCGCCTGGGCGCATGGCGGCCCGGGCGCGGCGCTCGACAGCACGCTGTTCATCGTCCTCATCTTCCTCTGCGTGGTGCTGCACGAGTTCGGCCACATCCTCGCCGCCCGCCGCTACGGCATCCAGTCGCCCGAGGTGACGCTCCTGCCGATCGGCGGCGTCGCCAGCATGTCGCGCCTGCCGCCCGACCCGCGCCAGGAGCTGGTGGTCGCCCTCGCCGGCCCGGCCGTCAATTTTGTCATCGGCCTCACGCTCGTCCTCGCGCTCGGCTCGCTCAAGCCCGGCGAGCTGACCGAGATCGACGATCCCCACCTGTCGCTCATGGGCCGGCTCGCCGCCGCCAACATCTTTCTCGCCGTGTTCAACCTCATTCCCGCCTTTCCGATGGACGGCGGGCGAGTGTTGCACGCCTTGCTCGCCATGCGCCTCGGCGGCGCGCGGGCGACCGAGGTCGCCGCCAAGGTCGGCCAAGCCTTCGCCATCGGCCTCGGCTTTCTCGGCCTGTTCGGCAACCCGCTCCTCATCTTCATCGCGATCTTCGTCTATATCGCCGCGGCCGCTGAAGCGCAGATGAGCGTGGCGCAGCAGGCGCTGAAAGGGCTTTCCGTCGCCGACGCGATGGAGACGCGCTTCACCCCGATCTCGATCGACGCCAGCCTCGGCCAGGCCGTCGACGCGCTGCTCGCCACCGCGCAGCATGAATTTCCGGTGGTCGACGCGTTCCGGAAGCCGGCGGGCCTGTTGACGCGGGAGGACCTTCTCACGGCGGTGCGCAGTCATGGCGGCGAAGAGCCGGCGAGCGCCTTCATGCGCGCCGGCGTCGAAGCCGTCCGCCCGGCGGCGCCGGTCGAGAGCGTCTTCGAGCGGCTGCAGGATCCCAAGGCGGCGGCGCTCTACGTCACCGACGCCGACGGGGCGATCGTCGGCCTCTTGACCCGCCAGGCGCTCGCCGAGGTCGTTCTCATCCGTTCGGCGCGGCCGGACTGGCGCTTCGAGCGGCGAGCGTGAGGCCTCGGTTGACAGCGTCTCTTGCGCGGCGAATATGGCGGCCGAAAACCGAGACGCATGTGACGAAGCTCCCCGCATTCCCGTCCCTTGCGGCGCTCGGCGCCACGCTCACCGCCGCGACTCCCGCTGCGGCCGACCTGCGCATGTGCAACAACACCGCGAACCGCGTCAGCGTCGCACTCGCCTACAACGACGGCCAGAACTGGGTCAGCGAGGGCTGGTGGAATCTGAAGTCGCTCGACTGCGAGACGCTGCTGCGCGGTGCGCTGGCGTCGCAATACTATTATGTCTATGCGATGGACGAGCGGGGCGGCGAGTGGAAGGGCAAGGCCTTCATGTGCACCTCCGACCGCGAGTTCAAGATCGACGGCCGCCAAAACTGCTTCCGGCGCGGCTACGACCGGACCGGCTTCTTCGAGGTCGACACCGGCAAGGAGGCGAAGAGCTGGACGGTGCAGCTGACCGACCAGTCGAATTCCGCCACGCCCTAAAGATCGTCATCACGGCGCCGGCCTGAGCCGTCGCGACCGGATCGCCCGAGTTCGAGGAGGAGCCTCTTGCATTTCCGCCGCAGCCGCCGCGTGAAGATCATCGCCACCCTCGGCCCGGCCTCGGCCGACCGCGAGACGGTCGCGGCCCTGTTGGCCGCCGGGGCCGACGTCTTCCGCATCAACATGAGCCACGCCTCGCACGATGCGATGCGCGAGCGCGTCGCGATGATCCGGACGCTGGAGGAGGAGGCCGGAAGGCCGATCGGCGTCCTGGTCGATCTGCAGGGGCCGAAGCTGAGATGCGGCGTTTTCGCCGACGGCGGGGCCGAACTTGCCAAAGGGGACGTTTTCGTGCTCGACAGCGACGCTGAGCCCGGCGACGCCAGCCGGGTGCGCCTGCCGCATCCGGAAATCCTGAGCTCGCTCGCGCCCGGCCACCGCATCCTGGTCGACGACGGCAAGGTGATGCTGCGCGTCGCCGAGGCGGAGCCGGGACGAGCCTCGACCATCGTCGAGGTCGCCGGCCGCGTGTCTAACAGAAAGGGCGTCAGCCTGCCCGACACCACGATCCCGACCTCGGCGATGACTGACAAGGACCGCGCCGACCTGCGCGCCGCGCTCGACGAGAACATCGACTGGATCGCGCTCTCTTTCGTCCAGCGGCCGGAGGACGTGACCGAGGTCAAGGCGATCGCCAAGGGCCGCGCGCTCGTCATGGCCAAGATCGAGAAGCCGCAGGCCGTGGCGCGGATCGACGAGATCATGGCGGTCGCCGACGCCCTCATGGTGGCGCGCGGCGATCTCGGCGTCGAGATGCCGCTCGAGCGGGTGCCCGGCATCCAGAAGACGCTGACGCGGCTCGGCCGCCGGCACGGCAAGCCGGTGGTGGTCGCGACCCAGATGCTCGAATCGATGATCACCTCGCCCGTGCCGACCCGGGCTGAGGTGTCCGACGTGGCGACCGCGGTGTTCGAGGGCGCGGACGCCGTCATGCTGTCCGCCGAAAGCGCCTCCGGCCAATATCCGTGCGAGGCGGTCGCGACGATGAACCGGATCGCGGTCGCGGTCGAGTCGGAGGGGATCTATCCGACGATCATCGAGGCGCAGCGGGCCAAGCCCGAGCAGACCGGCGCCGACGCGATCGCGGAGGCGACCCGCGACGTCGCCGAGACCCTCGGTATCAAGGTCATCTGCGCCTGGACGAGTTCCGGCGCGACAGGCCTGCGGATCGCCCGCGAGCGCCCGCGCTCGTCGATTCTGGCGCTGACCCCGATCGAGGAGGTCGCGCGCCGCCTCGCCCTCGTCTGGGGGGTGCATCCGATCGTCACCGAGGACGCGCGCGACGAGCGGGACATGGCCGAGCGCGCTTGCCGCTACGCCTATATCGAAGGCTTCGCGGGCGCGGGCGAGCGCATCATCGTCGTCGCCGGCGTGCCCTTCGGCACAATTGGCGGGACGAACAACCTGCGCATTGCGACAGTCGGGGGGTAGGCCTCGGCTTAGCGGAGCTCCGGAATCCGCCGCAGGAAAGGCTCTTTCCCGCGGCGCAATCGTCAAGCGGCGCCGCTTACTTCGCCGCCTGCGCCTGACCTTGGCTCGCCTGCGCCTGCTTCTCGCCCAGAGCGTTGTCGATCGTTTCGGCAAGGGCGAGATGCTGCTCGAGCAGCGGGACGGTCAGCTTGGCGAACTGCCCAACTTCGCTGTTGCCGGCCGAGCTGGCCTCCTTCTTGAACTCGTCGATGACCTGCTTGTGGTCCTTGACCTGCGCCTGCATGTAGGTGCGGTCGAACGACGCGCCCTGCTCCTTCTTGAGCTCACTCATCGTCTGTTGGGCTTGCTGGCTCACTCCTGTCGGCAGGCTCACGCCCAGGTGCTCGGCCATGCCGCCTGCCTCGTTGCCGACCTCCGTATGGTCGAACACCATGAGCCTGCCAAACGCCTTCACCTCGGGATTCTGCGCCTTGGCTTGGGCGAGAAGGCCGGCCCGGATTTCGGAGTTGTTGGCCTCGGCGGCCTGGTCGAGGAACGACTTCTCCTGGGAATTCAGGCTCGACTGGCCGCTGGCGCTGGTCTGGGACGTCCCGTTGCTTTGGGACGTTCCATTGTTCTGAGCGAACTTCGGAATCCCGTTGTGCTGAGCCAATGCCGGAAGAGAAAGGGCGAGAGAGAGGGCGAACGCGGCGGCAGAAATCGCTACGGGTTTGAACATCACGCGTCTCCTGGTGAGGAACGCCCCCCGCGGCGCCTGAACGCGGGCCTCGCCGTGAACGTTCCTGTGAGCGACGTCGACATGCGGATTTCGGCCCGCGCCGGCACGAACGCCGCGCAGCGTCTCGAAGGACGCTTTAGAAAGAGAAGCCATTCGCGCGATGCGCGCGCTCTGTTTCAAAAGTCATGGACCTCCGGCGCGCCGACCCACGGCACACGAAAGTTCAAGCCGCGATCCCCGGCCATCCCCGGCGACTGGAGCTTTCGTGTAAGCGCCCTTTGCGAAAACAAGGGGCCTCGAAGGATGCTCCAGAGGGACGCTTACGGCGCCGCCTGCGCTCGCTCGATCGTCCTTCGAGGCCCCTTCGGGTCGAGGGTTTTGGGTTTTCGAGCAGGTGCCGATCAGTTGGAATCGCACAAGCCAGTGCGCGCGAGCTGAAACACTCCCGAAATCAAATTCGGGCCAGGGCGCCGTGCAGTCCGGTCCGCGATCTCGGCTTTTCAATGCATTGGGCGCCAAAACCTGTCCCTTCGTCGCTTCGATCGGGTAGTCCTTTTATTCGACATCCGCCGACGACGATCGCGCCGTTTCCATCGCCGAGATCAATCTTTCCAAGAGCTTGCGGCGCCATTTCCATCGCGTCATCGCGTCCGCCTCCGCAGGACCAAACCTCCTTGATGGAATTTTCCTTCTCTTATCAAAGGCTTGCAGCCGATCGAGCAGAAAAATTCGCGCCCCCAAAGCTCGCGCTCGCGGCCCGATCCTCCCTGCGCCTGCTCAGCCTCCGCCACGGCATTTCCAGCCCGGTGGCAGGTCTTGCCCCGGACGCGACTCGGGCGAGCGAGGATCCAAGGCCGCGCAACGATTAGGTTTCAAACAGCATGCTAGAGCTGTGTGATCCGCTTCTCCCAACATTGTATGTTCTACTTATGTTCGAGTCAAGCTTTCGTTCAACAGAAATTGTCGCGATGCGGGATGTCAGCCCCGCAGGCGCAGAAGCTTGGAGTCGGACCGGCGCGTTCGCATTGCGATCGCCATAGCTCCTCGCGATGGCGATTCCAACCAAACGGATCTGCTCTAGGAACAGACTCTCAGGACCTATTCCGCCGCTTCTCGCATCGCCGGATAATCCGTGTAGCCGACCGGGCCGTCGCTGTAGAAGCTCTCTGAATTCCACCGGTTGATCGGCGCGCCGAGCACGAAGCGGCGCGGCAAGTCCGGATTGGCGAGGAAGAGCTTGCCGAAGGCGACCGCGTCCGCTTCGCCGGCGGCGAGCGCGGCTTGGGCGCTCGCGAAGTCGAAGCCTTCGTTGGCGACATAGGCGCCGCCGAATTCCTTTTTCAGCGTTGGGCCGAGGCGCGGCGCCTTCAACGATTCGCGCGCGCAGAGGAAGGCGAGCTTTCGCTTGCCGAGCTCGCGCGCGACATGAGTGAAGGTGGCGGGAAGATCGCTGTCTCCCATGTCGTGCGCGTCGGCGCGCGGCGCGAGATGCATGCCGACCCGGCCCGGGCCCCAGACGGACGTCACTGCGTCGGCGACCTCCAGCATGAGCCGGGCGCGGTTTTCGATCGAGCCGCCGTAGGCGTCGGTGCGCTTGTCCGTACTGTCCTGCAGGAACTGATCGATGAGATAGCCGTTTGCGCCATGGATCTCGACCCCGTCGAAGGCGGCGGCCTTGGCGTTTTCCGCCCCCTTGCGAAAGGCCTCGACGACGCCCGTGATCTCCTCGGTTTCGAGCGCGCGCGGCACTGCGTAGGGCCGCTGCGGGCGCAGCAGGCTGACGGCGCCCTTCGCCGCGATTGCGCTCGGCGCAACCGGAGGCGCTCCATCATGGTAGACGGGATCGGAAATGCGCCCGACATGCCAAAGCTGAAGAAGCATGCGCCCGCCGGCGGCGTGCACGGCCTGCGTAACATCCGCCAGCCTTCGACCTGCTCGTCCGACCAGATCCCTGGCGTGTGCGGATAGCCGACGCCCTGCGGCGAGACCGAGGTCGCCTCGGAGACAATGAGGCCCGCGGAGGCCCGCTGGGCATAATAGTCGCGCATGAGCGCATTGGGCACGCGCCCGGGCCCGCTCGAGCGGTTGCGCGTGAGCGGCGCCATGAAGATGCGGTTCGGGACCTCGAGGTCCCCGAGTTTCAGCGGATCGAAGAGCGTCGGCATGTCTTGTTCCCCGTAAGGCGAAATGGTGCCGATGCAGAACACGAACGTCACCCGCCTGCGCCAACGGCGGGCTGTTGAAAACGCACGTTGTCTTGAAGTCTATTGGTGAGAGACGTAGTTCCGAATTGTTGATTGTCAATCCGAAACTGCCAAGGTGGGCCCCATGCGGGCGTGGATGGTGCTCCGACCTCGTCCTGAGGCGCCCTTTGCCGGAGGCAAAGGGCCTCGAAGGACGCTCGCTAGCCGCGGGCCCGCGCCCTTGCCCTTCGAGACGCCCGCTTCGCGGGCTCCTCAGGGTGAGGGGCGCTGGAGCGGACGGGACCTACCCTGGGAGTTGCATCAGTCCTCCGACAGGATCCCGATGAGCAAGGTCTGGATCGAGGCGGCGCTGAACGGTCCCTGGAGCAAGGCGCGCCAGCCGGGCATTCCCGACGACGTCCAGACGATCGTCGCCGAGGGGATCGCCTGCGCCGAGGCCGGCGCCTGCATCGTCCACGCGCATGCCTATGACGGCGGGGGGCCTCAGACCTTCGACTGGCGGGTCTACGCGCGCATCATCGAGGGGATACGCGCCAAGGTCGACGTTCCGGTCTATCCGTCGATCCCGATGGGCGAGGGCCTCGACGCGCAGGCCCGCTTCGCCCATATCGAGGCGCTTGCGGAGCGCGGGCTTCTCGAGTTGTCCGTGGTCGATCCCGGCAGCGTCAATTTCACCACGCTTGCGCCGAAGGCGGACGCGCCGCCCGCGCCGACCTACCTCAATCCGGAAGCGCATCTGAGGCACGCGCTCGCGCAGGCCAAACGCTTCGGCTTCCACCCCGCTTACGCGATCTACGAGCCAGGTTTCACGCGCGCCGGCGCGGCGCTCGCGGCGATGATCGGCGTCAAGACGCCGGTGTACCGCCTCATGTTCTCGGAGACCTTCGCCTTCGGCTTCCCGCCAAAACCCTGGGCACTCGCGGCGCATTGTGCGCTGCTCGACGAGGCCGCGCCCGGCGCGCCGTGGATGATCGCAGGCCTCGGCGTGGACGTACGCCCGCTGATCGGAGAGGCGGTGGCGCGGGGCGGGCATATCCGCGTCGGCCTCGAGGACGCGCCCTTTGGGTGCAGGATGACGAATGTCGCGCTGGTCGAAGAGGCCGCGCGTCTGGTGCGAGAGGCTGGCGGGGAGCGAGCGACGGTCAAGGAGATGCGGGAGGCGTTGGCCGGGCAAGCTACCGAATGGGGATTGCGTGAAGTGCCACCGTAATGTCAACGTGATGCGCCAAGGTAAACCCTCCCTGGCACTAGGCGGTCGGCGCTGGCTCCACCGCGACTAGTTTTGACGGCAAATTCAGAACATAGTCATTAAGAGGTAGGTCTTCTTCTCTTTTGGATACCAGCATATAGTATCCAGAACCTTTATCTTCGCCAACGTGAATATGCCAATAAGTGCTACGTTCGGTTGTCGTCGTATTTAAATACGGCAGCAGAGGATTTAAGATCGCCCACGGGATACAAAACGCAAATGGTTGATCCATGCATCCGAGTACGAAAAGACCTGTTTTTCCCTCGCGCAGGAAATCGTCCCACTGCGGATGAAACGCATACCAATAGCGATACGTATTAGTCTTCGTGTAGCGCTTTGATATCGAGCATGCTACACGATGATCGTGAGAGGCGTCCCAATATAAAGCTCGGCTCTTTTTTATTAAAGCGTTTCCTAGCTTTTGGCCAACAGATTGTAGGATTTCCTCACGTTTTTCTTGGAGAAGTCGGCTGTCTGTAAACTCCCAGGTTCCTTTCGAGTTGGCCTTTTCAGCTTCCTTGCCACCTTCACTGTCGTTTACGGCTATCGGATTTCCGCCTCGTCCTCTCCGGCCTCAGAGTCGGCCTCAGAGTTCAGAACCGGCTGTACGTCAGTTGCCGTAGTGAACATGACGTCAATGATCTGATCTAGACGAGTATACTCCATCGGGAATAGCAATTCACGAATCTTTATTCCAGTCGCAAAATCTTCAGCGTTCTCTTTAGTTGTACCAGCTTCAAGAGCGCTTCAATACTAAGCAGGCGTATGTCCCAGGCGTGCCTTGACCCGCGGACCTGTGCTTCCAATTCACCAGTGTCGTCCCGCCCGACCACGATAAGAATCGAGGACGATTTCCCGATACGGCCAATGGCAATCAATTTCTCCCGATATTCGCGATCTTATCCAACGAAATACGGTATACATCGGTCGTTTTAACCTCGATTACTATTGAACGACCCTCAGGGGAGGTCCAGACGCCATCGAAGCCTACCGCGTTTGCTATTCCTTGATAACGTTCGTTCTCCACCGAAAAATCGAGCCGGCGACCCAACTCATTGATAAGGTCTTGAAGAACCATACCGCTCTTCGAGAAGCCGGATGAGAGGCACCGTTCCACATAACTAGCAAGCTTCGGAGTCGAGACCTGAGCTAAGAAGCTTCGAAGCTCGGTTGAGCAGAAGACCCGTCCTTGAGCTCACCGTTCCCCGCTGTCGCAACAACTTGTTCAATACTGAACTGGTCGATGACTGCGGAGTTTGACTCCCATAACGCAATGAGAGGCATTGAGGACCCTTATGCGACGTGCCTGCCAATATGTCGAACACGCGCTCGTTAAATTATAGCGCGAGGCACCCCGGTGTCGAGGAGTTCTGCGTGTCGAGCGGTTTGAGTTCTCAAAGCAGACCTCTGTGACGGCGGGAGCCCGGATGGCCGCACTGGCGCATGGTCGCGGGCGTAGCACGCGTCGCGCCGGTCAAGTCCGCTCACGCGACTGCGGGTGGCTGCGCCGTTCCGGCGCGGCGTTTTGCAGCCATGGTCTTTGCTGCGCGGACCCGGCCGGATGGCCGGGCCGGTCAGCAAAGACCATGGTGGACGACGGGCCTGAGCCGCGCGGAGGGGTCAAAGCATCCCGCCGCCCTCAAGAGACGGGCATCCTTCCAGACGCCCCATGCGCGCCCCGCGGAGCGGGCTCTGCCTTGACGCCGAGCACGGGTCAGGCAGAGCGGGCGGCGAAAACCCCATTGCGAAGGCAGAGGCAGACTAACTGTTTGATCTTGCTAGGACTAAATTGGGGATTTCGTTATGTGTCACCGTAATTCTGCCCATACCGAGGCGCTTGCGGAGCGCGGGCTTCTCGAGTTCTCCGTGGTCGATCCCGGCAGCGTCAATTTCACCGCGCTTGCGCCGAAGGCGGACGCGCCGCCCGCGCCGACCTACCTCAATCCGGAAGCGCATCTGAGGCACGCGCTCGCGCAGGCCAAACGCTTCGGCTTCCACCCCGCTTACGCGATCTACGAGCCAGGTTTCACGCGCGCCGGCGCGGCGCTCGCGGCGATGATCGGCGTCAAGACGCCGGTGTACCGCCTCATGTTCTCGGAGACCTTCGCCTTCGGCTTCCCGCCAAAACCCTGGGCACTCGCGGCGCATTGTGCGCTGCTCGACGAGGCCGCGCCCGGCGCGCCGTGGATGATCGCAGGCCTCGGGGTGGACGTACGCCCGCTGATCGGAGAGGCGGTGGCGCGGGCGGGCATATCCGCGTCGGCCTCGAGGACGCGCCCTTCGGGTGCGGGATGACGAATGTCGCGCTGGTCGAAGAGGCCGCGCGTCTGGTGCGAGAGGCGGGTGGGGAGCCGGCGACCGTTGAGGAGATGCGGCAAAGGTTGGCCGGGTAAGCTATCTGTGCGGATTGCGTGAAGCGTCCCCCGTAGTGCCCACTCGAAATAATGGGCCGGATTGAAAACGGTTGCTGGAAACTCCCCAACCCACGCGCTAAAAGATTCGGGATTGTCGTAAGCAGAAGGACGACGGACGCCAGCCGGAAGTTCCCGTGCCATTCGAGCGGCGTAACGTAAACCGGTCCGCGGGTTGCGGCTCTCAGCGCCCTGACTGCGCCAGCAAAAAAAAACATCAAATTACATCCCGCGGGCGTGTGTGACCGCGGTCACGGCGCTTCGCAACGAAACGTGCTCCTCTAGGCAGGTTCGGGAGAGAGTTATGACGGACATACTCAGACATGATCGCTGGTGGAATACACATGTGATCGACGAGCGGAACGAACGGCCGTTGCTTATTGCTCTCGTCGCGACCGTCGTCGCTTGGTCCACACTGTTCGTGGTCTCTCTCGCCTAAACTGCGCTAAAGGCGGCGGGTTCGCCGTATCGCAGGAATTTTCGAAAGCGCCCCGAGCAACGCGCGCCACAAAGCGGGCTTCTTACACCAAATGGTTATCGTACAATTGGCCAAGGGAGGGAATATGTCGCTCAATGGCTTTTACGTTTCGTTCTCCGGAGAGTTGACGACGGGGGCGATCACGAATCTCTACGCGCTGTCTCCGGACGGGAGGCTCCTTTCCAAAGCGGCCCTCGATCCGGCGAAGGCGCCCTACCACGAGCTGCGCGGCATGGCCTTCGGCCCGGACGGCGCTTTGTACGTCGCCCAGGCTTATAAAAAAGCTTCCGCTGATTCTGCAGTTCACCGGCGCGCCGGACATAGGCGCTTCGAGCCTCAAGTTCCTCGCGAGCTTCGTGACGCCCGACGCTTCGCCGGGGCTTTCGCACCCGTATCAGCCCATATTCGACGGGGACGGAAATCTGTTCGTGAGCAGTCAAGACACGAATGTCGTGACAGCCTTCTACGGTCCGAAGAATGCGCCCTCCGGCAAGCCGATGCCGAACGCTCGCCATCTGCAAAAGAAATACCCGAGCGCAACCTTCTATCCTGGAACCTTCGTTCCCGCGTTTTCGGCCAAGCCGGGGGCCTCCTCCTTCACGCCCGTCCCGGTCGCCGACGGAGGCCTCACCTTCAAGGACGACGACGCCAGTCCGCCAGCCGCTCTACCCGCCGCCTCGCCGGCCGGCGGTTCGGAAAAGTCGGGAAAAACGCACTCGGTGCGCGGCCTTGCCTTCGACGGCGACCATAACCTCTATGTGGCGGACGAGGGCGCCGATCGCGTCGCGGCGTTCAATGCGCGCGGCAAACTCATCGGCGTCATTGCGGGGTCGAATAACCACCCTCTCAGGGCGCCGGTCGCGCTCTGCTTTGCGCCCGAGATCGGATCGAAGGGAACGCTCTTCATCGGCAGCCCCGGAAACTACAGCCTTTATATCTATGACGTCTCCGGGGTCACGAAGGGCGACTTCGTGGCGAAGGCCTTGATCCACCGTTCCGACAACTTGAAGAAGCTGTCCGGAATCGCGGTGGATTCCGATGGGAATATCTACACTGGCGAGCGCGAGAGCAACTCGATCCATCGGTGGAGCCCGGACGGCGCGAAGCAAGCCGTATTCGCGGGTCCGTTCAGCGATTCGCCCGAACAGATCCTCGCCGTTCACACGACGATCGCCGGCGGGTGAAGGAGAGCGTAGTCAGGTACGGCGGATAGCGGAGCCTCAGGTCGAGCGGCGATTCCCGCTAAACGATTGATGCTGACGATTAATTGGGGATTGAGAACGTGTCACCGTAACCCGCGTTTTGGCCGAGTTTATCAGGCTATCTACCCGGTTCAAACTCCGCGCATCGCTCAACGTCACGGCGGGAACCCCTCGGCTAGGGGTTAGCCTGAAAACATGCCGCCGCTCCCGCCGCTCCCTCCGACCGCCTCGCGCGACCTTTCTCCCGCAGGCAGGGAGAACAGGAAAGCGTCATAACAAGAATAGCGCTACCCGTCGGAAGCCTCTGCGCCGGCTCCTAGACCAGAAGCTCGCCGTTCGGCAAGTCGGCGAGAGTTCTTCTCCCCGACACTGAGATACTTGCCGATCTCAGGCGCTTTCGTCATCTCACGCGGCGCGGCGGCGGAGTCCGCAGAGGGAGCAATGCGTCAGGAGCGCGTGGGGCAATCGCATAGGCGCGTCCGTGGACCTGGCCACGAACGAGCCCGTGCTCGGGGCAGATCGCGCAATAATGCGACTACGTTCAGTGGGCCAGTGCTGCTTCCGCTCATTCCGAGACGTAGCGATGAATGAGCGCGCTGATGAGCGTCTGATAGGACACGCCCTCCTGCAACGCGCGGGACTTCAAGCGCTCGAGGTCGCGCTTTGAAACACGCAATGAAATCCTGGCGCGTACGTCGGTCGTGGCGGCGCGCGCCATGGACTCGATCTCCCGCCGGCGCTTGGGCGTCAGGCCGCTCCTGAACCGAGCGTCGCTCCTCTCCAGGGATTCTGAGAGCTCCTTCTCATCCTGGTCGAGGAATTTGCCGATCTCAGGCGCCTTCGTCATGACTTTCATCCCGTAGGTAATATGACCTCAACCGTCGACTCTGGGAAGGCGGTCTTGAGAAATATTCCCTCGGAAGTCTCCACGTATGGAACCGCATAGACATGCCCCTTCGCCTGAACCACAAGGATGCGCTGGCCCGGATACTTCTCTGGGTTCGGGTGCTCGATATCGTCAAGAAGACCGCCGCTTTCAATTGCCGCGACAATGTCCTCGAAACATATCTGTCTCGTGGCGTCCAATTTGAGCTCGCGGTTTTTCTCAGGGCTCCAGTCGATCCTGCGCATGTAGCGTCACTGCACGGATAACAACGGGTCGCAGAAGCTCATTCAACCGCTATCCGGCGATTTCGCGCCAGCCTCGGTCAAGCCCGAGGCTGTTCTCCCGCGAGCGAGAGAAGGTGACTAAAACAAAAAATACCGCTGCGCCATCGGCAGCGGCTCCGCCGGCTCGCAGACGAGCAGCTCGCCGTCGGCCGTCACCTCGTAGGTCTCGGGGTCGATCTCGATCTTCGGCGTCGCGCCGTTGTGGACCATGTTCTTCTTGCGCAGTCTTCCGCGCGTGTTCTCGACCGCGACCAAGCGCTTCTCGACCTTCAGCTTGCGCGCCAGGCCGCCTGCAAGCGCCGCCTCGGAGACGAAGGTGAGCGACGTGGCGAGCCGCGCGCGCCCGAACGCGCCGAACATCGGCGCGGTAATGGATCGGCTGCGGGGTCGGAATCGAGGCGTTGGGGTCGCCCATCTGCGCGGCGGCGATCGCGCCGCCCTTGATCACGGGGTCCGGCTTCACGCCGAAGAAGGCGGGCGTCCATAAGCACGAGGTCGGCGAGCTTGCCCTTCTCGACCGAGCCGATGTGCTTCGACACGCCATGCGCGATGGCGGGGTTGATGGTGTATTTCGCCACGTAGCGCTTGGCGCGGAAATTGTCGTTGCGCGCCCCGTCGCCGGGCGAGCGGGCCGCGCTGGCGCTTCATCTTGTCGGCCGTCTGCCAGGTGCGGATGATGACCTCGCCGACGCGGCCCATCGCCTGCGAATCGCTCGACATCATCGAGAGCGCGCCGAGATCGTGCAAAATGTCCTCGGCGGCGATGGTTTCCTTGCGGATGCGGCTCTCGGCGAAGGCGATGTCCTCGGGGATGGTCGAATCGAGATGATGGCAGACCATCAGCATGTCGAGATGCTCGTCGAGCGTGTTCTTCGTGTAGGGCCGGGTCGGGTTGGTCGACGAGGGCAGCACGTTGGCGAGGCCCGCCACCTTCATGATGTCGGGCGCGTGGCCGCCGCCCGCGCCCTCGGTGTGGAAGGCGTGGATGGTGCGGTTCTTGAACGCCTTGATCGTGTCCTCGACGAAGCCCAATTCGTTCGAGCGTGTCGGTGTGGATCATCACCTGGACGTCGTGATCGTCGGCGACCGAGAGGCAGCAGTCGATCGCGGCCGGGGTCGTGCCCCAGTCCTCGTGCAGCTTGAGCGCGCAGGCGCCCGCCTTGATCTGCTCGACGAGGCCGGCGGGCTTCGAGGCGTTGCCCTTGCCGGCGAAGCCGAGGTTCATCGGAAAGGCGTCGGCCGCCTCGATCATTCTTGCGATGTGCCACGGGCCGGGCGTGCAGGTGGTGGCGAACGTGCCGGTGGCGGGGCCGGTGCCGCCGCCCAGCATCGAGGTCACGCCCGACATCAGCGCCTCCTCGATCTGCTGCGGACAGATGAAATGGATGTGGGTGTCGAAGCCGCCGGCGGTGAGGATCTTGCCTTCGCCCGCGATCACTTCCGTGCCCGGCCCGACGACGATGGTCACATTCGGCTGGATGTCTGGGTTGCCCGCCTTGCCGACGCCAAAGATGAGCCCGTCCTTGATCCCGACGTCGGCCTTCACGATCCCCCAATGGTCGAGGATAACGGCGTTGGTGATGACGGTGTCGACCGCGCCGCGGGCGCGCGTCGCCTGCGACTGCCCCATGCCGTCGCGGATCACCTTGCCGCCGCCGAACTTCACCTCCTCGCCATAGGTGGTGAAATCCTGCTCGACCTCGATGACGAGCTCGGTGTCGGCGAGACGGATGCGGTCGCCCTTGGTCGGGCCGAACATGTCGGCGTAGGCGACGCGGGGAAGGGTGGTCGTCATGATGGTCTCACGGCGCGGGAGAGAAGGAGGGGGAGTTGAGCATAGGACGCGACAACACGTTGGTCGCGAGTCCGATTATCCACCATCTTTGTGCAACTCTCCATCCTTCTACGACGGTTTGCGCTGGATCACGGCCCACAGAAGAGCGATCAACAGGAGCGGCGCGGCCGGCCACTGAAACCAGATTTGGTCGAGGCCGCTGAACGCGTTGATCAGGAACATGAAGACTGCGAGGGCGATCATCGCGGCGGTTAGCCGAGGCAGCCGCAGGTACCATTCCCAGGCGCGGGAGAGGCCGGCCTGCGCACGATGTGCGGGAGCTGGAGGCGTAGCGGACTCCCTCCTCACATCGGGCCCCGATGCGAGTGGCCGCGTCACGGCGACGCCTTGAAGGATGCGATAGCCCGTCACCGGGTTCACGACGTTCTTCAAGTGCTGTTGGCCGAGGCAGTCGAACCCGATGGATAGCTTGTTGTGCACCTGATCATAGACCGGGCCGGAAATCAGGATTCCCCCCGGTTCGGCCAATTCCTGCAGTCGCGCGGCGATATTGACGCCGTCGCCATAGACGTCATCGCCCTCCACCATCACGTCGCCCAGATGGATCCCGATACGGAATCTCATCCGTCGTGGTTCGGGCAGCCCGCCATTGTAGCTGGAGAGCTCCTGCTGCGTCTCGACCGCGCATTGCACGGCCTCCACGACGCTGGCGAACTCGGCGATGACCGCATCGCCCCAGGTGTTGACGATGCGCCCATCGTGGCGCTCTATCAGCGTCGCCATAGCCGCCCGGTAACGGCGCAGCGTCGCCAGCGTGCCCGCTTCGTCGGCCTCCATGAGACGAGAATATCCCGCGACATCGGCGCATAGGAGCGTCGTCAACCGCCGTCTTACCTTCGTCGTCATGGCGGCATGGTAGCGCAGAAGCTTGCGGACGGCACGGCGCATCGTCACGGACGACCGTGACGCGCCCTTCGGTCTGAGCCCGAGCGAGGAATCCTGGCGGAATTTTGGGGTCAGACTTCAGATCCAGCCCGTGACCATGTCCGACCTTTCGTGCGCCCGGCTGGCGCGGATCGCACAAAAGACGCTGAACCGCCGCCATCATTCCGCGAAAATCATTGCGCGGTGAATTCTATGCACGGGTCGGGACTGCCGCAATGTTGACCCGTTCCGAATTTCAGGTGTGAACTGCCTGCCGCAATCGTGGTCGACATCCCCGTCAGGCTCGAGCCGACAAGGGCAGGAGCCTGGTCGATACGGTCGAGTTTAACCTGGTATCTGTTTTCCGCGTACGAACAGATGCTCATGGCGCCGCTGATCCAAGTGCTTCCATCGGGCTTCTTGCCGACAAATTTCAGCTCGTCGCCCGGCCCCCCATTGATGGTCAAAAACAGCGGCTGGTTGTCTTTTTGATGCAACTCCTTCCACCTTGCGCTCAGCTTTTTTTCGAACAGCTGCCCAGGATTTCTTTAGACATTCTTGAGCCGAAGCAGACTTAGATAGGCAAAGGCCAAGCGCCGTGCAAAATGCAAGGACGGCAACCGGAAAGAAACGCTTACTTATCTCATTGCGCAAAACATGTGCAATACAGCTATCCTGCCGGACAAACCTTTCCTTCCTCATTCTAGGCGCTCCCTGGCGAACCATCAGTGCTAATATCGACGTACGTCAAATGGCCGCCGCCAGCACAATCTGTCGTATGGTTGCACTATGCAGCAGAAATCGGGTCCAAAGAAGTCCGCTCTCGGCCGTTCCTGCGACATTCCTGGGAGTGCTGACGGCGGCTGAGTGGGCAAACGCCGCCCGCTCGGACATCGCCCGTGTCCAGGAACTCCGGTGGCGCCGGTAACTCTCCCGCATCTCCCGCTTGAGCACTTACCCCGCTACATTGCGTGGGAAGGCGCCCATGACGACAACGTCGCCGCCTTTCGCTCGGCTGAAGCAGACGTGTATCCGCGCAACCATCCGAGCGCGCCGAAATTATCGACCGACGATTGGCGAGCTTTCGCGGTTCCATAAGACGCACGGCTATTACGCTCGTGCGGCGCGGCGTCGTGAGCAAGAGAAAGCTTATCTGACTTGTGCCATCGATGCCGATCGACGACGAGCAGAAGCGCCTTGTTCTCGACCGTATTAAGCAGGATTTCGCCGTCGCCAATCCACGCGGCGCCCCGAAACCGGCTCGCTCATAACGGGCGCGAGAGCCCTGTCGGCAGAAGGTGCGAAAACCGTCCCTGCTCGCCCTTCCGCTGCCAACCGTCGGCGCTTAAGCCCGATGCCCGGGCTCTCGACCTCACACCCTCAGCGGCATCAGCACATAGAGCGCGCTCGCCCCGTCGCGGTCCTGGATCAGGGTTGGGGAGCCGGGATCGGCGAGCTTGATGAGGACCGTATCGCCCGCAAGCTGGCCGAGAATGTCGAGGAGGTAGCGGGCGTTGAAGCCGATGTCGATCGGCGCGGAATCGTAGTCGACCTCGATCTCCTCGCTCGCCGAGCCCGAATCGGGATTGTTGACCGAGAGCGTCATCTTGCCGTCGGCGATCGACAGCTTGATCGCCCGGCCACGCTCGGAGGAAAGCGTCGAGACGCGATCGACCGCCTTCTCGAACGGCTCCTTGTCGACGACGAGGCGCTTGTCGTTGCCGGTCGGAATGACGCGCTGGTAGTCGGGAAACGTGCCGTCGATCAGCTTGGTGGTCAGCACCACGTCGCCGAACTGGAAGCGCGCCTTGGCGGTCGAGATCTCGATCTTGACCTCCTTGGCCGAATCCTCGAGCAGCTTCAGGACCTCGCCGACCGCCTTGCGCGGGGCGATGACGCCCGGCATGCCGACCGACCCCTGCGGCGCCGGCGTCTCGACGCGGGCGAGGCGGTGGCCGTCGGTCGCGACCGCGCGCAGCATCGTCGCTGAGCCTGTCGAAGCGCCGCCGACGTCCGCGGTATGCAGGAAAATGCCGTTCAGATAGTAGCGCGTTTCCTCGGTCGAGATGGCGAACTGGCTGTTGTCGATCAGCCTCTTCAGCTCGGCGGCCGGCAGCGTGAAACTGTGCGGGAACTCGCCGAGCGTCAGGTCGGGGAAGTCGGAGGCGGGCAGGGCCTGCAGAGAGAAGCGCGACCGGCCGGAGCGCAGCAGAAGCTGCCCGGTGTCGCCCGCCATCTCTAGGCTGACCTGCGCGCCTTCGGCGAGCTTGCGCACGATGTCGTAGATAACGTGCGCGGCGACGGTCGTCGCGCCGGCCTGGACGACGTCGGCGCCGACCCGCTCTGTCGCCTCGAGGTCGAGATCGGTGCTCTTCAGCGCCACCTGGCCGTCGGCCGCCTCGATCAGCACGTTGGAGAGGATGGGAATGGTGTTGCGCTTCTCGACGATGCGATGCACGTGTCCCAGAGCCTTGAGCAGGACAGAACGCTCGACGGTGACTTTCATCGCAAAATTCCGAATCTCGATCTCGCAGGGCGCCATGGGCGCCCGCGGCGGGGGCGCGGAATTTGCCAAGGCGTTGAAGGGAGCGCAAGGCCGGGCGGCGAAATCCGTCGCGGGTTTCCCGCGGGGCGGCGATTGGGGCGACTTTGGCGAAAATTTTACCGGCCCTTAAATCGCGCGGCGTTAGCTCTCCCGGAGCGTAAGGCGCGTTCGGCCACTGGGTTTCCGGCCCCGTGCGTTGCGAGCGGGATGGGCATGGTCGGCCGAAGCGGCGGGAAAAACCGGACGCGGATCGAGCCGCGCTTCGAGGGGCGCGGCGCCGATCACGATCTGCGCGCCGATCCCGCCGACCGGCCCCCGTCGCGGCGCAAGCCGAAGCCGGCGCGGAGCGCGAAGAACGGCAGGCGCCGGCCGCCCCGCTCGACCCTGCGCATCCTCCTCTACTGGCCGACCGTGCTCGGCATATGGGGCCTCATCGCGCTCGCCGGGCTCGTCGCCTACAATGCGAGCCAGCTTCCGCCGATCGATCGGCTGGCGGTGCCGAAGCGCCCGCCAAACATCGCCATCCTTGCCGACGACGGCTCGCTCGTCGCCAACCGCGGCGATGACGGCGGTCCGGCGGTCCGGCTGATCGACCTTCCGCCCTATCTGCCGAAGGCCTTCGTGGCGATCGAGGACCGGCGCTTCTACTCGCACTCCGGCATCGATCCGGTCGGTGTTTTGCGCGCGCTCATTCGCGACGCGGGCGGCGGGGGCTCGGTCGAGGGCGGCTCGACCTTGACCCAGCAGCTCGCCAAAAACCTGTTCCTCACCCAGGAGCGGACGATTTCGCGCAAGATCCAGGAGGCGATCCTCGCCCTCTGGCTCGAGCGCAGATATTCCAAGGACCAGATCCTCGAGCTCTATCTCAACCGCGTCTATTTCGGCTCCGGCGCCTATGGGGTCGAGGCGGCGGCGCAAAAATATTTCGGCAAGAGCGCCCGCACCGTCACCCTGTCGGAGGCGGCGCTGCTCGCCGGGCTGATGAAGTCGCCGACCCGGCTCGCGCCCAACCGCAATCCCACCGGGGCCAACGAGCGCGCCGCGCAGGTCATCGCCGCCATGGCCGAGCAGGGCCTCATCACCCAGGCGCAGGCCGAGATGGCGCTCGCCAATCCGGCGCAGGTCAAGCACGACAAGTCGGCCGGCTCGATCAACTACGCCGCCGACTACGTGATGGACGCGCTCGACGACACGGTCGGCGCGATCGACGAGGACATCGTGGTGACGACCACGATCGACCCGAAGATGCAGGCCGAGGCGGAGCGGGCGCTGACCGATGAGCTCAACGCCAAGGGGACGAAATTCGGGGTCCACGAAGGGGCGCTGGTCGCGATCGACCCGATGGGCGCGGTCAGGGCGATGATCGGCGGCAGGAGCTACGCCGAAAGCCAGTTCAACCGCGCCGTCGCCGCAAAGCGCCAGCCGGGCTCCTCGTTCAAGCCGTTCGTCTATCTGGCGGCGCTTGAGAAAGGGTTGACCCCCGACACGGTCCGCGAGGACGCGCCGATTTCGATCAAGGGCTGGAACCCGGAGAACTACAGCCGCGAATATTTCGGCCCCGTGACCCTGACCAAGGCGCTCTCTCTGTCGCTGAACACGGTCGCGGTCAGGCTCGGCCTCGAGGTCGGGCCGAAGACGGTCGCGGCGGTGGCGCACCGGCTGGGCATAACCTCGGATCTGGACGCGAACGCCACCATCTCGCTCGGCACATCGGCGGTGACGCCGCTCGAAATGGCCTCCGCCTACGCCGCCTTCGCCAACGGCGGGATCGGCGTGCAGCCGCATGTGATCACGAAGGTGCGCACGGTTGACGGCAAGCTCCTCTACGCGCGCCGCAACGCGAGCTTCGGCCGCGTCATCGAGCCGCAATATGTCGCGATGATGAACGAGATGATGCAGGAGACGCTCCTCACCGGCACCGCGCGCAAGGCCGAGCTGCCCGGCTGGCAGGCGGCCGGCAAGACCGGCACCAGCCAGGATTTCCGCGACGCCTGGTTCATCGGCTACACGAGCTGTCTCGTCGCCGCGGTGTGGCTCGGCAACGACGACGATTCGCCGACCCGGAAGGCCTCGGGCGGCAATCTCCCGGTCGAGATCTGGAGCCGGTTCATGAAGGAGGCGCACGCGGGCGTCCCGGTCGCAGCGCTGCCGGGCTCGAGCTGGCGGGCGGCCGCGGCGGCGAATCCGCTCGCCCGCTTCCTGCCGCCCCTGGACGCCGCCCAAGGCCCCACTCCGCCTGCGAGCGGCCGCGGCGGCGGACGATCGCCGGTCGCCGCAGCCGCGCCGCCTTCGCCCTTGGCGTCCGCGCCCCGGCCGGTCGGCCGGCCGACGCCGGCCCCGGTCGACGATTCGGCCCCGGTGCCGCCCGCGCCGATCCCCAACGCCACCCAACCGGGGGAGCGGACAAACACCTTCCTCAGCAAAATTTTCGGGACGCTCTAGTCGGGCCGGCAACCCCTGCTCCGCGAAGCAACAAGGTGGCCCAAAGGGCCGGATGGGTGTGGAAAACAGGTCTCATCGGCAGTTCGGCTGCTGTTTGTGCAATGCGAGTTGGAGGCAGCGGCCCATACCCCATTCGGCGCTCCGCGCCACCTTCCCCAGCGGAGCTGGGGAAGGAAGCCGCGGCGCCCTTTTCCGGCAGGCGGAGAAGGCGGCCGGCTAGGCCGCCAGCTGCCTCAGCATATAGGGCAGAATCCCGCCGTTGCGGAAATATTCGAGCTCGTCGAGCGTGTCGATGCGGCAGGTCAAGGGAACGCCGACCGTCTCGCCGTCGGCCCGGCGGATCTCCGCGTGCAGCGTCTGGCGCGGCTTCAAGGTGTCGCCGAGGCCGCGGATCGTCACCGTCTCGTCGCCCTTCAGGCCCAGCGTCTGCCAGCTCGAGCCCTCCTTGAACACGAGCGGAAGCACGCCCATGCCGACCAGGTTCGAGCGGTGGATCCGCTCGAAGCTCTGCGCGATGACCGCGCGCACACCGAGCAACTTCGTGCCCTTCGCCGCCCAGTCGCGCGACGAGCCCGTGCCGTATTCGCGGCCGGCGAACACGACCAGCGGGACCTTCTCGGCCTGGTATCGCATCGCCGCGTCATAGATCGCCATGCGCTCGCCCGAGGGCTGATGGATCGTGTAGCCGCCCTCCACCACATTGCCGGCCTCGTCCCTCACCATCTGGTTCTTGATGCGGATGTTGGCGAAGGTCCCGCGCATCATCACCTGATGGTTGCCGCGGCGCGTGCCGTACTGGTTGAAGTCGGCGGGTCTCACCTGATGCTCGGTGAGATAAGCGCCCGCCGGGCTCGCCGCTTTGATCGAGCCGGCCGGCGAGATGTGGTCGGTGGTGATCGAGTCGAGGAAGAGCGCGAGGACATGGGCGTTCTCGACGTCGGCGACCGGCGCGGGCGTCTTGCCGAGCCCCTCGAAATAGGGCGGGTTGCGGACATAGGTCGAGTCCTCGTCCCAGGCGTAGGTCAGGCCGGCCGGCGCCTTGACCTTGCGCCAGTTGGCGTCGCCGTCGAACACGCTCGCGTATTTCGTCTTGAACATTTTCGCGCTGATGGTCGCTTCGACGACCGCCTGCACCTCGTCCGACTTCGGCCAGATGTCGGCGAGGTAGACCTCCCTGCCCTGCTTGTCCTTGCCGATCGGATCGCGGGTGAGGTCGACCTGCATCGAGCCGGCCAGCGCATAGGCGACGACAAGCGGGGGCGAGGCGAGGTAGTTCGCCCTCACGTCGGGATTGACCCGGCCCTCGAAGTTGCGGTTGCCCGACAGCACCGCCGCCGCGACGAGATTGTGCTTGGCGATCGTCGCCGAGATTTCCGGCGCGAGCGGGCCGGAATTGCCGATGCAGGTCGTGCAGCCGAAGCCGACGATGTTGAAGCCGAGCCTGTCGAGCGGCCGCTGGAGGTCGGCCTCCTTGAGATAATCCTGCACCACCTGGCTGCCGGGCGCGAGCGAGGTCTTCACCCACGGCTTGACCGTAAGGCCCCTGGCGACCGCGTTGCGGGCCAGGAGCCCCGCGGCGACCATCACGCTCGGGTTCGAGGTGTTGGTGCAGGAGGTGATCGCGGCGATGACGACGTCGCCGGCGCCGAGATCGTAGTTCGTCCCCTCGACCTTGTGCCGGACGGAGAGCGCGTCGCCCTGCTTGAACTCGGTCGACATCGCCTGGGCGAAGCCCGCCTTGGCCTCGGCGAGGACGACGCGGTCCTGCGGCCGCTTGGGCCCGGCGAGCGAGGGCGTGACCTCGCCGAGATTGAGCTCGAGCGTGTCGGTGAAGATCGGATCGGGCGTCAGCCGCGTGCGATAGGTTCCCTGCGTCTTGGCGTAGGCCTCGACCAGCGCGAGGCGCGAGGGTTTGCGGCCGGAGGCGTGCAGATAGGAGAGCGTCTGCGCGTCGACGGGGAAGAGGCCGCAGGTCGCGCCGTATTCGGGGGCCATGTTGGCGAGGGTCGCGCGGTCGGCGACCGTCATGGCGTTGAGGCCCGGCCCGTAGAATTCGACGAACTTGCCGACGACGCCCTTCTTGCGCAGCATCTCGGTGACGGTCAGCACGAGGTCGGTCGCGGTGACGCCCTCGCGCAATTCGCCGTGCAGGCGGAAGCCGATCACCTCGGGCAGCAGCATCGACAGCGGCTGGCCGAGCATCGCCGCCTCCGCCTCGATCCCGCCGACGCCCCAGCCGAGCACGGCGAGGCCGTTGACCATGGTGGTGTGGCTGTCGGTGCCGACGAGCGTGTCGGGATAGGCGACTTCGACCGTCCTGCCGTCGCGCTTCTCCTTCGACGTCCACACCGTCTGCGCGAGATATTCGAGATTGACCTGATGGCAGATGCCGGTGCCCGGCGGCACCACCGAGAAGTTGGAAAAGGCCTGCTGGCCCCATTTCAGGAAGCGGTAGCGCTCCTGGTTCTGCTCGTATTCGCGCGCCACGTTCTGCGCGAAGGCTCTCGGCGTGCCGAAATGGTCGACAACCACCGAATGATCGATGACGAGGTCGACCGGAACGAGCGGATTGATCCTGTTCGGATCGCCGCCCAGCGCGGCCATCGCGTCGCGCATCGCGGCGAGGTCGACGACGGCGGGCACGCCGGTGAAATCCTGCATGAGGACGCGGGCGGGGCGGAAGGCGATTTCGTGCTCCGTTGCGCCGCGGTTCTCCGTCCAGGCCGCCACCGCCTGGATGTCCTCCCTCCTGACGGTGCGTCCGTCCTCGTTGCGCAAGAGGTTCTCGAGCACGATCTTGAGCGAGAACGGCAGCCGGGAAATTCCGGCGAGGCCGTTTTTCTCGGCGCTCTTGAGCGAGTAGATCTCATAGGTTTTTGCCCCGACCGTCAGCGTCTTGCGGCATTTGAAACTGTCCAGGCTCGCCATGCGGACGCTCCAAAAGGGGAGATGAAGGATCGGCGGCTTATAGATAAATTCCCCACCGCAGGCTACACAAACTATGGTCTAACCGGGCCCGCGCGAGCGCGTTTTCAGGGAGATTCAATGCGTCTTCGCGCGTGGGACTTGGCGATGGAGCGCGGCGGACGGCTCCTGTTCGCCGGCCTCTCGTTCGAGGCGGACGAGGGTTCGGCGATCATCGTGACGGGCCCGAACGGCGCCGGAAAATCGAGTCTTCTGCGCGCGCTCTGCGGTTTTCTTCCGCTTCTTTCTGGGGGCTTCGCGCTCGAGGGCGGCGACCCCGAACGGACCGTCGGCGAACAGTCCCATTATCTCGGTCACGCGGACGCGCTGAAGGGCGCGCTGAGCGCCGGCGAGAACCTGGCCTTCTGGGCTGGCGCGCTCGGCGGGGATTCTTCGCGCGAAGCCTGCCGCGAGGCCCTCGCCCGGGTCGGGCTATCGCATGCGATCGACTTTCCCGCCCGCGCGCTCTCCGCCGGACAGAAGCGACGCGTGGCGCTCGCGCGTCTCCTCGTCGCCCGCCGGCCGCTGTGGCTGCTCGACGAGCCGACGACCGCGCTCGATGCGGCCGCGCAGGCGGCCTTCGCGGCGATCATGCAGGACTACCTGAGCGACGGCGGCGTCGTCGTCGCGGCAACTCACGCGCCGCTCGGGCTCGCGCGTGCGGAGCAGCTAAGGCTCGGGGCTGCGCAAGGGGTCGCGGCGTGAGCCGTTGCTTTTGCCCTCATCCGGCGCTTCGCGCTCCCTTCTCCCGCAAGCGGAGTCGCCCCCTCTGCCGCATGCGGGAGAGGGCGCGCGGTAAGGGCGTTTCCATGACCGCCGCCCTCGCTCTCTTTGTCCGCGAATGGCGCATCGCGCGTCGGATCGGCGGCGGGGCGGCCGTCGGCGCCGTGTTCTTTCTCATCCTCGTTTCGATCGTGCCCTTCGCGGTCGGGCCCGACCTCAGGCTGCTCGCCCGCCTCGGGCCGGCGATCCTGTGGATCGCGGCGCTGCTTGCGACTCTGCTCGGGCTCGACCGCCTCTTCCAGGCCGATCAGGACGACGGCTCGCTCGACGTGCTGATCAACGGCTCGCTGCCGCTCGAGCTCGTGGTTCTGGTCAAATGCGCGGCGCACTGGGCGACGAGCGCGCTGCCGCTCATCGTCGTCTCCCCGCTGTTCGGCCTGATGCTGGCGATGGCGCCGAAGCCGCTCGCCCTGGTCGCGGCGACGCTCGCCGCCGGCACGCCGGCGCTGACCATGATCGGGGCGATCGGGGCGGCGCTGACCGTGTCCTTGAGGCGCGGCGGCCTGCTGATGGCGGTGCTGGTCCTGCCGCTGACCATCCCCGTGCTGATCTTCGGCGTCTCAGCCGCCTCCGCCGCGAGCGGCGGCGCGGCGCCCTTCCTGACGCCCTTCCTCATGCTCTGCGCCATGTCGCCTCTTCGCCATCGCCGCCGCGCCTTTCGCGGCGGCTGCGGCGTTGAGGCATGTGAGGGAGTAGAGCTCCGAGCTCGCGACTGGGCGACTAGCGGCGCTATCCGTGGCCTGCGGCCTTTACGATCCAATCGATGATCTCGACGAGTTTGGGATTTTGATAGGCCGCGGTAACGAAGGCCCTTAGCGCATCCGCGATGCGGACAACGAATGACGCAATCGCCGGCCAATAAAGGTATGCGCCGGCAGAAAATCCTGCGAAAGTAGCGGTTCCCGCAGCGCGATATATGCCGGCGCGATATTCCTTCAGCGCAACCTTTGCTTCGCCCGTGACGACGCCGAGTTATGGATCGGCGCATAGGCTTGGCGCAATAATTCGCTGACGAAATTCCCCGTCGTCTTGCGCGCGAGTTCCGCCGCCTGGTCCCCGTTGATGTCGTCCGGCGCGTCAATCGCGGCACCGACCTGTTCTGTCAGCGTCCCTTGCGCGGCCAGCGTCGCTGGGGACTGGGCCTCGGTTACGGCGATCGCGATTGGCGCGGCGAGGGCGACAACCTTCCGTGCGGCCTCGCGATCCTGCGGGCCGAGTCGGATGCGGTCCAGTTCGAGACCGCGAGGATCGCCGATTACATAGACATTGAAGCTATCGATGAAGTCGCCGAGCTTTTCGGCGACCAGCGCATGCAAGCGCGCAGGGTCCGGCCCCAGATTATTGTCGACTGTGCGCACATGCGCGTTGTGGCGCCGGCGCAGCGTATTGCCGCGCGACCAGAGCTTGTCGATCGACACGTCCTCGATGCCTTCCCGCAATGCGTCGAGAATGCGAAAGGTGTCCTGAGCGAGGTCGCCGAGCATCTGGCCGAGGTCGGACAGCGCCTGGGCCTTATGCCGCATCTCCTCATAGTGCAAGCGCTGCAACTCGTCGATCGTCGGAGGGGTTTGCAGGACATCGATGCGGCCTTGACCGTCCATGCCGAAGCGAGTGCCGGTGCGCTCCTGCTCAGGGATGGATTCGATGGAAGGCCATGGTGTGGAGGTCCCGTGTGTGCCCGGCTGCGGTGGTTCTTGCTCGTCTATTCGTACTGATAAATCGCCCGCAAGCCCGATTGCCGAAGCACCTTGGATGAGCACTTCGACTGACTGTTCCGCTTGATCGATCAGGCGCTTGATCTCGGAATTTGCCTGCCACGCAGTCGCGGTCTGTGAGATGTTGCGGATGTAGTTTACGTAGGCGAGTTCCACCTCTTGAGATCGAAGACGGCCGTCGAGGCGCGCTTCGTACCAATCGATCCAGACCTCCCAGCCCTCGTTCGCAAATCGAAGCGCTTCTCTTAAGTTATGCCATTGCTGAAGAAATACCCCGGGCGTATCGCCCCCGGGCCATAGAGCGATCGCGCCAATTTGTTTGGGCGTAAAACCGGAACAAATTTCGGTGTCGTGCGTAGTCGCCTGCGCCACAACACCTTCAAAAAGGATTGGATTGGTCAGCGCCTGAAGCGACTGTCGTATCTGAAGATCCCCCGCCCGCTTATGACTGGCTGCTGCGCCCCGATCTCGACTACCAGCTGAATTGGCGGCATGTGTGGCGGCTTGACCTATGTGAAGTGCAGCGGATCGCGTCGTCGGAGCAACCGGACTTATATCGCGCGCTGCCGCCAGACTCAGATCGGGTGAAACAAGGTCAGGGAATACGGTTCGAGTCCATGCGACGGCCAAAGCGTGAAACACGGAAAGGACGAACTTTGATTTGACCCGATCACCGATCCTTTCGTCGGTCGCTAGGAGAGGCAGCACGCGCAGCACAGCGCGCGTGGCGAGTATGGGGTCGAAGCCTGATTGATCCTCAAGCGAACCGTCATTCGCGTCCGCTTCACCCGTTTCGGGCGGCGGTCCTTTGTGCTCCTCGATCAACCGCTTGATTTCGGCGTTGACGACCGTCGGACCCTGTTTCCAGATTTCGTCCGCGATCGTCGCGCGGGCGATTTCGAGCGCTTCGTTCGGTGGTTGGGCCATGTCGCCGGCGAGCCGCGCCTCGTACCACTCGGTCCAGACCTCCCAGCCGTCGTTCGTCGCCAGGAGTGCGCGCCTCAGGCTCCGCCAAATCTCGGCCACCCAGTCCGGAGCGCCATCGGCCCAAAGGGGCAGTCCGGCCAGCTCGGCGGCGGACCGGCCGGAATCGATGAAGCGGCGGCGTCGGCGGCGCGGCGGCGGCGTGAGTAGGCGGCGGGGGCGGAAGCGGCGTCGGCGCGAGGCGGCGGCGGCAGCCGCGGCGGCGGCGGCGAAGGCGGCGTAGCGGGCGGTGCGGCGGCCTCGGCGGCGGCGGCGGAGGCGGCGGCGGAGGGCGGCGGAGTAGGCGGCGAAGGCGGCGGGTCGGCGGCCCGGCCGGCGGCGCGAAGCGTCGCCGCGGGCGGATATTTCGCGGCGACCCACGAGGCGGGGTAGGGGCGAAGGCGCGGACGGGGTAGGATGATGGACGTTTTGATCGTCATTCCGTACGGCGGTTTCTCGTACGGCTGGAAGGCTGGCTTGTCAGATGGGGCCTTCCGAAGCGCTGGTCGGCTTAAGCCTGCTCCCGGGATACGCCGCTTCCGCTCGGTTTGCGTCATCTTCGCGCACGGCTGGCGAACGGCGGCGGCGCTGTGGCGGGACGAGCGCGAAGTCGTTGCACCGATGGAGGTTGGGTTCCTCCGCCAGGGGTCTCGCTCGGGTCGGGTTGGCGGGTGTTTATCGACCTCGCCTGCGGGCCCCGACTTCGCCGCTAGCGGCTTATACGGGATGCCTTCGCTGTGCGGGAGCGCCTAGGCGACCCACGAGCGGTTCCGGGCTTTCGCTGACCTTCCTGCCTGGCTGCCGTCCTCTATGACCTGGGGAGTTCGAACATCGTCATGGTCCAGTTCTTCGATGCCGACATGGCCTTCGCCGAGATCTGAGCGGCTCGGCCTCCCAAAGTTCCCGCATCCGCTTCACGCGGGGCACGTCTTTCGAGGCTTCCCGGTTTGTCTACGTCGCGGCCTGTCAGGTTGCTTGCCCCCCTTCGACGGATCGAACCGGCTTCCCGGCCCCAGAGGGCTTTTACTTCCAGGCTTCCGGCAGTTTGGTCGCCCGCCCTGCCGCTGGATATGACTACAACATGGACTGGACTTCTTATGTTGGCGGGACACCGCTGGAATGGCCGCAACCCACGGCAACGCCGTAGCGCGCAAAGACGGCAGCACGATCTCCGCCAGGACGACAGCCGGCCTTTTGCCGGCCTTCAGCTGAACGAGCAGCGGCCGCGACGCGCAACACCGCTCTCGCCGCCAGCGCGATCGCAGCTTCCCGCCGTCGCTCCGCGGGCTCGATCCCGTCCAGCCAGCGCCTGATCCCGTTGCGATCTGAAAAGTCGACCATCGCCCGCCCCGCGCAAAAGCGCGCCGAACTATGGCCAGACTGACAGCGGCCTTCCGGCGGCGCAAGCGCGATCGCGTCCGCTGTCACCGAAACGGGTTCTCCACTCGCAGCCCCTCCCCGATCCGCTTTCCGTGATGCATGTCCTGCGACCACCGCCGCGCGCCGCCGTTCAGCGCCGCCGCCGCCGCAATCGTCGAATCGTAGATCGAGAGGCCGTAGCGCTCGGCGAATTCGTGGCCGAGTTCATGCGTCTCCACCGTGACCGGCGCGACGTCGAGCAGGCCGCGGATCAGCGCCAAAAACTCGCGCGTCTCGCGCCAGCTCATCTTGAGCTTGCGGCGCATGACGCTCGCCGCTTCGTTTAAAACCTGAACGCTGATCGCGCCGCCCTGGCTGACCAGTGCCTCGGCCCGGTCGGCCTTCTCCGTGTCTTCGGCTACGGCATTCACACAAGCCATCGAGCCTGCAGGCGCGCTACCTTCCGAAATAGCTCTCCTCAACCTTCCGCCATTCCGGGCTCGCGGTGATTTCGATCAGCGCGCGGTCAAGCGGTTTTTTGAGGGCGCTGCCGGGAGGGAGCGCGAAGGCCATGTAGGCGGGGGCGAGGACCCCGCGCGGCGTCTCGATCGTGCGCTTGAAGCGCGCCGCGATCAGATACTGGAGCGCGCCGATGCTGTTGACGACCGCGTCCGTCCGGCCGGACTCGAGCGCGGCGAGCGCCGCGGGCAGATCGTCGAAGGAGGCGTACCGCAAATGCCGCGCATCGAGATATTCAGCGCCCGAGGAATGGGCGACGGCCGCGAGCCGTTTGCCGGCGAGATCGGCGTCGGCGACCGGATAGGCGCCTTCGACCCGGTCGGCGGTCATCTTCGAGACCAGCGTCGTCGACAGGACCGAGATCAGCGCGACGCTGACCAGCATCCAAAGAACCGCCAGCGCGTGGCCGCCGGCGGTCTTCGGCGTCTTGTCGCCATAGCCGACCGTCGTCATGGTGACGACCGCCCAATAGACGCCGTCGCGCAGGGACGCGACCGCGGAATCGCTCTTCGCCGCCCGCGTCGGCTTTTCGATGAGCCACATCGCCACGCCCATCGCCACAAGAAGCGCCGCGGTGATCGCGATCAGCGGGCTCAGATCGCTGACGACCGCGCCGTAATTGCGGAAGGCCGCGACCGGCCCGCTGTCCTTCCTGACCGCGACCGCGACGCCCGAGCGATGGGCGGGATAGGAGAAATCGACCCGCATCAGCCGCTCCGGCGTGATGGTGATGGCGCCGATCGCGGCGTCGAATTCGTTGCGCTCCAGTCCCTCGAGGATCGCCTCCATCTTGGAGACGGGGATGAAGCGGTACTCGCGCCCCATGGCCTCCGCGGCGCGGCGCCAGAGATCGACGCTGGCGCCGTCGATCGAACCATCCGGCTCGACTAGGCCGTAAGGTGGCACATCATAGACCGCGACCCTCAGCGGCGCGTCCTCGGCTGCGGCGGCCGCAGCGCGGACGAGCATGAGCAGCGCGAGAACCGCGGCGATCGACCGGCCGAGATCGGCGAGAGGGGCTGAAATCGGGCGCGGCGAAGGCGATTTCCGCATGAGCTTCCTGCCAAAGCGCGAAGGCTAGCGCGGCAAGACGAAACTCCCATGTCGCCGCAAGCGGCGGCGCGGCGCCCTTCCTGGCGCCCTTCCTGGCGCCCTTCCTCATGCTCTGCGCGATGTCGGTCGTCGCCGTCGCCCCCGCGAGGCTCAAGCACGTGCGCGGAGTAGGCGAATTCCGAGCGCCTCTGTGATATCCTTCGCGTATGGACGTGCTCGCTGATCCAATTCTCGCCCGCCTGCGCGCCTCGCTGGACAAGGTCTACGGTGCACGCATCGATCGGGTGGTCCTGTTCGGCTCTCGCGCGCGCGGCGACGCGCGGCCGGACTCGGATTATGACGTCGCCGTTTTCCTGAAAGAGCCCGAGAGCTTCTGGAAAGAAAGCGGCCGCCTAGCCGAGATCGGGACCGATATTCTCTACGACACCGGCGCCGTCATCAACGCGCTGCCATTCAGGGCGGGGGTCGATCGCGACGACGCGCTGATGCGGGAGCTCGAGCGCGATGGGCGCGACCTGTGAACGAACTGGCGAAAGCCTACCTCGAGAAGGCGCGCCAATCGCTCCACGAAGCGCGTGCGGTCGCGCGCATATGCTTGTTCGAAGCCGCTGGCCGGGCCGGTTATCTCGCCGCCTACCACGCGGCGCAGGCGTTCATTCTAGCGCGCACGAATAAAGTCGCGAAAACTCACTCCGGCGTGCGCAGCGAGTTTGCTCGCCTCGCAAAGAACGATCCCGGATTAGAACCTAGAGTGTCGGACTTAACTGTCTAAGGGCACTAACGGCAGTTTGTGGGAGACTGGCGCCGTTTGGCGCTGTAGAATTGGCATGTTGATTCTCTTTTGTTGCGGTTCTGGGGCGCGTGGACAATTTCCGGACGATTGATCGGCAGACGGGTTATCTGCTTCCGCCTTCGGTGGACGAGTGGTTGCCTGAGAGACATCTGGCTCGGTTCATCGTCGAAGTGATCGACGGTCTCGACCTTGGCCGGATGAGCGGGGCTTACCGCGGTTCGGGTTCGGCTTCGTATCATCCCCGGATGTTGTTGGGCCTGTTGGTTTACGGCTACGCGACGGGGGTGTTCTCCAGCCGGCAGCTCGAGCGGGCGACCTACGAGGTGGTGTTTCGGTTCATTGCGGCGAACGATCATCCGATCACGACACGATTGCGACGTTTCGGCGGCGGTTCTTGAAGGATATCGAGAAGCTGTTCGTCGAGGTTCTTCGGCTCGCCGCGAGATGGGCGTGTTGAAGATGGGCACGATCGGACTGGACGGGACGAAATCCACGCCAACGCCAGCCGGCACAGCGCGCTTTCCTATGAGTATGCGGGCCGGATCGAAGCGCAACTGAAGGCCGAGGTCGCCGATCTCATGGCCAAGGCCGAGGCGGCGGACAAGTCGGATGTTCCGACGGCATGTCGATCCCCGACGACTGGCGCGGCGCGAGGAGCGTCTGCGCAGATCGCTGAGGCGAAGGCGAAGATCGAGGCGCGGGCCAGGGAGCGGCATGCGCGCGAGATGGCGGAGCTGAGGCCAAGATGGCGGCGCGCGAGGCCAAGACCGCCGAGATGGGCAAGAAGCCCAGAGGCAAACCGCCGGCGCCGCCGACCGAAGGGCCGCTGCCGACCGATCAGGTCAACCTGACCGACGAGGAGTCGCGCATCATGCCGGTGGCCGGCGGCGGCTTCGACCATGCTACAACGCGCAGCGGCGGTGGCGGCGGCAGCCTTCTGGTGGTGGCGACAGACGTGGTCCAGGCGCCCAACGACAAGAATCAGGTCGACCGATGCTGGAGAAGATCGGCGCGTTGCCGAGACCTTGGGCAAGGTCGACCATCTGCTGGCCGACACCGGCTATTTCAGCGCGGGCAACGTGGAGGCTTGCGAGAAGGCCAGCGTCGAGCCGGTGATCGCGATGGGCCGTCAGCCGCATCATCCACCGCTGAGCGAGCGCTTCGCCGCGACGCCCGAGGCGCCGAAAGACCCGACGCCCGTCGAGGCGATGGCGCATCGGCTGAAGACGCCTGAAGGCCGAGCGCTCTACGCCCTGCGCAGCAGACCCCGGAGCCGGTGTTCGGCATCATCAAATCCGCGCTCGGATCCGTCAATTTTCGCTGCGCGGGCTCGAAACGTGCGCGGCGAGTGGAGCCCGTGACCATGGCCTGGAATTTGAAGCGGATGTTCGCCTCGCCCCCGCCTGACGGGGCGCAGCGGTTCCGGCCGGCCATGACAGGGAGCCCACAGAGCCTCTCGCAGGCCAATCGGAGCCTGCCACAGCCGAACCGGGCCAAGGAGCAGCGGCGCGCAACGCCCACGAGGGGGGCAGGCGCTAGACTGACCTCATTTCTTGCTCGAACTTACAACCTGAAAGTCGCAGCCGATTATGCCGTCGGCGCGGATGCCGGCGTCAGCGCCGAGGAGGCGACTGAAGCGATCGAGGGCGCGACCCAATTCGTCGAAGCCGTTGAACAGGCGCTATCAAGCACTCAATAGGCGGCCTCGCTGTGTCTTCGTCGCGCTGCAATTGACCAGCGCTGAAGGTCACGCTTCTTTGTCGCTCCGAGCGAGAATCGCGTTGGCGAAGCAAGGCGGAGGAAACATGAACGACAGCGGAACAGCCGCATTGACCGCCGGCGGCATTTCGGCCCGCATCGACCGGTTGCCGGCCACGCGCACGATCTGGACCACTCTCGTGCTGCTCGGCTTCGGCATGTTTTTCGAGCTCTACGACCTCCTTTTCACGGCTTACGTCGCGCCGAGCCTGGTCAAGTCCGGCGTGCTCACCGCCAGGACCGCCGGGCTGTTCGGTACGACGGGCGTCGCGAGCTTCATCGCGGCGCTGTTCACTGGGCTCTTCGTCGGCACGATTCTCTGCGGCTTCCTCGCCGACGTCTACGGCCGGCGGGCGATCTTCACCTGGTCGCTCCTCTGGTACTCCGCCGCCAACATCATGGTCGCGCTCCAGCACGACGCCTTCGGCCTCAACGCCTGGCGGTTCGTCTCGGGCGTCGGGCTCGGCCTCGAGATGGTGACGATCGGCGCCATGTGAGCGAGCTCGCTCCCAAGCGCCTGCGCGGACGGGCCTTCGCGCTGAACCAGACGATCGGCTTCGTCTGCGTGCCGATCATTTCCGCGCTCGCTTATTTCCTCGGCCCTCCGCCCCCTTGGGGATCGAGGGCTGGCGCTGGGTGGTGCTGATCGGCGCGCTCGCCGCACCAATCGTCGTCTTTCTCCGCCGGGGCCTGCCCGAAAGCCCGCGCTGGCTCGCTAAGCACGGCCGGCTCGCCGAGGCGGACCAGGCGCTTTCCGCCATCGAAGCCAAAGTCGCGGCGGAATACGGCAAGCCGCTGCCGCCGCCCGGCCCGGACGAGCCGATCGCGCCGGCGAGCCGCTTCATCGATCTCTGGATTCCCGGCGTGCGGGACCGGGTGATTCTCATGAGCGTCTTCAACGTCTTCCAGACGGTCGGCTTCTACGGCTTCTCCAACTGGGTCCCCTCGCTCCTGGTCAGGCAGGGGATCACCGTCTCGACCAGCCTCGGCTACACGACGATCATCGCGCTCGCCGCCCTTGCCGGCCCGCTTCTCGGCCTTGCCCTCGGCGATAGGCTCGAGCGCAAATGGATCATCGTCGGCGCGGCCTTCCTCATCCTCGTTTTCGGCCTCGTCTTCGGGCAGGCGCACGAGGCCGCGCTGATCATCGCGATGGGCGTCGGGCTGACCCTCGCCAACAACGTGATGTCCTTCAGCTTCCACGCCTATCAACAGGAGCTGTTCCCGACCGGCGTGCGGGCGCGCGCTTCCGGCTTTGTCTATTCCTGGAGCCGGCTCTCGGTCATCTTCTCTTCTTTCGTCATCGCCTTCGTGCTGGACCGGTTGGGGCGCCCGGGGTCTTCGTGTTCATCGCCGCCGCCATGGCGATCGTGATGGCGACGATCGGGATTTTCGGGCCGCGCACGACCAATCTGGCGCTGGAGAAGATCTCGCCAGCGCGGGCGTCGACCGCGGTTCTTGATCCCGTCGTGTCCGCGCCAGCGGCCCTCGAACGGGGTGGACGGGATAAAGTCCGCGGCCCTGATCCGCGTTGATGGTCAAACAGCGCGAGAGGCAATGTCGCAGCCTATCCCCGCGCCGCGAGCGCGATCGAGCCTGCGGCGCCCTCGCGAAGCTGGCGCACGAAGACCTGCGCGACTTCCGAAGCCGGGATTCCGGGAGCGGGATCGCGCCCCATCGCTTGCAGCGTCTCGGCGACCCAACCCGGCGAGACCGCGTTGACCCGCACGGGGATGGGCTCGACGGCGGCGGCGCGGACGAAGGCTTCGACCGCGGCGTTGACCGTCGTGATCATCGCCCCGCCTGGCATCGGATGCTGCGCGAGCACGCCCGTCGTCAGCGTGATCGCGCCGCCCGAGCGGACCTTGCTCGCACCGAACCGCGCCACGTTGACCTGCCCCATTAGCTTGTTGGCGAGGCAGAAGGCCCAGTCCTCGTCGGTCGACTGGTCCCACGGCTTGAAACGCGCCGCGCCGGCCGTGCAGACGATGCCGTCGAGCTCTCCCAGGCGGTCGAACAGCGCCTTCAGCGATTTCGGATCCGAGATGTCGACGCGTTCCGGAGAACTGCGCGAGGCGCGGATGCAGTTCTCCTCCCCGAGGGCCTTGACGACATGCGATCCGAGCAGCCCCGCGGCGCCGATGACCAGAATCTTGCTCAAGGTTTCCTCCGTGGTTGAGCCGAACGGCGTCGGAGGATCGACAATTGCCGGCGCCCTTGCAAGCCGGCATGCTCTGATAACCTGCGAACCGACGGCCGATGGCGATTGCCGCAAGCGGACGCCGGCTGTGGGCTTGAAGCCTTCAGCCCCGATTCGGCTCGGCTGCGACCGTCGCCGAAGCCTGCCTGACCAGACCGATCGCGTTCAGGTTGGCCGCGGCGCTCGCTTCGACGTGGCGCGCCGCCGTCTCGATCCTGCGCGCGATCCAGAAGTTTACCATCATCATCGCGAGATTGAGGGCGGAAAAGAAAACGACGGCGAAGACGGTGATGGATCCCTCACACAGAGTTTTGCGCAAATTCAGGAAAAGCGCGCGACCGAGGTCCCCAAAAATCCCAACCTCCCGGTCGCTTGGAATTTGGAAAGATAACACCGAATAGCCACGCAATTGTGGAAGCTGCCCGGAGCGTGCTCGCCAACGGAAATTATGACGACGCGCCGGCTTCTCCTTGAGGGAGAAACAGGGAGGTGTAGCTCGCACATGGCTCACGCTGCGACTTGACGATTTGTAGCCTACAGGCTGCAAATCGACATGGTCGAGGTGCGCCTGACGGAGGAGTTCTCGGCCCGGCTGCGTCGCCTCGCGGACGCGAACGCCTTCGCGCGCATCGTCGCCCGCATTCGCCGCCTCGAACAAGGCAATCCCGGGGACGCCAGAAGCGTCGGCCGGGGTGGTGGAAATGCGCATCGATTACGGACCCGGTTACCGCGTCTATTATTCGCATCGCGGGACCCACGTCGTAATTCTATTGTGCGGAGGCGACAAGCGCACGCAGCGGCAGGATATCAAGCGGGCTTACATGCTGGCGGAGATCTTTTGATGCCCAGGACGACGCGATTTGACGCGGCCGACTATCTCGACACCGCGGAACGCCAGGCCGCATATGTCACAGCGGCGCTGGAAACCGGCGACGCGGATTTCGTGCGTGATGCGCTCGGCCTCGTCGCGCGTGCGCGCGGCATGAGCAAGATCGCCAAAAGCGCCGGCCTCAATCGCGAGAGCCTCTATAAGGCGCTCGGGGAAACTGGCAATCCCGAATTCCATACTGTCATGCGCATCCTCCGCGCCTTGGGTCTCACGCTTTCCGCGCGCTCAGCGGCGACCGGACGAACGGCGAAGGCGCGTGGACCGGGGTGAGCAAAGGGGGCGCTCAGCCCGCCGACTTGGATTTCATTGCCGTGTGATCGCCTAAAAAACGCAGGATGATGCGCCGAACTCACGGGGCCGCCAACGTCGGAATGGCGTCGATTTTGTCTCCGAGCTCGTCTTCGGCCTGCCGGAGATCGTAGCGCATCTGCAGGTTGAACCAGAGGTCGGGGCCGATTCCGCACAGCTTGCCAAGCCGCAACGCCATGGCCGGCGTCACCGGCTGCTTTTCATCGAGAATGTCGTAGAGCGTCTGCCGCGACACCCTGGGCAGCCTGGCGATCTCAGTCTTGGGCCTGCAGAGCGCCGGCAAAATTTCCTCGCGCAGAAGCTCGCCCGGATGCATGGGCGGCAAGCCCCGACGCAGAAGCGTCCTTTTCATCGCGCCTGTCCTCGTGGTCATCGATGAGGTCGAAGAAGCGCTCCAAACCTTGTCTCTGAGCGACCGGATCAGGCCACGATGTAGGGTTTCACCTTACACCTGCCACAAATCATCAAACAGTTGAGGACCGCGCCGGGCCGGGTCGTCGACCCGGCCCTACAGTTTCGCGCCGTGCGGCTACTCCGCCGCCATCCGGACGGGCTCGTCGTGATGACGGATCAGGTCGAATCGATCCGCGTTCATCACCTTCGTCCACGCCTTCACGAAGTCCTTGACGAACTTCTCCTTTAAATCCGCGCAGGCGTAAACCTCCGCGAAGGCGCGCAGCAGCGAGTGCGAACCGAAGATCAAGTCGACCCGCGTGCCGGTCCACTTGAGCTCGCCCGTCTTCCGGTCGCGCCCCTCGTACACGCCTTCGGAACCGGCGGCGGGCCGCCATTCCGTGCCGATGTCGAGCAGGTTGACGAAGAAGTCGTTGGTGAGCGCGCCCGGCTGCTTGGTGAAGACGCCGTGCGTAGACTTCCCGACATTCGCGCCGAGCACTCGCAATCCGCCGACAAGCGCCGTCATCTCCGGGCCGGTCAGCGTGAGCAGTTGCGCCCGATCGACCAACGCCTCCTCAGGCGCCATGAACTGCTGCTTGCCGCCCACATAGTTGCGGAAGCCGTCGGCGCGCGGCTCGAGCGGCTCGAAGGATTCGACGTCGGTTTGCTCCTCCAACGCATCCATCCGGCCCGGCGTGAACGGCGCCTTCACGTCGACGCCGGCGTCCTTGGCGGCTTTCTCAATGGCCGCGCCGCCGCCGAGCACGATCAGGTCTGCGAGCGAAACCTTCTTGCCGCCGGACGCACAGGCGTTGAACTCCTTCTGGACGGCTTCAAGCTTCTGAAGCGCTTTCGCGAGCTCGGCCGGCTGGTTCGCCTCCCAGTCCTTCTGGGGCGCGAGGCGGATGCGCGCGCCGTTGGCGCCGCCGCGCTTGTCGGAGCCGCGGAACGTCGAAGCCGCCGCCCAGGCGGTCGAGACAAGCTCGGACACGGAGAGGCCAGAGGCGAGGATCTTCGCCTTCAGAGCGGCGATGTCCTTGTCGTCGATCAGCGGATGATCCGCGGCCGGGATCGGGTCCTGCCAGATCAGGGTCTCCTTCGGGACGAGCGGGCCGAGATAACGATGGATCGGCCCCATGTCGCGGTGCGTGAGCTTGAACCACGCGCGGGCGAATGCGTCCGCGAACTCATCGGGATGCTCGTAGAAGCGCCGCGAGATTTTTTCGTAAGCCGGGTCGAAGCGCAGCGACAGGTCCGTGGTCAGCATGGTCGGCACGCGCTTCTTCGCCTTGTCGAAGGGATCCGGAATCGTCGGCTGGACGCCCTTGGCCTGCCATTGCCATGCGCCCGCCGGGCTCTTCGTCAGCTCCCACTCGTATTTGAACAGGTTGTCGAAGAAGTGGTTGCTCCACTTCGTCGGCTCCTGCGACCAGATGACTTCCGGGCCGCCGGTGATCGCGTCGGCTCCGACGCCCGCGCCGTGCTTGCTCTTCCAGCCGAGACCCTGATCCTCGAGAGCGCCGGCTTCCGGCGCCGGGCCCACGAAGGATGGGTCACCGGCGCCGTGAGTCTTGCCGAATGTGTGGCCGCCGGCGATCAGCGCGACCGTCTCTTCGTCGTTCATCGCCATGCGGCGGAACGTTTCGCGGATGTCGACGGCCGCCGCGACGGGATCAGGCTTGCCGTTCGGGCCTTCCGGATTGACGTAGATGAGGCCCATCTGCACCGCGCCGAGCGGTTCTTGCAGCTGGCGTTCGCCGCTGTAACGTTCGTCCCCGAGCCATGTCCCCTCGGGGCCCCAGTAGAGCTCTTCGGGCTCCCACACGTCCTTCCGGCCGCCCCCGAAACCGAACGTCTTGAAGCCCATCGACTCGAGCGCGACGTTGCCCGCGAGAACCATCAGGTCGGCCCAGGAGATTTTCCGGCCGTATTTCTGCTTGATCGGCCACAGAAGTCGCCGCGCCTTGTCGAGGTTGGCGTTGTCCGGCCAGCTGTTGAGCGGCGCGAAGCGCTGCTGCCCCGCGCCGGCGCCGCCGCGGCCGTCGGTGATGCGGTATGTGCCGGCGCTGTGCCACGCCATGCGGATCATCAGTCCCCCGTAGTGGCCGAAGTCAGCCGGCCACCACTCCTGCGACTCCGTCATCAAGGCGCGAAGGTCCTTGGTCACCGCATCGAGGTCGAGGCTCTCGAATTCCTTGGCGTAGTCGAACGCCCCGCCCATCGGATCGGACAAGGGCGAATTCCGGTGGAGAACCGAAATGTCCAACTGGTCCGGCCACCAGTCGCGGTTCTTGTATGTGGGGCTCCCGCCCGTGACCGGGCACTTGCTTTCGCTTGTCATGGTCTCTCCCATCCTGTTCCGCTTTTCCTGATTTCTATGGAAACGTCGTCGGTCCTGGAGGAGCAATCTTGCCTCATGGCCGGCGACCCTTGCGCCACATCCGGCAAGGAGGCGAATCGAGCATCCGCCAGGTCATAGGATACAGGCGCGCCGGCGATGGCCGTCAGACCGGACATGGCGGCGCCTCCTCCGGATTGCGTTCCATGCTCCCTTAGACTAGCGGCCTGCCGCAATCGATTGAAGCGAAATTTTACGGAGACTGTGATTGGAAATCTCGATTTTGCGCTTTTCGCAGAGCCAGCGACGGATTCCTGTCGTCGGGCTGCGACGATCCGTCGCAATCGCCATGCCATGCGGGGCGCCGATAAGAGCGTGTACGCAAAGTCTCGCCAATGCGATGCTCTTCGTGAATCTAACCCGCCACTGCCGCCCTGGCTCGCGGCGCCGCTCCGCCACGCGAAGAAGGTGCGGATCGCGGCGGGTCACTTGAAACGCCTCGCGTCAGCTGGCCGCGACGTATCTTGCCGCGCCGCGCGAGCGCTTCGTGAGATCGTCGACAATTTCTGCGAGGTCGTTTTCGGCGCGGGGCGCGAACGTTCACAGCCCGGCGCGCTTCCACAGTTCGATGATCCGATCGTCTTCGACAAAGTCCCCTCGCGCCGCCTGTGCAAGTCCCTCCATTGCGGCGGCTTCTCCCGACGCAGACATCTCATAGACGCCGGTGCGCAGCGCCTCGATTTCGCGCGCTGCTTCCACTGGAGCTTCGTGGTAATCCCCCGGTCAACTTTCGATGACCGGCAGCAACTTTTGCAGATTTGAAATTATACATTGAGGATATCATCCAACCGAGCCGCAATCCAGCGCGCGCACGCGGGAGACGCGGGAGTAGTGCCTCTGAATTTTGGGTAGGGCGGGAAGCGACCGTTGGCCAAACGGGCGGAATGGACGGATAGCGCCCCTACAGGGGCCGCCTCAGGAACGACCGCAGTCCGCGGCGTAGCCGTCATTCCTTTGCGAGCGCGAGATAGCCTTCGCCGCCCTTCTGATACAATCGCCGTTCGCTCGGCGAGTGGTTGGGCCGGCTCAGTTCGACTTGGCCTCGCCCTCCGGCACGCCGGCCTTCCGCAGGCCCTCGACGATGCGCTGCCGCTCCGCGTTGTAGGTCGGATCGTTGCTCCAATGTTCTCCTCCCGCCCAGGTCTGCACGGTGAAGCCGGGATAGACTTCCTGCAACTGTGCGGCGGCCTCCTTCGCTTCCTTCTCGTGCCCGGCCCAGGCGTTGGCGGCGGCGAGGTGGACGAACGCGAGACAAAAGTGAGGGGCGCTCGCGATCGACTTCTCGCACCATGGGATCGCCTGCTCCCAATGGGCGAGATGGTTGTGGAGGGCGCACATATGAATTGCCACAAAGGGCACACCCCGGATCGCGGGGACTCAGCCGAAGCGCGGTTTCGACGCCCGCAAAACCCTCCTCGCGCGCGGCCGAGATACATCTTTCGATAACCGGCGTCTGCATGGGCGTGTGGCGTTGTTAGGGTCCAACGCGATCGCGGCTTCATCCTCCGTGATCGCCGGTCCCCACTGATGCTTCTCGGCGTAGAGCGAGCCTTTTGTCGACATGAACCCACGAATTCTCAGGCTGAAGGGCCAAGGCCGCGTCGATCGCTTTCTCGGCGCGCGCAATGTCGCCTGCGGGGTCGTCGCTCAAGTGGTCTAGCACGCGAATGAGCAAACCTTCCGTCAGGACCGTCAGCGCGCGCAAATTCTGCGGGTCAAGAGCAACCGCGCGCTCGGCCAAGGTCACGACTTCGTTCTCAGTCGCCTTGGTGTCGGCAGTATACCCTTTGACTTCGGCTTGCATCGCGAGGTCGACCGCGTCGGGATTGGTCGGCCGCTCGCGCATCGCGCGCAAGGCTTCGGCCTTCACGAGCTCGATCCCGAGCGAAGCGGCGAGCTGCGCGACAATTTCGACCTGCAATTCGCCGAGCTTGCTTTGTTCGCCGTCGAACCGGTCGGCCCAGACCTGCGCGCCGGTCGCGGTCGCTATGAGCTGCGCGTTGATGGTGATCGTCTCGCCCACCCGCCGCACGCTGCGTTCGAGCAGATAGCGCACACCCAGTTCGCGCCCGATCTGTTTGGCGTCGAGGGCCTTGCCCTTGTAGGTGAAGGCGGTGCCGCGAGAGATGACGAAGCTGTCGGGCAGATGGGAGAGGTCGGTGGTCAGGTCGTCGGTGATCGCGTCGGCGAAATAGTCCTGCTCCTTGTCGCCGCTCAAAATCTCGAACGGCAGAACGACGATCGAAAGGCGCGGCGCGTCGGCGAGCTTGTCGTCAACGGAAGCGGCCGGGAAATGCGGGGCGTAACCCGCCCGCCAGGCGTAGCCGCCAGCCGCGAGAAACGCGATTGCAAGCGCAGCCGCGAGCGCAGGCCAGGGCGACGGCCAACCGCGCGCTTTCGGCGCCGGCGCGCTCTCGGTTTTGGTCGCCGCGACCGCCGCCGCCGGTTTGGCTCGCGCTGGCTGGCCGACTTCGAGCGAATAGACGTGGACCGGCTCGGCGATGTTCTTGAGCCGGGTTTGGCCGAGATCGCTGACCGCCATCTCGAGCCGTCCCTTGACTTGCCAGTAGGCTTGCTCGGACAGCAGATCGCGCCCGGCTTGGCTATGCCTTCGAGCCGGGCGGCGATATTGACGCCGTCGCCCATGAGGTCTCCGTCGGCCTCCTCAACAACGTCGCCAAGGTGAATGCCGATGCGAAACTCGATTCGCCGCTCGGCCGGCAGGCCCGCGTTGCGCTCGACCATGCCGGTCTGCACTTCGATCGCGCAGCGCACGGCGTCCACGACGCTCCTGAACTCGATGATCGAGCCGTCCCCGGTGCGCTTGACGACGCGCCCGTGATGCGCGGCGATGGCCGGATCGATGAGGTCGCTACGGAGGCCGCGAAGGCGCGCAAGGGTTCTATCCTCGTCGGCGCCAGCCAGCCGGCTGTACCCGACGACATCGGCGACCAGGATCGCCGCGAGCTTGCGGGTCTCGCCCATTGCTCCTCCGTTTGCGAGACTAGCACACGGCGGGCGACCTAGTGTCGTTAGCTTTTCAAGTTGTCCGAAATCGTAGCACGTGAGATGTCCGCTTTCTGGGTTTGCTCAGGAGCGGGCGGAAGCGGGTTACGCGTCGGTCCTGGGTTCTTGAAGCGATGCTTGGGTAGGGTTTGCCCATAGCCATCGCAAAGCAACAGGGCGCGCGCAGCTACGGACTGCTGGCGTCGCTTGCGTTGGCCAAGGTCTACCCCTGACGCCCATGCCCACCAAACCGCTGGCCTCGACGGGTCGTTCCTGAACGCTGGAGGGGATTCCATGTCCGGTCTTGTTCTGAGTCGCCGCGCCATGCTCGAGGCGGCTGCGCTCGGGGCGGGCGCTCTCGTCGCCGCGGGATTTCCCGTCGGCGCCCTGGCGGCCGCCGCGCCGTCGGCGGCCGGCGCCTGGCCGGCCATGCTGGCCGCCTGGATCGTGCTTCGGCCGGAAGCGGGCGCGGACGTCAGGTTCGCCTACCTGGACGGGCGCGGCCAGCCGGTGCGGGTGCTGCCGGCCATTCGGCTCGAGGCGCATCACACCGCGCCCACCGCCAGGCCAGCCTCCGCCTGGGGCCAGGCGCAAGAAGCCGCGAACCTGGCGCAATCGCTCGCCGCGGCGATGGCGGCCGCGGCGTGGGGCGTGCAGCCGACGGAATGCGAGGTCCGCACCGGACGGATCGTTCACCCCCCGAGCGGGCGGTCGATCCGTCACTGCGTGTGGCTGGGCGTCGCCTGAGCCGGCGGCGGACGATGGCTCAGGCGACCGCGGCGCCAGGCGTATTGCCATTCACCGCAAACGTCGGTCACGCGGTTGAGCGGCGCCTCGGCGGCCCGCCTGTGTCGGCGCGCGCGCGGGCCGAGGCTACCAGGTTCTCGGCGAGGATGGTCGCGAGCAGGATCACGCCGATCACCCCGGCCTGATAGATCGGGTTCACGTTGCTGTAGCTCAGACCATTGTCGATGATCGCGATCACCACGGTCGCGAGCGCCGTGCCGATCACCGAGCCGGTTCCGCCGAAAATCCCGGTGCCGCCGAGCACCACGATCGCAATGCTGATGAGGTTGGCGTTTCCCCCGCATCCGGTCGCGCCGCGCCAAGCCATGCCGCATCGACGATCCCCGCGATCCCGGAGACGAGCCCGGACACCACGTAGGTCGCGCCGCGCAGCCGCCTGACGCGCAACCCCGCGAGACTGGCGGCGAGCGTGCTGCTTCCCGCGAGATAAAGCTCGGGCCGAACCGCGTGCCGTGCTGCGCTGAACGCCGCCAACATCGGCAAATAGAGGCACAGCAACTGGAACGGGACGCCGAATACTTGGCCCTGCCGCACCTCGAATTCCGGCGGGCCGGCGCCGGCCCGACGCCGCGCCGGCGCCGCCGCATAGTCGCGATGCGCGCTGCCGGCCATCAGCGCGACAAGCCGCGCCTCGTCGAACTCACCGCGCCGGGCTTCGCCGGTGAGTCCCCGTCGGTGAGGACGGTCACGCGGTCGGCGATCTGGCCGATCTCGTCGAGCCGATCGTGATGTAGCGATGTCGCGGCCATCGGCGCGTAGCCGGTTGATGATCACGAACAACCGCGCCGTCTCGGTCTGCGACAGGATCGAGGTCGGCTCGTCGAAGATGATGACGCGCGCCCTCCAGCACCAGCGCCTTGGCGATCAGCGCGAGTCGCTGGTAGGCGCCGCTGAGCCTCCCCATGCGGCGGCCGAGCAGCGCGGCAAGCAGGTCGAGGCGCTGGGACCAAGGGGGCCATGCGGCGGCCGCCATCGCGGCGCGCCGCATGGCGCCAAACCGCGTGGTGATCTCATTGCCGGCAAAGATGTTCTCCAGCACCGAAAGGTGCCGATAGATCGCCGGCTCCTGGTACACGGCGGCGACGGGGACACTGGCCGCTTCATCCGGCTCTACCTGGCTTCCGCACCCCCATCCCCGGCCTTCGGCCACGTTCCCCGCTGTAAGGAGAAGGAAGCCGCCACCGCAAGCAGTCCGAAGTGTGAGCGACGTCACAGCGCCTGCCGCGGCGACATGCTGATGAGGCCGGCTGCGCTGCGCTATAGTCGCCTGGAGCGGCCAGCCGGAGTAATGGCAATGACGGATCACGACACGCGACGATCGTCATCGCCTACCGGCGATCGTGCTGGCGTGGTCGATCGCCTTCCTTCGCACGATCGATTTCAGCAGCCCTTCCCGAGTGAGCGGGTGGCGTTGACGGTCATCCGCCAGAATGGCTTGTTACCAGTCGCCGTGCTGCTGCGCTTGGCGGTGACCGACTGGACGCGTGTCCCCTGCCGGAAGGGGATGAACGGGCGCGCCTCCCGGGCCGGTTTCACGTTCGGCCGCCCATCAACACACATCGGCAAAAGCTGCCGAAGGGCCGTCGGCTCCGCGATTGCGCCGCCCGATCCGTCCGCCGCGGCGGAACAGGACGGGCGCCCGCGGTTGAAGACGGCGGAGAACGAGCGTGAGAATGTCGTTTCCGGCGCGGACAAATCGCGCCCTTCGAGCTGGCGCTGCGCGGCCAGCGTCGGGACGGAGAGTGTCCGGCGGTGGGCGGGCCTCGGCGCGCTGATCGTCGTCTACGCCGCCGTCTTGGGGGCGAGGGGCCTTGGCAGGCTCGTTCGGTCCGAACGGGGCGTCGTGGTCTTCGTGCTCGCCCTCGCGATTCCCGTCGCCGCGCTCGATTCCGAGCTCACCCGGGGGCGTACACGACGGATGAAATGTCTCTCTCGGGCTGGCCCCGGCTTCGGTGCCGGAAAATGGGCCGGCGGCGCGAGGTATCAATGAAAGCGCGGCAGAAAATGCGAGAATGGCCGCGTGGAAAAGAAGCGTCGAGCAGGCGCTGAGTGAGGCGGAGGCCAAGGACAGGCTCGACCACAGGACGAAGCAACAGAGGAACACCGCGTCGACACGACCGTTAAAGGAACCTCGCGGCGCAAGAGGGGGAGGCAAGGCGGACCGATTTCGGCGTCGAACTCGCGAAAAAACAGGCTGATACTTTGAACGCGAGCAACGAGAACAAGGCCGCCGCCGAGACCAAAGCGGCGACCGGCTCAGGCGCGGCCAAAGTAGCGAACGCGGCGGACAACACAAGGCGGGCAGATGAGACGAAAGGTACGGCGCCATCTTCCGACAGCTCCCCGGTCGCTGGCAGTCAAGCAGGCAAACGGCGAGCACAAATGAGTAAATGGGTTAAATCGGCGGACGGAAATTTTTGCAGCGACGAAAGAGACGGATGATCGTGAGCTCGCACGTGAGGACGCCATAGCGAGACACGCATTGGTCTATTCCTGGGTGACCATCGATAGAGCCGGCCATCATTGGTTGCATATCAGGCCGCTTCATTATAGCCAGAGAGAATAGGAACGAGCGGAAACGTATCGCACGCGCATCCTCGACGAGAGAGCGGCGTGGGTCACGGAGATGACGACGGCGTTATCCTGCATCAGACTCCGCCGGCCGAGACTTTGTCGATCTGCTAGAATGCGCTCGGCGGACAATGGGCTTCCATCCCGTTGAGCTCTTGCGCGACATATGCTGCACCCCGAGTTTCTCGGATTGTGCAGCTGCCGGCCCCGGGGCTGGCTTAGCCTCAGGCTGAGGCGGTGGCGGTGAGGTGATGGACTGAGCTTCGCCGTCGCGTTTTTCCACCTTGTCCGCCAGCGTACGCCAAGCCGCCGCCATTTCCGACAGATTGCGACGGTCCTGCGCGCTGAACGCGTTTCGCGCGAGCTGCGTGCACTCTGTCGCATAAGCACGATACTCCTGAGCCCGGCTCATGGAAATAACCACCGCGAGGCTCCCGTGGGATGCGATTTCTGATCTGGAGCTGCATCAACCATTTTTACACTTTTGGCTTTCATGCTTGCCAATTGACGAAACGTCGTCTTCGGGAACCGCCCCTTCTTGGGGGCGTCTCTTGAGCATCTCCCAAAAGTGTTCTTGTTGT
>CAWFVS010000030.1:0-280560 GCA_963819255.1 uncultured Alphaproteobacteria bacterium
AGGCAACAATGAGATCATCACTGATGCTGGCGTTTTCGGCCGCGTTGGCGGGTTGGATGGCGGCTCCGGTTGCGGCGCGCGCCCAAGAACAAGGCATTCCGGTCATGACGCTGCGGGCCGCATTGCGGCTCCCCCCGAGCCAAGCTGCCCGCCAGTGTTCATGAGCCCGAACCCCTATCAGCACTACCCTTACAACATTCACCGGACCGACGGCCTGTGCCGCAATCCCGACGATTGCGTGAGGTGGGGCTGCATCGACCACAGGTGACGGGCCCCTCTCCCGAGGCACTCGGTCGCCGAAGCGGGCGACCCAGAGCCTCGCAGCCTGTCGGACTGGGTTTTTCGTTGGAGAGGCGGGAGCCAATTTTTGACGCGCCGGGACGGCGGAATATGGCGCTTCGCGAATTCGAACTTCGACCTCGAATGCACTTCGCAGGACCGTCAGCGCCGCGTTTTGGCGGCGCGACAAGGCTCTTCCGCCCGTTCAGGCGGTCTTCAAGAGTGAATAGTCTCCTTATGTTCTGCCATGACATCGTCGCGAGACTCCACTCGCCGCGCACGTTGTCGAGGCCGCGCAGGGAAAACTGTCGGAACCCCATTACCGATTTGATGATCCCAAACACCCGGCTCCGGCGTCTGTTTGCGAAGCGCATCAGCTTTCGCCCCTCGGCGTCTTCAGCCGCCGGGCGTTGGCCTCTACCACCATCGGCGGGTTGGGACCGGGTTTTCCAGCGGCCGGTTCCTGCGGTTGGGCTTGGCTTCCAAACGTTCGGACAACGGCGGATGATCCGGTCTGCGTCCATACGCAATGATGCGTCGCTGGATACCCACCTTCTGGCAGGCCTCGACGTTGCCGGCGCTGTAATAGCCTGTGTCCGCCAGCAGCGTCGCGCAAGGGCCGACGTTCTTTTGCATCGCGCCGAGCTCGGCGAGCATCGGCTCGACTTGTTGTTTGTCGTTCGGCGCCTGTGCGTAGCGTCCAGCCAGCCACGACCAAATTGCTGCCCACCGCCACCACCGCTTGCGCATTGTAACATTGCTCGAAGCCAGCCACCACCGCGGTCGGCATGATGCGCGAGGCGCGTCGGTCAGATTGATCTAATCCTTTGGCTGGGGGCCTTCGGTCGGCGGCTGCGGCGGCTTGCCGCCAGGTTTATTGCCCATCTCGGCGATCTTGGCTTCGCGGGCGGCGAGCTAGCTTCGTATTCCGCCTTTTCCCGCTCGTAACGCTCCTTGGACCGCGCCTCGATCTTGGCTCGCGCCTCGGCCAGTTTCTTCAGGCGGCCTTCGCGCAACGCCAGCTCTTCCGAATCGAGCAGGCCGTAGGGAAGGTCGGCCGCGTCCGCCGCCTCCGCCTTGGCGAGAAGCTCAGCAACTCCTGTTTCAGCTGCGCTTCCAGCTTGCCTGCGTATTCGTGGGACGGGGCGCTGTGGCGGCTTCGCGTTGGCGTGGATCTTGGCGCCGTCGAGCGCCACGGTCCCCATCTGTAAAACGCCCATCTCCTTGGCCAGCATCAGCACCCGCACGAACAGCGCCTCGATCTCCTTCAGGAAGCGTTTGCGGAACGTCGCGATCGTGTCGTGGTCCGGATGATCGTTGCCGGCGATGAACCGAAAGGCCACGAAATCGTTAGGTCGCCCGCTCCAGCTTACGGCTCGAAAACCCGCCCGTCGCATGGGCATAGATCAGCAGCGCCAGCAGCATCGAAGGGTGATAGAGGCCGAGCCCGAACCGCGATACCCGCCGGTCATCGACCGCAAGTCGAGGCTTTCCACCGCCTCCGACCACGAACCTCGCCAAATGGCGCTCGGGCAGCCAATCCTCCACCGACGGCGGCAGCAAGAACCTCGTCAAGCGATCGACCGATCCGGAAATTGCTCATCGCCGATAACCCGGAAGACCCAGACAAATCAATGCCTTACTGTAGCATGATCCGAGGCCGATACGAAGCGCAAAGCGCTAAGTTCGAGCTAAGTCCGACAGGCTGCTGACCCGCTGGAGCGAGAATCTCCATGGCTGCCCGAGCCAGGTGCGCAGGGTGCGCGCCGTAGATTGCCCGAGGAGTTCGTGCTGACCGGCGTCATGGCCGCCGTCGGTCTGCGGTCCCGCGCGGATGAGTCAGCGCCAAACGTCCCGCGCTCCGTTCAGGCGACGGGCGCTTATTTCCGGCGTGCGAAATTTGTTTTGTTCGGCAGGGGCAGGAATTAACAGCCGTTGGTGAGAGTCTACTCGATGATCGGCATAGCGCCGGGCACTGAGTAGTGACCATGAGAACCTCGATCTTTATGATCCTCGCGTCACTGGTAGCAGCGAGCAGGTAGCAGCCACATCTCGGAGAACGACGCCAAGCCGATCCACCATCTCCATCACGTCTATCGTCACACCCAGATAGCTATTGAGACGGAGGTAATTCAGCCCAACGCGACCGCGCCGGCGCCGCAAATTCCACCCCGACCCATCGCGCGATCCACCATCGGACCGTCGTTGTCGCGCGCAGAAGCCTTTGCGACCATATTCGCCGCATTCCCCGGGCAACTCCCCTCGCTCTATCCGCCGACCTGCTCCCATGAAGCAGACGGATTGAGCCGTAACACGAACAAGTGCCTCAAATACGGCTGCATTGACAACGGCGGCAACTAACCGCGCCTGCTGGAGCCGTTCGGTCACCGAGGGGCCTGAATATCATGGGAGATCCCCCGGCTTTGCGGGGCGGCAGCAGAAGTTACATTTCCGGCGGTTGCGCGCCCGCAGATATCTGTCACGAAGAAAACCGACCCTTGGAAGCGCGCCTTTTGATTATGCACAAGGCCCAATCCCTCACTGGGGGTGGAAGACGCAGTAAGCCGAAAGCGTAAAGATGAAAGCTGTGGCAATGAGCGTATATTCCCGTACGCCGTCAAAGGTTAGGGACTGGGCCCCTTTGAGGGGCCCGCCAATCTTAAAGCCCCCGGCTTTGCCGGGGGATACTTTCTGGTCTCGGCCGGCGCTGCACAACTCGACCAACCAGCGCCAAGACGATGGTTACCAGTTCGGCGCCAAGTCGACGACTGGTGGATTGACGCGGTCAGAACTTGACGCGCAAGCCGGCGGTCGGGGCGATGTTCTGGGTCGCCAGGAAGCCATTCGCGAGTCCGCCATAGACGTTTGAGAACATCACGCCGGCGTAGAGATCGACGCGCTTGAACGGCCGATAATCGATCCTGGCAGAAAGGGCGTACTGTGTGCCGGCGCAAGCGTTGCTGTTTTCGCGGATGACGTTCAGAACATTCCCGCTTGACTGGACAAAACTGGTCTTGGACGAGGCGCAGGGTGTGGCCGAGGAATTATAGTTGTTCTGGTTTTCGTAGTAGAAGGCGCCGGTCACGTCCAATTGGGAATTGATCGCATATTGCGCCTATGAAGGGGACGTTGACAACACGGATCTTGTTATAGGCGGTGGTGTTGGTCCATGCGTCGGAAAGAGCTTTGCGATGGCCTTATCGGTCGTGACGATGGTCGCGGGAACGCTATAGCCGCCAAGGGTCTGAAGCCGTTCAGGAAGTCGTCGCTCGGATTGGCCTGCTGCCACGCCATCCAGCCGCCGGAGAGCGTCACCGGGCCCCATCTGTACTTGGCGAGCAGCATGAGGCCGCTGTTATTGGACAGCGTCGCTTTGAGGTCGTCGGGACCGTAGAGGTTCGGGATCCCGCTGGTGCAGGCGGTCTCGCCCTTGAAGGCGCCCTTGGTGAGCGTGGCGCACGTGCCGGTGAAGTTGGAGAGGCTGACCGCGTTCTGGGCATAACTGCCGATGAGGTCCACCGACAGGAGGCCGCCAAAGTGAGTGCTTCAAGATTTGTCGGCGCCGATATCACCCTGATAGAGGCCGGTCGTGCCGTTGCCCTGGGCATAGCCGCCCCACTGCACGAGGCCCCCGCCGTGGAAGTTCTCGTAGTTCACGCGGTACTTCACGCCGGTGTTGGCGCGGTTGGTTTCCGTATCGCCGAAGCCCGCGTAGGAGCCGGAATAGCCGAGCGCGGAAAACGCATAGGAGCCGGCCATCGGGTCGTAGGCGATGACGCCGTCGAGCGTGAGCGAAGTCACCCGCCCGACGGTGAGCGTTCCGAAAGTCTGGGTTGCTGAGGCCGAGGTAGCCGACCGAGTTGTCAAACTGCCCGGCGCGGCTCGAGTCGCTGTTTGCGCTCTGAAGCACGAGCGGCAGACCGTTATTCTGCACGAGCGAGCGCGGTCCGTTGACGAGGTTGCCGGAATAGGGGTTGAATCCGGTTTCCACCGCGCCGACGAGCGACCAGCCCGGGAGCCACGGAATCGCCTCCTTCATGTTGATCCCGACCACTGATTGGCTGATGCCGTTCGGCGTCCACAGCCATTTGGGCCCGTGGCTCTGCTTGCCGACGAAACTGTAAACGCTGTTGGAGTACGTGCCGCTGGCGGGCGCGCCGTTGGAGCTATAGCCGAGGCCGACGTCGATCGTCGCATAGAGAGTGAGGCCAGCGTAGCTCGGGGGCAATCCGCTGGGCATGAAGTCGAAACAGGTCCAGAGGCTGGAAAAGCAGTTGGTCGGCGGTGGCGCGCCCGGCGGGCTTCGCGGTCGGCAGATCGGCCGCATGCGCGGACCCGGCGAGGCCGACCGCCGCCACGAGAACAACGCCAAATCGCTTCATAATCGCCCCCGATAATTCGAGTAATTCTACCAGTTTAATGGACTATCAAAATTCGTCGACTGGCTGCTGAAGCGCCCGCGGAGGGTCAGCTCGGTGGGATTTGTATTCCAAATCGCTATTCTAAAATTCGCTTTATAAAAAGGACACCCCCTCATTCACCCAAGAGACGGGACAAGGCGCCGACAATTTGGGCCGGATTGGCGACGGCGGGGATGTCAAGACTAAACTGCTGACGGAGGAAGAGTTCATGTCCTTCAGAGCCTCTTGCAGAAAGGCTGACCGAAGCGATTTTTTTGTGCCGCGCCGGGTAGGCGCGGCTTGGTCAGGCAGGGGCGGGCCTCAAGTCGACGACGCGGATGATCTGATCGACGGCGAGCGCGACGATGCCGAACATGAGATGGCATTTGACCTTGAGCGCGCCGCGGACGCGCAGAATACTGGCGCCGAACTCGTCTTTCAACCGGGCGTTGACGCGTTCGGCCATGGTGCGGAAATCGTAGATCCGGTCGTCGAAGTCGGGCATGTGGATGAGCTTGAGGCGCTCGACCTCGCGGCCCCATTCGGCCTTGCCTTGGTGGTCGGCGCGAAAGTTGCGGGCGACAATGGGGGCGTGGCCGAGCGCCCGGCTCTGGTCGTGGATCGCGGCGGCGTCGTAGGCTCAGTCCATGAGATCGTAAAGATAAGAAACGCGGGCGCTCGTCATGGTCATCAAGGGAATGGCGACCTGGCTGTCGTGGACGGAGGCCGAGGTCAGCACGCAGGAGACCGGGATTTGGCCGCAGGCCACGTCGATGTGGAGTTTGTACCCGGTCCAGGTCTCTTTGTAGCCCTTGCTGTTTTTCTTGCAGCCGACGTCGCAGGCGGTGGGCAGGTCGGCGAGCATCTGGCCGAGGTTCTGCGTGACCTGCCGCTCGAGACGCGTCGGCTCCGGCTTCGGCCGCGGTTCGTCCTTGCGCGGACGTCCGCGCTTGCGCGGCGGCGGGGGATGATCGGGCGCCGGGGGATTGTCTTTGCCGTCGTTGGCCTTCATCTCAACCGGCTTCTCGCGCGCTTCGATCTCGGTGGCGTCGCGCGCGATCGCCCCGATGATGCGTCCCCCGAGCGCCCGCTCGATCAGCGCCGCGTGGATCTTGTCCGGCAGCTCGCCCTGCGCGAATTCGGCGAACGCCCGGGAAAAGGTGGCCTCGGAAGGAACTTGCGCGCGTCGCTCCCAGCCGAGGATGCGACGCAGCGACTTGTCGACGGCGAGGCGCTCGATCAGGGCGCTGGTGGTGGGAACGCCCAGGACCGCCTTGGCCACGAAAGCTCGGGCGAGGGCGCGACGGTCCTCGGGCGGCGGACCCGGTCCCCTGGGCGGTTCGGGAACGAAGGCTTCGAGGCCGATCACGTCGAGCGTGGTGACGAGATGACCCAACGCTTCGGTGATCGGATCGTTGTCCTCGCGCATCCACGGGAACAAATGGCCCTGCAAATAGCCCTGGATGTGGCTCCAGCGCGCCTTTATCGCGTCGAGAGGGTCGTCAGTCATGTCTACAGCCAAGGCTGAAGCGAATCGCTTTGTACGATAACAGCGTCACACCTGAACTGCAATCTAAAATATTTCAATGTTACACCTGAAACCGTTCACAACAGCTATAAATACTACAGTCTTACTAGACTAAATTCGTCAATCTTTTTGCAAGAGGCTCCTACGAGACAGATTATCTTTGTGCAGAGAGCTACTCTCTCGTACAGGAAGTGTGTTTCTGCAAATAAGCGAAGAGAATGCGAGCGTCCTTAAGTGTATGATGGACGATATATTTGGGGTTGATAATTTTGTCTCAATAATACCGTTCGTTAAGACGTCTGGCCTGATTGCGCCTGCTCTTTCCTGTTTACTGAGCCGCCTCCGCTTTCCGTTCTTCTCCAAGAGCCATGTGTAGGCTTCTGCTCCATCGTCTCCGAAGCTTCTCGATAAGTATAACTGTTTGTACTTTAATGTTTCCTTATCTCTTGCATACCAGATTATATAGTCGCACACCGTTGCAAGGCCGGACGCTCCCCCTCATGTATCCCCTCATTTTCAGGCGATGCCGAAGGTCTCGGAGAAGGTGCGATTTTGCCGTAGGAGTTCGTGATAGCGTTCGATGAGCGGTCGCAGGCGTTGGTCTGGCATGTTGGGGATGAGGTCGTAGAGCAGGCAGCCCTGCCGGAAGAGGGAATGGACGCGGCGTTTGGCGGTGCTGGTCCGCAGTTGCCGATCCATGCCGAGGCTCTCGCCGGCGGCTCCGAGGATGGTCAGCAGCAGGATGGCGAAGGCGTTCAGGAGCAGGAGGCGGTCGCGGCGTTGCGGATCGTCGATGCTCAGCGCGCTCATGCCCATTCCGAAACGCAGGTCCTTGCTGTCGCGGAAGCTGGGCTCGATGGTCCACCTTTTGGAGTAGAGCTTGATGATCCGGGGTGCGGAAAGCGAGCCGTCGCTGGCGGCCAGATGCCAAGCCTCCTTCATGCCCACAGCTTTCACGCAAACGACCGCGCCGACCTTCTGGCGGGCGGCGGTGACTTCGGCGTCGCGCAACATGCGCGCCCGCCCGCCTTTGCCGACCCAGTCGGCGGCCAACCGCGTTTCGCCGTCGGCGGCGCTGACATGGATGTCGCCGCGAAAGCGGATGACGTATCGGAATCCCAGGCTGTCCAGGAATTCGAACAGCTTGACGTCGCCGAAGCCGCGGTCGGCCAGGATCGTCACGGCGACGCCCTCGGGCAGGAGCGCCTTCAGCCGGGACAGGCACAGGTCCTCGAAATCGTTGCGCTGGTTCTTCAATTCGTCCTTCTCGACGGTCAGCCAGAGGAGCGGGGTGGCCCGTCCGTGGCGGGTGACGAGGTGCAGCGCGAGCGTGGACTGGTTGTCGGCGTCGAAGTCGGTCCAGTCCATCGCCACGACGATCTCGCGCCGCTCGCCCACCACCTCGCGAACCCACGAGGCGAACAAGTCCCAGGGGACCACCCCCGCGTTGCTCAGCAAGCGGTCGACTTGTTTGATCGCGGACTTGGCGAACAATCCGCGCGCCCGCGCGAGCGCCTGCCCGAGCGCCGCCCCGGTCATCACCCCGAGCGTTGCATTGGCCAAAGACAGCACGCGCTTGGCGTGCAAGTCGTCGATGAACACGCGGTTCAGAAATTCATGAACAAATCCAAATCGCTCCCTCGGCGCCCGCATCGACCCCCCGTCGGCTGATTCCTCCATCAGGCAACGCGGAAACTCCCAAATTCAGGCCTTTTCGAGTCCCGTGAAAATGAGGGAATTCATGAGGGCGAAAACCCGGAGGAAACAATGTCGAACTTCCCGGAAACTATGGACACTCCCAAATTTCCTCAATATCGCTCAATCGAATCAATCTGGTTTGTCTTCGACAAACTCGTATATTAATAGCCGTTACTGCCAGAAAATACGACGTGTCCCACCGGCTCACCAGAATTTAGTTTGCACATTATAATTCTTAAGATTAATGTATTGCACCGTGGCCAAAGGCGATAGAAAGTAGCGCCACCACACTAAATGATAGAAATGCCAAACAGATCCAGTTGCAAATCCGAGCATAAGGCAGATAACGACCCAATTTATGTCCCAGTAAACAAAGTGGATATAGGCCGTCGTGGTCCCGCTCGCAAGCTAAAATACCATACTCCGCAAGCAACTACTCCAGGCATAGGCGCAGGTGCGAAACAATTTTCAACTACAAGACAAGCTGCTGCCAGAATAAGAAAACGACCCATGTCCATCGGAAACCATCTGAGCCACTCGAAACACAATTTAAGAGTAGAATTAAATTCATACTACGTTGGCTAATCACACTTAATAGAATAATTGACAACAACAAAAATAACAGTACACTATAACTGCAACATGAATGCTATAAGAGCAAACAATAAGTGATCTGCTAATGTAAAAAACGGAAACCAGGTGATATCATAAACATAAAAGTAACTGATAACATACGCAAACGCAAATACGCTTGCTAATATCATGGGAGATCCCCCGGCTTTGCCGGGGCGGCAGCAGAAGTTTGACATTTCCGGCGGTTGCGCGCCCGCGGATCTCTGTCACGAAGAAAACCGACCCTTGGAAGCGCGCCCCTTGATTATGCACAAGGCCCAATCCCTCACTGGGGGTGGAGCAGTGCCGAAAGCGTGATGAAGAGTCTGGCAATGAGCGTATATTCCCGTACGCCGTCAAAGGTTAGGGACTGGGCCCCTTTGAGGGGCCCGCCAATCTTAAAGCCCCCGGCTTTGCCGGGGGATACTTACTGCGCTTCCCTCTCGGGCTAATCTATCTCACGTAAACTCGAAAAAGGACAGCAAGTCATCTGCACGCTCTGGGCGTTTGTTTGTCATTGATGAATTCTGATCAACCGAACACGCAGGATTGCTCTCTATGGGTCTCGGTCCGTGCGGCGCTCCGGGTAAATTGGATTCGGATTGCAAAACTGAGTGCCCTGGCTCTCTAGCGGAAGCGGCCTCGACCCCGACAAGCGGTATTCCCGCCTCGCCTTCGCAGCCCTCCTCGGGCCTCCTTTCTGGCAGGCGGCCGACGCCGACGCGAGCTAGCTCAGGCCCCTAGCAGAGCCAGAGGTCTCGACCAAGGGTCGCGCTGGTTCAGCCCCGTGAACCGCCACCAACTGAGCGGTCGCCAGCCAAGCTAATGAAGATGAGGAGTGGGTTAGTGCGGCCGGCAGTCGAGATGGGTCCCGCGCTTCGGCTGCGCGATAATCCCCCAATTGCGGGTAACGATGCTGCTGCTCAACTCCACGGACAAAGCAGGCTGGTCCCGCGTTCATGGACTTGGCTGAGCCGAGAACGACTCCGTCCGGCGCGGCGCCCGCCGACGCGTCCGGCCATGCTCGGTTTTCGCCCAGAAATGCGGACGCCGCACCAGGTCGAGGATCGCGACCCAGGCGGCGAGGGAGACAAGGAGATAATAAACGGGCGAAAGCGCGAGCGTTCCGGCGTTGAGGTTGAGCCCTCGCAATTTCGCGGCGACGATCGCCGGGACGAGCATCGACCAGATCCCGGCCAGCGCGAGGATATAGACGAAGACGTCCGCCGCCTCGCGCCATGCCGAGGCGACGCCCTGCCCGGCCTCGAACGCGCGCACGAGCACGTCCAGGGCGAAAGCCGGCCAAAACAGCGCGCTGAGCACGGCGCCCGAGATCAGGACCGTCGCGGAAAGGGTCTGACGCAAGCCGAGGGCGGAAACGAGGCCGAGGGGCTCGCGCGAGTGGACGATCGAGGTCTGCATCCAGCCCTTCTGCCAGCGCACGCGCTGACGGAACCAGTTGCCGAGCTCGTGAGGCGCTTCCTCCGAGGTGTCGGAGCCGAGGCCGCCAACTCTGTAGCCGAAGCGCGCCAGCCGGACGCCGAGATCGGCGTCCTCGGCGACGTTCCATGCGTCCCAGCCGCCAACCCTCGTCAGGCTCGCGAGCCGGAAATGGTTGGAGCTGCCGCCAAGCGCGATCGGCAGGCCGAGCGCGCAGAGGCCCGGGTTGATCAGATCGAACAGGACGGCGTACTCCGCGGCGAACAGCTTCGACAGCCACGAGTTCGTCGGCGTTTCTGATGGTGAGCCGGGCCTGGAGACAATCGAGGCCCTGGTCGGCCGCGAAACGAGACGCGGCGATCCGCAGCTGATCGGGCGAGGGCGCATCCTCCGCGTCATAGACGACGACGAGCTCGCCGCGCGCCGTGGCCAAGGCGATGTCGAGCGCGCGCGGCTTGGTGGGGGGGTTCCCTGGGGGCGCGACGACGAGCTCGTAGCACGCCGGCAACCGCATCGCGAGAATGCGCGACACGGTTTCGTCGTCCCGCCGCTCCGCGACGAGCTTTATGTCCAGCTTGCTCTTCGGATAGTCGAGTGCGTCGAGCGCCCTGACCAGATCCTCGACGACGTTGGCCTCGCGGTAGACGGCGACCACCACCGTATAGACTGGGAGCTCGTCGTCGGAGAGCGTGTTCGGCCGAACGTCGTCCGCATGCGCGACGGCGGCGGCCGAGCGCAGGACGATCGAGGCCGAAAACAGCAGCCAGAGCAAGGCTGACGCTGCGCCGGTCAGCGCATCGAAGTCCCAGGCGCCGATCGCGGCGGCGCAGATTGCGACAAGGCCTGCGGCGGCGATCTGAGCGGCGCTCATCGCGCGTTTCGCCGAAAGGCGGTCGGGAAGGCCGCGGAGCGCGTCCTCGAGGATCGCCTCTCCGCGCCGCATCCGGACAAGCGCGGCGAATCGGCTTGGCGAAGCGACGGCGAAACTCCCCGCAGCGAGCCGTCCCGAGGCCCTCATATCGATGAGGCCCGGAACCAATGGCGCGCGGGGCGCAATGACGGCCCGCGGTCCGCCGCGATGTGAGGCGAGAGGAGCAACGCCGGATATCAGGGCCTTCACGGCGTCGAAATGTTTAGCGAACGGTTGTTCTCCGTCGAAATATGCGCAGCCCAAATGTTGCGCCAGCGCATGATAATAGTGTTCTTCGGCGACGATCCCTTCTCCGAGGAGGGCGTCCAGCGGCTCGGCGCCCCACGGCGCGGCGGCGAGCGCGCGCAACAGACTGTTCAGCGGAGACTCCATGCCGGGTCAGAAATTCGAGCTCCAGCGGAAGCGGATGGCCCGACGGCCTGCTCGGGCCGCCCCCGACGGAGGGCGGCCGCTCAAACCGACGAGGCGCGATTGTCAACGGGTCGTCAGGCGCTTCTGAGACGTCAACCATGGCGCTGCGTCCCCCCTGGCGCGCGCGATCAAACGGTCCCTCCATTGGACACCATTTTCTCTGTGCTGTCATGGTAAACTTTGAGGTCCGAACAATCTTTTTTTGCGCGGCCCTGGTCCTGGCGCTCGCCTTCCCCAGCGGAAGGATCGCGGCTGCCGCTATGGACGGGGTCGAGGTTCCGAGCTTCGCCGATCCGGGGTTGCGTCTCGACAAGCCGGACCTCTCGGGCATCCGGGCGATCCGGTTCCTGACCAGCGACGACTATCCGCCGCTCGACTTCGCGCTCAAGGATGGAAGCTTGAGCGGGTTCAACGTCGAGATCGCCCGCGCGGTCTGCGAGCAGCTGGAGATCGCCTGCACGATCCAGGCGCGCCGCTTCGACACCTTGATCGACGCACTCGTCGCGGGAAAGGGCGACGCCGTCGTCGCTTCGATCGCCGCGACGGATCAGACCCGCGCCCGGATCGACTTCTCCGAGCCCTATTATCAGACCCCTGCCCGCTTCGTCGTTCGCAAGGGCGCGGCTCCATTCACCGCGACCGCAAGCGGGCTAAAAGGTAGGACGGTCGGCGTCGTCGGCAAGTCAGCGCACGAAGCCTACATCAAGGATTTTTTTCCAGGCGCGAAGCCGAAAGCCTATCCAGACGTCTCGGCGCTGGAGACGGCTCTGCGCATGGGCGAAATCGACGTCGCCTTCGCCGACGGCCTCACTCTCGCGGTATGGCTGAGCAGCGATCCTTCGGCCGACTGCTGCCACTTCGCCAGCGGCCCCTATTGCGAAAGCCGCTACTTCGGGGAGGGCGTCGGCATTGCGGTGCGGACCGACGACGTCGTGCTGCGGAAAGCGCTGAACTGGGCCCTCGCCCGGCTCTTCTCGAAGGGGATCTATACGGAGCTCTATCTCAAATATTTTCCGATCGGATTCTATTGAGAGCGGCGCTGCAACGCAGCCGTCGCGGCCGGCCGGCGACATTGAACGAGCGGGCGCAACGTGAACGACCGCGGCCGCTCCCTTCTGAACAGGACTGCCTCCTTCTGAAGGGGGCGTCACGATTTGGGAAACGGCACGACCTGGGGCTTTGCGGCAGGGGCTTCCTCCGCTTCTTCGCCGACCGGGCTGCCGTTGATCGTGAGCTTCCCCTGCGCGGCGCCGATCCGGACGGTCGAACCGTCGGCGATCTCGCCGGAGAGCAATCTCTGGGCGAGCGGGTCCTGCACCCATTTCTGGATCACGCGCTTGAGCGGCCGCGCCCCGTAGGAAGGGTCGTAGCCCTTGTCGGCGAGCCACTGGCGGCCCTTGGCGTCGAGCGCCAGCGTCACCTTGCGGTCGTCGAGCAGGCGCTGAAGCCGGCGGAACTGGATGTCGACGATCGCGCCCATGTCCTCGCGCCTGAGCCGATGGAACAGGATGATCTCGTCGACGCGGTTGAGGAATTCGGGCCGGAATTGCGCCCGCACCACCGCCATCACTTCCTTCTCGACCGACTTGGTGTCCTCGCCCTCGCCGAGGTTGACCAGGAACTCGGACCCCAGGTTGGAGGTCATCACGATCAGGACGTTGCGGAAGTCGACCGTCCGGCCCTGGCCGTCGGTGAGTCGGCCGTCGTCGAGCACCTGCAACAGGACGTTGAACACGTCCGGATGCGCCTTCTCGATCTCGTCGAACAGCACGACCTGGTACGGCCGCCGGCGGACCGCTTCGGTCAGCGCGCCGCCTTCCTCATAGCCGACATAGCCGGGAGGCGCGCCGATCAGCCGGGCGACCGAGTGCTTCTCCATGTACTCCGACATGTCGATGCGCACCATCGCGCTCTCGTCGTCGAACAGGAACGCCGCCAAGGCCTTGGTCAGCTCGGTCTTGCCGACGCCGGTGGGCCCCAGGAACATGAACGAGCCGATCGGCCGGTTCGGGTCCTGCAGGCCCGCCCGCGCGCGGCGCACGGCCGTCGACACCGCCGTCACGGCCTCCCTCTGGCCGACGACGCGCCGCATGATCTCCGACTCCATCTTGAGGAGTTTCTCGCGCTCGCCTTCCAGCATCTTGTCGACCGGCACGCCCGTCCAGCGCGAGACGACCTGGGCCACGTGATTGGCGGTGACCGCCTCGTCCACGAGCACGCCGTCGCCCGAGTGCTTCTCGGCTTCGGCGAGCCTCTTCTCCAGCTCGGGGATGGCGCCGTAGGCGAGCCTGCCGGCCTCGGCGAAATCGCCTTTGCGCTGGGCCTGGGCAAGCGCGTTGCGCGCCGTGTCGAGCTCCTCCTTGAGCTTCTGCGCGAGGCCGATCTTGTCCTTCTCGGCGCGCCAGCGCGCGGTCAAGGAATCGGATTTCTCCTGCAGTTCGGCGAGTTCGGACACGAGTTTCTTCAGCCGGTCCTTGGAAGCGGCGTCCGTCTCCTTTTTCAACGCCTCCTGCTCGATCTTGAGCTGCATGATGCGGCGGTCGAGCTCGTCGAGCTCCTCGGGCTTGGAATCGACCTGCATGCGCTGGCGAGACGCCGCCTCGTCGATGAGGTCGATCGCCTTGTCGGGCAGGAAGCGGTCGGCGATGTAGCGGTCCGACAGCGTCGCCGCGGCGATGATCGCCGGGTCCGTGATGTGGACGCCATGATGGACCTCGTATTTTTCCTTGAGGCCGCGCAGGATCGAGATGGTGTCCTCGACCGTCGGCTGAGACACGAAGACCGGCTGGAAGCGCCGCGCCAGCGCGGCGTCCTTCTCGACGTGCTTGCGGTATTCGTCGAGCGTGGTGGCGCCGACGCAATGCAGTTCGCCCCGCGCCAGGGCCGGCTTGAGCAGGTTGGAGGCGTCCATCGCGCCCTCGGCCTTCCCGGCGCCGACGAGGGTGTGCATCTCGTCGATGAACAGGATGACGCCGCCCTGGGCGGCGGTCACCTCGTTCAGGACGGCCTTCAGCCGCTCCTCGAACTCGCCGCGGTATTTGGCTCCGGCGATCAGCGCGCCCATGTCGAGGGCGAGCAGCTTCTTGTCGCGAATCAACTCGGGTACGTCGCCGTTGACGATCCGCAGCGCCAGCCCCTCGACGATCGCCGTCTTGCCGACGCCCGGCTCGCCAATCAGGACCGGGTTGTTCTTGGTCCGGCGCGACAGAACCTGGATCGTGCGGCGGATCTCCTCGTCGCGGCCGATCACCGGATCGAGCTTGCCCGTCCGCGCCGCCTCGGTGAGGTCGCGGGTGTATTTCTTCAGCGCGTCATAGGCGTTTTCGGCGCTCGCCGAATCCGCCGTGCGCCCCTTGCGCAGATCGTTGACGGCCGCGTTCAGGGTCTGGGGCGATACGCCGGCGTTGGCCAGGATCTTGCTCGCCTCGGCGCCCTTCTCCATCGCCAGCGCCAGCAGCAGGCGCTCGACGGTGACGAAGAAGTCGCCGGCCTTCTGCGCGATCTTTTCGGCGTTGTCGAAGACGCGGGCCGTCGTCGGGGCGAGGTAGAGTTGGCCCGCGCCGGAACCTTGCACCTTCGGCAGTTTCGCCAGCGCCAGCTCGACCAGCCTCAACGCCTCGCGGGAATTGCCGCCCGCCTTGTCGATCAGCCCGGCGCAAAGGCCTTCCTCGTCGTCCAACAGGACCTTCAGAAGGTGCTCGGGCGTGAACTGCTGATGGCCCTCGCGCAGCGCGAGCGACTGCGCGGCCTGCACGAAACCGCGCGCCCGTTCGGTGTATTTTTCGAGATTCATAAAAAAAACCCCTGTTCGCGTCGCTCCCCGCCCCGTAGCGACAGCGAGCGACCCGATCGATGGATTGGCCGCACACTCGCGGCCTGCGCGTCATGTAGGATTTCCCATGCCAGGGCGGAAGGCGCCGCCGCGGAAATATGGCGCCGCGTCGGGCTCAGGAGGCGGCCCGCTTCAGGAATTCCTGGAGCCATTCAGCGTTCATGCCGGCGATCGGCAGCCAGGCCTTGAACAGAGATTCCGGAGAATAGCGCTCGAGCTCGGCCAACATGCGCTTCTCGATCTCGGCCATCGCGGCCTTCTGCATGGGCTCGACATCGGGCAGCCCCATGAACTGGCGCGCCTCGAGGGGCGTGCAATCGACGTTGACGGTGATCTTCATCTGACGGTCGGGACTCCTGAAATCTCAGCCGCGGGGGTCTGCCCGGCTGACGTAACAAAAAGATACCCGATCTGGTTGCAAGAGTCCGCTCGGGAGGTGTGCGGCGTACGCCTGTCCTGCCGGGAGAAGACTTGTTCGCAAACACGAAACAATTCGTTGCCCGGCGCGTTGTACTAGCATCCCGCTGCGGTTCCGGCGCCACGCAAACGACAATTCACCTCTCCGCGTACGTCATTGGAAGGCTTTGTAGGCCACTGGAAATAGGGTTTACATCGTTCCCTCACGCAGCGTAAAATGAGGTTTGCTGTGGGTGGCTTCAGACAAGCGGTGCGAGATCTGACATGACAAGTGCGGCAATGGATGAGGCGACCGCTCCACGTCCTTATCGTCACGGCAATCTGCCGAACGCTCTGAGGGCTGCGGCGCGCGCAATTCTGGACGAATCCGGTCCGGACGCCGTCGGCCTCCGCGAAACGGCGCGTCGGGTCGGCGTTTCGGCGACCGCGGCTTATCGCCACTTCTCGAGCAAGGAGGATCTGCTTGCTTCTGTGGCGGCCGAGGGATTCCGGGAGCTCACCGCGGCGCTGGAGGCGGGCGTGGAGGGCCCGGATCCGCTGATTGGGCTTGGACTCGCCTATGTCGAATTCGCGTTGCAGAAAAGGGGGTTGTTCCGCCTGATGTTCGGCCCGATCCTGGTTGAACGGGCGAAGTATCCGTCCCTCAATGAGGCGGCCAAGGCCGCTTTCGACTGCGTCCAGCGCATCGCCAGCGGCGTCGAAGGCGGGCGGCAGGAGGACAACGCCGCGAGCATGGCCGCCTGGGGCCTCGTGCACGGGCTGTCCTCTCTGTTCATCGACGATCTCGTGCCCCCATCGCGCGCAAGAATCCTCGCCGAAGAAATTCTCCACGCAGGAGCGAAGCCGGAGCACCGTCCCGCCGCGTGACTGGCTGCGCGCAAGACGTTGGCAAAGCTCTATTCCCAACCCGGCTCCCGCCTCTGCCGGAGCGTCCGGCCGTCGCACAAGAATCCGGTGCTCCGTCGAGTCGATCCGCTATTCCAATTCTGCGATATTTTGGCTCCGGAACCCCTCGTGTTTTGAGGAAGGAAAGCGTGTCGGACCGGCCTCGGGAGCGCACGATCCGCTCTTTCCGCTGTTACCAGCGGATTCTTCCGAGCATATGACTAGCGGCGCAGCATGACCGAATACGTCCTTGTCATCGATCAAGGCACCACCTCGACCAGAGCGGTCCTTTTCGACGCATCCGGGACGCCGGTCGCTTTCGCGCAAGAGGAATTCCCGCAAATCTTTCCTCGCCCCGGTTGGGTGGAGCACGACCCTCGGTCGCTATGGGAAAGCGCGCTGTCGACCGCACGCCAAGCGTTGCGGCGCGGCGCTTGCGAAGCGGCCCGGGTTGCTGGAATCGGCATCACGAATCAGCGCGAGACGACGCTGATCTGGGAGCGGTCGACCGCCAGGCCGATCGCCAATGCGATCGTCTGGCAGGACAGGCGCACGGCGGAATCATGCGCTGCGCTCAAAGCGAGCGGTTGCGAGCCGCAGGTGACGGCGAGGACGGGCCTGGTGCTCGACCCCTATTTTTCCGCGACCAAAATCGCTTGGCTGCTCGACGCCATTCCCGGGGCTCGCCCCGCGGCCGAACGCGGCGAGCTCGCCTTCGGGACCGTCGACTGCTTCCTGCTCTGGCGTCTGACGAATGGGACAGTCCATGCGACCGACGCGACCAACGCCTCCCGCACCCTGCTCTACGACATTCGCAAGGGCGCATGGGACGGCGACATGCTGCGCCTGTTCGATGTGCCGGCGGCGATCCTGCCCGAGGTCCGGGACACCGCCGCAGATTACGGCTCGAGCGCGCCCGAATGGTTCGGCGCGGACATTCCGATCCGCGCGCTCGTCGGCGATCAGCAGAGCGCGCTGATCGGCCAGGCCTGCGTCGCGCCGGGCATGGTCAAGGCGACCTACGGCACCGGCGGCTTCTTGCTCCTCAACACCGGTGAAACGCCGACGTCGTCGCGGAGCCGATTGCTGACGACGGTCGCCTATCAGTGGAACGGCGAGCGCGCCTATGCGCTCGAGGGGTCGATCTTCTCGGCCGGAGCGACGGTGCAATGGCTGCGCGACGGCCTCGGGATCGTCGCGACGGCCGCCGAAGCGAGCGCGCTCGCGGCCGCTTCGGACCCCGCGCAGGCGGTCTACTGCGTTCCGGCCTTCGCCGGTCTCGGGGCGCCGCACTGGAGCTCCGAGGCGCGCGCCCTGATTTGCGGCCTCACCCGCGGGGCGACGCGCAAGGAAATCGCCCGGGCGGCGCTCGAGAGCGTGGGCTATCAGACGCGCGACCTCGTCGAGGCGATGAAGTCCGACGCCGGCGGAGCGATCGAGGTCATTCGCGTCGACGGCGGCATGGCCGCCAGCGACTGGACCATGCAGTTCCTCGCCGACGCGCTCGCCATTCCGGTCGATCGCCCGAAGGACCTGGAAACGACGGCGCTGGGCGCCGCCTTCGCCGCCGGCTGGCGGGCGGGCGTCTATCCCGGTCCCGAGTTCTTTGCGCAGAAGCGCCGCCGGGATCGCCTGTTCGAGCCGCAAATGGACGAGACGGCGCGCGAGCGGCTTTATTCCGGGTGGCGGGAGGCGGTGCGCAGAGCGCTTTAGCCGGGATCGGGGGATTCAACTCAGCCGGCGCCAACTGGACCTACAGCGTCACGATCTCCGTGCCCGACGCCCCATTCAGGAGTCGCTTGAGATGATATTGCGTAAGCGGATCGGATGGTTGCGCGCCCAAAAGCGCGGCAAAGGCCGCGACCGCCCCCGGGTCGTGCGCCTCGAGCTTGGCGAAGGCTTCCGCATACGCGACCGCCTTCGCATTGCCGTGTTCGTCCGGGGCGAACGGCTCGTAGGCGCGCAGCGGCTCGCTCCTGCCGCGCAACCTGAGGTCGCCGACCGGGCGCCCGCAAAATCCCTCCGCCCTCTCGGCGGCGATCGCGCTGACGCAGATGCGCGTGCCGAGCTGCTTGTTGACCGCTTCGAGCCGCGCCGCGGCGTTGATCGTGTCGCCGTAGGCGGTGTAGTCGAAAAGCCGCCCGCCGCCGAAATTGCCCACGATCGCCGGGCCGGCATGGACCCCGATGCGCGTGGCGCCGAGCGGCACGCCGCGCGCGTTCCATTCGCGCCGGTAGTCTTCGGCCCACGCGTCCAGCGCGAGCGCGCAGGCGACCGCCCGGCTTGCGGCGTCCGGCTGCTCGCCGGGGGCGCCGAACAGCACATGGATCGCGTCGCCGATGATCTTGGCCACCGTGCCCTCGTGGGCGAAGACGATTTCGGTCATCCCTTCGAGGTAGCCGCTGAGGAGGCTCGCGAGTCGCCTCGGATCGAGCAATTCCACCAGCGGCGTGAATCCCGAGATGTCGGTGAACAGCGTCGCGATCTCGCGTCGTTCTCCGCCCGGAGCCAGGGCGTTGGCGTCCGCCGCCAGGCTGCGGGCGAGGTTCGGCGAGAAATAGCGCGACAGCGAGGCATGCGCCCGCTCCGCGGCCGCCTGACGCGCGCGCGTCGCGCAAGGCCGTGACATGCGCGATCGTCTTGCGGACCGTCGCCTCGAAGTCGGCGAAGTCGATCGGCTTCGTCAGGAAATCGAACGCGCCCCTATTCATCGCCGTGCGGATATTCGTCATGTCGCCGTAGGCTGAAACGATCACGGTCGAGAACTTGGTCGCCGCCTCTTGCAGCTTGGCGAGCAGGGTGAGGCCGTCCATTCGAGGCATGTTGATGTCGGAGACGACCATGTCGAAATCGCCGTTTTCGGCGAGAAGAGTCAGGGCTTCGACGCCGTCACGCGCGAAGCCGAAAACGATCGAGCCGTCCTTGATCTGACGGCGAAACTTCTGCCTCACCAGGTCTTCGAGATCGGGCTCGTCGTCGACGACGAGGATTTTCGCCGTCATGAGGGACCAGTCCCGGCGTCGAGCCTGCGTCCGATCTCGCCGCGCAGCTCGGGGAAATCGATCGGCTTGGTGAAGAGCCCGGCCGCTCCGCCTCGATCGCCCTTCGCCGGGTCTCGGCGTCGCCATAGGCGGTGATCATGATGACGGGCACGTCTGGCCGAGCTTCTCGCGCGCGCGGCAGCAATTCGATGCCGCTCATTCCGGGCATGTTGACGTCGGAGAGGATGAGGACGAGCCCGGCGGCCTCCGCTGCGCCGACGCGCTCCAGGGCCTCCCTAGCGGAATGGGCGAATTCCATGGCGAAGCGCGACGCGCGCAATTCCTTGCGGAACTGCTGGCGGAAGAGCTCGGCGACGTCGGGCTCGTCGTCGACGACCAGGATCAGCGCGCTCATGCTCCCCGTCCCCCCGGCACTCCCCTCTTTTCTTGCAGGAGAGGGGTCAGGGTCCGGCCCTTCTGGCCACCTTCTCCCGCAAGGGGAAAAGGGGCGCGACCTCCCTCATTTTGCATCGGGAGCAGATCCTCTGGAAAGAATTGTCTCGAGCGCGCCGCCTTGACCGATAGGTGTCACATTTCGTCGGAGAATGCATCCTCTTTCGTCTCGTGACGCATGATGAGCGGCGCTTGCGCCACGGCGAAGGCGACGGTGATCGGGAAGACGCCAAAGGTCTTGAAAGCGACCCACTGGTCCCAGGTCAGCAAGTGTCGCAGAACTTCGTTCACTCCGGCGAGCGCGAAGAAGAACAAGCCCCAACGAATGGTCAATTGGCGCCAGCCGGGCGCGTCGAGATGGATCGCCATGTCGAAGACGATGGGCAATAGCATTTTGCCGAACATCATCGAGCCAAGGAGAGCGACGCCGAGCAGGCAGTAGATGACGGTCAGCTTGATTTCGATAAAAGTCTTATTCTGCAGCCACAACGTCAGCCCGCCAAAGACCAGCACCATTCCAGCGGTGACCACTGGCATCACCGGAAGGCGTCGCGTCAGCGCGAAGGAGATGACCAGCGACACAGACGTGACTAGCATCAACACGGCGGTCGCCGTCAGCATCCCGGCCTTATCGGACGGAAAGTCCGCCGGCAGCAGCCCGCCTACAAGTCCGTGAAAGAGCGCCGGCCTCGAATTGGCGACAAAGAACAGCGCTAGCGGCCCCAGCTCCAGCAGCAGCTTGACGATCGGGCTCAGCGCCTTGCGCTCTGAGGTCCCGGCCGCCTTGACGCCCATCACTGCGGCGCCTCCGCGCCCTCCAGCCCGGCGATCGCCTCGGCGAAGTCGCGCGCCGCGAAGGGCTCGAGATCTTCGACCCCTTCGCCCACCCCGATGAAATGCACCGGCAGACCGAATTTGTCGGCGATGGCGACGAGAATGCCGCCGCGCGCGGTCCCGTCGAGCTTCGTCATCACGAGGCCGGTGACGCCGGCGGTGCGGCCGAAAATCTCCACTTGGCTCAGCGCATTCTGGCCGACGGTCGCGTCGAGCACGAGCAGCACGGCGTGCGGCGCCTCCGGGTCGACCTTCTTCATCACACGGATGATCTTCTCGAGCTCGCCCATCAGCTCGGACCGGTTGTGCAGCCGGCCGGCGGTGTCCATCAGCACGACGTCGGCATCGAGCTCGCGCGCCCGAACGAGCGCATCGTATGCGAGGCCCGCCGCGTCCGCGCCCTGCTCCCGCTCGACGAGATCGGAGAAGGTGCGGCGCGCCCAGACGCGCAATTGCTCGATCGCCGCGGCGCGGAACGTGTCGCCCGCGGCAAGCACGACCGTTTTGCCCTCGATCCTGTATTTGGCCGCTAGCTTGCCGATCGTGGTCGTCTTGCCGGAGCCGTTGACGCCGACGACCAGGATGACGAACGGACGCTTGCTTGGGTCGATCTCGAGCGGGTGCGCCACGGGAGTGAGACTGAGCTCGACCTCGGCGGCGAGGACGGTCTTCACGGCGTCGGGCGTGATGCCCTTTTCGTAGCGACCTCGCCCGATCGCCTCACGGATCCTGGTCGCCGCGCCGAAGCCGAGGTCGGCCTTGATGAGGACGTCCTCGAGGTCGTCGAGCGAGTCCGCGTCGAGCTTGCGCTTTGCGAAAATATCGGTGACGCCGCGACCGATGCTGGTCGAGGAAAGCGTGAGGCCGGCCTTGAGCCGCTGAAACCAAGTCCGCGTCGGTTCGGACGGCGGGGTAGGAACCGGCTCGGCTATCGCCGCGGCGGGCGCCGGCTGAGACTCCGGCGCGGCCGGCGCCTCCGCCTCGGCGGGCGCGGCCGCCCCGCCGCCAAACCATCGCCTCATCAGGCCGGATTTCGTTTTTTTCTCGGCGTCTTCACTCAACGCATCATCCTTTCGCCGCCGGTTATAGCCGCGCTCCATAGCCCGCAGAAAGACGGGCGTCCTTCCGGAGGCCCCATGGAGCGCTGCTGACGCGCTCGGCGGCCGCGTCTACAATGGCGCCCAACCTACCTATGTCGCCATGACGCCCGAAGAAACAAGAGCGCGGTTGCTCTATCGCGACGGTTTGATGCTCATCCTCGACAAGCCGGCGGGCGTGGCCGTCCACCGGGGGCCCAAGGGCGGAACGAGCCTCGAGGACGACTTCGACGCGTTGCGCTTCGGCCTGCCGCGCAAGCCGGCGCTCGCGCATCGGCTCGACCGCGAGACCGCGGGCTGCCTCGTTCTCGGACGACATCACAAGGCTTTGGAGAAATTGGGGCTCCTGTTCAAGCAACGCAAAATCACGAAAATCTATTGGGCGATCGTCGCCGGCTCGCCCGCGGCTGAGAGCGGCTCGATCGATCTGGCTCTCGGCCGGCTCGACGACACGCGCGGCTGGTGGATGAGGGTCGACCCGAAGGGCCAGCCGGCGCTGACGCTCTGGCGCGTCCGTGGCCTGGGCGTGTACCGTCAGGCGCCGATCGCCTGGCTCGAGCTCGAGCCGCGGACGGGTCGGACGCATCAGTTGCGCGTCCACTGCGCCGCCCAGGGCTGGCCGATCCTCGGCGACGCGATCTACGGCGAGCGGGCCGACGTCCCGCTCCAGCTGCTGGCGCGCAAAGTGGTCGTGCCGCTTACGAAGGGAAAGCCCCCGATCGAGGTCGAGGCGCCGGCGCCGCCCCACATGCGGGAGGCGCTCGCGGCCTGCGGATTCGAGGGGGATCCGGCCGTCCCTTAGACGCGTCGGCTGGCCGGATCCCGCTGTGCTATCCAGCCGATCGGGACGTCGCCAAAACCTGTCTCTTCGTCGCTTCGATCCGGTAGTCCTTTTATTCGACGTCCGCCGACGACGATCGCGCCATTTCCATCGCCGAAATCAATCTTTCCAAGAGCTTGCGGCGCCATTTCTATCGCGTCATCGCGTCTGCCTGCGCAGGACCAAGCCTCCTTGATGGAATTTTACTTTCCTTATCAAAGGCTTGCAGCCTATCGAGCAGAAAAAATTCGCGCCTGCAAGCTCGCGCTCGCGGCCCGATCCTCCCTGCAGAGTCCGCCCATTCGATCTGCTCAGCCTGCGACGGCATTTCCGCCCGCTCGCAGGTCTTGCCCCGGACGCGACGCTCAGGCGAGCGGGGATCCAGGCGGCGCGACGATGAGCTTTCAAACAGCATGCTAGGGGTGTGTGACCCGCTTCTTCGAACATTGTATGTTCTTCTTATGTTCGAGTCAAGCTTTCGTGTGACACCCTTTCGTGCGAAAGAAATTGGCGCAATGCGAGACGCCAGCCCCGCAGGCGCAGAAGCTTTGAGTCGTACCCCCCCGTTCGCATTGCGAGCGCCATAGCGCCCCGCGATGACGATTCCAACCAAACTGGATCTGCTCTAGGGCAATTCCCTCGCTGTTCCCTTGTCAGGAGGGGATTCCGACCAGCTTTGAACCGCAAGCACTTTGACCACAAGCCTCTCGGCGGAGGGGCGCGGCAGCGTCCGTTTTGCGACCGAACTGGAACATTCCGTCGTCGGACGGCGTTGGCATGCGCCGAGAACGGAGTCGGCGCTCATGGCTCACGACGCGCCCCGAGCCCGCCGGAAGAAGAAATGGTCGGCGGAAGTCACCGCCCGCTCTGACTCGCTCGATCTAGAGGAAGGGGTCTTCACAAGAAGCGCGATGGAGATCGCGCGTTCGCTCAAGCGCTCCGCGCAGGCGAGCAGCCGCCGCAAGTCGACCCCGTTTCGCTCGGCCATGTCGATGCTCAACCTCTATATCAACCGCGCCGGCCGGAACCTTCCTCCGCGGCGCAAGCGGACCCTCGAGGCGGCAAAAGGTAAGCTGCGTCAACTGTTCGGGCGCAAGCCATGACGGCCGAAGGGCGGGAGCGTTAATACGGTTCCGGCTGACGCGTCGATAAAAACAGGCCGCAACGCCGCCGGGAAAACTTGGTTGTCCGCCGTCCGGGCTTCACCCGTTTGGCGGCCGCGCCCCCGGCCGAGCGCAAGGTCAGGGAAGCGTCGAGCGAGCGCAAGGTCAAGGACGCGTCGAGAGAGATTGGAGAGGACGCATGAGCAATCAGCAGACGCCGGAGCAAGGACGCCAATGCGCCGCAGCCGCACGAGCCGGATCGCGACCAACGCCAGCCCTACGCCAGGGAGCACGAGGAATATTCCGGAGCCGGCGTCGTCCCCCCCCGGAGGAGAAGACCGGCAAGCGCGAAGAGTCTCCCCCGCCGCGCAAGCCGTGATCGCTATTCGCCGGCCCGCCGCTGTCCGCCCGTCTTCTCGACCTGCTCGGCGATCGCCGCGACGAATGCGGGCAGATCGTCGGGGTTGCGGCTGGTGACAAACCTTCCGTCAACCACGGCCTGCTCGTCGACCCAATCCGCGCCGGCGTTCTCGACGTCCTTGCGGATCGACTTGTACGACGTCATCCGGCGACCCTCGACGGCGTCGGCCTGCACGAGAAGCCAGGGGCCGTGACATACCGCGGCGACAAGCTTGTCGCTGTCGATGAAGGCCTTGACGATCCGCATCGCCTCGGGATCGACCCGCAGCTTGTCCGGATTGATGACGCCGCCGGGGATGACAATTGCGTCGTAATCGTCGAGCTTGGCGTCTGCAATCTTGAGGTCCGCCGGCTGGGTCGCGCCCCAGTCGGTGAAGTTCCAGGCGCGTATGGACCTTCCGGTCGGCGTCGCCACCTCGACCCGAGCGCCCTTCTTGCGCAGTTCGTCGCGCGGCGTCGTGAGCTCGAGTTGCTCGACGCCGTCGGTGCAAATGATGAGGATTCGGGCGTCCTGAATCTTGGGCATGGAGAGGCTCCTTCGTTCCTCCGCCAACGGGGCGCTGCGGAGATTGTTCCTGTCGCCGGCTCGGCGAGCGGAACTGAAACGAGCTTCGTGGACTTGTTTTCACAACGTGAGCCCGCGGCAGGAAGCAGATGACAGGCGACAAGTCCGCTCAGATCGAGGCGCTGCGGCGTGAGGCCGCCGGGTGCCGCGCCTGCCCCTTGTGGGCGAACGCGACACAGACCGTGTTTGGCGAAGGGCCGCCCGAAGCGGACATCGTCTTTGTCGGCGAGCAGCCAGGCGACCGCGAGGATCAGGCCGGGCATCCGTTCGTCGGCCCGGCGGGCGCCGTCCTGGACAAGGCGCTCGAAGAGGCGGGGATCGACCGGAAGCGGGTCTACGTCACGAACGCAGTCAAGCACTTCAAGTTCGAGCCGCGCGGCAAGCGGAGATTGCACAAGAAGCCGAACGCGGGCGAGATCGAGGTGTGCAAGCGATGGCTGCTCGGTGAGATCGACATCCTGAAGCCGCGCCTCGTCGTGGCCCTGGGCTCGACCGCCGTTCAGAGCCTTGCGGGAAGGCCCGAGCCGATCGGCAGGAATCGCGGCGCCACGCTCGCCCTCGCCAACGGGCTTCGGGTATTGGTGACCGTGCACCCTTCCTCGGTTCTCCGCGTGCCGGACGAGGCGGACAAGCAAGCCGCATACGCGCGCTTCGTGCAGGACCTTCGGGTGGTCGCCGCGCTGGCGGCGCAAAGCAAACGCGCCGGCGCGCCGCAGGCGGCAGCAGAGTGAACATCCGGGCTCGGTCCACGCCGCCATGAGCGGGGAAAGCGGCTTTAGCCTCGAATGTCGCGTCGATCGCCGATGCGCCCGGCGAACCTGAGCGATCGATAAAAGTTGAGCGGCCTTGCCGTCCGCTTGAGATGAATGCCCTGCGCCAGCCGCCCTTGATCGCTTCCGGACTCGGGACCGGCAGCCTCGTTCGACTGCGGTGATCTCCCGATCGCGTCGGCCCTTATCCTACATCTGAGCGGTCGGGGGCGTGCCGAGCCCTTCTATGGAAGGTAGAAACTCGGCTCCGCACCCCACCGCGAAGTCGCGGAAGGCGCGGGCGGCGGGGGAGAGGGCGCGGTCGGTCCGGTTGATGACATACCACTGGCGGATGATCGGCAGCTCCTCGACGTCGAGGCAAACCAACCGTCCCGTCTGGACCTCGGCCGCGATCGTGTGGGCTGAGAGCAGCGCGATGCCGAGGCCCGCCATCACCGCCTGCTTGATCGTCTCGTTCGAGCCGAGCTCCATGCCGAGCTGCACCCGCTTGATCGTCGTCTCGCCGATGAAGGCGTCGAACAGCGACCGGCTGCCCGAGCCTACCTCGCGGAACAGAAAGGCCTCGCCGGCGAGATCGGCCCGGCAGAGTCCTTGTTTGCCGGCGAGGCGATGGTCCGGCGGCGCGACCAGGACGTAAGGGTGGGGCCCCAGAGGAAACGTCTCCACCGCCATGTCCCGGGGGGGTCGCCCGGAGAGGGCGATCTCCACCTCGCCGCTGCGCAAGGATTCGACGGTCGCGTCGCGATTGCCAATGAGAAAGCGCAGTTCGACCTTCGGCCGCGCCTTGACGAAGGCCGCGATCAGCTTGGGAGCGAAATATTTCGCCGTCGACACTGCGCCGACGGAAAGCCGGCCGGCCTCTCCGGTCGAGATCGCCGCCATGGCGTCAGCGAAATCGCGGACCGCCCGGTCGACGCCGCGGGCGGCTTCGAGCGCCGCTTCGCCTGCCTTGGTCAGCCGCATCCCCGTCGCCGTCCGATCGAACAGTTTCAGCTCGACCGCCTCCTCGAGACCCTTGACCCGCGCCGTCAGCGCCGCCGGCGTCATGTTGAGCACCGCGGCAGCCTGGACGAGCGAGCCGGCCTCGGCGATCGCCTGCAGAGTCTCGATATGGCGGAGCGACAGATTGCGCATGGCGAGCCATTCAATTTTTTCTAAGGGGGAGCCAAAATTAAGTCAGTTTTCCTTTGTATGCAAACATTAGTATAAGCTAAACATTGCGTCGCGCCGCTTGGCGCTGCGCGGGCAGGGAGGGGCATTTGAATCACATGCCAAGGACCGGCGACGACCTCGAAACATTCTTGAAGGCGAATGCGCCCGCCGACGTGGCGAGAGTTATCGGCGCGCTGGCCTGGGCGTCGCTGCCGATCGTGCACCTCATCCGGCGCGGCCGGCTCGCCGGAGCGCTCGACGCCGCGATAGGTCCGGCCCCCGACGGACTCGCCCAGAAGGCGCTCGACGTGTTCGCCGACGAGGCCTTCGTCAACGGGCTCAAGGACGCAGGGGTGCGGGGCGTCGTGTCCGAGGAGCGCGCCGCGCCGGTCGCGCTCGACGCCGACGGCACGCTTCTGGTCGCGATCGATCCGCTCGACGGCTCCTCGAACATCGACGCGAACGTCACCATCGGCGCCTTCTTTTCGGTCCTCGACGCGCCCGCCGGCGATCTCGAGGACGTCCATTTCCTTCAACCCGGCGTGAAACAACGGGCGGCGGGCCTCTTCGTCTACGGGCCGCACGTCGCCCTCGTCTTCACGACCGGCGCCGGCGTTTCGGTCGCCACTCTCGATCCGGACGCCAACGCCTACCGGATGTCGAGCGTCGGCGCCAAAATCCCTGGCAATTCCAACGAGTTTGCGATCAACGCATCCAACTCGCGCCACTGGCCGGAGCCGGTGCGCGCCTATATCGAGGATTGCCTCGAAGGCGACGAGGGGCCGCGCGGACGCAACTTCAACATGCGCTGGGTCGCCTCGACCGTGGCGGACGTCTACCGGATCCTGGCGCGCGGCGGCGTCTATCTCTACCCCGAGGATTCGCGCGAGGGTTACGAGCATGGACGGCTGCGCCTGCTTTACGAGGCCAATCCCGTGGCGCTCCTCGTCGAGCAGGCGGGCGGCGCCGCCATCGACGGCTTCAACCGCATCCTCACCCTTGCGCCGGCCTCGATTCATGCGCGAACGCCCCTGATCTTCGGCTCGAAAGAGAAGGTCGAGCGGATTGCGCGCTACTACAGCGAAGGCAGCGCCTCGCAACCGGCCCCCCTGTTCGGCAAGCGTGGCCTGTTGCGCCGGTAATCCTCAACGTTGGAAACGCAGAAAATGTCGATCAAGTACCCGATCATCGCGATCACCGGCTCCTCCGGGGCCGGCACGACGTCGGTCAAGAAAACCTTCGAGCAGATTTTTCGCCGCGAGAAAATCAACTCGGTCTACATCGAGGGCGACGCCTTCCATAAATGGAATCGCCTGGAAATGCGGGAGCAGATGAAGCAGGCCGCGGCGCGGGGCGACCACCACTATAGCCACTTCGGGGTCGAGGCCAATCTGTTCGAGGAGCTCGAGACGACGTTCCGCGACTATTCCGAGACCGGCGTCGGGCGCACCCGGACCTATGTGCATGACGCGGACGAGGCGGAATTGCATGGCTCGCCGCCGGGAACGTTCACCCCCTGGCGCAACTTCGAACCCGGCTCCGATCTTCTTTTTTACGAAGGCTTGCACGGCGCGATCGTCACCGACAAGGTCAATGTCGCGCAATACGTCGATCTCAAGATCGGCGTCGTGCCGGTCATCAATCTCGAATGGATCCAGAAACTGCATCGCGACCGGGCTTCGCGCGGCTACACCACCGAAGCGGTGACCGATACGATCCTCCGGCGCATGCCCGATTACATCAATTACATCTGCCCGCAGTTCACGCAGACGGACATCAATTTCCAGCGCGTGCCGACGGTCGACACCTCGAACCCGTTCATCGCGCGCTGGATCCCGACGCCTGACGAATCGATGGTGGTCATCCGCTTTCGCGACCCGCACGGAATCGATTTCCCCTACCTTCTGTCGATGATCCACAACAGCTTCATGAGCCGCGCCAATTCGATCGTGATCCCGGGCGGGAAGATGGACATCGCAATGCAGCTGATCCTCACGCCGATGATTCTCAAGCTGGTCGAGCGCCGGCGGCGCGCGCTTCGCGCCTGACCGCGAGGAAAGGTCCCGAGCATGAACGCCCTTGCCGCGATGGCCAACGCCATCCGCTTGCTCTTGCATCTGACCGGATATCCGGACATGACGATCGAGGAGATCAAGCGCTTCCGCCAGCTCGGTTCCAGGACCGCCGGCCACCCGAGCGCGGCCATGCTCTCGGGGTCGAAGCAACCGCGGGGCCGCTTGGCCAAGGGCCTCGCCGTCGCGCGGGGTCAAGCCCCGCTGCGGCCCTTGGTTCGCGGCATCGCCTGAAAAAGGGCCGGCGAAATCAGCGAGAGTTCTGGCGAAGAGAAGCAAAGTCGAAAAGAGGCAAAGTCGAAATGAGCGCACATCAGCCCGTCGCGATCGCGCCGTCGATCCTGTCGTCCGATTTTTCCAGGCTCGCCCAGGAAGTGCGCGACATCGCCGCGGCCGGCGCCGACTGGATCCACCTCGACGTGATGGACGGGCACTTCGTGCCCAACATTACCTTCGGGCCGCCGGTCGTCGCGGCGCTCCGGCCCCATAGCGACAAGGTGTTCGACTGCCATCTGATGATCGAGCCTTGCGACCCCTATCTCGAGGCCTTCGCCAAGGCGGGCTGCGACCGCATCACCGTCCACGCCGAGGCGACCCGGCACCTCGACCGCTCGCTGCACGCGATTCGCGAGCTCGGCAAGAAGGCCGGGGTCGCGCTCAATCCGGCGACGCCCGAGAGCGCGATCGAATACGTGCTCGACCGGCTCGACCTCGTCCTCGTCATGACGGTCAACCCGGGCTTCGGCGGGCAGGCGTTCATCCCGGCGACGCTGGACAAGATCGCGCGGGTGAAGAGGCTGATCGGCGACCGCGACATCCGCATCGAGGTCGACGGGGGCATTGCGCCCGAGACCGCGCCGCTCGTCGTCGGCGCCGGCGCCGGCGTTTTGGTCGCCGGGTCGCACGTGTTCAAGGGCGGGCCGTCCGCCTACGCCGCCAACATCGCCGCGATCCGGGCGAGCGCCGAAGCGAAGGCCCGGGCGGCCTGACCGGGCGGCTTCAGCCTTGGCAGCGCCCCATGACGCCTCACCCGTTCGGCAGATTGCGCGCCAGCGCCTCGAGCACCGCCATCCTGACCGCGACGCCCATCTCGACCTGTTCGCGGACGAGCGATTGCGCCCCGTCGGCGACGGCCGTGTCGATCTCGACGCCGCGGTTCATCGGCCCCGGATGCATGACCAGCGCTCCGGGCTTGGCCCAGGAAAGCTTCTCCTGGTCGAGACCGAAATAGTGGAAATATTCCTCGAGGGAGGGCACGAAGGCGCCGCTCATCCGCTCGCGCTGCAGGCGCAGCATCATCACGATGTCGGCGTCCTTCAGTCCATTGCGCATGTCATGGGCGACCTCGACGCCCATCCGCTCGACGCCGGCGGGCATGAGCGTCGAAGGGCCGACGACGCGCACGTAGGCGCCGAGCTTGGCGAACAGGAGAATGTTCGAGCGCGCGACGCGCGAGTGCGAAATGTCGCCGCAGATCGCGACGGTGAGGCCCTCGATGCGGCCGAGATTGCGGCGAATGGTCAAGGCGTCGAGCAGCGCCTGGGTCGGATGCTCGTGCGCGCCGTCGCCGGCGTTGATCACCGAGCAGTCGACTTTTCGCGCGAGCAGCGAGACGGCGCCCGCTGCGTGGTGGCGGACGACGAGAATGTCCGGCCGCATCGCGTTCAGCGTCGTTGCGGTGTCGATCAGCGTCTCGCCTTTTTTGACGCTCGAGGCGGAGACGGCCATGTTCATCACGTCCGCGCCGAGCCGCTTTCCGGCGAGCTCGAACGAGGACTGCGTGCGGGTCGACGGCTCGAAGAAGAGGTTGATCTGCGTGCGCCCGCGCAAGGTCGCGCGCTTCTTCTCGACCTGGCGGGAGATGGCGACCGCTTCGTCGGCGAGGTCGAGGAGCGCGACGATCTCCTCGCGCGACAGGTGCTCGATGCCGAGCAGGTGGCGCTGGGAAAAGACGGGCGAGTCGGCCGGCATCGGACCCGAGCCTATATGCGCCGGCTCCGCGGCCGGCAAGCGGGTCTCGGAGGCGGGTCGTGTGTCAGTCTGAAAATGCCGATTTCGCTCCAGCCCTTCCCGGAAGAGGCGAAGAGGGCAAGAAAGCGGCCGTAAGCGTTACGGGCAGGATGCACAGGACCGGCTGTTCCGGTAACGCCGCATACACTCGACCCCACCTACCGACGGTCGCTTGCTCGCAATTCCTACCGGCGATCTCCCCACAGCCCCTCCTCCACGCTGATGTGGTTTTCGGGCGCAGGCGGGCAGGATGGGGATTAACCGGCTGGAGCAGGTTGCTTGTTCCGCGTCTGCCGGCCGGCGTGCCCAGCGGCCAAGATTTTTGTGACCTCGTAGGCGCGAAGTCCATCGCGACTTGGATCGGCGAAGGGCCGACGCTGATCGGCGCAATGGTCATTGCCTGATGGTGATCAAAACTCGTGGCCAATGAGAGCTTGGCGCTCGCTGTCCGCTTCAGTGACCACAGCCGAGGCTCTGACAAAGTTCCGCTGTCGCCTCGTTGGCGATGATCGCGTGTCCTTCCGCCGTCGGATGGAAGGCCCCGCCTGTTGCGCGGCCCGAGAGGTCCAGCACGCCGAAGGGACTTTGGTCGAGGTAATGCTGAGGCCTCTGGTTGATGGCGAGAAAGACGTCGTTCATCGTGCGGAAGAGCCGCGTGCGGCTCCGGTACGGCTCGAACCGTCCTGGTGGAAACGGCAGGAAGGCTGCGGGATCGCCAGGACAGGCGCTCGAAAGCGGCCCGGTTCGCGGCACATGCATGGACTTCGGCGTCGGGCGCGCAATGCAGATTGAAAAGATCCTGCGTCGTGAAACAGGCCTCGCCGGCCGGAGGACGGCTTTGCGCGTCGGTCGTCGCACAGACGCCACGCCTGGCGTAATCGGACGTATAGGCGTTGACGATGTCGAAGTTTCGCCGGAGGCCGCAGGGCGAAGGCGGCGAGGCTTTCGTTCAGTTTCACCCGCGCCTGCTCGACATCCCTTTCGACCTGATCGCTCGCAGGGTATTCGGCGAGCACGCCCGCCGTCGGCGCGCACCGAGCCGCTCGCAGGCGCTTGCGAAGGGAAGCGGGACGGAAAGGTCGCGATTGTCAGTCCGGCGTTGCCTTGAGGACAGAACACGCCGCGCTCGTTTTCCAGCGCGGGCGGATAGACGGCGACGATCACATGCGACGGGTCGATGCCGAAATCCGGCAGCATGTACTGGTCGAGAACCGTCCGCAGAAGTCCATAGCGACTGTCGAGCCTCGCGAAGAGGCTCCGCGTCGACGCGCAACGCGCGGTCCCGTCGAAACAGGGCGTCATCGCGCCAGCGGCGGAGCGCAGGATCGGGTCCTGCAGAATAATGCCCGCCGCCCAGCCCGCGAAGCCGACGTCGTTGATGCCGATGTCGATCAGCAGCGCGTCGGCGGAGCGTTTGAAGACGTTCTTCGGCCCGCAGCGCATGACGGCGCGGCGCAGCGCCGGCGCCGCGGCGTCGTAGAAGCCTGGCGCCTGCTCCTGCTGCGGAGTCGGCGGGTCGGTCCGTCCGCACCAGGACGCGCCCGAAGCGCAATAGGAGCGGAAGGCGTCGGGCCGGCAGATTTCCTGATACGCGAGTCCGATCTCGGAGCGGCTGCCGATGACGCCCTTGTCGGTCGCTTTGCTCCATTCGACGCCGTTGTAGCCGTAGAGGACGCCGTCCATGATCGTCGCGCCCGAGCAGCCGTAGGGCAGAACGGTGAAGGATTGATGGGGGTCGCTCAGCGCCGCGTCGAGCGCCGTCCGGATCTGCCAGGAATAGACCGAGCGATGGCACCAGCGGTCGGTCCATTGCGCGCGCGTGTCCTTGGCGGCGAGCGACACGGGATCGGGGTCGCGAGCCGGAAGATTGCCGCCTGTCCAAGGCGTTGCCGGAAAAAAGGGCAAGGCGCTCCGGATTGCCTTCGCCGGAGGTGAAAGAGTCGCCGAAGCCGATCACCAGACGATCCCGCGGCGCAACTGTCACGCTTACCTGCGATTCGTCCGGCGAGGACCGCGTGACCGTCGCCTGGCCTGAAACCGCTTTGGCGTCGTTGGGATCGGAGGGAACGACGATGCGGAGTTCGCGGCAATCGCCGGCGACTGTCGTCGTCCCCGACTGGAGCGCGCGCTGCGTCGCACCGACGAAACTCCTCGGGTCCGTGTCGGCAAGGACCGCGCCGGCTAAACGCCATTGGCACGACTGGCCAGCCGGCGCATCGGGATCGAAGACGCGGACGATCCATCCGGGCGCGCGCACATAGTCGCCCCAGACGGCGCAGCCGCTGTGCAGCCTCTGGACCGGGTTCCAGCAGGTCTCCGTCGATCCCGTCAGGGTCGCCCCTCGCGGACGCTCGCGGACAAGGAGGCTCGCCCAGCCGCGCCGATCGAGTTCCTGCTCCGGGACCGGCGGCGGCCGTCCTTCACGCGCTCTCAGTTGCTCGATAAGCTGATAGGGCGTGGCGCCGTCATCGCGCGGCCAATCGATCGGCCAGCGCTTTCGCAGATCGCCAGCCTCGCCGAGCTTCGTCGTCCAGAAGCCCGGACCATTCATGAGTTTTTCAAGTTGCTCCGGGGTCGGAGCCGCGCCGTTCTGCGCGATATACAAGTCACGCGCAACCCGCTGCGCCGCGACGTCGGACGGATAGAGGAAATAGCGAAAGTTGCGCTCGATTTCCCAGTCGAGGGCAAACGCCGTGCGCGTCGCGAGCAAAATGAGGATAAAGGCGGAAAGGTATCGAGACCCAATCATGGTCATCTCCCGCATTGGCGAGACTCTGTGGCTCCCAACTTCGACACCTCGACAGGCAGGCGGCAAAGAAAGCACAAAAGAGATAGCCGCGCGAACGGAGCCGTTCTGTGTGCGGGATCACACAGAACGCGGCGGCTTTTGCAAATCGCTTGGGTTCCGAAGGCGGCAATGCGGCTTCGGCGGTCGTTCCGCCGACCTTCGAGCGGCATGGCGGCAACACGTTCCAGGCAATTAGCCCTTCCCAATCCGTACAGTGAAGGCTGCCGCATCTCGGCGCCGCCAGCGCGACGCCCAGCGGAAAGGCGGCCATCCCGAACGAGCTCCACACCAGGAAGTACCCCGCGCCCACCAGCGCAGGTAGCAAAGAGAGGCGTGTGTCGCCTGTCCCGCCGACGGCACGGCGGTAACGCTGCAGCATTGGCGCGAGGGAGGGAAGCATCATCGCCGTCATCATGACGGCCCACATGCCGACGAACGACGCCGCGGCGCCCGCCCACGTCTCGCCGGGCATGCGCATCCACGCCGTCGACATCGTCGACCCGCCGGGCATCGGCATCCCCCCCATCGCCGACATGGATAAGGACCAGACGACAGTCAGCGCCGCGCTGGCGGCGAAGAGGAGCGCCAAGACAGCGAGGAAGCCCCGCTCGTGTCTCTTCCCTCCCCGCCAGCTCGCGCGGAAACCATGCGTTTCTCCCGTCTCCCCAATGCGCCGGCGGCGGCGCGCGACTTGGCTCAGCGCTCGCCGTACTCGTCGTGGCGACGCCACCAGACGCCCGTCTCGTTGCGCCCCTTGGGGGCGCGGTCGAGCCACTGGTACATGCCCCATAGGCCGTCCAAGCCGCGCGCGTAGGTCGAATAGGCATGGTAGACGACGCCGTCCTCGAGCGCGAAGGCGCTCATGCCCGGCCTCTCGCGCGTGTAGGTCGCCACGTCGGTTCCGGTCACCGCCGCGTTGTCGGCGACGGGATTGCCTTGCATGCGGGTCGCGATCCCCTCGTCGCTACGCGCCTGCCAGGCCGGCTCGCGTCGGTAATTGTATTCGATGCCCCCCTCGCGCTGTTGCGCCTCGGTGAACGAGACGTTGAAGTCGGCGTTGAAGTCGCCGCCATGCGAGGACGCCCACGGAAACGTCCATCCCATGCGCCGCTTGTAGGCGTCCAGCTTCGCCAGCGGCGCCCGCGACACCGCCCAGAGCATGACATCATGATTGGCGAGGTGAACCGCAAATCCGTTGAAGCCGTCGGCGATCGTCGAGCAGGTCATGCAGCCGGCGGCGTAGTCGGGCCCGAACATGAAATGGTAGACGAGAAGCTGCGAGCGCCCGCGGAAGAGGTCCGCAAGCGAGGCGCTCCCGTGGTCGGTCTCGAATTGGTATGCCTTGTCGATGCGAACCCACGGCAGCTCGTGGCGCCGCCGCGCAATCTCGTCGCTGCGCCGCGTCAGCTCCTTCTCCGCCTGGAGCAGTTCCAGCCGCGCCGCTAGCCATTGCTCACGCGTTCCGGTGATGTGACTCGTCATGGTTCTTCTCCTGTTTGGTGATCGTCGACGACGTTAGGACCGGGCGGCCAACGGCGGGAGTGACAAGTGTGGCGGGATTTCTCGTGGAGTTCGGCGGCGGGGCGCTCGGCGGCTGATCCCCAGACGCACTGAGCCGGACGCTCTGCGAGGGGATCAACTGCGGCGACATCGCGAGCGGAGGACAGTCATTCCCGGCCGGTGCGTCCGCGCCAGGGGTCCGGGCCCGGGTCGCGTCCGGCTGCGACCTCGGCCAGCCGGTCGAGGTAATGGGCCCAGCCTTCCGCATGGCCGGCGCATTGCTCGATGGTCGGCAGGCCAGTATGGGTGAACCGCAGCAGCGTTCCGTCCGGCGGCCGCTCGGTCAGGTCGATCTCGACCAGGCTCGACCCCGGCGGCACCGCTTCGCTGCCGTCCCAGCCGAAGCTGTAGGCCAGGCGGTGCACCGGCACCACCTCGCGGAAGGAGCCGCGGGCGAAACGGGCCCCGGTGACATTGACGAGATAGAGCCCCGCCCGAATGCGGTTCGACCTGCGCCTCGGTTCCCATCCAGCGCAGGATTTTCTCCGGATCGGTGAGGAGGGCGAACACTGCGGCGGGCGGCGCCGAGATATGCGTCTCGCGGCGGACGACGAGTTCTTCTTGCATCGGTCTCCTCGCAATTAGAATGGGAGGGACGCCGGGCTGGCGCCCCATCCGAATCCCGCTGCCGAGATGCGGTCGGCGGTCGCGAGACAGATAGGGCCGGGCGACGAACGGTGGGAGTGACAAGTTTGGCGGGATCTTTATGGACTCGCTGATCACAGCGGCGGCGCGCGCGCTCGCGTCGGGCGATCCCCTCGGCGCGCTGAACCGGGTCGCCCTGCGCGACGACGCGCCGGCGCTCGCGCTGCGCGGCGTCGCGATGGCTCAGCTCGGCGACCTCGTTCGAGCGAAAGCTCTTCTGCGTCGCGCGGCGCGCGCTTTTTCGCCGAAAGAGGCGGCGGCCCGCGCGCGCTGCGTCGTCGCCGAGGCCGAGATCGCGCTCGTCACCCGGGACCTCGGATTTCCTGTGAAGGCGCTCGAGGCGGCGCGGGCGACGCTCGAGGAGCGCGGCGACCAGGCGAACGCCGCTTTTGCACAGCATCTCGAGGTCCGGCGCCTCCTTGTCATCGGCCGCCTCGACGAGGCCGAGCGAAAACTCGCCGGGCTCGATCCCGCGCCTTTGCCGCCACCGTCGAGGGCCGCCCACGAGCTCACCGTCGCGGGGATCGCGATCCGACGCCTCAAGACGAAGGCGGCGCGCGCCGCGCTCGCCCGGGCGGGGCGAGCCGCTCGCCTCGCCGGCATCCCCGCCCTCGTCGCGGAGGTCGAGAGCGCGTCCGACGTTCTCGACACGCCCGCGGCCCGCCTGATCGCGCTAGGCGAGGAGCGCCTCGTCCGGCTCGAGGACGTCGAGGCGCTGCAGGCCTCGAAGGCGCTCGTCGTCGACGCTTGCCGCCACCTCGTGCGCGACGCCCGCACGGTTGTCTCGCTGGCAAGGCGTCCGGTGTTGTTCGCGCTCGCGCGCGCGCTCGGCGAAGCCTGGCCCGGAGACGCGTCCAGGGACGCGCTCGTCGCACGCGCCTTCCGGGCGAAGCACGCCGACGAATCCCATCGCGCGCGGCTCAGGGTCGAGGTTGGGCGGCTGCGGAGGGCGCTCAAGACGGTGGCCCGAGTGAGCGCGACGAAGCGAGGTTTTGCGCTCACGCCCCGCCTTGGCCGCGAGGTCGTTGTGCTGGCGCGCCCCGTCGACGACCAGCATGGGGCGGCACTCGCGCTGCTCGGCGACGGGGAGTCGTGGTCGAGCTCGGCGCTGGCGCTTGCGCTCGGCTCAAGCCAGCGCAGCGCGCAGCGCGCGCTCGAAGAGCTCGCGGCGGCGGGCAAAGTTCAGTCCTTCGGTCGCGGGCGCGCGCGCCGCTGGATGACCCCGCCCGCGCCGGGATTCACGACGACCTTGTTGCTCCCCACGCCGCCGCCGAGCGACCCTTAAAGGAGTAGTCCCGTCCGACCGACCGCGGGCGCTGAAGGCCGGCTGCTATTCGGTCTCGACGTCCTCCAGCTTGACGCCCCGCCCCGCGCGCAGGCTGTTCCGGGCCTGTTCGATGCGCCGGAGGAAACGGGGGTCATGTTCGAGCCGGTAGTCGAACCAATCCTCCTCGGATTCGAATCCGATCAGCACGCCGGCCGGTCTGCCGTGACGCGTGATAATGATCTCTTGCGTTACGGCCTCCCGAAGATAGCGGGATAGATCGTCCTTGATTTCCGAGAGCGGGACTTCCTTCACTCCGGATCTCCGAACCGTGCGAGCCATGTCTCGGCCTCCGATTTGGCCACGATCGCCAGAATCTCGACGGTCGCGCCGGAAACATCGTAGAACACCCGGACGTCGCCGACACGCAACCTGTACTGCGGCCGGCGCAATCCCCGCAATCTTTTGATTCGGCTGCGGCTCTTCTCTCAGGCTCGTGCCTCAGGTGTGTTTCAAGTGCGGTTCGCACGACGGCCCGAACATGCGCTTTGAGGTTCTTGATATCTTCGGCAGCTTCAGGAGCGAGGACGATGTCGAAGGGCATTCTGGCCAGATTGTAGCCGATTTGCCGGTTCGTCAAAAAAGCCTCGGCGAGAGAGGGGGTCGTGGCGCCGAGACCGAAACCATATAGCGACGGTTCGCCACGATCCCGGCGCCCCGCGGCGAAGGTTTGGCGGCAGCGCGCCTTCAGGGAACGTCGCGCGCGTGCTAGTGTTGGCCCGGCCCCCGTTGGACGCGCAGGTGAGGCATGTCCGCGATCTGGTTGCGCCGTCTAGTCTTGGTTGTAGCGGCGATCGTCCTTCAGGCCGCCGTTCTCAAGGCGGCGTTGCCGACGAATCCGCAAGAAGCGCCTGCCCGTCCCTCCTTGGCCGGCCAGTTGCTCGTCGCCTCGCCGTCGATGGGCGATCCGCGCTTCGAGGGCACGGTCATTTTGATCGTCCAGGACGACCCGACCGGCGCTGTCGGGATCGTCGTCAACAAACCGATGGGAGAGCGGTCGCTCGCCGACCTGTTCCAGGCGCTCGGCCAAGAGGCCGGCGGCCTCGCGGGCGACGTGCGCGTCTTCTCGGGCGGCCCCGTCCAGCCGGAACTCGGCTTCGTCGTGCACACCCCCGACTACCATCGGCCGGAGACCGTCACGATCAACGATCGTCTTTCGATGACATCGAGCCTCGAGATCTTGCGCGACATCGGCAAGAAGAAAGGGCCCGTGAAGAGCCTCGTGGCCTTCGGCTACGCCGGTTGGGGCGCGGGGCAGCTCGATGACGAAATCGAACAGGGCGCCTGGGGAACCGCCGAGGCCGATCCGAGGCTCATCTTCGACGAAGATAGAGAAAAAGTCTGGGACGACGCCTGGACGCATCGCACCCAGCATCTATGAACGCGCGGCTGGCGCTCGCGATGATGGGCGATGTCGAGGATGGAAGCATGAACCGATCCGCCGCTGAAATCCTGCGCGAGTACGGACCCTTTCCGGGCGCCGACCACGTGCACGGGGTGACCTATGACGGTGAGCGCGTCTGGTTTGCGTCCGGAGACAGGCTGAACGCCTTCGATCCGGCAAGCGGGAAGATTCTCCACAGGGTCGACGTCCCCGCGCATGCAGGGACAGCCTTCGATGGAGAGCGCCTTTATCAGCTCGCCGAGGATCGCATCCAGAAGATCGACCCGAGGACCGGCCGCGTGCTCGCCACGATACCGGCGCCCGGCGGCGGCGCCGATTCGGGGCTTGCGTGGGCCGAAGGGGCGCTCTGGGTGGGACGCTACCGGGAGCGGAAGATCCATCAAGTCGATCCGGAGACCGGGGCGATTCTTCGCACGATCGTGTCCAACCGCTTCGTCACCGGGGTCACCTGGGTCGACGGCGAGCTCTGGCACGGAACCTGGGAAGGCGACGAGAGCGAATTGCGGCGGGTCGATCCTCAAACGGGACGGGTATTGGAGAGGCTCGAGATGCCGCCCGGAGCGGGCGTCTCGGGGCTCGAGTTCGGACGGCGGCGAAAGGTTGTTCTGCGGCGGAGGAGCGAGCGGGAAGGTGAGAGCCGTTCGCCGTCCCAGGCGAGTCTCGACGGCGGGCGGCGGCTCGGGCCGGACGTCGAGGCGGGCGGAGCGACCTTGAACGCAAATATAAGAGAGCGAAAGCGGACGCGCTGCGGTCGCCATATGGACGCCGCGAAGGCGTCCGGGCTTTCAAGGTGCGAGGATCGCGAGCGTGGCGGGATCGGCTTGGCCGCCGAAGAACTTGTGGAGACATTCCCCAAACAGCGCCTCGTCCGGCGCCGCCTCCATGAACAGCGTCATCGAGGAGCGGAATTTCATCTCGTCGACCGGGCCGAAGATCTCCCGGGCCGTGCGCCCCTCGGTCTCGAGCACGAGCTTCGCGCATTCCCTGAGGCGGGGGCCGAGAACCGGATGGGCGAGATAGGCCTTCGCCTCGTCGAGCGAGGAGATCGCATAGCGGACGGATGTCGGGCTCCTGCCCAGCCCCGCGATCTGCGGAAAGACGAACCACATCCAGTGGCTCTCCTTGTCGCCGGCGCGCAACTCCCTCAGAACCCGCGGGTAGAGGGGCTTCTGCGCGCTGACGAAGCGTTCGAGGTCGTAAGGGTCGGCCAATTGCGCCCTCCCGATGTTCCCCCTCAAGCCGGATAGTCCGCGCCGCGTGCGACCGTCTCCAGGCGCTGGTGCTCCCTGCGCAGGGACTTCGAGCTCCGCCCCCATCGCCTCATAGGCGAAGGCGCCGAGCGGCAGCCTCAGCGGCGGATTGGGAGACTCCACGGCGGCGATGATCGCCTCGGCGGCGCGGACGGGGTCGCCTGGCTGGTTTCCGCTGTGGCCCTGGAGCTGTCGGCGGCGGGCGCCGGCGGTCTCGGCATAGGCGTCGATCGGCCGCTTCGGCGTCTTCAGCGACCGGCCCGCCCAGTCGGTGCGGAAGGGGCCCGGCTCGACGATCAGCACCCGGATCCCGAAGGGGGCGACCTCCTTGGCGAGCGATTCGGAGAGGCCCTCGACCGCGAACTTGGTCGCCGCGTAATAGCCGGAGCCGGGAAAGCCGATGAAGCCGCCCATCGAGGAAATGTTGACGATCGCGCCCGACCTCTCCGCACGCATGATCGGCAGGACGGCGCGGGTCATGGCGGCGAGGCCGAAGAAATTGGTCTCGAACATGGCGCGGATGTCGGAATCCTGCGCCCTCCTCGACCGCCGCCAGATAGCCGTAGCCGGCGTTGTTGACGAGGACGTCGATGCGCCCGAAGGCGCGGCGCGTCTCGGCGACCGCGGTCTCGACCTCGGCAGGCTTGGTGACGTCGAGTTTCAGCGCGAGCGCCATCTCGGCGTTCCCGTGGACGATGTCGGCGAGTTTTTCCGGATCGCGCGCCGTCGCAGCGACGCGATAGCCGCGATCGACGAGGACCCTCGCCAGATGGCGCCCGAAGCCGGTCGAGCAGCCGGTGACGAGCCAGACGGGCGTCTCGCGGGAGGGAGGAAGGGCCATGACAACCTCCTTGGGGCAGGGAGAGGCGTATTGTCGCACTGGCGCGCCTCGGCAGGCAACGGCAGGCGGCCGCCACGCACGGCGAGGCCGCGTCGGGTGGGCCGAATTCGAATTCGGATAGGATCACTACTTGCTCTGTTCGAGGTCTTCGATGCGCAAAGCGAAAGCAGATGGCGCAAAGACGGGCGTGACGAGGTCGGACGAGGAATAGTCGCGCATGACCTTGTAGCCATCCGCAGAAGGTTCGACAAATACGTGCGTGGCGCCGTTCACGGCGTCGATCACCCAGAACTCGCGAATTCCAAGTCGGGCGTAGAGCAGGGATTTTTGATTCATGTCGTATCGCAGCGAAGAATTGGCGATCTCGACGATGAGAAGGATGTCCTGCGGCTTGAGCTTCCTGCGCGGGATTGCGCGCGGAAAAATGATGATGTCGGGTTCGAAGTAATCGAATTCGCTCGGGCGGAACGCCGTCTCCTGTGCGACGGCCGTATCGTTGGTGCGACCGCGGATCCAATGATCGACGAGGGAAACCTTGACGTCCTCGTGCGGGTCTCCCTTTGGCGACATGGGAACCAGTTCCCCCCCGATGAGCTCGACGCGTTCGTTGGCGTCCAATATTCCGGCTGCAACCATGGCCTCGAGGTCCGCGACCGTGAAGCGTCTGCGCGGAAGGCCTTCGGCGGCAGTGGTGGTCAGGGTGACGGACGTCATGCCTCTCCCACGCTCCTTTCAGGCTCGATATTAGCACGGATCGATGGCGGGGGCGTCGTTGTTGAAGCTGGCCCCGTCGCACCGGCTTGTTGGAGCAAATCTCAACAAGAACACCGATCATCTTGCGACTGCCAGAATGCGATTGCAATCGAGATGCCTTTCGAGATGGTCGGCGAGCTTGTCGAGCGTGCGCTCGACGGTTTCGTCATAAGCGAGCAGAGACGCCGCGCCGAATGAGGCGAGCCAGGCGGCGCGTTGGCGGTCGTCGGCGAAGAGCCCGTGCACATAGGCGCCCGCGACGCGACCGTCCGGCGAAACCGCCCCGTCGGTCCGCCCGTCGGAGAAGCGCAGAAGCGGTCGGGCGCAATCGGCGCCCCTGGTCTGGCCGACATGCATCTCGTAGCCGGCGAAGGGCGCGCCGTTCGCGACGCAAAGACCCTCGACCCGCTCGAGCGTCTTTTCCCCGCTGAGCGTGGTCTCGACGTCGAGAAGGCCCAAAGCTTCGACCGAGCCAGCCGGCCCCTCGATCGCAAACGGATCGGCGACGCGCCGCCCCAGCATCTGGTAGCCGCCGCAGATTCCGAGCGCGCGTCCGCCGCGCCGGACATGGGCGAAAAGATCGATATGCCAACCCTGCTCGCGGAGGAAGGCGAGATCGGCGATCGTCGCCTTGCTGCCCGGCAGGACGATCCAATCTGAAACCGGCAGCGGCTCGCCTGGCGGGACGAAGACGAGCCGCACATCGGGCTCCATCCTCAGCGGATCGAAATCGTCGAAATTGGCGATGCGCGCGAGCATCGGCACGGCGATGGTGAGAGGCGCCTCGCGGCGCGGCCTCATGCTTGGCAGGCCGAAGGCGTCCTCCGCCGGCAGGCGCGCCGCGTCGGGAAAGAAGGGCGCGAGGCCGACGGCGCGCCAGCCCGTGCGCTTGGCGATGGTCTTCATCCCGCCCAAGAACAGGCTCGCATCGCCGCGAAACTTGTTGACGATGAAGCCCGCGATCATCGCCGCGTCGTCTTCCGCGAGCGCCGCCTTCGTTCCGAGGATCTGCGCAAATACGCCGCCTCGGTCGATGTCGGCGACCAGCACGACCGGGCAGTCGGCGGTCCGCGCAAAACCCATGTTGGCGATGTCGCCGTGGCGCAGGTTGATTTCGGCCGCGCTGCCCGCGCCTTCGACGAGCACGAGGTCCGCCTCGCTGGTGAGCCGCCCGAAACTGTCGAGCGCCGCGCCCATCAATTTCGGTTTGAGGGCCTGATATTCGCGCGCCTTGGCATTGCCAAGCACGCGGCCCTGCACGACGACCTGCGAGCCGATCTCGCTCTGCGGCTTCAGGAGCACCGGGTTCATGTGGACACTCGGCGGAACGCCGCATGCCAGCGCCTGCAAGGCCTGCGCCCGGCCGATCTCGCCCCCGTCATGGGTCACCGCGGCGTTGTTCGACATGTTCTGCGGCTTGAACGGCCGCACGCGCAAACCCCGCCGCGCATAGGCGCGGCAGAGCCCGGCGACGATCAGCGACTTGCCGACGTCCGAGCCGGTGCCCTGGAACATGAGGGATCGGGCGGTCATGGCCGCGGCCTCAGGCCGGCGGCGCGATTGCGCGAAAGGGCACGCCAATGTCCGAGGCGCGCGGACGAGTCCCCGCCCCCCTTGTGGGGGCGGGTTAGGGTGGGGGCTCGGGCCGAACGTTCGAGATTGGCTGCCGAGACAAGGAGAGCGGAGAGGTCAGCGCGACCCCCCATCCCGGCCCGCCCCCACAAGGGGGGCGGCGGCGCTGCGGCGCAAGTCCTCTCCCTCCTGCTCAAAACTCGACGCCTTCCTGCGCGCGCACGCCGGCCGCGAAATGATGCTTCACCAGGCCGAATTCGGTCACGCAGTCGGCCGCCTCGATCAGCTCGGGCTTGGCGTTCCTGCCCGTCACGACCACGTGCAGATCCTGCCTCCGCGCGCGCAAGGCGTCGACCACGTCGGAAAGCGGCAGATAGTCGTAGCGCAGCGCGATGTTGAGCTCGTCGAGCACGACGAGGCGGATGTTCGGATCGGCCATCATCCGCTTCGCCGCCTCCCAGGCGACCTCGGCCGCCGCGATGTCGCGGGTGCGGTCCTGCGTCTCCCAGGTAAAACCCTCGCCCATGGTGCGCCACTCGACTTGGTCGCCAAACCTTTCGATCGCCGCCCGCTCGCCGGTCGACCACGCGCCCTTGATGAACTGCACCACGCCGACGCGAAAGCCGCGGCCCAGCGCCCGCAGCGCCAGCCCGAAGGCCGCCGTCGACTTGCCCTTGCCGGGCCCGGTGTGGACGATCAGCAGGCCCTTCTCGAGAATCGGCTTCGAGGCGACCTCGGCGTCCTGCGCCGCCTTGCGCTTGATCATCTTCGCCTTGTGCCGGTCCTCGGCGTCGGTCATGGGCGTGCTCGTGAAAGCGCGGATGGCTAGGGAGTCAAGGATCTGCAACAAAGATGCAAGTCGGCCGTGCGGCTTGCCTAAAGATTGCGCAAGAACCGGGAGGTAAGGTCAATCGGTTCAGCTTCTCAGACGCTTCCAGGCCGTTTCGGGCGCAACGCTTGCGGCGATGAGCGTAATGACGGCGAGCGCGATCAGGTAGATCGAGATCGGCCAGGTGGCTCCTCCGCTCCAGGTGAGGAAAGTCGCCGCCACGAAGGGAGTCAGTCCGCCGCTGATCCCCGCTCCGATCTGGAAGCCGAGGGAAGCCCCGCTGTAGCGCGTCGGGGCGGCGAAGAGCTCGGAGTACCATGGCGCCCGACGGCGAACCCGATCATCTGTCCGAACACGATCGCGGCGACGATCGTCAGCGTTATGATCATCGGGTCCCCGGTGTCCAGGAGCCAGAAGAATGGGAACGCGAAGGCCATCGCGAACAGCGAACCTGCGTAGAACATCCTCTTGCGGCCGATTCAGTCGGAGAACGAGAATCGCGACCATGCCGACGACGGAGGAGGCGAACACCGCGTTGAGGATGACGCTGCGGCATGCCGAGTTTGACAATCACATAGTTGATCGCGAATATGCCCGCCATCAGAGCGTAGCTGATCTCCGACAGCTTGAGCCCGATCGCGGTGAAGAACGCGCGCGTTTCCTGGTCAGCACGTCCGCCAGCGGCAGCCTTGAGATCTTCTTCTCGGCTTGCAGCTCTCGGAACGCCGGGGTCTCCGCCAGTTGCAGGCGGATGTACAGTCCGATCGCGGCCAGAAGGATGCTGATCAGGAACGGAACGCGCCGCGCCCACGCCAGGAACTCCGGCTGCGGCGCGCGCCCGAGGAGCGCGAACATGCCGGTCGCGGCGAGGGCGCTGTTCGGCAGCGCTCATGACATCCCCTCATCTTTCTTGGCCCCCGCGCTAACGCCGCGCCCCGCGGGAGGCAGTGAAGGACTTTCTCAAAAGACTGTCAATTTCGCCAAATCGGAGGCCCGACATGGGATCGTTGGGCGCTGGCCGGGCGTTCCCGGACACTAGCCACGCCGCCTCGACGCGCCTAATCTCCGCTCGTTCCGCAAGAACCCAAAAGGCGCGAAGCCCGTGGCCAATACCTTTCCCTCCGTCCGCAAGCGCGAAGGCCGCCTCCCCGGAGGGGTCGTCGCCGCCCTCAACGGGGATCTCGCCGCAAGATTCGGCAACCGCTTCACCGCCTCGGAGGCGATCCGCCGGCAACACGGCCATACCCTCACCTGGCTCGAGAACGAGCCGCCGGACGCGGTCGTGTTCGCTGAATCGCGCGACGACGTGATCGACCTCGTAAAACTCTGCGCGAAGCACGACGCGCCGATCGTGCCGTTCGGCGTCGGCTCCTCGCTCGAGGGCCACGTCAACGCGCCGCACGGCGGCGTGTCGCTCGACTGCTCCCGGATGAACAAGGTTCTCGCCGTCGACGCCGAGGACCTCGATTGCGTCGTCGAGCCCGGCGTCACCCGCAAGCAGCTCAACGACTATTTGCACGACACCGGCCTCTTTTTCCCGATCGACCCGGGCGCCGACGCGAGCCTCGGCGGCATGGCCGCGACCCGCGCCTCGGGCACCAACGCGGTGCGCTACGGCACGATGAAGGATCTCGTGCTGTCGCTCGGCGTCGTGATGAGGCGACGGATCTTTCCTGCGGACAGGCTCGCGGGCGAAAAAATCCTCGGCCGGCTACGACCTTACCCACATCTTCGTCGGGTCCGAGGGCACGCTCGGCGTCATCGTCGAGATCGTGTTGCGCTTGTCGGGCGTTCCCGAGGCGATCTCGGGGGGAACCTGCTCGTTCCCGGATGTCCGCTCGGCGTGCAATGCCGTCATCGAGACGATCCAATCCGGCCTGCCGATCGCCCGCATCGAGCTCATCGACTCGCTCTCGGTGCGCGCCTTCAACGCCTATGCGAAACTCGCGCTGCCGGAACAGCCGATGCTGCTTTTCGAGTTCCACGGAACCGAGCAAAGCGTCGCCGAGCAGGCGAGCCGTTTCGGCGAGATCGTCGGCGACAATGGCGGCGGCGGCTTCGTCTGGGCGACCAAGCCGGAGGAGCGCACGACGCTCTGGCGGGCGCGCCATGACGGTCTTTGGGCGCAGATGAGCTTGCGTCCCGGCGCGCGGCCCTTCGCCACCGACGCCTGCGTGCCGATCTCGCGCCTCGCCGACTGCGTCGAGGAGACGCTGGAGGACATCCGAAGAAACGGCCTCGTCGCGCCGATCGTCGGCCATGTCGGCGACGGCAATTTCCACACGAGCCCCCTGATCGACATGAGCAACTCCAAGGAGATCGAGGCGGCGGAAGCTTTTGCCTCCCGCCTCGCCCACCGCGCCATCGCCATGGGCGGCACCTGCACCGGCGAGCATGGGATCGGCCAGAAGAAGATCGCCTACATGGAGGACGAGCACGGAGCTCCGGCGGTCGACCTGATGCGCCGGGTGAAGGCGGCCTTCGATCCGCAAAACCTGTTCAATCCGGGCAAGGTGTTTGCGGTTTAGTCGAGTTTCAGATAGCAAAGATTCAAACGGCTGCGCAGTCCCATCATTACGTTCCACAGTTCGTGCTCAGACAGTTTCTTATTGACAATGAGAAAGAGCAGGTCGCTGTCTACGACAAGCATGAGGACCGAAATTTCGTCACTTCGATTAAGAATATAATGTCGGAACTTTCAACGAATTCCAGTTCGATGAGTTTGTCGTTTCGTTTGAAACAATTGCCTGTAAGATTGAGGACTCGAATTTTCCGAGGTATCAAAAAATAATCAATTCGCAAGAGCTTGAGAGATCACCAGAGGAAAAGGCAGATCACGCTTCCTGGTTGCGTTTCAAATGCTTCGTGTAAAGTCAATGAGGAGTTGCATGTCCATCTCGAAGCAGGGATGAGGCAACAGATCGAAAAATTAGGATATCGAATGGAGCAGGTGGATGGTTGGGCTCCCTTAACCGAGGATAGGCTAAAACTTTTACATCTACAAGGCCTTCCAGAGACTATTGGAAAATTTGCTCAAGTAATTGCCCAGAAAGACATAATTATTGCCCATTTGACGGGAGGTAGATCGTTTTACATTGGCGATAATCCTGTTGTACTCCATAATAATTTGGATTTTGGAATCTACGGAAATATCGGGCTTGCGGTCAAAGGTATCGAGATTTACTTGCCTTTGTCGTCAGATTTGATGTTATGTGCGTTTTGTCCGACAATCATGACGGAACAGTTTCGGCGAAATAATTGTTCTACGAGGAATAGGGTTAAACAAGCGCTGCAAAAACGGGCTGTCCAAGGACATATAACTTTTCACGAAATGGGGCAGAAAATAAGAGAATTCGACGAACTGTGCGCCGGTATTGATAGGATGAAAAGATCCTTCATTGCTGGGAAACCAATAAGAGTCGAACGATGACAACATCGATTTTTACAATTCATTGCAGGTACAATGGTCCCATCGTTATGTGGTCGACAAGAGCGCTGACTTCAAGCTAGCAAGGAAATATAACAAGGAACACCCACAGTTCAGGCAAGGCCGTAAACCATCATTTAAATGATTATGTCGCGCAATGCCTATCGACGCAAATCCGCCGCAACCATCTCCGACAAGCGGTTCCTCGGCCCACTTCGCCATGGGCGGCACCTGCACCGGCGAGCATGGGATCGGCCAGAAGAAGATCGCCTACATGGAGGACGAGCACGGAGCTCCGGCGGTCGACCTGATGCGCCGGGTGAAGGCGGCCTTCGATCCGCAAAACCTGTTCAATCCGGGCAAGGTGTTTGCGGTTTAGGAACACTCTCCCGCTTGCGGTTGTTCATGGGAGAGGGTGGGCGCGAAGCCCGCCGGGCTCCGAGGATGCCGAGCCGAACTTTGTCCCATCACACGGGCTTTCGTCCCTGGGGCTCAGGACTTCTTGAAGAGGACGCAAGCGATGAGATGCGCCGTTCTCGGGTGGGGCTCGCTCGTGTCGGATCCCCGGGAGCTGCAAGCTGCGACCGATTTCGCGCCGAACGGGCCTCTGCTGCCGATAGAGTTCTGCCGGATCTCGCGCGACGGGCGACTGACGCTGGTCGTCGACGAAACCTATGGCGCCGTCTGCACGACCTATTCGGCGCCGAGCGCGATCGAGACCCTCGACGGGGCGATCGAGAACCTCAGAACTCCGGGAAGGGGCGGCAAACGCTGAAGTGATAGGGTTTGTCGAACTTGCTTCCGGCAAACAAAGCGACTTCGCGACGCAAAGCCATCCCAACTCTGTCGCGGCGATTGCGGCCTGGGCGACGTCGAACGGCTATGACGCCGCGATCTGGACCGCGCTCGCGAGCAACTTCGACGAGCCCGACACGGGCGGCGAGCCGTTCTCCGTCACGGCGGCCATCAGGTATCTCGAAGCGCTGGAGTCGCGGGACCGCGCCGCGTTCACCCACGCCCTGGACACCATCCGGAAGGCGCCGATCGAGGTCGAGACGCCGGTGCGCGATGAAGTCAACAAGCGCTGGCCGGCGTAACCGTCGTCATCGCGAGGGGCGACCCCCGACCTGACCAGGGGACGAAGCGATCCACGGCTCGTGCGCCTTCGCCTTCCGCTTACGCTGGCTGTCGCCGAGACGTGTCGAACGCCTGCGCTTCCGTGCAATCGCCTCGGGGGAAGCCGCGCCGCCGGCGTCTGCGCTTTGTCTGCGGCATTCCCGTCCGCAGCGTTTCGAGCCGCTTCGATATTGTGCTATTGTGCGCCGCAGCAAAACGGCTTATCCGAGGAGCGGGCGCCGATGGCTGAGGATATCGTCAAGATCGTGCGGGCTCTGATCTCCGTGTCCGACAAGAACGGCCTCGTCGAGCTCGCGAAAGTCTTGGCCGGGCACGGGATCGAGCTCCTCTCGACCGGCGGCACTGCGGCGGCGCTCGACGCGGCCGGGCTCGCCGTCGTCGACGTCGCGCAGCTCACCGGCTTCCCCGAGATGATGGACGGTCGGGTGAAGACGCTCCATCCGCGCGTCCACGGCGGGCTGCTCGCCGTTCGCTCCGATCCGGCGCATCAGGCGTCGATGATCGCCAACGACATCGCCCCGATCGACCTCCTGGTCGTCAATCTCTATCCGTTCGAGGCGACGCTGAAGCGCGGCGCGTCGTTCGAGGACAAGATCGAGAACATCGACGTCGGCGGGCCGGCGTTGATCCGCGGCGCCGCCAAGAACCACGACGACGTCGCGGTCGTCGTCGACGCCGCCGACTACCCCACCCTGATCGAGGAGCTTTCGCGCCACGACGGGTCGACCAGCCTCGGCTTTCGCCGTCGCATGGCGCAAAAGGCCTATGCCCGCACCGCCGCCTATGACGCGGCCATCTCGAACTGGCTCGCCGAGGAAATTCCGGAGCCGGCGCCGAAATGGCGCGCCTTCGGCGGCGTTCTGCACGAGAGCTGCGGTGCGCTGCGCTACGGCGAGAACCCGCACCAGAGCGCTTCGCTGTACCTCACCGCCGAGACGCGCCCGGGGGTCGCGGCGGCGCGGCAGGTCCAGGGCAAGGAGCTGTCGTACAACAACATCAACGACACCGACGCGGCCTACGAGCTCGCGGCGGAATTCGATCCGGCGGAAAGCGCCGCCGTCGCCATCATCAAGCACGCCAACCCCTGCGGCGTCGCGATCGGGGGGAGCCTGCTCGAGGCCTACGAAAAGGCGCTCGCCTGCGATCCCGTCTCGGCCTTCGGCGGCATCGTCGCGCTGAACCGCCGCCTCGACGCCGCGGCGGCGCGCAAAATCGTGGAAATCTTCACCGAGGTGATCATCGCGCCCGAGGCGGACGACGAGGCGTTAGCGATCGTCGCGGCGAAGAAGAACTTGCGGCTCCTGATTGCCGGCGCCCTGCCCGATCCACGGGCGAGGTCGCTGACCGTCCGCTCGGTCGCCGGCGGGCTCCTCGTGCAGGACCGCGACAGCGGCGTCCTCGACGAAACGGGGCTCAAAGTCGTCACCAAACGCGCTCCGACCCCGGCGGAAATGAAGGATCTGCGCATGGCGTGGCGGGTCGCCAAGCACGTGAAGTCGAACGCGATCGTCTATGTGAAGGACGGCGCGACGGCCGGCGTCGGGGCCGGGCAGATGTCGCGGATCGATTCCGCCCGGGTCGCGACCCGCAAGGCGCTCGACGCCGCGGCGGCGGCCGGATGGGTCGAGCCACGCACCAGGGGCTCGGTCGTGGCCTCGGACGCCTTTTCCCCTTCGCCGACGGTCTTCTCTCGGCGATCGAGGCCGGCGCCACGGCCGTCATCCAGCCGGGCGGCTCGGTACGCGACGCGGAGGTGATCGCCGCCGCCGACGAAGCCGGCGTCGCCATGGTGTTCACCGGGATGCGCCACTTCCGGCACTGAGGAGGTCCGCGCCTTTTGACGCACGGGCGGAGAGGCTCCGCTTGCGCCTTGACGCGGCGCCGGCGATAGCCGATTCATCCCGGTCATCTTTTCGCAGCGACCGTGAATGTAATGAGAAAACCGATCCGCAAGGCCGTGCTTCCCGTCGCGGGCCTCGGCACGCGCTTCCTTCCGGCGACCAAAGCGGTCCCCAAGGAGATGCTGACCGTCGTCGACCGGCCGATCCTGCAATACGTCGTGGACGAGGCGCGCGAGGCCGGGCATCGAGCATTTCATCTTCGTCACCGGCCGCAACAAGGGCGTCATCGAGGACCATTTCGATTCGTCCTACGAGCTCGAGGACACGCTGAAGCGGCGCGGCAAGGGCGCCGAATACGCGGCCCTGATGGCCGATCTGCCTCCGGCCGGGGCGACGAGCTTCACCCGCCAGCAGGCGCCGCTCGGCCTCGGCCACGCGGTCTGGTGCGCGCGCGAGATCGTCGGCGACGAGCCGTTCGCCGTGCTGCTGCCCGACATGGTGACCAAGGAAGGCGCGCGCGGCGGCCGCTGCCTCGCCCAGTGCGTCGAGGCCTACGACCGGTTCGGCGGCAACGTCATCGCCGTCGAGGAAGTGGCGCCCGAGGAGACCCATCAGTACGGCGTCGTCGCAGTCGGCGCCGGACGACGGCGCACACGTTCGAGATCACCGGCATGGTGGAGAAGCCGAAGCCGGGAAAGGCGCCGTCCAACCTCATCATCTCCGGGCGCTACATCCTGCAGCCGGAGATCTTCCAGATCCTGCGAACTGGTCGAGAAGGGAGCGGGCGGCGAGGTTCAGCTGACCGACGGCATGATCCAGCTCGCCCGCACCCAGAAGTTCCACGGCGTGCGCTTCGACGGCAGCACCTACGACTGCGGCTCGCGGCTCGGCTTTCTGGCCGCCAACCTCGCCTTCGCCCTCGCCCGGCACGACCTTGCTCCCGGCCTGAGGGAGGAATTGCGCAAGCTGGGCTTCGCCCCGGCCCAGCCGTGAGCGTCCCGATCCAGTCGAGCGAAGTTTTGCGGCGGCCGCTCTTGTGCTAAACAGCGTTATGATTCACGAACAGGCGAGCGCCGTGCTTTCGGCCATCCGGACCATCGAGAACGAGCGACGCGGGCTCGAGGCGCTCGAGACGGCGATCCGGATTGCGGGCAAGAGCGAGCTCGGCGCCGCCTTTTCCCGGGCGGTCGAGACGATCGCGGCGGCGAGCGGCCGGGTCATCGTCACGGGCATGGGCAAGTCCGGACATATCGGCCGCAAGATCGCCGCGACGCTCGCCTCGACCGGGCAGCCGGCCTCTTTCGTTCATCCGGCGGAAGCGAGCCACGGCGACCTCGGGATGGTGCAGAACGGCGACGTCGTGCTCGGCGTCTCCTGGTCGGGCGAGACGGTCGAGCTCGCCGCGATCATCACCTTCGCCAAGCGCTACGCCATCCCGCTGATCGCCATGACCGCCAACGCCGACAGCGCGCTCGGCCGCGAGGCCGACGTTTGCCTCGACGATGCCGAACGCCGACGAGGCCTGCCCCAACGGGCTCGCGCCGACGACCTCGACGACCATGCAACTCGTGCTCGGCGACGCGCTTGCGATCGCGTTGCTCGAGGGCCGCGGCTTCACCGCGCGCGACTTTCCGCGCCCTCCATCCGGGCGGCAAGCTCGGCGCGCAAGCTGCAGCACGTGCGCGGACGTCATGCACACCGGCGAGCGGATTCCGCGCATCGCGGCGCAACGCGCGCATGGCGGAGGCGATCGTCGAGATGTCGTCCAAGGGGTTCGGCTGCGTGGCGGCGTTCGACGGCGATAGGCTGGTCGGGATCGTCACCGACGGCGATCTTCGCCGCCATCTCGAAGCGGAATTTCTCGCTCGACACCCCGGTCGCCGAGGTGATGACCCGCAAGCCGCGCACGATCGCCCCCGACGCACTCGTCGCCGAGGCGCTGGAAAGCATCAGCCACAAGATCTCCGCGCTTCTGGTGGTCGAGCGCGGCGCGGTGGTCGGGATCGTGCATTTCCACGATCTCATGCGCATCGGCGCGGTGTAGATCGGTCTGTTCTTTGGCGAGAGGAAAACCCAGGTTCAGGACGGGGTCTGGAATATTCTTTGCGCCAGGCTCGTCGTCGCGGAGCGCATGCCTCCCGCCAAATTGGCGGCTTGCCTTACGCCGGCGCTATGGCAGAAGCCGCGCGCTTTTGGCGGCGACGCCCATTATGCTGCAGTAGCTCAGTGGTAGAGCACTCCCTTGGTAAGGGAGAGGTCGAGAGTTCAATCCTCTCTTGCAGCACCAGCAAAAGCCCTTTCCTTTCAAAAACTTGCTGCAAATCAGGGCGTTTCATCCAAAATGCCAGTACAAAATCCCTTACAAAATGGTGCTGCAAGTGGCTGGCGGCGTACGAAACCTACAGTTCCTTGACGGACGTTCTGTCGCGCGGATGGGCGTCCCGAAGCATCTTCGCAGAGCGCTCGGAAAGTCCGAGCTTCGAGTTGATCTGGGCCCGGATAGGCGAGTGGCCATCCGCAGGTTGCCTGTTGAGGTTGCGAAGTTCTTGGACGTCCTCGCTGAGTCGACGCAGAAGCGGTCTCGAGACGCGAACGCCTCGTCGGCTCTTGACGCCTGTCGGGTTGGCGCATCTTCACAATGACGATTTTCTTCAATCCGATGAACGATTGCGCGATCTGCCGAGGGAGCTGACCGGAGTATCGGTCGCCGAAGTAAATCGCACTTTCGGTAAGGTCGGCGCAACGCCCTTGCAAAAGTCGCCGCGGGTGACGCGTGCGACGACGAAATTGCTGCCGTCGTCGGCGGGAGCCTGGACCTATACCACGACTATCTAACCGTCATCGGTGACGACAGCGCGGAGGCAAAGTTCGACGCCAGGCGAGCCAGGCTCGGTCCATCAGACCGAAATCGTCTAGCAAGCATGTGGATTCTTGGCTATAGCCGGTCATCGCCTTTTCAGGCGACGAGCGAAGCCTCCGGCTCTAGCCCAGCCTGAATCGCCGCGCCGCTGTCGACGTCGAAGATACGCACAGCCTCGCCCGGGATGGCCACGGGCATTTGCGATCCGACAGGAGCCTGCACGTCGCGCCCGCCCACGGAGATCAAAGAGCAGCCGCGCACCTGGAAGCCGACTTGGCAGTGGTCACCGAGCCAGTGGTTCGAGCTGACCTCGCCCATCAGAGTCGCGCCCTTCGCCTGTCCGGCCGGGGCCAGGTGAATTCTGTGCGGCCGAACGCCGACCATGATTCGCTTGCCGCCGCCGAGCTTGCCGGCCGTCGCCTCGGCTGTCAGCGGCACATGAAAGGCCACTTCCTGCCGTTCATTGAGCACTGCGATCTTGCCATCCTGAACCACGGCGGGGAACAGATTCATCGGCGGCTCGCCGATGAACGACGCCACGAACAGGTTGGCCGGGCGTTCCTGCAGATCGTAGGGCGTGGCGAACTGCTGCAGCACGCCCTTTTCCATCACCGCGATTCGGTCTGCCAACGCGATCGCTTCCGTCTGATCGTGAGTCACGATCACCGTGGTCATCTTGTGCGCGATGAGGTAGTCCTTGATGCGGGCGCGCAGCAAGGCCCGCAACTGCGGTTCGAGCTGCGACATCGGCTCATCCAATAGGTAGACCGCGGCATTGCGGATCAGCGCGCGAGCCAGGCTCACCCGCTGCTGTGCGCCGCCCGAAATCGACGGCGGGAAGCGCTCGAGCAAATCCGTGATCTCGAGCATTCCGGCGATCTGCTTCACCTTCTTCTCGATCTCCGCGCTCGCCACCCGGTCGCGCAACAGGCCGAAGGCGATGTTCTCGCGCACCCGCAACGGGGGATAGAGGGCGTAGGTCTCGAACCCCATCGCAACGTTGCGCTGTGACGGTCTGACGGTGTTCACGGCACGATCGCCGATGCGGATCTGGCCGTCGGTGACCGACTCGAGGCCGGCCACCATGCGCAAAGTCGTCGTCTTGCCGCAGCCGGAAGAACCGAGCAGCGCGACGATCTCGCCGTCCCCGATATTCATCGTGACCGTATCGACCGCCCGTTCCTTGGCGCCGTCGTAGACCTTCGTGACCTTGTCCAAACTGAGCGTTGCCATGAAATTCTCTCAGATCCTCACGCCGTCGCCGTGGTCGAAAAAGTGCGCGTGCGTCAGATCCAGAGTGGCCCAGGCTTGGTTTCGGCCCCGCAGCCGGTCCAACGGACCACCCTGCGGGCAGCTCGCGAACAGCTCGGCGCCGTCATTGCCATGCAGCAGCATCACTAGGCGGTTGTTCACCGGCGTGATTGCATCCAGCGTCACCGGGATGCCGTCGTTCGGTTCCAGAGACACGGCGATGTCCTCGGAGCGGATGCCGAAGGTGCACTCCCGACCGGCGACAGCCTCCCAGTCGGGAGGCAACCGTACCGCGCCGCCCGCGACGCTCATCTCGATCCCGCCGGCTCTAGTCACGGGGCGAACCGGCAGCAGGTTGATCGGCGGATCGCCGAACAGCCGGGCTATGCGAGTCGAGCTCGGTAGGTCATAGACTTCGTGCGGCGGCGAGATCTGCCAGAAGGCGCCGTCCACCAGCACTGCGACGCGGTCGCCGAGCGCCATCGCCTCCTTGTAATCCTGCGTCACGTAAATGACGGTCAATTCGTAGCGGCGCAGCACGCGCGGCAGCTCGAAGCGCATCTCGTAACGAATCTTCGCGTCGACGTTTCGCAGCGGGTCGTCGAGCAGCACCACACCCGGCCGGCCGACTAGGCTGCGCGCCAAAGCGGTGCGTTGCTTCTGGCCTTGCGACAGCGCCTTCGGCAGGTGGTCCAGCACGTGGTCGATCCGCAACATGCGGGCCGTTTCCTTCACACGCGGGCCGATTTCCGCCGCCTTCACGTGACGCGCCCGCAGCGGACTGGCGATATTCTCGAAGGCGGTCAAGTGCGGGTAGAGGGCGTAGTTCTGGAACGCCATGCCCACGTCGCGGTGCTCAGGATTCACGTCGACGACCGAGTGACCGGCTATGGCGATGTCGCCTGCGTCCGGCTGCATCATGCCGGCTATCAACCGCAGAAGCACGGTCTTGCCACAGCCCGAAGGGCCGAAGATGACCAGGAACTCGCCCTTTTCGATGTCGATCGACAGGTCGTGGATGACCTTGTGGGCCTTGAAGGACTTGCTGAGGCCGCTAATCTCCAGAAAAGCCACCGCTCGCTCCTTCAGCCCTTGATGGCGCCGAGGCTGAGGCCCTCGACGAGATAGCGCTGGGTGAACATCGCCAGCACTAGCGTCGGCACGATGGAAAACACCAGCGCCGCGGCGACCTGACCGTACTCGATTGCGGAGGCGGTGACGAAGGCGAAGGCTCCGACCGTCACCGGCTGGACCGCCGACGAGCCGAGGATCAGCGCGAAGATGAAGTTGTTCCACGCGAAAATGAAACTCAAGAGGGCTGCAGCGGCGATGCCCGGCCGGGCCAGCGGGATGGAGATGCGGAAGAAGGTGCTCAGCCAGCTATGGCCGTCGAGGCGGTAGGCCAGCTCGATGTCCTCGCTGACGTCCTCGAAGTAGCCGCGGACAATCCACAGCACCAGCGGCAGTGTGATGAGCTGGTAGACCCATATCAGGCCGATGTAGGTGTCATAGAGGCCCATGGTCTGAAAATAGAGCAGAAGCGGCAGCAGAACCAACAGCGGCGGGGCGAAGCGGAAGCTCAGGAGGGTGAAGGCCATGTCCTCGCCGAGGCGGAACTTGTAGCGGGCGAACGCGTAAGCCGCCGGCACCCCGAGGATCAACGACAGGATCACCGAGAACGCGCTCAGCACGGTGCTGTTGAAGAGGTTGAGCATATAGGTGACCTTCTGCGTCCCGACGTTTGTGACGAGCTCGCCAGAGACCAGCGCCACGTAGTTATGCAGCGTCGGCGTGAAGAACGGGCTGGGCGGAATGCGCAGGATGTCGGCGTTCTTCATGAACGACATCAGCAGCACCCAAAACAGCGGGAACAGGAAGAACAGACCGATCAGGGTCAGCGCAACGGCGCGCAGGATCGATTTGCCGTTCATGGCTGCCTCCTCCCGTCAGGCCAGTCCACGGGCCCGCTCGCGCAGGCGCAGCCAGTTCTTAACGAAGACGTTGCTCAGCGCGAAGGTGATGGCCCAGAGGACCATGAGGATCGCCGAGGCCCGGCCGATATTGGTGAAGATGAACGCCTGCGTGTAGGCCTGGACCTGGAAGACCATGAGCGTATCGCCCGGCCCGCCTTGGGTCATGGCGTAGATGATGTCGAACTGCTGGATGGAGTCGAGCATCCGAAACAGGCCGGCGGTCAGAATGTAGGGCAGCAGCATCGGCAGCATGATGCGGAAAAACACGAAGGTGCCGGGCACGCCGTCGAGCTCGGCGGCCTCGAAGGGCTGGCGGGGCAGGGCGCGGAGGCCGGCCAGCAGCAAGATGGTGATGAATGGCGTGTACACCCACATGTCCACCAGAACGACGGTGAACAGGGCGCTCTGCGGAGAAGACGCCCATCTGAAGTTGGGAAAACCGAGCAGCGAGACCAAGTAGCTGAGGATGCCGAAGTCGGCGTTGGTCATCAGCTTCCACATCATGCTGGCGATGGCGGGAGCCACCATCAGCGGCAGCATCAATGTCACGCTGAGCAGGTTGGTCACCAGCGTGCGGCGCCACAGCAGCAGCGCGATGCCGAGTCCGAGCAGCAACTCCAGCCCCACCGTGAGCACGGTGTAAGCCATCGAAACGGCAATGGTGTGCCAGAAGTCGGCGTCGCCGAGCAGAGAAATGTAGTTGGCGAACCAAATGAAGCCGCGCGTTGCCGGAAAGGCGAGATTGTAGCGCTCCAGCGAGTAGTAGACGGCCGTCCCGAACGGAATCAGGATGCCGATGCAGGCGAGCAGAGCCGGCATGCTCAGCAGATATGGCAGAATGCTGGCCATGCGCGCGCCACGGCGTCTGACGACGGGGCGGGCGTTCATGCTGGCCACACCGGAAGTAACCATGATGTCTAGTCCACGTAGGAAGCGGGGGCGACGTGCGCCCCCGCGGTGTTTGATCACTTAACGATGCCGGCGTCGCGGAGCTGGCTCATGACCCGTTCGGCGAGCTGGTCGAGCCCCTCGTCGACCGACACCTGATTGGCGTACATCTTCTGCAGGCTGGCGGCCCAATCCGTCGTCAGATTGAAGAACAACGGCTGCGGCGTGAAGTAGATCTTCGAGCCGGGCGCCGAGGCCGTGTACTGCTCGAGGTAGCCCGCGTACTTCTCGTTCAGGCGGGTCTGGAAACCCTTGTCGTCCCATACCGACTGCCGCACCGGGTCGACCAGGTCCGCCTTGGTGCCACCGATGAGCGTCGCCTGGGCTCCCGCCGCCCACTGTAGGAAGTACCACGCGGCCGGCCTGTTGTTCGAGGCCGCGTTGATCGCCAGCGACCAGATCCACACGTTCGGCGTCGGCTCCTTTTTGTCCGGGTTGGCGGCGAAGCCCTCGTAGCCGATGTTGCCGGCCTCCTTCGTGCCTTTCTGCTGGAAGAAGCCGAGGATGTCGGCATCGAAAATCATCGCCGAGGCGCCCGCGCCGAGGCCGTTGCCCACCTCGTACCAGGTGAAGTTGGTCCAGTTCTTCGGGCCGGCCTTTTGGATCATCTCGATCCACAGCTTGGTGAAGGCCTTGCACTGCGGGCTGTTCACCGCCGACTTGAGCTGGCCGTTCTCGACCGTGAAGTCGGAGCCGCCGTAGCTGGTCAGCCCGGAGAGGTAACCCGGATGGATCGTCGCCCAGCTGCGGCTGCCGCGGACGCCGATGCCATAGATCCCCTTGATGTCCGTCTGCAGCTTCACCGCCTTCTCGATCAGGTCGGGCAGGTTCTTCGGCGGCTCGACTTTCGCTTGCTCGAACATGCGCTTGTTGTAGGAGATCGAATTCAGCTCGAAGCCCCACGGCAGCGCCCATTGCTTGGCGTTCGGGCTGCCGAGCGGCTCGCCCGGGACGCCCGACCAGGCGTCGGAGTGCAGCAGGCCCGGCAGGATGTCGCCGACGTTCCAGTCAGGCGCGGTGGCGGCGGGGTCCTTGATGAACTCGTTGAGGTCCACCAGCCAGCCGGCCGGTCCGTACTGCCAGGTCTGGTAGGCGCCCGTCATGAACGCGTCATAGCCGGAGGACTTGCTCGACAAAGCGGTCGTCACCTTGTCGAAGTAGACGTCCTCCGGGAAAATGTCCCAGGTGACCGCGAGTCCGGTGAGCGTCTTGAAATTCTCGATTTGCATCGTCAGCGCATCGGTGTACGGATGCTTGTTGAGCAGCAGGTGGATCGCCTTGCCCTTGTACTTCTGCCAGTCGAAGTTGGCCGCCAGGGCTTGGGTCTGCGCGCGGTTCAGCATAAGCCCGGCGGCCGCGGCGCCGAGCCCAAGCTTGCCTGCGCGCGTCATCAGCTCGCGGCGGCTCATCCGCCCAGCGACGTAGTCACTGAACAGGTCGGTCGTTTTGTCTGTCATGGGGAACTCCCTCTCTCTACGCGTTATGCTTTTTATGCATCCGCTGCGCTTTACAACGCATCCTTGCGTCGACGTCAGAGCGCCGGCGACCTCTCCCTGACGGGGAAGCAGCTAAGGCCGCCCTGCCCACGTTGGCCGTGGGCACGGCGCCGATTGACCTTACGGCATAAGGACGATTTTGATCGAGCCCTCTCCCTTGTGCATCATGTCGAGGCCCTTCTGGAACTCGGCGAGCGGCAGCAGGTGCGTGACGACTCCCTCGGTGGGCAGACGGCTGTCGCCGATCGCCGCAATGGCGAATGGATAGCAGTACGGGCCGAGATGCGAGCCGTAGAGGTCGAGTTCCTTGCGGTCGCTGATGATGCTCCAGTCGACGGTGACATCCTGGCCGAACACGCTGAACTCGACGAAGCGGCCGCGCTTGCGGATCATCTTCAGGCCCTGCACCACGCTCGAGGGATGACCCGTCGCCTCGATGTAGACGTCGCAGCCGTAGCCGCCGGTCATCTCCTTGACGGCCTTGACCACGTCCTCCTTGAGCGGATTCATCGCCAGATCGGCGCCAAAGCGCTTGGCGATCTCCAGGCGTTCCGGCTTGGTGTCGAGGACCACAAACTTAGACGGGTTCTTAAGCCGCACTGCGCCGACCATGCCCAGGCCAAGCGGCCCGGCGCCGGAGAGGACGACGAAGTCGTCGAGCTGGATCTGGCCGCGGTTCACGGCATGCACCGAGCAGGCATAGGGTTCGATCAGCGCCGCCCGCTCGATCGGCATGGAGTTCGGCACCTTGTGGGTGCGCGAGGTCGGGGGGAAGCGCATGTACTTCGCCATTCCGCCATTCACGTTGTTCTGGAAGCCGTAGACGTCGTGGCGCTCGCACATCCAGTACTGGCCGCTCTTGCAAAAGCGGCATTCGTCGCAGGGGACGATCTGTTCCGAGATCAGCCGTTCGCCAAGCATGAACTCGCCGCGACGGGCGACGTGTTCGCCAAGTTCAACGGCGATGCCGATAAACTCGTGGCCCGGGATCATCGGCGCCTTGATGTAGGCGGGCTGTTCCTTGTCGCCCCAGAAGGAAGGCGCCCCCTCGTAAGCCTTCACGTCGCCGGCGCAGATGCCGCATGCTTCGACCTCGATGATGATGTCATCCGGCCCCGCCCGCGGCACGGGCACCGTCTCGAAGCGGTAATCGTGGGGCGCGTAGGCCACCACGGCCTGCATCGTTTCCGGGAGCTCGTTCGCCAACGCTGTCGTCCTCGTTTTCCTTTCGACTTCGGTCGTGCTCATCTTCCTTTCTCCTTTCGCCCGCAGCTGCGGGGTACTCTATAAGACCCGCCGTTCCACGCTAATTGCGCTAGATCAATCGCACGCAGAGACACAATCGGGTCACCTCGCCGCGAGCCGCTTCTTCACGCCGGCGGCAAGAGTCTCCAGAATAAGGCAGCACGACGAGGCGCCGGCGTCGAGCACGCCACGCGAACGTTCGCCCAGGCGCGAGGCGCGGCCGACCCGGGCCACCATGTCGCGGGTGGCGTCACGGCCTTGCTCCGCCGCCGCCGCCATTGCGTCCAGGCTCTCGGCGAACGACTTGCCTGCGCCCTGCGCGGCGTCGAAGGCCTCCATCGCCGGGGCGAGACAGTCCAGCATCGTCTTGTCGCCCGGTTTGGCCGATCCGAGCTCCTGCACGCTGTCGAACGCGGCGTGCAGCATGCGGCCGAAGAGCGGCGCATCGAGCTCGGCGGCGCCCTCCATCGTGTCCGCCATGGCGCCGAACAGGCTGCCATAGAGCGGCCCCATCGCGCCGCCGACGCCGTTGAACAGCGTCTCGCTCAAGGTCCTCATCGCCTGCGGCAGTGGCGCGCCTGCCTCCAGCGCCGCCCGGGCCGCGGTGAAGCCCTTGCTCATGTTGATGCCGTGATCGCCGTCCCCGATGGCGCCGTCGATCTCCGACAGCCAAGCGCGGTTCGCGTTGATCACATCCACCAGTTCGGGAACCACGCCGCCCGCGTCTGCGAAAGGTAAGGCGCTCATCCTGCAACTCGGGTCAGGCCGAGAGAGCGGGCGGGCGCGCCGACCAGGCGCTCGAGCTCGGCGTCGAGCCGCATGATTGTCAGCGTCACGCCCATCATCTCGAGCGAGGTGAAGTAGTTGCCGATGAACGGATGCACGATCTTCATCCCCTTGCCCGTCAGCACTTCGCTGATCCGGTCATAGAGAATGTAGAGCTCCATGATCGGCGTTGCGCCCAGGCCGGAGATCAGCACCGCCAAGTCGTCGCCGGCGCCGAACGGCAGGTCCGGCAGCACGTGCTCCAGCATCAGGTCGGCCATTTCTTTGGCCGGGCGGATCGGCATCACTTGCACGCCGGGCTCGCCGTGATGACCGATGCCGACCTCCATCATGCCGTCGGCGATCGAGAAGTTCGGCTTTCCGACAGCCGGGATGGTGCAGGCCGAAAGGCCGATGCCGATGCTGCGCGTGCTGTCGATCGCCTTCTGCGCGGCGGCGATCACTTCGTCCAGCTCGGCGCGCTCGGCGGCGCGCGCGCCGCCCACCTTCCACATCAGAACTTCGCCGGCTACGCCGCGCCTCTTGCCGCGCTCGTCTTTGGGCGCGGAAGGCACATCGTCGTTGGCCACCACGGTCTTCACCGTGAGCCCATGTGCAGCCGCCTGCTTGATGGCGAGTTTGACGTTCATGTTGTCGCCGGCGTAGTTGCCGTACAGGCAGGCGACGCCGCGTCCGCCGTCCGCCGCCCGGAATGCGTCGTGGAAGCTTTTCGCCGTCGGGGAGGAGAAGATCTCGCCGATCGCCACCGCGTCCATCATGCCGTCGCCGACATAGCCGAGGAAGGCGGGCTCATGGCCCGACCCGCCTCCTGTGACGACGCCGACCTTGCCCTGTTGCGGCGCCAGATGGTGGCGGATGACGCGCGGGTTATCGGTGGCTGAAACCAGATCCCGATGCGCCTTCAGGTAACCGCGGACCGCGTCTTCGACCACGAGATCGGGATTGTTGATGATTCGGTTCATTGTTGCTTCCCCCGTCGAAGTGGCGAGTTGCTAGTATGGACGGTCGGAGCCGGGCCATCGGATTACAGGGGTAAACTTGTTGGCGCTGCGTGGCTGGGTCGGGGCCTGCTGCCGACATCGCATCGCCACGATCCTCCCCGTTATTCACCAGCCGGCAGCGGCGACCGACTAGCTGACATGTTAGGTTTCGACCTGAGTATGTGTCAATGATATCGGAAACAAGTCATGCGCGACATACCGTCACGGTCGTAGCGGAATGCCTCCAATAAGCGCTCGCACAACGGCGTGCCGAAGCTGTCGACTTAAGAGCGGCGAGCTCCTGCGTCGACATAAAAGGCCCCACGAGCACCCAACGTCGCCGGGCGCGAACCCTTACTCGCGTCAGCCACTCTCTCCATTCGGATAGAGCAGCACCTTCAGGTAGCCGGGACGGCTTTGCGCGAGCGCCTCGAAAAGCTCTGGCGCCTTCTTCAATCCCTCTTGATGCGACACGACCGCCTTCACATTCACGCGTCCTGACGAGACGAGTCGGATAGCGCGCGGATAGTCGTCCCCCATGCGGCGGACGAACTTGATCTTGAGGCCGCGGCGGCGCGCGTCGGCGGCGGGCAAGGTATAGGAGTCGCCGTCAGGAATGCCGGTGAGCATCACCCGCCCGCCGATCCGCGAGGCCAGCACAGCGTGGTGGAAGCCGTGCGGGTCGTTGGTCGCCTCCATCACCAAGGGACAACCGCTCCTCCCGTCGCCGCGAACGAAATCGTCGACCGTGGCGGCGACAGTCTCGGCGCCGAGCTCGAGCGCCGCCGCACGGCCATGTTCGAGCGGTTCGATAACATGGACCTCGCCCGCGCCCGCGACTTTCAGCGCTTGCAGGATCAAGAGACCGATCGGGCCCGCGCCCAGCAGCGCGACGCGCTCGAGCAAGCGGGGCTTGGCGAGATCGACTGCGTGGATCGCTACGCCTAGAGGCTCGAGCATCGCCGCTTCGAGCGGCCCCATGGTTTCCGGCAACGGCGTGACCTGCGATTTCGCAACCCAAATCTGGTTGGTCATCGCGCCGTCGAACGGAGGGGCGCCGATGAACTCGACGTTCGGGCAGAGATTGCGTTGCCCGACGAGGCACCATTCGCAACGACCACAGGACAGGTTCGGATCGACCGCGACGAGCGCGCCACGCTTCAGGCCGAGTTCAGGGAGGTCGTCGCGGCGATAGCCAACGAATTCATGCCCCGGGACGAAGGGAGCGCGGATTTTGGCCGCGCCGATGCCGGCATCCTTGTAGTAATGCAGATCGCTTCCGCAAATCCCGACCGCGGCGACGTCGAGAAGCGTCTCGTCGTTGCGGCGTTCGCGGAGTGTGGATGCGGACACGCGGAGGTCTCGCGCCCCGTGCAGGAACACCGCTTCGCTCATCCCGGTCTCCATCGCGGCCCCCGGCTCGAAGCCACGGCGCCCAATCTTATACCCACTTCAAGACTTCGCGTGGCGGGAATCGACCTCATTCAGTGCGGCCACGTTCGCCGCCGACGGACCCATGGGGTCGAATTCGGATCGAAGAAACGTATCCACGATCGCCTTGGCGAGCTCCGGTCCGATGACCCGCGCGCCCATTGTGATGATCTGCGCATTGTTGCTCTTGGCGGCCCGCTCCGCCGAATAAGTGTCGTGGGTCAAGGCCGCGCGGACGCCGCGGACCTTGTTTGCGGCGATGCAGACACCGATCCCTGTGCCACAACACAGCACGCCACGATCGAATTTTCCGCTGACGACCTCTTTCGCAGCCCGCTCGGCCGTCTCGGCGTAATATTCTCCTTCCGACGATAGATCGGTCACGACCACGTCGGCTTTGTTTGCGAGATGCTTCGCGATTACGGCCAGCAACGGCTGTCCAGCGCTATCAGCTCCGATGACTACCCGCATTGGTCAAACCCCCTCGAAATCGGGATCGCTGATGGAACATTGCATAGATTAAACTCCCGATGGTCACGTGATCCAGCGTCCCATCAGACGATCGTGTAACCCCCGTCGACGAGCAGATCCGCGCCGTTGATCATGTCGGCGCCATTCGACGCAAGGAAGACGGCCGCCGCCGCGATTTCCTCCGGATTCGCGAAACGCCCCGACGGGATGCGCGCCTTGAGCGCGTCTCCTTTCGGCCCGGCCCATGCCTTCTTGCCGAGTTCGGTCAGAACGACCGTCGGAGAGATCGTGTTGACGCACAGGCCGTGCTTGCCCCATTCGGCGGCAAGCGTTTTGGAGAGACCAATGACGCCGAACTTGGACGCACAGTACGCGACATGCTGATCAATAGCGACGGAGCCCGCCTGGGAAGCGAGGTTGATGATCTTGCCGCCGCGGCCAGCGGCGATCATCGCCTTGCCGACGGCTTGGGACATGAGGAAGGTACCCCTCAGGTTGATCGAGATCGTCCTGTCCCAATAGTCGAGCGGCAACTCCTCGGCTGGCGCCAGAAAAACGACGCCAGCGCTGTTGACGAGGATGTCGAGACCGCCGAAGGCGCTCAAGACGCTCTCGACGGCACGGTTCACGAAAGCGGGGTCGGCGACGTCGCATGCGCACGAGACGGCGCCAGCCCCGATCTTGTTCGCCTCGGACGCGGCGGCGTTGGCGTTGATATCCACGATTGCCACGCTGGTGCCCTTGGCGGCGAAGGCCTCGCAGATTGCCGCGCCTATTCCGGACGCGCCGCCGGTCACCAGCGCTCGCTTGCCTTTGAGCGAAAAGTCGAGGTCGATTGATGCGGTTGCGCTGGACATCCTTATGCTTCCTTCGGAATTCTGTGGGGCTTGCACACGCCCCCGGGAGGGAGGGCGCGTGTGCCCTCCCTTAGACGCGAGCGCGCCGCTAACGGCTCAGTAACCCAGCTTCGAGCGCCGTGAGAAAGGAGTGTCTGCGTTCGCGGTCGTCACCGGGGCCCAAGGAACGTTGTAAACTATGTCTTTTCCGCCATCCCACGGCATGTCCTTGTAATGCGCCCAGATCTCGGATTCCGGCTTGTAGTCGCCTTTCTTGGCATAATATATCGCCAGGTCGAGCGCGCCCTGCGCTTGCGCTTGCGCGTCCTGCAGAATTGACACCATTTCTCCCGCCTTCACCGCGCGTATCGCGTCGCTAATGCCGTCGATGCCGGCGGTAGGGAAGTCCTTCATGTTGAGCTTGGCTTCCTTGATCGCCTCGATCGCGCCGAGCGCCTCCTCGTCGTTCTGGCGACCGCCAATTCTGTCGACGCGCTGCCGGCGCCGCTGCGCGATCGCATGCGAGTTATCGACTTCCCGGCGCCAGGCCCCGCAGATCTCGACGCACTGCTCCCGCCGGTCATCGACGAGCTTGCGCGTGACCGCGGCCTCGAAGCGCGTTGGGTCCAACCGCTGACGCGGGTGAGAAAGGGACGCCCTCAGTGTCTACTGGCGCGGCGGTTCGGTGCGGCGGCTGAAGCGCTTCGTCGAGGTCGCGGTGAGGGACAGGGAGGCGCGGGCCGTCAGGCACTGATGGGAGCGGGGTCGGTTTCGGACTCTGCAAGATCGGGGGGTTAGCCGGAGCAAGATGATACGATGGAATTACAATTTGCCGAAAATGCCAAAATCGGTGTGCTGAACTTGAAAGGCGTGGGAGAGCATGGCTACGACAAGGGACAATTTTTTATGAGCAGGCAACGCGATCTGCAATACAAGTTCCTGAGGCGCGTGGCCGAAATGGAACCGGTAATCGACGATCTGAAATCGGCCGGGCCGTGTCCCTTCGACAGGTGCAACGCCCTGAAAAACGTCGAAGAACGCCTCACCGCGCTCCCCGAACCTTGTGACGTCCGACGCATCACCAGCGTCGACGGCGACGGATGATGAAACCGTCCCGCCGCAGGCGTTTGCCGCAGGCGTTTGCCGCGGGCCGCGCCCGCGGCCCCGTGCGTCGCCGGATTCGAATTGACGCACGTTCCGGCGATCAAGAGCGGAGGACGCCAAGGCGACCACGTCCTGGTCGAAATACAAGGACTTGGCGGGAATGGAGCTCCATCGGCAATCATGCGCAGCGCACGCTTTCCGTCGACGTGAAGCCGCGAAGACGAAGCCTTGCGAGTCGGCATGGACTGCAAGATGTAGTGCAACGAGCCAAACCCAACCCCCGCCGGGGCCGCAGCTTCGGGGATCCGGCGGGAAGGCGGGGCAGAACGGCGGAGAGTCCCTCCCCGCCGTCCAGGAATGGGCGCCTGCCTACGGCGCCGGATGCCTCCCGGGGTCCACCTCGGCGCATTTTGAGAGAACAGAGCAGGGGAATCGACTGAAGGTGTCATGCAGCGATGTAGGCGGCGAGGGCGTTTTCGTCCCAGGCGGCGACTTTGCGTCGCATGCGCAGGGAGTCTTTGGCTTTGCCGGTTCTGAGCACGTTGAGGGCGATGTGCTTGACGATGGCGAGGTTGAAGGGCGCGTTGTCGGTCCGCACGCGGCATTCGTCATCGCGGAAGATCATGTCGAGCACCCAGTGGAGGCCGTTTTCGACCATCCAATGACTGCGGATCATCGGTCCCACAGCGTTGGCGAGCAAGGTCAGCGAGGTGATGTAGAAGCGCGTCTCGGTCTCCGCCTTGCCATTGGTTTCGCGTTCGCTCTCGACCATGACGACCGACTTCAGGCCCGGCCATTGGTGGCTGTCCTGCAGCCAGCCGATGTCGTGGAAAACGGTGGCCGTCCGGGTCTCGATGCGGCCGTGGTCGCCGTCGACGGTCGTGTCCTGGCTGACGGACGTATTCCTGAACCCGACCGCCTTCTGCTCCTTTGCGAACAACTCGACATCGTCGCGCAGCGTGCCCTGGTTGCCCTTCAACGCGAGGATGTAATCGGCCTTCTTGTCGAGGATTGTCTGCGCGATTTTGCGTTGGCAACCCGCAGCGTCGATGGTCACCACCGCGCCTTCGATGGCCAACAGCTCGAGCAGCGCCGGAATGGCGACGATCTCGTTCGACTTGTCGCCGACCCTCATCTGTCCGAGCACCATGCGCTGGCGCGCGGCGAAGGCCGAGACGACATGGATCGGCTCTTCGGCCCCCTTCTTCTGGTAGGAGCGCCTCACCGTCTTGCCGTCGATGGCGATCACTTCGGCCGACGTCTTGGTGAGCGCCGCCGTCCACGCCACAAAACAGCGCTGGAACGCCGCCGGGTCGAGCTTGGCCAGGATGATGCCCAACTGGTCGTGCGAGGGCGTGCCGTTGTCGAAGCGTCGAAAACGTTGAAGGAACGCCAGCTTGGCCCGGCCGAAGCGCGCAATGTCGGCCACCGTCTCCGCTCCCGCCAGCGCCGCAGACAACAGCAAAAGCAGCACCTCCTCGAGCGGATAGGCGACCTTCCCTTTCTGTCGATAGTCCGGCAACTCCTTAAAATACGACAGGAAAACCGTCGTCTCCTGCAAAGCCCCGGCCGTCGCGTCCCCTTCCGTCATCGACCCATCCTCCAAGCGAATCAGAGGACTGCGACAAATTCAGACTTTCGGCCCTTTGTCACGCGAAATTTCAGTCGATTGCCCTGGAGAACAGAGGGACTTGCCTTGAAGGTGATGCGCAAGACTGCTACACAGCCGAGAGCGATTGCGAAGGTCACGATTATCTTTCAATGAGTTAGCTAGGCTCTCGGCTTGGGTTCGAATCCTGGCGCCCCACCAACGGCGTTTTGCAGCATCGGAAATCCGCGCGACTTCAAGCGCGTCCGCCATTCTGGTCCATTGCGATAGATCAGGTAGCCGGGGCGACCCCGCCGTCAGCGCCTCGAATAGCTCCGGCGCCTTCTTCTGGACTTCTCGATGCGTCACCACCGCCACATCGAAGCGTCTGGAGGAAACGGGTCGCGCGCGGATAATCATCACCATTCGGCGGACAAACTCGACCCTAGAGCACGTCCCGTTCGGTTGGAATCGTCATCGCGAGGAGCTAGGGGGCTCGCAATGCGAGCGTGGAGTGGGTTTCCGAGCTCCTGCGCCTGCGGGCCTGGCGTCTCGCATTGCGCGCCGGCGATTTCTGTTGCGCGAAAGCCGTCGATAGCGAAAGCTTGACTGCGAACGATACGGTTCCAGCCAATCGATGGCGGTTCCAGTCGATCGGGACAGGCTCTTGGCAGCGGCGGCGCGCATAGGCAGCCGGCAAGGCGTAGAGTTCCCGTCGGGAATGCCGGCGCCCCCGAACCTCGAGGCCAGCATCGCGTCGCAGAAGCCATGGGTCTCGACCACCAGCGGACAGCCGTCCTCTCCGCCGGCGCGGACAAATCATCCCGGTTTCAAAGCCGTCCGACGAACAACAGGACAGCGGCCGCAACGAGGCAGGCCATCGACAGGACATAGGCCGTTTGCAGCGTGACGTTCTTCCACCAGAGGATGCGCGAAAGAACCGCGCATCGCTCGGGCAACGCCGCGAGCTCGGCCTCGGTGTCGGCGACGAAGTTGAAATTCTCCGGTCCCGAATCGCGCCACAGCGGGAAGCGCTGGCGGCCGGCGCGGGGGTATCGCGGATAAACGGAAATCAGCAAGTTCACGAAGATAATCGTGAACGGGATCAGCAGAACGGGCACGCTCAGATACTTCGGATAAAGCGCACGGAACTGGACAACCGTTCCCATCATGATCGCAACGAACAGCACTGCGATCATCGCCTTGATGTCGCTCAGGCGGATCGAGTCGCCATAGCCGGCGATGATATCGCGCAGCTGCGCGTTTTTGTCCTTGGCCATCAAACGCTCCGACCCCCTCGCGGCCCGCGCCCCGGCGTCACCCAAACCATATGTAAAGAAGCAGGAAGAAGGCCACGAAGACGCAAACGATCGACAGGAGGAAACCGACGCGGATGCACAGCGTCTTCCACCAAAGGATGTCTGACAGCACCGCGCAGCGCAGCTTCAACTGCTCGACGAAGTCCTCGGTCTCGGCGACGTGATCGAAATCCGCGGGCGTGAGCCCGCGTGCGACAATGAAGTTCTGCGCGCCGCGCTTTGGAAAGCGCGGAAGGAGCACCATGAACATGCAAAAGTAGACGACAAGAAACGGCAGAAGGACGATCTGGATCGGCAGATAGCGTGGGAGGCTCGCATAGTTCCACAGGAGCGGGCCCATCATAAACTCAACGAACAGGAATGCGATGTTCGCCTTGAAATCGCTCGCGCGGATCGCCTCGGTATATCCGGCGATCAGACCGCGATAGGGCTGGGTAGGATCGGAGAGGGGCTTGTTCATCCCGATTTCGGACGATCCGCTGTTAGGCCCGAGGCGCGTCCAAAGCCCGCATGAGGGCCGACCCCCGCGTCTTCAAACACGAGAATTGCGTGAAGCGCGGCGGTCTGTCAAGTCACGAGGCGCCGCCTCGCCGCCGCCTGGGTCACGAGCTGCCGCATGCCTCGGGCCTCGGCCCTGGCGGCGCTCGCGGCCTTGCACTCGGGCGAGCGACCGCGTCCCCCTCCTGCTCCGCGATCCAACGCCCAATGTCCCGCCAAGCGGCGCCGACTATCTTGCGGCCCATGAACAGCGACAAGTGCCGGCCGGGTTCGATGCGCGTCTCGACCCGCGTCTGTCGGCAGAGGAACTGGACGGCGGTCGCCTGGGCAAGGGAGACGACCTCATCGTCCGCCGCGGCGAGGACGAAAATCGGCGCTGCGATCGACGACAGCGCGACCGGCCGGCCGAGCGCAATGTAGCGCCCTCGCGCAAGCCGGTTCTCGCGAAAGATCCATTCCGCGGCCTGCATGAAATAAGCGCCCGGAAGATCGATGGTGCGCAGGTTCCACGCCTTGAACCTCGCCATCATCGCCGGGTCGGCGGCGCATTGCAGCGCCGATTCCGCAGTCGCTTCCGGCGAGAGGTCGCCGCATGATGAGGCGATACACAGAGATCCGGAAATGCGTCCGCCGCCGAGCGCCACGATGTTGGCGATCATCTCCGACGGAACGGAGGCCAGGCGGCGGGTGATGTCGGACTGCGCGGCGTCGAGGTCGATCGGCGCGCCGGCCAGCGCCAGCTTGGCGACTTTCGCCGGAAAACGGGCGGCGTAGGCGGCTGCGAGCCAGCCGCCCTGGCACAGGCCGACGAGCGAGACGCGGCCGCCGAGATCGTCGACCGCGACGTTCAAATCGCCGAGATAGACGTCGATGCCGAAGTCGCGCATGTCCGCGGTCGCCGACTTCCAGTAGGTCAGCGCAAGCGGGCCCGATCCGCCCTCCGCCAGCGCCTGCGCCAGACTGTGACCTTCGGCGAAGTCGGCGATCGAAGCCTCGTGAACCGCGAAGGGAGCCACGATCAACGCCGCCGCCGTTCGCCGAGCCGCCGGCTCGCGCTCTTCCAGGAGCTGCATCGTCGCGAGATCGAGCCGGACGCGTCCGAAGACCGGGAGGTCGAACGGAACCCGCGTCTCCGCTCGGACAGCGGGGCCGGGGATGAAATCGACAAGTCGGTGGAAACCGCGACAAACGGCGTCCGCCCACGCCAGCCGCCAAAGCTCGAAGGGGTCGACCATCGCTTCGACCACAACTCGTCCCCCGGAATGCAGTCTAACCCTGCCGCGCTCGCGCGTCGATGCCGTACAGAGCCGCGTTGGGGCTCTCCTGGCTCTTCCGCCTCGCCCGGCGCCGGTACGCAGGACAAGGGCGCGACGTCGAGCCCCTGCGCCGGAAGCCTGCAGAGGCAAAACGATTGCTTGATCCTGGTCGCCGGGCGGAACCGGAGAGATGTCAGCTCCCGACCATCAACTTCACGATCTCGTCGTGCGTGGTCTCCGACGGGTCGCGGTTGCCGGAATTCTCGCCGCGGCGGAACACCACGATCTTGTCGGCGACCTCGAAAATGTCGCGCAGGTTGTGCGAGATGAAGATGATCCCCTTGCCCTGCGCGCGCAGCGATTTGATCAGCGCCAGGACGCGCCGTTGCTCGGGCACGCCGAGCGCCGCCGTCGGCTCGTCCATGATGACGAGGCGAGCGTTCCAGAATATGGCGCGGCCGATGGCGATCGCCTGACGCTGGCCGCCGGAAAAGGCGGCGACCGGCGCGTCGAGCCTGGTGACATGGAAGTCGAGGCTGGCCATCGTTTCCCTCGCCGCATCGGCCATTTTCGCCCGGTCGAGGATCGGCAGGACGCCCAGCACAACGCCGCTTCGGCTCGCGGCCGAGAAAAATATTCTCGCCGATCGACAGATTGTCGGCGAGCGCGAGGTCCTGGTAGATCGTCTCGATGCCGCTCGCGCGCGCCTCGTGCGGCGTGGCGAAGTTGATCGGCTCGCCGCCGAGCAGGATATCGCCCGCGTCGTGGCGGAACACGCCGGAAATCGCCTTGATGATCGTCGACTTGCCGGCGCCGTTGTCGCCGGCGAGCGCCACGACCTCGCCGGGGATGGACGTCGAACGACACGCGATTGAGCGCCTGCACGGCGCCGAAGGCCTTCGAGACGTTGCGGACGCGAGAGGATGGGCTCGAGCGTCACTCAACCTGTCGCGCCTCCCATCAGGCGGCGCTGCGTCTGGTCGACGAGCACCGAGACGATGATCACCGTGCCGACCGCGATGAACTGCCAGAACGGCTCGACGTTGATGAAGACGAGGCCGTACTGGATGACCGCGATGACGAGCGCGCCGGCGATCGTCCCCCAGATCGTGCCCGATCCGCCGAACAGGCTCGCGCCGCCGATGACGACGGCGGCGATCGAAGTCGAGCAGCAGCGGCTCGCCCGCCTGGGCCGCGCCGGCGGTGAAGCGGCCGGTGTACATCGCGCCGGCGACGCCGGCCATGACGGCCGAGAGCAGGTAGAGCTTGAGCGTCAGCGTCTTGATGTCGATGCCGGCGCGATTGGCGGCTGGCTTTGCTCGCGCCGAGCGCGTAGGTGTGCTGCCCGAAGCGGGTCTGCGACAGCATGTAATGCAGGATGAGGCAGGCGACGGCGGTGATGATGACCAGCACCGGGACGCCGAAAACGCGCCCGTTGCCGATGGCGCTGTACCAGTCGTTGTCGATGGCGACCGTCATGCCGCCGGCGAAGAGATAGGCCGCGCCGCGCGCGACGCCGTACATGCCGAGCGTGCCGATGAACGGCGGGATCTGCAGCCGGGCGATGAGCAGCCCGTTGACGAGGCCGGGGATGACCGCGATCGCCGTCCCCGAAAGGATCGCCGCCAGCATCGCGGCGAACGGCGGCAGGCCCCATCGGGCGGCGAAATAGTTGGACGCATGCGCGGCGATCACCGACGACAGGCCCATCACGAAGCCGAGCGACAGGTCGATGCCGGACGAGATGATGACGAAGGTCTGGCCGAGCGCCAGCAGCAGCGGCGCGGTGGCGAACACCAGGATCGACTGGATGTTGTAGACGTTGAAGAGGAACGAGGAGCCTTCGACGCGCGCGCCCATGCCTCGAAAAACAGGACGAGCAGGATCAGGAACACCCAGGCCCTGAGCTGCGCGATCCAGAGGATGATCGGATGGGGAAGAGTCGCCGAGGGCGACGTCGCTGCAATCGTCATGCGCTTCCCTGAGACCGACTTCTCAGGCGCTCGGCCGCCAGCCTCCGCTCGAGAGGGCTGGCGGCCGGTCGGCGGTTCGACCGGGCGATCACGAGCTCTTGTAGAGGTACTTCGAGACATTCGGGTCGTCGATGTTGTCCTTGGTCATCACCGTGAAGCCGGTGCCGATCGCCGTCGGGACGGGGTTGCCGGTGAGATGGGCGTAGGCGGCGATGAAGCCGAAATAGCCGATCTCGGCCGGGTGCTGGGCGATCGTCAGTTCGAACGTGCCGTCCTTCAACTGGTCGACGACCGACTCCGGCGCGTCGAAGCCGGCGATCTTGACCTTGCCGGCCTTGCCGGCCTGCTTGACGCCGTTGGCGGCGCCGATGGCCGAGAACAGGTTGGCGCCGAACACGCCGGCGAGATCGGGCACGCGGCCCATCACCGCCTGCACCTGCGCCGCCGCCTTGTTGGCGTCGTCGTCGTTGAACTGGGTCTCGAGCACCTCGATGTTCGGGTGGTTCTTCATCTCCAGCTTGAAGCCCTCTTCGCGCTGGTCGGTGGTCGACACGCCGGGCTTGACGTTCGAGACATAGACCTTGCCCTTGTCGCCGATCGCCTTGGCGAGCGCGCGCCCCGCGATGCGGCCGCCGAGCACGTTGTCGGAGGCGACATAGCTGATCGGGAAGTCGGCGTCGCCGGAGCCGGTCTGGAACACGCCGTTGCCAATGAAGGTGTCGACGCACACGATCGTGATGCCGGCGTCGAACGCCTTGCGCAGCGGATTGATGAGCTGCGTCTTGTCGACCGGGGCGATCATGATCGCCCCCGGCTTCTTGGCGATGATCGCGTCGAGAATCGGCACCTGCAGCGAGACGTTCCATTCCGCCGCGCCCTGATAGACGAGCTCGGCGCCGACGGCCTTCGCCGCCGCTTCCGCGCCCTTGTGCATCGTGATGTAGAAACCGTCGGCCGTAAGCCCGGGAATCAGCGCGATCGTCAGCTTGTCGGCGGCGCCTGCGCGGCCCGGCATCAGCCCGGCGCCCGCCATCGCGGCTGTGGCGCCCATGAGTTTCATGCGGTACGGCGTTCCATGATGTCCTCCCTGCACCTTGATTTATCGCGCTTGGCGCTGCCGCCGCGAAGCTTCGCAGCGCGACCGTTCTTCGTCAACGAGAGTTTTGCACGAGAGTTTTGCGCGGAGCAGCGCAGGTCTTGTGGCGCGGCCTCCCCCTCTTCGCGTACGACCTGGGCAGCACGGGCCCGTCGAAGCCCAAGTCTTAGCTGCGCCTTAGGACATCGGTTGACGTCTTGCGACAAGGTTTCGTAGGGAGGGGCTCATGGGCGCAGACCGGCTCCGTTTTGATCCGTTTCCCAGGGGCCGGATTCTCCTTCGCCTCGGCTTCCTCCTCATCTGGTCGGGCTGCCTCGCCGTCTCCGCCGCGGCTTCGCCGAAAGGACAGCCGTCCCGCGATCCTTCGTTTCGGGAATTCGTCGCGTCGCTGTGGCCGCCGGCCGCGGAGCGCGGGGTCTCGCGCCAGACGTTCGATCGCGCCTTCCAGGACATCTCCTTCGACCGGAGAGTCGTCGCCGAGGCCACCAGCCAGGCCGAGTTCGTCCAGCCCATCTGGGACTATATCGCCGCCGCCGTTTCGTCCCAGCGCATCGAGCGCGGCCGCGCCAGGGCGGAGAAGGCGAGCGCCTGGCTCGCGAAGGCGAAGACGACTTTCGGCGTCGACCCGGGCGTCCTCATGGGCATCTGGGGCGTCGAGACCGATTTTGGCGGCTTCACCGGGTCGGACAGCGTGATCCAGGCCCTCTCCAGCCTCGCCTACGCCCGCTGTCGCGGCGACTACTTCCGCAATGAATTGCTGCTCGCGCTCGTCATTCTCCAGGAGGGGGAAATCGAGCCGCGGGCAATGCGCGGCTCCTGGGCGGGAGCGATGGGGCTGACGCAGTTCATGCCGTCGAGCTTCCTCGTCTATGCGGTCGACTTCGAGGGCCACGGGCGCCGCGACATCTGGACCAGCGAGGCCGACGCGATCGGCTCGACCGCCAACTATCTGGCGAGCAACGGCTGGAGGGCCGGCCTGCCCTGGGGCTTCGAGGTCAAGCTGCCCGCCGGCTTCGCGCTCAAGGACGCCGAATTCGTCGCGGCTGTCTCCGTTCGCCGGCTTCGCCGCCCGAGGGGTTCGGCGCGCCGACGGCTCGGCGCTGCCCGCGGCGGGGGAAGGCCGCCTGCTGTTTCCCGCGGGGCTCAAGGGCCCGGTCTTCCTGATCACGAGCAACTTCGAGGTCATCAAGACCTACAACCCTTCGACCTCCTACGCCCTCGCGGTCGCTTTGCTCGGCGACGCCGTCACCGGCGGCGGCCGCCTGGTCGCGGACTGGCCAAAGAAGGACCCGCCGCTCGGCGAAAGTCAAATTCGCCGGCTGCAGGTCAGACTGAAGCAGCTCGGCTTTGATCCCGGCGAGATCGACGGACTGGTCGGCAACTCGCTGAGCGCGGCGGTTCGCGCCTATCAGGAGCGCAACGGGCTCAAGCCGGACGGATACGCCGACCTGGCCCTCTTGAAGCGGATCAACTCGCAGAAGTGAGCGCCGCCGCCAGCCGCGTTTTCAATGTTTTCAAGCCGTTGCGGCGCCATTTCCGGCCGACCGCCAAGCCGGTCGTCGCCGGTCAATAGCTCGCCGCCTGTTCGCACGGCTTTCAGTCCCGGCCCCGGCTGGCCCCCAGCGTTTCCCCCTTGACCGACACATATCTCAACGGTTATGAATCAATCCATAGCCGACAGGTTATCGATCCAAAATGCCGAACGCTGACGATGCGCTGTTCAAGACGCTCGCCGATCCGACCCGCCGGGCGATCTTTGAGCGGCTGTGCCGCGACGGGGAGCAGACGGTTGGCGCCTTGACGGCTTTCGCTGGGGTCTCGCAGCCGGCCGTCTCGAAGCATCTCGGGGTGCTGAAGCAGGCCGGCCTGGTGCGCGACCGCCACGAAGGCCGCAAGACGCACTATAGCGCTGAACCCGGCGCCTTGGCCCCGCTAGCCGACTGGACAAGCCGAATGGCCGGCTTCTGGCAAGGCCGGTTCGACGACCTCGAGGACCTGCTCAAAAGGATGGACCATTGAATGCCGCGTCAATGAAATGACGCGGCGCGCCGCAACGGCGACAAACGAAGGGAAGACCGATGAAGATCAAGCTGACCAGCGTCTATGTGGACGACCAGGACAAGGCTCTACGCTTCTACACGGATGTGCTGGGTTTTGCCAAGAAGGCCGATTTCAGCAGAGGGCCCTATCGCTGGCTGACCGTGGCCTCGCCCGACGAGCCGGACGGAGCCGAGCTTCAGCTCGCGCTCAACAACAACCCGGCGGCCAAGGCCTACCAGCAGGCCATGTTCGAGCAAGGCCAGCCCGCGGCCCTGTTCTTCACCGACGACGTCAAGCGCGACTGCGAGCGGATCAAGGCGCGCGGCGGCGAGTTCGCCATGCCGCCGACCGAAGTGACCGGCTCGACCATCGCCAAGCTGAACGACACCTGCGGCAACCTCGTTCAAATCGTCCAGCTGGCGCGCTGGTAGGGCGCGCCGCAAAAAGCCTGGTGAAAGCGGCGGAGCGATGAACGAAGCCTCGACCGAAGCGCTCTCCGTCGTCGTCGAACGGGAGATGCCGTTTCCGCCGGAAAAGATCTGGCGCGCGCTCACTCAGCCGCACCTGATCGAGGAGTGGCTGATGAAAAACGATTTCATGCCGGTCGTGGGGCGCCGTTTCAATCTTCGAAGGGCGCCTCAGCCTTACTTGAACATCGTTGTCGACTGTGAGGTTTTGGCGGTCGAGCCGAACAGGACGCTGACCTACACATGGACGGCCTATGGTCTCGAGAGCGTCGTCACCTGGACTCTCACCCCGACGCGCGCGGGGACCCGCCTGCGCATGGAGCAGTCCGGCTTTCGGCCGGATCAGCGGCAGGCGTACCTCGGCGCCAAAGGCGGCTGGCGGCGGTTCTTCGCCAACCTGGAGCAGCTTTTGGCGGGGACGGAGTGAAGCTCTTCGGATGGTGGGCCCACGGGCATTGGAAATACCTGAAGGTCGCAGCTCCGAAGCGAAACTGTGACTCCCAAGCACCCTGCCGGCGCGGCCCGCTCCACCGCCCTTCGGGCGGTCCCCCTCCCCCGCAAGCGGGGGAGGAGGACTCCCCCGTGAAGCGTCAGCGGGACGGGGGAGGGGGACCACGCGGAGCGTGGTGGAGGGGCACACCTCCAAAGCGACCGCGGTTTGTGAGTCACGTGAAGCTTGCGTTGCTTGCGCCGCTAAGAACGGGTCGAACCAGATCCCTTCCTTGCGGGCGGCGTCAGGCGACTCGCAGCCGATCGTTCTCGGAGAACGGATCGATCTCGACCACGATCTTCTTGATCGCAGCGCTTGGCGCCTTTCTGCGACCGACAGGCTTCATTCTGATGAACCCGGCGGCCTCCAGCTTGGCCAGAGTGCGCGTGAGGTTGGGTTGAGCGCGACCCTGCGATTTGTGCGAGCTCGGCCACCGATCCGGGCTTGCGGTCGCGAATGAGCGCAAGCAGGCGCCGGTTCTCGGGAGTCAGCAGCCGGACCAATGCATCGACCGAATTGAAGCTGAGCTTGGCCGCGTCGGCCGGAGCTTTCTGCTCGCCGCGGGCGACCGCCCTCATCTCTTCACGCAAGGAACGGAGGCTTTAAATCTTGTATGTGGTCACGTCAATCTCCCAGACCTCGACGACAGTCATCCCGATCCCACGCTCCGCGGCGTCCGGTTGAACTCTGAAGAATGGACGCGGTATGCCTCGATAGGACGGGCCCGGTTCCGCTTCAAGATCAGCTCTTGCGTCCTACCTCAGCGAAAGCGAAGATCGTTCGACATCGGGCGCCTGCCTCGACCCTCATGGTCTGCTGCGGGCCTGATAGCTCTTGGAGGGCGCTCATGGCGACGGACAAATGGCTGGACGGCAACGCGAACTGGAGTACGCCGAGCGACTGGAGCGACGGCCTGCCCGAACTCGTCGAGCAACGTCGTGATCAACAAGGGGAATCCGGAGGTCACCGCGAGTTTCGGAACCGTCAATTCGATCACGAACAGGGCGAGCCTCACCTTCTTCGACGCGGGCGCGAACTCGGTCGCCGGCGACGTGACCAACTCCCACGATTTGGTCATTGATCCCTCCAGTGGGGACGGCGGATCCTCGCTGACCATCGGCGGGGCGTTGACGAATTCTGGGACCGTCTCTATGGGCCCGAGCGACGGCACTCTCTCCGCCGCCTCGACCATCGAGGCCGGCAGCCTCGTCAATTTCAGCGGCCCCGCCTACGGGACCATCGATCTCACCGGCTCCTCGACTATGGAGGTGACACTCGACGTCGCCTCGGCCGCGGGCTTCGGCGCCGCCGGCGTGCTGTACGGCGACGTCAATCTTTCCCGCGACGCGCTGATCGAGTTCAAGAGCGGCCAGATCAAAACCATAGCCGCCGACAGCACGCTGGCTTTGAACGGTTCCGATGCATTCGTCGCCGATGCGGGGAAAACGAGCTCAAACAGTGCGCTCGGTGGTCTCGACATCCTGTTCGGCAAGCTTGACCTGTCCAACGGCGCGACCGTGACGACATCGGGGGCCTTGACCAACAGCGGGACCATTTCGCTCGATCAATTTACGGACGTCGGCGGGTCCTCGCTGACCATCGGTGGCGCCCTGACGAATGACGGGACAATTCAGGTCGGCCCGAGCGACGGCACGCTCTCCGCCGCCTCGACCATCGAGGCCGGCAGCCTCGCGAATTTCAACGGCGGGACCATCGATCTCGCCGGCTCCTCGACTGCAGAGGCGACGCTCGACGTCGCCTCTGCCGCGGGCTTCGTCGCCGCCGGCGTGCTGGATGGCAACGTCAACCTTTCCGGCGACGCGCTGATCGAGTTCAAGAGCGGCCAGATCACGACTATCGAAGCCCACAGCACGTTGGCCTTGAACGGTTCCGATGCATTCGTCGCCGACGCGGGGAAAACGAGCTCGAACAGCGCGCTCGGGGGTCTCGACATCGTGTTCGGCAAGCTTGACCTGTCCAACGGCGCGACCGTGACGACATCGGGGGCCTTGACCAACAGCGGGACCATTTCGCTCGACCAATTTACGGACGTCGGCGGGTCCTCGCTGACCATCGGTGGCGCCCTGACGAATGACGGGACAATTCAGGTCGGCCCGAGCGACGGCACGCTCTCCGCCGCCTCGACCATCGAGGCCGGCAGCCTCGCGAATTTCAACGGCGGGACCATCGATCTCGCCGGCTCCTCGACGCTCGACGTCGCCTCGGCCGCGGGCTTCGGCGCCGCCGGCGTGCTGTACGGCGACGTCAACCTTTCCTACGGCGCGCTGATCGAGTTCAAGAGCGGCCAGATCACGACCATCGCCGCCCACAGCACGCTGGCCTTGACCGGTTCCAATGCATTTCTGACCGACGTGGGAAACACGAGTTCGAACAACGCGCTTGACGGCCTCGACAGGGTGGCGGGCGACCTCCTTCTCGAAAACGGCGCGACGGTGACGACGTCAGGAGCCTTGACCAACAGCGGCTCGATCGCGCTCAGCTCAACCATCCCCCCCTCTTCGAATGACGGCGGCTCCGTTCTGAAGGCGAATGACGGCGGCTATGGTTTGAACATCGGAGGGACGCTGACAAATTCCGGGACGATTGGGGTGGAAGAGAATACGCTTACGGCCGCAAGCGTCATCAACCACGGCACTATCAGCCTCTTTTTCGAGGCGACTTTGAACTCCCCCGGCGCGTTCACCAACGACGGCTCGGTCTATCTCAGCGGCAACTCCGACCAGATTGCGGGCGCGATCGGCGGAACCGGGGATTTCAGCCTCTCCGAGGGCTCGACCTTGGAATTCGGTGCCGGCGTTTCGAGCAGCGAGACCGTGACCTTCGGCAGCGGCGTCAACCACCTGATCCTGGACTCTCCCTCCTTGTTCAACGGGACGATCGACGACTTCTTCCACAAGGGTGACAGCGTGGTTGTAAACGGATTCGCCAAGAGCGCGACGACGCTCCATTATACGCCAACCGGCGCAGACTCCTGCGCGTTAACGCTGACCGACGGCGCCAACACTGCGGTCCTCACCTTCGCCGGCGAGCCTTATACTCAAGGCGACTTCTCGATCGTGTCGGCAGACGGCGGCGCTGGCTCCGCGATCAAGTTCGTCTGACGCGTTTGCGGGATGGGTGACCAAATGGGGCTTGTTCGCCGCCGCTGCGAAAGGAGCAAATATTCATTTCGGTGAACGACCGCTTTCTGGCGCATTGCGGTCCGTCGTCGGATTGACCTTGAACAGTCGGAATGGGTTGATCTCACGCATTCGCAGCTCAGTTCCGGAACGGTCGGTGTGCTGGCCGATCCTGCCCGTAGCGCCTGGGGCCGCGTTCATGGCCCTCCCCGTCAAAGGGCAGGAATGGACGGAGGCGGTCGGCCGCCATGGAGGAGAAGCGGGCAATGCAGAAGAGCGGGTCACAGGAGAGCCGGTCTCCCTCCCAGCTGATCGACGAGAGAATCGAGGAGCTCGGCGACTGGCGGGGCGAGATGCTCGTCCGGCTCCGCGCCTTGGTCAAGGAGGCCGATCCCGAGGTCGTCGAGGAGTGGAAGTGGAGGGGGGTTCCGGTGTGGTATCACGACGGAATGGTCTGCACCGGGGAGACCTACAAGAACGTCGTGAAGATGACCTTCGCCAAGGGGGCGGCTTTGCCGGATCCTTCGGGTCTCTTCAACTCCAGTCTCGACGGGAGCACGAGGCGCGCCATCGACTTCCGCGAGGGCGAGACAATCGACGAGGAGGCGTTGAAGACTCTCGTTCGCGCCGCCGTGGCCCTGAACACATCCAGGATTCGACGCTGATCCACTGAATCGAACTTTGTAACCCGCGATCCTTTCGGCCAGCACGACGAACGAAGGCGCGATTCAAGATTCACCACCAAGGTCCACCAAGGCGCACGAAGAACACCGCGCTTCGCGTGTCTTCGTGTGCTTCGTGCCCTTCGTGGTGAATTGATCCCTCCCCGATCCGTTCGCGCACAAGAGAATCCCTGCCTATTTCAGCCGCGATGTCGTCGAGGCGTCGAGCAGGCGGAAGTCCTCGGGCGCGATTGCGGGCGAAAGCCGCGCCGCCGAGACGCGCACCTCGTCGCAGGAGCAGGCGCCTTCGTTGACGATCAGCGCGACGCCGCCGTCGGCGAGCGCCTCGGCGCTGCGGTCGCGGACCTCGAGCTTCGTCCTGCCGACCGAGGCGGAGACGATGTCGCCCGCGGCTTGAATCTCGAACGCATAAGCCTCATCGAAGGCCCATTCGAACGGCGCCTCGGCCAAGGTGACGATCGAATCGTCGCAGGCGCGGATCAGGCGCACGCTGCCGGGCCTGACGAGGATCGCCGCATAGTAGCGGCGAAGACCCTGGACCCGGACGCCCACGCCGGCGTATTGCGCCAGATCAACGGTGAGCGTCGTCTCGACCCGGTAGTCCGCCCACTGCCGTCCGCCATGAATGATCATCCCCTCGCCGCAGTCCTGCGAGATGCGGAACGCCTGGGGAAAGCCGGACGAGAAGCAGCTCGCTGCATTCACCCAGGCGCGCCGCCAGAACTCGCCGGGCTCGTCGGGACGGCGAAGGCGGAGGTCCGGCGGTCCGTCCCATCGCAGCCAGTCGAGGAAGACGGCGCCCTGCCGCGCGCCGGCATTCGACCGCAGCGCCAGCCCAACCGATTGAACGGGCTCACCGCCCGTATCCGGCAGCCGCCAGGCAAACACGGTTTCCGCGCCGGGCGGAAGAAGGCTCCGGTCGCTATCGACGGCGTGCAAAGCGTCGTTCGCGCCGTAGACGAGGATGCGCAACGCGACCGCGACATCGCCGGCGTTGCTGCTGTCGGCGACGACGCGCGCCGAGAGCCGCTGTCCGGAACAGACGAGCGGCGTCGCCATCAGCTCGTAGGTGCGCATGCGCTTTACGTCAGGCGGCGTGAAGGTCGGCGTCAACGCGGCGACAGGATCGTCGCGAAGCCCGGCGTAGCTCAGCTTCAGCGCTCGGCTCTGTTCGAAGGGAGCATTGGCGAGCTTGAGCGTCGCCGGCGCTTCGGAGGAAGGCATGAAGCCCTGTACGCTTCCTGGCAGCGAGAAATGGAATTGCGCGCCGCCTTTTCTCGGCGGCAGAGGCGCAAGGCCCGCCAGGCGGCGCCCGAGGTCGACGAGGCGGCCGCTCACCCGCACCGCGTCGTTGATCGAGAAGCCGCCGTCGGCGGAGGAAATCAGCATCCGGTCGGCAAGAGGCCCGCGCCAGTCCCGCCCCGCCTCGAGGCCTTCGAGCCCAAGCATCGCGCCCATCAGACACCCGACGTTTCCGGCGTTGCAGTCCGTATCCCAGCCGCAGGTGCAGACGATGGTCTGCGCCCGCGAGAAATCGTCCGGGGCGTAGAGAACTGCCATGACCATCAGGGCGTGATTGGGGACGACGTGGCAATTGCCGGGATATTTGGCGTAGCCGTAATGCGTCTCGATCTCGCGCCGCGCGTCGCGCCAGTCCGCATATCGCCGCCGCCACATCCGGATGTCGGCGATCAGCCGCGCGATCGGACTGGCGCCGTCGATCTGCGCCAAGCCGACGTCGATCAGATGCTCGATGTCGCAGGACACGAATGCCTCGGCCTCCATGGCGGCCCAGAGCTTGGCGGCCTCGACCGCGGCGCCGTCGTGGCTGACCCTGGCGGCCTCACCGGCGAGCCGGGCCGCCAGCGCCGGATCGCCCGCCGCCACGATGGCCCAGCCGTCGATGAAGATCTGCGCGCCGATCTGCTCCGCGATCGTCTTGCCGTTCGTTGCGATCGAACCGCTCGCCGGCGCCTTTATCCCCCGCTTCAGATTGAGCCAGGCCGTGTGCTCGGTCGAGACGCCGTTCCCGCCCCACCAGAGGGTCGAGCGGTTTTCGACGATCGAGTTCAACCACGTCTGGCCGATCTCGCGGGCCGAGATATCGGGCTTCGCCCCATGGTCCTCGAGCGCGCGAACGAAGGTGAAGGTCCCGGCGACGTCGTCGTCGGTCACGACGAGCGGGTCGCCGAAGCGGTCATGCACGTAATATTCGATCGGCCCGAGCTCGCGAACAATGCGCTGGTAGCTCCAGTTCTCGAACGGCCTGCCCAGATAGACCCCGATCAACTTGCCGAGCACCGCGGCGTAGGCGCGCTCCTCGTAATCGGGAGGAAGGCTTCGCATCGCTGAGGGGCCTAGATGATTTCGAGACATGCCTGGTTCGCCTGGAGCGTCACCCGCAAATCCGCCTCGAATGGGACCGGATCCATGATGCGCCAAAAATAAAGCCGAAGCGCTGGCGCGACGGATCGTCCGTCGCAATGGCTCCCAGGGAACCGGTAGGGAACGCGCACGCTTCGCCGGATGGCCGGATGCCGCCAAGGCCATGATATTCATGAACCGAGGGAAATTGAATGCTCTTTGCGTCGGCTCGAGCGCGCCCCGAAGGCGGGGACGCGGACAAAACGCCGCCGACCGCGTCTTGACAGACGGGGCGGCGAAGGGGTCAACTCCGATTCCCGTAAACTTTCGCCCGGCCGCGATGTCTCTTAAACGCCTTTTGCCCGTGAGCGTGGCGCTCGCCATTCTGGCCGCAGTCGGCCCCGCCGGCGCAGCGCCCTTCGTTTCGGCGGCGCTCGAGAGGAAGGGTCTGGACATCGACCCCTCGCTGACGCCGGACGTTCCTCCACCGTCCGCCGACGCGACGGACGCGGCTCAAGGCCCCTTTCAAACCGTCCCATTGGCTTCGCTTTCGGCGACGCGGGAGCGTCCTCTCTTTTCCGTGACGCGCCGGCCGCCCCCGCCTCCGCCGGCTCCCATGGCCGCGGCCCCCTCCAAAGCCGGTCGCCGCGGCGCCGGTCAGGCCCGTCGTAGCGGAGGCGCCGCCGCTCTCCTTGGTCGGAACGATCACGGGGGGCGACACTCCGGTCGCCGTCCTGTTCAACCAGGCGACACGGACCGTCACACAGGTTCGCGAAGGCGACGAGGAATTGGGCTGGCGCATTACCGCCGTATCGGCGGGCTCCGCTGTCGCGGAAAAGGACGGGAATGCGGTGACGCTCAATCTGCCGCGCCCATCCGATTCGGCGCCGTCCGCGCCGGATGCGGAGCAATAACGTAGCCGCCGCTCTCCGCGCGTCCCGCGACCGCGGCTCGATCGGCCGTCACGGGTTGGGCCGCCATTGAGCGAGGACGGACACAGTCATCCGGAAGCGGCCCGTCTCCGGTTCGCCGAAATCTTCGGGGGACTGGATCGAAAGCTTCTCGACGAAGAGATAGGGCGCGCCGGCCTCGAGGTCGTAGAGAATCGATTGCACGCCCGGCTGATCGGTCTCGATGCTCGCGGTCAATCGGAGGAAGCCGTCCTTCGCATCGGGCCCGTCGACGTCGACCTGCGAGGAGGTGACGGCGCCGCCTGACTTTTCCGCCACCTCCTTGATGCGCTGCTCGAGCGCCGCGCCCGCGACGGTGATGGTCGGCCCGGTGAGAAAAAGCGACCGTTCGACCGGTTCGGCGCCCTGCGCCGGCATCGCCAGCGAACGCGCCTTCATGCGGTCGAGCCGCATCTGGACCTCCTCGATCCGGCGCCGGCCGTTTTGGAGATCGTTCATGAACCAGAGCGAGGAGCCGAGGAGCGCGGCGATCAGGACAACGTAGGCGACCATGGCCAGCATTGCGCGACGGTCCGCGGAGACATTTTCGATGGAGGCCAACGTCAGTTCCTCGACGCGAAAGACGGCTCGAGATGCGCTTCGATGTGAAAGTTCTCGCCGCCATTGGGCGCCCGCACTGTCGGGCCGACGAAAGTCGCCTGGCTGAATCGGCTCGACTGTTCGATGAGGGGGATGAGGGCGGAGGCGTCGCGGGCGAGGCCGATGATCTCGATCTTTCCGTCCTCGATGCGCAGCTCCGTCAAATGAGCGTCGTCCGGCAGCGCCTTCGACAGCTCCTCGAGCGCGATGACTGCGGACGGCGTCGTCCGCTTCCGCTGCTCCATGGCCTGAATAGCCTGCTGGTCGGCCGAGCCGGCATGCATGAGTTGGGCGCGGCGCCGCGCGATCTCGGCCTGAAGCGCAGAGCCGCGCGAATCGTTCAAGTTCCCGAGGATGAGCCAGGCGGCGAGGCTGGCCAGGAAGATGAGGCCGGCCGCGGCAAGCCCGATCAGGACGCCCTGGCGTAAGCCGGCGTCGCCGCCGCCGCCCGTTCGCTGCGTCAAGACCGGGATGATGGCTCCCTCGTCCGTCGTGCGCGTCGACAAACGGAATGCCTCGGCATGCTCGGCGATCAGCGACTTCGCAATGGGTGCGACCAGCTCGCGCGCAGTCGCCGCCACGGTGACGGCGATTCGGTCCGGCCCGAGTGCGCGGGGGGCGCTCCAGCCGAAGGCGGCGGCGTCGGCGCTCCAGGGCGTCAGCCGGTCGATCTGCGAGCGCACGACGCCCTCGAGAAATTGATCGGCGCCGAGCGGCAGCTCGAGCGTCCGGAAAAGGAAGCGCGAGGGCGCGAGCTCGACGTCGACCCGGTTCTTCGAAATCAGGTTGCGCAGCCGGGCCGTCGTCGAGCCGTCGAAACCGTCATCGGAGACGCGCATCGGCGGCTCGTTCAAGGGCCTCGTTTGGCCCTTCCGACGGTCCTGCGCCAGGAACGAACCGTCCGGCTGCTCGATGAGTTCGATCGTTCGTTTACGCCAAATTATCGCGCCGGCCTGCGCGAATCCCGCCGTGACATCGTCAAGCCAGCGCTCCAGCGCCTTGACGATCGAGGACGCCGCGCTCATCGGTCGAGGTTCCATGCGAGTGGCGTCGGATCGTCAAAATCGTCCCGCCAGTAAAGAAGATCGTACGGTTCGTCGGCGCTGTTCTTGAAACGGAACACGACCTCGGCCCGCACGGTCCGGCCCCTGTCGAAATCGACCTGGACGTCGACGCGAAAGACCTTCGAGTCGTTAGCCGCCGCGGCGCGCCCTTTCGCCGGGCCGAGAAGCTTGAGCAGCGCGTCGCGGTCGTCCGGATTTTTCGCCCGCGCGCTCAGGAATTGGTTGAGGATATCGGGGGTCATGCCTGGCAGCGCGGCGAGAACAATCGGTTCCGCGCTCGGCGCGTCGATTTCGGCGCGTCCGCTGAAGACGGTGACGAACGGCAGAACGCGATCGACCACGGACTGCGTCATGCCGGGCAGAAGCGTGAGCTCCAGCGGATTGTCGAAGGGCGCCTGGCGGGGCGGATAGGCTATCGCCTGCTGGGCATAGAGGGCCGCCTCCTTCGAACCGCCGCCGGCGTCGGGCTTCGTGCGCCAGCCGACGACGCGATCGGCGAAGGTTTTGGCCAGGTTCGGATCGACGCCGACCGCGGTGAAGAGGCCGGTCAGCAAATCCGCCGGGGCGGCGTTGAGATCGATCCGCGCCGCCTCCGGGCGAAACCGGACCGCGACGCTCGTGCGCCCCACGCGCACCGTGAAGCGGCCCTGAGACGGCTTTGCCTTATCCGGCGCGGCGAACTCCTGATAGGCCGTCATTTCGACGCCTGCCCGGATCGAAGCTTCGGCCTGGACGCGATCATCGAGAACGTGCGATTCGTCTGCGGTGCGAAGGGTATAGACCGAATAGATCGACGCGAGCGCCGCCAGGGCCGCCATGATCCACAGCACTGCGACAAGGACGAAGCCGGAATGGCGCGGATTGCCGGCATGCGGAGGGGATGATGCGGGAAGGCGCGTCATTGCGTGGACGCCGGGGCGGAATTGGCAGGAGCGCCGGCGGGCCCAGTCTGTCCTGCGTCGGTTTTGGCCGGCGCGCCCGCGTTGGCGCTGAGGATGCCGGCGGTCACTTTCACGCGCACCGCCGTCGATGCGACGAGCGTTCGGCTCGCGGGGTCGCGAACGGTGATCTTGATCGCCTCCGGCAGCCGTTCCTGGTCTCTCCAGCGTTGCGACCAGACGCGGTCCGGTCCGGCGTACGCAAACGTAACCTGGAGCGGAGCCCGAATGAGAGCGACCGGATCGGCAAACTTGAACGGCAGCCCCGGACGGCCGCGCGCGGTCGGGTAGAAACTCGCCACGGTTCGGGTGACCGCACGACCTCGGTCGTCGGAGCCCTCGGCGATGCGGACAACTTCGAGATGCTGGCGCGCATTCGGGCCGATGGCGGACCGCACGAAGATCACGGAGGACGCCTCGCCCTCGAAAAGCGGCCCCGGCGCGTCGCCCCACGGGGTCACCCATTCGGCGGCGGACAGGTCTTCGCCGACGCGGTCCAGTGCGAGACTGAGGAGGTCAGCGCCCTGAAGGGCGACAAAGCCGTGCTGCCAGTTCGGAAGCCACTGTCCGATGACCCAGCCGAGCGCAAGCATGGTCGTCGCAGTCAGCGCGACCGACGCCATCGCCTCGATAAGCGTGAAGCCGGCGGCCGACGCCTCGTGTTTCGGCCGGCTCATTTGGTCGGTCGCCTGCGCAGCCGGATCGTGTCGATCTCGACGGTCGAGCCGTAGGGAGAGCGCACGACGAGGGCGATGCCCTGCGGGACCCATTCGGAGGCGCTGGCGACCGTCGTCGTTTGCAGGAGGGTCGAGTGGATTCGCCATTCCTGGCCGTCGAGCACGCCCGAGAGATGACCGAAGGGCAGCTCGTCCCGCCGGGGGAGGCCGGCGATGATCTCGCGCGTGGCGAAAACCTGAGCCAGATGACGGCGCGTATGAACGTCCGAGCGGATGCTGCTGTCGGCGAGCGCCCCGATCGCCGCGAGGCCGGTCGCGACGACGGCGACCGCGGCCAAGGCCTCGATCAACGTAAAGCCGTCGATGCGGCGCTCGCTAGGTTTTGCGGACTGCCACAACCTCGACGCCTCCCGTCAGCCAGTTCACGCGGACCTGATAGACGACGCCCTGTCGGGACAGGGCGATCACGCCTCCGCAAGAGGCGCCGCTGGGAAAGAAGTCGATCGTCGCGCCGACCGGCCTATCCCCGCAACGCTGCGGCAACAGGGCGTTGAAGGAGACGTCGGCAGGAATCTCGACGACGTCGGGGGCGGAACCCGAGCGCACCGTTCGGCGCTCTGCGTCCAGATAGGTGGAGACGGTGGCGTGCGTGCGAATGGCGGCGGTTCGGTCGCCCTTGAGCAACGCCGCGACCTCGACCGCGTATCCCGCAAGACGCGTTTGGGAGGTGGCCAGAGGAAAGGCCGGCAGGACGAGCGCGGCCACCAGCGCGACGATCGCGAGGGCGCAGACGATCTCGATCAGCGTGAATCCCGCCTCGTCGCGCATCGCCGGCTATCGCACCGCGCTCTTGATCATCGTCTGGGTATCGCCGATCCCGCCGGTTCCATACGAGTTGATCTCGTAGGGGGAATGATCGCCCGGAGCCTTGTAGACATAGGGGTGACCCCAAGGGTCGTCGGGGACCGAGCCGGTCCGGATATAGGGCCCGTTCCAGGAGCGTGCGGAAATCGGCCGTTCAACCAGGGCCTTCAGGCCTTCGTTGGTGGCCGGATAGGACCCGTTGTCGAGGTAATAGAGGTCGAGGGCGGCCGCGAAGCTCTCGATCTGGATCTTGGCGGCCTTCTCCTTCGACTGGGTGAGGTAACCCAGGACGCGGGGACCGACGAGCGCCATCACGAGGCCGATGATCGTGATGACCACGAGCATTTCGACCAGCGTGAAGCCTTCCTCGCCCCGGCGCTGGCGCGCCCTGCGGCGCGTCAGTCGCATTGCCGAAAGAAGCGTCCCCGACATCTGCGGCTCCTAATTAACGGTCTGATAGACGGACAACAAAGCTGTCATCACCGAGACAATCAACCCGCCGACGATCACGCTGATCGTGATGATGGCGACTGGTCCGACCATCCCTATAGCATGGTCGAGGCTGCGCTGCAGCTTCGTTTCGTAGAAATCGGCGATGCGTACGGCGAGCATGGGCAACTGACTGGAGTCCTCCCCGAGCCGGATCGTACGAACCGCCATCGGCGGAAGCGCCGCGGTCGCCGCCAGCGCATCGGACAGCCGGCCGCCGTGGCGCACCCTTTCGACGATGTTCGACCACTTGCCGGAACCGCCGCTCGCTTCCATGGCGTCGGCGAGAATTCGCAGAGCCGCCGCCAGGGTGACGCCGCTCGAGAGCAAGAGTCCGAGATTGCGGCAGAACAGACTTGTCCGGCGATAGTCCATGATCGGCCCGACGACCGGCAAGCGCCCCAGCGTTTCGACCGCCTTTCGGCGCACGGCGCGCTGCCTCGCCGCGATCCACCCGGCGAGCAGCACGACGAGCAGCGCGGCGGCGATTGACTGGCCCTGGGAGCGCAGGAGATCGGACAGGCCGAGGAAGGCGACCAGCACGGGGTCCAGCTTGGCCTGGAAGTCGCGGAAGACGCCGGCGAACTGCGGCAGCACGACGAGCAGGAAGAACAGCAGGACGCCGCCGGCGGCCAGAAGAAGGAAGGCGGGATAGCGCAGCGTGTCGACCAGTCGTCGCGACAGGGCCTCCGCTCGCTGGCGCTCCGCCGCGAGCGCCTCGAGCGTCGCGGCGAGCGCGCCCGAGGTTTCACCGACCCGCGCGAGAGCGATGTAGATTTTGGGAAAGACCGCCGGATGCCGCGCGACTGCTTCGCCGAAGCTCTCTCCCGACAAGACGGAGGTCGCCAGGGCGGTCGTCGTCGAGCGCATCCGCCCCAAGTCCGGGTCGGCCGCGAGCAGTTCCAGCGCCTCGTCGACGCGCGTTCCGGTGCGCAGGAGCAGCGCGAGGTCGGCGGTGAAGATGGTTACGTCCTCCGGCTTCGGTTTCGTCAGCGCAGCTAGGATCAGTGGGCGGCGTCCCGACTTGCTCGGACGGGCCGCCTCGGCTTCGATCGGAATCAGGCCGAGAACCTCGACGCGTCTATTGACCGCGGCGAGGTTCGGCGCCTCGATCGAGCCGGTGACCAGTTCGCCGACCTGTGACAGAGCGCGATACTGAAAGGTCGGCATGGGACTAGTGCGCCGTCGTGACGCGCAGCGCCTCGGCGACGGAGGTCACTCCTTGCCGGCACTTGGCGATGGCGTCGTCCATCATGGTCGTGAGGCCCGCCCGCCGCGCAGCTTCAGCGAGCGCGTTCGAGTCGACCCCGGGCCGCACCAAGTCGCGCACCTCGCCCGTGATCTCCAGGGCCTCGAACACGCCGATGCGGCCGCGATATCCGATCCCGCCGCACCATTCGCAGCCTCGTGGCGTCCAAACGACGTCGCCGACCGAAAGCCCGCAGGTTTCGTAGCGCGGGTCGGCCGCGAAATCTGCCTCGGAGAGCTGCCTCGGCGCCTTGCAGCGGTCGCAGAGCAGCCGCACCAGACGCTGTCCGATCACGCCCCGAAGCGTCGACTTCAGAAGAAAACCCTCGACACCCAGGTCGAGAAGTCGGGGCACCGCGGCGATTGCGGTTTCCGTATGCAGGGTCGTGAGAACGAGATGTCCCGTCAGGGCCGCATGGACTGCGATGCCCCCCGTCTCCAAGTCGCGAACCTCGCCGACCATGATCACGTCCGGGTCCTGACGAACGAAGGAGCGCAGAGCCGCCGCGAATGTCAGGCCGATTGACGGTTTGACCTGCGACTGATTGATCCCCGCAATCTCGTACTCCACCGGATCCTCGACGGTCAGGATCTTCCGCGACGGCGTGTTGAGGAGCGACAGCAACGTCGCCAGCGTCGTCGTCTTGCCGCTGCCCGTGGGGCCGGTGATGACGATCATGCCGTGCGGCAAATCGGCCAGCCGCCTGATCTTGCGCTCGTCGTGCTCACGCAGTCCGAGCTTCGCGATCTCGAGCAGGCCGCGGTCGCGCGGAAGAAGGCGAATGACCGCCAACTCGCCGTGCTGGGTGGGCATGGTGGCGACGCGGATGTCGATATCCGATCGGGCGACGGGAACCCGCGCCGCTCCATCCTGGGGCAGCCGCCGCTCGGCGATGTTCAGCCCGGCCAGGATCTTGATCCGCGAAATCAGCGCCTGCTGAGGGACATGCGCCGGAGCCGGCACCGCCCGCAATAAGCCGTCGACGCGCATTCGCAGGTTGAGTCCGTTGCGCATCGGCTCGATGTGGATATCGCTCGCGCGAAGCTCGACCGCTCGTTCGAGAAGATCGTTGACCGCCCGCACCACCGGCGCGCCGCTCGCGAGGTCGCGCAGACTGTCGATGCTCTCCTCGAGGGCGCCGGACGCCTGACCGGGCAAAGGAGCTTCCCGCTCCTGCGCTTCTTCCGGTCCCAGGCGTTCGGACAGCGCCGCTCCGATCTCGTCGAACGATGCGACCGCGACAAGGAGCGGTCCGCCGAGAACGATCTGTGCGCCCTTTTGCGCCGCGACATCGGTCGGGTCAGCGACGGCGAGACCAAACCGGCCCTCGCCGGCGTCGAAAGGGAAGATTGCCGCTTCCCGCAGGAAGCGACGGGCGAAACGATCGGCGCAACACTTGGCCGCCAGGAGATCGGCCAGGGTCATTCGCCGGCATTTGAAATAGGCCGCGACCAGCTCGGCGAACTCGTCCGAGGACAGGCCGCTCGCCTCCCACAAGGAACGAAGCGACAGGCGTTCGCCTGAGGGTGTCTCCGCGAACCTCTCCGAATCCGGCTTCTCGAACCCGACCGTGTCGGTCAGATGCTCGACAAAGCCGTGAAGCGAAGGGGCGGCCAAGCCAAGTCCGGAAGTGATATCGCGGGCGATATTCATGGACCCCGGCTGACCGTCGCTTGTTGACAGAGTGCTAGGTTTAGTGATTTTTCACGATGGCTTCAACTTGTGAGGCCAGATTCGCGGACGGTCGCTGAGTGGCGTATATATCCGATCATGCGCGAAGCTTGTGCCGCTTTATAGCTGCGGCGGGCAGTCTTTTCGCCCTGGTGGCGTGCAACACCGCCTATCTCGAACAGCCGAGGGACCAGCCGCAAAACGCGGCGGACATCGTAAAATCCGTCGATCTCAAGCCTCGCTATCCGCAGCCGACGGCGACGGTCGACACCGGCGGCGCGGCGCCGAAGCCGTTTTCTTTCTTCGGCTTGTCCATTCCGGCGCCAAGCGCGCCAGGGTCGCCAGCAACATCCGCAAACGCGGAAGTTGCCCCCGGGGCCGACGGCTCCAAGGAGGTTAACCCTGGGGCCGACGGCTACAACCTCAACTTCGAGAACGCGCCCGTCGCCAATGTCGCCAAGTCCGTCCTCGGCGACGTGCTCGGAGTGGGCTATGTCATCGACCCGCGCGTCCAGGGCTCGATCAGTCTCTCTTCAGGGCGGCCCATCGCGAAGAAGGACATGTTGTTCGTGCTGGAGAACGCCTTGCACGCCAACAATCTGGTGATGGTGCGTGAGGGATCGGGCTATCGAATCGCGCCCGCCGGCGAAAGCGCCGCGGGGGGAGCCGATCGAGGCGGGGTTGACGGGGTCCAGCCGGGCTACGGCGTGACCGTAGTTCCGCTCCGCTACGTCTCGGGCGCGACCCTCTTGAAGCTGCTCGAAGGTTTCGCGGCGCGGCCGGGATCCCTGCGCACCGACGCCAACGGCCGGCTCCTGGTCGTCGTCGGCACAGGAAGCGAGCGCCAGGCGGCGCTCGACGTCGTTCGCAACTTCGACGTCGACTGGCTGCAGGGCCAGTCCGTCGGCATGTATCCGGTTCAGAACAGCACGCCGGAGCCGATCGTCGGCGAGCTCGAGAAGATCATGGACTCCGGGGAGTCGGGGCTTGGCCATGGTCTGGTGAAGTTCGAGCCGGTGGCGCGGCTGAACGCCATTCTCGTCGTCGCCGCCAAGCCCCAGCTTCTGCGGGCCGCCGCGACCTGGATCGCCAGGCTCGACGAGCCGTCGACAGGGACCGCCAGCGTGAAGGTCTACAAGGTGCGTTACGGCGACGCGAAGGAGATCGCGCAGCTGCTGACCCAAATCTTCTCGTCGTCTCCAGGGGCCAACTCCGCACTCAACGAGATCGCACCGTCGTCGGGAGCGAAATCGTTGACCCCGTTCGAGAAGCTGACCGGCGGCCCAGCCCAAAGCGCCAACAGCTCCAGCTCCAGCTCCAGCTCCAGCCCCAGCTCCGGCTCCAGCTTCGGCTCCAGCTTCGCCTCCGGCCGCGGGGGCGCCACCCCCGGAAGCGCCGCCGCCCAGTTTGGCGCCATGCCGGTGGCGACGCTCAACTCCGAACTTTCCGCGAACGGCGGTCAGGGCGGTCCTGGGGGGCCGCAATTGCCGAATGTTCGGATCACCGCCGACCCGATCAACAATTCGGTACTGGTCTATGCGAACGCCAGCGACTACAAGCTCATCGAGCGGACGCTCAATCAGCTCGACCGGCCGAAGCTGCAGGTCGCAATCGACGTCACGATCGCGGAAGTCGACCTGAACGATCAGCTCAATTACGGGGTCCAGTTCTTTCTCCACAACGGCTCCCTATCCAACACGACGAGCGGGCTGATCCCGAGCCTCGCCAACAACTTCATCGGCAACAGCACGACGTCAACCGGAACCACTGTCCCTATAGGGCCGGCCTTGAGCGGAGGCTTCAATGCGATCCTCGGCAGCACCCTGTCCCCGCGCGTCGTCATCAACGCGCTGCACGACGTGACCAATGTGAAAATCCTTTCGAACCCGTCGCTTGTCGTGGTCGACAACGGGGAGGCGACGCTCCAGGTCGGCGACCAGATCCCGGTTTCGACCGGCAGCGCGACGGTGCTCAGCGCCAACAACGCCGTGGTCAATACGACCGATTACCAGAACACCGGCATCATCCTGCATGTGAAGCCGCGGGTGAACTCGAACGGCTCCGTCCTGCTCGACATCGATCAGGAGATCAGCCAGTGCACGACATGCACCGCGAACGCGAACAATCCGAACCTCACGCCCACGATTTCCGAGCGCAAGGTCGCCAGCACGATCTCGGTCGTCAGCGGCCAGACGGTGCTGCTCGCCGGGTTGATCCAGGACCAGCAGAGTGGGGATCGCTCGGGCATCCCAATGCTCACTCAGATTCCCGTGGTCGGCGGCGCGTTCGGCACGACCACCAAGTCGGACGTTCGCACCGAGCTCATCATCTTCATTCGTCCGCAGATCATTCGCGACGGCGCCGACGCCTCGACGGTCGCCGAGGAGCTTCGGTCCAAGATGCGCGGCGACCGGATCCAGGCGCTCACGCTGCCCGGCATGCTCAACGTCAATTCGCGGCCGTTGCAGTGACGGCCGAACGGCCGGGAAACGCTGACAACCGGCTGGCGCACACGGGCGTCGTTGAAACCTTGCTGATCTGCGCCGCCGGCGTCGGGGCCGTCTGGGCGAGCCTCGTCGCTGCGCCCGGTTGGAGCGGCGCCGCTGGCGTTGTTCTCGCCGGATTGATGTCGGCGATCGCGATCGTCGACCGCCATCGATTGGTCATCCCCGACGAATTGAACGGGGCCGCCTTCATCGCCGGTTTAGCCGCGGCTGGTTTGTGGACCGAAGGCGCTCGAGAAGAGGCGATCCTCGATTCGCTCCTGCGCGCGGGCATGATGTTCGGCCTGTTCTTCGTCTTTCGCATCGCCTATCAGAGAGTGCGCGGGATCGAGGGAATGGGCCTCGGCGACGTCAAGCTGGCGGCCGTCGCAGGCGCGTGGCTCGACTGGGCGTGGTTGCCCGTCGCCGTCGACATGGCGGCCCTTTCCGCGCTGGCGGTGGCGCTGTTCCGCCGCCTCCGCGGCGTCGGCCTCGACCCGAAGGCGAGGCTGCCGTTCGGCGCCTACTTCGCGCCGGCGATCTGGATTTGCTGGCTGCTCGCTGCTTTGCGCGGCGACTGGCCACTCAACTGAGGCCACGATCGGCTTCGAGCCGCCGAGATGCGGCCCCGCGGCAAGCCCGTCAATAACGCGCCGAAATCGCCGGCGCGCCGACGATGGGAGAGAACAAGTAGGCGCGCCGCTGCGCCTCCGCCGCCTGATCGAGGGTCAGTTTCTGCGCGACGCCGTCTCGTACGCGCGCCCAATAATCTCTCTGCCCGGGCGCTGCGTGAGAGGCCGCAAGATTGAGCCATACCTCGGCCTGCACCCAGTCCTCGGGCACCCCGAAGCCCTTGTTGAACAGAAGGCCGAGCAGGAATTGCGCCGTCGGTTCGCCCTGCACTGCCGCCAGTTGCAACCAGCCCGCAGCGGCGACGTAATTCTTCGGCACGCCGAGCCCTTCCTCATACATGTGCCCGAGGTAAGTCTGCGCGATCGGCGAACCGCCTTCGGCCGCAATCCGCAGCAACGGCGCCGCGCGCACGTAGTCGTGTCGCGCATAGGCGCGTTCGCCCTCGCTCAGCGCCCCGGCGCTCGCCGTGGAGGCCAGGAGAAGCACGCGGGCAGCGGCGACCGCCGCGAGCTTCGCCAGCGCCTTCAACAACCCGCGGGCCGGTTTCCGGGCTTCCTTCGACGCCAATGAACTCGCTCCCCTGCCGGCGTCATCGATTGCGCCTGCGATGTCGATCATGATCCTCCCACGGAACGGACTCGAAGCCAAGCTTGTCGTCCGCCGGCGCAGGGCTCCATCCCCTCGGACGACGACCGCGGTTGCCGCCGTCGCCGGGCATGCTTAGCGCGATGTTGCGCCGGCTGCGTAAAGAACCGATAAAATGCGCCTCGCAGTCGCGGAGGATCGGGGGGATGGCTTCGGAATTCGAGGATGCGCTTGCAGCGGTGGATGCACGGCTGGAAAAGGCGTTGAAGGCCGCGGGGGGCGTGGTCAACGGCTTGAAGCGGGTGCGGCGGGCCGCCCGAGCCGGGCAGGTCTCCGAGATCGTCAAGGGCCTGGAGGGGCTCGACGCAAGGATCTTGGACGCGCAATCCGCGGGGCGCGATCTCGCCGGCGCCTGGACGTTCGACACGCCGAGCTACATGGCCGATGGCCGCTTCCTCGCCGACCTCGAGGCGGCGGCCGCCGAGCAAAATTTGGCGATGTTCGAACGAGACGGACGCATCTATTGCTTCCCCCTCATTCTACGGATCGACGCCAATCAGTCGGCCGTCCGCATCGGGCGGAAGATCCAGCGCCGGATTGGCCGAGCCAACTCGTTGGCGTCTTGGCGGAGGCGCAAAAGAGGCCTCAACGATTCCGGGAAGAAGCATTCCTCGATCTCATCTACCGGACCTACCGGCGTCTCGTCGGGCGCGAGTGGAACGGGACCGACCCTGGGCCGGTGGTTCCGCTCGTCGACATTCATGACACGCTCACGCTTCTGCCGGGCGCCGACTATCCACGCGAGGAATTCGCCCGCGATCTGCTTCTCATGGACCGGCGTCCGGACCTCCGCACCAGGGGTGGAGACCGTTTCGAGTTCCCTCGCGGAACCACGACAAAGGGCGTCAGGCCGCTGATCGTCTACGACGAACAGGGAACCGAACGGATCTATTACGGCGTCCGCTTCGTCCCGGGAGGGTGAGATGGGCGTTACGACGGAAGCCTGGCTCGACCTCATCGATCGCGAATACCTGCGCGAGTTCGTCGCCGGCGGGGGAAGCGCGGTAAAGTTCGTCGAGGCCGAGGCCGAGCGATTCGAAGAGATCGAGACCCGCCTGGTCGGCCTCGCGGAGCGGAACGGGATGGCGTCCTGCCGGATCGATTCCTCCGCCACCCGACTCCATATGATTTAGGACATCTTCTTCGCGGTTTCCCGAAGCCTGGACTGGCCCTCCCTCGCCCAGGTTTTCGTGGAAGGCCTGACGGCGAAGCAGGGTTACCTGTGGCCCCGGCCCGGCGGCGGCGTCGCGCTCGCGGAGGTGGCGGCGCACAACGGAATCGACGAACTGTTGTTCCGGCGCGAGTTGAATCGCTGGCTGACCGACGACGTCATGCGCGACCACACGATGAGCCAGGATTTCCGCATCGCCATGACCAGGCTCTGTCTGACGCGGCTCGAGCCGAGCGACAGGGATTTCGGCGTCGCCGACCCGGTGCTCGAATGGCTGCGCGGCGAACTGCCGCGCGTAAGCCCTCTGCGCCAGATTTCGATCACGGCCAAGATCACCAGACATAGCGGCCGGGCGATGCTTCGATCGCTCTGCCGATGGCTTCGGCTGTGCGGGCGCAAGGGAATTTGTCTGACGCTCGACATTCGCCAGATTCTGCGCACCCGCGCCCCGCCTGCCGAGGGCGTGCGATATTCCCCCGCCGCGGTGATCGACGCCTTCGAAGTGCTGCGTCAGCTGATCGACGACGCCGAGACGTTCCAGGGCTTGCTGGTCGTCGTGCTCGCGGACGAGGCGCTCACCGGTCTCGACCCCAAGCGGTCGCTCAACGCCTATGACGCCTTGAAGATGCGGGTATGGGACGACGTTCGTGCGGCGGGGCGCGATAATCCGCTCGCCCCGCTCGTACGGTTGCAATCCGAGCGGCGGTCGCCGGCGGAGGCGGCATGACGGACGCCCGTCCGACCATCGAAGCGCGCGGCGCGATCGAAGCTCTGCGCGCGGGGGTTCCCAACCGGGCGGCCATCCGTCTCCTCGGGGAGAGGGACGGGGCGTTGGCCAATTCGTTTCTCGACTCGCTCGGCCGATGCGCGCAGGGCATCGAGCAGGGACGGCCTTGCGAGGGAACCATCGTCTGGGGCGGATTTGGGGCCGGCAAAACCCACTTGCTCGGCTTCATGCGCGAGCTCGCCCTTCAACGGAACTTCGCCGTCAGCGTCGTTCCGGTGAGCAAGGAAACCCCGCTGTTCGATCCGGCCCGCGTGTTCGCGGCGGCCATCCGAACGGCCGAGGTTCAGGGGGCGAACGACGATGTGATGACCGTGGCGCTGTGGCGGCTGAAGCCGGGTACGGCGCCCTTCGACTGCCTCGAGCGCTGGACGAGCGAGCAGGCGCGCACAGGGGCGCTGTCCGCCGCGTTCCCCGCCTTGCTCTGGCTCATTCCGCACCTCGCGCCCGAGGACCACGCGCGCATCGCTCGCTTCTTCGGCGGCGGCAAACTCAGCGCGACGGCGGTGAAGTCGTGGCTTCGCGACAACGGGGCGGCCAAACTGTTCGACATCAAGCCGACGCGCGAAGCCGAGCTCACCGGCCAGCGGCTGCGGTTCGCTCCGCGTCTCTTGTCTGCGGCCGGGCTCTCGGGCTGGTGCGTTCTTCTCGACGAGGTCGAGCTCATCGGCCGCTATTCGCCGCTGCAGCGCGGCAGAAGCTACGCCGAGCTGGCGCACTGGCTGGGCATGGATGAAACGGAGGCTTTGCCGGGGATCGCGACGGTCGCCGCATTCACCGACGATTTCGTCGCCGCGATGTTCGATCTTCGCCGCGACGAAGAGCTGATCCCCGAGCGGCTCGAACAGAAAGGGCGAGGGCGCCAAGCCTTGGCGGCGAGACGTTGCATGCAGGAATTGCGACGGATGCGCGGCGTCCGCCTCGCTGCGCCGGACGAGGAGGTCCTGCACGTCGCCCAGGGCCGGATCGCCGATCTCTATCGCGACGCTTACCTCTGGCGCCCCGTCGGCCTCGCGATCGGCGAGCGCAGGGCGGGAAAGTCCATGCGCCAGTACATCAAGTCGTGGATCACCGAGTGGGATATCGAGCGCCTCTATGGCGAACGCACGACGATCGAAGCCGTTACCATCCGGACCGACTACACCGAGAGCAACGAGCTGGAACAGGCGCCCGCCCCGTCGGAGGGCGACGAGGAGTAGACATGGAGGCAATCGAAAGGCTCGTCACGCCTCGACGTGCTGCTCGCCGACGCAATGTAGCTGGACGAGACGCGACGCGGAGCGATTAAAGGGGTGAGCGTTGCGTCGGCGTTCTGGCGCTCAGCTCACGCGCGGCCCGCGCATCTCCTTGAGCGCGGCTTCGACATGCCGCCAGGTCTGCGCCCCCTCCTTGTCCTTCCGCCGTTCGCATTCGACGGCGCGCTGGGCCGCTTCGGCGACGGCGCGATCACCGTGCGCCTCCATGAGCTGCCGCGCATATTCGGTGATGACGGTCTCTTCCATGAGCGGACCTCCTCGACGACAGGTTCGGGCGCGCCGGCTCGCAAGGTTTGCGTCGAGATCAGCGCCTGAAAACGAATAAGCGCAGGATGCGGCATGAGTGCGTCGCCCGGCCTGACGTCTTTTGAGCGCGGCGCCTATATGGTGGGCGCCGTTCAATCGACGCGGAGGGCAGCCGGCGCGCCGCCCGACGCTTCAACCTGAGGATGAGACATGGCCGCAAGCCCCACCGATATCGTTCTCGGCGCGCCGGCGCCCGATTTCTCCCTGCCGGCGACCGACGGCAAGACTCACACGCTCAAGGACGTGGCCGGCGAGAAGGGGACGGTCATCGTCTTCATCTGCAACCACTGTCCCTATGTGAAAGCGGTGATCGACCGGCTCATCGCCGACGCGCGGATCCTCATGCGCGATGGCGTCGGCTTCGCCGCCATCTGCTCGAACGATGCGGCGAGCTACCCCGAGGACAGTTTTCGCCAGGATGCGCGAATTCGCGCGCGCCCATGATTTCCCGTTCCCCTACCTCCACGACGAGAGCCAGGCGGTCGCGCGCGCCTATGGCGCCGTCTGCACCCCCGACTTCTTCGGCTACGACCGGAAGCTCGAGCTCAAATATCGCGGCCGGCTCGACGAGGGCCGCACCACTCCGCCCCCGCCCGGCGCGCGCAGAGAGCTTCTGGAGGCGATGCGCGCCGTCGCCGCCGGCCGCTCCGCTCCGGCGGATCAGGTTCCCTCGATCGGCTGCTCGATCAAGTGGAAGGCGGCAGGCTGAGGTTTGGGCGCGCGTTGCCTCGCCCTTTCATCCTCGCGTTCCGCCCCGCCTTCGGATTTCCGCCTCCTGCTCCGGCGTCAGCTGCGCTCCCGCCCGCCTCCGCAGTTCCGCCTCTTGCTCCGGCTCCATGAAGACTTCTCCGCGTCCGGGCGATTCGGCCGGCGACTGTCGCGAACGGCCAGATTGGAAGGATTGTGCGGCCGGTAATCGCGGTTGATCAGGCAGGGGCGGGCCTGCAATCGACGACGCGGATGATCTGATCGACGGCGAGCGCGACGATGCCGAACATGAGATGGCATTTGACTTGAGCGCGCCGCGGACGCGGAGAAATCTGCGCCGAACTCGTCTTTCAACCGGGCGTTGACGCGTTCGGCCATGGTGCGGAAATCGTAGATCCGGTCGTCGAAGTCGGGCATGTGGATGAGCTTGAGGCGCTCGACCTCGCGGCCCCATTCGGCCTTGCCTTGGTGGTCGGCGCGAAAGTTGCGGTCGACAATGGGGGCGTGGCCGAGCGCCCGGCTCTGGTCGTGGATCGCGGCGGCGTCGTAGGCTGAGTTCATGAGATCGTAGAGATAAGAGACGCGGGCGCTCGTCATGGTCATCAAGGGAATGGCGACCTGGCTGTCGTGGACGGAGGCCGAGGTGAGACGCAGGAGACCGGGATTTGGCCGCAGGCCACGTCGATGTGGAGTTTGTATCCGGTCCAGGTCTCTTTGTAGCCCTTGCTGTTTTTCTTGCAGCCGACGTCGCAGGCGGTGGGCAGGTCGGCGAGCATCTGGCCGAGGTTCTGCGTGACCTGCCGCTCGAGACGCGTCGGCTCCGGCTTCGGCCGCGGTTCGTCCTTGCGCGGACGTCCGCGCTTGCGCGGCGGAGGGGGAAGATAGGGCGCCGGGGGATTGTCTTTGCCGTCGTTGGCCTTCATCTCAACCGGCTTCTCGCGCGCTTCGATCTCGGTGGCGTCGCGCGCGATCGCCCCGAAGATGCGTCCCCCGAGCGCCCGCTCGATCAGCGCCGCGTGGATCTTATCCGGCAGCTCGCCCTGCGCGAATTCGGCGAACGCCCGAGAAAACGTGGCCTCGGACGGAACTTGCGCGCGTCGCTCCCAGCCGAGAATCCAACGCAGCACCTGTTGACGGCGAGGCAATCGATCAGGACGAAGGTGTGGAACGCCCCCAGGACCGCCTTGGCCACGAAAGCTCGGGCGAGGGCGCGACGGTCTTCGGGCGGCCGGCCCGGCCCCCTGGGCGGCTCGGGCACGAAGGCTTCGAGGCCGATCAGTCGACATGAGATACCAGCCGACCAGCGCCGGCGAGGTTGCGTTCGTCCCCGCGCCGAAGACGTCAAGGAGCGAGACGAAGGATATCCAGAACGCCCCGTAACTCATGAACGCCACGGTCGCGAAGGTATTCCCTCGAAAGTAGGAAAGAATTCCCGCGATGAGCTGCACGCCCCCGCCATAGACCAGCGCCATGGCCAGGACGGCAGGCATGCCCTTTGCGTCGTACCACCCGGCATTGATCATGCTGAGCAGCCAGGTGGTCAAAGCGAACGCGATGAGACCCAGCGGGGCGGGATTGGCGAGTTTGTTTTCCATCGTATCCTCTTAAGCGGCTGACGAACGCCCGCCTCTCGTTCATCGCCTCTGTTGCGGTCCTCGCCGGACTTTGTTGCGGTCTCCCGCCGCCCGCGAGGTTCCTCATATCCGTGTTCTCCACCCCAAAACCAAACACGCCCTTTCCCCTTCTCGCGCACCAGTGACGGCGCGCCCGAAGGCGTCTGGATAAAACCCACAAACTTCCGTAAGGAGCGCTGGTTCCGCTCTAAATTTTAATGTCGCTCCCTCGGCCGGCGCGACTTTTCGCTCAACGCTGGGTATGGAAACGGCTCAATCGCCAGCCGCGGGTCCGCTAAGCCGGTCGCGCCCGGGTCACTGGGGAGGGCAATTGGCGCAACCAGTGGGGTGATGGAGACCGCCGATTGGCCCCGCCTGATAGCCCGGGACAGTGGCGTAATAGCCCGGCGGATACGCGTAGTAGTACCCTGGTGCGGGTGAGGCGTGGAATAACGTTGGCTCCGCTCGGCCTTCGCGTGGGCGAAGCGGACGAGCGCATTCGCCGCCGTCGGCGCCGCGCATAGGAAGGCGAAAACCGCCGCCGTCGACAGGATTGGCGTCAACGCGTATTTTTTCATCCTGAACCTCCAACAGAACAATCTCCGTGAGATGTTCGAGGCCTTGATACAAAGGGGCGACCCTCGCCGGCGGTGACGTGCAAAAGGGAACGCTTTTTTGCATTCCGTTCGAGCGCGAGCGTCCGATCGCGCTGAATATGGTCTTTGGCGGATCGTCTCGCTAGGCCAGCCCGGGACTCGCCCGGGCCCGGTGTAGCGAGGGCTCTACTGCGACGCGTGGACGACCGGGAAGGCGATCTCGATCAGGGTCCCCTGGTCGCGCCGGCTCTTGATCGAGAATTCGGCCTTGTTGGCTTCGACCAGCGCCTTCGTCAGCGGCAGGCCAAGGCCGACGCCGCCCTTCCGGCCGGCCCGGCCGATCTGGCCGAACGGCTCGAGCGCAACGCCGACCTCGCTCTCGCTCATCCCCACTCCGGTGTCTCTCACCCGGATCACCGCCTGCCCCCCCGCGTCGACCGCGGTCGAAACGATGACCTGGCCGCCCGGCTCGGTGAATTTCACTCCGTTCGACATGAGATTGAGCATCACCTGCTTCAGGGAGCGCTCGTCTGCCATCACGCGGGGCAGCCGGTCAAAAAGGGAGACGCGCAGGATCACGCGCTCGCGGGCGGCCTGCGGCTGCATCAGCGAAACGCATTCGCGGATGAGGCTGTTGGCGTCGACCGGAGCGAACTCGAGCTCGAGCTTGCCGGCCTCGATCCTGGCCAAGTCGAGCAGATCGCTGGCGAGGCTCATCACGTGCTTGCCGGACGCGTGGATGTCCTTCAGATAATCGCGATAGCGCTCGTTGCCGATCGGCCCGAAGCGCTCCTCCATCATGACCTCGGCGAAGCCGAGGATGGCGGAGAGCGGTGTGCGGATCTCGTGGCTCACCTGGGCGAGAAAGTCGGTCTTCGCGGCGCTCGCCGCGAGCGCGGCGTCCCGCGCCGCCGCGAGGCGGCCCTCCGCCTCGCGCTCGGGGCCCAGATCCCGCATCAGCGCGCAATAAGAAAGGGCGTCCGGCGCGCCGATCCGCGCCAGCGTCAGCGCCAGCGTCAGCGCGCCTCCGTCCCGGCGGCGGCCGACGACAGCGAGGGGGCGGTCGGGCTCGGGCGCGTCGTCGGCGCGACTGAGGCGATCGAGCGTCGCCGTCGCTTCCGGATGGCTCTGCGGCGCGAGCAGCATCAGCACGCTCTCGCCCGCGACGTCGCGTTCATCGTAGCCGAACAGACGCTCCGCCGATCGGTTGAAGTGGAGGATGCGTCCGGCGGCGTCAAGAATGGCAGCGCCATCGGTCGCCCGGTCGAGCATCTCCTGAAGATCGGCCGCCGAACCGACCGCGGCCGGCGTCTTGTCCTTCCTTTGCCGATGGTTGCCCTCGCTGCCGGCTTCGCTCGACGGCCGCAGCGAAAACAGCGTGGCCGGCGCGCCGTCCCAGGCGACGACCTGGGCGTGGCCTTCGACCGAAAGCGCCCGGCCGTCCGCCCTGACGATCGACAGGGCGCCCTTGTCCTCGACGGAGACCGACTGCGGATCGTGGCCGCGAAACATCGTCGATAGGCCGGCGGAGGCTTCGAAATGGTCGAGGTCCCGATAGCCCAGGAGGTCGAGGAGCGTGCGGTTGAGGTAGAGCGCCCGGGCGTCGCGCGCGACCAAAACCCCGACCGGCAGCCGATCCAGGAGCCCAGGCGCATTGCGCCGGGCGATCGCCTCGAACGAACGGTCGTCGGCGCCGGAGAGCGCGCCCTCCGGCGCGTCGTCCGCCTCGTCGAGCAGAGCCGCCGAGTGGGTCTCGCCCTCCTGGCGCAAAGCCTGCGGGCGGCCGACCAACGCCCGCGCAATTTCCCGGAAGGCGTCGCGCTCGCTGCGACTGAGCTCCACGCCGTCGCCGCCCCCGTGCGTCGACTCGCGCAACGCGAGGGCGTCGACGGCAAGGGGGCGGATCGGGACGACTTTCGACGGCGCGGCGGATCGTCGGAGGAGGTAGATCGCCGCCGAGCGCTCCTGGGGCGCGCCGGGCTGAGGCGGCTCCGCCTCTGCACTTTCGGGCAGGCCCGGAACGGATTCGCACCCGTCGGCTTCATCCCCCGGCGAAGACGCAGCGGTGGGCTTGTCGCTCTCAGCCGAGGCCGTCGGGCCCGCCTCTCCTGGATCCATCGGCGTCTCCTGCGGCTCGGATGATAGCGCGTCCTCTTGCGTCGCCGCTTCGGTCGCGGGTGCGCCGGCGGAACTCGGCCGAAAGCGCCTCCCTGTCCGGTTGCGCCGCGTCGGACCCGGCAAGCGGTTCGCCGGCGCCGGCGATCGTCTCGTTCAAGATCCCGAAACCGCGATAACCGGCGAAGTCGCGGCGGCCGTCGAAGATTGGCGCCGCGGAAAGCGAGAGCCGGAGCTTTCGACCATCATGGCTGCTCCGCCATGCGAGCGTCAGATCGAAGAAGGTCTCACGCTTTTCGACCCGCCAAGCGAACTCGTCGGCGCGTTCGATCTCTGCGCGAAGACGGAGGCCAGCGAGCGTCTCCCCCGCCCGAGGCGCGGCGGCGCCGAGCGCGGCGATCAATAACGGATCCGTGACGCCGAAACGCCCCGCCGAATTCAGGGTCCACAGGAAGCGGGCCCCGACCGCCTCTCGAGCGCCGCCGCCGCGGTCAGCGAGCGCGTCTGCAGCGGCTGCGTCGCCCGCAGGCGAATCCGAGGGAATGGGTTCAGCGGCCGAGCCGACGGGAAGGGCGCTGTTCTCCGAGGCCGGCGCCGACAAGACGAGCGCCGTTCCGCCGGTAAGGGAAACGCGGGAACAGAGCAGGTTGACGCTCGTCGAGCCACGCCCGTGGGAAAAGCGCATCCGCTCGAGCCGCGGCGGACCGCCGATCGGCAAAGTCGCGCAGAGATGGCGCAGCCGGCGCGCGTTCGGACTGTCGGCCGCTCCGAGCGCGCGCTGGAGCTCGGCTCGGCTCGTCGCCTCGAACAGACGCATCGCCTCAGTGGCCGCGTATAGGATTTCGCCGTTCTCGCCGAGGATCGCGAGCTCACTGCCTTCGTCCGGTCGCGCCTGTGCGTGGCGCGCGGCTTGGAACAACTCGCGAGCCTCGTCCGAGGCGAGGCCGCGGTCTTCTATGGGTCTCGGCGGCGGTGAGGTCAAAGTCGGCTCGCAAATCGAACGGCCAGCGCGCCGACGATTTTCCATCGGCACGGACCGTTAGCAAAAGTTTAACGCTGTCGCTCGGATTCCACCACGCCTGTTCCTTCGCCCGTTCGTCTCAAGGTTAAAAATCGTGGTGCGGTGCAAAAATTCATGTTGCAGTGCAGCAAGAATTGCGCTATAAGGAATTGCAGTGGACGGGAACAGCCGTCCCAGAGCCGTCCGAAGGGGTAGAAAAATGACAAGTTCTCCATTTGAAGTTCCGAATGAAGTCCGTGATTTCGCCGAGCGAAGCGTCGAGCAGGCGCGCAAAGCTTTCGAGGGCTTTCTCGCGGTCGCTGAACGCGCGGGGGGGGCCGGCAAGGCCGCCGAGGCGAGCCAGGGCGGCGCGAAGTCGATCGGCGCGCATGTTTTGGCCTACACCGAGCAGAACGCGAACGCCGCGTTTGACGTGGCGAGCAAGCTCGTCAGGGCCACGGACCCGCAGGAGGCGTTGGCGCTTCAGAACGACTACCTGAAGGGGCAGTTCGCCGCCTTGCAGACGCAGGCCAAGGAACTCGGCGGCATCCTTCAGAAGGGCGTCGCCCCCGGTCTGAACTGAGCGTTCCGCTTCGTTCGTCCGCACCCCCCAACCCGAAGGAAAAGCCATGGCTAGCTTACCAAGGAAAGGCGCCGCACGGGCGTCTGCTGAGCCGGATCTCGACGTCGAGGCGCCCGGCGTGGAAGAGGCAATCGCCGCCGTCGCCGAACCGGCTGCCGAAATGCAGGAAACCGTCCGCTCCACCCTCGCAAAGGGCGTGGTCGAATCGCGCGCCGTCTTCGCCAAGGCGAAGGCTTCCGCCGACGAGGCCGCGAACGCGTTCGAGCAGAGTTTCGCCGCCGCGAAGGACGGCGTGAGCGCGATCAACGCCAAGGCCCTCGAGGCCTTTCGCGCGAACACCGAGGCCAATCTCGATTTCGTCAAGGCCTGCTTCGCGGTCAAGTCGCTCTCCGACCTGGTCGCTCTGCAGACCGAGTTCGCTCGCAAGCGGGTTGACACGGTGGCGGTGCAAATCAAGGATCTCGGCGCGCTGACGCAAAAGGCGATGGTCGAAACGATCGAGCCGGTGAAAGAACAGGTCGCCAGGTCTTTCAAGTTCGCGGTCTGAGCCGGCCGGGTCCGACGCACTGCTTCTTTTTCGCTGTGATGGACGGCTGCCCAGGCCTGGGCGGCGTCTATTGCATTTCGTCGACGACAGCGGCGCCGCCTCGCGCCGATCGGTCGGGCTAGCGCTCGCAATTCGGCAGATTCGTCTCGGGACGGCGCCGCGTTGGTCGCCGGAGCGGCCTTGCAAGGCGCGGGCTTTGACACTAGTTTCGCCGACCTGACGCCAAGCGCGCCGCCATAGCTCAGCTGGTTAGAGCGCTAGATTGTGGATCTAGAGGTCCCCCGTTCGATCCGGGGTGGCGGTACCAATAAAATCAAAGGCTTCGTTCGCTAGCTCCACTCAATATGGACGAGTAATTTCGGTCGGGGTAGCGATAATGAGGGCCGAACGGCGGTCCTAGCGCCCCGGCGTCCGTGATCGCCGCCGCAAGCGCCTAGTTCGAAGCGAGTTCGGTCTCGTCGCGAGGAAGGTCGTTTGGCGAGACGGCCGCCGTCCACCGGCTCTCCGCCACGCGCAGGCTCAGCGGGAGCCGTTCCGACGTCATTCTGCGGCTTGTCGAAATCGCGGGCGAAGGGCGGGATTCAGTGGAATCCTCAGATATGGGGTCGCGTCGCGAGTGGAGTCGAACCTACTCGGCCCCGTCCTCCTCCCGTCCTCCGCTCTGTATTGACTTTCATGATTATGGTTCCATGCGCGCTCTTTGGGCGTCAACGCTATCGTCACGCTGGACACGAGAGCAAGCACGGCGCCGGAGCCGATTAGGGTGATGGTCTTGGGCATGGTTCGTCCCAAAACACGCCACTTCTCAAATCTATTCGACTGGCGTTGAAACCGTTTTTTCAGGCGTTCTTCGAAGCCGCGGCCAACCTCGCCGTCGCCGCCGACGGATCTCCGCCGGTCTCATCGGACGCGCTTGCGGCTGACCCACTCTCGGCCCCGCAGCCCGCCCGGCCTTAACGCCGCCGAGCCCAGCGCCAGATCGCCCATTGCCGGCGGAGGGGCGAGGTTTCGGGGAGTAAGTCGAAGGGTCTGGCTGCGCCGCGCTCGAGTCGCTCGAGGTCGAGGCCGAGCGCTCCAAGCGGGACGAAGGCGGGCAGGATCGCCGGAGGCGAAGCCTCGAGCCGCCGCTCCGCCTCCTCGGCCGCTTGACGGACGAGCGTCCGCGCCTCGGCGCAAGCGGCGACGACCGCCTTGTTCGCCCGGCGCGCCTCGAAATCCCGCAAGGCGGCGCCGTGACGCAGGGCGATGTCGACGGGAAAGAGGGTCGGCGCGGAACCCGCCTTCGCCGGCAGCGCGGCGAGCATGCGGGTCAGCGCCAGCGCCAGGCCAGCCGGAGCGCACGCGTCTGCCGAATCCAGGTCTTCGCCTCCGCCGCAGATGCGGGCGGCGAGCCTGAGCCGGGCGCCGTCGCTCTCCTCGGCGAAGGCCGTGAAGGCGGCGAGGTCGAACACTTCCGAAGGAGCCAGCTCCTCGAGCCGCGCGTCGAGCATCGCCTCGAGCGCGGAGCGCGGCAGCGAGAAGGCCTTTACGGCGGACATGAGCGCGAGCGCCGTCGGACTGCCGGCGCCCTCGCTTTCCCGTTCGCCCCGGACGACGCCGCGCCACCAGGCGAGCCGCAGCGCCGCCAGATTGGGATCCCGGGTGCGAACCTGGGCCTGACGGATCTCGTGGTCGAACGCGGCGAGCGCGAGCAGCGCGTCGCGGCGGTCGGGCGGGGCGTAGAGCGCGCCGAGCCACTGATCGCGGGCGTTCTCGCGGACGAAGGCGGCGCAATGCTTCCGGGCCTCCGCCAGCGCCGCGACGCCGACCGGACCCGTGGACGTCACGGAGTTGCGATCAGCGCCGCCGCGACGCGGCGGTCTTCCGACTGCATCACATTGTAGACGCGCAGCGCCGGGCCGGTCGCCATCGCCTCGAAGCGGAGGCCCGCCCGGCGCAGCGCCGCCCGGAGCGCTTCGGGACGGGCGCCATCCGCGCGCCCGAGCCGATCACGAGAAACTCGATCGACCCTGGGGCCTCCAGAAGTTCGGCGAACAGCGGCGCGAGGGCGCGCTCATCGAGCGCGGCGGCGCTCGGCGCCTCGATGGCGCAGACGCCCTTCGGCGTCGCCAGGATCGAACCCTGGTGGGACATGCCGGCGAAGGCGAAGGCGCCGGCCCCATGCGCCGCGATCGGATGGCTGCCCGGCGCGAACGGCGCGCCGCCTCGCCGGCCATCACGCCTTGACCTTCGGCTGAGAAGGAGTCGAGGCGACGTCCTGGTCCTTCGGCTTGTCGAAAACGTCGGCGCGCACGCCCATGTAGATCAGCATCGGCGAGCAGATGAAGATCGACGAATAGGTGGCGACGCAGATGCCCCAGATCATCGCCGCCGAGAACGAGCGGATCACATAGCCGCCCAGGAAGAAGAGCGCGAGGAGCGCGAGAAAGACGGTCGTCGCGGTCATGATGGTGCGCGGCAGCACGGCGTTGACCGACATGTCGATGATCTCGGGCGTCGACAGGCGCTTGTATTTCCGCATCGTCTCGCGGATTCGGTCGAGCACCACCACGGTCTCGTTGAGCGAATAGCCGACGATGGTCAGGATCGCGGCGATCGAGGTTTGGTTGAACTCGAGCTGGGTCACGCAGAAGAAGCCGACGGTCAGCAGCAGGTCGTGCATGGTGGCGATGATCGCGCCGACCGCGAACTGCCACTCGAAGCGGAACCAGAGATAGGCGAGCACCGAGATGATGGCGACGACCACGCCGAGCGTGCCGCTTTGCACGAGCTCGGCCGAAACCGTGGGCCCCACCGCATCGACGCTGCGGAATGTGTAATCCGTGCCGAAGGCCTGCCGCAGCTTGCCGACGGCCGCTTCCTGCGCCGCATCGCCGCCCGGCTGCACGTTGAGGCGCAGCAGCACGTCCGATTGGCCGCCGATCCGCTGCACCTCGACCGGTCCGAGGCCCAGGCTCTCGGCCTTCTGCCGGATTTCCGCAACATGCGCTTCGCCGCTCTTGGCCCGCATGTCGACCTGCGTTCCGCCGGCGAAATCGATGCCGTAATTCAACCCGACGAACAGGAACATCACCACTGAGATGACCGACAGCGTCGCCGACAGCGGATAGCTCACGCGGCGGAACCGCATGAAGCCGAACTTGGTGTTCTCGGGCGCGAGGCGGAGGAGTTTCATCGAGCGGTGTCCATGGGGCTCGCCGTCGCGCTCATATCGGGATCTTCCGCGGCCGCCCGCGGTGGTACCAGAGCGCGATCATCATCCGCGTCATCGTCACCGCGGTGATGATCGAGGTCATGATGCCGAGGCCGAGCGAGACCGCAAAGCCGCGCACTGCGCCGGAGCCGAACATATAGAGGATCATCGCCGCGACGAACATCGTCACATTGGAGTCGACGATGGTGGCGAAGGCGCGCTTGAACCCGGCGTCGAGGGCGGAGATCACCGAGCGCCCGAGATGCGCCTCCTCGCGAATACGCTCGTAGATCAGCACGTTCGAAATCGACCGCCATGCCGATGGTGAACACGATGCCGGCGATGCCGGGCAGGGTGAGCGTCGCCCCGAGCAGGACCATCGACGCGAAGATCAGGAGAATGTGCACTCCGAGCGCAAGATCGGCGAAAACACCGAAAATTCCGTAGGTCGTGATCATGTAGATGACGACCATGATCGCCCCGACAAGGGCCGCCCGCTTGCCGGCGTCGATCGAATCCTGCCCGAGGCCGGGGCCGACCGTGCGCTCCTCGACCGTGGTGAGCTTGGCCGGCAAGGCGCCCGACCGCAAAAGGATCGCCAGATTGCTCGCTTCGTCCATGGTGAAGTTGCCGGTGATCTGGCCGGTCCCTCCGGTGATCGGCGAGCGGATGACCGGGGCCGAAATGACCTTGCCGTCGAGCACGATGGCGAACGGCCGGCCGACGTTCGCCGAGGTGACCCGGCCGAACTCCTGCGCGCCGATCAGGTTGAAGCGGAAGGTCACGTCGGGCTCGCCGGTCTGCTGGTCGAAGCTCTGCTGAGCGTCGACCAGATCCGCGCCGTCGACCATGACGCGCTTCTGCACCGTGATCGTGCCTGCGCCCTTCTCCATCGGCAGCGTCTCGACCTCGCTCGGCGGATCGCCCGGGTCGGCGACGAGCTGGAAGTCGAGCTTGGCGGTCTTGCCGATGATCTCCTTGAGCTTGGTCGTATCCTGAAGCCCGGGCACCTCGATCAGCACGCGGTCGGCGCCCTGCCGTTCGACGATGGTCTCCTTCGTGCCCATGGCGTTGATGCGGCGGCTCAACACCTCGATCGACTGCGTCACCGCATGGCGCACCTTGTCGGCGAGCGCGGCGTCGGTCAGCGTCAGCTGCACGCCGGCGGCGGTCTCTTTCACCTCGAGGTTCCGCTCGTTGCCGCCGGCCAGAGGACCGCCGATGGGCCGGCTCATCGTCTGGAGAAGCTCATAGGCCTTGTCGCGCTCGGCCGGATCGGCGATGCGGACGAGGACGCCGCGGGGCTCAGTGGCGATGCCGCCGGCGAGCCCGACCCTGCCCTCGCGCATCTTCTGGCGAACGTCCTCGCGGAGGGCCTCGACCTGGGACTTGATCAACGAGTTCTGGTCGACCTGCATCAGCATATAGGCGCCGCCCTGGAGATCGAGGCCGAGGACGATCTGGCGCATCGGGATCAATCCGGGCAGCCGGGCGGCGAGCGAGTCGACCGTGCTGGTCGGCATGAAGCTCGGCACGATGAGCAGGATCGCCGCCGTCACGAGCGCCAGAACGGAAGCCAATTTCCAAGGGGCGAAACGGAGCATCAGGCTCTCTGTCTAACAACAAGCCAAGGCCGCAAGAGGGCGTTTCTCAGACGTTCGACGCGTCCTTCTTGGCGGCCTTGGCGGGCGGCGTCGCGTCCTTGACCGGTTCGCCCCGGGTGCGCACTTCCGAGATTCCGCTGCGGGCCAGACGGACCTTCACGTTGGGAGCGATCTCCAGCTCGACCTCGTGGTCATCCACCGATTTCGAGATCTTGCCGATGATCCCCCCCGTCGTGACCACGACGTCGCCGCGCCTCGCCGCCTGGACCATCTCGCGCTGCTCCTTGGCGCGGCGCTGCTGGGGGCGCCACAGCACGAAATAGACGATCGCGATCATCGCCACGATCGGCACGAGCTGGATGATCGTGTCGGTCCCCATCGGCGATGCGCCGGCGGTCTGGGCGAAGGCTTCGGTGATCAGCACTGGGCGGAGGCTCCGGGCGAGGCGAAAGCCGCGCCGTTTCATCAAGGATCATGCGAAAGGCGTGGCTTATATAGCCGCGGACCGCGCGAAAGCAACGCCGCGCAAGCGACGCAGCGTGACGCCAGAGCCTGGACTTCGCGCGCGCGGAGCGAAGATAACGGTCGTCGGGAACGGCGTGGGTATTTTGGAGGCGGTAATGAACAAGCAACTGGCGGAATTCATCGGAACTTTCGCGCTCGTCTTCTTCGGCTGCGGGGCGGCGGCGATCGGCGGCATGGGAACCGGCCCGACGGCGGTCAATTTGCTCGGCATCGCGAGCGCGTTCGGCTTCGCCATCGTCGCCATGGCCTACGGCATCGGGCCGATCTCCGGCTGCCACGTCAATCCGGCGGTCAGCTTCGGCGTCTTCGTCGCCGGGCGCATGAGCGCCGAGGAGATGGTCCGCTACTGGATCGCCCAGGTGCTCGGCGCGCTGGTCGGCGCCCTGGTCCTCTATCTCATCCTGTCCGGCAAGGCGCAGGGCTGGACCGGCGGGCTCGGCCAGAACGGCTGGGGCGCCGGCTATCTCGGCGAATACAACGTGGGCTCGGCCTTCCTCTTCGAAGTGGTCGGGACGTTCCTGTTCCTCGTCTGCATCCTCGGCGTGACCCACCCCTTCGCGCCGGCCGGCTTCGCCGGGCTCGCGATCGGCCTCACGCTGGTCGTCATCCACCTGGTCGGCATCAACATCACCGGCACTTCCGTCAATCCGGCCCGCTCGATCGGCCCGGCGATCGTCGGCATGGGGTCGAACCCGCACGCCGTCCTTCAGCTCTGGCTCTTCATCATTGCGCCGCTCATCGGCGCGGGGCTCGCGGGCTTTCTCTATCGCGAGGGCGCCCTGCTCGACGCCAAATCGAAGTAGCCCGAAACTCCCAAGCAATCTAACGGCGCCGCCCCACCACCGGCCTTCGGCCGGTTCCCCTCCCCCGGTGAAGCGAAGCGGAACGGGGGAGGGGGACCACGCGGAGCGTGGTGGAGGGGGCACGCTCCAAACCGACCGGACTTGGCGTTACAGCAACCGCTTCTTGCAACCGGGAGCGTGGCGGGTAAAAGCCCGCCATGCTTCATATCAACGGCCTGACCTATCGCCTCGGCGAGCGGTTACTGATCGACGGCGCGACCGCCGCGCTGCCGAGCGGGGCGCGGGTCGGCCTCGTCGGCCGCAACGGCGCGGGCAAGACGACCCTCTTCCGCCTGATCCGCGGCGAGCTTTCGCCGGAGAGCGGCTCGATCACGGCGCCCAAGGGCGCGCGGCTCGGCAGCGTCGAGCAGGAGGCGCCGGGCGGGCCCGAGACGCTGATCGACTTCGTGCTCCTAGCCGACGCGGAGCGGACGGCGCTGATCGCCGAGGCCGAGAGCGCGAGCGACCCCGAGCGGATCGCCGACATCCAGACCCGGCTCGTCGACATCGACGCCCACGCCGCGCCGGCCCGCGCCGCGCGGATCCTGAGCGGGCTCGGCTTCGACGAGGAGGCGCAGAACCGCGCGCTTGGCGCGTTCTCCGGCGGGTGGCGCATGCGGGTCGCGCTCGCCGCCGTCCTCTTCTCCGAGCCGGACATTTTGCTGCTCGACGAGCCGACCAACTATCTCGACCTCGAAGGCGTGCTGTGGCTCAGCGACTACCTGAAGAGCTGCGCCTCGACGATCCTGGTCATCAGCCACGACCGCGATCTCCTGGACGACGTCGCCGACCACATCCTCCACCTCGACCGGGGCAGGCTCACGCTGTGGAGCGGCGGCTACACGAGCTTCGAGCGCCAGCGCCGGGAACAGCAGGCCCTTCAGGGCAAGGCGATGAAGAAGCAGGAGGAGCGGCGCGCCCATCTGCAGGCCTTCGTCGACCGCTTCCGCGCCAAGGCGAGCAAAGCCGTGCAGGCCCAGTCGCGCCTCAAAATGCTGGCGAAGATGGAGCCGATCGCCGCGGTCGTCGACGAGGCGGTCCTGCCGTTCAAGTGGCCGCCGGTCGCGAGGCCGCTGAGCCCCCCGATCGTGGCGATGGAGAAGGTCAGCGCCGGCTACGACGGCCGGACGGTCCTGTCGCGCATCGACCTCACGCTCTCCAACGACGACCGCATCGGCCTCCTCGGGGCCAACGGCAACGGCAAGTCGACCTTCGCAAAGCTCGTCGGCGGACGGCTCGCGCCGATGAGCGGGCGGATGGTGCGGGCGAACAGGCTCGAGGTCGGCTTCTTCGCCCAGCACCAGATCGACGACCTCGCGCCTAACGGCACGCCCTACACGCATGTCGCCGAGCGGATGGGGCCGAGCCCGAGTCGAAGATCCGCGGCCGCGCGGCGATGATCGGCTTCTCCGGCGCGCGCGCCGACACCAGGGTCGAGGCGCTGTCGGGCGGCGAGAAGGCGCGGCTCCTCATGGGGCTCGCCACGTTCGACGGGCCGCAGCTCCTGATCCTCGACGAGCCGACCAACCATCTCGACATCGACAGCCGCGGCGAGCTGATCGAGGCGATCAACGACTACGAGGGCGCCTGCATCATCGTGTCGCATGACCGGCGGCTGCTCGAAGCCTGCGTCGACCGCCTGTGGCTCGTGGCCAACGGCACGGTAAAGCCGTTCGACGGCGACCTCGCCGATTACGGCCGCTACGTGCTCGGTCAGGGCGCTCCCGCGCCGCCGACGAGGCGCGGGCCGGCCCCGAAGCCAGCGCCGGCGCCGCCGTCCGCGGCCAGGGGACGCTCAAGCGCGAGCTCGCCGCGCTCGAGGACCGGATGAGCCGCTTCCACGATCTGCTGCGACGCGTCGACGAGGCGCTCATGGAGGCGAGCGCCGCCGGCGGCGACGCCCTCAAGATGGCCGACCTCGCCCAGCGCCGCGGCGAGCTCGAGCGCGCCCTGACCTCGGCCGAGGAGGCCTGGCTCGAACTGTCGGAGGAGGCGGACGGGTCGTGACGCGCGCTTGCCCTGCGCGCGCTTCGGAGAGGCTGGCGAGCTGAGGGTAATCCTGATCGAAAGCCGGCGTTGGGCGCCAAAACCCGCCCCTTCGTCGCTTCGATCCCTTAGGCCCTTCATTCGACGTCCGCCGACCGCCGAGCGCGCCATTTCTATCGCCGAAATCAATTTCTTCAAGGGATTGCGGCGCCATTTCCATCGCGCCTGGCGCCGCAGGACAAGGTCTCCATGAAACCTCCTTGATGGCCATTTCCTTATCCCGGACGCCACGATTGGGCGAGCGAAGGTCAATGGATTGAGCTTTCAAACAGCGGGCAAGGGGCGCGTGCGCCCCTTTGGCGACCATTATATGTTCTTGCTATGTTCGAGTCAAGCTTTCGCTACCGACGGCTTTCGCGCAACAGAAATGGCCGGCGCGCAATGCGAGACGCCAGGCCCGCAGGCGCAGGAGCTCGGAGACGCAAGAGTGTTCGAGGAGCCGCATTGCCGTGGTGAGCTTTGCCCCGAGTTAGGCTATGAGTTTCAAATGGCTGCGAAAGCGTCCGATGACCCAATTCTTAAACGCTTCCGCGCCGCTGTGAATGAGATTTACGGTGGCCGCGTGGCGCGCGTGATGCTGTTCGGCTCTCGCGCGCGTGGCGACGCGCGACCGGATTCTGATTACGATATTGCCGTTTTCCTGCGCGAGATGCCCGACCGCTTCGTGGAACTGCATCGGCTTGCCGACGTCAGCACGGCCATTCTTTATGACACGGGCGAAGTTGTGAACGCCTTGCCCTATCGCGCGGAGACCTACAACGACCCACGTATGCCGCTCATGCACGAAATCCGCCGCGAAGGCGTCGACCTGTGAAGCCGCAGAGCGCCGCTTTTCTTGAAAAGGCGCAGGCGCTTCTCGGCGAGGCGGAGACGATGCTCAAGGTCGATCTCAACGACGCCGCCGGGCGCACGGCCTATCTCGCCGGGTTCCATGCGGCGCAGGCCCTTATTTTCGAGACGCATGGGCGCGCGTTCAAGACGCATTCGGGCATCCGCGGCGAGTTCGCGCGCCTCGTGAAGGACGACGCGCGCGTCGACAGTGAGCTTCGTGGTTTCCTTGGCTATGCCTACCAACTCAAAGAGATTGCCGACTACGAATCCGGCCCCGGTTCAAAGGTGAGCGCCGACGCCGCTCGCGCAGCGCTCCAAACCGCGCGCCGATTTGTGGAGTGCGTAACCAGCCTCATTCCCCCGAACGGTCTCCCGCCGCAGGCGCCGAGGGATTAGGCCAAACGAGGCGGGCCGGCCCCGAAACCTGCGCCGGCGCCCCTCCGCGGCCGCGGCCTGGCGACGCTCAAACGCGAGCTCGCAGCGCTCGAGGAGCGGAGGAGCCGCTTCCACGATCTCCTCCGACGCGTCGACGAGGCGCTCACGGAGGCGACCGCCGCCGGCGGCGACGCCCTCAAGATGGCTGACCTCGCCCAGCGCCGCGGCGAGCTCGAGCGCGCGCTGACCTCGGCCGAGGAGCTTTGCCTTCGAACTGTCGAAGAGGCGGATAGCTCGTGACGCCCCGCTTGGCGCCCGCGGGCCGCATCGGGGGTTGGAGCGCAATGCAGTCCTCCGAACGTCGCTCGGCGAGAATCGGACGATGTAGCAGTCTCGCAGCACGTCCAACGCGCGCTAGCGCATGTCGCGATCAGATCGATGCGATTTTCGTCCTTCTCCCCGCTTGCGAGGAGAAGGACAGGACGAGGGGCCGGGCGAGTAGCCGCGCGGCCAATCGCCTCGCCCCTCACCCCAACCCTCTCCCCGTAAGCGGGCAGAGGGGGAACTCCGCCTCGCGATTGCCAACGCCGAGCGGTTTCCGAATTCCGCCCAACTCTCAATTCAGGCGGCTTTGCCTTTCCGGGTCGACTGCAGGAGCTTCATCACGCCCTCGGGATCGGACCCGATCATCATGAGGTAGGCGCGCAGCCCGCCCAGTGGCCGGTTTCGCCCTTGTTCCCATGCGCGGATCTGCTCCACCGTGAAGCCATAAGCGTAGGCGAAGTTCTCCTGCGACAGCCCAGTTTTCTTTCGGATCGCCTTCACGTCGATTTCGGGCGGCACATAGAGGCGGGCAGGCTTTGCCTCGCCACGTGCGACCTCGATTGCTTCACGAAGGCCGACGGCGATCTTTTCGAACGCCTTTTTGGTCATGGATCACCTCCTCTTTAACTCTATTTTGTTTTTGCATTTAGAACTCTACCACGATACTCAACCTTCAATCTCCGTGCGAGCTGCGCGAGCTCGTTGCGTTCCCTCTTCGTCAGGTTCGAACGCTCGCCCTTCGAGAACACCGTGACCAGAAACACCGGAACCTCGTTTCCGCTGTAGAACGTGACCGTCCGATATCCTCCGCTCTTTCCCTTCCCCGTGCCGGGAAACCGAAGTTTGCGGCAGCCGCCGGTTCCTTCCATCACCTCGCCAGCTGACGGGTGGAGGCTCAGAAGTCGATGAGCTCGTCGATGTCCTCCGCCGTCATTCCAGCTTCGTAAGCATTCGAACGACTTCAGTTCGCAAACCGTGTGCATAAAATGTCACCAAAATGTATGTGTAAAAATATCTAGGAGCCTATGGAAGTTCCATATATTGGAATCCCATAGCTCCGTCAGGCGCCCAATATGTTGTGGCGCGCCTGGGAGAGGCGAGTTCGACCCGTTGCTGCCCTTCAAGGTCGGCCCTATGAATGGGCGGGAAGCGCGGGAAAAGCGGGCTTAGACTGAACGCGTAGATTGCGCCAGGAGCGGGCATGCCCTGCTTTCCGAGTTGTCGTCTCTGCCCGTGCAAAAAAAACGCTAATATAAGATCAGAGGGCGGAACAAACGTCCTGATGCTGTTGCACGAAACTTTGGACACTTTGGAGCATACTGTCGCACTCCGGCCGCAGTTCCGCCTGCCGCTTCCGGATCGGATTGAATTCTCCGCGAGGACCTCCGTTCACGCGCAGCACGACCGCCCCATATTCCGTGGCGAAGGCCGGGCACGTCTTCGTAAGCCGCTGCCAGTCCGCACCGTCGCCAACGCCTGCAACGTCGCTGGACGCCTCGGGACATTGTGGATTGTGGCTCCTGACAATTCGGCACGAGAGGGAGTCTTTGAACGCGTCCAAAAGACAAGGAGACTGATCGTTCTTGTAAGTCCTGAACAGAGGTTCAAGCATCGGACTATGCATGCGAGCGCCGTAAGAGGCCTGAAAGAGCCCGGCTTCCGCGCTGTCGGCAGTCGTGAAACATTCGCTCACGTCGCGCCCTTCGCAATATTTTCCCGAGCTTTCCATCATTCCAAGGCCGATCAGCAGTGCGTAGCTGTGCCTCAGCGTGTCGACGCCGGCCGCGTCGTTGCGCATGCCGGCGGCTGCAAACTTGTCCGCATAGACGACAAGCGCGTCGTTGGGGTTGGAATTCCGGTCTACCGGGGTGGAGACGACGCGGACGTCTGGCCGCTCGGGGTGACAGACCGCCCTCGCAAACACGAGGGCCACGCCCTGTATGTAGGATCGCGGGGCGAGCCCTCGCTGATTCCAGGCGTGCGAAATGCATTTCGACTGGGACGCGATCTCCGCGATGGCTTTGGGACCCTCGGCCGCAACGGCGGGCGCGCATCCGTCCCAAGTGGAGCCAAGCAACGACTGAAGGGCGAGAATAGAGACTGCTGCGCCGAATTTCACCTTTCAACTCCCTGAAGATGGATTTATTTGCGAACGATTTGAGTCCCTTGCTGGTCCTGAACCGTCTTTACGAAAAATAAACGGTCGACGTCGATATGTCTGGGCGGGTTGACTTTCGGAGATTGCGAGACGGGGAATGTCGCGCGGTGGCTATACTGGTGCAGGATGCATCGATTCCCACCCGAACTTGAAAGGCAGATGCGTTGAAGATTCTTGTCTGACGTCAAGTCAAAATCGCTTCCATCTGCGCGCGTACGCGCCAGCCAAATTGGCATTCCATGGATAACCGCGTTCTCCGCCGGGAAAGCGAATTGCAGGTAACTCGTATAAACATCGGGGAACGTATAAAACAAAACAACTACATTCGGGAGATCTTTCTTCGTCTCCTCGATCCAGGAAGAAAGCATGGCAGCATAAAAGCGTCCGTAGGCCTTTCTTTGTATTGCATTCGAGGGTCGGTTGAACGTTTCCTCGACGTCGATCGCGACAAATTGCCCACTCAGCCCGGCAATATTTATATTTGATTGTGCCGAGGGGATCAGCGCGTTGTAATTTGCAACAAAAGCTTTTGCCTTGGCCGAGCCCATTGCACGGCCGATCGCCATTAAATCGCTCAATTGAAAGTCGTGAAGCTCCGTATTGTCCGCGTTGGAAAATTGTCCGGGGCTTTTCTTGTAGTCATGACCTTTCGAATCGACAACCGATAGGTAGCTGTAGGGGATGACGTCGATTCCGAGAGGGGCCAGTTTATCTCGGTGAGCAATGAAGGCTGAGTCCATCTTGAGTATTGCGAATTCTCTCCACATCGTTTTACCTCAGAATAGAGAAGCAGGCTGTTGTTGACTGACAAATCGATCCCGTGCACGATAGAGGCCAGCGTCTCACCCTGCTTGAGATCCGGGAATGCGTCCAGAATAGGACCGGAATCTGTATTGTTCCAGGTCGAAGGAATGTTTGGAAACGCTCCCGGCGCAATGGGATGGGGCAAACAGTCCGCTGTGGCAGTGCCGCACCCAAACGGAAGTAAAACGGCGGCCGTGGAGAGCCAGAAAGAAATCTTACGCATGTTTATTCTCCCACGAGCAAATGTTGAAACTGTTCATCCGAGCCAAGAAACCGATTGAGATCGAGGGGTGCGCCCGGTTTGAAAACGGCGAAACCGCCGAATGATGTGTACTGTTCCATAATGCATCGGCCGGATTCCATGCCGGTCGTGTATTTCTTCAGATCGGCCGAATAACTGAAACACAGGTCGCTCCAGATATTTTTTGGAAGCGTCTTGGTGAATGTGTCGCCGTCATTTGGCCGGTATCGGACCCAAATCATAGTTGTCGTCAGGTCGCAGGGCGCGCTCGCCAGATCGTAGTCGGTGTAATTCCTGGGATCGATAAAAACTAAAAGCGGCTCCTGCGAAAAGTGGGACTGCCGAACCGCGTTCGCAAACGCGCAAATCATCGAACCGTACAAAGGCGCGTAGACCTTCTTTTCCGCGGGGGACCCGTCGAAATCCGGCGACACGGACAAGTCTAACGCGATCGGCAACCGGAGCCGCTTCCCGGGTCCTTGGTCTTTAGGATCGAGAGCGGAAACCTCATCAAGGCGCTCAATAAATTCGCCGCTTGGGTGCGCGGAAATTCGATCGCCTGGCCTTGCACGGCCTTGAGGTTGTCAGCAAGGCGCTCCTTCGGCTCTTTCCGGATTCTTCGAGCGCCTCGGGAATGACGGAAAGATTGTGGTACGGGCCGGGAATGAGACCGGCAGCTCGTGTGTTGGCCCAATGTGTGCGATAATATAACTCGTTATCCTTATTCGTCCCAGCCGACAAACGTACATACGCAAACGAACCCCCACATTTTTCCACCGACGTAAAGTCCGCCTCGTCCTGATATTGCGACAAGTCGATTCCATGAACGACGTGAGGTAGCGATTTAACGTTGACAAAACCAGACGGTGCGATGCCTTCGTTTCCAGCATCCCGCGACGGAACTCTCGATATGCTATGCTGTGCAAATTTCGCGGGCGCGACAATAATAGAGCACTCGGGCCGTTTACCGTCAGAAACTTGCTGAGCGAGCACCTGAAGGGAAATTCAACCAGATCGTACTGCGAAAAAAAATGCCGCGGAGCATTATTTACCTCCATGAAAGCGACTTAGTGGGCGGCTCGAGGCCATCAACTCGCGACACCCCCATATACGCGCCGTGAACGGCCGGCTCACGTAGTAGCTTTCCAGTCGCTCTCTCCATTGTGCCGCACATTACATGCGAAGAGCGACGCTGACAGTGAGCGGCATCACACCTGGCGGTGCTCGCTTATCGTATGCGAGAGGAGGAAGTGGATGCAATGGGCGACGCTGTTCGCGGTCATGCCGAGCGGGTCACGGTCTGGCGGCTCGCCTGAGGAGGAGCAGGCACCGGAACACCAAGTCTTCGTAACCGAACTGCCACAAGAAATTGGATCAAAAGGAATATCCGCTTCGGGCGGTAAACCCTATTTCGGGCTCGCGCTGGAAGGCCGGCTTTCGCCCAGAACTCCGGTCGTTCCCGAGGCGATCCCTGTAGGCCCTCTTCCGCCCATGCCCGAACTTCAAACTGAGACAAGTCTGCCGAAAGTCCTCTTGCCATCCGCGCCGCCGTCCGGCTATCAGCCGCGGCGGGACACCTCTCCCCAACGAGAGGCGCCCATCTGAAAGGATGGCACAAGATGACGAATATGATGCCCGCCGCGCGGCCGGCGAACGCCTGCTTTTCTTCCGGACCTTGCGCCAAGCGCCCTGGCTGGACCCCCGCAGTTCTCAAAGACGCCGCTCTCGGCCGGTCGCATCGGGCGAAGATCGGCAAAGCCAAGCTCAAGCTTTCGATCGACCTGACCCGCGAGGTGCTCGGGGTCCCTGCGGACTATCGCATCGGCATTACGCCCGGCTCGGACACCGGCGCGGTCGAGATGGCGCTGTGGACGATGCTCGGCGCGCGCGGCGTGGACGTGCTCGCCTGGGAAAGTTTTGGCGAGGGCTGGGTCACCGACATCGTCAAGCAGCTGAAAATCAAGGACGCGCGGACACTGAAGGCGCCCTATGGCGAGCTTCCCGACCTGACACGTGTCGATTTCGACAAGGACGTCGTCTTCGCCTGGAACGGCACGACGTCCGGCGTCCGCGTGCCCGACGCCGGCTGGATCGCCTCCGACCGCAAGGGCCTGACGATCTGCGACGCGACGTCCGCCGTGTTCGCGCAGGAGCTCGACTGGCCGAAACTCGACGTCGTGACCTTCTCCTGGCAAAAAGTTCTCGGCGGCGAGGGCGCGCACGGCATGATCATCCTGAGCCCCCGGGCGGCCGAGCGGCTGGAAACCTATACGCCGGCATGGCCGCTGCCAAAAATTTTCCGGCTCACCAAGGGCGGCAAGCTGACCGAAGGTTTTTTCGAGGGCGACACCATCAACACGCCCTCCATGCTGTGCGTCGAGGACTATCTCGACGCGCTGCAATGGGCGAAGGCGCTCGGCGGCGCGAAAGCGCTTTTCGCCCGGGCCGACGCCAACGCGAAGGCGCTCGCCGCTTGGGTCGAGCGCACGCCCTGGATCGACCACCTCGCTCGCGTTCCTGCGACCCGCTCGAACACCAGCGTCTGCCTGAAGGTGGTCGATCCGGCCGTGGCGGCTCTGCCCGGAGACGGCCAGGCGGCCTTCGCCAAGGCGCTCGCCGGCCTCATCGAGAAGGAGAGGGTCGCCTACGACATCGGATCCTATCGCGACGCGCCCGCCGGGCCTGCGCATCTGGTGTGGCGCGACGGTCGAGACCGCCGACATCCAGGCGCTCACCCCCTGGCTCGACTACGCCTTCGCTCTCGAGAAGGGCAAGCTGGCCAAGGCGGCGTGATCTCCCCCTGCTCTCCGCGAACGCGCAAGGTGGGCAGAGCTGCGCGCCACCGTTTCCTCCCGCGCCGCCTCGAGCGCAAAGCATTCTTCGCAATTCTCACCCAACTCCGAGGCTTAACCAATGGCTCCTCGCGTTCTGATCTCCGACAAGCTTTCTCCCGCCGCCGTCGCGATCTTCAAGCAGGAAGGGATCGAGGTCGACGTCAAGCCGGGGCTCGAAAAGGACGAGCTCGCAAAGATCATCGGCGATTACGATGGGCTGGCGATCCGCTCGGCGACCAAGGTCACCGCCAAGCTGCTCGAGCGCGCCGCCAGGCTGAAGGTGGTGGGCCGCGCGGGCATCGGCGTCGACAATGTCGACATTCCGGCCGCGACCGCGCGCGGCGTCATCGTGATGAACACGCCCTTCGGCAATTCGATCACCACCGCCGAGCATGCGATCGCGCTCATGTTCGCGCTCGCCCGAGAGATCCCGGCTGCGGACCTTTCCACCCAGGCGGGCAAGTGGGAGAAAAACCGCTTCATGGGCGTCGAGCTGACCGCCAAGACGCTCGGCGTGATCGGCTGCGGCAACATCGGCGCGATCGTCGCTTCGCGCGGGATCGGACTCAAAATGCGGGTGATCGCCTATGATCCTTTCCTTAAGCCCGATCGCGCGGAGGAGATCGGCGTCGAGAAGGTGGAGCTCGACGATCTCCTCGGGCGCGCCGATTTCATCACCCTGCATACGCCGCTGACCGCGCAGACGCGCAATATCCTGTCGGCGGAGAACCTCGCCAAGACCAAGAAGGGCGTCCGCATCATCAACTGCGCGCGCGGCGGCTTGGTCGACGAGGCGGCTCTGCGCGCCGCGCTCGACAGCGGCCATGTCGCAGGCGCCGCCTTCGACGTCTTCGCGGAGGAGCCGGCGAAGGAAAATCCGCTGTTCGGCTGCCCCAACTTCATTGCGACCCCGCATCTCGGCGCTTCGACCACCGAAGCCCAGGAGAACGTGGCGCTCCAGGTCGCCGAGCAGATGTCCGACTACCTGATCCGCGGCGCGATCACCAACGCGGTCAACTTCCCCTCCATCACCGCCGAAGAGGCCCCGAGACTGAGGCCGTTCATCAGGCTCGCCGAAGGGCTCGGCTCGTTCGCCGGTCAGCTCACGCAGGCGCCGATCGAGAAGGTGACGATCGCCTACGAGGGCGCCGTCGCCGATCTCAAGACCAGGGCGCTGACCTCCGCCGCGATCGCCGGCCTGCTGCGGCCGTCGCTCGTCGAAGTCAATGTGGTGTCCGCCCCCTCGTTGGCCGCCCAGCGGGGCATCATCATCGAGGAAGTGACCCGGGCCGCGCAGGGCGATTACGAGAGTTTCATCACGATGACCATCGTCGCCCAGGATCAGACGCGCTCGCTCGGCGGCGCCGTCTTCCACGACGGCAAGCCTCGCATCCTGTCGATCAAGGGCATCAAGATCGATGCGGAATTCGCCCCGTCGATGATTTATGTGACGAACGAGGACAAGCCGGGCTTCATCGGACGGTTCGCCAGCCTTCTCGGAGACGCCGGCGTCAATATCGCGACCTTCGCGCTCGGCCGCGACGAGCCGGGCGGCTCGGCGATCGCGCTCGTGTCGATCGACGGCGAGGCGCCGCCCGAGGTCCTGGCCAAAGTCTGCAAGATCAAGGGCGTCCGGCAAGCGTCGGCGCTGCGGTTTTGAGCTGGGCCATGGCGATGGAAAGGGGGAAGCTTCCCTTTTCGCGCCGCGTCTGTTTCAAAAGTCATGGCCCTCATCCTGAGGCGCCCTTTGCGAAAGCAAACGGCCTCGAAGGATGCTCCAGAGGACGCTTGCGGCGCCGCCCGCGCCACTGGATCGTCCTTCGAGGCCCCTTCGGGGCGCCTCAGGACGAGGGCGGCGAACTTGTGAAACAGACCGTCAGGGCCAGAAGCATGAGGACGAATTGTTCGAATCGGATCCCATCCAATGACTGACCAAGACCGCCCTTCGACCGCTCCGGAAAAAAGCTTCAGGACCGATCCGCGCTTGCTGGAGCTGCTCGTCTGTCCGGTGACGCGGGCGGAGCTGATCTACGACGCCGCCCGGCAGGAGCTCATCTCGCGAGCGGCGAAACTGGCCTATCCCATTCGCGACGGCGTGCCGATCATGCTGCCCGAGGAGGCGCGCCAGCTCGAGGGGTAGCGTTCTTTTCGGCTTTTCCGCCCTTCGATGCGGAAAGATGTCCGACAGGCGACGCGTCAGGCGCCAAATATCCCTGTTCCCGGCCGAACCGGGAACTTTAATTCCCTGATCGGCCGAATTCATTCCCTGTTCGATAAAAGGGCCGCGCTCGGGGAGCCCTAACGGTCGAACCTTCGCGCAGCCTCGACGTCGCCCCAGGCGATGAATGGCCCATTGCGGAGGCCGTCGGCCGTCTTTCCATAGACGAACGGCGCGCCTGACGGATCGAGAACGACGCCGCCGGCGGCGCGCAGCACCGCGTCCCCCGCCGCCGTGTCCCATTCCATCGTCGGACCGAATTGCGGATAGACGTCGGCCAGGCCTTCGGCGATGACGCAGAATTTCAGCGAGGAGCCTCTGGTCTGGCGCTCGGCGACCGGCAGCCGGCTCAAAAAGGCTTCGGTGCAGGAATCGCCGTGCGAGCGGCTCGCCAGAACGACCAGCGCCTCCGGCGCCGGGCGCACCGCAATCTGCCGCCAAGCGCCTCGATCCGGCAAGCCGGCGCCGACGGCCGCTTCACAAACGAAAGCGTGTTCTCCCCCGAACCAGAGCCGGCCGAGGGCAGGCGCATAGACGGCGCCCGCGACCGGCGCGCCTTTCCGGATCAGCGCGATGTTGATCGTGAATTCGCCATTGCGGGCGATGAATTCTTTCGTTCCGTCGAGCGGGTCGACCAGCAGAAACCGATCGGCGACGGCGGCCGGCTGCCCCGAAGACGTCGAACTCCTCGGCGATGATCGAAGTGGGGGGAAAAGCGTGAGACAGCTTGGCGCAGACGACCGCTTCCGCGCGCTGGTCGGCAAGGGTGACCGGGCTGCCGTCGGCTTTCGACCAAACGTCTCCGCCCTGTCCATAAACCTCCATCACCGCCGGGCCGGCGGCGACGGCGGCGGCGGCGAGAAAGACCGCAATTTCATCTGCGCTCGCGGAATCAAAATCGAGCTCACGCCCATCCGGATGAAGTTGGCGCAACGGACATTCCTTTTCTTACAAAGCGAATCGCGGAGAGACCGAGCAATATTCTGCAACTTGTCGAAAAGGTCGCCCGCGACCGACGAATCGGATAGACAGCCGAAGGGTCTTGGGATCAGGACCGCCACCGTCCCCGGGCATTGACCACAGGATCGTCCGTTTGACAATCGTTACCGTCGCCCCCCTCGACCTCGCCGCGCTCTTGTGCTCGCGCGTTTGTCACGACGTGATCAGCCCGGTCGGCGCGATCATGAACGGGCTCGAGATGCTGGATAGCGAGCAGGACGAGGACATGCGCGCCGTCGCCATGGACCTCATCAAGAAGAGCGCGACCTCGGCCTCGGCCCGCCTCCAATTTTGCCGCCTCGCCTTCGGAGCGTCAGGATCGCTCACCGCTGCGATCGACACAGGGGATGCCGAGAACGTGGCGCGCGGCCTGATAGCAAACGACCGGATTACGCTGCGGTGGAACGGGGAGCGCAGACTGCTCCCGAAGAACGCGGTCAAGCTATTGCTCAACCTGTGCCTCATCGCGGCCAGCGCGATTCCCCGCGGCGGCGTCATCATCGTCGAGTTCGAAGGCGAGGGCGAAGCGCTCTCGATGAAAATCGAAGCAGCGGGGACCAACGCCCGGCTTCCGCATGCCGCTGCGGCGTTCTTGTCGGCTGGCGCGATCGAGACCGTCGACGGCCATTCCATCCAGCCCTATTACACCACATTGCTCGCCAGGGAATGCGGCAAGATCATCAGAACGTCGACAACTCCGGAATCAATCGTTCTAACGGCGCTGGCTGAAGAGCCAGCGGCCCAAGCCAATTCCTGAGTCTGCGGTTTGGCTTTGGATTTGCCGTGAACTCACAGGTCCCGGACGCATGGATGCCGCAGCCTCGCCAGGGCGCAGGATTCGGACCTGAATTTGCCACAGCGTCACAAATCGGACTTATCGGCCTCAGTGAGGCGGCGCCCGAAGTCGGGCGCAGCCGTCTCCTGCCCCTGAGCGACGATCCCGAGCCGGATGGATCGGGTGCGCGTGAACAACGCGAACAAGCCGTCGCCGTCTTCGCGACGGATCATACGCTGCAGCGCTGTCAAGTCTTCATTAAAGCGACCAAGCATCTCCAGCACAGCGTCTTTGTTGTGGAGGAACACATCTCGCCACATCGTCGGATCGGACGCCGCGATGCGAGTGAAGTCCCGAAAACCCCCCGCGGAGAATTTGATAACCTCCGACCGCGTGACTTCCTCCAAGTCGGCGGCGGTTCCCACGATATTATAAGCGATCAAATGCGGCACGTGGCTCGTGATCGCCAGCACCAAATCATGGTGACCGGCGCTCATGATTTCGACGTTCGAACCAAGCGCTTCCCAGAAGGCGCGAACCTTTCCCACTGCATCCAAATCGACGCCTGCTTGCGGCGTCAAGATACACCAACGATTGACAAAAAGAGAGGCGAATCCCGCATCGGGACCTGATTGCTCCGTTCCCGCCACCGGGTGTGCGGGAATGAAATGGGCATGGGGCGGCAGAATTGGCGTCAGCGTCGAAATCACCGCCCCCTTGACCGAGCCGACGTCGGTTACGATTACGCCGGGCCGCAGCTTGGTCGCGATCGCGCGGCCTATCGATCTCGTTGGCTCCGACCGGCGCACAGAGAATCACGCAATCGGCGTTCTCAACCGCGCTCGCCAAATCGCAGGTCAATTCGTCGCCGAGCCCGAGCGCCCGAGCGCGCGCTACCGCGGCCTCAGAGTGATCGGCAACCACGATCCGACCCGCGGCGTTGCGCCACCGGGCTGCACGCGCCACGGACGAGCCGATGAGCCCTATGCCGATGATCGCCAACTCTTTGAATATCGGCTCGTCGAGCGGCGGTCCGCGACTTTCAATCACGTTCAGCCCGCATGAACTCGGCCAACGCGCCAACGACGCCTCGGTTAGCTGCTTCGCTCCCGACAGTCAGACGCAAGCAGTTTGGCAGCCTGTAGGCTCGCATCGCCCGGACGCAATGAATACCCCGAGCGCTCAAGAAAGCGTCTGCTTCTGTCGCAGTCGATTGGCGTTGTTGAACTCCAGAAGAACAAAGTTCGCGACACTGGGCGTCACCTGATCCCGAGGGCGGAAATGGCGTCGGCCAACCATGGCAGCCAGCGCTCGTTATGCTCAATGGCCGCTTCGATATGCGCCGTGTCCGCAAGGCTCGCGACTCCTGCGGCGATCGCCGGTCCGTTGAGATTGAATGGCCCACGTATGCGGTTGATGACCTCCACCACATTGCGCGGACCGTAGGCCCAGCCGATCCGTAAGTTCGCCAATCCGTGGATCTTGGAGAATGTGCGCGTCACGACAACGTTCTCGTTGCTCGCAGCGAGGTCGAATTCCGGCTGCATAGTCGTTACGCTTGACGTATTCTGCATAGGCGGCGTCGATCACCAGCAGACAGTTCGCCGGCAGACCGGCTTGCAACCGCTTGATGTCGGAAAACGGGAGATACGTTCCGGTCGGATTGTTTGGATTGGCGAGGATAGACGATCCTGGTGCGACTGCTGACTTGCGCCAGCAAAGTCATCGACGCTGGCGGTCTTGTTGGTCTCCTTGGCCGTGACAGGAGAGCCGCCCGCCGCCCGGATGCAGATGGGATATTCGAGAAATCCGTACTCACTGTAAAGTCCCTCGTCGCCCGGCCGCAAATAGGCATGGGCCAAGAGCGCCAGCAACTCGTCCGATCCGTTGCCACAGATAATCCGCGATGGCTCGAGGCCGAACCGGCGCCCGATCGCCTCCCGCAACGCCTTAGCAGATCCGTCCGGATAGAGAGCCAATTCACTTGCGCTCGAGCGAAAGGCCTCTATTGCCTTTGGCGATGCGCCAAGCGGCGATTCGTTCGACAGACAGCTTGTGCGCCTCGGCGACGCCCGCGACCGAACTCTTGCCCGGCATGTAAGCCTCGATCGCCAGAATCTCCGGTCGAGGCTCAGGACGGAGAATAGTCGTCGCTCTCATGCGGCCCTACAATCTGGATGCGGCGGGACGAGCGCCAACCGCACGCTACGGTCACGGATGGGCGGCGAGGCGAGGATCGATTTGGTCGCTTTCAGGCGACAATCTCTATCGTCGGTTCCAAGGGCAAGACGCAGCTGATGCATAAGGTGCGTCTTCATCCGCCCGAGGATGTACGCACGACGCCAGCGTCGAAACGTCTCGCATGGGTCCCGACCTCCACGCTCCGCACGTCGGAGCCTCCCGCCGAGCGCAGAGCCGCACTGACCGCATCCGGGAGAATCGTTCCCGGCCGCGCGACCAGCAGGGCAAGGCCCACTGCGTTCGCGGCAGAGCCTATCACGTCCGCCCCGATGGTCTGCAAGACGTCCAAAATAATCGACCCGCCAGCGATCGAGCATGACGGACTCCAGAACAATGTCGCGCGCACCGCCGTCCGCCAGCGGATTCGACACGACAAAAACCGGCATGCCCGCAGGATGATCCGGACGCTCCACGAATGGCAGACGAGCGATCACCTTAGGCGCGTCGGGCCGGAGCGAGCGCCGTCCACCATGCGCCGGCGGCGGGACCGCCGTCCAGACTGAATATCCCCAGATCGCCAGCGGATACGGCGACCGCGTTGATCACTTCGCTGGCGCTTTTGTGTAAACGCACGGAACGGTGAAGCCGAAATGAAACCGGGCCGAATCGCGCATCGCCGACTGGTCGTGCGATACGTCGAGATGCACGCTATAGGGGGCCTGGACATATGTAAAAGTTGAAATGATGATGCGCCAAATGGACTTCGACCGCGTCAAACGGCAGCCGTCCGCGGTGGCGTTCGGCCATCGCTCGCATCATCGCAGCCTCGCGCGCGGGACGGAATGCCGAGCCGCCTCCCTGACGTGACTTGATTTCGATCAGACGGTCGATGACGCTTCCCCGCTCGATCAACAAATCATGCATGGCTTTGTCGATCTGGTCGATCTGGCCTCGAAATCGGCAAGGGCGGATGGTTCGGCGACTGCTGGCACGTCAATATCCCGCATTCTCCTGCAGCCGCCGAAGCAGGGTTTACGCCGAGGGCAAACCCAGATCAGGTATTCATCGACTCGAAGAAATTGGCGTTGGTCTTTGTTTCGCGCAATTTGCCGAGAAGAAATTCGATCGCGTCGACCGTTCCCATCGGATTCAGAATCCGACGCAAGACATACATTTTCTTGAGAATGTCCGGTGGGCACGAGCAGTTCCTCTTTCCGCGTTCCCGAACGCGTGATGTCCATCGCCGGGAAAGTCCGCTTGTCTGCGACCTTCCGATCGAGGATGATTTCCGAATTGCCCGTTCCTTTGAACTCTTCGAAAATGACCTCGTCCATGCGCGATCCGGTATCGATAAGCGCTGTCGCGATGATGGTCAGCGAACCGCCCTCTTCGATGTTGCGGGCGGCGCCGAAAAATCGCTTTGGCCGTTGCAAAGCGTTGGCGTCAACGCCGCCGGTCAGCACTTTGCCCGACGACGGGACGACAGTGTTGTAGGCGCGGCCCAATCGCGTGATCAAAGTCCAAGAGAATAAGCACATCACGTCCATGTTCAACAAGGCGCTTTGCCTTTTCGATGACCATTTCTGCGACTTGAACGTGCCGAACGGCTGGCTCGTCAAAAGTCGATGAGACGACTTCGCCTTTCACCGAACGTTGCATGTCGGTTACCTCTTCCGGCCGTTCGTCGATCAGCAAGACGATCAGATAGCATTCCGGATGGTTGGCGGTGACGGACTGGGCGATATTCTGCAGAAGCACCGTTTTTCCTGTCCGTGGCGGCGCAACGATCAGGGCGCGCTGGCCTTTACCAATAGGCGCAACGATGTCAATGACGCGAGATGACAGGTCTTTGCGCGTCGGGTCCTCGACTTCAAGCCGAAGGCGCTCGATTTGGGATAGAGCGGCGTCAGGTTGTCGAAATGCACTTTGTGGCGCGTCTTCTCCGGGTCCTCGAAATTGATTGCATTACATTTCAACAGTGCGAAATAACGCTCGCCTTCCTTCGGGCTGCGGATCACACCCTCGACGGTGTCGCCGGTCCGAAGTCCGAGGCGGCGAATTTGCGACGGCGAAACATAGATGTCGTCAGGCCCTGGAAGGTAATTCGCATCTGCTGATCGAAGAAAAGCAAATCCGTCTTGCAGAATCTCGACAACTCCTTCTCCAATGATCTGAACCTCTACACTGGCTAATTGCTTAAGAATGGCAAACATGAGTTCTTGCTTGCGCATGATAGAGGCATTCTCGACGTCGTTCTCCTCGGCGAATGCCAGAAGCTCGGTTGGAGATTTCTGCTTCAAGACTTTGAGTTTCATTTCCCGCATGGGGGGACCTTTAGCTTCGGACGTTCGGCTCCAAGAGCCTCAAGTCATCAACGTGGTGGAAAAGGCCTTGCGCTCAGGAAGGCAGCACCGGGCCACTTCAAGGCGCTGCGGTTAGCGGATCGGGCGATCCGATGCCAGAAGGCGCGCGCGCTGACGGGTGAGGCCCTGTCATAGTTATGTTCGCTGCAATTTTCAACGGGCTTTTGCGGAGTGCGGCGACAGTTCTCAGCAACCCTGCCGACCCAAGGGTTTTGCGTGGCGCAGATCCAGCGAATAGCTTGCACCAGGCGGTTCTGCCAGGATTGGAACCAAAGACCCTGCGCAGAGGGCGCCACCATGCTCCCGGACGGAATCCGCTTTCAGGAACACCGAGAGCCTGTCCTCGACCTGAATCGAAAAACCTATAGGATATTGTTTTTTTGCGTCTGCTAGAGCGCGAATTGAGACTACGCGGAGTTATCTCAAAAAATCCGGCTCTTTCAAAGAGTTGAGCCGACTTTGTCATAAACATGACGTTAATTACCGGTTGTCATTTCCGTAACGTTCTTATGCTCTTGGGAGAGCAAAGGCGCTTCAGGCGACGGCTGTCCCCAGAATTCCCTCTTTTCTCGACCGCCGGCTTCCACTTTTCCCACCGATGTTCCCTGTGGGTGACCGAGAGCGATAATTTTCGAGCGGGCGCGGCCGTGCTCCAACGGAAGCAGTTGTCCATGTCTGTCCACAGGCTTCTGGTCCGGATATAAGCGCACGGACTTAGCGTTGAGGGCGGAGCATTGGGCCGCAGCTATTTTCATCTGCACCTTGTTTCCGATTCGACGGGCGAGACGCTCATTGCCGCTTCGCGCGCCGCTTCGGCGCAATACCAAGGGGTGGCTTCGATCGAACACGTTTACCCGTTGGTGCGAACGACGGCTCAGATCGATCGTGTCGTCTCGGAAATTGAAAACGCGCCCGGTATCGTTCTCTTCACCCTGGTCGACACGGAACTGTCCAGACGTTTGGAGGAAGGGTGCGCGGCGTCGGGGTCGCCGTGTCTTTCCGTGTTGGGACCGATCTTGACCCTGTTCAAGTCCTACCTGGGTCAAAACTCGACGCCGCGCGCGGGCGCGCAGCACATGCTCAACGCCGATTACTTCAAGCGGATCGACGCGCTCAACTTCAGCATGATGAGCGACGACGGACAGCTGCCCGAGAACCTCGAGCATGCCGACATCGTGCTGGTGGGCGTGAGCCGGACGTCGAAAACCCCGACCAGCATTTATCTCGCCAATCGCGGCTACAAGACCGCCAACGTCCCGCTCGTGCCGAACGTCCCGCTGCCGCACGCGCTCGCCTATCTTCGCCATCCGTTAGTTGTTGGCCTCGTCGCATCGGCCGATCGCATCGTGCAGATTTCGACAGAATCGTCTGCTCTCGCTCAACACCGACGCGCAGACCGACTACGTCGATCGGGCCGCGGTCGCGGAGGAGATTGCCGCCTCCCGTCGACTTTTCGCCAAGCACGCGTGGCCAACCATCGACGTCTCGCGCCGCTCGATCGAGGAAACCGCGGCGGCCGTGCTCGACCTCTACCGGGCCCATCGCCTGAAGTTCATCGCAGACGGATGACTCCCATGCGGCGTTTCCCTTCGCCGCCGACAGTCTGGACCGGAGAAGATCCACTTATCCTGGCTTCCAAAAGTTCCACCCGGCGCGACTTGTTGAGCGCAGCCGGCATTGCGGCCGAGGTCGTTTCACCGGATATCGACGAGCGGCGGGTCGAAGAGCGCTACCTTGCCGAAGGCGGGTCGATCGACGGCGTGGCTTTGCACCTGGCGCAGGTCAAGGCGGTCAGCGCCAGCCTGTCGTGCGGCCGAGCTTTCTGCCTCGGGGCGGACCAAACCCTCACCGTAGGGGGACGGCTTCTGCACAAGCCGCGTGACCTTGCCGAAGCTGCGCATTCGCTCGCTGCGCTGGCTGGCCGGACACACCGACTAACCTCCGCCTTCTGTCTCGCTCGCGGTGGAAAACCGCTCATTGCAGAAAGCGATACGGCCGATCTTCACATGCGCGCTCTCGACGCGCGCGAAATCGCGCGTTATCTTGATCTCGCGGGTCCCGCTGTTCTTTCCAGTGTCGGCGTCTATCAACTCGAAGGTCTTGGGGTGCACTTGTTCGATCGCATCGAGGGCGACCACGCAACCATACTGGGACTGCCGATACTCAGGGTTCTCGCTTGGCTGCGCGGCCAGGGCCTGACCGCGATATGATGGCGCGCCGCTTGCACTCCGCAAAGCCGGCGTCGTCAGATGGCGCGTCGCTGGTAAAATCAGCGCCCGCTCGCGCCTTACAGGCGGCTGAAGGGCTTGGAATGCTGCTTCGGCAAGCGATACCGGCGTTCGCACCATGGTTTGGCCGTCGGCCCGTGGTCACGTCGGCTCTTCGTGCGCTGATCGAGGTGGACATTTTGGCGGCGGACGAGGAGGGGCGATGATCGTCGTCGGCCTGACCGGCTCAATCGCGATGGGGAAATCGACCGTCGCCGCCATGTTCGCCCTATTCGGAGCGCCGGTCTTTGACGCCGACACCGCGGTGCGCGATTACTACTCTGGCGAGGGGGCAAGAGCGGTCGGGGAGATCTTTCCGCGCGCGCTTGTCGAGGGCCGGGTGGATCGCGAGCGGCTTGCGCGGCTCGTCGTCTACGACGCAGGGGCGCTGAATTGCCTCGAGAACCTTGTGCATCCCGTTGTCGCGGCGGCTCGTTCTCGGTTTGTGAAACAGGCTGCGTCCGAGGGCCGACGGCTGATCGTTGTCGATGTCCCCTTGCTGCTCGAAACCGGAGGCCAAGCCGCCGTAGACGTCATCATCGTCGTCAGCGCGGCGGCGCCGATACAACGCGCACGGGCTCTATCGCGCAACGGCATGTCCGAAGAGAAACTCAATTCCATCCTTTCGCGGCAGATGAGTGATTTCGAGAAGCGACGCCGGAGCCATTTTGTCATCGACACGAACGGAAGCCACGATGAGACGCGCGCTCAAGTGCGTCAATTCCTGCGCTCTGCGGCCGCTTTCGAAAGACGCAGCGACCATCATGCGTGAAATCGTACTGGACACTGAGACCACTGGCGTTAATCCCACCGAGGGGCATCGGGTGCTCGAAATCGGCGCGGTGGAGATCGTGCATCAGGTCCTGACCGGAAGGGTCTTCCATCAACTCATCAACCCAGAACGCGACGTTCCCGACGAAGCCGTGCGGGTCCACGGCCACACTGCGTCTGCGCTGAAGGACAAACCGAGATTTGCCGATGTCGTCGATGACTTTCTCTCCTTCGTCGGCGAGTCGCCTTTGGTCATCCATAACGCAGAATTCGACGTGCGCTTTGTCAACGCGGAGCTTGCACGGCTTGGGCGAAAGCCAATCGAGATGGACCGTGTCGTCGACACGCTGGCGCTTGCTCGCAAGAAGCATCCCGGCCTGCCAAACAATCTCGATGCGCTCTGCGATCGCTATCGCATCGACAGATCACGCCGAGTGAAGCACGGCGCGCTGCTGGACGCAGAGATCTTGGTCGAGATCTATTGTGAATTGAACGGCGGGCGCCAGCGTTCGCTGTCGTTCGACGAAGCGCGCGACACCTCTCCGACGATCATGATCGCCTGTCATCGATCCGCCGAACCGCGCGCGCCGCGTCGCCTACTCATCGAGGCGGACGAGGCCCTCGCTCATTTGACTTATGTCAAGACGTTCGGCGAAGGAGCGATCTGGCTTCGCTATGGGTCTCCGTCGACTTGAAGATTCCTTTGGCGGTTCACGCGGTCCGTTGCTGCTGTTGTCCGCCGGCGGCGGACAACCGCTGCAGGTAAAGCGCGTGGAAGTCGATCGGATCGAGGTAGAGGGGCGGATATGAGCCCCCACGCACGGCGTCGGCGATGATCTGTCGGGCGAAAGGAAACAACATGCGCGGTCCTTCGATCATGACCATGGGCTGCACTTGGTCCGCCGGAAAATTCTCGATGCGGAACACGCCTGCGTAGTTGAGCTCGAACTTGAACATCGTTTCGGAGCCCTGGTTTGCGCCGCCTTCGAGCATCAGGCTGACTTCGAAATCGTTCGCTGCAAGTTGGCGTGCGTTGACGTTGATCTGCACGGACAGATCGGCGGAGCTTGCTGGGGCCCCAATGTCCGCGGCGCGTTGGGATTCTCGAACGAAAGATCTTTGGTGTACTGAGCCAAGACGGAAAATTTAGGATTTGCTTCCGCCCCGCCGGCTCCGTTGCCGGTCTGATCAGCCATCATCGAGTGCTCCCATTGTTCACCTCGCCCGCGATTTACGCGCCGTCGTTCCGAAAATCGAGGCTCTGCCGCGCGTCGCGTAGCACGCCGGTAAAGGTCTCACAAGCATTTGCCGCCTTAGCCTCAGGATAAGCCGACGACCCCGGAGGCATATGTCTCACGAAAATTCTGTCGCCAACCGGGGAGTGGCGGCAAGTCCTTTGGGGGATTCTCAGGACCTGCCGCCACCTTGTCGGGGTCGCGCGGGCTGGGAATGAGCGACCACCGACTGAACGGCGGGACGCGCTTTCGCGCTGGGCCGGGGACAAGCCCAAAATCCCGCCGTCCATCTCAGCCCAACGCCCAGTCCCCAGGGCGCCGACGAATCCAACGAGGACTCGTAGGATCACCCAACGATGCGCCTTTCCTCGCCGGACTGCAACAGGTGCGCCGAAGCTTACCCGCAAGGTTCCACAGGCCCTCTCAACCTCGATGGTCTGCGTCGCCGAGCCTCCACATGTCTCTAGCGCAATTGCTCGCCCGGCAAAATCGCGAAATTGCGCAGCCGCCTCGAACTCAGGAACCGGAGGCTTCAGCGGGCGCTTTCGCGGGCGAGCCGGCCTCGAGCGCGGACGACACTGCTTCGTCCACCCGTTCGAGCCAGACGAAGGTCAATTGCTGACGCACTTCTTCCGGAATGTCTTCGAAGTCCTTCCGGTTCCGTGCCGGCAGCATGACGCGCTTGATCCCGGCTCTGTGCGCCGCGACCACTTTCTCCTTGATGCCGCCGACCGGAAGCACCAGCCCGCGTAGGCTTATCTCCCCGGTCATCGCCGTGTCGCTGCGCACCGTGCGCTCGGTCAGGAGCGAAACCAGCGCCATGAACATCGCGACGCCGGCGCTCGGACCGTCCTTCGGCGTGGCTCCTGCCGGGACGTGTATGTGGATGTCGGTCTTCTCGAAGCGGGCGGGATCGATCCCAAACGACGCCGCTCGATTCTTGACGATGCTGAGGGCCGCCTGAGCGCTTTCGCGCATCACCTCGCCGAGTTGACCCGTGAGAATCAGCCGGCCGCTTCCTGGGACGGCGGTCGCCTCGATGAACAGAATGTCGCCGCCGACCGGCGTCCAGGCGAGGCCGGTCGCGACCCCCGGCACGCTGGTGCGCATCGCCAACTCGTCCTCGAACGGCGGCGCGCCGAGGGCGACCTGAAGATCGGCGGCCGAAATCGCGATCGGCCCGCTTTCGCCCTCCGCGATGCGCATGGCGGCCTGACGCATTATTCTCCCGATCTCGCGCTCGAGGCTGCGAACGCCTGCTTCGCGCGTATAATGCTGGATGACGGCTTGCACCGCGTCATCGGCGATCTCGATCTGGCCAGGCTTCAGGCCATTGGCTTCCATCTGACGCGGAACGAGATAGCGGCGCGCGATCTGCAGCTTCTCGCTCGCCGTGTATCCGGCCAGCGTGATGATCTCCATCCGGTCGCGAAGCGGCCCTGGGATCGTGTCCAGCATGTTCGCCGTCGTGATGAACACGACACGGCTTAGATCGAACGGCACGGCGAGGTAATTGTCGCGGAACGTGTTGTTCTGCTCGGGGTCCAGGACTTCCAGCAAGGCCGAGGCCGGATCGCCCTGAATACCCGCTCCGAGCTTGTCGATCTCATCCAGCATCATGACGCAGTTGCGCGCGCCGGCCTTGCGGATGGCCTGAATGATATTGCCGGGCAAGGCGCCGATGTATGTTCGCCGATGTCCGCGAATCTCCGCCTCGTCGTGCACGCCGCCGAGGCTCACCCGGACGAACTTGCGGCCCATCGCCCGGGCGATCGACTGACCGAGCGACGTCTTGCCGACGCCGGGAGGACCGACGAAGCAGAGGATCGGCGCCTTACCGCTGGGGGCCAGCTTGCGGACGGCGAGATATTCAATGATCCGGCGCTTGATCTTCTCGAGGCCGAAGTGGTCCTGGTCGAGGATGCGGCGCGCCGCCGCGATGTCGATCGGCGCCTCCTCGGGAAGGCTCCAGGGCAGGTCGATGAGCCAGTCGAGATAGGTCCGCACCATCCCGTATTCGCCGGCGGCCTCCGGCATCCGCTGCAGGCGGCGCAGCTCCTTGCGGGCCTGATCCTCGACCTCCTTGGGCATGCTGGCGTTGCCGATCGCCTTTTCGAGTTCGGCGATCTCGGCGGCTTTTCCCTCGTCCGCCTCGCCGAGTTGGCGCTGGATGGCCGCCATCTGCTCGCGCAGCAGGGCCTCGCGATTGCGGGCGTCGAGAGACGCCTTGGTTTCACGGCCGATCTCCTGCGACAGCCGCAGGATCTCGATCCGGTGCGCGAGGAGTCGCGAGACCCGCTCCAGTCGGGCGCCAATTTCGACCGTCTCGAGGATGTCCTCCTTCTCGTCCGACGTTGCGTCCATGAAGGCCGCCACCAGATCGGCAAGCGCGCCAGGCGAATCGATTCCCTGGATCGTGGCGAGCAGTTCGTTGGGCGCCTGCGGCAGCAGCTGCACAGCCTCGAGCGCTTGGTGCTTGAGATGGATGAAGCGGGCCTCGATCTCGTCGGACGACGAGGCCGGCTCGGGAATTCTCAAAGTTTGCGCGACGAAGAATGGCCAGCCGGCCAAAAAGTCTACGACCTGGAATCGTTGCTCGCCCTGGCACACAAGATGATGGGTTCCGTCGGGCGCGGTAATGTAGCGCACGATGTTGGCGACCGTGCCCATCCGGTGCAGATCGACGGGAAGAGGATCTTCGACCGCGGCGTTGCGCTGCATCACGATGCCGACCGGCTTCTGTTCCCTGACCGCTCTCTGCGCCGCCGTCACCGAGCGGGGGCGACCGAGCGCGATCGGCAACGCCATACCCGGAAAAAGCACCATGCCGCGGACCGGCACAATGATGAGCAAATCCGGCGGCAGCGGCGGCGACAGCGCGCCGCGCTGGTTCTCGTCCGTTGGCGCCTCGGCTGCGGTCTCAGCCATTTACGGCCTCCGACTTCTGCAGCGTGATCAGCAGGCAGCCGTTGGACGCCGATCGATGAATGGCGCTGTAGCGTCCCGCGGGAAGATCGATCCGCCGTTCGAAGCGGCCCTGGGGAAGCTCCAGGCGATGAATGACCGCCGTCCGCATCTCCGCCGGATAAGTTCGATCCCCCGAAATGATCAGTTGCCCACTGTCGATGAGCGCCTTGACCTCGCCGAGATCGACGCCGGGCAGCGCGACGAGCACGAGCACCGTGCGCTCTGTCTCGAGAACGTCAACCGGCGGCTCCCATGCGACGGCCGAGCTGCCGGCCGGAAAAACTGCCGGTGCATTCGCTCGGCGCGAGCCAGCATCTCGAACGCTTCGGACCACATCCAATAACGCGGAAAATTCGTCTCCATCGCCTCGCCTTCCGGTCAGACGCCGACTCCGGCGCTTGGCCGACAATACCGCATTTCCAAATGCAGTCACCCTGGGGATCTTCGGCCGGAGCGTCGGTTCGATCGAAAGAAAACCGACCTCGTCCTGAGCCGCCTCTTGCGCGGCAAGAGGTCTCGAAGGACGCTCCAGGAGACGCCGCCCATCCAGCGCCTTCGTTAGGCGTTCTTCATTGGGCCGCGGCTCGCCAACGCCAAGAGCGCCTCAACTCGATAGCTCGCTCCCGTCCGCATCCCCTGGAGCGTCCTTCGAGGCCGCTTCGCGGCGCCTCAGGACGAGGTCGATTGATCTGCGCAAGTCGGGGCCGGGACTATGGCGTGAGAACAACGCGGCCGCGAATGCGGCCTGCGCGGAGGTCGTCGAGCGCCTGCTGGGCCGCGTCGAGCGGCCGCGTCTCGATCGGGAGCGGCTTCACTTTGCCGGCGCGCGCCAGAGCGACCAGTTCCCGTAGCTCCGGCAGCGAGCCGACGCACACGCCGATGACCCCGACGCCGCGCAGTGGCAGCGTGGCGAGCGGAATGTCCAGCGAGCCGCCGAACAGGCCGACGACATAGACGCGCCCGCCGCGGCGTAGCGAGGCGAGGCCGAACCCGGCAGAGCTCTCGGCGCCGACGAAGTCGATGGCGGCCGCAAAGCCGCCGGTTTCCTTCAAAAGACGCTCGCGGATATCGGGATCGGCGGGGTTGACCGCGGCCGAAGCGCCGGCGTCGAGCGCGGCCTGCCGTTTCGACACGTCGATGTCGGCGACGATCGGGCCGACGCCGTAGAGGGCGCGCGTCAGGTTGACGGCGGCGAGCCCGAGCCCGCCGGCCCCGATGATGAGCAGCGGGTTGTCCGAGTCGACCGGCGCCGCCTTTTTGAGCGCGCTAAAGGCGACGAGGCCTGAGCAGGCGAGGGTCGCGGCGAAGGCCTCGGGCAGCGGGTCGAACGCGACCAGATATCTTGGATGCTCGACGAGGATGTAGTTGCTGAACCCCCCGTCGCGCTGGACCCCGAGGTTCCTCGGCCGCGCGCAAACATTCTCCTGGCCGGTTTTACACACCCCACATTGCCCGCAACCGCCCCATCCGTAGACGATCCGGTGGTCGCCGACCTTACCAAAAAGAGTACGTCCCTCTTGCGCGGGCTTCAATCAAGGCCGCTGGTGGCCATCTCCTCGCCGCAGGGCAAAATATAGTCGTATTCGAAGGGGCGCCGCCGAAAACCCGCGTAGCCATCAACCAGTTTGATAGCATGGAAGCAGCTCAGAATTGGCGAAACTCAGTACAGTACAAAGAAGACCGTAAGGTCGGCGATAAGTACGCGAAATTCCGTTCGTTCGCTGTTGAGGGGCTCCCGCAGTAAATAGAGGACGTTTGGAAAGCTCGAGGTCGTCACCGAGGGAAACTCCAGCAACATCCCGTCGCCGGTCGTCTTGACCAGCCACCCGCCGAGCGCCGCCACGATCGGCGGCGCCGCCTCACGATGCTCCCGCACCGCTTGCGCCGTGCCGGCCTCGTCCTCGCCCATCAGGCGGGAGTAGCCGACCACATCGGCGGCGAGGATGGCGGCGAGGCGGCGGGCGGTCATTGTTCGGGGACTCCGGCCTTGCGCATGCCTTCGAAAATAGGCTCGAGCTGCGCCAGATACGTCGGGTCGTCGCTCTGTGCCGTCCAGGAGGCTCGGCGGCGGGAGACGGTGTAGGCCGGGTTGAGGGGGAGACTGGTCCTGACTGCGGAACACGCTTCGCCAAGTCGCCCAAGCTGCGCCAGGGCGGCGGCCAAGTTTAAATATGTTGGCGGGTTATTTCGATTGGCCTCTATCGCCCGCCGAAACCAAGCGACGGCTTGCTCGTAACTGCCGAGGTGGAGCTTCGCCGAGCCCGCAGTATTCATCCAGATATAAGCATTTGTATCGCGCGGACTGAGGCGCAGAGCCTCAGCAATGTGAGTCTCTGTTTCTTCGGCGCGGCCTACAAAAACCTTAGCCAATCCAATAGCAAAATGGGCATCGGCGAGATTTCGATCCAGCTGCAGCGCGTGCTCACATTTGGCGATGCCCTCCGACGCGCGCTTGGTTACTATCTCGACAAAACCCAACAGCGCATGGCCGAGGGCGTGGTCCGGGACCGACGATAAGGCTCTGGTCAACTTCGCTTCTGCCGCCGCGAAGGCTGCCAGGCGATCGGTCACAAAGAGATGTGCGCCCACGAGCGCGTCCGCGTACGCTGATCCAACGAGCGCATCGACATTGTCGGGATCGGCGGCGAGCGCCCGATCGAAAAAGCCGCGCGCTTGCGCAACATTGTCAGGGGTCCGACCCTTATTGAGCCAAGCCATACCTTGAAAATAGAGGTCCATCGAATTGGGGGTCGGGGTCTGTTCCGCGCGTCTCGCTTCGGCGGCGACGAGCTGGGCGTTCAGGGAGCCCGCCAGGCGCGCGACGATTTCGTCCTGCATGTCGAACAGATCGGATACAGACTTGTCGAACCGCTCGGCCCAGAGATGACTGCCCGTTTCGGCGTCGATGAGCTGCACGTTGACCCGCATGCGGTTCCCGCCGCGCTGAACGCTTCCTTCCAGGACATAGCGAACGCTCAACTCGCGCCCGATCGTCTTCACGTTGAGCGGCTTACCTTTGTAAGTGAACGCCGTATTGCGGGCGACTACGCGAGCGCCCCGTATCCGTGAGAGGTCGGTCGTGAGGCTTTCCGTGACCCCGTCGACGAAATGCTCCTGCTCCGGGTCGCCGCCGATATTGGCGAACGGCAAAACGACGATGGAGAGGCGCGGCGGGGCGGATTTTTCGTGCGCTGGGACCGGCGCGGGCTTCCCCGGGGCGGGCGGGCCGACTTCGAGCGAGTAGACCCGGATCGGCTCGGCGATGTTCTTGAGTTGGATCGGGCCGAGATCGATGACCGCGAGTTCGAGCCGCCCCTTGACTTGCCAGTAGGCCTGCTCGGAGAGGCAGATCCCTCCGGGCTTTGCGACGCTTTCCAATCGCGCGGCGATGTTGACCCCGTCGCCCATGAGGTCGCCGTCGGCCTCCTCGACCACGTCGCCGAGATGAATGCCGACGCGGAACTCGATGCGTCGGTCCGGCGGCACGCCGGCGTTGCGGTCAACGAGGCCGTTCTGCACCTCGATCGCGCAGCGCACCGCGTCGAACACGCTGCGGAATTCGATCAGACTGCCGTCGCCGGTCCGCTTGACGATGCGCCCGTGATGCGCGTCGATCGCCAGGTCGATCAGATCGCTCCGTAAGCCGCGCAGCCGCGACAGCGTGCGGTCCTCGTCCGCGCCGGCCAGCCGGCTGTAGCCGACGACGTCTGCGACTAGGATCGCTGCAATTTTCCGGGTTGCGGCCATTCAACGCTCGTTGCCCCCAGTCAGGGGCGGCAGGCCTTCGAAGGGGTTCATCAGCAAATCCGCGACCGGCCGGAAATGCTTGACGTTGCTCGTAAGGATCGTCAATCCGTGGGCCGCCGCCGTCGCGGCGATGACGATGTCGGCGAAGCCGGGATCGTGGCCGGCGCCGCGCGCGGCGTCCCTCATGCTTCCTGCGATATGCGCCGCGCGAAGATCGAATGGCAGGATGCGGTCGCGGTAAAGATGCTCGACCGCGTCCCACCAGCCCTTGAGATTCGCGGCTTTGCGCGCGGCACCCTCGCGCGCGGCCTTGGCGATTCCGTCGCTGACCTCGGCCGCCGTTACAACCGAGAGGTAGAGGCGGCTCGAAGCGAGGTCGAGCCATTCGACGAGAGCGGCCGGACGATCCTTCCTCGTCGGAGCGACGGCGGAAATGACGCTCGTGTCGAGAAGGTAGTTCACAAATCGGCGTCGCGGCTCGGAGTGGGATCTCGACCGGGAATATCGCCCTTCTCGATCGGCGCGGCGGCGAGCAGACGCCCGAAACTGGGAACGTTCGAGAGACGCTCCCAGGCCGCCCAGGAAATGACGACAGCCTGCTTGCGCCCATGCCGGGTAATGGCGAATTCCTCGCCTCGCAGCGCGCCGTCGACCAGGCGCGACAGCGACGCTTTGGCGTCCTTGAGCTGAATGTCCCGCACGGTCGTTCCGCCTTCCATATGACTACTGTAGTCATATAACGATGTTTGGCTGCGGAGTCCAGTGGGACCAGCGGCGCGCCCGAGGGACCTGTCGCTTGACGATGCGCCCGTGATGCCCGGCGACGGCGGGGGCGATGGGGTCGCTGCGGAGCCCTCGAAGGCGTGACAGGGTCGGTCTTCGTCCGCGCCGCCGAGCCGGCTGTAGCCGACGACGTCGGCGACCAGGATCGCCGCGAGCTTCCGGGTCTCGCTCATGACTCCAGGACCTCTCGACCCAGAATAGCACGGTGTCCGGCCGGATGCCGTATCTCAAAACTCGGCGATCTTCTCGAGGGAAAGCCGCCTTTGGTCATTTGCCGACGGGCTACGCTGCGGCTAGGACGGCCCGCTTGACGGCTTGCGGCAAGGCGACCGAGCGAAAAAACGCCTTTGGATAAAGATAGTCCTCGCCCAACTCGTCGATGATGCGCAGCAGACCGTGCTTTTCCGCGTCGGCGTCGCGAAGCGCGACATAGATTTTTCGCCTTTCAAGCGATGCGGGATAACCGTCGTTTTCGACGCATACGACCAAACGTTTTGATTGCGGCTTTGCCATCACTTCCAGTCTCAAAGCAGATGTTTGATTTTGAGTTCCTTGCGCCCGATCCCGGCGGCTTCGTACCAGTGTACCTCGGCCATGTGCATAGAGCCATCCGATAGACGAACGCGAGCTACTCCCTTGCGCTTGCGCCAACGGCCGCGCCCATAAATTCGCCGGAGCCGCGCTATCTCGCGGATTCCAGATCCTGTGGCGAACGTCTCAATGTCGGAGATCTCGCCCAAAATCTCGAAGCGCATCAGCCGATCGTCTCAACGCCACGCCAGATCGTCAACAAACTGCGGTCGCCTGGCGCGTCGCCTTCCGCCGAGGCAAAGTCGCTAAGTCCTGCGACATTCACTGCTCCGCCAGCCCCGCCTTGCGCAGGCCCTCGAACTCGGTCGGTAGATTCGCCTCACGGTCCATCAGCCACTTGACCGTGAGTTTGGGATTGAGGCGACGGGCTCCCGCCAAGGCGGTCTTCGCCTCTTCCATCTTGCCTTCGAGCGCCAGAGCGGCGGCAAGCCTTAAGTATAAAAGGGTAGCGCGATAGCCAGTGTCGAGCGCCTTATGGTATTCGTCGATCGCAGCGTCGTAGTGCCCCTGGGCAAACTCCGCCAGGCCAAGATAATCATACCAAAGGCCTTTTCTCGGATCGCGTGGACTTAACCGCATCGCTTGTTGCGCATCGGACTTCGCTTGGTCGTACCGGCCGAGGTAAACTTCGGCGTGACTTCGCGACCCGTACAGCAAGGCAGAATTTGGATTGATGGCGAGGCCGGTATTGGCGGCGTCGAGCGCCTCATTCGGGCGATGCAGATACCGTAGGTAAATGCTTTGAACGTAATACGCCCACAAATTATTGGGAGCGAGCGCGATGGCCCGGTCGACCTGACCGAGCATTTTTGCTTCGTAATCGGTGTCGCGCTCAGCCCAGCCGTTAAACCAGTCACGGAAGTACGTATAAGCGTCGTCGGCCAACGCATCGGCGTCGTCCGGGTTGATCTTAAGCGCCTGCTCAACGAAGCCTCGCGCGGCAATGTTGCTTTCCTTCGTCGGCGGATACTGCTGGAGCAAAGCCCAGCTACGCATATCCAGATCGATGAGCCTCTTGCAGAAAGGCTGACCGAAGCGATTTTTTCGTGCCGCGCCGGGTAGGCGCGGCTTGGTCAGGCAGGGGCGGGCCTGCAGTCGACGACGCGGATGATCTGATCGACGGCGAGCGCGACGATGCCGAACATGAGATGGCATTTGACCTTGAGCGCGCCGCGGACGCGGAGAAATCTGCGCCGAACTCGTCTTTCAACCGGGCGTTGACGCGTTCGGCCATGGTGCGGAAATCGTAGATCCGGTCGTCGAAGTCGGGCATGTGGATGAGCTTGAGGCGCTCGACCTCGCGGCCCCATTCGGCCTTGCCTTGGTGGTCGGCGCGAAAGTTGCGGTCGACAATGGGGGCGTGGCCGAGCGCCCGGCTCTGGTCGTGGATCGCGGCGGCGTCGTAGGCTGAGTCCATGAGATCGTAGAGATAAGAGACGCGGGCGCTCGTCATGGTCATCAAGGGAATGGCGACCTGGCTGTCGTGGACGGAGGCCGAGGTCAGCACGCAGGAGACCGGGATTTGGCCGCAGGCCACGTCGATGTGGAGTTTGTACCCGGTCCAGGTCTCTTTGTAGCCCTTGCTGTTTTTCTTGCAGCCGACGTCGCAGGCGGTGGGCAGGTCGGCGAGCATCTGGCCGAGGTTCTGCGTGACCTGCCGCTCGAGACGCGTCGGCTCCGGCTTCGGCCGCGGTTCGTCCTTGCGCGGACGTCCACGCTTGCGCGGCGGAGGGGGATGATCGGGCGCCGGGGGATTGTCTTTGCCGTCGTTGGCCTTCATCTCAACCGGCTTCTCGCGCGCTTCGATCTCGGTGGCGTCGCGCGCGATCGCCCCGATGATGCGTCCCCCGAGCGCACGCTCGATCAGCGCCGCGTGGATCTTGTCTGGCAGCTCGCCCTGCGCGAATTCGGCGAACGCCCGGGAAAACGTGGCCTCGGACGGAACTTGCGCGCGTCGCTCCCAGCCGAGGATGCGACGCAGGGACCTGTCGACCGCGAGGCGCTCGATCAGGGCGCTGGTGGTGGGAACGCCCAGGACCACCTTGGCCACGAAAGCTCGGGCGAGGGCGCGACGGTCTTCGGGCGGCCGGCCCGGCCCCCTGGGCGGGTCGGGAACGAAGGCTTCGAGACCGATCACGTCGAGCGTGGTGATGAGACGACCCAGCGCTTCGGTGACCGGATCGTTGTCCTCACGCATCCAAGGGAACAAATGGCCCTGCAAATAGCCCTGGATGTGGCTCCAGCGCGCCTTTATCGCGTCGAGAGGGTCGTCAGTCATGTCTACAGCCAAGGCTGAAGCGAATCGTTTTCTATGATAACGGCGCGGTACCTGATTCGCAATCTGAATATATTTCTATGCAGCACTTGCAACCGATCCCAATATCTATAAATATTAGCGCCTTACTAGACCGGCTTCATCACTCTTTTTGCAAGAGGCTCCGATGGTATCAGGGTTTTTTGAACGATTGCCTTTTTTCAGTTCTGCCTTGAGAAGTTCATTGCCCAACGTATTGCCCAGTCGCGCCACCAGCTCATCTTGCAGCCTGAACAGGTCGGCCACGTCTTCCTCGAAGCGGTCGGCCCAGAGATCCGCGCCGGACTCCGAGTCAATAAGCTGGGCGTTGACGCGCACGCGGTTCTGGTCGCGCTGGACCGAGCCTTCGAGCACATAGCGCACGCCCAGTTCCTTGCCGATCTCCTTGGCGTCGACGCTCTTGCCCTTATAGGTGTTAGCCGTGGCGCCGGCGATCACGAAGGTGTTGCGGATGCGCGACAGTTCCGTGGTGAGGTTGTCGGTGACGCCGTCGGCGAAATAGTCCTGACTCGCGTCGCCTGAGAGGTTTGTGAACGGCAGCACGACAATGGAGAGATGCGCCGGCCCGGCCGGCGGAGAGCGGCCCGCGCCCAACAAATACCAGGCGCTGCCCGCGATCAGGATGAGCAGCGCGGCGAACCCCAGAGCGAGCGGCGCCTGCGCCGAACGCTTTTTCGGTGCGGCCAGCTCTACCGGCGGCGCCGGCTTCGCGTGGGCGGGGACACCGACTTGAAGCGCGTAAACCCGGATCGGCTCGGCGATGTTCTTAAGTTGGGTCGGGCCAAGATCAGTGACCGCCAGATCAAGCCGTCCTTTGACCTGACGGTAGGCGTCCTCGGACAGACAGATCGCGCCGGGCTTCGCGATGCTTTCCAGCCGTGCGGCGATATTGACGCCGTCGCCCATCAGATCGCCGTCGCTCTCCTCAACGACGTCGCCCAGATGAATGCCGACTCGGAACTCGATGCGGCGCTCGGGCGGCAGGCCGGCGTTGCGCTCGATGAGGCCGTTCTGCACTTCGATGGCGCAGCGCACCGCGTCGACCACGCTGCGGAATTCGATGAGGCTGCCGTCCCCGGTGCGCTTGACGATGCGCCCATGATGCGCGTCGATCGCGGGGTCGATCAGATCGCTGCGAAGGCCCCGAAGACGCGCCAGCGTCCGCTCCTCGTCGGCGCGGGCGAGCCGGCTGTAGCCGACGATGTCCGCGACCAGGATCGCCGCGATTTTCCGCGTTCCCGCCATGGCGCGTCCCTCAGGCGCTGGGCAGAATAGCACAAATGCCGCTGGTTCGCGCCTGGGCGACGGCAGGAAGGGGAGAAATGCCTGTGCCACAATAATCTCACAATCTCGACAATCTCGATCTCGAAACGAGCCGAAAAATAATCCGGCCGGCGACCCCGTTGCCAATCCTCTCGTCTGACGCATATTGCAGGCAATGAAATCGATGATTTGCAGGCGCTGATGAGCCAACTGACGGTCCGAAACGTCAGCGCCGAGCTCGTCCGGTCGCTCAAGCAGCGGGCGGCGGCGCATGGCCGATCCGCGGAGGCCGAACATCGCGAGATCCTCCGCGAGGCGCTTCGGGCGGGGGCCGACGATTTCGAGGCGCGCGCGAAAATTTTGCGTGGACGCCTCCGCTCCACCGTCGACAGCAGCGAGATCATTCGGGCCGACCGGGACCGCGGCGGCGCGGCATGACGGCCTATGTCGTCGATGCCAGCGTCGCGGTGAAACGGCTCGTGAGCGAAGCTTTCTCCGAAGAGGCGGTGAGTCTCCTGGACAATCGCACGACGCTCATTGCGCCGGAGCTGCTCTTCGCCGAGGCCGCCAACGCCCTATGGGCCTTGTGCCGCCGCGGCGACATCGCGAGGGAGGATTTTGCGGAGGCGGTGGAAGCGTTGAAAGCCGCGCCGATCGGCGTTCCTCATCCGATGCGCCAGCTCGCCGCCTCCGCTGCGCGTCTGGCGATCGACCTTGGTCATCCGGCTTACGACTGCTTCTACTCGCGCTCGCGGTTCAGGAGCAATATCCCGTCATCACCGCCGACCGCCGTTTCTACGACATCGTCCGCAAGCATCCGTATCTGTCGGACCGGGTTGTGCATGTGGAGAGCTTGAGACGGGGATGAGAGGAGCAATCGCCCCTCGGCTCGCAATGACGATAGGCCAACGCCGCCGCCCTCACGCCGCGCGCCGAACCTCGATCGTCAGATGCGACAGCGAGCGGAAGCGGGCGAGCCTTGCCCGGTAGTCGGCCTCGCTGCGCGCGCTCGGCGTCACCACCGACACGATCGCGCCGAGATGGCCGGGCCCGAGGCGCCAGAGATGCAGATCGGCGATCTCGTCTCCTTCGCCTTCGATGGCGCGCCGCAGATTGTCGGCCATGCGGCGGTCGGGGTTCATGTCGAGCAGGACGGCGCTGGTGTCGCGGATGAGCGCGGCCGACCAGCTCGCAATGACGAGCGCGCCGAGAATTCCGGCGAGCGGATCCATCCACAGCCAGTCGAACAGCCGCGCCAGGACCAGTCCGACGATGACCATCACCGAGACGGTGGCGTCCGCCATCACATGGATGATGGCGGCGCGCAGGTTGTTGTCGCGCGCCGCGGCGCCGTGGGCGTGCTCGTGCTCCTCGAAGACGATCGGGCGCCTCTCTCCGTCGATCGTGACATTGGCGTCGAACGCGTGCGGCTCCGGAATCGCGTCGATGGACTCCAAAAATCCGCCGCGGTCGACGAAGGCGAAGTTTTGCCGCGCGCCGTCCGGCCGCACCGTCTCGATTGAGGCGGCGGAGGCGGACAGGGCAGGGCCGGTTTCGCGCGCGAGGCGGAACCGCGGCGGAACGCCGTCCTCGAACACGGTCAGCACCGCCTCGCCGTCCCGGGTCGCGATCCGCTTCGACTCGTCATGTCCGCTCGTGGGCGGGCCCGTGGCTGTGGCCCGGATGCTCGCCGCCGCTGAGCAGCCAGGCGCTCGCGATGTTGACGGCGAGGCCGAGGACAGGCGATCGGAATCGCCTCGGCGAAACGGATCGGCACGGGCGCGAACAGGCGGCTCACCGCCTCGTAGCCGATCAGAAGCGCGATCATCGCCAAAATGATCGCGCTGGTGAAGCCGGCGAGGTCGCCGAACTTGCCGGTGCCGAAGGTGAAGCGCGGGTCGTTCGCGTATCGGCGGGCGAAACTGTAGGCGAGCGCCGCCAGCATGAGGGCGCCGGCGTGGGTGCTCATGTGGAGGCCGTCGGCGATCAGCGCGATCGAGCCGAACAGCCAGCCGCCGGCGATCTCGGCCGCCATCATGGCGGCGCAAAGCCAGATGACGACCCAGGCGCGGCGCTCGCTTCGTTCGTGGCCTTCGCCGAGGAAGACGTGGCTGTGGAACGCCGTATAGGCGGAGCTTTCGGATTCGCTCATGGGGTCGAGCCTTACCGGAGATAGGCGCGCACGATGTCGATCAACGCGTCGGCCGCCTCCCCGTTCAATGCGTCCGGATGGCGGGCGGCGTCGACGAGATGGGTCCGGACGTGGTCCTCGACCACCTCGGCCATCAGCCCGCTCGTCGCCCCTCGGACGGCCGCAATCAGGTGCATGACCTTCTCGCAGCCGGCATCTTCGTCGAGCGCCCTCTCGATCGCCTCGACCTGGCCGCGGATGCGGCGCACCCGCGCCAAGAGCTTCTGCTTGTCCCGGATCGTGTGGGTCATCGCCTCTCTCGTAGGGTACCCCCCTACCCTACAGAGGCGGCAGAATTGGGACGCCGATCTGACGGGCCTTCGGCCGTCGGCGCCTTGCGTCGTCGCGCCTAGGACGCATATCCTCGCGCTTTGTGAGGTCGCCTTCGGCGTTCGGCCTGTCGGCGACGGTCTTAAGAGGACGAACCCAATGCGGAGGATTGCCTTTGCGGCGGCGGCGATCAGCGGTCTCGCCGCGAGCGCGGCGAGCGCGATGACCCTGACCAGCCCGGACATCAAGCCGGGCGGCAAGATCGCCAACGAGCAGGTGTTCAACGGCTTCGGCTGCACCGGCGGGAACGTATCCCCGGCGCTCACCTGGTCGGGCGCGCCGAAGGGCGCGAAGAGTTCGCCGTCAGCATGTACGATCCGGACGCGCCGACCGGCAGCGGCTGGTGGCACTGGTGGGTCGTCAATATTCCCGCCGACGTCTCGTCCCTACCGAAGGGCGCGGGAGGCGGGACGGGAATGCCGGCCGGGGCGCTGCAGGGGCGCACGGATTTCAGCACGAACGCTTATGGCGGCCCGTGCCCGCCGCCGGGCAAGCCGCATCATTATGTGATCACCGTCTATGCGCTCGACGTCGACAAGCTCGACGTCGATCAGAACGCCTCTTCCGCGGCCATCGGCTTCAACGTGCACGCGCACATTTTGGCGAAGGCGACCCTGACCGGCCTCTACGGGCGGTGATCGACCTCGCGCCGCTTCGGCGCGGACCCGGGGCGCGACCAGTTGGCCGTCAACGGCAGGGTGGGTCAGCGCGCCGTCGGCTTCTGCCTCGCGCCGGCCGACATATATCGGTTGAGAAATGTATTTTTCTGCCGCCCGAAGCGCCAAAAACGATGCGACGCTAAACCGGGTCGCAACCCTTTGAAAAGCAAAGGGCGCGACGCTAAACCGGCGCTAAACGGCCCAAACGGGCCTTAGGCCCCGCCGCGCGCGCCGAACATGAGCAGGATCCCAAAGGCGAACACCGCGAGCGCCGCGGCGAATTCGAGCGCCCGCGCGATCAGCGCGACCCGCAAATCCTCTCCCGCGGCGAAGTGCACCGCCGCGGACTTGGCGAACACCGCCATCCAGGCGAGCGCGCCGGTCGTGACCGCCGTGCCGAGCGCCATGGCGAAGGTCGCCGCGACGCCGGCGGCGAACAGGCCCTGGGCCAGGCCAAACACCAGCACCAGGATCGCGCCCGAGCAGGGCCGCGCCCCCGCCGCGATCACCGTTCCGGCGGCGTCGCGCCAGGAAAAGGGACCTTCGAGCGTCGCGGGGTCGGGCGCAACGCAGCATGCATCGGCCGATAAGATCGCCGTCGGCGGCCCGGCGCGGAACGCCGCCGCCGATAGGCTCCTGGCTGGCGCGCGCCAGGCGACGCCGTCGAACGCGGGAGCCGAGGCCAGCGCCCGGGCGCGCTCGAAACGCAGTCTGAGCGCGGCGATCAGCGCGCCGCCCTTCCGCCAGACGAGGAAGAGGCCGATCGCGGCGACGCCCGCCGCGCTCGCGAGCGCCAGTCCGTCCGCGGCCCGGTTCATCGCGGACGCGGTGGCGTTGAGGACCAGCCCTGCCGTGCCGACCAGCGCGACGGCCACCGTCGCCTGCAGGAGCGCCGCGAGAAGCGCCATGACCGCGCCGCGCCGGAGCGAACGGTCGTTGGCGAGCATGTAGGAGGCGATCAGCGCCTTGCCGTGGCCCGGCCCGGCGGCGTGGAAGACGCCATAGGCGAGGCCGAGGCCGATCAGTCCCCAGGCGGCGCCGGGGTCGCCGTGCAGCGCATGGATCTTCGCCGCCATGAGGTGGGTGAGTTGCGACTGCTCCGCCAGCAGCCAGCCGGTGATCCCGCCTTCGGCCCCGCCGCCGCCCTCGCCTCCGCCGACCGCGAAGGGCCGCGCCGCTTGCGCGGGCGCCATCGCGGCGCAGGCGGCCGAAGCCACAACACAATCGTCTTGCGGCCGCCTTGATCATGGGCATGCGATGATGGCGGCGCTCGCCATTTTGAAGCCGAAATTGGTCCCGGGCGAGAGGTTGGTGAAGAAGGACTCGGTGAGTTTCGACTTGTCCGCCGGCTCGAGAGGCTTCGGCTTGGCGACCGAGACCGAACAGCCGGCCGGGGCCGAGTTGAGCTTTACTGGATCCTTGTCGTCGAACTCGAAGTCGATGAAATATTCCGGATCGGCGACCCGCAGAGTGCCGAACTTCTTGACGCGCTCCGGATTCTTGAGCGGAAGGGTGACGTGGAACTCGACCAGATGGTCGGGTCGTTCTTCCATCCAATAGTCGGTCACCGAGCCGAAATCGACGGACTTGCCGCCGACCTTCAGCGTCGTGAAATAGCCGATCTCGGCCAGGCTCCCCGCATTCTCCTGGGCGAGGGGGGCGAATTCCGCGCGGGTGACGAGTTTGCCTTTCGGGGCGAGCCCCTGCGTCGCGAAGGACGAATACATCTCGTCGAACACCCAATCGTGCACGACCGCCGAGATCCTGCCATCCGGAGTGAACGCAATCTGGCTCTTCACCGTCACCCAGACGTGGGGATGCGCGGTCGCCGGCGCCGCCGCCGCGAGGCCAAGCGCAAACCCGGCCGCCTTCGCCCGCCAATTGCCCGCCCGACGACCCAACGATCCGATTCTCCCGCCTAAACCCGGGCGCCTCTTGAGGGCAAAGTGCGGCGGCTCGATGGCGGCCCGTAGCAACTAGGCTTTAGCAATTCTTAAAACAATCGTTGCACGTTACCGCGATGGCGCGTCGCGTTCGGCCACTCGTCCCGGGCCTGGTCGCCGCTCTGTCCCTCGCGGGCTGCGGCTTCTTCGGGCGTCCGGAGCGGCCCGTCTGGCGCACCCAGGCGGAAAACGCCTGCTTCGCCCGCAAGTTCGTCACCTTGTCCGACTTTATCGCAGCCGCGCCCGAGATCGACGGTCCGGGGATCTGCGGCATGACGCGCCCTCTGAAAGTCTCGGCTCTCGCCGACGGCGCGGTCGGCGTCGACAAGGTGTTGACCATCGATTGTCCGATGATCCCGGCGCTGGAGGCTTGGCTCAGGGACATCGTCCAGCCGGACGCCGAGGCCCGCTTCGGCCAGAAGGTGGTGACGCTCAAGGTGTTCGGCGCCTACAGCTGCCGCTCGATCGACAACATGGCCGGCGCGCGGCTCTCCGAGCACGCCTTCGGCAATGCGGTCGACGTCGCCGGATTCACGCTGGCGGACGGGCGCTCGCTCGAATTCGTGCGCGACTGGAAGAGCGCCGGCACGCAGGAGGCGGCCTTCCTGCACGAGGCCCATGCGGGCGCCTGCCGCTATTTCACCACGGTGCTCGGACCGGGCGCGGACGTCTTCCACTACAATCACATCCATCTCGATCTCGCCAACCACGGGGCGACAGACACCGGTCCCCGCCGCATCTGCAAGCCGAGGCCCGAGCCGAGCCTCTTGCCGCCGCCCGCTGCCCCGGACGGCCTGCCGCCGGCGCCTGACATCGAGGAGCCGCTCGACGTCGCGCGTGTCGGCGCTTCGCTCCCGCGCCGCGCGGCCGCCCTCGCGCCGATGTTCTTGACAGGAGCGACCGAGGGCCCGAACGGCGCGCTGCCGCCGCCGGTCGCCGACCCGGACCCGGCCCCTCCGATTCTTCCCCCGGGCGCGGGACTGAGCATCGATCCGCAACCAACCTCGTCCATCGGCGACCGCGACGATTGAGCGGCTCACCCGGCCCCGTTGGCCTCGATTGCGGCCTTCGCCGGCTGGCCGAGGCCTCGCCGATCGCCTCCGGCGAGCATCCGCCTGATCGCCTCGACATTGCCGCGCGCCGCCTCGGGCGGGAGGTCCGCCTCGCTCACCTTTTCGGCCTCTGCGAACTTGCCTTCGAGCGCGAGCACGAGCGCGAGGTCGCCCCGCATCCGGGCGTCTGCCTTCGGACTCGCAACGGCCTGGCGCAGCGCGCGCTCCGCTTCCGGCAAGCGCTGGGCGAGCGCGAGCGAGAGGCCCATGTTGGTCAAAACGCCGGGCTCCCCGGGGGCGATCTTCAGCGCGTCGCGATAGAACTGCAACGCGCCCGCGTGGTCGCCCAGCTGGTCGGCGACCGCGCCCTGCACCGACATGACGTCCCATCTCGGGTTGTCCGGCGTATAGGCGCGCGTCAGCACGTCCTTGGCCTGCGACAGCTCGCCGGCGTCGGCGAGCGCCTTGCCGTATTCGCCGAGCACGTCCTCGTCCTTGGGCGACTTGACCGCCGCCGTCTGCATCACCGCCACCGCCTCCCGGTATCGCGTGAGCCCGCGAAGGGCGCGGGCGTATTCGATCGAGGCCGCCTTCTCCCCGGGATTCGCCTCGTAGCGGCGCTGGCAGGCCTCGGCAAAGGCGCGGGGTTCCGCGCCGCTCGCGGTGGCCTGCGGCGTCGCCGGGATCGAGCCCGTCATGTCGCCGGCAGCATCGCGGCAGCCAGACAGGGTCAACGCCGCGGCCGCGAGAGCCGCGACTCCAGCCACGCGCATGGTCGTCCGCAGGATGCGTGCCCGGGCCATTGGCAAACCTCGCCTCGATTCTGGAAAGCCGGATCATCCAAGGCCTACCGGGCCGACCTTGCCTCAGGCCGAACGCCGGACGGCATCTCCCCGATAGGCTCGAAGGCTTGGGGCCAAAGCATTTCCGGGCGCTGATTTCAATCATATCAGGACGGTCGTTTTCATATCCATCAATTTTGTGGAGCCTGCAGCGGAGCCGATTCGCTGCGCTCCCCTAACCGCTCCCCCTCAGCACCGTCGAGGACAGCTCCGAGCGCGGCCCGTGCAGGAACAGCAAGGCCGGCGGGCTGCGCTCGGCGAAGTGCGCCGCCTCCGCTTCCGGGACGCGCCAGGGGGCGAGCGCGACCGCCGCGCGGCTCGAGGTCGCCTTGAGCGTCGAGCCCGGACGGTCGACGGCGGCGATCGGGACGAGGTCGGCGATGTCGCGCCAGTGCCGCCAGAGGTGGAACTGGCGGAGGTTGTCTGCCCCCATGATCCAGACGAACCGGACTTTTGGGGCGCGCCGCGCGAGCCATGCGAGCGTGTCGTAGGTGTAGCGGGCGCCGATCCCAGCCTCGATGTCGGTCACGGCGACACGCGGGCCGGCGACGAGGCGGCGGGCGGCTTCCACGCGAGCGTGAAGGGCGGCGAGGTCGGCCTGCGATTTCAGCGGGTTGCCCGGCGTCACCAGCCACCAGACGCGGTTGAGGCGGAGCCTTGTCAGCGCGATCCGGGTGACCAGCGCATGGCCCGGATGGGGCGGATTGAACGAGCCGCCGAGCAGGCCGATGCGCATGCCAGGCGCGAAAGGCGGCAGGCGGGGAATTGCGGGAATCCTTCCCCAGCTTTGCTGGGGAAGGTGGCTCGAAGGGCCGGATGGGGTGTGGGCCGCCGATACGGACGGCGGACGTCTTGCACGACCGTCACCGCAAACTTTCATCGACGGATTCCTGCGCTTCACACCCCATCCGGCGCTTCGCGCCACCTTCTCCCAGAGGGAGAAGGGAGCTCACATCGGCTGATGCTGGGCCAAGAGCTCGGCCTGACGCTCGGCGGTGAGGGCGTCGATGATCTCGTCGAGGCCCTCGCCCTCCATGATCCGGTCGAGCGCATAGAGGGTCAGGTTGACGCGGTGGTCGGTCACTCGGCCTTGCGGGAAATTGTAGGTGCGGATGCGCTGCGAGCGGTCGCCCGAGCCGACCTGCGAGCGCCGCTCTTGCGCCCGCTCCGCTTCGAGCTTCTGGTTGCGTTCGTCGAGGATGCGCGAGCGCAGGAGCGCCATGGCCCTGGCGCGGTTCTTGTGCTGCGACCGCTCCGCCTGCACGGCGACCACGATCCCTGTCGGGATATGGGTGATGCGGATGGCGGATTCGGTCTTGTTGACGTGCTGGCCGCCGGCGCCGCTCGAGCGCATGGTGTCGATCTTGAGGTCCGCCTCGTTGAGGTCGAAATCCGCTTCCTGGGCGACGGGCAGGACCGCGACGGTCGCCGCGGAGGTGTGGATGCGCCCCTGGGTCTCGGTCGCCGGCACGCGTTGGACCCGATGCACGCCGCTCTCGAACTTGAGGCGCGCAAAAACGCCGCGGCCGGAGACCTCGGCGACGATTTCCTTGTATCCCCCGGCCGTCCCCTCGCTCATCGAAAGAACCTCGACCTTCCAGCGCTTCAACTCGGCATATTTGACATACATGCGGAAGAGATCGCCGGCGAAGAGGGCCGCCTCGTCGCCGCCGGTTCCCGCACGCACCTCGAGGATGGCGTCGCCCTCGTCGGCCGCGTCCTTCGGCAGGAGCGCGATGCGGATGGCCTTGGCCATCTCCTCGGTCTCCGTCTCGGCGGCGGCGAATTCGGCGCTGGCCATCGCGCGCATCTCGGCGTCGAGACCGGGATCCTCGAGCATGGCGGCGAGATCCGCCCGCTCCTTCTTCTTGGCGCGATAGGCGCCGATCGCCGAGACGATCGGCTCGAGATCGCTGAGCTCGCGGGACAGCGCCGCATATTCCGCGCCGGAGACGCCCTCGGTGAGGCGCGCTCCGATTTCGCGGTGGCGGCGCAGGATGAGATCGAGATTATCGTTGGCGGCCATGGGGCGAACGGCGGAGCGCGATTCGAGTATGTTTATCAACACAAAGGGCGCGAAGGAGGCACGAAGGTCACAAGATCATGCGCTTTTACAGGCGCACGTTGAAGCGCTCGGCCAGCGACTCGAGCGGCGCGCGCAGCGAGGCCTCGTCACGGCCCTTGGTCAGCATCGCCTCGACCTCGCGCGCGACCTCGTGGACCTTAAGCGAGAGCGTCATCGCCTTGACCGGCCCGATCGACGTCGCCGACATCGAAAGCTCCCGATAGCCGAGCGCGATCAGGGCCATCGCCTCCAGCGGCCGCCCGCCGATTTCGCCGCAGAGGGTGACCGGGGTCTTGGCGCGCGCGCCGACCTCGGCGATCGATCTCAGCGCTCTCAGGAACCCGACGCTCAGCGTGTCGAAGCGGCTGGCCACCCGACGGTTGTCGCGATCCACGGCATAAAGATATTGCATGAGATCGTTCGAGCCGACCGACAGAAAATCGGCGCAGGCGGCGATCTCGTCGATCTGCCACAACAGCGACGGCACCTCGATCATGACGCCGAGCTTGACCGAGCGCGGCGGCTCGTAGCCGCGCCGCGCGCTCCAGGCGAGCTCGCGATCGAACAAGGCTCGCGTCGTCTTGAACTCCTCGACGGTCGAGACCATCGGAATCATCACCCTGAGCTCGCCGCCCGAGGCAGCGCGGATGAAGGCCCGAAACTGCATGCGCAGGAGGGCCGGGCGGTCGAGCCCGATGCGGAGCGCCCGCCAGCCGAGGGCGGGATTCTCCTCCTCGAAGCCCTTCATGTAGGGCAGAAGCTTGTCGCCGCCGATGTCGAGGGTGCGGAAGGTGACGGGACGGCCGCCGGCCGCTTCGAGAATGGCGCGATAGAGCTCTTCCTGCGCGCCCGGCCGCGGGAAGCGGGCGGCGAGCATGAACTGCAGCTCGGTGCGGAAGAGGCCGATCGACTTCGCGCCCGTCTCGGCGAGATGCGGCATGTCGACGAGCAGCCCGGCGTTCATGTGCAGGCCGATCGGCACGCCGTCCAGCGAGACGGTCGGCACATCGCGCAGCGCCCGATACTGCGCCTGCTTCCGCGCCCGCATGCGCGCCTTTTCGGCGTAGGCCGCCTCGACGTCCGCCGGCGGGCGCAGATGGATTTCGCCGGCGTCGCCGTCGACGATGATCGGGTCGCCCTGCTCGACGATCTCGGAAATATTGGGGATGTCGCTGACCGCCGGCAGCGCGAGCGCGCGCGCGACGATCGCGATATGGCTCGAGGCGCCCGCCTCCTCCACCACGACGCCGCGCAGGCGGGCCCGGTCGTAGTCCAGAAGCGCCGCCGGGCTCATCGAGCGGGCGACGAGAATCGCGCTCTCCGGCAGCTCCTCGGGCAGGAGGACGAGGCTCTGGCCGGCGAGCTGATGCAGCAGGCGATTGGCGATGTCGGTCAGATCGTGGAGGCGGTCGCGCAGGTAGGGATCGGTCTGGCGCTGCAGCTTGGCCCGCGCGTCGTTCTGGACCCGCTCGACCGCCGCTTCGGCGGTCAGACCCGAGCTCACCGCCTCGCGCAGCCGGCGCAGCCAGCCGCGGTCGTGGGCGATCATGCGGAAGGCCTCCAGCACGTCGCGGTGCTCGCCGGACTGGCCGTCGTCGCTGCGGTCGATGAGGTCGTCGACCGAGGCGCGCATCGCGCCGATCGCCTTCTCGAGCCGCTGCAGCTCCGAAATCGACGTCGTCGGCGACGATCTTCGACACCGCCACGCGCGGCTGGTGCATGACCACATGGCCGAGGCCGAGGCCGTCGGCGATGGCCTGGCCTTTCAGGGTCATAGGGCGGCGAACGGCGATCGGCTCGCCCTGCGCCGTAATGCCCTGGAGCTCGCCCGACGCGATCATCTCGGCGAGAAGCATGGCGGTGGTCTGGAGCGCCTCGACCTCTTCCTCCGAATAGGTGCGCCGGGCGCGGTTCTGCACCACCAGCACGCCGATCGTCGCGCCGCCGCGCAGGACCGGCACGCCGAGGAACGATTGATAGATCTCTTCGCCCGTCTCGGGCTTGTACGAGAAGGCCGGATGATGCTGGGCGTCGGACAGCGCGAGCGGCTCGGCGCTCGAGGCGATGAGGCCGACGAGGCCCTCGCCCGGCTGCATCGTCGTCAGGTGGACGGCTTCACGGTTCAGGCCTTCGGTCGCAAACAGCTCCATGGCCCCGTCGGCCCGAACGACGTAGAGGGAGCAGACCTCGGCGACCATATTGGAGGCGATGAGGACGACGATGCGGTCGAGGCGCGCCTGCGCGGTGACCGGCTCCGCCATGACCTCGCGGAGCCGCCGCAGCAGCAGACGGGGACCGCCCGGCGCGCGCATTCAGAATTGTCCTCTCCAGTCGCCTAACGGTACGTCGGCGCTTCCTACCATGCAATGTACGGGCCGATTGCGCGCCATCAACCGGACGCGCACGTAGGCCGTCCTTCCGGCGTCGTTCGCGGTATAGAAACGATTGGCCGCCCCGGCAAGGGCGTCGCGAGAATTTCACGCGCTCACATCGGCGCCTGGCGCTCGCTCATGGCGCGCGCATCAGCGCCGCCGTCGCCGCCGCCGCTCTCGCGCGCCTGGCGAGAATCTCGTCGAGCCAGTCCGGCCGCATCTCCGGGACCGAGGAAAGCAAGAGCTCCGTATAGGGGTGGTAGGGCGGCGCGAACACCGCCGCCGTGTCTCCGCTCGCGACCACCTTGCCCTTGAGCATCACGGCGACCTTATTGGCGATCCGCTTCACGGTGCCGAGATCGTGCGTGATGAAGAGATAGGCGACCCCCAGCTCGTTCTGCAGCTTCTTCAAAAGGCGCAGGATTTCCTCGCCGACCAGCTGATCGAGGGCGGACGTCACTTCGTCGCAGATGATGAGATCGGGCTCGGCGGCGAGAGCGCGCGCGATCGACACGCGCTGCTTCTGGCCGCCCGACAATTCGCTCGTCTTGCGGGTGATGAAGGTCTCGGGCAGATCCATCTGCCGCAAGAGTTCGACGACGCGTTTGCGCACCTCGTTCCGCGAGCGGTTGAAGTAGAAAGCGACAGGCCTGCCGATCGTCTCCAGCAGCGTGTGTTGGGGGTTCAGCGCGACGTCCGGCATCTGATAGATCATCTGCACCCTGCGCAGCTGATCCTTGTTCCGGTTTTGCAGGCGAGGTGGAAGGCTGACGCCGTTGAAGCGAACGTCGCCCGTGACGCGGGGTAAGAGCCCCGTCACGACCCGCGCCAGCGTCGATTTGCCCGATCCGGACTCTCCGACCACCGCGACCGTGTCGCCTCGGCGAACCTCCAAGCTCACGTCGTCGATGACTTTGGGCTTGCCGGGATAATCGGCGGTGACGCGATCGATGGCGAGGATCGGGGCCTCGGCGGTGGCGCCGGCTTCAATGAAGCCATGGCCGGCGACCCGTTCGCGAACGAGGCGGCGCGTGTATTCTTCTTTCGGGTCCTGAAGGATCTGGCGGGCGTCGCCGAACTCGATCATCTTGCCGCGCCTGAGCACCATGATCCGGTCGGCGATCTGCGCGACGACCGCGAGATCGTGGGTGATGTAGAGGGCCGCCGTCCCGTGCTCGCGAATAAGCTTGCGAAAGGCGGCGAGGCATTCGACCTGGGTGGTGACGTCGAGCGCGGTGGTCGGCTCGTCGAAGATGAGGATGTCCGGCTTGGCGACCATCGCCATCGCCGCCATGACGCGTTGTAATTGTCCGCCCGAAACCTGGTGTGGGTACCGGCCGCCGATCGTCTCCGGACTCGGAAGGTCGAGCTCCCTGAAAAGCGCGACCGCCGCGGCGCGCGCTTCGGGCAGGCTCATGACCCCATGGCGAACGGAAGCTTCGCACACCTGCTCCATCAGCGTATGAGCGGGATTGAACGACGCGGCGGCGCTTTGGGCGATGTAGGCGATCTTTGGCCCGCGCAGCGCGCGCCGCTCGTCCGCGCCGATCGTCCGGATGTCCTCGCCGCCGAAGATAATGTCGCCGCCGACGATGTGGCAGCCGCGGCGCGTATAGCCCATCGAGGCGAGGCCGATCGTCGACTTGCCGGCGCCAAATTCGCCGATGAGGCCGATGACCTCGCCGCGACTCAGTTGCAGTGAGACGTCGTCGACCAGGATCGGACCTTCGCCGAAATCGGTGCGCACGACGACGCGCATGCCGCGAATATCGAGGACGATCGAGCCGTCGCGAGGACTCCGGGCGCCGTCGGTTCTTGGGTTCACGCGCTTTCTCCCTGGCCCCGTGAATGGATCGACAGCATCCAGTCGACGACGAAATTCACGCCGATGGTCAGTATGGCGATGGCGGCCGCGGGATAGAGCGGCGCCGGCGAGCCGAAATTGATCATGTCGCGGTAATCCTTGACCATGCTGCCCCAGTCCGCGGCTGGGGGCTGGACGCCGAGGCCGAGGAAGCTCAGCGCCGCAATGAACAGAAACGTGAAGCAGAAGCGCAGCCCGAATTCGGCGGTGAGCGGCGCAACCGCGTTCGGAAGGATCTCTCGCGTGATGATCCACCACCAGCCCTCGCCCCGCAGCCGGGCCGCCTCGACGAACTCGAGGCTCACGAGGCCGACGGCCACGGAACGCGCCAGGCGAAACACCTTCGTCGAGTCGAGAATGGCGATCGTCACAATGAGCACGGGCAGCCCCGAGCCGAGCACCGAGAGGATCACGAAGGCGAAGATCAGCGTCGGCATCGACAGCAGCAGATCCACCAGACGCGAGAGGGCCTGATCGACCCAGCCGCCGGCGACCGCGGCGGCGAAGCCTGAAACGATCCCGATGCAGAACGACAGCGCCGTGATGACGAGCGAGAGGCCGATCGACATCCGCGCGCCGTAGATGAGCCGGCTCAAGAGATCGCGCCCGAGATTGTCGAGGCCGAGCCAGTGCTGAGCAGTGGGATCGGCCCAAGCATCGCCCAGCACCGTCGTCTGGTCATAGGGGGCAATCAGCGGCGCGAAGACTGCGACGATGAGGTTCAGCGCGATGATCGCCAGACCGATCTGGGCGGTCAGGCTGAGCTTGTGTCCCAGGATGCGCATCGACCGGCCCTAGCGCGGCTGCCGCAGTCGCGGGTTCGAGAGAATGGAGAGAACGTCGGCGACCAGGTTGAGGAGGATGAAGGCGGCGGCGAAAATGAGGCCGCAGGCCTGGACGACCGGCACGTCGTGCTTGGACACCTCGTCGACCATCAGCTGGCCCAGACCGGGATAGACGAAGACCGTCTCGACCACGACGACGCCGACGATGAGATAAGCGAGGTTCAGGGCGATGACGGAGATGATGGGCGCGAGCGCGTTGGGAAGCGCGTGGCGGATCACGATGCGCGTCTTGGTCAGGCCTTTGAGGATCGCCATCTCGATATAGGGGCTCGCCATGACCGCCAGCACGGAAGCACGCGTCATCCGCATCATGTGGGCGACGATGACGAGCACCAGCGTCAGCATCGGCAGGAAAGCGTAATAAAGTCGGTCGAGAAAGCCCGTGTCTGAGGACACGTTGGCGAGCGAGGGAAACCAGCCGAGGCCGACTGCGACATATTTGATGAGCAGATAGGCGAGGAAATATTCGGGGACGGAGATGGTCATCAGGGTGACGACGTTGACCAGCCGGTCGAACACACCCCCCTGCCGGATCGCCGCCGCGAGGCCGAGACCGACCGCGAGCGGAACAGCCACTACCGCCGCGTATGCCGCGAGGAACATCGTGTTGGCGAAGCGGGGCGCGATCTCCTCCAGCACGTCGCGACCGTTGGCGAGCGAATGGCCGAAGTGACCTTGCAGCGCTCCAAAGAGCCATTGGAGGTAGCGCAAGGCCGCCGGCTGATCGAGGCCGAGTTCGAGGCGCAGCTTGGCCAGGTTTTCCGGGAGTCGCCTGATTCTGCAGGATGGCCGAGGCGAGGTCGCCCGGCAGGATTTCCGTGCCGATGAAGATGAGCGCCGACGCGGCGAACAGCGTCAAGATGCCGAGCAAGGACCGGTGGAGGATCAATCTTCCCAATCTGGACTCGCTCTCCGTCGCCCGAGGGAATCGTCGAAGCGCTCCGACCCGCCGGCCGGAGCGCTGACGCTTGTGTCGGCCGCTAGGACTTCAGCCAAGCCTTATCGAGAATCATGCCGTTGTCCATGTCGAAGCCACTGTGCGGCGTGTGGCCGCCGACCTTATTGTTGTGGGCGTCGAGCCAATCGCGGAAGGCGGGGATCAAAGCGCCTCCCTCCTCGTTCAGCATCGCCTGCATCTCCCAGATGTAGGACTTGCGCTTGGTTTCGTCCGTCTCAGCGCGGGCGTCGTCGAGCAGCTTCTCGAACTTCTCATTCTTCCAGTGCGTCTCGTTCCACGGCGCATTGGCCGCGAACGCGACTGCGAGCATCTGCGTCGCCGCGGGCCGGCCGCCCCAGTAACTTTCAACGAACGCGCCCTTCAGCCAGACGTTGTCGAAGAAACCATCCGCCGGCTCCTTCTTGACGTCGATCCTTATTCCGGCCTTCGCGGCGTTCGCTTGGAACAGCGTCGCCATATCGACTGCGCCGTTGAACGCCGCGTCCGAGGCCTGCAACAGGACTTTCGGATCGGCGATTCCCGACTTCTTCAAATGAAAGGCCGCCTTCTCCGGATCGTACTTGCGCTGCGGCAGCTCGCTGTTGAAATAGGGGTCGCTGCGCGGAATCGGGTGATCGTTGCCGAGCGATCCGTAGCCGCTGAACATCGCTTTGAGTATCTCCTCGCGATTGGCGGCGTATTTCAGCGCGAGGCGGATGTCTGGGTTCGTGTAAGGCTCCTTGTCAATCTGCATCGCCAGGATCGTGAACCAGCCGCCTGGCGCGCGCACAACCTCAATTCTCGGCGCCTTGGAAAGAAGCGCGACGGCCCGGTGGTCGACGCGGTTGATCGCGTCCACCTGACCGGAGATCAGCGCGTTGAGCCGCGCCGAGGAATCATTGATGACGGTCACATCGGCGCCGTCGAGCCAGCCGCGGCCCTCTTTCCAGTAGTCGGGCCGCTTCTTCAAGACGATGCGCACGCCCGGATCGAACTTCTCGAGCGTGAAGGGACCCGTGCCGACGGGCTTGGCCCAGTCCTTGAACCCATTGGGGACCATCAGCAGATGGTAGTCCGTCAGCGTATAGGGGAAATCCGCGTCAGGCGCGGCGAGGGATATCTGGATCTGGTACTTGTCGAGCTTCTTGACGTCCGAGACTTCCTTCATCGGCCCCGCTGCGCCGGACTTGGTGTCGCCGCGATGCAGGTTCAGCGAGTAGATGGCGTCGTCGGCGGTGAATTCCTGGCCGTTCGAGAACTTTATTCCCTTGCGGAGATTGAAGACCCAATCCTTGGCGCCGTTCTTCGGCTCGAAGCTCTCCGCGAGCTCGGGGTGTGGCTTTCCGTCCTGGCCCCATTCGACGAGGCCGTTGAACAGCCCATGGCCGACATCGATCATCACCGAGTCGGTGTACGAGGTGACGTCGATGCTGTCGGTCGTGCTGCCGCCGGCGAGCCCGAGCCTGAGCACGCCGCCCTTGCGCGGCGTCTCGGCGGCGAGCGCGTCGGCGTTCGCCAGCATGGTCGAAATTGCGGCAGTCGAGACGCCCAGCGCGGCCGCGCGGCCGATGAACTCGCGGCGCGATACCGTGCCCTCGAGCAGCCTCGCGTTCCAGTCGTCCAGTTCGCTCATTTCGCGTTCCTCCTGGTTGCCGGGCGGCGCACTGAAGCAGCAGGCGTCGCTCCGGGCGTGTACGCCCCGCTTGCTTCATTGTCCCGGTTACCGTGGACGTCTGTCAAGGGAACCGACGAAGTCGGCAAAAGGGCCATCGGGAGCGTGTCGCAAGGTCCGACGCAGGCCAGGGGAGCTGCGGCGGTCTCGTTCGCGTGGAACCGGATTGCCGCCGTCCGCGGAGCCTCGGATCCGCTGCGTGCCGGGCGGAAGTTCGCCGCGTTGACTTGCGTCATGGCCGAGATTAGGGGTTCGACCTCGAATTGCCGGCCTGACCGGGAGTGTTCGTGCTCATGAAAATTCTCGTGCCTGTCAAACGGGTGGTCGATTACAACATCAAGATTCGCATCAAGGCGGACGGGTCGGGCGTCGAGCTCGCCAACGTCAAGATGTCGATAAATCCCTTCGACGAAATTGCGGTCGAGGAGGCGCTTCGCCAGAAGGAGGCGGGCAAGGCGACCGAGGTCGTCGTCGTTTCGATCGGACCCGCCCAGGCGAGCGAGACCATCCGCACCGCCCTCGCGATGGGCGCCGACCGCGGCGTCCTCGTCAAGACCGACGCCTTGGTCGAGCCCCTCGCGGTCGCCAAGATTCTCAAAGGCGTCGTCGCCGCCGAGCAGCCGGGGCTCGTCATCATGGGCAAGCAGGCGATCGACGACGACTGCAATCAGACCGGACAAATGCTGGCGGCGCTGACCGGATACGGTCAGGGCACTTTCGCGTCCAAGGTCGTGATTGGCGAGGGCGCCGTCGAAGTGACGCGCGAGGTCGACGGCGGCATGCAGACGGTGTCGTTGAAGCTGCCTGCGATCGTCACGACGGACCTTCGCCTCAACGAGCCGCGCTATGCTTCGCTGCCCAACATCATGAAGGCGAAGAAGAAGCCGATCGACGAGAAGACGCCTGCCGACTACGGCGTCGACGTCGCCGCCAGGCTCAAGGTTCTCAAGACCTCCGAGCCGAGCGGCCGCAAGGCGGGTGTGAAAGTCAAGTCGGTGGCGGAACTCGTCGCCAAGCTGCATGAAGAAGCGGGGGTGATCTGACCATGGCGACTCTTCTTCTCGCGGAAGTCGCAGGCGGCGCCTTGAGCGACGTGACGGCGCGGGCGCTGACCGCGGCGCTCGAGATCGGCCAGCCGGTCGACGTCCTGGTCGCCGGGCATAATGTCGGCGCGGCGGCCGAGGCGGCCGCGAAGCTCGGCGGCGTCGCGAAGGTGCGCGTCGCCGACGATCCGATCTACGCCCATGCGCTCGCCGAGCCGCTTGGCAAGCTCATCGTCGCGCTTGCCTCGGGTTATGACGCGATCGTCGCGCCCTCGACCGCGAGCGCCAAGAACGTCGCCCCGCGCGCCGCCGCGCTCCTCGACGTAATGCAAGTTTCGGACATCATCAAGGTCCTCGGCCCCAAGACCTTCGAGCGGCCGATCTATGCCGGCAACGCCATCCAGACGGTCGAGTCGACCGATCCGAAGATCGTCGTGACCGTGCGCACGGCCGCCTTCGGCGCGACCGGGCAGGAGGGCCAAGCCGCGATCGAGCCGGTCGCCGCCGCCGCCGACCCGGGCGTCTCGTCCTTCGTCGGCGAGGCGCTCGCCAAGTCCGACCGGCCGGAGCTCACCTCCGCCGAGTTCATCATCTCGGGCGGCCGGGCGATGCAGAAGGCCGAGAACTTCAAGACCTACATCGAGCCGGTGGCCGACAAGCTCGGCGCCGCGATGGGCGCCTCGCGCGCCGCAGTCGACGCCGGCTACGCTCCGAACGACTGGCAAATCGGCCAGACCGGCAAGGTTGTCGCGCCGGAGCTTTATATCGCCGTTGGCATCTCGGGCGCTATCCAGCATCTCGCCGGCATGAAGGACTCGAAGGTCATCGTCGCCATCAACAAGGACGAGGAGGCGCCGATCTTCCAGGTCGCCGACTACGGCCTCGTGGCGGACCTCTACCAGGCGCTCCCCGAACTCACCGCGGAGCTCGCCAAGCTCGGACGTTGACGCTTTCCTCTCCCTCCGACAAAAAGACGGGGCGTCCCGACTGGACGCCCGCCGCCTCTCGTCTATGATCCCGGCCCCACAACGGGGCGGCAGCTGGATTAAAGTCATGGGACTGAACATCGACACGGTCGGGGTCATCGGCGCCGGGCAGATGGGCGCCGGGATCGCCCAAGTCGTCGCCCAGGCCGGCATGGAGGTTTTTCTCAACGACGTCGCGGAGGAGCGCGTCAACGCGGCGCTAGCGACGATCAACGGCCATCTGTCGCGCCAGATCGCAAGGGGACAACTGGACGAGGCGGGCCGGAAGGCGATCCTCGAGCGCATTCAGTACGCCCCGACGCTCGACCAATTGGCCGAGTGCGATCTCGTGGTCGAAGCCGCCTCGGAGAACGAAGAGATCAAACGAAGGATCTTCACGTCCCTCCGTCCGTTCATGAAACCTGAAGCCGTCCTCGCCTCGAACACCTCGTCGATCTCGATCACCCGGCTCGCCTCGGTCACCTCCAATCCCGAGCGCTTCATCGGCATGCATTTCATGAATCCGGTGCCGCGCATGCAACTCGTCGAGCTCATCCGCGGCATCGCGACCAAGGACGACACTTTCGAGGCGGCGAAAGTTTTCGTCACCCGGCTCGGCAAGACGGCGACGATGTCGGAGGACTTTCCCGCCTTCATTGTCAACCGCGTCCTCCTGCCGATGGTCAACGAGGCGGTCTATACGCTCTATGAGGGGGTCGGCACGGTGGAGGCGATCGACACCGCCATGCGCCTCGGCGCCAACCACCCGATGGGCCCGCTCCAGCTCGCCGACTTCATCGGCCTCGACGTCTGTCTCGCCATCATGCAGGTGTTGCACGAGGGCTTGGCGGATTCGAAATACCGCCCCTGCCCGCTCTTGGTGAAATACGTCGAGGCCGGCTGGCTGGGACGCAAGACCCAGCGGGGCTTCTACGATTACCGCGGCGAGCACCCGGTGCCGACGCGGTGAGGGCGCGGCTTTTCCGGTTTAGGCCGGTTTAGCGCCAATTTAGCGTCGAGGGCTAAAACTATCAGTGGGTTGGACCCCGGTTTAGCGTCGACCTGCATTTGTATAACTGACTGATACTGTTAATTAGTCCGCGCTCCATGGCGGCGGCTTCAGATCGGGCCGCCTCTCCCGCGTGATCCGCTCGGCCTCCGCCCTCCGCCAGGCGGCGATTTTCGCGTGGTCGCCGGTGAGCAGAACGTCGGGGATCGTTCTGCCCTCCCATTCGCGCGGGCGGGTGTAATGGGGATATTCGAGCAGACCCTTTTCGAAGCTCTCGTCCTCGCCCGAGGCCTCCTTGCCCATCACGCCGGGGATCAGCCGCACGCAGGCGTCGAGCACGGCGAGCGCGGCGATCTCGCCGCCCGAGAGCACGTAGTCGCCAATCGAAACCTCCATCAGTCCGCGCGCCGCGATGACCCGCTCGTCGACGCCCTCGAACCGGGGGCAAAGGATGACCAGTCCCGGCCCCGCCGCCCACTGACGCGCCTGAGACTGGGCGAAAGGCAGGCCCCTGGGACTCATGACGAGGCGCGGTCGCGGATCGTCCGACACGACGGCGGCGTCGAGGCTCGCGGCCACGACGTCGGCCCGCATCACCATGCCGGGCCCCCCGCCGGCCGGCGTGTCGTCGACCGTGCGATGCCGGCCCAGCCCGTGTTCGCGGATGTCTCGCGCCTCCAGCGACCAAAGGCCGCGCGCCAGCGCCTCGCCCGCCAAGGACTGGCCGAGGGGTCCGGGGAAGATCGACGGAAACAGGGTGAGGATCGTCGCCCGAAACATCGCGCAGAGGCTTAGCGCGTTCGCCCGCGCGCTGTCATGCGCCTGCGCCGCTCACACCTGCAGGATCGAACCGAAGTCGAAATGCTGGTTCGGCGGGTTCTCGCCGATCCGGACCGTCTTCTCGTCCGGGAAGAAATTGGGCGGCACCGGCAGGTTGTAGGGCGCGGGCACACCCTCGAAGACGCGTCCCGCGAGATCGTATTTCGAGCCGTGGCAGGGGCAGAAGAAGCCGCCCGGCCAGTTCGGCGCGGGGTTGGCCGGGTCGGGCTTGGGGTCGAACAGCGGCACGCAGCCGAGGTGGGTGCAAATACCGACCAGCACAAGGATTTCCGGCTTGATCGAGCGGTGCCAGTTTTTTGCGTATTCCGGCTGCTGCCAATTGTCGGAATCGGGGTCGCGCAGCTGCGAAAGGAGCTTCGGGTTCTGCAGCTCCTTCAGCAACTCCGGGGTGCGGCGTATGACGAAGACCGGCTTTGCCGCCCACAAGGCGACGACCCGCTGTCCGGGCTCGATGTGGCTCACGTCGATGTCGACCGGACCCGCGGCCGCGATGGTGGCGGCGTCCGGGTTCATCTGGTCGATGAACGGCCACAAAGTGACCGCCGCGCCGACCGCCGCCGCCGAACCGGTGACGAGATAGAGGAAATCGCGCCGGTCGGCGCATGCGGCCCGACGGCCGGAGCGTTGGCGTCGGAAGGAATGTCGGTCATCGGTTCGCCTCCACCAGCAGCGTTCGGGCCGAGCAGAATCGGGCGGCTCGAACAGGTCTGCGGCGCGCCGATCGCAACGGAAACTCGTGGCCCTCGCCGCCCCGACGCAAGAGATGCGGCGGCTCGACGAGAGCGCATGCGCCTTGTGCGACAAGGCGGACGAAAAATCAACGCCGACGGTCGGGGCGTCGGGGCGCGGCGCGCTGGAGTTTTGTGCCGGTCGGCCGAGAGCCAACCCTTGGCGCCACGAGGTGCGAAAGGCAGGAACGGGCGGAGACTGCGCCTAGAGGCAAGGCCCGCTTACCAGCCCACTTGCGCCGTTCGCGGTCGCGATCTGCAACGGCAGCTCAACGTCGATTGCGGGCGTTCCATAGGCGGTGACCGTAGGGGCGGTCTCCGCCCAAAGCAGGCGCTCCAACAACCTCTCGATTGGCAGCCGACGCAAAAGCTGTGCTCCATGGGGAAGGACGCCGCCGAGCTTTCAAATCTCGAAGCCAAAGTAATAAGGTCGCTGGAGCCTAGCGATAACCGTCCTTCCCGCTATTAATCCTAGCAGCCTGTCGGACTTAGCTCGAACTTAGCGCTTTGCGCTTCGTATCGGCCTCGGATCATGCTACAGTAAGGCATTGATTCGTTTGGGGCTTCGGGCTTATCGGCGATGAGCAATTTCCGGATCGTCGATCGCTTGACGAGGTTCTTGCTGCCGCCGTCGGTGGAGGATTGGCTGCCCGAGCGCCATTTGGCGAGGTTCGTGGTCGAGGTGGTGGAAAGCCTCGACTTGCGGTCGATGACCGGCGGGTATCGCGGTTCGGGCTCGGCCTCTTATCACCCTTCGATGCTGCTGGCGCTTCTGATCTATGGTTATGCGACGGGCGTGTTTTCGAGCCGCAAGCTGGAGCGGGCGACCTACGATTCCGTGGCCTTTCGGTTCATCGCCGGCAACGATCATCCCGACCACGACACGATCGCGACGTTCCGCAAACGCTTCCTGAAGGAGATCGAGGCGCTGTTCGTGCGGGTCTTGATGCTGGCCAAGGAGATGGGCGTTTTACAGATGGGGACCGTGGCGCTCGACGGCGCCAAGATCCACGCCAACGCGAGCCGCCACAGCGCGCTGTCCCACGAATACGCAGGCAAGCTGGAAGCGCAGCTGAAACAGGAAGTCGCCGAGCTTCTCGCCAAGGCGGAGGCGGCGGACGCGGCCGACCTTCCCGACGGCCTGTCGATCCCGGAAGAGCTGGCGTTGCGCGAAGGCCGCCTGAAGAAACTGGCCGAGGCGCGAGCCAAGATCGAGGCGCGGGCCAAGGAGCGTTACGAGCGGGAAAAGGCGGAATACGAAGCCAAGCTCGCCGCCCGCGAAGCCAAGATCGCCGAGACGGGCAAGAAACCTGGCGGCAAGCCGCCGCAGCCGCCGACCGAAGGCCCCCAGCCAAAGGATCAGATCAATCTGACCGACGAGGAGTCGCGCATCATGCCGACCGCGGGCGGCGGCTTCGAGCAATGTTACAATGCCCAAGCGGCGGTGGCGGTGGGCAGCAATTTGGTCGTGGCGGTGGACGTGACGCAGGCGCCGAACGACAAACAACAAGTCGAGCCGATGCTCGCCGAGCTCGGCGCGATGCAAAAGAACGTCGGCCCTTGCGCGACGCTGCTGGCGGACACGGGCTATTACAGCGCCGGCAACGTCGAGGCCTGCGAGAAGGCGGGGATCGAGCCGATCATCGCGATGGGACGCCAGCCGCATCATCCGCCGTTGTCCGAACGTTTGGAAGCCAAGCCCGAACCGCAGGAACCGGCGCCGGAAAACCCGGCGCCGAAACCGCCGACGGCGGTAGAGGCCAACGCCCGGCGGCTGAAGACGCCGGAGGGGCGAAAGCTCTATGCGCTTCGCAAACAGACGCCGGAGCCGGTGTTCGGGATCATCAAATCGGTAATGGGGTTCCGACAGTTTTCCCTGCGCGGCCTCGACAACGTGCGCGGCGAGTGGAGTCTCGTGACGATGTCATGGAACATAAGGAGACTATTCACTCTGAAGACCGCCTGAACGGGCGGAAGAGCCTTGTCGCGCCGCCAAAACGCGGCGCTGACGGCGTCAAAAGCGCATTCGAGGTCGAAGTTCGAATTCGCGAAGCGCCATTCCGCCGTCCCGGCGCGTAAAAAATCGGCTCCCGCCTCTCCAACGAAAAACCCAGTCCGACAGGCTGCTAGTTATTAGACTAGACGGAATCGACCCATTGCTGCCCTTCGAGATCGGTAACGAGCGGGAAGCGCGAGAAAGCGGACTTTGGCTGAAGGCGTGGGTTGCACAGGAGCGACCGTCCCGGTGACACGCTGCGAATGCGTCGGGTCGACGCGAAGCGCTCGATGCGCCGGACGATGGCGTCCCGTGGGGATCGTCACTCATTTAGTCCATAGTCTGAGTGGAAGGCTCGTCTTATCCACGCAATTCATGAAGCCTTGATACAACTCCGAAAGGACCCCCTCGTATGTACACTCAACTCCTTCGAAGACCAGCGTTGCAGTGACGCGCCGTTGAGGGAAACCCGTTGCCTGGAATTTAATTTGAGCGGTCGTTTCCTTTGGACCGTCGTGGGTGCACAGGCCGACATGCTTCACCGCTAACGGCCCCGAATATTCTTTTATTCCGTTGGCAATTTGCTCGGAGACGGTGCCGCTTAGGTCATATTCGCCGAGATAGCCGGTCTTTCCGTGGACCTCCATGGATCGTGCCCTGGCAGGTATGGTGAGCACGCTAACCACAGCGACCAGAACAAGTGTCCGCAGAAATGCCTCCCTTAGCATGGTGTACGCCTCACTGATGCGCGTCTTAAATTATCGCTTGCGCCCCCATTTGTTAATCGCGACCTCGCGATGACAGCTTGCAGCCGACGACACCGAGCGGCCCGGAATCGACCCTTTGCCGCGCGTCAAGATCGGCCGTACGAACGAGCGAAAAGCACGAGAAAGCCGTCTTCGGCCGAAGGCGCGGGTTGCACCGATCGTTCTTGAAGGACAAAGCAATCATTATTCAATCTGCTTCGGCCTAGAAGCCGCCCGCACTTGTGCAAACTCGGACTGGCATTTGCGCTAATCTGCCAATAGCCGGAGGATGACGGCTCGGGTGCGGACTCCGGTCCTTCCTGAGGCGACCCCTGTAGGCGTGCTATCCCCGTTCCCGCCGTTCCGCAAGCCCCATTTTTTCGACGTTTCGGCTTCGCCCAAATCTTCAGAGACCTCGACCACTAGCACCCTCGCCGTAGGTCGGACCGAGTAGTCTTAGTCTAGCAACGGAGGCCGGAAGCTTATGGGCGTATTGATCCGTCCGCGCTTCGGCCAGCCCTGTTTCGACTGCGGCGAGCCCATGTCGACGCAGCGAATTCAGGCCCTCCAACGCATTGCCGAAAGCCAGCGGCGCCGCTGGCTGAAATCGGACCTGGTGTGCGCCGTGTGCGCGAACAAGCGCGAGACCTCCGAGAAGGCGGGGCCGAGAGGATGATCCTTTCGAGCACCTACTTGCGAGCAGCGCATGGATTAATCGGATTTTGCGCGTCTTGGAGCCTAGGTTGCAAGGTAGGCATGCGCCAAGAGCATGGCATGCCGAATTTTGTTTATGGGTCAGTTTGAATTTCAGGTTTGGGCGGGAAGCGGGCGTTCCCGGCGACGCCTGTAGGCTCGGACTCCGCGGCGGCGCGGTTGACCTGCGCCAATGCGCCACGCGCGCCGCCTAGAACTTTGGGTGGCGAATTCTAATTTCTTATGCTTTCATTTCGCGCGTGACGATGACTGCGAAGAAAGTGGCCAGCAAGCCGTAAATGGCGCGGTTGAATTGCTGCAGTACGTTGAGCGAGTTGTGCACTATGACAACCCTAACCGAAATCCAAACGCACGATCCCAACTGGTCACAAGAGCGGGATATTCTCGACTACTCACGATCTCCTGCGGCTTGCGGATCAGCGAGGCCCAACAGATCATCGCCGAAGCGCAGGCTCGATTGGTGGCGGCGTTGTTGGCGAGGGACACGGAGGAAACGAGTGAAGTCGGCCGACGTCCAACGTCTGCGCGCCTATGCGGAGAATGTAAGGTGATGTACTTCGAGGACCTTGCGAGCGATATGAGCGCCGCTGTCAGCAAGCCGATAACCGAGCGCGATGTCGAGATGTTCGCGGCCGTGTCGACCGACACCAATCCTATTCATCTGTCAGATGAATTTGCGGCCGGCACGAAGTTCAAGCGCCGCATTGCGCACGGGCTTCTGACTGCGAGCCTGATCTCTGCGGTACTGGGTACCAAGCTGCCCGGTCCCGGCGCGATCTATGTGTCGCAAAACCTGAAATTCACCGCGCCGGTCTACCTTGGCGACGTCGTGACCGCGAGGGTGACGCTCGTCTCTCTGGACAGCCTGCATCGGTTTGCGCGCTTCGATTGCGTCTGCCGCGTCGGAAGCAAGATGGTTCTCTCCGGAGACGCGGTCCTTTACGTCCCGAAATCGGCCGGCGGAGCTTGCCGCTCCCACGGGTCCATCCGCAGGACGCGGAGCGCTATTTGCGTCCGCCCTTATTGGCTAGCGCGAGAGTACCCTCGCCTTTGCAACGCCAGCTCCGCGTCGTCACCCAACTCCGCAACTCGTTTTGCGATTACAACGGAATAGTCTCGGATTAGAAGTCCAGTCGCCGACAGTCGATAATTTGCTTTTTGCAACGATCCAATCGTGCTTGAAAGTTGCCCATTCGCTTCTAGAAAACGAAGGCGCTCTGGCAGCAACGGCACGTTTTCACGATCGTTATTCATTTGTCCTTTTCCAAAGCAGCCTCAACAACTCAAATGTCGCTCGGTTCTTCGCGCGTTTTACTGTTCATCCAGCACCAGAAGCTCTCAACCCGCCGTACTTGCAGAAGCATCAATGATTGGGCGCGTCGCCTTGGGTCGCTTTCTGGCGCATTCCTTCCGTTGGCGGACCGAACGGGAACGGCGGTTTGGGTCGATTCCGGCCGGTCGGCCGCAGCAATTTGATCCGTTCAGGCTATGCGTCCCGCGTTCAATCTTCGATCGCCGCCGGCGGCTCGACCACGATCCGGCCGCCTTCGACGTCGATGACCGGGGCGACGGCCTTGGTGAAGGGCAGGAGCAGCGTTCCGTCCCCCTGATCCGGCGCGATCTCCAGAATGTCGCCGGCGCCGTAGTTCATGACGCCTCTGACCCGCCCGAGGCGCGTCCCTTCGCTGGTCACCGCCTCGAGGCCGACGAGGTCGGCGAGGTAGTATTCCTCCTCGTCCGGCGGCGGCAATTGGCCTCGGCGGGCGAAGAGCTCGACCCCGTTCAGCGCCGCGGCGGCTTCGCGGGTCTCGACGCCCTCGAGCTTGACGATCAGGAGATCGTCCCTCGCGGGACTCAGGCGCTCGATGGCGAAGCGCCGCCTCCCAATCGCATCGGTCAGCGACCCGAAGCCCCCGATCGCCTTCGGATCGCTGGTGAACGACTTGACCCGGACCTCGCCCTTGACCCCTCGCGGCGCGCCGATCACGCCCAAGAGAACAAGGCGGTCCGCGCGCATGGCGTAACTCCCGAGCAGGGCCTTATGATTGTGGCGTCCAAGTCCGCTGACCCCCGGATCAAGTCCGGGGATCCTTTGCCGAGAGGCAAAGGGCCTCGAAGGATGCTCGCTCGCGAACGTGCGCGATCGTCCTTCGAGACGCCCGCTTCGCGGCCTCCTCAGGACGAGGGCGGTTAATCAAAGCAATCCGACCTTGGCAGTTGCCGCATGGCCTCGAAAGCCGGCTAGGCCGCGGCGGCCTTGGCGGCGGCCGCTTCCGCCGCAGCGGCGCGCTCCTGCGCCTTCTTGCGAGGCTTGGCCTTCTCCGGGTTGTTGTGGGCTTCGCGCTTGGCGAGGCCAAGGCTGTCGAGCAGGCGCAAAACGCGGTCGGTCGGCTGCGCGCCCTTGGCCAGCCAGGCCTTCGCCTTCTCCTGATCGAGCACCACACGAGCCGCGTCGTCCTTGGCCTTCAGCGGATCGAAAGTGCCGATCTTCTCGACGAAGCGGCCGTCTCGCGGCATGCGCGCGTCGGCGACGACGATGCGGTAGAATGGGCGTTTCTTCGCGCCCGCACGCGAGAGGCGGATTTTCAGCGACATTGGGATTTTCCTTTCAGTGCGATCGCAGTGTCTCGCCCCGGCTCTCTCCCGCTTGCGGGAGACGATGGCGCGAAGCGCCCGTAAGAGGGGTCACTTTTTCTTCCCCCCGAACGGGTTGAAGCTCCCTCCGAGGCCCGGCAGCTTGCCGCCGCCAATGCCTGGGAATTGCGGCGGCAGGTTAAAGGCGCCCGGCGGCGGCGCGGCCGGAATGCCGGGCGCTCCCGGAGGCAGGCCAGGGGCGCCGACGCCGCCAATCTTCTTCCGCATGGCCTCGATCTCCTCCGGGGTCGGCATCGGCATGCCGCCGCCGAGGCCCATCATCTGGCCGAGCTTGCCCATCATGCCGCGCTTTGCGTTGGCCCCGCCCATCATCTTCATCATGTCGGCCATCTGCCGGTGCTGCTTGAGGAGCCGGTTGACCTGCTCGACGTTGACGCCGGCGCCGGCCGCGATGCGCTTCTTGCGCGAGGCCTTGAGGATGTCCGGGTTGCGCCGCTCCTTCGGGGTCATCGACGAGATGATCGCCCGCTGGCGCTTGACGAACTTGTCGTCGAGATTGGCGGAATTGAGCTGCTCCTTGATCTTGGCGACTCCGGGCAGCATTCCCATGATTCCGCCCATCCCCCCCAGCTTCTCGATCTGGACGAGCTGCTCGGAGAGGTCGTTCAGGTCGAACACGCCCTTGCTCAGCTTCTCGGCCATCTTGGCCGCTTGCGCCGCATCGATCGTCTGCGCCGCCTTCTCGACCAGGCTGACGATGTCGCCCATGCCGAGGATGCGGTCGGCGAGGCGGGCGGGATGGAAGTCCTCGATCGCGTCCATCTTCTCGCCGACGCCGATGAGCTTGATCGGCTTGCCGGTGACGGCGCGCATGGAGAGGGCCGCGCCGCCCCGCGCGTCGCCGTCCATGCGGGTCAGCACGATGCCGGTCAGGCCGACCCGCTCGTTGAAGTTCTTCGCCAGATTGACCGCGTCCTGGCCAGTCAGCGCGTCGGCCACCAGCAGGACTTCATGCGGACGGCCGGCGTCGCGGATGTCCGCCATCTCCTGCATCAACGGCTCGTCGATATGGGTGCGGCCGGCGGTGTCGAGCAGCACCACGTCGTAGCCCTGCAGGCGCGCGGCCTGTTCCGCCCGCTTGGCGATGGCGACCGGGTCCTGTCCCGGAATGATCGGCAGCGTGTCGACGCCGACCTGCTCGCCGAGCACCGCGAGCTGCTCTTGCGCAGCCGGACGCTTCACGTCCAGCGAGGCCATCAGCACCTTGCGCCTGTCGCGCTCGGCGAGTCGCTTGGCGATCTTGGCGGCGGTCGTCGTCTTGCCCGCGCCCTGCAGGCCGACCAGCATGATCGCGACCGGCGGCGGAGCGTTGAGGTCGATCGCCTGGGACTCGCCGCCGAGCGTCTCGATGAGCGAGTCGTGCACGATCTTGACCACCATCTGGCCCGGCTTGACCGACTTGATGACCGAGGCGCCGACCGCCTTGGTGCGGGTGCGGTCGACGAACGAGCGCACGACCTCGAGCGCCACGTCCGCCTCGAGCAGCGCCCGGCGCACCTCGCGCATTGCGGCGTTGACGTCCTCCTCGGAGAGGGCGCCGCGGCCCGTCAGCTTGTCCAAGATACCGGAGAGCTTTTCGGAAAGGCTCTCGAACATGAAGCACTCCTTTTCGGCGAGCGGCGAACAGGGACACGGCGAATAGATAGGGCGCGACGCCGCTCAACCCAACTCACCGTTTGCTGCTCGCTCCTCGCTTCTTGCCAACGCCGATCGCGCCCGGGGGCGCGACGCGCTGCCGGACGGGGACCGCTGGCCTCAAAGGGAACAGTCGGTTGGATCGACGAGGCGAAAACCTGACGAAGGTCCGGGTCTTAGGCGGGCGGGACCGGCATGTCAAATCGTGGCGCCCTGACGCGCGCAAATTGGCGCGACGTCATAGCCCACACATTAAATCGAATTCCTGCTGCCGGGATTTGTGAGCGCCGTTCCCGGATGCGCAGTTCAAGCCGGCGATCCGAAGCCCGCAAACTCGTTTCCGCGTGGCGAAGGTTAATACTCCGTCAACGGGACGGCTTTATCTTTTACCCGTTGACGTTTCCGAGCCAGTTCGTGCGCGATCTCCTCCTTGCCGATTTTCCGTTCCTCACCTCTTTGGCGTCCAGCGAGCGGCGCAATGATCGTCGAATCTGGCTCAGGATAGCAACCGATCATTTCATTGCGACAGAACCCAGCGATTCGGGGATGATCGCGGCGTTCGTCGAAGCGATGACGGCGAAGTTGGCTGTGGCCGATCCAGCGACCCGGCTGGAAATCGCCCGTAAATTGGCGTCTTGCGCTCGTGCTCCCGCTCGTCTGTTGGCGGCGCTGAGAGCCCTCGACCCCGATGCCTCGGATTACCTGCTGGAGCATGCTGTCGCCTGCAGCAATGACGAACTCGAGCGCGCGATCGCGAGCGGCAGCCGAGGAGCTATTGCGGTCGCCAAGCGGAAAAATCTCGATCCGCATATCGTGCGAACGCTCACGTCCAGCGATGATGTCGATGTCCTGGTCGCATTGGCGAGCAATGAATCGGCGCGCCTGGAAGGATCGTCGCTGCTCGATCTGCTCAGACGCGCTCGCAGGCTCGCCGAACGGGAGGGGGACCGGCGACTGGCCGACGCCTTGCTGGGGCGCGGCAGGATCGGGTCAGAGCACGCAACGCTCTTTTTATGCGCACAGCCAAACCAACGGATTGAAATCCTTCTTGCCGTCCAACGTTCGCAACTGGGTCGTGCGCCCGGTTCGTCGGCTCCGACGCGCTCGACGTCGCTGGATGATCTCGAACTGGCTGCGGTCGCTCGCCAGCCGGAGCGATTTGTCGCCCTCCTTGCGGAGGCCCTTGATTGCAGCCCGGAGCTCGCGCACGCGATCGTTCACGACGCCACGGGCGAACCGCTCGCTGTCGCCCTCACAGCCTTGGGCGCGGCCAACGAAGTCGTCGTGCGCGTGCTCATATCGAATGATCTGATGGCCGGCGCGAATTATCAGCGGATACGCGCGCTGGCACGGCTGAACAACGCGCTCAATCGGAATGCGGCGATGATGGTGGTCGCGGCGCTGCGCGAGGATTCTCTCGTGGGTCGAGGGCACAAGGCGTTTGTGGAAAATAACCCGATCCGTTCGGCCTCGTTTCCCGCTTCGGCGGGCGTCGCCGCGAAAAAAGCCGGCGATCTCCCGCTGCGCGTGCTTCGGAAATAGAGGAGCCCTCGGCGCCCTCTAGCCGAGGATGGTCAGCATCCCCGGCGCGAGAAAGCCTAATGCAATCAAGATTGCGCCAACAACTCCCAGGCCGACGCTGAGCCAAACGAGGGCGCTGATCCCGGTGATAATCGCGGCCGAAGCCAGCACGATGGCGATTTGTGAGAGGCCGCTGCTCAATTCATAGTGGTCAAGTCTGCGGTTGGCGCGCTCGCGAGCTTCGACAGCCGCGTTCGCTCGTTCCTCGATCGCCTCCAGGCTGTCTTCGGGGTTCTTTGTATCCTTTTCAAAACGCGCGACGATTGTTTTGAAATCGCCGATCTGCTTTTCGAAAGCGTCCTGCGCGCCGGCGTCGACGACGGCGGCCTTCTGGGCTTCGAGGATCTTGGATGCGGTTTCGACGACAGTCGATCGAATTTTTTTGGCCTGGTAGAAATTGAAGAGATCAGACGCCTCGATGTTCTTCTCTGTAGAGAGATGCTGCGCCGCCTTGGCGCCGGCCTCCGACAGCGCCAGCAGCAACGCCAGAACGGCGATGATGAGAGCGACCCTGCGGTCCTTCTCTTTCGCTTCTACCGCCAACTCAGTCGCCTCGGGCATGATGTCCCCCAAACCGCCGCAGAATTCTTCGCTGCCGAAGATCGCCTATCAGGTGAAGAAGGCGGCGCAAGGGAGCAAGGCGTCAACGGTCCAATGTGCTGGAAGCCGCCGTTCGTCGCCGCGGAACATCGACAAGTTGGTGGGTTTCGGCGTTTGCCGGCGTCGCAATGGCCGCCGCGTCTTGACGGCCTGAAGACGTCCCCTCCCTCGGAGCGTTTGCCTCTTTGTCGATGTGCCTCTGCTGGGCGTACAGGCGGCTGACCTCGCGCCCAAGACGTTCGATGGACGTCCGCAGCGCAACGTCGTCCTGATCGTTCGCGCCGACCAGCGCTGAGATCTTTGCGCGAAGAATTTCGTTCTCCCGGAGAAGGGCCTTTGGGTTTGCGCGCGCGGCTTTACGCGAGCCCGCCGACGCCGCCTCGCCGGGCGCCTTCTGAGGCCGCAGGACCCCGAAGCTTTCGCTCGGGCGGGGTTCGCCCCCAACCGCGAAGCGAGATTCGAGCTCGTCCGCCTTGGCCTGTGCGGCCGTCAGCGCCAATTCGTGATCAGCGAGCGCTGCGAGCTGTCGCGCGTTCTCGATAAGCAGTTCCTCGCGAGCTCGCTCGCTCTGCTGAATACGCAATTCGAGCTCCGCAAGCCGCCTTCGACCCTCTTCCAGCTTAGCCTCCGCTCGCGCCAAACGATCCGTCGACGCCTGCCGTTCGCCCGCGAGCGTCCGCAGCTGTTTTTCGAGCTCCGCGCCCCGGCTTCGCTCCCCAGCAAGCGCGCCCGTGAGTTCCGCGACGGACTTCGCCGCATTCTCTTTGGCCGCCTCGGCATGTCGCAACAGCTCCCCCAAGTTCTCCACCTGGGCGACCAAAATCGCAATTCTTGCCCGGTCGCGACTCGCCTCGGCCTCGAGCTCGCCGAGCCGACCGGCAGCGTCGCTGCTCTGGGCCCGGTCTCGCTGGGCGAACGCGTCCTGCAGCGCGACCTGGCTCGCCGCCATCGCGCTTTCGAGATTGCGACATTCAGCGGCGCGTTTATCCAATTCCGAGCGCATTTCAAAGATGACGCCCTCACGTTCCGCGGCGTCGGATTCCAGAGCGGATATCTGAACCGACTGGCGGCCGGCCCTTACGCGCAAATCCATTGCATCGTGCTGGGCGGCGGCCACTCGCTGTTCGAGCCGCACCAGTTCCACAGCGTGCGTGGCGAGCAAGGAATCCGCCGCTGCCGCCGCGAGCTTATCCGTCGTCGGCGTCTGCATTCTGACGCGCGCCAAGGCGAGCCGCATGGCGCGGCGAGAGAAAATCGGGGTCGCGGCGACGGCTGCAAAGAGCGCCACGAGAAACCCGATTCCGAAGAACAAGGCGTATTCGATCAAGCTCGTCCTATTCGAATGCCGGCGCCCGGGACATCTTTGCACAAGGCCATGACGCTGCAAAGCCGCAGGATTGCAGTCGGGTCGAGCGGCGGGAGCCGCAATGGACATCGTCAGCGCGGCCCATATTGACGCCGCCGTCGCAAAGCCCCTATTGGGACGCCAATTCGCGAAGGTTTCAGCCTTCCGTCCCCGGCCGCAAGGGAGGCGACGATGGATCTGCGACTCACGGCGGACGAAACGGCGTTCCGCGCCGAGGTGCGCGCCTTCGTGCGCGAGTACCTTCCCGCCTCGATCCGGGAAAAGACCGTCGCCGGCCGGCATATTTCCAAGGACGATTACGTGCGCTGGACCCGTATTCTGGCCGAAAAGGGCTGGTCGGTCCCCCATTGGCCCCAGGAATGGGGCGGCACGGGCTGGAGCCCGGTCAAGCAGGCGATTTTTCTCGACGAGACCCAGCGCGGCGCCGCCCCCGAGGCGATCGCCTTCGGCGTCAACATGGTCGGGCCCGTGATCTACACGTTCGGCTCGCAGGCGCAGAAGGAGCGATTCTTGCCCCGCATCGTCGACCTCAGCGACTGGTGGTGTCAGGGCTTTTCCGAGCCCGGGGCCGGATCCGACCTCGCCAGCCTGCGCACCAGCGCAAGGCGCGACGGCAATTCGTGGCTGATCTCGGGCCAGAAGACCTGGACCACCATGGCCCAGTACGCCGACTGGATCTTCGTCCTCGCCCGCACCGACCCGCAGGCGCGGAAGCAGCAGGGCATCTCCTTCTTTCTCGTCGACATGACGTCGCCGGGCGTCACGGTCCGCCCGATCCAGACCATCGACGGCGGCCATGAGGTCAACGAGGTGTTCCTCGACGATGTGCGCGCGCCGCTCGACGCCCTCGTCGGCGAGGAGAACAAGGGCTGGGATTACGCCAAATTCCTGCTCGCCAACGAGCGCAACGGCATCGCGCGGGTCGGCGTCTCCAAGGCCAGGCTCGATCGGGTGCGCCAGCTCGCCGCCCTGCCCGTCTACGGCTCGGGGCCGAAGATGGACGACCCGTTCTTCCGCGCCAAGCTCGCCGCGGTCGAAGTCGAGCTGAAGGCGCTGGAGATGACCCAGATGCGGGTCATCTCGAGCCGCCGCAACGACGGCAAGCCCGATCCCGCCTCCTCGGTGCTCAAGATCAAGGGCTCGGAGATCCAGCAGGCGACGACGGAGCTCCTGATGGAGGTGGTCGGCCCCTACGCGCTGCCTTACGAGGACCCCGAGCGGCGGACGAACGAGCCGCCGGTCGGATTCGATTGGGCCGGCCCGATCGCGCCGGCCTATTTCAACACTCGGAAGGTCACGATCTACGGCGGGTCGAACGAAATTCAGCGCGGCATCATCGCCAAGGCCATTCTGGGGCTCTGAATCATGGATTTTGAACTCAGCCCCGAGCAGCAGCTCCTCAGCGACAATGTCGCGCGGCTGATGGAGGACCGCTACGGCTTCGAGGCGCGCAAGACCTATCAGGCGAGCCCGGCGGGCTTCAAAGACGCGCTCTGGCGCGAGTACGCCGACATGGGGCTCCTGGGCGCGCCCTTCGCCGAGGAGGACGGCGGCTACGGCGGCGGCGCGGTCGAGACGATGATCGTGATGCAGGAGTTCGGCAAGGCGCTGGCGCTCGAGCCCTATCTGGAGACGGTCGTCCTGTGCGGCGCGCTGATCAAGCACGCCGCCGACCCCGCGAAGCGCGCCGAGCTGATCGGGCAGATCGCTTCCGGCGACCTTCGCCTGAGCTTCGCCCATGCGGAGAAGCAGTCCGGCTTCGATCTCTTCGACGTCGGCGCGAGCGCCCGCAAGGACGGCGCGGCTTTCGTCCTGAACGGCGAGAAGGGCCTCGTCGAGAATGGCGACAGCGCCGGCAGGCTCATCGTCTCTGCCCGGGTTTCGGGCGGACGGCGCGATCGCGCGGGCGTCGGCCTCTTCCTCGTCGACGCGAATGCGCCGGGTGTGACGCGGCGCGGCTATGCAACCCAGGACGGCCGGCGCGCGGCGGAGATCGGCCTCGCCGACGTGCGCGTCGAGCCTCAGGACGTCTTGGGCCAGCCGGGCGACGCCTTGCCGGTCATCGAGCGGGCGGTCGGCGAAGCGATCGCCGCGCTCTCGGCCGAGGCGGTGGGCGCGATGGGCGAGGCGCTCGCCATGACGGTCGAGTACATGAAGACGCGTAAGCAGTTCGGCGTCCCGATCGGCTCCTTTCAGGCCCTCCAGCACCGCGCCTCCGACATGGTCGTCGCGCTCGAGCAGGCCCGCAGCATGATGTGCTTGGCGACAATGACCGTCGGCGAGGAGGACGCGGACGAGCGCGCCAAGGCGATGTCGGCGGCCAAGGTCCAGATCGGCCGCTCGGCCAGGTTCATCGGCCAGCAGGCGGTGCAGATGCATGGCGGCATCGCGATGACCTACGAGTACAAGGTCGGCCATCTGTTCAAGCGCCTGACGATGATCGACGCCGCCTACGGCGACGCGGACCTGCATGTGCGCAAACTCGCCGACCAGGGCTCGCTGTTCGCCTGACGCAGGAAGCGGGCGCGAGACAAGCCAAGGACGGCGGGCGGCCTATCGCACGCTTGGCGAGGCCGGGCTGAACCGGAAGGACGGACGTAAGCCGGGTTGCACTCTCGTGAGTCCGGACGGCTACGCCGGCTCCGCTTACCGACCTGGCGCGAGCGCAAGGGCGGATCGCCGCGCTCGAGCGCGAGATCGGCAAGCAGCAGATGGATCTCGATCTTTTTTCGCGAAGCCTTGCGGCTCATCGAGACGCGGGACCGCTCGTCTAGCGCGACGCCATCGACGCGGTCATTGAAGAAATGTCCACGCAGGAGACGCAAGGCGGCCCTCGATCGAGCATCTGTGCCAGCTCGGCGGCGTGTCGCGCGCCAGCTTCTATCGCTTTGGCGAAGTGCGTGCGCCGGTGTGGACGGAAGTGGATCTGCCGCGACAAAATCCAGAAGATCGCGCTCGAAAACCGCTTTTATGGCTATCGGCGGATCTGCCGAGGCTCTGGCGCATCCAGGGCCTGAAGGTCAATCGCAAGCACGTGCCTCACGCCTCATGCGCGAGGAAGACGAAGGCGCCCGCGAATGGCCGGAGAACCAACGCTCGACGAAGGCCAAGACTGAGCTGCGATTTATGAGAGCAACCCCGCTATCGATATAGTTCACCAGATACAGCGTGGCGCCGCGGCGGGCAAAAGCGAGGCGACGCTAAACGGGGTCGTAAACCCCTGGAATTGTTGGACCCCGCTGCTAAATTGGCGCTAAAGCCGCGCAAGCCGGCGTCCAGGCCCCCGCCAGCCTCCTCTCACCCCTTCGCCAGCGCCCTGAGATCGAACGCGGGGTCGACCGCCTGGTCCGGCGTCAGCGTCTTTCCCGCGCCGAGGATGCGCTTGGCCGCTGCATGGTCGCCGGCGCGGTTGACCAATTCGGCCACCGCGAGCCTCCCCTCGCGAAAGCCGAAGGTCGAGAAGGCCCGACTCGCGGGGTCCCCGCGAACGACCCATTTGTCGACGCCATGCGAAAGGCCGGCGATCGTGAGCTTGAGGTCGCCCTGGTCGCTCCAGAACCAGGCGAGCGCGCCGTAGGGCCTCGGCCTGCCGACGATGCGCGCCGCCACGCATTTCCCCTGGTCGACGGCGTTCTGGACGGACTCGAGCCGGGTGCGGAAGCCGAGCGCCGCATTGGGGAAATCGGCGCAGTCGCCGATCGCCGAAATCGCCGGGTCGGAGGTGGCGAGCAGCGCGTCGACGACGACGCCGTTGGCGCATTCGAGCCCGCTCTCGCGCGCAAGTCGATCCTCCGCCATGACCCCGACGCCGACCACGACGAGATCGGCGGGCAGGACCTCGCCGTCAGTCAACGCGACGGCTTCGGCCCGGCCGCGGCCGCGAATCTCCGCAACGCCGCGCCCGATGCGGAACTTCGCGCCAAACGCGCCGTGCGCCTTGAGGTAGAAGTCGGAGAGGAAGGGGGACACCGCGCGCCCCATCGGCCGCGCGATCTCGACCACGGTCACGTCCGCGCCGAGACCGGCGGCGGTTGCGGCGATCTCAAGCCCGATGAAGCCCGCGCCGATGACGACGAGCCTCAGCCCGGGAGCGAGCCGCTCGCGGATCGCGGTCGCGTCGACGATGGTGCGCAGCTTGCACACGCCCGGCAGATCGACGCCGGAGACTTCGAGCAGCCGGTGCCGCGAGCCGGTCGCAAGAATCAAGTGCCCGTACCCGATCGCCCGACCGTCGCTCGTCTCGACACGCCGCCGCGCGCGGTCGATCCAAATCGCGGCGACGCCGAGCCTCAGATCGATGCGCTGGTCGCGGAAATAGGCCTCGGCTCGCAGCGGCAGGCCGTGGATGTCCATCTCTCCCTTGAGAAAGGCCTTCGACAGCGGCGGACGCTGATAGGGCAGGTCCTGTTCGTCTGAGATGAGGACGATCTCGCCGTCGAAGCCGTCCTCGCGCAGGCTGGCGGCGGCCTGAACGCCGGCGTGCCCGGCGCCCACGATGACGGCCGGGGCGGACGACATCTCGGGATCCATGGCGTGAGTCATTCCCCGGCGTAGAGGTGGAAGTCACGGCGCTCATCCTGCGAACGCCCTTCGCCGGGACCCGGATCGTCCGGCGCCATCGTTTCCGGATCGATGAGGATCCCCGCTCGCGGCGCCGAAGCCGGCGCGACTGAGGGCGCGCTGCGCGGCGGCTCGGCTGCCGGGGCAGGGGGAAGGGGGGGAGGCTCAGTGGGCGGAGCGGCGGATGAAAGCGGCGGGATCACCGGCGTCGGCGGCGCGGGCTCCGCTTCGATTGGCTGAGGCTCGGCGAGGGCGGCGATGCGCTCGTCGGGCGTGCGCCAGACGAAGGCGTCGAGAGCGCCCGAGGGCGAGACGGGCGCCCAACGGTCACTGATGAAGCCGTCCGCCACCCACGCCTTGTCGCGTGGCGCGCGGGCGGCGCGCCCGAGCCATTCGCGCACCGCCCCTTGATGGTTCTCCGCCTCTTCGATGTCCGCCATGAGCAGGCAAACGCGGCGGGTCGGCCGGCCATGCGGCGAATCGGACGCGAGCAGAGGGGCGATGGCGGCGCGGGCGGCGTCCCTGTCGTTCGCCTCGAGCGCCGCGCGTCCGACCGTCAGCATCGAACTCGGGGTCGTTCGGGGCGACCCGAGCCAGCGCGCGGGCGCGGACGAGCCGGTCCTCGGGCGAATCGCCATGCCGCACCCTGAGATACGCCGCGGCCAGGTCGGGGTGGGGCGTCTGGGCATAGGCGTTCTGCAGCGCTTTCGTCGCGCGCCGATAATCGCCGGACGAGGCCGCCAGCCGGCCATAGATCGCGGCGGCCGGGACGAGGGTCGGGGCGAGACGGCAGGCCTCCTGCGCCAGCGCCAGCGCTCCCTTCGGATCGCGGTCCATCTGCTCCTCCGCCATCGCGGTCTTGATGACGGCCCGCCACCGGTTCGCGGTCGGCTTGTCGATCAGGCGCGCCGCGGCGTTCGAATCGACTGTCGCGAGCGCTCCCATCCAGTCGCTGCGCCGCGTTCTGTCGTCGAGGACCGCCTGCCCCGCCCAGGCGGCGGGAGCCTGCGCGTTGGCGCGCATGGCGTATTGAAGGGCGGCCTCATGATCGCCGCCGCGGCGAGCCTCGAGATGAAGGCCGCGCAAGCCGAGCCCGTGCGTCTCGTGATGCTCGAGCATTTCGCTATAGGCGGCGACGGCCGCCTGCCGGTCGCCAGCCAGTTGCGCCGCCTGCGCGCGGAGGAGCTTGGTCATCGGATGGCGCTCGAGCAGGCGGCTCGCGTTGGCGGCGTGCTTGGCCGCAGCCCGCGCGTCGCCGGCGCCGACCGCGATCATCCCGCGCCAAAGCGCCGTGAGGCCTTTTTCCCGGCGGCGCGCCTTCGCCGCGAACGACATCAGAGACGGGATGCGGAACACGAAACGCAGCAGTCCCCATACGATCGACCAGAAGATCGCGATCGCCGCGACGATGCCAAGGGCCAACATCAGGGAGAATCTGTATTCGACGCCGCCCCAGGTCACCGACACCACGCCCGGATTGTCGGCGAGCCACATGAGGCCCCAGGCCACCAGGGCCACCGCAGCGAGGAGGATCAACAGGCGAAACATAATTTCTCCGCATTCACGATCGTCCGGCTGAGCGAACCTTTCAGGGCTTGCCGCTCTCCGCCAGCTGCGCGATCGCCCTCTCGCGGATCGACTGAAGGGCCGCCTCCGCCGCCCGCCTCGCTTCGGCGGCGGAGGCCCAGCTCGACGCCGCCTGGCGCGACGGCTCGGGGAGCTTGGCGAAGGCGGCCAACGCGCCGCTCACGTCGCCGCGGCGGCTGTCGGCCTCGATTCGCGCAGCCAGGGCCTGCGGATCATCGCCCGCCGTCTCGTTCAGCTTGCGCACCTGAATGAGCCCGCGCAAACGGGCTTCAAATCGGTCGACAATCCCGCGGTCGGCTTCCGCCGGCGCGGCTGCGGCCACGACCTTTGATCGGACGGCTGCGAACGCGTCGGCGAGCGCTTTGTCGCTCGGGGCGCCGTCGACCACGGCTTTCAGCGTCGTCAGCTTCGCCGGCTCGACGCCGAGGCGCTCGAGCCCGGCGAGTTCGGTCGGGAACGGCGCGCCGTTGGCGAGCTTGTCGCCCAGCAACTCGGCTATGATCGCGACCGCGGCATTGTCGGCGGCGGAGGGCTTCTTCGGCGCGGCGAGTTTCGCCTCGATCTTATCGATCCGGGCCGTGACCGCAGAGAGATCGGCGGCGACCGCCTGCGGCGGGCCGGATTCCAGTTTCGCCACCCGCGCCCGGAGACCGGGAATCTCGCCCCGCGCGGCGTCGACGTCGGCGCGCAGATCTTTGACCTCGCCCGTCAGCGCCTGAGTGGCCTGCGTCGCAGCGGCGATTTTGGGCGCCTCCTCGGCGTTCGCCGACTGCAGCGCGCCGAGGCGTTTGTCGACCGCAGCGAACGCATTTGCCGAGCTCGTCCCCTCGAGGGCGCTGACGCGCTTTTCGAGGCCGCCGTTCGCCGACTGCAGCGCCCCGAGGCGTTTGTCGACCGCGGCGGGCGCATTTGCCGAGCTCGCCCCCTCGAGGGCGCTGACGCGCTTTTCGAGGCCGTCGTTCGCCGACTGCAGCGTGCCGAGGCGTTTGTCGACCGCAGCGAGCGCACTTGCCGAGCTCGTCCCCTCGAGGGCGCCGAGGCGTTTTTCGAGGCCGGCGATCGCCGAGTCTTCCCGCTGAGCCTGCAACTCGATCGACGTGAGGCGGCGCGCATTGGTCTCGGCGAGATCGGTCTTCGGCGCAACAAGATAGTAGTAGCCGGCGCCCCCGGCGACAGCCGCGATGACGAGACCGCCGAGCGCTCCCGACAGAAAGGCCCCAAGAACGCCGGGTCTCGCCCGAGTGGTCGGACCCGCCTCCGCTTCGGGAGAGGAAGGCGCAGCGCGGACCGCTTCCTGAGCCGGAGATGCAGGCCCGCCGACTTCCTGAGAAGGCGCGGCCCCGTCGTCGTCGCGCGGCGCTTCGCCCTCGATCACGCCGGGATCGCCGCGGATGTCCCGATTGACTGGCGCGCCGCCAACCAATTCGAACTCAACGTCCTGACTCTCTTCGTCAACCATTCGCTCGCGACCTCGGGGAAATGGCGCTCTATATACGGGAGGCCCCATCGGAAGGAAATACGCCCGCGGCGTCGCTCAATGCGGCAAACAGCGCGGCCTCGTTGGGCCGTTCGGCGACGACGACGCAAGGCGCGCCGCTCTCTAGCAACGGTTTGGCGACATCGTCCGAGAGGCAGAAATGGCTCAAGGCGAGGAAATGCTCCGCCCGACCGGATTTCTCGGCCAGCCGCACCGCGAGAGTCGCCGAGCGCCGGGAATAATGCAGGGCCGCGGAGCAGGAGGCCAGGGCGCGGATCTCCGCGGGACTCCACGTGTCGCGAGCTTCGGCTGCGTAGGCCTCGACGACCTCGAGCGCGCAGAATCCGTCGAGCGCGGCTTCCAGAGTCGGCTTGCGGTCGCGGCCGGCGAGATAGAGCACCCTCGCGGCCGGCGGCAGTTCGCGCCTCAGCGTCTCGATGAGCTGCGCAGCGTCGGGCGCCGGCGGGGCGGCCAGCCGCCAACCGCGCGCCTCGGCGGCGCGCGCCGTTCGCGCGCCGACGGCGTAGAGCGGGGGCGTCGCTTCCAGAGTCGCTTGGCCGATGAACGCCTTGGCGCTGGTGGCCACGACCGCGTCGTAGCGCTTGCTCACCGTTTCCACACGCATAGGCGTAATCTCGATGACGGGGAGGCGGGCGACGCTGAATCCGAGCCTTCGCAGCTTCGCCCCGCTGCGCGCTCCATCACCGCCGGCGCGGAAAAGCGCAACTCGGACTGCTGGCTTCCGATCTTTCATGGCCCGCATTATCGGGCCGACGTGCGGGCCGGCAAGGCGGCGCTTGCCGATTCGCCCCGGGGCCTTTACCCCCTTCGGCCTTTCCGCGTCATTCCCGGCAGGATACACGTTGGACAAAGTCCTCGACACTCCGGACCTCGCCGCCGCGCGCCGTTGGCGCGATCTCGAATTCCGCGAGGACATCAACGGCCTGCGTGCGCTGGCGGTGCTCGGGGTGGTCGCCTTCCACACCGATCGCGCGCTCGTCCCAGGGGGCTTCGCCGGCGTCGACGTCTTCTTCGTCATTTCGGGCTTTCTCATTTCGCGCATCATTCTCTCGGAGTGCGCGGTCGGCCATTTCTCGCTGGCGACATTCTACGCCAAGCGGGCAAAGCGAATCCTGCCGGCGCTCCTCGTCGTGGTGAGCGCCGTCTGGGTCGTCGGCTGGCTCCGGGCGGCGCCGATCCAGTTCCGCGACATCGGCGGGGGCCTGCTCGGCAATTCATATTTCACCGTAAACTTCTGGCTCATGCGGCTCGCGGGAGTCGGCGGATATTTCGGCGCGGATTCGTCCGCCAAGCCCCTGCTCCATCTCTGGTCGCTGAGCATCGAGGAGCAGTTCTACCTCGTCTGGTCGGTTGTGCTGCTGGCGGTTTCAAAGCTGAACGACCGGCTGCTGCCGTTCTTCATCCTGAGCATCTTCGTCCTCTCGTTCGCCTATTGCGTCGTCCTGACCACGATCGATCCGATCGGCGCATTCTATTTGCCGTGGACGCGGGCCTGGGAGCTCGCGCTCGGCGCGCTCCTCGCCTACCGCGAAGTCTTTTCTCTGCGCCAATGGCCCTATCCCTCGCGCCGGGTTGCCGACATCGGCGCGGCATTGGGGGTTCTCCTCATTCTCGGCGGCTATTTTTACCTCAGTGAATCGGAACCTTTTCCCGGCTGGCGAGCCGCGATCCCAACCGCGGGCTGCGCGCTCGTCATCGCCCACCCTCGTTCGTTGGCCGGCGAGGTTGTGCTTGGCAATCGGTTCGCAGCCTTCTTCGGCCTGATCTCCTATCCGCTCTATCTCTGGCACTGGCCCCTGTTCGCCTTCGCCCACATCTGGCCGGGCGTCATTCCCACGAGCGGGGTGATGTTCGCGCTGGCCGGCGTCGCCATCGCGCTCGCGGCCGTCACCTACCGCCTCATCGAGGCGCCAGCGGCTGCGCTGTTTCGCCGCCGCCCCTACGCGGTCGCGCTCGCCCTCGTCGCCGGCCTCGCGCTGACCGGGCTTGTCGGCCGCGTCACCTACGACGCAAGAGGCTTTCCGGGCCGGTTTCCGCCGCTCGTCACGCGCATCTTCGACTACGACGTCAACGGCGCGCAAGGCAGGCGCCTGATGCAATGTTTCTATCAGCGCGACGACCGGGCTTATTCGCTCGCCGAGGAGCGCGAAAGGGCGAAGCGCTTTTTCGAGTCGAACCGATGCGGCATCGCAGAGGACCCGACAAAACCAACCATCCTCGTCGTCGGCGACTCGCACGCCGCGCACCTGTTCGCCGGCCTTACGCAGGCCTTCGGCGGCGTCGCCAACATCCTGACCCTTTCGTCGGTGTTCTGCGTCCCTCTCGTTGAACATGTCGCGATGGACGAGGGCGTGGCCGGGACGCCGCGCTGCCGCGCGATCAACGATTACGTGTTCAAACGGATCCGCGAGATAAAGCCAGACGTTCTTTTGGTCGCGGGTTACTTCGCGCAATACGACCACGAGGCGAACTGGCGCTATCCGGGCTTTCTCGACGCGTTCGTCGCGGGCGCGAAAACGCTGCATCGGGACGGCGTGCGCTCGATCGTCATCGCCGGCGAGGTTCCGACCTGGGCGCCTTGGCTGCCGATCCTCGTCGGCCGCGACTTGCTCGAAACGGGCGAGGCGGCCACCTTCTCTCGCGTCGGCGTCCGGCCGGAACTCGCTCGAAACGGACAAGGCGCTTGCCGCCAAAAACTGGGGCGAGGGCGTGGGCTATGTGTCGCAGGCTGCGAAGCTTTGCGGATCCGACGGCTGCCGCCGGCTCGTCGGCCCCAATCTTCCCGAAGACCTGGTGGCCGTCGACTACGGGCACTACAGCATCAATGGCTCGCTCTTCGCGGTGAAGACGATCCTCGAGCCCGTCATCGAGGCGGCGCTGGCGAAGGCTCGGTGACGGCGATCGTCGAGGACGTCATCATCCGACCGGGACGGACTGGCGAAGCGCGTGCTGGAGCACAGGTTCTGCGCGGGCGAGCCGAACCGCGGCGATGACGTCGGAATCGATCGCCATGTCGTCCGTGTAGTCCTGGAGGCGGAGCAGCGACAAACGCGCGCCGTCTTCGGCGTCGCCCGGCGCACGATCGTCGAAGGCGAGGAACTCGAGGTCGGCGATCCCGGCCGTTTCCTTCACCCAAAGAGCGGAGGCAAGCTGGATGGCGTCGATCATCGACAGGAAGCGAGGCCTTTCGTCGGGACGTCTCAGAGCCGCCGGGCGCTGCCACTTGACGTCGCGAAGCCGTCCCGCGCGGAGCATGGTGTTGGGGTCGGGCGTCACGAAGGTTGCGATCGAACGGAGGTAGCGGACAAATTCGCGCAGGGTCGGGAACGGACCTGGGACAAAGGCCGACGGCCGCAGCTCCGCGAACAGGATGCTCGAGACCCACAGTCGGCGCCTGCCGGTCGCGGCCTCGGTCAGGATCGTCTCGAGGTCGCGTTCCGAATCGCCCGATTCGGCCCACGCGTGCCGCAAAAGCACGTTGATGTGCAAGAAGTGCTTGTCGCTAGTGGACGTAATCAAGCCCGCCTTCCCAATCCCCGGCCGAAGCCGGTCCCAACGAGCCTTGAACGCCGATGGCTGCGGCGGCCCTGACCGTCGCCTCGATTGTTATGACCTCCAACCGTTCCGGGAGCTGACTATCCCCCGTGTAGATCGCCCGGCCGGTGACGCAAACGCTTTTGTTGCCGAACGGGTTCAGGGCGTCCTCGCCCCTGGATTTGTCGAATACGCACTCGAGCCGGGTTTCGCCGCCGGAAAGCGTCAGGCGGCCTTTCCACACCGGACCTTGGTAGTCGATCGCCTCGAGCCGCCCCTCGAATGAGGTGATTGCGATTCCGGCGAACCAGACATCCGTTCGCAACGAAGCGTCGTCTCCCCGGCCGACCCTGTCGACTTGCCGGCAGAAAAACGCGTCGAGAGGCAATTCGGTGTCGTCATACTGGACGAGAACAACGTAGATCGGGTCGATCGCTTTGACAATGCGATCGAAGGCCCGCAGAAGTCTTGGGTAGCGCAGCAGGATCTGATAGTCGCTCCGGTATACGCGGCCCGCGCAGAACCGCAGGAACTCGACCGCGGAGCCGCCGCTTCCGGCGGTCGACTTCTGCTTCTCGACGATGCCGAATTCGAAGGACCCATAGGCCAGATGCGACACGAAAAACTGGCTCGACAGGCGCCTTGCGTGCAGTTCGCGATCCGCCGCAATGAGGGCGGCCAGGAAGGCGTCGAATATCCGCTTGAACACCTGAGCCGGAATCAGCTCAGGTCCAAATCCGGGCGCCTCGACCGGCCGGATCACGACACGGATTTCATTCGATCCGATTGGGTTGCTCATCGCTCCGCCTCGACGAAACTCGCATAACACGTCGGCAATTTCAGAAACAGGCGGCGTTTCGCCGCGTCCCCGCGGCTTCTCGCGGGTTCGTCCTGTCCTTCCCGCGAGCCAAGCGGGGTCGGCGATCCGGCGTCTGGAGGGACGCCGGGCGATTTGCGCTGGTTGCTTCGTTCACGTTAAGGGCGTCGGGGGCTTGAATTGCGCAGGCTGCGAAGAAAGAAAGATCATGCGTCTTTTGGGCATCGAGACGACTTGCGACGAGACGGCGGCCGCGGTCGTGCGGCTTAGGCCTGACGGCGCGGGCGAAATCCTGGCCGACGAAGTGATGAGCCAGATCGCGGCTCACTCGGCTTTTGGGGGCGTCGTGCCGGAGATCGCGGCGCGGGCCCACGTCGAGATCGTCGATTTGCTGGTCGCGCGCGCGCTCTCGCGGGCACGGATTTCCGCCAGGGACCTCGACGGCGTGGCCGCGGCGGCAGGACCCGGCCTCATCGGCGGGATCCTGGTCGGGCTGATGGCGGCGAAGGGGATCGCGCTTGCCGTGGGCAAGCCTCTTGTCGCCGTCAATCATCTCGAAGCGCATGCGTTGACGGCGCGCCTCACCGCCAACGTCGCCTTTCCCTATCTCATCCTGCTGGCGTCGGGCGGCCATACCCAGATTCTCGCGGTCAAGGGCGTGGGGGATTACGAGCGGCTCGGGGCGACCATGGACGACGCCATCGGCGAAGCCTTCGACAAGACTGCAAAGCTTCTCGGCCTTCCCTATCCCGGCGGACCGGCGGTGGAATTGGCCGCCAGGGACGGGGATCCAGAGCGCTTCGCGCTGCCCCGGCCCATGGTCGGCCGGTCGAACGCCGACTTTTCCCTCTCGGGCCTCAAGACCGCCGTGCGGTTCGCAGCCGAGGCTGCAGCGCCTCTGCGGCCGCACGACGTCGCCGACCTTTGCGCCTCGTTTCAAGCGGCGGTCGTCGACGTCGTCGAGGACCGCATGCGGATGGGCCTCAAGCTATTCCGCGAGCGCCTCGGACGGGCGCCGCAGGCGGTGGTCGTCGCCGGAGGCGTCGCGGCGAACGAGGCGCTGCGGCAGGCGCTCAAAGACTTCTGCGCCCAGGCGGGCCTGCCGATGGCCGCCCCGCCGCAGAAGCTGTGCACCGACAACGGCGCAATGATCGCCTGGGCCGGCCTCGAACGGCTGAGACTCGGGCTGATCGACCCGCTCGACGTCCCCGCTCGGCCGCGCTGGCCGCTCGACTCGAAATCGAAGCCCGCGCTCAACAACAAGGCGTGATCGTTGCCTCAATACCCGTTTGTCGGGCTCGATCCGTTTGTCTGGTTTGCGGTATGCTGGCTTTCTGACGAGGCCGCCGCCTTTTCCTTGCTCTTTTCGGAGGCCATGTGGTGGCCGACGACGCAGCCGCCGATCGCGCCGAGGATGGCGTGGTGGCCGGCGTAGTGGCCGGCGACGCCGCCGACGATCGCCCCTTTGATACAGCCTTTTGCGTCGGCCGAGGAAGGAGCGACGATCGGAGCACAGGCCGCCGCCAGCGCGGCGGCGAAAATCGCGATTTTCATCAGAATGCCCTCTTCGATCCGCCCGCGAAGGAAGAGTTCCTCCGGGCAATTCCCCCGCCATTTGGGGTCGGCTGCCCGAGCCGGCAAGGCGCCGAACGAAAATCCTGTCCTAAAGCCGCCGGCAGTTTCGCTGCGCCGATTGCAATTCGGCCTCAGGGCGCCTATAGAAAGGCATCCCCCTAGAGTTCTGTTTTTTGAGGCTGCGCCTCCTCCGGGCCGAGACCGGAGCCGCGCGCCCGACCGATCGTAAGGAGCAAGCCCAAGATGGAAGCGCCGCTGATGCCTAAAGCGACGGCAGTATGGCTGGTCGAAAACACGTCGTTGACCTTCGACCAGATCGCCGAATTCTGCAAACTGCACCCGCTCGAAGTCAAGGGGATCGCCGACGGCGAAGTGGCCACCGGCATCAAGGGCTACGATCCGATTTCGACCGGCCAGCTGACGCGCGAGGAAATCGCCACGGCCGAGCAGGATCCGAACCGCCGCCTGCATCTCTCCGGCTCGAAGGTGCGCACGCCCGAGTTCAAGAAACCGCGCGGCGCCCGCTATACGCCGCTCTCGCGCCGGCAGGACCGGCCCAACGCCGTGCTGTGGCTCTTGCGCAACCATCCCGAGCTCAAGGATGCGCAAATCATGCGCCTCGTCGGCACGACGAAGCACACCTTGCAGGCGATCCGCGAGCGCACCCACTGGAACTCCGCCAACTTGCAGCCGATGGATCCGGTGACGCTCGGCCTCTGTTCGCAGATCGACCTCGATTTCGAGGTCAACCGGGCCGCCAAGGACCGGCCGAAGGCCGAAGAGGACCGCAGCCAGACCCTGGTTCCGGCCGAAATCACCACCGCAAAGCCCGCGCCGTCGAGTCAAGCTCGAAGTGTTCGGCGTGCCGAAACCCAAGGCGCCGGCGGAGGAGAAGATCGACGTCGAATCCGTGTTCGGCAAGCTGAAGGAGCCGCGCAGCCCCGAATAGGCCGCGCAGCCGCAGATTCTGCCGACGGCTACTCGGCGGCGTTCGAGAGGCTCGGATTGTTCGGGTGGGTCGTCCAGTCGGCGGACGGCCTGTCGTATGGCAGCCCGGTCCGCGGATCGACGCCCGTTGTCCTGTGGGCGAGTGTGATGCATCCTTCGACCGGGCAGACGAGCGCGCAGAGATTGCATCCGACGCATTCGGCGTCGTTGACCGTGAACCGCCGCTTGCCGTCGAGGCTCGCAAAGATCGCCTGATGCGAGGCATCCTCGCAGACGATGTGGCACCGGCCGCATTTGATGCAGAGGTCCTGGTTGATCTCGGCCTTGGCCACGTAGTTGAGATTGAGGTATTGCCAGTCGGTGAGGGAGGGAACCGCGCGGCCGCGGAAGTCGTCGATCGTGGCGTAGCCTTTGCGGTCCATGTAGGCGGCGAGGCCCGACGTCATCTCCTCCACGATCTTGAATCCGTAGGTCATCGCCGCGGTGCAGACCTGGACCGTGCCCGCGCCGAGCGCGATGTATTCGGCCGCGTCGCGCCAGGCGGTGATCCCGCCGATCGCCGAGATCGGCAGGCCGGCGAGCGTGGGATCGCGCGCGATTTCCGCCACCATCGCGAGCGCGATCGGCTTCACCGCCGGGCCGCACATGCCGCCGTGCGTGCCCTTGCCGTCGATGGCGACGTCCGGGGTCATCTCGGTCGAGGTCGATCGCCATGATCGAATTGATCGTGTTGATGAGCGAGACGGCGTCGGCGCCGCCCTTCCTGGACGCGCGCGCAGGATGCTTGATGTCGGTGATGTTGGGGGTCAGCTTGACGATGACCGGCATGCGCGTATGCGCCTTGCACCAGCGCGCGACCATCTCGACATATTCCGGAACCTGGCCCACCGCCGAGCCCATGCCGCGCTCCGACATGCCGTGCGGGCAGCCGAAGTTGAGCTCGACGCCGTCGCACTCGGTCTCCTCGACCCGTACGAGGATTTTCCGCCACGAGTCCTCGTCGCACGGCACCATCAGCGACACGACGAGCGCGCGGTCGGGCCACGCGCGCTTGACCTCCTTGATCTCCTTGAGGTTGATCTCGAGATCGCGGTCGGTGATGAGCTCGATGTTGTTCATCGCGATGACGCGGCGATCGGGCCCGTGGATGGCGCCGTAGCGCGCGCCCGACACGTTGACGATCGGCGGCCCGGCCTCGCCGAGCGTCTTCCACACGACGCCGCCCCAGCCGGCGCGAAACGCGCGCTCCACGTTCACCTTGCGGTCGGTCGGCGGCGCCGACGCCAACCAGAACGGGTTCGGCGACTTAATGCCCAGGAAGTTGGTGCTGAGATCGGCCATGCGAGCCTCGCTCCAGGTTTCAGGCGCGGCTTAAGCCCAGCGCCCCGATGATCGAGCGCGCCGCCTGCTTGCCGTCCTCGACCGCGCGGACGGTCAGGTCCTCGCCGCCGAGAACGCAGTCGCCGCCGGCCCACACGCCCTCGAGGCTGGTGCGGCGCTCGCCGTCGACGACGATGCGGCCGTCCTTCAACTCGACCGGCGCGCCGTCCAGCGCTTCCGGCGCGCCGCGCTGCCCGATGGCGGTCAAGAACATGTCCGCCTCGACCCGGAAGACCGATCCGGGCGCAGCCAGGACGCCCTCGTGCTCGTGTGTGTCCTCGAACACCGCACCGGTGAACGCGCCGGCGTGCCCTTCGAGCGACACGGGCCGCGCCCAGTTACGGATCACGACCCCGTTCGTCTGCGCGAGCTCGCGCTCGAACCGGCTCGCCTTCATCCTGTCCGCGCCGCGCCGATAGACGATCGTCACGTTCTCCGCGCCGAGCCGCTTCGATTGCACCGCGGCGTCGATCGCCGTCATGCCCCCGCCGACCACCACGACCCGCCGGCCGACCGGCAGCGTCGTCAGATCGTCCGACTGCCGGAGGTCGGCGATATAGTCGACCGCGTCGACCAGGTTCTCGAGCTCGTTTTCCTTCGGCAGGCCGAGCTTGTTGGTCGCCCCGAGGCCGATCGCCAGAAAGACGGCGTCATAGTCGCGGCGCAGGTCGTCAAGCTTCACATGCCTGCCGAGCGCGACGCCGTATTGGACCTCGATGCCGCCGATCGACAGAATGAAGGCTGCCTCCTTGGCCGCGAAACCGTCGATCGTCTTGTAGGCGGCGATGCCGTATTCGTTGAGGCCGCCGGGCTTGGCCCGCGCCTCGAAGATCGTCGACCTCACGCCGGCGACGGCGAGCGCGTGGGCGCAGGCCAAACCCGCCGGCCCAGCCCCGACGATCGCGACCCACTTGCCGGTCGGCGCGCCGCGTTTGTAAGGCGATTGTCCGGCTTCGATCGCCGGGTCCGTCGCGTAGCGCTGGAGGAGGCCGATGGCGACCGGCTTGCCTTCCGCGGCCTCGCGGACGCAGGCCTCCTCGCACAGCGTCTCGGTCGGGCAGACGCGGGCGCACATGCCGCCCATGATGTTGGAATCGAAGATGGTCTTCGCCGCTCCGGCGCGGTTGTCGGCCGCGATCTGGCGGATGAACAACGGAATGTCAATTCCGGTCGGACAGGCCTTCTGGCAGGGCGCCTCGAAGCAGAAATAACAGCGATCGGCCTCGACCCTGGCCTCGTGGCGGGTGAGCGGCGGATGGAGGTCGGCGAAATTCGCCTTGATCGTCGCCTGATCGAGCCGGCCCGGCGCGACGTCGGAGAGTTTTCGCGGATTGGCGGCGATCGTCATGGCGTGTCCCCGAGGGCCGTGGCGGGCGGACCAGGATATTCTTGACCGATTGGTCAAGTCTTTCCCGGCCTGCGACGCCTGTCAAGCCCGGCGGCCGAAATGCCGAAGCGCTCGCTAAACGATTTCGTTTTCGTGGGCCCCCAATTGCGCCATCGCCATGATCGCCGCCTCGAGCGCGCGGGCGGCGTCAGCGGTCGCGAGCCTGCGCCTGCTGGCGCGCCGCGGCGTCTGCTCCGGCCTCGCCGGCAGATGGATGAAGACCGCCGGCGTCGCGGGCGCCTTCTCGATGAAATAACTCAGCGCCCCGTAGAAGAGATGATTGCAGACGTAGTCGCCGGCGTTGGAGGAAACGCGCGCCGGCAGGCCCGCCGCCCGGATCGCTTGCGCAATATCGCTCGCCGACACGGTCGCTTCCAGCAGCGGCGGACCCGAAAGCGTCATCGCGGCGCCGGCGACGCCGCGATTGTCGGGTCTCGCGGCGCCCGCCCGGTTGCGGGCGACGCTCTCGACCGAGACGACGGCGCGCCTCGCCGCCTGTCCGGTCATCAGCACCGCCTCGGGCGCGAGGCGCTCGAAGGCCTCGACGAACTCCGCGACGCAAGCGCCGTAGACGCAGGGCAGCCGCCGCGCGACGGCGACCCAATCGCCACAGCGCCATCCGTCGAGCACGCGCGCCGCCTCCCACGAGGCGTTGACCGTCTCGCCGCCGAACGGCTCGAAGGCGGTGACGAGAATCGTCCGCCCGCTCATGTCCTTCAATCCAACCAAATCCGGATCACCCAATCCGCCGCGTCTCGGCGCAATGTTATTGTTATTCCCTGTTTCGCGCGGAAAAGTCTATCGCGGTAGGGACGCATCTCGTCTCAGCGGCGCGCCAGCAGAGGAGGCCGCGCGCCTCCTGGCCCAGCTCGGGGGAAGGTGGCCGGCGGAGCCGGCCGGATGGGGTGGGGGACGCGGACGGGGCGTGCAACCGCGCCTATTGCGCCATGTTCGATGCAGCCCGTGCCGCGCTGCTTGCGGCGGGACACGATGTTGGAAGGACACACGAGGCGTCCTCACCGCATTCAGCGACCGTCTGGTCAAGGCGGTTCTTTGCCGAAGGAGGCAGGCCGCCTGTTGAAGCATGCCGAGGCGTTTCGCTACGTGGCCGATTACGGCGGCGACCCGGTGGAACTCGGCGAGGCTCGAGAGATCGTGGAGCAGGCAGAAACGTTCGTTGCCGCCGTGCGAGCCGCGTTCAAGGAATAGGTCGGCGGAGAAATGACCAGTGGCGCCGCGAGCGACGGCGCGGGGCCCCGATCGCCGATCGACCAGGTTGCATCAAGATTTCGGGCGTTATCCGGCATCCGCCGCCCGTCATAGCGCGATCTTCGCCCTCGCCGCCAACTCCCCCACGATCCCGCGGCGGAAGGCGAGCACGCAGGCGACGAAAACGACGCCCTGGATGACGGTCACCCACTCGCCGAACTGGGCGAGATAGTTCTGCATCGAAACGACGATCAGCGCGCCGACGACCGGCCCGTAGAATGTCCCCATGCCGCCGACGAGCGTCATCAGCACCACCTCGCCCGACATGGCGAAGGCGACGTCGGTGAGCGAAGCGTTCTGGGCGACGATCGCCTTGGTCGCGCCGGCGAGGCCCGCAAAGGCCGCCGACAGGGTGAAGGCGGCGAGCTTGTAGAGCGTCGCACGGTAGCCGAGCGAGATGACGCGCGGCTCGTTCTCGCGGATCGCCTTTAAGATCTCGCCGAACGGCGAGTTGACGATGCGCTGGATCGAAACAAAGCCGAACAGGAACACGACCGCGACGAAGACATAGAGTATCCAGGGATTGGAGAGGTCGAAGAGGCCGAGCGCCCGGCCCTGCGGCACCGCCTGGATGCCGTCCTCGCCGTGGGTGAAGGGCGCCTCGACGCAGAAGAAATAGACCATCTGCGAGAAGGCGACGGTGATCATCGCGAAATAGATGCCGCTCGAGCGGATGGCGAGCGCTCCGGTGACAAGTCCCAGCGCGCCCGCCGCCAGAACGCCGACAGAATCGCCGAGACGGGCTCAAGTCCCCAAACCTTCGCCGCGTGCGCGCAGACATAGCTCGCCAGGCCGAGGAACATCGCGTGACCGAGCGAGAGCAGATTGACGTAGCCGATCAGGAGGTTGAACGCGCAGGCGAAGAGGGCGAAGAGAAGCGCGTTCATGATGAAGAAGGGATAGGCGACGAAGGGCGCAATCGCGATCAGCGCGACCATCACGCCGAAGGCGATGGCGTTTGCTTTGCGGTTGCGCTCGGTGAGGTCGGCCGCGACGACGGCTTCCACGCTCATCTCAGGCTGTCCTTCCGAACAGGCCCGCCGGCCGGATCAGGAGAACGATCGCCATGATGACGAAGACGACCGTGTTCGACGCTTCGGGGTAGAAGACCTTAGTCAGGCCCTCGACGACGCCGAGCACGAAGCCGGTCACGATCGAGCCGAGGATCGAGCCCATGCCGCCGATCACCACCACGGCGAACACGACCGCGATGATGTCCGCCCCCATGCCAGGGCGAACCTGCTCGATCGGAGCGGCCAGGACGCCGGCGAAGGCGGCCAGCGCGACGCCGAAGGCGTAGGTCAGCGTCACCATGCGCGGCACGTTGATCCCGAAGGCGCGCACCATGATCGGATTCTCCGTCCCGGCCCGGAGGTACGCACCGAGCTTCGTCTTCTCGATGATGAGCCATGTGCCGAAGCACACGGCCATCGAGGCGACGATGACCCAGCCGCGATAGACGGGCAGGAACATGAAGCCGAGATTGTAGGCGCCGCTGAGCTGCTTGGGGATCGTGTAAGGCATGCCGGAGGCGCCGAAATAGTTCTGGAACAGGCCCTGAAAGACGAGCGCGAGGCCGAAGGTGAGCAACAGGCTGTAGAGCGGATCGAAGCCCGCAAGGCGCTTCAGGAACACCCGCTCGACGACCGCGCCGATCGCGCCGATGATGATGGGCGAGAGGATCAGCGCCCACCAGTAGTTCAGGCCGACGAGCGTGAGGAGGAAATACGCCCCGAACGCGCCCATCATGTAGAAGGCGCCGTGGGCGAAATTGACGATCGTCAGCATGCCGAAAATGACGGCGAGGCCGAGGCTCAAAAGCGCGTAGAACGAGCCGTTGATCAGTCCGATCAGAAGCTGCCCGTAAAGCTGGGGCCAGCTGATGAGATGGCCGAAGAGGGTCATGGCTTTTTTCCCCTCACCCGGCCGCGCTTCGCGCGGCCACCCTCTCCCGCAAACGGGAGAGGGGAGCGGATCCCTTCTCCCGCTTGCGGGAGAAGGTGGCCCGAAGGGCCGGATGAGGGCAAGCACATGAGAGTCCTCATCGTCACACCCCAAGGGTCTCGTGCAACTTGTCCATCTTCGCCGGAAGCTCGGCGTTGGCGAAGGCGTCGATGATCCGTCCGTGCTCCATGACGAAGAAGCGGTCGGCCAGCGTCGAGGCGAAGCGGAAGTTTTGCTCGACCAGGAGGATGGTGAAGCCCGCCCGCTTGAGCTCGGCGATGGTGCGCCCGATCTGCTGGATGATGACCGGGGCCAGGCCCTCGGTCGGCTCGTCGAGCATGAGAAAGCGGGCGCCGGTGCGCAGGATCCGGGCGATCGCCAGCATCTGCTGCTCCCCTCCCGAGAGTTTGCCGCCGCCGCTCGAAAGCCGCTCGAGCAGATTGGGAAAGAGCGCGTAGATCTGCTCCGGGCTCATGCCCCCGGTCTTGGCGATCGAGGGCGGCAGGAAAAGGTTCTCCTTGACCGTAAGGCTCGCGAAGATCGCCCGCTCCTCCGGACAGAGCGCGATTCCGAGCCTCGCGATCCGCTCGATCGGCAGGCCGATGAGCTCGCGGTCGAAGAACGTGATCGAGCCGCTGCGTTTGCCGACGATCCCCATGATCGCTTTCAGCGTCGTGGTCTTGCCCGCGCCGTTGCGCCCGAGCAGGGTCACCACCTCGCCCTCGCGCACGTCGAGATCGACGCCGTGCAGAATGTGCGAATTCGTTGTACCAGGCTTGCAGGCCCTTGACCCGAAGCACCGCCTCGGCTCTCGCGGCCGGCTGCGCCGGATCAGGCATGCCCCGCCCCCATATAGGCCTCTCGCACCTCTTCGTTCTCCGACACCGCGCGATAGTCGCCTTCCGCGAGCACGCGCCCGCGCGTCAGCACCGTGATGCAATGCGACAGGTTGGCGACCACCTGCAGGTTGTGCTCGACCATGAGAATCGTGCGGTTTGCCGATACGCGGCGGATCAGGGCGGCGATGCGGTCGATGTCCTCGTGGCCCATGCCCGCCATCGGCTCGTCGAGCAGCATCATTTCAGGCTCGACCGCAAGCGTGGTCGCGAGCTCGAGCGCGCGCTTGCGGCCGTAGGAAATCTCGCCCGCTCTCGAATGAGCGAAGGATGCGAGGCCGACGCTGTCGAGTAGCTCGAGAGCCCGGGCGTTGAGCGGATCGAGCGAGGACTTCGATCGCCAGAAATCGAACAAATCTCCCCTGTTGCGCTGTAATGCGATCCGCACGTTCTCGAGCGCGGTCAGATTCGGGAACACAGCCGAGATCTGAAACGAGCGCACGAGGCCGAGACGCGCGACGTCGGCCGGCCGCATGGCGGTAATGTCGCGGCCGTTGAACGTGATCCGCCCCGCGGTGGGCGCGAGGAATTTGGTCAACAGGTTGAAGCAGGTCGTCTTGCCGGCGCCGTTCGGGCCGATCAGGGCGTGAATCGTCCCGCGTTTAACCCGCAGCGAGACCTCGCTGACTGCGCTGAAGTCGCCGAAGCTCTTGGAGAGGCCCTCGGTGACGAGAATGTCGTCGGCGCTCATCTCCGCCGATCGCCCGAGCGCATGCGCTTCCTCCGGTTGTCGGCGACAATCAACCGATTGCCGCGGCGCTTGTAAAGCCCGAAAAAGGCGACGGCAGGCGCGATCGCTGCCCGGCTGCACAAGAGGTCACTCATGCGGCGACATCGAGCGAAAGCCGTCGCCTTCGGACACCCTGGGTTCAAAGCTAGGCGCAGTGGGCAAAATGTCTGCGGACAGTGATTCGGCCGCAAATTTCGCCCTGAGACGCTATAATTCGCTGGAACGGAGGCGCGACAGGTTAGGCGAGGCGCGAATGGAACAGCTCGACCGCATCACTCAGAATCCGGAAGTCATGGGCGGCAAGGCTTGCATCCGCGGTCTGCGTGTCACCGTAGGCATGGTCGTCGGTCAGATCGGCGCGGGTCACAGCATCGAGGCTGTGCTTGCCGACTACCCCTATCTCGATCGGGAGGACGTCCTTCAGGCGCTTCGCTACGCCGCGTGGCTCGCCGAAGAGCGTGAAATCGTTTGTCGGGGAATGAGGCTGGTTGCTTGGCTCGAGCGGTGGTTGAAGCCGACCCCTACAGGCGCCGCCAGGCCAGCGCGAGCGCGATCGCCGCGGCGTTGGAGACGTTGAGGCTCTTGATCGCGCCGGGAAGGTCGAGCCGGGCGAGGACGTCGCAGCGCTCGCGGGTGAGACGGCGGAGGCCCTTGCCTTCGGCGCCCGAGCACGAAAGCGAGCGGGCGGGCGAGCGGGATATCGTCGAGCCTTGCGGATCCTTCCGAATCGAGGCCGACGCGCATGTAGCCCATGTCGCCCATTTCCGACATCGCGCGGGCGAGGTTGGTCACCGGGCAGATCGGCACGTGCTCCAGCCCGCCGGAGGCGGATTTGGCCAGCGCGCCGGAGAATTCCGGCGAATGGCGCTCGGTGGCGACCAGCGCGTCCACGCTGAAGGCGGCGCCGGTGCGCAGGATCGCCCCCACGTTGTGCGGGTCGGTGATCTGGTCGAGGACGAGCACGAGGCCGTTCGGCGGCAGCTCGGAAAGGTCGATCGGCGCGAGCGGCCGCGCCTCGAGCAGCACGCCCTGGTGCACGGCGTCGCGCGGGGCGCGGGCGGCGATCTCCTCGAGGCTCACGACCCGCGTCTCGACGCCGCGCGCGTCGACCTCGGGCTTGAGCCGCTCGGCCGCCGCCGCCGTCGCATAGAGGCGGACGAGCTCCCGCCGCGGCGTCCTCAGCGCCGCCTCGACGCTGTGGAAACCATAGATTCGCACGACGGGCCCGCGCTGCTCGCGTCGAGCCTCGGCCTCGGGCGTCACTGACGGCGAATGCGGCTGCTCCTTTTCCGGACCGACATGCCGACGCTCCTCGTGTCGGCCGGCGGGCGGCGGGCGGCGCCGATCCCGATTGCGGGTCATGGGGAAGACTTTTCGCTTCGATTTTCGACCTCGCGGTCTTAAGCGCCTTCGCTGCGCAAGGCGAGAGAGGCCCGCGACAGGCCGGCGCGGCCCGGCGCGCGGTATGCCGGGTATTTTCCGGTTGACACGCCGCCCGCCAAGGCAACATAAGCCCTCGCGCGCCTCGGCCCGCCCGAGGCGTTTTCGTCCACGAGCCTCGCTTGCCGGACGTCTGGGGGAGTGTCCCGAGCGGCAAAGGGGGCGGACTGTAAATCCGCTGGCTAAGCCTTCGTAGGTTCGAGTCCTACCTCCCCCACCATCTTTGACTTAGAGCGGCATCCGAACGGATTGAACCGTGGGGAGCAGAGCAGGTCGAGTGGCCCGGAAGCCGCGCTTTCAACTGATGTCAATCCAAGTGTCGTTTTGGTAATCAAAGTAGGCAGGTACTCGGGCCCCGTCCCATTTGTACTTTAGATGGCGCTCCTGACGCGGCGCCCCTACCGCACGCGGCCTAAACGCCCCAATGCAGTTACCGCCAGCGCGCCTGACACTGGGATACACGACACCATTCACGCCGTTTTCACGTAGCGCCCGCGCATAGGTCTGCGACCCCACGTACGAAACCGGATCGAGAATGAGAGAGCGCTGCGGCTCCGCCAATGCGGCGACGTCCTCAAACTCAGCCTCGACGACACCGACAAGGACGCGCATATCCTCTGTACGCGGAGGATCGCCGCTGTCCCTTGCGAAACTCTCGAAATGGAACACAGTCTCTGCGATTGCCGTCTCTATCTCGGACGCAGCGTAATAGACCCCATACGAGCCATCGCTAAACCGCGACCCTTTTGGATTCAGGTGAGTGAACGACGCCATGACATAACTCGCGCCCGGTCCGCTCACGCGCTCGTCGGGAGGCACTAGTGAAATGTCGCCGACCTCATCCCTGATGCGAGGGTTGGTGAGCTGCTCCAGCGCGATCAGTGCATCCCAAACTGCCGGATCAGGCGTGAGACGTTCGAATAGACGGATCGGGGGATAGCGCGAGGCAATAATCCGCCAAGCCTGCGGCCATTCCACCTGCCGTGCTGACAATCCTAGCTCCAAGGCGCACGCGCAGCGTCCAAATAACCACGAACGGCAGCCAAATCGACCACATCGCCGCCTTTCATACGATCAAGCGGTGTCTTGTTCCCAAAAGCTTTGTTTGGGCGCTTCACCCAGCCGTCAGCCAAGCCCGGGTCCGAATAGAGAATCTGGAGGGCTTTATAGATTCCAGCAATATAGCCGATCCGACGAAGCATATCCGAAGGCACGCGAGCCACGTTACCCTTGCGGGCAGCGTAGTATGTTCTCTCCGGGAGTGAGCCAAGCAAAATGCGCTGCTCGTCCGGCCTGACTTTCCACGCATCCATGATGAGGAAAAAGCCGCGCAACGCGTTTTCAGGGGCTACATCTTCTAGGGATTTGGACTCGGCGGGACGAGGAGTCGACATAGCGGATCTCCTGCTATTTTGCACTATATACGCCAAAATATGCCAATTTGCAACGCGAGAATTGGCAAAAAGAATCGCGCCTTGCGGGAACCAGGACGGGGATCGCCTTGGGGAGCCACCAGCAGAAAGACGAGCGCTTCATGTCCCCTCACCGCTTCCGAGAATGAGATCAGGCCTCTTTGGACGGTAGCCGAGGCTGTTGAACAAATCAAGAACATGCTCGGCTTCTTAACGCTCTTTCTCGCGACATCGTTAACGGACGCTGCCTCGGGGCAGTCTCTGGACATTTCGGCCCGAAGACTTCGCAATGAGCTGGTTTGCGCCTATCCTTTTCTCCCGCACGCTGACGGCCCACATGGAAGCACCTCATACCCGGCCGGGATTTTGACGTCCCGCCTGAATTCCAAACTGCACTGCCGCGCTCCCTCAAGCCAAGGCGCGCTCAAACTAGTATTCGGCGACGGTGCGACGAGCGCCGTCGCGGGAGAGGCGGTGGAGCGCTTCCTGGACATTGGCGACAAAAACTGGGTTCGCCGGCAAGTCATCCCCGAAAATCGTCCGCAACGACAAGAGCGCCGGAGCGAGCCGGTCGGATCCGCCACGGCTGCTCCGGCGCGCCTGGCAATCTCGTCGCGCAGCGGATCGCGAACGTCGATAGGCTCGCCCAATTCGTCGACGCCGGCGCCGTACCGCAACCAGGCCGCGACCCCGAGGCAGAGCCGACGAACGGGAGCGCCGGCGCCGAGGCGCTCGCGAATGACGCCGAGCCAGCGCTGGGGCAGCTTCTGCGATCCATCCATTGCGGTCTGCCAGGTGGTGTGCCGCAACGCCGGGTTGGCGAAACGCTTCAGAAGCGTGGCCGTATAAGCGCCGACGTTCACGCCCGCCGGCAGCTCGAGGGTCGGGATCACTTCCTCCGCCCACATTTCGCGGATCAGGCGCGCGTAGGCCGGATCCTCGATCGCCTCGGCGATGAGCCGGTAGCCTCCCAGGTAGCCGAGATAGGCGAGCATCGAGTGCGCGCCGTTCAGCAGCCTGAGCTTCATGCGCTCGAATGGCTCGACCGAGGCGACAAGCTGCGCTCCGACCCGTTGCCAGGCGGGACGGGACCCGGTGAACCGATCCTCGATGACCCATTGGACGAAAGGTTCGGTCACGATCGGCCAGGCGTCCTCGAGACCGAGGGCGTCCGCGATTTCGCGGCGGTCGTCGTCGGCGGTGGCCGGCACGATCCTGTCGACCATGCAGTTCGGGAACGCCACATTGTCCGCGATCCAGGCGCTAAGACCGATCTGCCGCAGTTCGGCGAAATCGCAGACGACCCGAGCGCTGAGGTCGCCGTTCGACAACAAATTGTCGCACGACAGGACCGTGAAAGGAGGCGCCCCAGCCTTCCTGCGCCGCAGAATCGCCTCCACCAGGAGGCCCGGCAGGGTCCGCGGCGTAGTCGGTTTCGAGAGATCGTGCCGGACGCCCTCGTGATTTTCGTTCAGGCGCCGGGTCGATGGATCGTGGCAATACCCTTTCTCGGTCACCGTCATCGTCACGACGCCGACGGTCGGCTCGCAGAGCAGCGCGAACAGACGCTCTAAATCGCGCGGGACGATCAGGATATTCTTGACTGAGCCGATGATCCGGATTTCCCGGCGGTCTCTATCGCGGAGCGCCACAGAATAGAGATAATCCTGCGGGGCCAAGGCGTCGCGGACCCGCTGACTCTGCAACGAGACCCCAACAGTGGCGCAACGTTCCGTCGGATCGACGGTGAGCAGGGCGTCGCTGAAGACCGCCTGGTGCGCACGGTGAAAGGCGCCAATGCCGAAATGGACGATCCCCACCTTGGCCGCGCGGCGGTCGTAGCGGGGCCGAGCGATTTCCGGCGGAAGATACGGGAGGGTGCGTTCGCTGAGCAGCAATGACAACTCTCCGTCCGTGTTGGCTGGCCGCGAGGCCTCCGAATTGCCGCAGCTGCTTCTTCTCCGAAGTAGGCGACCAGCCGGAGATTCCGTCGATCCGGCCTAACGCGCCCTCCAGCCGATCGATGGCGGCATGGCCTAGCTGAGGTCAGGGACGCACGCTCCGGGGCCGCCGGCGGCTGCGGCGCCAGGCTCGGTTCAGGTAAGACCGATTGCGAAAACACTGCCGGTTTGAGCGGGCTTATCGCCAGCGACCCATATGTGGGTTGATCTGCGGAGCCTGGAGCATGACGAGCGTTCCTTCTTCAATTCGCGTCGCTGCGAAGTCGACGCAGGATTATCTCACGGCCTTGTTCGTCAAGAACGGCGCCGCAGCCGCCGATGCGGCCGATGTGGCCGGCCATTTGGTCGAGGCCAGTCTCACCGGCCATGATTCCCACGGCATCATGCGCGGGGCCGGAGTATCTGGAAAAGGTTGAAAGCGGGCTGATCGACGTTGGCGCGCGCCCCGAGGTTGTCGCCGAAGGCGAGGCTTGGGCGACGGTGGACGGCCATTGGGGGTTCGGGCAACCCTGTTCGCGCTTCGCTATGGAGCTTGCCATCGCCAAAGCGCGAAATGCAGGAGTCGGCTGCGTCACCGTGCGCAAAAGCAACCACATGGGCCGTGTCGGCTACTACACCGGAATGGCCGCGGCCCAGAATATGGCGGGGATCGGCTGCGTCAACATCAATGGCATGGCCCCGACGGTGGCTGCGTTCGGCGGCATCGATCCCCGTCTCGGCACGAATCCGTTTTCGATGTCTTTCCCGGCCGACCGGGAGCCGGCCTTCATGGCGGATTTTACCACTTCTGCGGCTGCCGAGGGCAAGGTCCGCTGGCGTCGCAATCAGGGCGAGCCCGTACCGGAAGGCTGGCTCATCGATCACGACGGCGAGGCGACGACGGACCCTTGGCGGCTCTACCGCGAGCCGCTCGGAGCCCTCCTCCCGATGGGCGGGACGGTGGGGCACAAGGGCTATGCCCTGAGCATGATTGTCGAGGCGCTGGCCGGCGGGTTGTCTGGCGGCGGCGTCGCCAATCCCGGTCACGGACGGCACGGCAACTCCTGCTGGTACCTGGCCATCGACGTCGGCCGTCTGACCCCGCTCTCCGAATTCAAGACGAAGGTCGGCGCCATGATCGACTAATGAAGTCGTCGCGGCTGCGGCCCGGCGCGTCGGAAGTCCTCTATCCCGGCGAGCCCGAGTTTCGAAGCCGGCGCCGCCGTTTGGCCGAGGGAATCCCGGTCGACCCGGTCACTTGGAGCGAGTTGGCGAACTTTGCCGCCAAGGCTGGCGTCGCCCCGCCATCCGCGCTTCTCTGACGCTGGCGCAGTCCATCAGCGAGCGCTGGCCATTCGCGAGCCGGAGGTTTGTCGTCGCAGAAGCAAAGTCAAATTCGCGTGCGCAGACACGGTCAAGGAGGCGAGCAGGCCATTTCGAGGTCAAGCCACAGCCGGGTTGGAAGCTGTAGTCGAAATACGGCGCGTCTCCTCGCAGGGAGAATTCCTCGTCTCGGCGAACGCGCCAGAGCCGTCCGAGGCGCAAGCGTTCGTCGAGCTTTCCTGGCGCCCGGTCCTTCGCCTCTGTTCGCGCAGGGGTTTCCGCCGCTTTGCGGAGTCAGTCTACGGCTATCCCTTCTTCGTGTGCAGCGGGACGCTCGCGACGAAGGTCGAGCCGTGGTTGATGCGGCTGGTGATTGTCAGCTTTCCGCGATGGCGAGTCAGGATGTGTTTGACGATGGCGAGGCCGAGTCCGGTGCCGTTCCTTGCGCGGCTTTGTGTGGCGTCGACACGATAGAAGCGCTCGGTGAGCCGGGGCAGGTGTTCAGGCGCGATTCCGTAGCCGTAGTCGCGCACCGTGAGGGTTGCTTCCTTCTCGGTCGTTTCGACCGAGACGTCGACGCGCCGGGCTTCGTCGTGGTCCGGCCGGACCCCGTACTTGATCGCGTTTTCGATCAGATTCTCGGCCACTCGCAGCAGTTCGTCCCGGTCTCCAGTCACCAGCACCGCCTCCGGCGCGCTGAGGCGGATTTCGACTCCGACGTCCTTGGCCATCGGAGTGAGGGCGTCCACGACGCTGCGCGCGGTCTGGGCGAGGTCGACCGCCGTCTCGGGCCGAACGTGCTGCTTCTGCTCGATGCGCGAGAGCGAGAGCAGGTCCTCGATCAGCCGGGCCATGCGCCGGCCCTGCTCGCGCATGATTGCAAGGAACCGATCCCGCGCCCTGGCGTCGTCGCGGGCGGAGCCCTGCAGCGTCTCTATGAAGCCGAGAAGCGAGGCGAGCGGCGTGCGCAATTCGTGGCTGGCGTTGGCGATGAAGTCGACCCGCATGCGCTCCGCTCGCCGGAGCTCGGTCAGATCGCGCAGGGTGAGCAGGGTCGCGACCACCGTGTTGTCGGCGGTCGCGAGCGGGGCGACGCAGACGTCGAACAGCCGTTCGACGGGCACCCGCTCGCTCCATTGAACCCGTTCGACCTCGCCGCTCGGCCATCACCCGCCGCCGCGCGTCGACGACGTCCGGCGCGCGAAGGGCCAGAACGAACGGTTCGCCGACCTTGAGCCCGTGCAGGAGAAGGAGCGCGGGCTGGTTGGCCGCGGCGGCGCGCCCGTCCGGCCCGACGATCACGGCCGGCTCCGGCATGGCCTCGACGAGCTTCGCTGCGAACGGCGAGCGGATCAGAAGTCTCGAGTTTGACGGCTTCCGCGTCGCTCATTCGGAGGATTCGTCACTCGTCCGAGGGCGCCGACATGGCTTCACGGATCGAGCGCCAGCGCCGTGTCGCTTCGACGCCGCCGAGAAGCGCCATCGCGCCGACGAAGGGCGCGACGTAATAGATGCCGCGGAAAAGCAGAAGCGAGGCGAGCACCGCGGCGCTGTTGCCGCCCACTCCCTGGAGAATGGTCGCCTCGAACACGCCGAGGCCGCCGGGCGAATGGCTGGCGATGCCGAGCATGGCGGCGAACGAATAGAGCGTGGCGAAGGTCGGATAGCCGATCGCCGAGCCCTTCGGCAGGAGGACGTACAGGGCGGCGGAGGCGGAGCAAACGTCGATGATCCCGAGCGCCATCTGCCCCAAGGTGAGGAGAGGGCCCGGCAACCTGAAATTGCCGAAGATCGGCGTGCGCCGCCATCGCATTGTGCCCACCCAGGCCAGATAGACGATCAACGCCGCGATGGCGCTGAGACCGATCAGGCGATTGGCGAGCGGGTCGAAGTGATCGATTTCCGCCACGGCGTCGGACGCGGAGATGAAGCCGAACCCGACGATGAAGCCCATGCCGAGCCAGAAGGTGACGCCAGCCACGATGGTGAGACTGGCGATCTTGCCCGCCGTCAGCCCTGCGGGCGCATAGAGCCAGTAGCGGACGGCCCCGCCCGTCACCAGCGGAAAGCCCAACGTGAACGAAACGGCGTAGCTCGCGAATGACGCCAGCGCCGTCAGCCAATAGGGGACCTTGATCCCGAGATGCCTCAACGCGAGACCGTCATAGCCGGTGAGCGCCAGATAGCTCAGGGCGGTGAATGCGAAGGCGAGCGTGATCTGATCGCCGCCGGTCGCCGCGATCGCCGCCTTGAATTTGTTGACGTCGATGCGAAGCAGCGTTCGCACGAAAATCGTTAGAGAGACGGCGACGATGAAGACGCTCGCCGTCAGCCCGATGCGTCGCAACGTACGGCGATGGCGACTCGACGGCGGCGATCAAGCGCGCGATCGAACGGTCGGGATCCGGGGGGCGCGGGGCGCTGCCGGACGTCCGGTTCAAGGCCGGGCGTCTTTCCTGCACCTGCGCCATGCCCTGTTCCGATTGGCCCGGCGCCGCCTATAGGACCTTGGCCGGCGACGCGCAAGGCGCCGGCCACCTGCTGGTTATGTTAATAACCGGTCAGCTGATAGCGACGCGTTGTTTGCTCGTCCGGGACTGAGAGGCCCCGTCGGCGAGGAATTTGGCCCTGAGACCGTCCTCGCCGCCGGGGCGGGGCGTTGCGCCGTTCCTTCGCGGCCTTGACGAACGAATCCGAAAAAGAATATCCGTTCCATATTGACTTGGGAATAGAATTTTTGTTTCATTATTCCGTCCGGTCGATGGCCGCTCGCTAACATGACCCGAGGGAGAAACTGCCCATGGTCGCCATACCGCATCCGAGGCCGCGCGCGACGCCTATCGCGGCCCGGCCAATCTCGCTGGCAAGATCGCCGTGGTGACCGGCGGCACCCAGGGCCTCGGCGAGGCGATCGCGCGGCTCTTCGCCGAACGCGGGGCCGCAGGCCTCGTCATCTGCGGGCGCAACGCCGAGAACGGCGGGCGGGTGGCGAAGGAGATTTCCGCGACCGGATGCCCGACGGTCTTCGTCAAGGCGGATCTCGCCAAGGTGGCCGATTGCCGCAACGTCATCGCCGAGGCGGACAGGCGGTTCGGCCGGGTCGACGTGCTGGTCAACGCCGCGGCGCTGACCGACCGAGGCGACATCTTCGACACGACCGAGGAACGCTACAACGAGATCTTCGACGTCAACGTGCGGGCGCCGTTCTTCCTCATCCAGGAGACGGTCCGCATCATGCGACGGGAGAAGATCGCCGGCGCGATCGTCAACATCCAGTCGATGTCGGCGCCACGGCGGGCAGCCTTTCATCGCAGCCTATTGCGCCTCCAAGGGCGCTCTCGCGACACTGACCCGCAACGTCGCCCACGCGCTCGTCAAGTTCCGCATCCGCGTCAACGGCCTCAACATCGGCTGGATGTCGACGCCTGGCGAGGACCGCATCATGAAGACCTATCATGGCGCCCAGGATGGCTGGCTCGAGGCCGCGGCGAAGACGAAGCCATTCGGACGGCTCATCGATCCGAAGGAGGTCGCCCGCGCCTGCGCCTATCTCGCTTCGGACGAATCGGGACTGATGACCGGCGCCAATATCGATTTCGACCAGAACGTCGTCGGCGCAGGCGATGCGCCGATCGAGCCCTGAACGGAAAGGCTTGCCGTGTCCGACCCCCGCCTCGACGTCATCACCATCGGCCGCTCCTCGGTCGACCTCTATGGCGTCCAGGTCGGCGGCCGCCTCGAGGACATGGCGAGCTTTCTCCAAGGCGGTCGGGGGCTGCCCGACCAACATCGCCATCGGCTCGGCGCGCGCTTGGGGCTCAAGAGCGGCCTGATCACCCGGGTCGGCGACGAGCACATGGGCCGCTTCGTCCGCGAGCAATGCGCCCGCGAAGGGGTGGACGTGTCCGGAATCCATACCGATCCTTTGCGTCTGACCTCGATCGTGCTTCTCGGCGTCCGCGACGAAAAGACCTTTCCGCTCATCTTCTATCGCGACAACTGCGCCGACGGCGCGCTCGACGAAAGCGACATCGATCCGGCCTATATCGAAAGCGCCAAAGCGATCTTGGTCAGCGGCACGCATTTCGCCCGCGCCAACACGGCCGCCGCCCAATTGAAGGCGATGCGGCTCGCGCGCGCCGCCGGCGGCAGGATCGCCTTCGACATCGACTATCGTCCGAACCTCTGGGGGCTCGGCGGCCACGGGGCGGGCGAGGAGCGCTATATCAAGTCGGGCGACGTGACGCGCAGCCTCAGCTCCATCCTGCCGCAATGCGATCTCATCGTCGGCACCGAGGAGGAGATGATGATCGCGGGCGGGGCCGACGATCCGCTCGCGGCGCTGAGGGCCGTGCGCGCCGCGACCGCCGCGACGCTCGTGCTCAAGCGCGGCCCGATGGGATGCGTCGTGTTTCCGGGCGAAATTCCCGAAAGCCTGGACGAGGGAATCCAGGGGCCGGGCTTTCCCGTCGAAGTCTATAACGTGCTGGGCGCTGGCGACGCGTTCATGTCCGGCTTCCTGCGCGGGTGGCTGCGCGACGAGCCGCTCGAGACCTGCTGCGCTTTCGCCAACGCGGCCGGCGCTTTCGCAGTGTCGCGGCTCCTGTGTTCGGCCGAATACCCGACCTGGACCGAGCTCAGCCGGTTTCTCGAACGCGGCTCGCCCCACCGCGCCTTACGCCACGACGAGGCGCTGAACCACATCCATTGGGCGACGACGCGGCGGCCTCAGCCTCCGACGATCATGGCCCTCGCCATCGACCACCGCGCGCAGTTGGAGAAGATCGCGGACGACGCCGGTGCGCCGCGCGAGCGCATCTCGGCTTTCAAGCTGCTTGCGGTCGAGGCGGCGGCGAAGGTGGCCGCGGGACGGCCGGGCTACGGCATGCTCCTCGACGGCAAATACGGGCGTGAGGCCCTGTTCCGCGCTTTGGATGATGGCTTTTGGATCGGCCGGCCGGTCGAGGAGCCGGGCTCCCGCCCGCTCGACTTCGAATTCGGCGGCTCGCTCGGAGCCAAGCTCCAGGAATGGCCGGTCGCCCATACGATCAAGTGCCTCTGCTTCTACCATCCCGACGATCCGCCGGAGCTGAAGGCGCGGCAGGAGCGCGAGCTTCTGCGCCTGTATGACGCCGCCCGCACGCTCGGGCCGCGAGCTCTTGATCGAGATCATCGCGAGCAGGAACGGGGCCGTTCGAGGACGACACGAGCGCCCGCGTCATCGAGCGGCTTTACGCCCTCGGGGTGAAGCCGGACTGGTGGAAGCTCGAGGGTCAGCCTTCGCGCGCCGCATGGGACGCGGTTGAGCGCGCGGTTAACGACGGAGACCCGTTCTGTCGCGGCGTCGTTCTGCTCGGGCTCGAAGCGCCCGAGGAGGATCTTGCGCAAGCCTTTGCGGTCGCGCGACACTGTGGCGTCGTCAAAGGCTTCGCGGTCGGCCGTACGATCTTCGTCGAGCCGGCGGCGGAATGGTTCGCCGGACGCATCGGCGACCGCGAAGCGATCGAGCGCATGGCGGGCGCTTTCGCGCGTCTGTGCGCGCTGTGGCGGGAGGCGACAGGAGGCGTCTGATGTCGGACGGGGGATGTCGACGCGGCGATCGAAGCCTCGGCAACAGTGATTTGCAGGTAGGCGCGGCAAGCGCCTCGCCGATGCCCATATGACGTAAGCCCGCGCGCATCACGCCGCCGCGTGCGCGACCTGTTCGAGGAACGCGAATGAAAACGGTCCGATTGACCGCCGCGCAGGCGATGGCGCGCTTCCTCGCCGCCCAGAAGGTGGAGATCGACGGCGGCAAGCAGCCGCCTCTTCGAGGGCGTGTTCGCCATTTTCGGCCACGGCAACGTCGCCGGCCTCGGCGAAGCGCTTTACGCCGAGCGCGACGCGTTGCCGACCTACCGCGCCCACAACGAGCAGGCGATGGCGCATGCGGCGATCGCTTTCGCCAAGGCCTCGCGCCGCAAGCGGATGATGGCCTGCACGACCTCGATCGGCCCCGGCGCGACCAATATGGTCACCGCGGCGGCGGTGGCGCACGTCAATCGCCTTCCGGTGCTGCTGATTCCCGGGCGACGTCTTCGCCAGCCGCAGGCCCGATCCGGTGCTGCAGCAGGTCGAGGCGTTCGGCGACGGCACGGTCAGCGCCAACGACTGCTTCCGTCCGGTGTCGCGCTATTTCGACCGGATCACGCGGCCCGAGCAGATCGTGCCGGCGCTGAACCGGGCGATGGCCGTGCTGACCGATCCGGCCGAATGCGGACCGGTGACGCTCGCCTTCTGCCAGGACGTTCAGACGGAGGCCTACGACTACCCCGAGACGTTCTTCGAGCGAGCGTGTTGCACCGCCAGCGCCGCGTCGCTCCCGACCCGCGCGAGGTGGCGGATGCCGCCGCCCTGTTGCAGGCGCGCGAAGAGGCCGCTCTGGTCATGCGGCGGCGGCGTGCTCTATTCCGACGCCGAGCGGCGAGCTGCATGGATTTCTGCGCGAGCCGCGGGATTCCGGTCGGCGAGACCCAGGCCGGCAAGTCGGCGACTCCCGCCGACCATCCGCTGGCCATGGCGCGATCGGCGTCACCGGCACCGGCGCCGCCAATGCGCTCGCCGCGGAAGCGGACGTCATCGTCGGCGTCGGCACGCGTTTGCGGATTTCACGACTGGCTCCTGGGCCCTGTTCAAGAATCCGGACCGCCGGTTCATCGGGATCAACGTCCAGCCGTTCGACGCAGCGAAGCACCGGGCGGTGCCGGTCGTCGGCGACGCGCGCGTCGCGCTGGCCGCGCTCGACGCCGCGCTCGGCGACTGGCGAGGCGCCGCGCGCCTGGGCCGACGCCGCCGCCGCGGCCAAGGCCGACTGGGATGCGACCGCCGCCCGCTACATCGCTCCGACCAATGCGCCCCTGCCGACCGACGCCGAAGTGCTCGGCGCGCTGATGCGCATCGGGCGAAAGAAGCGACGTCGTGGTTTGCGCCGCGGGCGGCCTGCCGGGCGAATTGCACAAGCTTGGCGGCCGGGGCGCCGCTCGGCTACCATGTCGAATACGGCTATTCCTGCATGGGCTACGAGATCGCCGGCGGCATCGGGGTCAAGATGGCGCTGCCGGACCGCGAAATCGTGGTGACGGTCGGCGACGGCTCCTATCTCATGCTGAATTCCGAGATCGCGACCTCGGTCATGCTGGGCAGAAAGCTGATCATCGTCGTCCTCGACAATGGCGGCTTCGGCTGCATCAGCCGCCTGCAGAAGGCGACCGGCGGCGGCCCCGTTCAACAACCTCTTGAAGGATGCCCGGCACGAGGTCCTGCCGCAAGTCGACTTCGCCGCCCATGCGCGCTCGATGGGAGCCGAGGCGGTCAAGGTCGCCTCGATCGCCGAGCTCGAGGCCGCGTTCAAGGCGGCGCGCGCCGCGAACGACACCCAGGTCATCGTCATCGACACCGATCCGGCCGGGTCGACCGACGCGGGCGGCTTCTGGTGGGACGTCGCCGTTCCCGCCGTATCGAGCCGGGCGGAAGTGGGGGCCGCCCGCCGGGACTATGAGAAGGCGCGGGAGAGCCAGCGCGTTGGAGACTGACATGGCCATTCGCATCGGCGCCAACCCGATCGGCTGGAGCAACGACGACCTGCAGGAGATCGGCGGCGACACGCCGCTCGAGACCTGCCTCGCCGAGGCCAGGGAGGCGGGCGTCGTCGGCATGGAGAAGGGCCACAAACTGCCGTCCGACGGCGCGGCGCTGAGGGACAAGCTCGCCGAATTCGACTTGACGTTCATCGGCGGGCTGGTATTCGACCGAGCTGCTCAAGCGCTCCGCCCGCGAAGAGTTCGAGGCGGCGCAGCGTCCCATATCGCCATGACGAAGGGCGCGGGCGCCGACATCGTCATCGTCGCCGAGACGTCGAACGCGATCCACGGCGACCGCTCGCGGCCGCTGTCGCGAGCGCCCGCGACTCGCCAAGGGCGACTGGGCCGGCTTCGGCGCGAAGATGACCGAGTTCGCCGAGCGGCTCGCCGGCGAAGGCCTCAGGCTCTGCTATCATCACCACATGGGCACGATCGTCCAGTCGGAGCGCGACATCGACGCCTTCATGGCGCACACGAAGCCGCCGGTGCGCCTGCTGCTCGACACCGGACACGCCCGCTGGGGCGGCTCCGATCCGCCGGCGCTGGCGAACGCCTATCGCGAGCGCATCGGACACGTGCACTGCAAGGACGTGCGCGAGGCCCGGATGCGTCGATCGAACGCGAGCGACTGGAGCTTCCTCGACTCCATCCTCGGCATGGGCGAGGATCTCGGCGTCTACACCGCGCCGGGCGACGGCATGATCGACTATGTCGAGGTGTTCCAGGCGCTGAAGGGTTATTCGGGCTGGGTCGTGCTCGAAGCCGAACAGGACCCGAAAAAGGCTCCCGCTCTGCCCTACGCCAAGAAGGGCGTCGCCCATCTGCGCGCCGCGCTGAAGGAGGCGGGGCTGGGATGAGAGGCTGATCAGGTTGAGGAGGCCGTCATGGCGCAATCGAGACTGCTCGTTCATCCGGCCAGGGCCGCCGACGGCGTCGGGACACCGCATCACGCCCGAGAGCGCCGGCTGGCGCTATGTCGGCTTCGAGACGCGGACGCTGAGGCAGGGCGCGACGTCTTCGCTCGACGCCGGCGACAAGGAGGTCTGCATCGTCATCCTGTCGGGCAGGGCGCGGGTGACCGCGGGAGGCTTCGACTCCGGGACGATCGGTGAGCGCGCCAGCGTATTCGACGGTCTGCCATGGTCGGTCTATCTGCCGCCCGCGTAGCAGAGCGACGATCGAAGCTGCGACCGACTGCGAGGTTGCGCTGTGCTCGGCGCCGGCGGAAGGGCGCTTCCAGGCGAGAGTGATCGAGCCGAGCGAGGTCGGCACGCTGACCCGCGGCATCGGGCGCCAACGCGCGCCACATCCGCAACGTCCTGCCCGAGGACGCCGAGGCCGAGAGCGTGCTGGTCGTCGAGGTCATCACGCCGGGCGGCAACTGGTCGAGCTACCCGCCGCACAAGCACGACCGCGACGCGCTGCCGGAGGAATCCTATCTCGAGGAGACCTACTATCACCGCCTGAAGCCGCCGCAGGGCTTCGCCTTTCAGCGAGTCTACACCGACGACCGCTCGCTCGACGAGACGCTGACGGTCGCGGACGGCGACGTCGTGCTGGTGCCGAAGGGATACCACCCGGTCGGCGCGCCGTACGGTTACGACCTCTATTACCTCAACGTGATGGCGGGGCCGAAGCGCGTCTGGCGGTTCCACAACGACCCGGCGCACGAGTGGCTGATGAACAGGCCGGCGGGCTGATCCGGGAGGTTCGCGAACCCGCCTGCGCGAGCGCCGGATTTGCTGCTCTTCCCACTGGAACGTAACTCCCGAGGCGGCGCCTGCGACCAACGGGGCTAGGTTTGGGTGTCATCCAATTTCCGGGCGCAAATCCGAAACTTTTGAATGGGTTGCGGCGCCATTTCCGGGCGCTTGGGCGCTTGCATGAGCTTGACGAGCAGGGCGATCGGTTCAGCCCGTAATGCCCTGCGGGGGAAGGGCTCCGCCGGAGCCATCCGCGTCGCCCGGCCGCATCTTGCGAACGCAAGCGTTCGGAGCGCATCCCATTTCCGGTCACTGATTTCAATTCTTTCAATCCTTTGCGGCGCCTTTTCCGGCCGACGCGTCGGAAGACTGACGACCGGCTGCGCTGCGTCGGCCTTTGACTCGGGCGCGAACCGCCGGGCCCCAAGCCCGGGGACCGGGCGACGAACGGCGGGAACGGCTTTGGCTAAAGAGAACAGTCAGGCGATAGAATTCTGATAAAGAGAACAATGCAAAGCAAATTTGGTACTGTCATGGAATTGTTGGGTTTTCATAATTGCATCCGGCCCAGATTGAGCCGCTAACTGCGGAGAGGCGCTCGAGGCGCTCGGCCGCCCCGCCTTCTACCGGCGCGAGGCCCTCGCGTTCAGCGCCCTGTCCTGCCACTCGGTCTTATCGACGCGCCTGCCCCGAGGCGGAGAGCCCGGCGGCGTTCACAGAAACGGTCGGCTTCGGCCCTGAAATTACCGCCTGGCCGGCATCAACTCCCAGGCCGAGACGATTCGCCTCGTCCTCACCGAAGGCGCCTATGACGCCATCGCCTCGACGCTGCCGAAGGGGTCGGCTCGCTGGCCCATGCAGCGCGACGGGGGCAAATGCTTCATCCAGGTCGAGGCGGCCGTCGTCGACCGCATGAGGGCCATGCGCAGGCCTGGCGAGGACTATTCCGACGTGATCCTGCGGCTGGTCGAGATCGAGACGGGGCGGAGTTAGGGTTTCGAGCCGCGTCCGCTCTCGCGCGGCGGCTTCTGTGGCCGCGCTCGAGTGAGCGCGGCGGCGCGGTCGGCGGCCGCGCCCTTCAGGGCCTTGGTGAGGCGGCGCAAACGGAACGGCGATTTGGGTGGAGGTTTTCATGGCGTTGCGCTTGGTTATCGGGGCCTGCTCCAACGAATATGTCGCGGGCTGGGCGCTCCAATCGATGGACGGCGAATTGGCGACGCAAACCCGCCGCGAGGCCGCGCGCCAAGGCAAGCCTCCGGGACGCTTCGTCGCCGAGATCGTTCGCGACTTCGAGCGCACCTCGGACTTCGCCGCCCGGGCGAACGCCGCGCGGTCCATGCGCGGAGCCGATCAGCCTCTATTGGCCGGGCTCCGCTTCATCCTCGCTCGGCGCGCTCTCTCGATGCGCAATGAGCCGCCGCGGCAATCCTGCGGTTCGCCGATCATGAGGCGAAGGCCAATCGGCGCCTGAGCGAGAAACAGACCGTGCCCTGACAGAGCGCGACCCGGTTCGCGAGCGAACCCGGTTCAACCCTGGCGGACAGACGAACAACCATTGGCTGAGTTCGGAGCCGTGGCTGCGGGCCGCGGCTCGGATTCGAACCAGATGGCGCGCCCTCTTGGTCCGAGATTGGAGGGCCGGAATCGACCCATTGCGGACGTTCAATATGGTGCAGAAATCAGGAAACTCGCATCGAGAGTTTCGGCTCAACAAACGGGAAGTTTTGAGATATAGTGCGTCCCTTGGGCCGGGGCGACGGGCGTGCCGAACATCAAGCCCTGCTTCGCGCTTGGCCCGCTTGCAATAGAGGCTTAGACACACCACCTCCGGGCGAACGACGCTTGCCTCTCGCGCTGCGGAAACTGATATCATGCATGATCGCAACCGCAACTGGTACGTCGAACTGGCGAACGCTGACAAATTTCTCGCAGACGCACTGCTTTCCGTCGACGCAATGAACAAGATTTTTATTTGCCGAGATAGTCTGACCGGGGTCGCTCGACACTTGGAAGTATATCCGGGCGGCAAAAATGAACCTCGCAGAGACAACTATGTTAAATCAGATGGTTAGCGAAGCGGTGGGGGGCCGGATTGAGAGTATCGATCATACTTCCCAACAAGCGGGACAATTAGCTCGGCTGATAAGTGCGTCTGCCACGGCGCCCCGGCGAACATGAAAAACCGCTTCTCCTAGCGGAGGTCTTAGCCGCGAGTGCGCTACTGTCGTCCGGAGCGCACGCGGACTGGCTGAATGATCCAACCACGTACTGGCAGCGCCAGCGTGGATGGTGGCGAGACATGCGACTTGGATGCAGGTCGCCAAAGCCTTGCGGGCCCTCAGCCTGCGGCATCCGACCGACGACGCCGACGAGCGCGACTTTCTTAGCACCTGCGAGGGCGCGGTATGGGCGCTGACAAGTGGTTTCAAGCCAAAGAAGATAGCGGAGGCGAATGAACTGGAATCGCTCCGGCGCGACGATCCGACCGACGACGAGAAGCGCAAATCCTGCGCACGGGCGAACGCGCACTGCGCCACGGGGAGGCGTACGTGGACAGCCTTCGCAGCATGGCGGCGAGCTGGTGTCCCAATGTCTCCGCGTATCGAGACGCCATGCCAGAGGCCGAGCGCAGTCTCAGCCGAATGAAATGGGGCTCGACGGCCTACGGCGCATGACGCCGGGCGCGACGGTCAAATAGGCGTCGTCCGGATGCCGACCAGCCAGAGCGGGCCACGTCGCGTTTTGTGTTGTGTCCCCTTGCGGCGCCGGCCGGAGCCGCTTTGCGTCTCAGTTTGAATGTTTCAGGGGCTTGACTAGCGCTCGCTCCACTCCGATGTCGCTGCTAATACTTAGCGTAAAATATAGAGCCTTTGATGAGTGATCTGCGATTTGGAAAAGCGCCCGAAAACGGAGTGAGCGTTCGACTTATTTGCGGATGCTACCCCAACTCCCTTCCATGTTTAGGTTTGTGACGGCGGTCGCCGTTCCGTAACGCATCGGTTCCCGTCTGAGGATGAGGCCAGGCGGTTCGCTTTTTGGCATATAGCAAGGTTGTCGCGATGTCAGATCTTAAGAAAACTCAGCGGACAAAATTGGGTATCCCACTGTCTGAATTGAAGAACAAGATAATGGAACGATGGAATTGAAAAAGCTGCTCTTAGGCGTAATATTTGCGTTTGGCGCGTCGATTGCTCACGCCAACGACTTTCGCGCGACGCCTGACAGCCCAGAAGTGTTTTATCATTCGCGATACTTTTTGAGCGGCTTTTTGTTGCGCAGCGCAAAAGCTGCAGAGGCGATGCAAAGCACGCTATTGATGTTGCCTTCGGTCTGCTGGATAATCCAGAACTTCGGGCAATTTCAAAGGGCTATCCCAAATTGACGAATTAATGGTGGGGCGAAGGTGCTGGTGCGTTTAACGATGTTGTTATGAATGGCGGGGTACGGCGGCCTGTCGAAAGGCAGACAGCGTAAGATCAAAAGCAGAGGCAATCATTAAAGCTCACTAGTACATCGATTCCTTGAAATTTCACGCTCGGCGGCTTGAGGCGCACCCGCGCCGACGTGATCAGCAACGCCGTCAAGGTGATGCGCATCGCGTCTGGCAAGGAATTGGAGGACTCACGCCCCTGGACAGATACGAAGGACCAAGCGCTGAAGAGCCGCGCGATCACATCGGCTAGGGTGCTTCTCGCCTTTGGGGCCTCTACGCATTATCGCTATCTTCCTCTGTTGAGAACTGCTGCGTGGGCGGCCTCGTTCATCACGTTCAGACACTCTTTGATCTCTATGAGCAAGTCGCGCACTTTCTCTAAGGACTTTTCCTCAAGAGCTTTTCGCACGAGACTTCGAGCCCCATCTCCTAACATCATTATTTGGCCGGGGAAGTGCCTGGAGCGCCTCGATATTGAAAACACGTCTCCGTTCGCTTGTCAGCATACGAAAGGGCAGATTGAGTTCGCGCGGGCGTGAGTTCAAGCCCTTCGAATTTCAAACTGAGATGCTGCCCGGCGTGGTGCAAATAATCAAGCAAACCATGCGAAAACTCTGCGACGCATTAGGCGCTGCCCGCTTTTCGCGGCCTACGACCGCGCAGAGCAGAAAAAATCACGAAAATTCGCTCTCTGCACGGCTGTACGGAGCTTCCCATCGAGTTTTCGCACGGCCTGCAAGATTTTCGGCAATTATACGGTTGACAAAGCCACCGAATTATGCGATAAACATAGCATTCGGAGGCTGTTATGGAAATCACCGACCCACGCTTTCATGATCCTGAAAAGGCGCGTGAATACCTTGAGTTTGCAGCGCTGGCCGAACGGCCTGCCCCCCGCATTGCGGCAACGGCGATCCGGCCAAGATAAGCAGCCTTCACGGCAAGAAGCATCGCCCTGGCGTCTACCAGTGCAATGAATGCCGTGAGCAATTCACCGTTACGGTAGGAACCGTCATGGAGCGGTCGAAAATCCGCTCAATAAATGGCTCATGGCGATGCACCTCATGGGCGCTGGGAAGAAGGGAACAAGTGCGCATCAGCTTCACCGGATGCTCGGGATCACGTACCAGTCGGCGTGGTTCATGGCGCATCGCATCCGCGAGGCCATGACTGAGATCGACCCGAACGAAGACGGCGGCCCGCTCGGCGGCGAAGGCAAGATCGTTGAGATTGACGAAACCTACGTCGGCGGGAAGGGTAAGAACCGCGCTCATGGCGAGCCCGCGCCGAAGAAGGCGGTCGTTAACTCGATCGAACGCGATGGCCGCGCGCGGTCCTTCCATGTCGCCAACGTCAACGCTAAACTCGTTAGGGATATCGTCGTCAAGAACCGAGCCGCAAAAGCGCGCTCATGACCGACGAGTTCGGCGTCTACACAAAGCTCGGCCGCGAATTCGCCTCGCATCAGTCGGTCGACCACAGCCGCGGGGAATATGCCTACTATGCAGGACAACCGACCGGACGGTTTCGATAAACGTCAGCGAGAATTACTACAGCATCCTCAAGCGCGGAATTTACGGTCATTTATCAGAGTGTTAGCGAGGCGCATCTTGGCCGCTATCTTCCAGTTCGATTTCCGCTATCTAATCGCTCGGGGCTTGGAATTGAGGATACGGAGCGAGTTGCCAAATCATAAGGGCACGGAAGGCAAGCGCCTGACTTACTATGCCGCTGATTGAGCCGAAAACATTCATATCAGCAAGTCAAGATATTTTTTGCTGGATGAAACGGATTAGGCGGGACGCTCCAAATGACAAATAATGAGCCACCGACAATTGTCTCGCTGGCTGATTACAAAGCTGCGAAAGCGCCCGATGCACCGGTCGTTGTCACTTTCATTGGATTTAAGACAACTACCCAGAAGGTGCCGCGATACAGCTAAACGCCACTTTCACAATAGAGAACGGAGATGTTTTAGCAGTCATTAACGGCTTTCGCGATGCTGGCGGCGTCTTTCTCCCTTCGTCTGATGGGAACTCCGCTTGGTTTCTGCCTTGGCCTCCGTCGGCGGTCCGTATAACTCCGATGTATGAGCAAGAAACTTACGAAAGTCCTCAGCCGACGCGAAGTTAACTCTTAGCTCTAATACCATGTTATTCACACCAGTTTCTGTTCAACCTCGATGTCGAAGAGAAAGAAAAAATGAAGTCCTTAACAGTTGAAGATCGGCTGAGTTTCGCTCGCGCCACCGCGGCCGTGCTTCGGTCCTTGAGCGTTACCGACCGGACCATGCGATATAAGGAATTGGCGATTGCGATCGGGCTTATGCGCTCTGACGATAAGTGGGAGCCGGCGCACCGAAGCCAAATTGCGGATATTCTCAACCTTACGGCGGCGGCCGAACATCAAGGCAGCAGCGCCGATCAACTGGCATTTGATCGGATCGTCGGGCAGGACGGCCAGCCGGGAACTGGCGTCTATAAGACAAGCCGCGTTGTATCAGCCTGAATTCGCGCGGGCGTTGAACCTCTTTTGAATTGGCGGCGCGTTCGTCCACTTTCGGCTTACGCTTTCCGAGCTTCATATCACTTTGCGGCCTTGGAGACGTCGCCAGCATTTTTCTGGCAATGCGGCTTAGTCGCTTCTCATCGGCCTCTTCCATGAACGCATCTCCGCTATTCGACGCGAAGTTACGCCTAGAATGGGCCAAAGGCGAGATCGGTGATCTCGAAAGGGCAATCAGAAGCTTCTTCGCTGCGAAGCCCTATCGTTCTTTCCTTGATTTCGATTTCGAAGCCCGGCCGCATACTTCACCGTTTCGTGCTGACCCAGCCCATTCCCAACGTCTGGCTGCGGCACTCGACTAGGATCATTGCCGATTTGCGCGAGCCTTTGGATTACGCGGCGGTCGCGGTCGCAAGGACTTTCCATGCCGAAAAGGCTGACTTTTTCCTCTTCCTGGTTGAAGATACTGAGAACGGTTTTGAAAGAGAGATGAAAAAGCGAAAAATAGAGAGGCGGTGTCCCGAATTGGCGACCTTCCTTAGAAAAATCAAGCCATATAAGGGACCTAACAATCTGATCTTCGGCCTTGATGAACTCAGTAGGACCAAAAAGCACCGGGATTTGATCCCGATCGGGATGGCTGTTTCTCGCTATGGAATCCACGCAAGGCGACTTGTCATTAAGGATGCCTCCAGTGGTTTTTATACTGACACTCCCAAATGGGAGCCTGCTGAAAACGGCCTCGTAGCTCTCGACCGTCCCGCTGCGTCTGAATTCGACGGCGACATTCAGATGACCTTTCACGTAGCGCTGAGCCAGCTTGAGGGATTTAAATGTCAGCCTGTCACGGCTGTATTCATGCAGATGGCGAATGCCGTCCAAGACATCCTGTCGGAGTTTGAACGGCAGTTCTTTTCGTAGCGCGCCGGCCTGTCGGCCCACATTTAAACATTCCATAATAGGCTTTGTCAACCGTATAATTGCCGATTTTCGAATTGACATCAATGAAATCAATAGCTTACGCGGTGCAAAAATCAGGTGCATAAAGGTCCGCTCTCCGCCCGTTCCTGACGCTCCCGCCGTGCGGCGCGCCGCTTTCCCCGCATGGATCAGATTGTCGCGATGGCGAGGCCGAGGCGGGCCGCGGCGCCAGATGGAAAAGCGCCGCGCGAAAAGCTACCGAGGCAGAGCGACCACGCCAAGCAGACCCAATCGCCGCAGCGATCAGACCGGAGCTCGACCTGCCTCCTTTCATACTTTGCATGGTTCCCGTCCCCGGCGAAGGACAGGGGACGATGAAAGCGACGGCTCCTTCACAAGATCGTCAAGGTATCATCCGGGTCACTCCGCGGCCGCGCGGGTCGGCCGCCGCTTCCGGCGTATCGCCGTTGATCTCGATGGCCTGGATGTCGCCGCTGAAATCCTGCCCTTTCAACACATAGCCCTTGGCTTCGATCTGTTTGGCGAGCTCGCCTTCGATCGGCGCGTAGGGCTCCCAAAAGATCGTGTTGGGCGGAAGCAGCTGATGGTGGAAGCGCATCGCGCCCACGGCGTCGGCCAAGGGCATGTGAAAGTCATAGACGTCGCTGATGACCTGGAAGATCGAAGTGAAGATGCGCGAGCCGCCAGGGGTGCCGATCACCAGCGACACCTTGCCGTCCTTTGTCAGGATCGTCGGGGTCATCGAGGACAGCGGCCGTTTTGCCGGCTCGATCGCGTTGGCGTCGCTGCCGACGACGCCGAACATGTTCGCGACGCCCGGCTTTGCCGAGAAATCGTCCATCTCGTCGTTCAGCAGGATGCCGGTTCTCTCCGCGACGACGCCTGACCCGAAGTAGCCGTTGATCGTATAGGTGTTCGACACGGCGTTGCCCCATTTGTCGACAACCGAGAAATGCGTCGTCTCGGCTCTTTCGGGCATGGACGCGCCGAGCCCCGGCTGAACGCTCTTCGTATCCGATGGCGCGTTCTGGTTGACCTCGGCGGCGCGCTTGACGAGGTAGGCGTCGTCGGTCAATTGTGCGACCGGCACTTTGTAGAAATCAGGATCGCCGAGATATTGCGCGCGATCGGCGAAGACCCGCTTTTCGATTTCCGCGTCGAGATGGACATATTGCGCCGAATTCAGCGGCACGCCCTGGAAGTCGGCTTGCAAATCCGCCTTCATCTTCAGGAGCTGCACGAGACCGACGCCACCCGAACTCGGCGGCGGCGCGGTGATGACGCGATAGCCGTTCCAGTCGGCGAGAACGGGGTGTCTCCAGACCGCCCGATATTCCCGCAGATCGCGCTTTGTGATCAACCCGTGATCGCGCATTGACGCGGCGATCAGGTCCGCCGTCTCGCCGTTGTAGAAATCTTCCGCGCCCTCATCGGAGATGCGCGTCAGCACGGCCGCCAGATCAGGCTGCGTGAAGTTGACGCCCTGCTTGAGGGTGCCGAAATACGCGTCGAAATTGGTCTTGCCGGCAAAATCCTTCGCGGCGGCGTCGCGGCGTTGCTGCAATTGCGCGTCGACCTCGAAGCCCTCGCGGGCATATTTGATCGCCGGGGCCAGCACTTGCGCCCACCGAAGATTGCCGAAGCGGCGTTGCGCCTCCCACATGCCTTCGACGGTGCCGGGCACGCCCACGGCGCGATAGCCGATGAGGCTCATGCCCTCGATCACCTTGCCCTGGTCGTCGAGATACATGTTTTTCGTCGCCGCGAGCGGCGCCCGTTCGCGGTAGTCGAGGAAATAGGGCTTGCCGTTCATATAGATCGTCATGAAACCGCCGCCGCCGATATTGCCTGCCTCGGGATAGGTCACGGCGAGCGTGAACGCGATCGCCGCGGCCGCATCGACGGCGTTGCCGCCCTCCTTGAAGATTTGCTCGGCCGCGTCGGCGCTGAACTTATCCGCGACCGCGACGGCCGATGCGGTAAGCTGAACCGGCTGAGATGTCGCCGGAGCCTCCGCGAACGCGGGAATGGCGTCGAGACAGCGGATGGAGACGGACGCCAAAAACGCCAGCGTCAGCGCCATCGCAGACAAATTCTTTTTATTGAATATCTTCACCGGATTTCCCCTATGGAATTGGTCATGAGCGGCCCTTTTGGCAGCATAGCCCGCTCGCGGAGCAGCACCAAGTTTCGGTCGGCTTCCGACTCCAATCGATCGCAGCCCTGGTGGCCTTGGCCGCTGCTATCCGGCTCTCCTGCGCCGGCCACCGTCGTGCTATGCAGGCCGTTCAACGAGTGAGCAGCGCGCAGTCAATCAGGCGAGAGGGAGGAGGCGATGATCGAACCAAGACCGCAGCGCGTTCTGGTCGTCGGGCTCGGCACGATGGGGACGAGCCATGCTCGCGCCTATAAGGCGATCGACGGCTTCGAGCTTGTGGGCCTTTGCACCCGCAACCCCGCCGCGCGGCATGACCTCGATGAGGAATTCGCCGACGTGCCGCGCTTCGAGCTTCTCGGCGAGGCGCTCGAGGCGCTCGAGCCAGACGCCGTCGCGATTGCATCCTACACAGAGCATCACGCGCCGATGGCGCTCGAGGCGCTGGCGGCAAGGGCGCACGTGTTTTGCGAGAAGCCGCTGGCCGACACGCTGGCGGCGGCGGAGGCCGTCGTGGCCGAGGCGCAGGTCGCCAGGAAGGCTCTGCTGGTCGGCTATATTTTGCGCGTCCACCCGTCGTGGGCGCGCTTCGTCGAGATCGGCCGCACGCTCGGCAAGCCGCTCGTCATGCGGATGAACCTCAACCAGCAGTCGTCCGGCTCGTTCTGGGAGGTGCACAAGAACCTGATGCGCTCGACCTCGCCGATCGTCGACTGCGGTGTCCATTACGTGGACGTCATGTGCCAGGTCACCCGGGCGAAGCCGGTCGCGGTGCATGCGGTCGGGGCGCGGCTCACCGACGAGATCGCGGACTCCATGGTCAACTACGGCCATCTGCACATCGTCTTCGACGACGGCTCGGTCGGCTGGTACGAGGCCGGCTGGGGTCCAATGATGAGCGAAACCGCCTTCTTCGTGAAGGACATGATCGGCCCGAAAGGATCGGTGTCGATCGTCGCCGAGCGAGTTGGCGGGCGGAAGCGTCAAATCGTCCGACCACAATGCGCACACGAAGACCAATGCGTTGCGCATCCACCACGCCGCACTCGACGCGAAGGGCGCCTTCGTGGAGGCCGACACGATCGAATCGACCGCGGAGGAGCCTGGCCACCAGGAGCTCTGCGAGCGCGAGCAGCGGCTGTTCTTGAAGGCGATCCGCGGCGAGGTCGGCCTCGCCGACCATCGGGCCGATGCGATCAACTCGCTGCGCATCGTGTTCGCGGCGGATGAGAGCATGCGGACGGGCGAGGTCGTGAGGCTTACGTGACGGAAACCTTTCCCCCCTCGCGGGCCTTGCGGGAGAGGGATCGGAGACGGTTGCGGCCGAGGCTCCACAAATTTGTCGATTGCCGAATTGCGCCGGCGCACGCGAATTTGCAACGCGTGAGTTTGAGCGGCGCGAACGCAACGGCGCCGCCGAAAGGAAAGGTCATGAGCGAGATGTCGTCTCTCAGTATTTCAGCCCGTGCAGCCGCCGCAGCGCCCGCAGGGGAACCTTGCGCCGCGACAGGAGCAGGACAGGCGGAATTGACGATCCGCGAGATGTCACAGCTCTACGGCGTCAGTCTCCGCGCTCTGAGGTTCTACGAGAGTTGCGGCCTCCTCGCGCCGCGCCGGGAAGGCAGTCTCCGCCTCTATCGCGGCGCTGATCGGGCGCGCATGGAGATGATCCTGCAGGGGAAGAAGCTCGGATTCACCCTGACCGAAATCAACGACCTGATTGGCAAGAAGGGCGCAAACGACAACCTTGATCTCGAGGAGCGTCTGCAACCGCAGCAGGTCGCCAACCAGATCGTCCATCTCGAACGCCAGCGCGATCAGATCGACAGCGCCATTCAGCAGCTCCGCGCGACCCACAGCCATCTGTCGCAAGGCGCGGCTTGACACGAGAGCACGGCCGGCGCGAAACCCGGCTCCGCCATTGCGAGGAGCGCAGCGACGAAGCAATCCATGTAGCAACCTCGCCCGTCGGCGTGGATTGCTGCGCCTTCGGCTCGCAATGACGGGGTAAGGCGACGGCGACCCCGTCGCTTCAGCCGCGAAAGACGGGAGAGCCGAACGCGTCCCGGGACGGCTCGGCCTCGTGGCGGTAGGTCGGCCAGTTCAGATAGCGGCCGACCGCTTCGTCCACGGCGCCCGCATGATGACCGCGAACCATCGCCACGTGATGCTCGAACCCGTTGCGCGCAATGAAGCCCAACAGGGGACGCAGCCGAGCGACCTTGGTCACGGCGATGCCGCCGTCCATCGCGAAGGGATCGTCAGTGAAGGCGCCCTCGCCGACATAGGCCTTGATCGCGCCGAGCCGGTCGTCGGTCGAGGCGCGGAAGAAGGTCATCGGACCGGGCTGGACCTTGCCCTTCACCGCGCCGAAGCAGCGCTCCTTGCCGAGCACGCTGCCCAGGACGTCGAGCTCGGAGATCTCGGGCGTCGTCCCGATGAAGCTTTTTGGGTAGTTGCCGCAGTGCGTGCAGACGCACTTGTCGGCCTCGCGGCCGTAGTTGTTGTTCCAATCGAGGATCGCTGACGGCGCTTCGGCGGCGAGCGCCAGCGCGTACATCGAGATCGCGCCCATCACGTCCACCTCGCAGGCGCTCGGCGCGAGCCTCTCGCCCATCATGCTCATCGTCAGGCAGGTGGCGCAGCCGAAATTGTCCTGGAGGCTGCGCCAGCACTGGATGGCGCTTGCGTCGCACTCGTTCTCCTCGATCCAGCGGTCGACGGCGATCGTCCACTTGGCCTGGCGCAGGATCTTGTCGGACTTGATGTGCGCCGGAATGCGGCCGTAAGCGGCGATCTCGTCGAGCTTGGCCCCGACCTCCGGGGCGTGGTCTCGAAGCGCGTCGGCGGCGAAAATGATCTCCGACAGGTCGACGGTGACGACGGTCAGCCCCGAAGCCTGAAGGAGCTTTTCGCTGAAGCGCATCGTCTGAAAGGCGCCCGTGCGGGCGCCGATCGAGCCGATGCGCGCATGCTTCAGTCCGCGCACGATGCGGCAGACTCGGGCGAACCTGTCGAGATCGGCGGCGAACTCGGCCCCGTCGACGTCGCTGGTGTGACTTGTCGTGTCGGTGAACGGCACGCCGCACTGATAGAAATTGTTGGCGACGGAAAACTTGCCGCAGAACGCGTCCCTGCGGCTCGCCACATCGACCTTGTCGATTTCGTCGTTGCTCGCCTGGAGGAGGATCGGAACGCCGAGCCGCGCTTCGTTGACGAGCTCGGAAATCGCGATCTCGTCGCCGAAGTTCGGCAGGCAGACGACCAACCCGTCGATCGATTCGCGCCGCTCGCGAAAATGCGCCGCGTATCGCCGCGCGTCTTCACGCGACTGCACGGCGCCGTTCTTGGTCGCCTCGACAGGCAGGATGCTGTTGGCGACGTTCAGGCGGTCGAGCTGGGCGATCAACTGCTTGCGCGTTTCGAGCGCCGGGGCGCCGTTGAAAAACTCCCGGCTGCCGACGACCAGCCCGAGGGTGATTGGACGAAGATTGCGCTTATTCATGGGTCCCGAACGCCCCGCATTGCGCGAGACGGCGCACGCCTTCCGGCGCCCGCTCACTCTCGCGTTTCCCGACTTTGGCTCATTTCGAATAGCTTCGATTGATCGCATTCAATCGCATTTGCGGCGCCCTGTAAAGCAGCCGCGCAGCCGATGATGGCGGGAATACGGCGGAACTCGTCCGGTTAACCCGATTTTCGGTGCGGCATTTTTCCTTCTTGACCAGCAAAGCGGATTAATGCACGAGTGATAGCAATAATTCGAAATCAATCGAAAATCGAGGGGAGGCGCCGCGTTCGTCCAGAAATTAGTATGTGGGCCCTAGCCCGCGGGCCGCACTGCAATCCGCAAAAACCAACCCAATCCCGCGTTCGTTGCCGGCATCCAGCGTTCTGCGTTCCCGACGAGCCGAGCTCGCGGGGTTCTTTGATGCTCGAAAGGACAATGGGAGGTCCAGCAAATGAAGATTCGTTACGCTCTGGCCGGCGCGCTGCTCGCGGGCGCGGCCTTTCTCGGAAGCTCCGCCTACGCCGCAGACTTGATCGCCGTCATCACCCCCTCGCACGACAATCCTTTCTTCAAGGCTGAGGCGGAAGGCGCCGAGGCCCGGGCAAAGGAGCTTGGTTACGACGTCATCTCGCTCGTGCACGACGACGACGCCAACAAGCAGTCGCAGCTCATCGACACCGCGATCGCGCGCAAAGCCAAGGCGATCGTGCTGGACAACGCCGGCGCGGATGCGACGGTTGCGGCGGTCAAGAAGGCCAAGGACGCGGGCATCCCGTCGTTCCTGATCGATCGTGAGATCAACGCTTCGGGCGTCGCCATGGCTCAGATCGTCTCCAACAACTACCAGGGCGCCCAGGCCGGCGCACGGGAATTCGTCAAGTTGATGGGCGAGAAGGGCAACTACGTCGAGCTGGTCGGCAAGGAATCCGACACCAACGCCGGCATCCGCTCGAAGGGCTATCATGACGTCATCGACCAATTCCCCAGCCTGAAGCTGGTCGAGCGGCAGTCGGCGAACTGGGATCAGACCGAGGCCTATTCGAAGATGGAGTTGATTCTCCAGGCGCACCCGGACATCAAGGGCGTGATCTCCGGCAACGACACCATGGCGATGGGCGCAGAGGCGGCGCTGGTGGCGGCCGGCCGCAAGGACGTGATCGTCGTCGGATTCGACGGGTCGAACGACGTGCGCGATTCGATCCTCAAGGGCGAGATCAAGGCGACGGTGATGCAGCCGGCGTATCGCGAAGCGCAACTCGGGGTCGAGGAGGCCGACGCCTACATCAAGAGCAACAAGTCGCCGAAGACCGAGAAGCAGCTGATGGACTGCATTCTGATCACTCCGGCCAACGCCGGCAAGCTTGACACCTTCCAGCTCAAGCCATAGGCGCCGATTGGCGCAGGATGCGCGGGCGAAACCCGTCCGCGCGTCGACCGGAGTTTGAAGGAACTGTCTCGATGCGTTGGGTCGGCTGCGCCGCCATGCTGGTCGCCGGAGTCCTGCTCGGGGCATGCCGCTTCGTTCCGACGGCTGAGGTCCAGGCCTTGGCCAATGGCGGCCCGACGAACCGCGGCGGGGTTTTCGATCCCGACAAGATGGTCGCCTCGATCTGGGCTTCCAAGGTGGTCCCCTATTTCGAGGAGAAGGCCGGCCCGTTCGTCGAGGTCCGCGACCTGGCGGCGAAGTCTCCCGAGGACGCCGGCGCCAAATTCGGCTACCGCGCGAAATCGGAGGACGCGCCATGGACGCTGATGGTCAAGATCGACGGTAGGATCGTCGCCGCCGACACCGAGTTGCGCGCCGCCACCATCGGCGTCGACGCGACCGGTCAGGGCAAGGCGGACGCGACGGTGCAGATCGGTCCGGCGATGTTCGGCACCTCGATCCGCGACGCGCTCGGTTTCGTGTCGTTCAACGACTTCACCAACCAGATCGACTTCGCCCGTTACGGCGACGCGTTCAACGCCTATGTCAATCGCAACACGCTCGAGAAGCTGCCGCGCAAGGACCTGGTCGGCCGCAAGGTGACGCTCATCGGCGCCTATGCGCTCGATTCGTCGGGCGCGCCGCCGGTCGTCACGCCGGTCGAGATCACGATCGGACCCAAGCCGTGACCGACGCCGCCCGAGACGACTCCGGCGTCGTCCTGCGCCTCGAAGGGGTGACCAAGGTCTATTCCGGCACCGTGGCGGTGAAGCATGCCGATTTCGTCGTGCGCCGCGGCGCGGTCAACGTCCTGGTCGGCGAGAACGGCGCCGGCAAGTCGACACTGGTGAAGATGATCGCCGGCGTCGAGCGGCCGACCGCCGGGCGCATCTTGCTCGACGGCGAACCGGTCGCCTTCGCCGACACCCGTGACGCGATGGCGCACGGCATCGGCATGGTCTTCCAGGAGCTGAATCTGTTCGGCAATCTCACGGTGGCCGAGAACATCTTCGTCAATCGCGAGATCATGCGCCACGGAAGCATCGATCACGCAGAGCAGGAGCGGCAGACCAAGGCGCTGATGGAGCGCCTGGAGACCGGCGTCGATCCGCGCGCCAAGGTCGATGACCTGATGATCGGCCAGCAGCAGCTGGTCGAGATCGCCAAGGCGGTGGCGCGCAACGCGCGCATCCTCATCATGGACGAGCCGACCTCGGCGCTCAGCGCGCCGGAGGTCGAGATCCTGTTCCGCGTCATCGCCGACCTCAAGGCGAAGGGGGTCGCGATCGTCTACATCTCGCACCGGCTCGAAGAGATGCTTCGCATCGGCGACTACATCACCGTGCTGCGCGACGGACGCGTCACCGGCGCGAGGCGGATGGCCGAAGTCGACCTGCACTGGATCGTCCACCAGATGATCGGCTCTGACGCCAAGGACTTCTCGATCCCTGGGGAGCACGGATTCGGACAGGAGGCGTTCCGCGCGGAGGATATCCGCCTGCCCCGCATCACCGGCGGCTACGCCGTCGACCATGTGTCGCTGTCGGTCCGCGCCGGCGAGATTGTCGGCGTCTACGGCCTGATGGGCGCCGGGCGCAGCGAATTCCTCGAATGCGTGATGGGCCGTCATCCGCTGGCTTCGGGACGCATTTTCATCGAAGGCCGCCCCCTGCGCGAGCGCGACGTCGGCGGCCGGATCGCCCGCGGGCTCGCCCTCATCCCTGAGGATCGCCAGCGCGACGGACTGGTCCCGATCCTTTCCGTCGCCGAGAACCTGACCATGGCGAGCCTCAGGAAGCTCGCGTATGTCTTCCACATTCCGGCGCGCCGCGAGGCCGAAGAGGTGCAGCGCGAGGTGCGCGACCTGTCGATCAAGGTCGCCGACCCCGCCCTGCCGGTGTCGTCGCTGTCGGGCGGCAACCAGCAGAAGGTGGTGATCGGCAAGGCGCTGATGACCGCGCCCAAGGTGCTTTTGATGGACGAGCCGAGCCGCGGCATCGACATCGGGGCGAAAGGCGACGTCTTCCGCATCATGCGCAGCCTCGCCGCGCAGGGGATCGGGATCCTGTTCGTCACCTCCGACCTCGACGAGGTCCTGGCGCTCTCGGACCGGGTCGCGGTCATGAGCCAGGGTCGCCTGACCGCGCTGTTCGACCGCGCCGAGGCGACCGAGGCCAAGATCGTCGCCGCCTCCTCAGTCGGCCACGGTCCGGCCCCGGCGCCCCAGCGCGAGGAGCTTTCTGCATGACCGCCGCTGTCCAACCGCGCGCCGCCTCGTCCGTCCGCAGCTCGCTGACGTTGAATTTGCTGCGGCTGCGCACCTTTATCGCGCTGTTCGCCGTGGTGATCTATTTCGCGTTCGCCGCGCCGAACTTTCTCACCGCCGCCAACATCGTGCTGATGTCGAAGCACGTCGCCCAGAACGCCTTTCTCGCGATCGGCATGACCTTCGTCATCATCACCGGCGGCATCGACCTCTCGGTCGGCTCGATCGTCGGCCTGTGCGCCATGGTCGCCGGAGGGCTCATCCTGCACGGCGTCGACCTGCACAACGGCTACACGCTGTTCTTCAGCATCCCCGAGATCATCGTCATCATCCTCGTGCTCGGCATTCTCGTCGGCCTGATCAACGGGCTCTTGATCACTTGGCTGAACGTTGCGCCGTTCATCGCCACGCTCGGCTCGCTCTATGTCGCGCGCGGCGCGGCCCTCCTGGTGTCGGACGGCGCGACCTTCCCCAACCTCGAGGGCAACGCCGCCCTTGGCACGACGGGCTACGCTTTCCTCGGCGCCGGCACGATTCTCCATCTGCCGGTCTCGATCTGGCTGCTGATCATCGTCGCCTTGGCGGCAGCCTATCTGGCGCGCTCGACGCCGCTCGGCCGGCACATCTTCGCGGTCGGCGGCAACGAGCGCGCAGCGGCGCTGTCGGGCATCCGCGTCAACCGCGTCAAGCTGTTCGTCTACATGTTCTCCGGCTTCTGCGCGGCCATCGTCGGCCTCATCATCTCTTCGGAGCTGATGGCGGCGCATCCAGCGATCGGCACGACTTTCGAGCTCAACGCCATCGCCGCGGCGGTGCTCGGCGGAACGTCGATGTCGGGCGGGCGCGGGACCATCGGCGGCACGATCATCGGCGCCTTCGTCATCGGCATTCTGTCTGACGGCCTGGTGATGATGGGCGTCAGCTCGTTCTGGCAGATGGTGATCAAGGGCGTGGTGATCATCGCGGCGGTCGTCGTCGACCAGGCGCAGCGAAAGCTGCAGCAGCGCGTCGCCCTTCAGCAGATGGCCCAGTTGGCCTAAGTATTGCTACAGGAGCGATTGGGTTGGTTCGGTAGGGTTGAACAGGCTCGGGGAACCGCAAGATGCGACAGCGTGCCGATCTCGCGTTGCGAAAGGACAAATCGAGCAATGAGGGGACCGAGAGCTCCGAGCCACGGACGCGGTCGGACGCCGCTCATCGCGGAGCCCCATCCGGACCTCAACGGGCTGCTGGCGGAGCCGCGCCGAATGAAGATTCTCGACTGGCTCCAGGAAGAAGGCAGCGCGCGGGTGCGGGACCTCAGCGCGGCCTTCGGCGTTTCCGAAGCCACGATCCGGCAGGACTTGGAGAAGCTGGAGTCCGACGGGCACATCAATCGCCAGCACGGCGGCGCGTTCCTGCGCGCGATGCCTCGGCAGGTCGAGACGCTTTCGCTCCAGCATATGGAAAACATCGAGAAGAAACGAAAGATCGGCGTCAAGGCCGCAAGCCTGGTGGGGGAAGGCGAGACGATCATCCTCGACGCCGGCTCGACGACGACCGAGATCGCCCACAACCTGCTCGGACGCTCCTCCCTCACCGTGATCACCAACGCGCTCAATATCGCGCTGATGTTGGGCGCGGCGCCCGGCTACGCGATCCACATGCCTGGCGGGCAGTTCAAGGCGCCGACGCTGTCGCTGAGCGGCGACAAGGCCGCCGACTATTTCGAGGACGTCCTCGCCGGGAAGCTCTTCCTTGCGACCGCAGGCGTCGCCCTCGACTCGGGCCTGACCTACCCGAGCTTCGCCGATCTGCAGCTCAAGCAGGCGATGATCCGCGCCGCCTCGCACGTCTATCTCGTGGCGGACTTCGACCAAGATCAACCGATCGTCGTTCACCCGCCTGGGGACGCTCGACGTCATCCACTCCTTCATCACCGACGACGGCATCCGCGACGAGGACGTGCGCGCCTTCGAGAGACGGGGGATCAAAGTCATCATCGCCGGCTGAGTTGCGGACCTCGCGGCGAAAGGTCAGGATCGCTCTGGCGACGCGACCTTTGACAGATCGTTCGACCGCTTGCAGCATGGGAACCCGCACCGGCGACAGTCGGACGCGACCCGCATCCAGGACGTCAGGAGCGCGCGATGGCCGATCGAACCCAACCGATGGTCGAGCTGAACGACGGGGCGTCGATGCCGCAATTCGGGCTCGGGGTCTTCCAGACGCCGCCCGAGACGACGGCTGAGGTGGTCAGGCAGGCGGTCGAGCTCGGTTACCGCGCGGTCGACACCGCCTCGATGTACCGCAACGAGGAGGGCGTCGGCGAGGCGCTCGAGGGTCGTATGGACATCTTCGTGACGACCAAGCTCGGCAATTCCGACCACGGATTCGACGCAGTCTTGCGCGCGTTCGACGCGAGCGCGCGAAAATTGCGCCGGGCGAGGCTCGATCTCTACCTGATCCACTGGCCTCGGCCGCGTGTCGATCGTTACGTCGACAGTTGGAAGGCCTTCGTCCGGCTGCAGCGGGAAGACCGGGTGCGCTCGATCGGCGTGTCGAACTTCAATCAGGATCACCTGGAACGGATCATCGGCGAGACCGGGGTGACCCCGGCGGTCAATCAGATCGAGCTTCATCCGCGGTTCCAGCAGGAAGCCTTGCGCGCGTTCCATGACGAGCGCGGGATCAAGACGGAGTCATGGAGCCCGCTGGGGCGTGGCGCCCTGCTCAGCGATTCGGTCATCAGAAGCATCGCGTCGAAGCACGGGAAGACGCCGGCGCAGGTCGTCATCCGCTGGCATCTCGACAGCGGGCTGATCGTCATCCCCAAGTCGGTGCATTCCGACCGCCTCGCCGAGAACATCGGCGCGCTCGACTTCCGCCTGGACGACGAAGACATCCGGCGCATCCGAGCCCTCGACTCGCCAGGCGGCCGGATCGGTCCAGATCCGGCGACGGCCGCCTTCTGATCCCCGACCGGCGGCTACTGACTGCTGCGCCTTGGACCCCGGCACCTCACGCGCGCGCTTCGCAGCGGCGGGGAAGCGTCACACTGTCCGCGTCACCTTCATCAGATGCGGCGGCTTATCCGGATCGCGGCCGCGACGGCGCGCAACGGCCTCGGCGAGACGATAGAAGGCGTGCAGCGCGGCGACCGGAGTGGTCAGCGCATGGCCGCCGTCCGGCGTAGCGAGGGTCGGCCAGTGCGGGTGAGGCGCGACGTCGACCATCAGCGGCGCGGCGCCGAACGATTCCAGGCGCTCGACCGTCTCGAAAAATCCGTCGCGCGCCGCGTCGGCCGGCGCGAAGCAGAGAACTGGAAAGTTTTGGTCGATGACGCCGGCCGGCCCGTGCAGCACTTCGGCCGAGGAGAACGCCTCGGCGTGGATCGCCGAGGTCTCCTTCAGCTTGAGCGCGGCCTCGGCGGCGACGGCGAAAGTCGCGCCGCGTCCGATCACGTAGAGCGAACCCGCCTTCTCCAGCGCCTCGACGGCCTCGTCCGCAGGCGCGGCGCGCGAGGTCTCGAGGATGGCGGGCAGCCGATCGAGGGCGGCGGCAAGCTCTGCGTCTTCGCTCCATTGCGCGGCGAGCGACAGGCCTGCGACCAGGGAAGCAATCATCGACTTGGTGGCCGCCACAGACCGCTCTTCGCCCGCGTGCAACGGCAGGAGCGCGTCTGCATCGAGCGCCGCCGGCGACGCGGCGTCGTTGACGAACGCGATCGTCGTCGCGCCCGCTTGCTTCGTCGCCAGTTGCATGGCGACGATGTCCGGACTGCGGCCCGATTGGGAAATAGTGATCGCCACGGCCCGGCCGAGGCGCAGCGGCGCGCGGTAGAGCGAGGCGATCGAGGGACCGAGGGAGGCGCAGGCGAGGCCGACCTTGAGCTCGATGACGTGTTTGAGAAAGAGGGCGGCGTGGTCCGAGCTTCCGCGCGCGATCGTCGCGACAAAGGGCGGATCGCCGGCGCGGAGTTCGGCGGCGAGTTCGGCGGCGGCCTGCGCGTTGGCGTCGAGCTGCCGGCGAATCGCCGCCCCGGTCTCGGCGATTTCCGTCGCCATGAAGGTCTCGGCCATCGCTTTCGCTCCTTCCGGTTGCTTTCCTTTCGCACATGCTTGCAAACGCCCGCCTATAATGAAACACAAGAGGGCCTTAATAAAGCGACCGAGCGCGTTTTCACGTGCATGCGGCGTCAGGTTCGCCGAAGCTGAGGCGCCCCTTTCGGGGTGGGAGAACGCTCAAACGCAAACGCGGGCAGAGTCCCGTCGGATCAGGAGGGTAGGATGAGAATTCGTATCGCATGGATAGGCGTCGGCGTCGCCTTGGCTGCGCTGTTCGCCGGGCTCGCGGCGGCTCAGGCCGGCTCGCTCAAGATCGAGAGCTGGCGCAACGACGACGCCGACATCTGGAACAGCAAGATCATCCCCGCCTTCAACAAGCATTACCCCGACATCAAGGTCGAATTCTCTCCAACCGCGCCGACCGAATACAACGCGGCCCTCAACGCCCGGCTCGACGGCGGAACGGCGGGCGACCTGATCACCTGCCGGCCGTTCGACGCGTCTCTCGCGCTTTTCAACAAGCATCAGCTCGACAGCGTCAACGACCTCAAGGGCATGGACAACTTCTCCGACGTGGCCAAGGCCGCCTGGACGACCGACGACGGCAAGACGACCTTCTGCGTGCCGATGGCTTCGGTCATTCACGGCTTCATGTACAACGAGGACGCCTTCAAGAAGGTCGGCGCCGCGCCGCCGAAGACCATGGCGGAGTTCCACGAGGTCCTCGACAAGCTCAAGAAGGACGGGACCTATACGCCGATCGACATGGGCACTGCGGACCAGTGGGAGGCCGCGACCATGGGCTTCCAGAACATCGGGCCCAACTACTGGCACGGCGAGACCGGGCGCCTCGCGCTGATCGCCGGCAAGGAGAAGTTCACCGATCCGCAGTACATCGCCGTGTGGAAGGAGCTCGCGTCCTGGGCGCCCTATATGGGCAACGGCTACCAGGCGCAGAAGTATCCCGACAGCCAGAACCTGTTCTCGCTCGGCAAGGCGGCGATCTACCCGGCCGGCTCATGGGACATCTCGACCTTCCGCAAGGACGCGCAGTTCCCGATCGGGGCATTCCCGCCGCCGCTACCCGCCGGCGAGACCCAATGCTACATCTCCGACCATGTCGACATCGGCATGGGGGTCAATTCGGCGTCGAAGAACAAGGAGGATGCGAAGAAGTTCCTCGATTGGCTGACGACGCCCGAGTTCGCGGAAATCTACGCCAACGCTCTGCCGGGGTTCTTCCCGCTGAGCAAGGCGTCCGTTACGATCAAGGATCCGCTCGCGGCCGAAATGGTCGGCTGGCGGAAAATCTGCAAGTCAACGATCCGCAACTCGTACCAGATCCTGAACCGCGGCACGCCGAACCTCGAGAATGAGCTCTGGAACGTCTCGGCGCAGGTCATCAACGGCACGATGACTCCGGAAGCCGCCGGCAAGCAGGTCCAGACTGACCTCGACAAATGGTACAAGCCGGCGAAGTGATCGGCTGAACCCTCACCGGCTTCGCCGTCACGCTCTCCCGCACCGCGGGAGACGGTGGCGGCGCAGCCTCTCTCCTCATCCTGAGCGCGTCGAAGGATGGGGAGAGGGGAAGGTCAGGGCAAGTTTGCGAGCCGAACCATGGCCGAGCCCTTGTCCCAAGTCGTCGCCTCCATGCCGCGAGGACGCTTCCTCGCGCTGATGACGCTTTTCCTGGGACCTTCCGTCGCGATCTATACGCTCTTTTCGATCTACCCGCTGATCGCCACAATGGGCTTGTCCACCTATACGACCGACAGCTCGGGCGCTTACCATTTCGTCGGCTCCAGGAATTTCGTGACGCTGCTGACTGACGCGGACTGGTCAAAGCCGTTCTGGAACGCGGCCTGGAACAATCTCATCTTCTTTTGCGTGCACATGCTGGTGCAGAACCCGATCGGCATCGCGCTCGCGGGACTTCTCAGCCTGCCCGGGCTCAAGCTCAAGAGCCTTTATCGGACGATCATTTTCCTGCCGACCATGCTGTCGGTGGTGATTGTCGGCTTCTCCTGGAATCTCATCCTGTCGCCGCTCTGGGGCGTGGCCGAAGGCGCGCTGAAGGCTGTCGGCCTCGGCAGTTGGTTTGCCCCATGGCTCGGCCTGCCCTCGACCGCGCTGGTGACGCTCGCGCTCATCTCCGTGTGGCAGTTCGTCGGCATCCCCATGATGCTGATCTACGCCGCGCTCCTCAACATCCCCGACGAGCTCATCGACGCGGCGCGGGTCGACGGCCTCGGCCATTTCCGCATCTTCCTGCACATCAAGCTGCCGCTCGTTCTGCCGACCATCGGGCTCGTGTCGATCCTCACCTTCGTCGGCAATTTCAACGCCTTCGATCTCATCTACTCGGTCAAGGGCGCGCTCGCCGGGCCGAATTTCGCCTCCGACATTCTCGGCACCTTCTTCTACCGCACCTTTTTCGGCAACCAGCTGCAGCTCGGCAACCCGACCATGGGGGCGGCGGTGGCGACGGTGATGTTCTTCATCATCCTCGTCGGCGTCTGCCTCTATTTGTTCGTCGTCCAGCGCCGCATGCGGCGCTACGCCTTCTAGGGAAGACGCAATGCTGAAACAGCGCGCGCAGTCGCTCGGCGTCCATGCGATCCTCATCGCCTACAGCGCGCTCGCGCTCGGGCCGATCCTGCTCGTAGTGATGAATTCGTTCAAGGCGCGCAGCGCCATCTTCGGCGCGCCGCTCGCGCCGCCGAACAGCGAGACCTTTTCCTTCATCGGTTACGCCAAGGTGTTCAAGGCTTCGCTCATCGGGACCTATTTCGCCAATTCGCTGATCGTCACTCTCATCAGCATGGGGCTGGTGCTGCTGTTCGGCGCAATGGCGGCGTGGGCGCTGACCGAATACAAGTTCCGCGGCTCGACGGCGCTGGCGCTCTTTCTGTCGATCGGCATCATGGTGCCGATCCGGCTGGGATCGGTTGCGATCTTGACCATGATGCGCAAGGCCGGCCTGAACGACACGCTGACCGCGCTGATCCTCGTCTATGTGGCGCAGGGGCTGCCGATGTCGATCTTCATTCTCAGCGAATTCGTCCAGCAGATCCCCAAGGACCTGCGCGACGCCGCGCGCTGCGACGGCGTCCCGGAGACGCGGATCTTCTTCGAGGTGATCGCGCCGCTGCTGAGGCCCGCGATCGCGACGGTCGCCGTCTTCACGATCGTGCCGATCTGGAACGATCTGTGGTTCCCGCTGATCCTCACCTCGTCCGATTCGACCCACACCATCACGCTCGGCGTGCAGCAGTTCCTCGGCCAGTACATAACGGACTGGAATTCGGTGCTCGCGGCCCTGTCGATGGCGATCCTGCCGGTCGTCGCAATCTACGTCGTCTTCTCCCGGCAGCTGATCAGCGGCCTCACCGCCGGCGCGGTCAAGTAGGGCGTCCCGGACATGGCGCGACTGCAGATCGACAAACTCAACAAGAGCTACGGCCCGGCAAAAGTGCTCGCCGACATCGACCTGTCGATCGAGAACGGCGAATTCGTCGTGCTGGTCGGGCCGTCCGGCTGCGGCAAATCGACCCTTTTGCGCATGATCGCCGGGCTCGACGCGCCGACCTCCGGCGACATCTTCATCGCCGACCGCCTCGTCAACCCGCTCGCCCCGGCCGAGCGCAAGATTGCCATGGTGTTCCAGTCCTATGCGCTCTATCCGCACATGGACGTGCGCAAGAACATGACCTTCGGGCTCAAGTTCACCGGCGTCGCGCCGGCCGAGCGCGACAAGCGGGTCGCCGAGGCGGCGCGCATGCTGCGGCTCGAGGAGCTGCTCGCCCGCTATCCGCGCGACCTCTCCGGCGGCCAGCGCCAGCGGGTGGCGATCGGCCGCGCGATCGTGCGCGAGCCTGACGTGTTCCTGTTCGACGAGCCGCTGTCGAACCTCGACGCGGCGCTGAAGTCTCGACCCGGGTCGAGATCGCCCGCCTGCACCGGCTGCTCGGCGCGACCATGGTCTACGTCACCCACGATCAGATCGAGGCGATGACGCTCGCCGACCGGATCGTGGTGATGAACCAGGGCCGCATCGAGCAGGTCGGCAAGCCGCTCGACCTCTACTACGCGCCGGCCAACCTGTTCGTCGCCGGCTTCATCGGGTCGCCGGCGATGAACTTCTTCCCCGCGATCGTCGAGCGGGTCGAGGGCGGCGAAGCGCGGGTGAAGGGCGTGTCGATCGCCCCGCTGACGCTGCCGGCAGGCTCGCTGAGGCCCGGCGCGCTTCTCACCATCGGCGTCCGGCCGGAGCACCTGGCCCTGGGCGCGCCCGGTCCGTTCGGGGCGACCGGCGTCGTCGAACTCGTCGAACGTCTCGGCGAGGCCTCCTACGCGCATGTGCGTCGCGCCGACGACAAGCTGATGGTGGTCGAGATCCGCGGCCGCGAAACGCCTTCGCCGGGCCAGACGGAAACCTTCTGGGCGCCGGCCGAGGACGTCCACGTCTTCGACGACGCGGGCCGGCACGTGTAAACCGGGAGCGGGCCCCGGTCCGGGGCGACGGCGCCGCATTTTGCGGCGCGGACGCCGGAAGGCCTCCCGGGCTCGGGCATTGCTGATCCGCCGAAGGAATTAGCTGATAATCCGCTGATCGGCGGAATAAATCCGCTGTTCCGCGTGCGCGCGTGCGCGTGGATTTGCCCGCAAGCCTCTAAATTCGTTGGTGTTTCTTGCCCCCGGTCGCCCCGGCGGGCCGGCAAAATCTGCAAATCCGCTGTTTTTCCGCTGTTGCCAGCGGATTTGGCTCAAACAAGCGCGGACATGTAGGCAACCCCCTTTCCTGGGCGGCGGCCTGAAGCGTCGCGCCAGTGTCGGCGCGAGGTCGGCGGTCACCCGCTGACAAGGCTCGCCGCGCGCCGTGACGGGGTGCGCCGCGCGCCTTCCGTTCAGGCCCCTGACGGCTTATGTTCAGCGAATGAACGCCCATGCGCCGCTCACGTCTTCTCTGATCGATCCCTTCGGCCGTCACATCGCCTATGTGCGCGTGTCGGTGACGGACCGCTGCGACTTTCGTTGCGTCTACTGCATGTCGGAAGACATGAATTTTCTGCCGAAACGAGACGTGCTGTCGCTCGAGGAGCTCGACCGGCTGTGCTCGGCCTTCATCGGTCTCGGCGTGCGCAAGATCCGCATCACCGGGGGCGAGCCGCTCGTTCGGCGCAACGTGATGTCGCTCTTCCGCGGGCTCAAGCGCCATCTCGAAAGCAGGGCGCTCGACGAGCTCACCGTGACCACCAACGGCTCTCAGCTGGCGCGCTTCGCCCATGAGCTCGCTGATTGTGGCGTCCGGCGGATCAACGTTTCGCTCGACACCCTCGATCCCGATAAGTTCCGCGCGGTCACCCGCTGGGGCGATCTCGGGCAAGCGCTGAGAGGTATCGACGCGGCGGTCGAGGCGGGCCTCAAGATCAAGATCAACGCGGTGGCGCTCAAGGGCTTCAACGACCGAGAGGCGCGTTCGCTGGTGGATTGGGCGCATGGGCGCGGGTTCGACATGACCTTCATCGAGGTGATGCCGCTCGGGGCCATGGAGCGCGACCGCGCCGACCAGTTCATGCCGTTAACTGAACTGCGCGCCGAGCTCGGGCGATCGCTGACGCTGACGCCGTCAGCCTACGCAACTGGCGGACCTGCGCGCTATTTCGAGGTCGCGGAAACCGGCGGCCGGGTCGGTTTCATTACGCCCCTCACCCATAATTTCTGCGAGAGCTGCAACCGCGTCCGCGTCACCTGCACCGGCACGCTCTACATGTGCCTCGGCCAGGAGGACGCGGCCGATCTGCGCGAGCCGCTGCGTCGCTCCGAATTTGACGAGCCGCTGATCGCCGCCATCCGCGCTGGGGTTGCGCGCAAGCCCAAGGGCCATGACTTCGTCATCGCCCGCGCCGCCAAGCCCGCCGTCCAGCGTCATATGAGCGCGACCGGCGGCTGAGGATTTCCAGTTCAAGCCGCTGGCGACGGGGGGCTTCACACTCTATATGTGTTGGCGTTGAACGGGCGGAGCCTTGACCTCCGCTTCGAAGAGGAGCCAGCGCCATGTCGAATGCACGCGAACGGATCGAGAAGCTCATCTCGGAACACCCGGTTGTTCTGTTCATGAAGGGGACGCCTCAATTCCCGCAATGCGGGTTCTCGGGCCAGGTGATCCAGATCCTCGATTATCTCGGCGCGCCGGTCCATGGCGTCAACGTGCTCGAAGACGAGGAAATCCGTCAGGGCGTCAAGGAATTCACCGACTGGCCGACCATTCCCCAACTCTATGTCAAAGGCGCCTTTGTCGGCGGCTGCGACATCACCCGCGAGATGTTCCAGTCGGGCGAGTTGGCGGCGATGCTGACAGAGGCCGGCGTGCCGCTGAAAAGCCAGGTCAAGGTGTGAAGCGGGCGGGCGGACGAGCTTCGAAATCGTCCTCGACATCCGCAATGTGAAAGCGCGGCAGGGACGGAGCGGTTCAACGGCCGTCCCTTCGCAGTCAATCGCCCGAGCACTTCCGCCACAATCGCGCTCAGCGGAGCTTCATGGATGCGGGGATTGGCGAGCCGTCGGACCTAATCGTTGAATCCAACCGGATCGCGGTTTCGGGCAACCGGCTCGGCGCGCTATCAATTTTAAGACTGCAGCTTATGAACGAGCAGGAGTGGACTCCGCTCTAATTTTTCTTTGCTAACGACTCGAGTTTTTTCTGCATCTCCGTGAGCTGATTTCGCAGCTTATCGATTTCATCTGAAGAGCTGGCGGCAGGTGATCGCGATTGTGATACCGGCGCGGTGGTTGCGAAAGGTGAAAAAATACCCAACGCCTGGTGGAACGCTGCCAGGTTTTGCTGAGTCAGTTCTTGTAGGGTGTTAAAAGGAGGGGGCGTAAAAGCACCGGTACTGAACATTCTACTTGCGGCGTCCCTGATTGCCTGCTTTTCTCCGTTAAATCGGTCAATGGAGAACTCAAGATAGGTTGGTAAAAGAGCTTGCATACTGTCGCCGTAAAACCTGATCAACTGCCGAAGAAAAGTTGTCGGCAGAAGGGACTGGCCTTCAATTCCCTCCTGTTCGAAGATAATCTGGGTGAGGACGGACCGAGTGATATCCTCATTCGTCTTCGCGTCGAGAACGACGAAGTCCTCGCCATTCTTCACCATCTTCGCAAGATCCGCCAAAGTGACATAGGTGCTGGAAGCGGTGTTATATAACCGGCGATTAGCGTATTTTTTGATGGTGGTAGGAGTGGAATCGGCCATTTCACGCGAATCCAATGGTTCGTCACGTAACATAAGCGCTTTTTGCACCGCACGGATCTCTTTTTGCGTCGCACACCCGCGGCGCTCGATATGCTCTTACCCTCGATCCGGCGTGACCGAAGGAGGGGCGAAAAGTTTCGAACCGCGTTGCGCTTCCATAGCGTCGCACGGAGTGATGAAAGTCAGCGGCCGACTTTTCGCGTAACTCGCACCGGAGGACGGCGCAGATCGGGGTCCCTCGACTTCTAATGAACCGGCGATAACGCGACGAAAATGCTTTCATCCTCAAGGAAAATCGTTTACGCGTGTCCCTTCTTCTCCATTTGCTTCTGCCAAGCGCCGGGACTGTCTAGGCGTTTTGCTGACGCTTTTTGACAACGAGGGAGGCGATCGCTTTTTGCGGGCTTTGCGCTTAAACTCGCGGGGCGGTGGTTTGCCCTTTGGGGCGGGAGACGTTGACAATCTTTTGGGTCATTCATCGATGGCGCGGAAATTGACGCCGACGTTGGCGATGTCGGCCGTCCCGATAGATCGCGAGCGGTGGAGATGAGGAGCGACAGCGAAACCGCACGCGAGACAGCCTACACGAGCGCGTCTCGGGCGTCCTCGGCGGGGCGGTGGCGTCTGCCAATTGCCTACCGAGCGATTCCCTCCGTAGCACTGGCCACTGACCTTGCGCTGATCTCAGCCAGCGCCTTCGGCGCGGAGGCTCTGTACCATAATATTCCTGCCCAAATTGGAGGGGAGTTCTCTCGCACGATGGCTGCGGCGATGTTTGTCGCGGTCCTTTTCGTCGTCGTTATGCGAGTTCAGAAGCTCTACGATCCCACCCGATTAATCGTCATGGAGGACCAGGCGCGCAGCGTACTTAGCGCTTGGTGCGGCGCGTTTCTGATTCTGGCCTCCGGCATTTTCACTTGGGGCGTCAGCAAAGACCTGTCGCGCGGCGACATCCTGATTTTCTGGGCGCTGGGGGCTATCGCTCTCCTGGCGCACCGGGCGTTGTGGCGGATCGTTCTCCCTCGCGCGCTCGAGAGCGGGGCCCTGCGAGGGCGGATGGTTGTGACTCTCACTTCCGAGGAAGCCATTCCTCAGCGTTCCATCGAAAACTTGACGCGTCACGGCTACCATATCGCGGCCCATTTCCGCGTCCCCGCGGGCGAACCCTCTGCCGACGATGTTGTCGACAATATCATCTCGATGTGCCGGACGTCAGAGATCGAAGAGGTTGTGCTGTTTGTTAATCCGGAGCGGATGTCCCACTTGCGATCGATCGCCCGGCGGCTGCGAGTTCTTCCGTTGCCGGTAACGCTCGTGCCGCTCGGCCCTCTTTCCCAGCTTTTTCAGAGAGTCCATAACGACCTCGGCGATACCGTCGCGATCGAGTTGCAACGGGCCGCGCTCAGTCCGGTGGAGCAGGTCGTCAAGCGGGCTGTCGACATTGTCTTGTCCGTGTCGGCGCTTGCGCTTCTGTCCCCATTGATGGGGGCGGTGGCGGTCGCGATCAAGTTGGATTCCCCTGGACCGGTGTTTTTCCGCCAGACCAGGCACGGGTTCAACGGGAAACCGTTTGGCATTTATAAATTCCGCTCGATGACGGTGATGGAGGATGGCGATGTCGTTCGTCAGGCTCAGAAGCACGATTCGCGCGTCACTCGAGTGGGCTATTGGATACGTCGGCTGAGTATCGACGAACTTCCCCAACTGCTCAATGTCGTCCGGGGCGATATGTCCGTCGTTGGCCCGCGCCCCCACGCCTCCGCCCACGACCGCTATTTCGCGTCTACAATTGAGAAATATGCCTTCCGCCATCATGTCAAGTCGGGCATGACGGGATGGGCGCAAGTTTGCGGAGCCCGGGGAGAGACCGATACTCTTGAGAAAATGCAACGCCGGGTCGAGCTCGATTTGTGGTACATAAATAATTGGAGCGTTTGGCTTGATTTATCAATCTTGATTAGGACCATATTTGTTGTTTTAAAGAGGGAGAACGCGCACTGACTTAGGTGCGCGGCTGCGCAGGTTTGAAAGAAGCCGAAATTTTAGCGACGCCGCGAGCGGATATGGCAGTTAACCTTCTTCAAATCAGAGTGCCCAGCGCGCGCCTTTCTAAGTCCGATCGCACCCTCGGTTATCCGTGCGCGCTGGCGGCCTCGTTCGCCGCGGCGTATTTGCCGACTTATGTGAAGTTGGCGAGGGGACCGTGGCAAAGCGAGCAGGACGCCAGTATGGGGTTGTCCCGATCTTGAGTTCCCTCGCTGAGGCAGGTTCATGATGCTTCACCCTCCAGCCCCTCCGCCAACCAAGATGCGCACGGGAAATGAAAGCACAGCCCGGGGCGAGCGAAGGGAAGTTTGAAACACCAGTTATTTCAATTTCGTGCATTGTCATCAAACCATTGCGTAATCGTCATACCAGACTGCTGTTTGCGGAATAAGGGTGCGGCGCGGCGCCCGATCGCCGCGCATCCCGCGGAAAGACCCGCGGCGTGCCCCATTTCGTCTCTCGGAGAGCTCATCATGTTCATGAAGTCGATCATCGGCGCGGCCCTGCTTGCCGCGGGCGTCAGCGTGGCGTCGGCTGCCGGGATTTCCGGCGCCGGCGCGACTTTCCCCTATCCGATCTACGCCAAATGGGCCGATATGTACAATAAGGAGACCGGCTTCAGGCTCAACTATCAGTCGATCGGCTCGGGCGGAGGCATCCAACAGATCAAGAACAAGACCGTCACCTTCGGCGCCTCGGACATGCCGCTCGAGCCCAAGGTCTTGACGGCTTCAGGCTTGATTCAATTCCCGACCGTGGTCGGGGGCGACGTGCCGGTCGTCAATCTTGACGGCGTCGGCGCGGGCGATCTGACGCTCGACGGGCCGACGCTCGCTAATATTTACCTTGGCAAGATCACCAAGTGGGACGATCCGGCGATCAAGAAACTCAACCCGAACGCCAAGCTTCCTTCGAGCGCGATTGTGGTCGTGCATCGTTCCGACGGTTCGGGGACGACGTTCATCTTCACCAACTATCTGTCCAAAGTCAGCCCGCAGTGGAAATCCGACGTCGGCTCCAGCACGGCCGTCGAATGGCCGGTCGGCATCGGCGCCAAGGGCAACGAGGGCGTTTCGAACAACGTGACCCAAGCGAAAGGCTCGATCGGTTACGTCGAATACGCCTACGCCCTGGAGAACAAGATGGCGTCGGTGAAGATGATCAATCAGGCTGGCAAGGCTGTCTCGCCCAACTCCGCATCCTTCCAGGCGGCCGCGGGGAACGCCGACTGGGCGCACTCGGATCACTATTACGTCATTCTGACGGATGAGCCCGGCGCTGACACCTGGCCCATCGCCGGCGCGACCTTCATCCTGATGTATAAGCAGCCCGTGGATCCCGCCGCCTCGGCCGAGGCCCTCAAGTTCTTCGACTGGGCCTACACGAATGGCAGCAAGGCCGCCGAAGCGCTCGACTATGTGCCGTTGCCGGCCTCGGTCGTCGCACAGATCGAAAAGACCTGGGCGACGGAAATCAAGGGCCCCGACGGCAAGCCGGTATACGCCAAGAAGTGATGCGCAACTCGACGGATGATCGGGAGATCCTCGGATCTCCCGAGCTCCGCTGCCAGCGCGGCGCTCCGGCTTCCCGGCCGGGACTCCGCAGGAGTGTCGAAGCGATGACTGAGATGTTGATGCCGCAGGTCAAGACGGCGGGCTCCGCAGCTCAGAGCCGCAGCCGCGCCATCAGGCGGTTCGCGGCCGGCGACAGGCTCTTTCGCCTCTTGACGCAAGGCTCGGCGCTTATCGTGCTGTTGATCCTCGGCGGGGTGATCGTATCGCTGATCGAGGGCTCGTTGCCGGCCTTTCAGGCCTTCGGCCTCGGCTTCTTCACGAATCAGATTTGGAATCCGGTCACCGAGAAATTCGGCGGCGCCGCGGCGATTTTCGGAACGATCGTCACATCGGCCATTGCAATGCTGATCGCCGTGCCGATCGGCATCGGCATCGCCATTTTTCTCACCGAGCTGTGTCCTCCTTCGTTGCGCCGGCCGATCGGCATCGCCGTTGAGCTGTTGGCGGGAATCCCGAGCATCATCTACGGAATCTGGGGCCTGTTCGTGTTCGCGCCGTTTCTCCAGCAATACGTGCAACCCGGCCTCATCGCGCTCTTCGCCAACGCTCCGGTGCTGAACTCGCTCTTCGCGGGGCCGCCTTACGGCATCGGCATGCTGACCGCGTCGCTGATCCTGGCGATCATGGTTCTGCCGTTCGTCACCTCGATCTCCCGCGACGTGTTCGACACGGTGCCGCCGATGCTGAAGGAATCGGCTTACGGGATCGGCTGCACGACGTGGGAAGTGGTGAGGAATATCGTCATCCCCTTTACTCGCGTCGGCGTCATCGGGGGCGTCATGCTCGGACTCGGCCGCGCGCTTGGCGAAACGATGGCGGTCACCTTCGTGATCGGCAACGCGCATAGGATATCCCCGTCGTTACTCGCGCCGGGAACGACGATCTCCGCCAGCATCGCCAACGAGTTCACCGAGGCGGTCGGCGCTCTCTACACCTCGTCGCTGATCGCCCTCGGCCTGATCCTCTTCATGATCACCTTCGTCGTGCTCGCGATCGCCCGGATCATGCTGATGCGTCTCGAAATCAAGGCGGGGAGGTAAGCGCCATGGCCTCCTCGTTCTACCCCGCGCGACGTCGCCGAAACGCGATGTGGATGGGCCTGAGCTTCGCGGCCGCCGTCTTCGGGCTCGCGTGGTTGTTCCTCATTCTCGCGGTGCTCTTCTGGAAGGGATTCGCGGGGCTGTCGCTCGCCGTCTTCACCCAGATGACGCCGCCGCCCGGCAGCGCCGGCGGTCTCTTGAATGCGATCGTCGGCAGCCTGATCCTGACGGTCATCGGCGTCGTCGTCGGCACGCCGCTCGGCATACTGGCGGGCACCTATCTTGCCGAATACGGCAAGCACTCGAAGCTCGCCTTTGTCGTTCGCTTCATCAACGACATCCTGCTCAGCGCCCCGTCGATCGTGATCGGTCTTTTCATCTATGAGATCATCGTGGCGCCGATGGGTCATTTCTCGGCCATCGCCGGCGCTATGGCCCTGGCGGTGCTGGTGGTTCCGGTCGTGGTCCGGACGACCGAAGATATGCTGAACCTCGTTCCCAACGCCCTGCGCGAAGCCGGGTCCGCGCTCGGCATGCCGCGTTCCCTGGTGATCCAGCGGATCGGCTATCGCGCCGTCAGAGCCGGTCTGATCACCGGCGTTCTGCTCGCGATCGCGCGCATCAGCGGCGAAACCGCTCCGCTCTTGTTCACCGCGCTGAACAATCAGTTCTTCAGCACGAACCTCCTCGCACCGATATCGAGCCTGCCGACCGTGATCTTCCAATTTGCGCTGAGCCCTTACAAGGAATGGCAGCAGCTGGCCTGGACTGGCGCGCTGATCGTCACGTTGGCCGTCCTGGCGCTGAGCATCACGGCTCGCGCGCTCTCCGCCCAGACACGGCAGGAGTAAGAAGGTGTCGCTCATGAGCAACGAAGTCCAAGGCCAGAAGCCGGCCAAGCCCGCGAGGGTGAACAAGGACAAGGTCACGGTGCGGGGCCTCAACTTTTACTATGGCGAGAACCACGCGCTCAAAGAGGTAAATCTGTCGCTATACGAGGGCCAGGTCACCGCGTTCATCGGACCATCGGGCTGCGGCAAGTCGACGCTCCTGCGCGTGCTCAACCGCATGTACGACCTCTATCCGGGCCAGCGCGCGGAGGGAGAGGTGGTGCTCGACGGCCAGAACATCCTCTCGCCGGAGCTCGACCTCAATCTGCTGCGCTCCCGCGTCGGCATGGTGTTCCAGAAGCCGACTCCGTTCCCGATGACCATCTACGACAACATCGCCTTCGGCATCCGCCTCTACGAGAAGCTGCCGAAGTCCGAGATGGACGGCCGCGTCGAATCGGCGCTGAAGCGATCGGCGCTATGGGACGAGGTGAAGGACAAGCTGAACGCCAGCGGCCTCAGCCTCTCGGGCGGGCAGCAGCAACGCCTGTGCATCGCCCGCAGCGTCGCGATCCACCCCGAAGTGATCCTGCTTGACGAGCCATGTTCGGCCCTCGACCCGATCTCGACCGCCAAGATCGAGGAGCTGATCGACGAGCTTTCGGGCGATTACACCATCGCCATCGTCACTCACAACATGCAGCAGGCCGCGCGCGTGTCGCATTACACAGCGTTCATGTATTTGGGCGAACTGGTCGAGTTCGACGAGACGGATAGGATCTTCACTTCTCCGCGCGACAAACGCACGCAGGATTACGTCACCGGCCGATTCGGCTGAGGGAGCGAAAAACCGTGGTCAACCACACTGTCAAGTCCTACGACAAGGAGCTCGACACACTCGAGCGCCGCATCGCCGAGATGGGCGGCATCGCGGAGAAAATGGTGGTCGACGCCATGGACGCGCTCTCCAACGCGGACACGGTCCTCGCCCATCGGGTCGTTGCGACCGATCCGCGGCTCGACGCGCTGCAACGTGAAATCGAGAATCTGGCTGTGATGACCATCGCGCGGCGTCAGCCTGTGGCCGTAGACCTGCGCGAGCTGATCGGGGCCATCCGCATCGCCGGCGATCTGGAGCGGGTCGGAGATCTCGCCAAGAACATCGCCAAGCGCGCGATCAGGATCAGCGGCGAGGCTCGGGTTCCGCGCGCAGTGGTTGGTCTCAAGCATATGAACGAGGTCGCCACCGAGCTGATGAAGGACGTGCTGGACGCCTACGCTCAGCGGGACGCCGAGCGGGCGCGAGATGTCTGGGAGCGCGACGTCGATCTCGACGCGCTGGAGGATTCCGTCTTCCGCGATCTTCTAACCCACATGATGGAGGATCCGCGGAACATCTCGTTCTGCGCCCATCTTCTGTTCTGCTCAAAGAACATCGAGCGCATCGGCGACCACGCCACCAATATCGCCGAAACCGTGGTCTATCTCGTCACGGGCAAATCGATGCCCGCCGAACGACCGCGTGGACGGCAGGAAACCGACATCGACGTCGAGGCCGCCGGGGGCGACGCATGAATCAAACGCGCAGGGAAACTGGCCGCGCCAGTCCAATTTCGGCGCCGCGTATCCTCGTCGTCGAGGACGAATCCGATCTCGCGCTGTTGCTCGCCTATAACCTGGAAGCCGAGGGCTATGTCGTCGAGAGCGTCGAGCGCGGCGACGAGGCCGAACTTCGCTTGGCGGAAAACCCGCCCGACCTCGTCATCCTCGACTGGATGCTCCCCGGCGTATCGGGCCTTGAGATCTGTCGCCGGCTGCGGGCCCGTGAGAACACGCGTACGCTGCCCGTCATTTTGGTGACCGCCCGGGGCGAGGAGGCCGAGCGGGTGCGCGGCCTTTCCGTCGGCGCCGACGACTATGTCGTCAAGCCCTTCTCGGTCCCCGAGTTGATGGCGCGAGTGCGGGCGCTCTTGCGCCGCAGCCGGCCCGAGCGCATCGCCGATCGCCTCGGCGCCGGCGACCTCGACCTCGATCGAGAAACGCGGAGGGTGCGGCGCGGCGCACGCGACATTCATCTCGGTCCGACCGAATTCCGGCTGCTTGAATATCTGCTCGAGAAGCCGGGCCGGGTGTTCACGCGGGCCCAGCTGCTGGACGGCGTTTGGGGCCAGGCGGCGGAGATCGACGAGCGGACGGTCGACGTGCATGTCGGACGTTTGCGCAAGGCGTTGTCGCGAGGAAGAGAGCGCGATCCGATCCGCACCGTGCGTGGGACTGGCTACGCTTTCGACGAAACCTTCGGAAAGACGTAAGTCCGAGGTCGAGCGGACCGGTCGACGCAGCAAAAAGCGCTGTTGGCGATCACGTTCCCGTCGTCGGTCCTGAGCGGGCTGATAGGCCAAGCGACCATGATACGCGCAATAAGGGCCGCTCGCCACGGGCGAGCCGCAGTATCGGAAGTCCGGGCTGGCCGGATCGCCGAGAGGCCACCGGCACATCGCCTCCTTCAGCTCGAGGATGGTCACCCGAATCGACATCGGCAGCACGACGCTCTCGTAAGCTTCCGGTTCAGCCTCGATCTCAGTCCGCGGCGCGATCGCGAGCGCTGTCGCGCCGCGAACAACGCGCGGGGCGACCGGAACGTTTCTCGGCGCGGCGGCGCGGTGGACTCCGTGCTGGGACGAGGGCGCGCGGGGACGCGGAGCGACCGAACTCGAGGGCTTGGCGCGGCCTGCCAGACCCAGCCGATGAACTTTGCCGATCACGGCGTTGCGGGTCAGTCCGTGACCGAGCAGCATTGCGATCTGACTCGCGCTCTTGCCCTCGATCCAGTGCTGCCGGAGCTGCTCCACTCTTTCGTCCGTCCAGGACATTGTCGCCTCGTTCGTCACTTCCTTCGCCTTCAAGCAGTGGGCTTCGCGCAGAATCCCTCGCCGCGCCCGACGACGCGCTCGTCGGGCAAAACGCGAACCCGCATTCTCTCTGAAGCCCTCGCCCACGACATCTCGTGGCCATCGACGGAAAGGCTACACTACTCGTTGAATCGCGCGCAAGAGTCCATCGTGTCCGCGCGCCCTGCTTTTCAACAGGTCTCGGCGTCGCGCCGAGCTCGCCGGCCGCTCGCGGGTCAAAGGACCTATCGCAACTCAGCGACGAAGGTTGGCGGCGCATACGCGGACAAATTCCCGGCCTGACGCATCTGACGCATCGTCAATTGACCGGAGCCGGGGGCTTCCGCTATAGCTGCTGAGCACCGGCGTGCCGCCCCAGCGGGGCGGCGTTTTTATTTGCAGGGGCGATCTTGCCGCCTTCGCAAAACCGGGACGCAAAGCGGAACAGGGAGTTGGAGAGGTGACTTCCGCTCAATCGCCTTCGGCAATCGTGCCGACCTACGCGCGGGCCAATGTCGGATTCGAGCGCGGAGAGGGCTGTTGGCTCATCTCGACGGCCGGCGAGCGCTATCTCGACTTCGGCGCCGGCATCGCCGTAACATCCGTTGGCCATGCGCATCCGCATTTGGTCGAGGCCCTGGCGCAACAAGGGTCGAAGGTCTGGCACGTTTCGAATCTCTATCAAAATCCCGAGGGAGAGCGCTTCGCCCGACGTCTCGTCGACGCGACCTTCGCCGATCTCGTCTTCTTCGCCAATTCGGGCGCGGAGGCGAACGAGGCGGCGGTCAAGATGGCCAGGCGACGCCAGTGGATTGACGGGCGCCCCGAGCGCTATCGCATTTTGACGTTCGAAGGGGCCTTCCATGGCCGCACCCTTGCAATGATCGCGGCGGGGGGCCAGAGAAATACCTCGAAGGGTTCGGTCCGAAGGTCGATGGCTTCGACCAAATTCCGGTTTCCAACCTCGACGCGGTCGAGGCGGCGGTCGGGCCTGAGACGGCCGCAATCATGATCGAGCCGATCCAGGGAGAAGGCGGCGTGCGGCTGGTTCCGCCCGCCTTCCTGCGAGGCTTGCGCGCAATCTGCGACAGGAGCGGACTCCTCTTGATCTTCGACGAGGTGCAGACCGGTATCGGGCGCACTGGGCGACTTTTCGCCCATGAACTGTTCGACGTCCGGCCGGACATCCTGACCTCAGCCAAGGGAATCGGCGGCGGCTTCCCGATGTCGGCATGTCTTGCGACGGCGGACGCGGCTCGCGGTCTCACCCTCGGCGTGCATGGGACGACCTTCGGCGGCAATCCGCTCGCCATGGCGATCGGAAACGCAACCCTCGACGTCATCCTTGCGCCGGGGTTCCTGGACCATGTCGCCAAACTTGGCCTTGTTCTGCGTCAGCGCCTTGCAGAACTGATGGATCGCCGGCCGGCCGTCGTCGAAGAGGTTAGGGGGGAAGGCCTGATGGTCGGTCTCAAGCTCAAGGTTCCTCCGGCCGACTTCAGCGAGGCGGCGCTCGCCCAGAAAATCCTGGTCATTCCGGCGGGAGACAACGTCGTGCGGCTGGTGCCGCCTCTGGTGGTCAGCGAGGAAGAACTCGCCGAAGGCGTGCGGCGTCTCGACGCCGCCTGCGCCGCCATCGAGGAGCGCCTCGTGGTCGCCATCAACTGATCAAGCGCATGAATTGTCCGCCGCCGTCCCACGGCACTTTCTGGGTCTTCTCGACCTGACGACCGCCCAGCTCCGCAACATTCTGGAGATGTCGGCGGCGATGAAGAAGGCGCGCGTCAAGGGGACCGCCTGCGGCTCCCGGCCGCTCGAGGGCAAGACGCTCGCGATGATCTTCGACCGTCCTTCGACCCGCACGCGTGTCTCTTTCGACATCGCGATGCGTCAGCTCGGCGGCGAGACCATCATGCTGACAGGCTCCGAGACGCAACTCGGCCGGGGCAAATCCATCGCCGACACCGCTCGTGTGCTGTCACGATACGTTGAGGCGATCGTCATCCGCATCCTGAACCAGGACCACATGCTCGAGATGGCCGCCCATTCGACCGTTCCTGTCATCAACGGCCTCTCCAAGCAGTCGCATCCCTGCCAGGTGTTGGCTGACATCCTGACCTTCGAGCAGAGGAAGGGCCCGATCCGCGGACGAAAGATCGCCTGGTCTGGCGACTACAATAACGTCCTTTCGTCCTGGATCGACGCTTCGGCCCGTTTCGACTTCATGCTCGACATCGCCTGTCCGCGCGAATTGCAGCCGACGAAGCAGCGGCTTACCGCGGCGTTCGCCGCGGGCGCCAATATCGTTTTCCGCGATGACCCGGAGGAGGCCGTCAAGGACGCCGCCGCGGTCATTTCGGACTGCTGGGTGTCTATGGGTGACGAGGACGAGGGCCGACGCCAGAACCTGCTTCAACCCTATCAGGTCAACAGCGCTCTGATGAAACGCGCTGCGCCTGACGCCATCTTCATGCACTGCCTGCCCGCCCACCGCGGTGAAGAGGTGACCGACGAGGTGATCGACGGCCCGCAGTCGGCCGTGTGGGACGAGGCGGAAAATCGCCTCCACGCGCAAAAGGGAGTGCTCGCGTGGTGCTTCGGAGTGGGTCCGTGAGAGCGGCGGAGCGGATCGCTTCAGCCAAGGTCGTCGACGACATCGTCCTTCCTTTCGCCATCGAAGCCCTGAGCATCCGTGGGCGACTTGTTCGTCTGGGTCCGGCGGTCGATCAACTCCTCAAGCGCCACGAATATCCGGAGTCGGTGTCGAGGCTTGTGGCGGAAGCCGTGACGCTCGCGGCGCTCCTCGGCTCCACCCTGAAGCTCGAGGGGCGCTTCCAGCTGCAGACGAAGACGGACGGTCCCGTGTCCATGCTGCTCGTCGACTTCGACGTCCCGTCCAACCTGAGGGCTCTGGCGAGGTTCGACGAGGCGAGAATCGCGCGCGCGGAGGCGAGCGAGGATTTGCTCGGCCGCGGCCATATGGCTTTCACGATCGATCCCGGCGGCGAGATGACGCGCTATCAGGGCGTCATCGCTCTCGACGGGCAAGGCCTCGAGAGCGCGGCGCACCACTACTTCGAGCGATCCGAGCAGATCCCGACGCTGGTGCGGCTCGCGGTTGGCGAGACGGTCGCGCCGCGCGGGCGCGCCTGGCGGGCCGGGGGGCTCATCGTTCAGTATCTTCCAGCCTCCGGCAAGCGACGGGCGGATTTCGACCCCGGCGATGCGCCCGAGGGGACCCAGCCCCATCGGGTCGAGGAGGACGACGCCTGGACGGAGGCCCAGGCTCGCTCCAGGACGACGCAGGCGCACGAACTGATTGATCCGATGTTGTCCGGAGAGCGGCTGCTGTATCGGCTGTTCAACGAGCGGGGCGTGCGCGTTTTCGAGCCGATGCGGCTTGCGGCGGCCTGCCGCTGCTCAGCCGAAGGCGTTGACGCGATGCTGCGCAGCTTCCCGCCTGAAGAGGTGCGGCACATGATCGGCGACGACGGCATGATCGGCGTTACGTGCGAGTTCTGCTCGACAAAACGCGTGTTCAACCCGGCCGACTACGGCGCCTGAGGAGGCGGGCCGACAGATGGAGGATGAGGCTTTCAAAGCGAAGCTGGCCGCGGCTGCGGCAGCAGTCGAGCGGGTGCTTGACGACCTTCTTGCGGTCGAGCCGAAGGCCGGAGAAACGGCTCGCCCGCGGCGTCTCGTCGAAGCGATGCGCTACGCGACGCTCACCGGCGGCAAGAGACTGAGGCCGTTTCTCGCGATCGAGACGGCGCACGCGCTTGGCAGGGCCGACGACGCGCCGGTCCGCGCAGGCGCGGCGATCGAATGCGTTCACGCCTATTCCCTGATCCACGACGATCTGCCGGCGATGGACGATGACGACCTGAGGCGTGGAAGGCCGACGACCCACCGCGCCTTTGACGAAGCGACCGCCATCCTGGCGGGCGACGCCTTGCAGACGATGGCTTTCGAGATTCTCGCCGATCCTCGGACCGAACCGGACGCCGGGATGCGCGCCCGTCTCTGCGCCGGCCTCGCCCGCGCTGGGGGTCTCGCCGGTATGGTCGGCGGCCAGATGCTCGACATCGAGGCCGAAACCGCGGCTGCGCCGCTCCCGCTCGAGGCGATCATGCGCCTGCAGGCCATGAAGACGGGGGCGCTGCTCAAATTCAGCGTCGAGGCGGGGGCCTTGCTCGCGGGCGCAACCGACCACGCGAGCGCGGCTTTCGATATTTATGGCCGCGCAATTGGCGCGGCGTTTCAGGTCGCCGACGACCTTCTCGACGCCGAAGGCGACGCGGCGACGCTCGGCAAGCGCGCCGGCAAGGACGCCGGGCGTCACAAGGCGACTCTCGTCGGCGCGCTCGGCGCCGAGGGAGCGCGGGCCGAACTCGCCCGTCTCGTCCGCGAGGCGCGAGCGGCGATCGACGCCTCGGGCGTCGGCGAGGCGGGCGACGGCTTGCGCGCTGCGGCCGATTTCGTGGCCGCCCGAAAGAGTTGATGGCTAATGAGCGTCTAGTCTAGTCTAGTCTAGCGTCTAGCGAAGCGGCCGCCGCCTCGGCGTCGGCGCCGACGAGATAGCCGAGGCCGCGCGCCGTCTTGATGATGTCGACGCCGAGCTTCTTGCGCAGGCGGCCGATAAAGACCTCGATCGTGTTGGAGTCGCGATCGAAATCCTGCTCGTAGAGGTGCTCGACGATCTCTGTGCGGGAGATGATGCGCCCGGCGTGATGCATCAGATAGGACAAGAGCCGGTATTCGTGGCTGGTAAGTTTCACCGGTTCGCCGCCGACCGTGACTCGCCCAGCCCGCGCGTCAAGCCGCACCGGGCCGACAACGAGATCGCTGCTTGCGTGACCAGCAGCGCGACGCAACAACGCCCGCAGCCGCGCCAGCACCTCCTCCATGTGGAAAGGCTTCGCGACATAATCGTCGGCGCCCGCGTCGATGCCCTGCACCTTGTCGCTCCACCGGTCGCGCGCGGTCAAAATCAGGACGGGCATCGTGCGGCCGGCCTTGCGCCAGGCCTCGACGACGGAAATGCCGTCGCGCTTCGGCAGGCCGATGTCGAGCACCACGGCGTCGTAGGGCTCGGTGTCTCCCAAAAACCAACCCTCCTCGCCGTCGTAGGCCCGGTCGACCGCATAGCCCGCGGCTTCGAGCGCCGAGAACATCTGGCGATTGAGATCCCGATCGTCTTCGACAACCAAAAGGCGCATCCGGCTTCCTCTCGTCTCTTTCCGCAGTCAGTTCTTGACTGGTTGATCTTGCGTTTCGTTCTTGATCGGTTGGTCATGGGTTTCGATCTTGGCCGGTTGGTCATGGGTCTCGTTCTTGACCGGTTGGTCATGGGCCTCGTTCTTGGCCGGCTGTTCGCGCATCTCGCGCGGTGGGCGGCTGATGAGCTTTCCGGTTCCTGCCTCCATCTGGACATGCACTAGTCGCCCGTCGCGATGCAAGAGGGTGATCTCATAAATGAATTCGTCGCCAGCATGGCAGAGTTTTGCCGACAGGGCTTCGGCCTTGCGCTGTTGAGCCGCGAATTTGAGCGCCGCGAACGGTTCGAGCAGCTTATGGGTCTTGACCTCGTCGCGCGTCTCGGCGGCGCTGAGGCAAACCGGCTTGGCCGGGAGGACGCGCTGCTGGGCGTCCGCGCCGCGCGCCGCGAAGGCGGCAGTCGCGAGGCTCAAGACCGCGGCGCGGCAGGCGAGGGCGAGCGCGGCCATGTCGACAAAAGCCCCTTTCCGAACGGCGCCGACCATGTTCGCAAGCGGCTGAATGCAATGTGAATGACGCCGGCAGCCCTTTCGGCTCGATCGAATCCTCCGGTTGAACCGGGGCGGACATTGGCGCATGAAGCCGCGATGCTTGCGCGGTGCGCCCTCATTCGCCTTGCGACCGTCGTCGCGCTCGCGACGCCGCTCGCGCCATCCCGCGCCCTCGTCGGGGCGGCGCCGGACGGGCGCTTCGCCGATCGGGTGGCGATGGTCTTGATGCGAGGTGCGGGCGAGGCGGGCTTCTGCTCGGCGCTCGTCCTCGATTCCCGCACCCTGCTCACAGCCGCTCATTGCCTGCGCTCGATTCGCGACATGGCCGTTCACTATCGTGACGCGTCGGGCGCTCCGGTCGTCGTTCCGGTGTCGGCGGCAGTCGCCCATCCGCTTTTTCGGCGCGATGCGATCAGGAACCGCGTCGAGTTCGATCGACGTGGCTCTGATTCGCACCGCAATCCCGCTGGACGCGCGGTTCACAAGCGCCGCGCTCGCCTCGGGCGACGGGCCCGCGGTCGGTGAGCGGGTGATCCTGTCAGGCTATGGGGCTGCGCGCGGTGGCGACTGGAGGTCCGGAGGGGAGCTGCGCAGCGTCACGCTCGCGGTGCGCGCCCCGGCTTCCAAGGTGCTGATCTGGGCGGCGGATCCCGGCGGCAAGGTCGCCGGCGCCTGCACAGGCGATTCCGGCGCGCCGATCTGGTCGGCCGACGGCCGGACGGCTCTCGCGATCGCGACCTGGGCCGAGGCGGCGCATGGCCATGGCTGCGGAGGCCTGACCCAGGGACCGCTACTCGCGCCGCTCAAGAGATGGATCGAGGAAGCGGAGCGGAGGCTCCGTGACGCCGAAGAGCGATGATCGCGACGCGACGACCGAGAAGGCCGAAAGTGCGGCCTTGAGCATCACGCCGCGACGTCGGCCACCACCGTGTCCAGGAGGGGCGCCCCGACCGGCGTGACCCTGAGGCGACCGCGCGCGTCGCGTTCGATGAACCCGTCCTCGACCAGGCTCGCGACGCGCTCGGTGTCGAGCTCCCGGCCGCTGATCCGCTCGTAGCGGCGCGGGTCGATCCCTTCGCTCAGTCTGAGCCCCATCAGCAGGAATTCGTCGCCCTGCTCCTCGCGGCTCAGCGCGACGCTCTCGACCAGGCCGTGGCCTTCGGTCTCAACCTGGGTCAGCCACATCTCCGGATGCCGCTCGGTCTCCTGGGCGAGGCGGCCCTTCGAGGTGACGATCCGACCGTGCGCGCCGGGGCCGACTCCGGCATATTCGCCATAGCGCCAGTAGATCAGATTGTGGCGGCTCTCCCCGCCGGGGCGGGCGTGGTTGGAGACCTCGTAAGCCGGCAGGCCGCGAGCCTCGGTCAGCTCGCGCGTCGCGCGGAACAGCGCGAGCCCGAGCTCCTCGTCGGGAAGCGCGAGCTTGCCTGCGTCGCGCAGGCGCTCGAAGATCGTGTCGGGCTCGATGGTGAGCTGGTAGAGCGACACGTGGTCGCCGACGAGGTCGAGCGCGCGGGCGAGCTCGGCGCGCCATTGGGGCTCGCTCTGGCCCGGCCGGGCATAGATCAGGTCGAAGCTGAAGCGGGGAAAGAGCGCCGCGGCGAGATCGACCGCGGCGAGCGCCTCCTCGACCGTGTGCCTGCGGCCGAGCGCCCTGAGGTCCTCCTCGTTCAGCGCCTGAACGCCGATCGACAACCGGTTTACGCCGGTGGCGCGATAGCCGCGGAACCGGGAGGCCTCGACGCTGGTCGGATTGGCCTCGAGCGTGATCTCGGCGTCGGGGGCGAGGCGCCACGCGGCCGCGATCGCATCGATAACGCCCTGCACGGTCTGCGGACGCATGAGGGAGGGCGTACCGCCGCCAAAGAAGATTGAGCGCACGATGCGGCCCGGCGCCAGCTCGGCGCGGTTCCTGATCTCCGCCCGGAAGGCCGAAAGATAGCGCTCCTCGTCGATCGGCGCGCCGCGCACGTGGCTGTTGAAGTCGCAATAGGGGCACTTCGACAGGCAGAACGGCCAATGGACATAGACCCCGAACCCGGGGTCGCCGTCGCCGACGGTTGCGAGGCGTTCGTTGGGCTTGGGGCGAATGCCGTCCCGAATCATCGGCCCCTTATGCCAGCGAACGCCGCGATTCGCTAGCCGCCGCGACGCGTGGACCCGGAAAACCGTGGGTCAGAGCGCGTCGTCGCCGGTCTCGCCGGTGCGGATGCGCTCGGCGCGCTCGATCGGCGTAACGAAGATCTTGCCGTCGCCGATCTGGCCGGTTCGCGCCGTCCGTTCGACCGTTTCGACGACTTCGTCGGCGCGGTCGTCGCTGACCGCGATCTCGATCTTGACCTTCGGCAGGAAGCTCACGACATATTCGGCGCCGCGGTAGATTTCCGTGTGGCCTTTCTGGCGGCCGAAGCCCTTGACCTCGGTCACCGTCATGCCGTGCACGCCGATCCGGTCGAGCGCCTCGCGCACCGCCTCGAGCTTGAACGGCTTGATGACCGCGATAACAAGCTTCATGTCGCCCTGCCGCAGGTTGGGCCGCCGCGCGCGAAGGTCGCTTCGGAGGCGGTCCGGTCGTCGATCGGGATTTGTGACCGTCATGCACAGGAATGACGGCGAAGGCAAGGACGACGCCAAGGCGGATGCGGCGGAGCCGGCCGTCGAAAGAGGCGTCCGAATCCCGGCGCCGCGGCGGAACGCGGGTCAGAGCGCTTCGTCGCCGGTCTCGCCGGTGCGCACGCGAAGGGCCCGCTCCATCGGCAGGACGAAGATCTTGCCGTCGCCGATCTGGCCGGTGCGCGCCGCGGCGCGGATCGCCTCGACCGTGCGGTCGACCTCGTGGTCGAGCACGGCCATCTCGAGCCTGAGCTTCGGCATGAAGGCGGCGGCGTATTCCGATCCGCGATAGATCTCGGTGTGGCCCTTCTGCCGGCCGTAGCCGTTCGCCTCGCTGACGGTCATGCCCCGCAGGCCGACCTTGTCGAGCGCCGCCCGCACCTCGTCGAGCTTGAACGGCTTCACCACCGCCACGATGAGTTTCATATAGGCGACCTCTCAACCGCTCCTCGGGGCCCGCTCTTTCGCTAAGCCCCACGCGCCCGCGGCGCAAGCGGGGAAATCATGGGGAGAAGGAGCGGGGCGCCGGGGAATGGTAGCGGGACCCGGACTCGAACCGGGGACCTACGGATTATGATTCCGCCGCTCTAACCAGCTGAGCTATCCCGCCGCGCCAAGCGCTTTAATAGCACGTGCGGCACAAAGGCGAAGCGCGGGTATAATGAGGCGGCATCGACGCTGTCAAGACGGGCCGAGGCGCGCTATAGGCGTGGTAGTGTCTCACTTGGAATTTCGAGTTTCGACCCGAAGGCAACTTTCAAGCCGCACCGAACTGTCCGCTGCCGTTCCTTCAAAAGTCATTCCACGAGTGGCGCGAAGACATGCTCGTGACGCCTTAGCGGCCAGCATCACCGCACTGCGCCGTCTCGCGGTTAGCTACCAATCTCGGGGTTTCAACGAACCCATCGTTGATCGCGATTACACAAGAATCCTCCGTATTCGGTATTTGGCGCCAAATCGCATTCATTGCTGCATGGTTGAGTCTGGAGACGCAGACCCGATCCAGTTTACGTGCACCAGGCAGAATAGGGAATGTGCGCTGCTGAGGAGCCTGCACGCCGAACGGCCAGCTCGTCGGCCCTTTGCGGAGAGCTAGAATCTCATCCCGCACAAAACCATTGAACGCCTCAGGATGGCGGATGACGTCGGCGTTGCCGCGATGCTGGCGAAACCGCTCCGCCAGCCACTCTTGAAGCCCGTCGAGCTTCCTCGCCCGCCGCGGCGTCCGGTAACTTACCCAACCCTCGGCCGCCAAATTGCGCCGCACCGTCTAACGACTGCATCCCAGCGCCTTCGCCACCGCCGCTCGCCCCAACCCAACGCCACAAGCCGCAGCATCGCCGCGACCTCATCCGGCGTCCGCATCTCCTCGCCCCGCCGCTCTCCGAGCCCCAAGGCGCGTTCAACTGATTTGCTCATGACGGGCATTCCCCTTCAGACCAAGGTGGTACAGTTTTGCCTGTCGCCACCGGTCCAGTTTTGCCTGTCGCCCGACATCAGGCCCGGACCACCACGCGCGCTGCCAGAAAAACTGATGAACATGCGCGGTTCGGTTTCGCCGCCAAAAAGACATTGACTTCCAATAGCTTTACCCACGAGTGAACCGGGCGGAGCAGACGTGACAAGGAGGACGACGGCCGCGACCTCCGGCGCGCGATATTAGGCTCGGGCGAATATCCCGACGGTGGCGACGTTTCCAGATATTTTGTGCGGTGCAGCGACGATTTGCGATTGACTCGGCGGCGGGGTTGTGTCGAATATTCGCCCGCCACCGTAGCAATTGCCCATTTGGTGGCATTGCTCAAGGGAGGATATGCTCATGAAGGTTCTCGTGAAGGGCCTGCTCGGGGCCGTCGCGCTCGCGGGCTTCTCGCTTCCGGCCTACGCCGACACCACGCTGACGATCGCCACGGTCAACAACAGCGACATGATCCGGATGCAGGGGCTGACCGACGATTTCACCAAGGCCAATCCCGATATCAAGCTCAATTGGGTCACCCTCGAGGAGAACGTGCTGCGCCAAAAGGTGACGACCGACATCGCCACCAAGGCCGGCCAGTTCGACGTCATGACCATCGGCACGTACGAAGTACCGATCTGGGGCAAGAACAAGTGGCTCGACCAGCTCGACAACCTAGGTCCTAATTACGACGTCAATGACCTCTTGCCGCCGATCCGCGCCGGACTGTCGGTAGGCGGCAAGCTCTACGCCGCGCCGTTCTACGGCGAGAGCTCCTTCACCATGTACCGCACGGATCTGATGGAGAAGGCCGGCCTCAAGATGCCCGAAAGCCCGACCTGGGACTTCATCAGGCAGGCGGCCGACAAGATGACCGACAAGGCCAGCGGCGTCTATGGCGTCTGCCTGCGCGGCAAGCCCGGCTGGGGCGAGAACATGGCGTTCCTGACCGCCATGTCGAATTCCTTCGGCGCGCGCTGGTTCGACGAGAAGTGGCATCCGCAGTTCAATACGCCGGAGTGGAAGAAGACGTTGGAGTTCTACGTCGCGCTCATGAAGGCCGATGGGCCTCCAGGCGCCTCGTCGAATGGGTTCAACGAGAACTTGGCCCTCTTTACCGACGGCAAGTGCGGCATGTGGATCGACGCGACGGTCGCGGCGGGTTTCATCACCGATCCGAAGCAGTCGAAGGTCGCCGACAAGGTTGGTTTCGCGTTGGCGCCGAACAACGGCCTCGGCAAGAACGCCAACTGGCTGTGGTCATGGGCGCTGGCCGTCCCCGCCGGGTCGAGCAAGGCCGCCGCGGCGGAGAAGTTCATCTCCTGGGCGACGAGCAAACATTACACCGAACTCGTCGCCTCGAAGGACGGTTGGGCGCGCGTTCCTCCCGGAACCCGCACCTCGCTCTACAAGAACCCGGACTATCTGAAGGCGGCGCCTTGGGCCGAGCTGACGCTCAAGTCGATCGAATCGGCCGATCCCGAGCATCCGACCGTGAAGCCGGTTCCCTATGTCGGCGTGCAGTTCGTGGCGATTCCCCAGTTCCAGGGCATCGCGACAGACGTCGGACAGGACTTCTCGGCCGCGCTCGCCGGGAGCATGACCGTCGATGCGGCGCTCGCCAAGGCGCAGACCAGCACCGAAGAGGCGATGAAGCGGGCCGGCTACATTAAGTAAACTTCGGGGCCGAGCGCCTCGCGGGGCGTCGGTCGCCGCGAGGCGTGACGCAGGGACGCTCCTCCCCGTCCCGGCCCCTCCCCGGTTCGCCGGGGAGGGGCGATTGGAGGTCGTCGAGGTCGCGTTTCTCGCGGCCTTGACGAAGCGCGCGGCGAGGGCGAGCGTTAGCGGACGAAACACAAGCGGGAGGCCAAGGATGGCGACACAACAGACCACCACGGCGGGCCGCATTCTGGTTTCGCCGTCGGTCATCCTGCTCTTCGCCTGGATGATCGGTCCGCTCGCGCGCACGCTGTATTTCTCCGTGCTGCACTACAGCCTGCTCGATCCGACCGACATCAGCTACGTCGGATTGACGAATTACAGCTTCTTTCTCACCGACGCGAACTTCATCGCTGCGCTGGTCAACACCCTCATTCTGGTCGCCGCCGTGCTGGTCATCAGCGTCGGCGGGGGCATGCTGGTCGCGTTGCTGATGGACCAGCCCGTGTTTGGGCTGAATCTGCTTCGGCTCATGGTGATTGCGCCGTTCTTCGTCATGCCGACGGTGAGCGCGCTCGTCTGGAAGAATCTCCTGATGAATCCGGATTCCGGCCTCTTCGCCTGGATCGCGCGGTCGCTGGGCTTCTCGCCCGTCGTCTGGTTCACCAACGTGCCGATGCTGTCGCTGATCCTCGTCGTCTCGTGGGAATGGCTGCCGTTCGCCAGCCTCATTCTCCTGACGGCGCTGCAATCCCTCGACGAAGAGCAGAAGGAGGCTGCTTCGCTCGACGGCGCTGGGCCGCTCTCCTATTTCGGCTACATCGTGCTGCCGCACGTCGCCCGCGCCATCACGGTCGTCATTCTGATCGAGACGATCTTTCTACTCGGCGTATTTGCGGAGATTTTCGTGACCACCTCGGGCGGGCCAGGCGTCGCCACGACCAACATCACTTTCCTCGTCTACAAGGAGGCGCTGCTCAATTTCGACGTCGGCGCCGCCTCCGCGGGCGGCATTGTCGCCGTCGTCCTCGCTAATATCGTGGCGATCTTCCTCATGCGCATCGTCGGACGGAACCTGGAGGCTTGATCGATGGCGATGAAGCAATCACTCGGCAAGCGGGCCGGTGTCACGATCCTCGCCTGGGTCGTCGCTTTCCTGATCTTCTTTCCGATTCTCTGGACCTTCCTGACCAGCTTCAAGAGCGAGCTCGACGCGATTGCGGTGCCGCCGAAGTTCCTGTTCTTCCACTGGACGCTTGAGAACTACGCTGAGGTGCAACAGCGCTCAAACTACCTGCACTACGCCTTTAACTCGATCGTGCTCTCGATCGGAGCCAACCTGGTCGGTCTCATCATTTCCGTTCCCGCAGCCTGGTCGATGTCCTTTGCGCCGACGATCGTTACCGACAAGAAGCTCACCCGCACACGACTCTACCCGACCATGCTCGTTGCGCTGGCGCTGGCGGCGGCCATTCTCTGGCTCGTCGGGGACGCACGTTCCGACTGGGAGGTCTACGTTCCTGTATTGGTCATCGCCTTCATTCCGGTCGTCTATTGGATCATGACCCGCCGTACGACCGACGTCATGATGTGGATGCTTTCGACCAAGATGATGCCGGCTGTCGGCGTGCTCGTCCCGATCTATCTGTGGGCTCGCGATCTGCATCTGCTCGACAGCCTCTGGGGTCTCGGCTTCGTCCTGATGATGCTCAACCTGCCGATCCTGATCTGGATGCTCTATACGTATTTCAAGGAGATCCCGGTCGACATCCTCGAGGCGGCGCGCATGGATGGAGCGTCGCTCCTCAACGAGATCCTTTACGTGCTGACGCCAATGGCCGTTCCCGGCATCGCCTCGACGATGCTGCTTGCGGTCATCCTGTCGTGGAACGAGGCGTTCTGGACGCTCAATCTGGCGACGTCCAACGCGGCCCCACTGACCGCTTTCATCGCCTCCTACTCGGCGCCCGAAGGCTTCTTCTGGGCGAAGCTTTCGGCGGCCTCCACCCTCGCCATCGCGCCGATCCTCATCCTCGGCTGGTTCTCGCAGAAGCAGCTCGTGCGCGGATTGACCTTCGGCGCCGTCAAGTAACCGGCGAAAGGAGAATGCAACCATGGGCAGCATCCAACTGAAGTCGGTCAACAAGGCGTTCGGCGCGATCAACGTCATCAACGGCGTCAACCTCGACATCAAGGACGGCGAGTTCACCGTATTCGTCGGGCCGTCGGGTTGCGGGAAATCCACGCTCCTGCGCCTCGTTGCAGGTCTTGAGGACGTGACATCGGGGCACGTCCTAATCGACGGCAAGGACGTCACCACCGTCGGCCCATCAAAACGCGGCCTCGCGATGGTTTTCCAGTCCTACGCGCTCTATCCGCACATGAGCGTGCGCGGCAACATCGCCTTTGCCCTCAAGATGGCGGGCGAGAAGGCGGATGTGATCGAGCAGAAGGTGCGCAGGGCGGCGGCGACCTTGAACCTCACCGACTATCTCGATCGCCGCCCACGTCAACTTTCCGGAGGCCAGCGGCAGCGCGTCGCCATCGGCCGCGCCATCGTACGCGAGCCGAAGGCCTTCCTGTTCGACGAGCCGCTCTCGAACCTCGACGCCGCGCTGCGCGTGCAAATGCGAGTCGAAATCGGCGAACTGCACAATGCGCTGAAAACGACCATGATCTACGTCACCCATGATCAGGTCGAGGCGATGACCATGGCCGATAAGATCGTCGTCCTCGATCGAGGCGCGGTCATGCAGATCGGCACCCCGCTCGATCTCTACAACCGGCCAAACGGCCTTTTCGTCGCGGGGTTCATCGGCTCGCCCACGATGAACATCATCCGGGGCCCGAGCGCGGAGAAGCATGGCGCGCCGATCATCGGCATACGCCCCGAACATAGCGACGTTTCCACCACCGCCGGCGAGTGGCCGGCAACAGTTCGGCTCGCCGAGCACCTCGGCTCCGACACCTTTGTCCATGCTGAGGCTGACGCCATCGGTGCGCTCACCCTCCGCCTCGAGGGCGAAGCCCCACTGAAGGCGGATCAACGGATTTTCGTCACTCCCCGCGAGGCGCACCTGCACAAGTTCGACAAGGACGGCAGGAGGATCAACTGAGCGTTCGAGTTCCCGTGAAGGATCTATCGGAGGACATGAGCACATGAGCATCAAACTCTCCTCCGCCGCCCTCGCGCAATTGCCTTCGGGCGTGGGCAAGCCAGAATATCAGCGGTCGGAGCTCAGGCCGGGGATCGTCCATATCGGGGTCGGCAATTTTCACCGCGCCCATCAGGCGGTCTATCTCGACGATCTGTTCAATGCAGGGGTTGACCACGACTGGGCGATCGTCGGCGCGGGCGTGCGAGACCCCGACGTCGACATGCGCGCGAAGCTTGGGGCGCAGGACTGGCTGACGACGGTCGTCGAGCAGGAGGCCCGCGCGACGACAGTGCGGGTGACCGGCGCGATGATCGACTTCATCACGCCCTTCGATGTCGAAGCCATGCTCGAGGCGCTGGCGCGGCCCGAGATCCGCATCGTCTCGCTGACCGTCACCGAGGGCGGCTATTACATTTCCCCGGCCACGCAGCGCTTCGATCCGACCCATCCCGACATTGTTTACGATTCGAAGCACGCGGACGCGCCGAAGACGGCGTTCGGCCTCATCGCGGCGGGACTGAAGCGTCGCCGGGCCAGAGGCGTCGCGCCCTCCACCGTGATGTCGTGCGACAATATTCCGGGCAACGGCCACGTCTGCGCAAACGCCGTCGCCGGCCTCGCCGAGCTTTCCGATCCGGAACTGGCCACATGGATTCGGACGAATGTCGCCTTCCCCAACTCCATGGTCGACCGCATCACTCCGGCGACGACCGATCGCGAACGGTCCATCCTTCGCGACGCCTACGGGATCGAGGACAACTGGCCGGTCTTTTGCGAGGAGTTCCGCCAGTGGGTGGTGGAGGACAAATTCCCGGCCGGGCGGCCGGCTCTCGAGAAGGCGGGGGTCACCTTCACCTCCGACGTCGCGCCTTACGAGCTGATGAAGATCCGCATCCTCAACGGCGGACATGCGGCCATCGCCTATCCGGCCGGGATCCTCGACATCCACTTCGTGCACGAGGCGATGGAGGATCGACAGATCGCCACCTTCCTCGAGACGCTGACGAGGCGTGAGATCATCCCGGTCGTTCCACCGCCGCCCCAGGTCGATCTCGATGCATATCGCAAGAAGGTCGCGGAGCGCTTCGCCAATCCGAAGATCGGCGACACGATCTCCCGCCTCTGCCTCGATGGATCGAACCGGCAGCCGAAGTTCATTCTGCCGAGTGTCAGGGATCGCCTCGCGGGCGGCGCAAGCGTCAAGGGTCTCGCGCTCGTGTCGGCGATGTGGTGCCGCTACTGCTACGGCGAATCAGAGAGCGGCAAGACCATCCCGCCGAACGATCCGAGCTGGGATCGCCTGCAGGCGGCCGCGCGGCCCGCACGCAGCGATCCGCGCGCCTTCCTCGCCATGCATGACATTTTCGGCGAGCTCGCCGACAATCCGATCTATTTCGGCGCGTTCTCGGAGGCGCTCTCCTCGCTGTGGACGAACGGCGTGCGGGCGACGGTGACCGGCTATCTCGCCGGGCAGTCGTAAGCAGAAGACCCGCCGAAGAGGAGGGTATGATGATGAAGCTTAAAGACAAGGTCGCCATCGTCACCGGCGGCGCGCGCGGCATCGGGGCGGCGATCGTCGATCGTTACGTGGCGGAAGGCGCGCGGGTGGCGGTCGCCGACGTCAATTTCGCCGAGGCGCACGAGACCGCGGCGCGGCACGGCGTGAAGGCCTTCGCAGTCGCGCTCGACGTGACCAAGACCCCGTCGATCGACGCTGCGGTCGAGAACGTCGTCGCCCGCTGGGGCGGGATCGACATTCTCGTCAACAACGCCGGGATCTTCGACATGGCGCCGATCGTCGAAGTGACGGAGGAGAGCTACGACAGGCTGTTCGCGGTCAACGTGAAAGGCCTCTTCTTCGCTTTGCAGGCGGTCGCCAAGCGGATGATTGCGCGGAGGCAGGGCGGCAAGATCATCAACATGGCCTCGCAGGCGGGACGGCGTGGCGAGGCCCTGGTGTCCATGTACTGCGCCACGAAGGCGGCAGTCATCAGCATCACCCAATCGGCCGGCCTCGATCTGATCAGGCATCGCATCAACGTCAACGGAATTGCGCCCGGCGTGGTCGATACGCCAATGTGGGACCACGTCGATTCTCTGTTCGCCAAGTATGAGCACCGTCCGCTCGGCGAGAAGAAGCGCCTCGTCGGCGAGGCGGTGCCGTACGGGCGCATGGGGCTGCCGGAAGATTACGGCGGAGCCGCGGTGTTTCTCGCCTCCTCCGACAGCGACTACGTCGTTGCGCAGACGCTGAACGTCGACGGCGGCAATTGGATGAGCTGACCTCGGCGGGGAAGAGCGATGTATCTCGAGCGGTTCAATCTGAAAGGTCGGGTCGCCGTGGTGACCGGCGGAGGCCAGGGAATCGGGCTAGCCTGCGTTGAGGCCCTCGCAGAAGCGGGCGCCCATGTCTATATCGCCGACCGCAATCCGAAGGCCGCGGGCGAAGCGCGGGCTGCGATGACGGCGATGGGTCACGCGACCGACGTCATCGACTTGGACGTGACGAAATCCGCCGAGGTGGACGCCTCCGCCGAGCGCGTGATGGCGGAAAAAGGGCGGATCGACGTCCTCGTCTGCAACGCCGGCATCGCGCGCGCGTTTCCGGCGGAGGACGGAACGGACCATGACTGGCTCGACATCATCGACGTCAATCTCAACGGCGTCTTCTGGTGTTGCCGCGCCTTCGGACGTCCGATGCTGGCCGCGGGACGCGGCTCGATCGTCAATATCGGCTCGATGTCTGGGTTCATCGTCAACAAGCCGCAGGCGCAGGCCAGTTACAACGCCTCCAAAGCCGGCTTGCATCACCTGACGAAATCCCTCGCCGCCGAATGGGGCGGTCGCGGAGTCCGCGTCAACGCGGTCGCGCCGACCTACGTCAACACGCCGCTGACCGCGCGCGACAAGGCCAACAAGGCGATGTTCGACGTCTGGATGGAGGGCACGCCGATGGCGCGCATGGGAGAGCCCGACGAGGTCGCGGCCGTCGTGCTGTTCCTCGCCTCCGACGCCGCGAGCCTGATGACCGGCTCGATCGTGCTGGCGGACGGCGGCTACACCTGCTGGTGAAGGGGGAGATCATGGACCTGGGGCTCAAGAACAAAGTCGCCGTGGTCACCGGAGGCAGCGTCGGCATCGGGCTTGCGGTCGCCGAGGGGCTTGCGGCGGAGGGCGTCCATCTCGCGCTGGCCGCCCGGGGCGCCGAGCGCGTGCGGGACGAGGCGAAGCGCATCGCCAAGCAATACGGCGTTCGCGCCGAGGCGGTCGCCTGCGACGTCGCGACCCGCGAGGGGACGGACGCGCTGATCGCCGCGGCGGGGCGGGCTTACGGCGGGGCGGACATTCTCATCAACAACGCCGGCACCGGCAGCAATGAGACGGTGATGGAGGCGCCTGACGAGAAGTGGCAGGCCTACTGGGACCTGCACGTGATGGCGGCGGTTCGGCTCGCACGCGGCCTCGCGCCTCTCATGAGGGCGCGCGGCGGCGGCGTGATCCTGCACAACGCCTCGATCTGCGCGGTCCAGCCGCTGTGGTACGAGCCGATCTACAACACGACCAAGGCGGCGCTGATGATGTTCTCGAAGTGCCTCGCAACCGAGCTCGTCGGAGACAACATCCGCGTCAATTGCGTGAACCCGGGCCTCATCCTCACGCCCGACTGGGTCAAGACCGCCAAGCAACTCACGGCGGACAAGGGCGGCGACTGGCAGGCCTACCTCGACGGCGTCGCGCGCGAGAACGCGGCGATCAGACGCTTCGCCACGCCTGAGGAGCTGGCGAACTTCTTCGTTTTCCTGTGCTCCGAACGCGCAAGCTATTCGGTCGGCTCGACCTATTTCGTCGACGGGGGCATGCTGAAGACGGTCTGAGCGCGTCCGCCGCGCGCCTTTCCCGTACGATCAGTGCCGGCTAATTAGGGCCGCATCCGCCTCGCGTTGCGCGAGTTGGATCTGATTGATCACCCCCACGACGCCCGGAACGTTGCGGGCATCGGATTCGGCGCATGATCGCTGGTAGGGCAAATCGACCTGCCCGGACATCGTCACCCACCCGTTCTCGACTTCGACCTTCAACCGGTGGCGCGGAACCGCGTAATCCCAGTGGAGAGCGTTGAGGACGCGCACCCTTACGTCATCGCTTTGCAACTGCATCGCTCCTGCCTCCTGCCTCCTCCCGCCCGCATATTATTATCGTGTTTTTTCCGATGTTCCGCTGCGGCCGTTTGACGCGGCCCCCTCTCGCAGCGCGACATGAACATCCATTTAGAATGCGACTGAAGCGGAATTTGGGCCTATCGAATCGGCGCCGTAGATCAGCCCCGCGGCAGTCACCTGTCAGGCGGCGGCCCCGAGGCGGCCTCGCGCAACTCGGCTTCGTCGACGCTCATGGCGTTGCCGCGCCAAACGAAGCGGTCGCCGGTCCAGCCTTCGCTCCACAGGACGGGCAGCAGCAGGTCGCGAATCATGCAGGCCGGCAAACTCCGCCAGCTCAGCGGCCAGCCCGCGACCGAGGCGAGCAGGGCCTCGAGGCCGTACCAGAAGAATGCGGCCAGCGCGACGCTCGACCAGGGGCTCAGCCCGAACTCGGGGGCGGCGAAAGCGGCCGCGACGATCGTCACGAGGCTGGTCGTCAAGATTTCGGGGGTGAAATGGAAGGGGAAGGTCACGCGCCGGAGCCGAGACCAGCGCAACTGGCGCGACCAGACGTCTTTAAGCCGCCGCGCGCCGAGCGGCTGCTGGAACGGCTGGCTGACGAGATGCGCATCGAAGCCCTGGGCGTGGATGAGTTTCGTCGAGGCCGCGTCCTCGGCGATCTCGGCGCCCAAAGCTTCGACGCCGCCGCCGGCCTCGAGGATGTCGCGGCGCCAGAGCATCGTCTTGCCTTGGGCGAAACCCAACCCGGCGGCCTCCGCCGCATATTGCCAGCGCGCCTCGTAGGTATTGAGGAAGGCGCATTCGATCTCCGCGGCGAACGATTCCGGACGCGAGCCGATCGGCGGAGCGCAGACGATGCCGGAGTTGGGCCGCCAGCGCGCGAGCAACCGCTGGATATAGTCCGGCGGCATCAGGACGTTGGAGTCGGCGATGATCACCCAGTCGTGTCGCGCCGCCTTCCAGCCCTTCACCACATTGTTGAGCTTGGGATTGGCGCTGACGCGATCGTCGCCGATCAGAAGCCGCGCCGGACGCTCCGGATGGGAGGCAATCGCGCCGCGAACGAGAGGAGCGATCGGGTCGTCGGCGTTCGCGAGGCAGAAGATGATCTCGTAGTCCGGATAGTCGAGCGCAAAAATCGAGCGCAGGGTGTCCCGGGTAAAGATCTCGACGCCGCAGAGCGGCTGCACGATCGTGACAGAGGGGGCGTTCTTTGGAACTGGGGTAACGCCCTCGCGTCGAGCGCATCGAGGAAGCGCCAAGGCGACGCTGAGAGCATGAATTCCTCCGCTCGAGACGCAGATCCCGGCGGCAAGCGCGCTGATCGTCATGCTTTCATTGTACTCGTTTGGCAAATCGACGCCAACAATATTGCTGGCGCGCCACGACGCTTCTATGAAGGCGCATGAATTCGGCCCCGATTGTCCGTTTTGCTCCCTCGCCGACCGGGCGCATCCATATCGGCAACGCCCGCACGGCGCTCCTGAACTGGCTCTTCGCCCGCCGCAACGGCGGGACGTTCATCCTGCGCTTCGACGACACCGACCGCGAGCGGTCGAAGGCCGAATACGCCGCATCGATCGAGGAGGATCTCGCCTGGCTCGGCGTGAAGACCGACCTTGTGCGCCGCCAGTCGGAGCGCATTGCGGCTTATGACACGGCGGCGGAAAAGCTCAAAGCGCAGGGCCGCCTTTATCCGGCCTATGAGACGGCCGAGGAGCTCGACCGGCGCCGCAAGCGACAGCAGGCCCTCGGCTGTCCGCCGGTCTACGACCGCGCCGCGCTGCGCCTGAGCGACGCCGACCGCGCCACGCTCGAAGCCTCCGGCCGCAGGCCGCACTGGCGGTTCAAGCTCGAGCCGGCGACCGTGCGCTGGGACGACCTGGTGCGAGGCGAGAGCCACATCGACTGCGCCTCGCTCTCGGATCCGGTGCTGCGTCGCGAGGACGGAACCTATCTTTACACGCTGCCGTCGGTGGTCGACGACATCGACTTCGGCGTCACCGACGTCATCCGCGGCGAGGACCACGTCACCAACACCGCGGTGCAGATCCAGATTTTCGAGGCTCTCGCGGGCGCTGCGCCGCGCTTCGGACATCACAATTTGCTGACCGGCTCCGGCGGCGAGGGACTGTCGAAGCGCACCGGCGCCCTGTCGATCGCCTCGCTTCGCGACAGGGGAGTCGAAGCGCTTGCGGTCGCGGCGCTTGCGGTTCTCGTGGGCTCGGCGGAGGCCGTGCGTCCGATCGCCTCGCTCGACGAACTCGCAAAGCTGGTCGACCTCAAGCATCTGTCGCACGGGGCCGCGCGCTTCGAAGAAGCCGAGCTCGACGCGCTTTCGGCGCGCGTCCTCCACCAGACCTCCTACGCTGCGGCGGCCGACCGGCTTGCAGCGATCGGCGTCGTGGGGCCGAAGGCCGAGGCCTTCTGGCTCGCGGTGCGCGGCAATTTGTCGCGCCTCGAGGATGCGGCCGTCTGGTGGCCGGTGGTCGAGGGCGACGTCGCGCCGGTCGTCGAGGACCGGGCCTATCTGGACCTTGCCGCCTCGCGCCTTCCGGAAGGGGCGTGGGACGGATCGACCTGGGGCCAGTGGACGAACGACCTCAAGGCGCTGACCGGCCGCAAGGGTCGGGACCTCTATCATCCGCTGCGTCTGGCGCTAACCGGCCGCGCCGCGGGGCCGGAACTCGCCGCGCTGTTGCCGCTGATCGGTCGCGCCAGGGCGTTGGCGCGAGTATTGCCGCCCCTTGGAGACGAGGCCATACCGCCACATTAGGCCAAGCCGCCATCGGATGAGCGAGGCGGGGTTGCCCCTGGCCCCGGATCGAGCGGCCTATCGCCCTCGCGTCCCGGACGGGCGAGAATCGCCATCGCATTCAAGTTGCAAAGTCCCTATATTCCGAAGCGATGGAATACGACGAAGATCTCTATCAGTGGACGGTGGAACAGAGCGCCGCGCTCAAACGGAGGGCGGGAGATGAGCTCGACTGGGATAACGTGGCGGAGGAAATCGAAGCCTTTGGGGCGAAGCGAACGCAAGGAAATCGGCTCGCGGCTCGAAATCCTTCTGATTCATCTCCTTAAGCTCGCCTACCAACCCGAGGCGGTCTCACCGAGCTGGAGAGGATCAAACGCGCAACAGGATCGAGGATGTTTTGGAAGAAAGCCCTTCGCTCCGGTCCTACGCCGCCGGACGCTTGCCGCGCGCCTATGGAAGGGCGCGGATCGAGGCGCTCGAGCAAACCGGCCTGACGTGGCTCCCCGAGGCGTGCCCTCGGGCGATCGAGGATGTGTTGTCGAAGGATTTTTGGCCTTTGTGAACCCCTGGCGGACATCCTTTCGGCGAATGACAAGGGCGACTTCAAGCGGAGGCGATGGGCGGCCGGGCGATCGTGAAGGCTGTATCAAAGGGGCGTATTTATTTGCAGGACATCCGTTCCCTTTTCTCCGCAGACCCCAGGAAACCCGGCTAAAGCGTTGGCGCGACAATCCGCACCTTCCGGGTGACGCCGTTCGGCCCGGGTTCGGTGACCGTCTGGCCGTCGCCTAAGCCGTAGGCGGTCCCGCTCTGAACAACTCCGCCGGCGATGCCGGACGCCTCACGGCTGACCGCCGCCGCCGCGGCGCTGAGCGCCGTGTCGGCGCCGTTGGCGTCGAGCGCCGCGCCAGGCGGCGGGGAGGTCGCTCCCACCACCGACGAGGGGGTCGCGCCGGGTTGCGAAGCGGCGACGCCGGGTTGCGCGGAGGCGGCGTCTGGCCCCGGACCGGTTCCCTTGCCGTTTGCCTTGCCCGCCTTCGCCTTGGGATCGGCCGCAACCTTGGAAAGGATCGGCCGCGACAGCTCGACGGATTTTTCAGGCGTCACCAGGATATCGCGTAACTCGTGGCCATATTTGGCCTCGGCCGCCGCGAGCGCCTGGGCCCAGCTCTCGCCTTTGCGCCGGCAGGAGCAGGCCGGGTCGACCGACACTTGGAACTTGAGCGCGTTCGGCATGTCGACGTAGCGCTCGCCGGTCGACGACACCGCCTGGTCGATGGTGCCGCCGAACGGGAACGAATAGAGCTGCACGTCGGCGTTTGGGCAAAGCGATCGGCAGACGTCCTCCAGGCTGTCGGAGCGGCTGCCCGCGCCGGAGTAGGAGACCGGGAAGAAGCTGCCGTCGCAGGTGCGCACGCAGACCGCGTAGGAGCCGGCCGAAACATGCGCGCCCTGCTTCTCGTTCTCGATCGACTTCTCGATCATTTCCTGCTGCTGGTCGGGCGGGATTTCGTCGGGATTGAGCGCCGCCTGCCTCGCCCCGCCGCCGAACAGGGCCTCGAAGATGTTGCCGGGTCCCCTGGGCTGCGCACATTCGGCGTTGTAGCGGGCGATCAGCTCGCCCCGCCCGCCGCCCGCTCGCGCCTGGAGCTCGGCGAGATTCGCCTGCATGCGGGCGATCCGGCCCTTGATTTCGCCGCACTGCGCCGGCGGATCCGAGCCGAAGAACAGGAACCTCTGGTTGTCGCAGCCGATCGAATGGGCGTAGGCGCTGGCGCTCCCCAGCTCTGCGCGCTGGCGCTCGGCCGCGGCCGCCGCGGCGCCCCCGCCGCCGCGCGGCGCGGCGGCTATGGCGGCCTGCAGGCGGGCGCATTCCGCGCTCTGCGCGAGGGCCTGCCCGGCGAAGAGAAGGCCAGCGGCTGCGGCCGCCGCGGCCAGGAGGATTCTCGGCCGAATCCGTTCGTCACGTCTATCCCCGCCGTCATGTCGTTTGTGGCCCCGCTCTGTCGGCGCGCCGTCGCCCCGGGCGAAGCGCTTAGAGTACCGGATAGCGGCGCCAACGTGGCAAGCGCGCTCCGCTCGCCTCTTACGGCTTTTCGCCGCTCGGCGCCATAGGCTGAGGAAGATGGAGGCGCCGTCGCCGGCCGCCTCGCCGCCGCCCCTCCGATCGGGCATAGTCGGACAATGGCCGAACCGGAGCTTCGCGCGACCAACGCGCCCGTCATCACTGTCAGCGATCTGTCCAACGCGATCAAGCGCGCGGTCGAGGACCGCTTCGGCTACGTGCGGGTGCGCGGCGAGATTTTCGGCTATCGCGGCGCGCATTCCTCGGGTCACGCCTATTTCTGCCTGAAGGACGCCAACGCCCGGCTCGACGCGGTCATCTGGCGCACAACTCTCGTCCGCATGCGCGTCAAGCCGGAGGAAGGGCTCGAAGTCGTCGCGACCGGGAGGCTCACCACCTTTCCCGGCAAGTCGAGCTATCAGATCGTCATCGACCAGCTCGAGCTCGCCGGCCTCGGCGCGCTGATGGCGCTCCTCGAGGCGCGCCGCAAGAGCCTCGCCGAGGAGGGCCTGTTTGACGCCGCGCGCAAGCAGAAGCCGCCGTACTTGCCCAAGGTGGTGGGCGTCGTCACCTCGCCGACCGGCGCCGTCATCCGCGACATCCTGCATCGGCTCTCCGACCGCTTTCCGGTGAGGGTGGTGGTGTGGCCGGTGCGGGTGCAGGGCGACACGTCCGCCGCGGAGGTCGCCCAGGCGATCGACGGCTTCAATGCATTGCCCGAAGGCGGCCGGATCCCGCGGCCCGACGTGCTGATCGTGGCGCGCGGCGGCGGCTCGCTCGAGGATCTGTGGAGCTTCAACGAGGAGATCTCCGTCCGGGCGGTCGCCCGCAGCGCAATCCCGCTCATCGCCGCCGTCGGCCACGAAACCGATTGGACGCTGATCGACCACGCCGCCGATGTGCGCGCGCCGACGCCGACCGCCGCGGCCGAATTCGCCGTGCCCGTGCGGGCGGAGCTCATCGCGGCGCTGGCCGAGCTCGAAGGGCGAAGGCTCGGGGCGATGCTGCGCTTCTCGGAGCGCCGCCGGTCCGATCTCCGGGCGCTGGCCCGCGCGCTGCCGAGCGGAGAGGCTCTCCTCGAGGGGCCGCGGCAACGCCTCGACCGCGCCGGCCAAGCGCTCCTCGCCCGCGTCCGGTCCGGCGTCAATTCGCGCGCCTTGCGCATAGCGGGGGTTGCGCGCGGCCTCGCTCGCCATTCCCCGCGCGCCCATCTCGCGGGCCTCATCGAGCGCGTGCGGGGCCTGATCGGGCGTCTCGACCGCATCGCTCCCGTCCTGCTCGATCGGCCGCGGCGCTCGCTCGAAACAGCCCGGCGCTCCTTGTCGCGCGAGCGCGCGCTGCTCTCCCGCCGCCGCGCCGAATCGGCCGCGGCGCTCGCGGGGCTTTCGGCGCAAGTCGACCGGCTGTTCCTCGAAGGCGTACGAGGCAGGCAGGCTCGGCTCGCCGGCGCCGCACAAATGTTGGAGGCGGTCAGCTATCGGGGTGTTCTCGCCCGCGGGTTCGCGCTGGTGCGGGACGAAGGCGGCATGCCGCTCAGGCGCGCCGTCGAGATCCGCGAGGGGCAGACGTTGCGCATCGAATTCGCCGACGGCGAGGTTTCCGCCGCTGCCGGTGCGGAGCGACCGTTTCCCGAGGCGCGGGCGTTGGCGGACGCGACGAGGCCGAAACGTGCGCGCCGGAGCAGGGACGGCGAGGGGCAGGGCTCGCTGTTCTAGAGCCTGTCCCGATCGACTGGAACCGCCATCGATTGGCTGGAACCGTATCGTTCGCCTTCACGCGCTGGGCTCGACCGATGTCAGCAATCTCAGGAGCCTCTTGCAAAAAGAGTGATGAAGCCGGTCTAGTAAGGCGATAATATTTATAGATATTGGGATCGGTTGCAAGTGCTGCATAGAAATATATTCAGATTGCGATTCAGGCACCGCGTCGTTATCATAGAAAACGATTCGCTTCAGCCTTAGCTGTAGACATGACTGACGACCCTCTCGACGCGATAAAGGCGCGCTGGAGCCACATCCAGGGCTATTTGCAGGGCCATTTGTTCCCTTGGATGCGTGAGGCAACGATCCGGTCACCGAAGCGCTGGGTCGTCTCGTCACCACGCTCGACGTGATCGGCCTCGAAGCCTTCGTGCCCGAGCCGCCCAGGGGGCCGGGCCGGCCGCCCGAAGACCGTCGCGCCCTCGCCCGAGCTTTCGTGGCCAAGGCGGTCCTGGGCGTTCCCACCACCAGCGCCCTGATCGAGCGCCTCGCCGTCGACAGGTCGCTGCGTCGCATCCTCGGCTGGGAGCGACGCGCGCAAGTTCCGTCCGAGGCCACGTTTTCTCGGGCGTTCGCCGAATTCGCGCAGGGCGAGCTGCCAGACAAGATCCACGCGGCGCTGATCGAGCGTGCGCTCGGGGGACGCATCATCGGGGCGATCGCGCGCGACGCCACCGAGATCGAAGCGCGCGAGAAGCCGGTTGAGATGAAGGCCAACGACGGCCAAGACAATCCCCCGGCGCCCGATCATCCCCCGCCGCCGCGCAAGCGCGGACGTCCGCGCAAGGACGAACCGCGGCCGAACCCGGAGCCGACGCGTCTCGAGCGGCAGGTCACGCAGAACCTCGGCCAGATGCTCGCCGACCTGCCCACCGCCTGCGACGTCGGCTGCAAGAAAAACAGCAAGGGCTACAAAGAGACCTGGACCGGGTACAAACTCCACATCGACGTGGCCTGCGGCCAAATCCCGGTCTCCTGCGTGCTGACCTCGGCCTCCGTCCACGACAGCCAGGTCGCCATTCCCTTGATGACCATGACGAGCGCCCGCGTCTCTTATCTCTACGATCTCATGAACTCAGCCTACGACGCCGCCGCGATCCACGACCAGAGCCGGGCGCTCGGCCACGCCCCCATCGTCGACCGCAACTTTCGCGCCGACCACCAAGGGAAGGCCGAATGGGGCCGCGAGGTCGAGCGCCTCAAGCTCATCCACATGCCCGACTTCGACGACCGGATCTACGATTTCCGCACCATGGCCGAACGCGTCAACGCCCGGTTGAAAGACGAGTTCGGCGCCAGATTTCTCCGCGTCCGCGGCGCGCTCAAGGTCAAATGCCATCTCATGTTCGGCATCGTCGCGCTCGCCGTCGATCAGATCATCCGCGTCGTCGACTTAAGGACCGCCCATGCCTGACCAAGCCGCGCCTACCCGGCGCGGCAGGAAAAAATCGCTTCGGTCAGCCTTTCTGCAAGAGGCTCTCAGATATGGTCTTTCCTACGGGTGTGCGTTTCGGCTTCAACCCCGGCGCGACCCGGAGGACCTTCGATCTTTCTTAAGTCTACCTAAGTCTTCCAAAACATTCCGTCTGGCGTTCAGAAGATTTCCAAATGGATCAATTTCTTTCCGAAAATCTCCTCGTAAAGCATAATGTTTTCAATCTATTACGGCTCGACAGCAGCCCCGGATCGCTCCAAACATTCTTCGTGAGCCGTTCGGCGCGTTATAGCCAAGAATGGCCGTCTCAACGTTGGCCTTGCTTCGATGCGTAAGCCCGGACAAGGGCATTCTCCATTGTTAAAGAGCATAATAAGAACACAGGAGCTTCTTGTCAAGACATCTTTGATCGCCTCGAGCGCGCCATTCAGGCGGGCCGCAATGGTGGCGACGGGTTCGTGTCATCGGGACACGCTCTAAAGAGAGGTCCCGATCGCCCGAAATCGGCAGTGCGAGGAAATCGCTGGGGCGCCCTGGTGTGCAACCCTTTCCCTGCTGGGGAAGGGGGCGCGAAGGGCTCTAGCCCGACTTTCTCAACCGGGGCAGCGGGCGGCGAATTTTGAGATCGAGACGGGAAAAGGCGAGTCGGTTCAAGGATGGGGTTTCCAAATTCGACTGTAGTGGAGACCAAGTATCTTTTCAGAAAAATTAGTTGGCGGAGATTTATCTCGCCATTTTTTTTGCGTGCAAATCGACGCCACCGTGCAGTTTCCACCTCGAATCGCCAATTCTGGTCCGCCAGTTCAGCCCCAACCCGCCATGTAGTGGAGACCTTCGACTGCCCAGCCTTGATTCCACGGCCCTTTCCACCCGGTCGCCTCCCCAGTTGAGAAAGTCGGGCTAGCTCCCTTATCGCACGGGAATCTCGATCAGCGATGGCCCGTCGCGGGTCATCGCCGCGGCGATCGCCGCGCCGATCGCCGCGCGGTCGCCGACGCGCGCCGCAGGCACGCCCATCGACGACGCCAGCGCCTCGAAGTCGATCGCCGGAGCGGCGATCTCCATGCCGACGAAGCGGCCGGCGGCGGCGTTGGCGTAGCCGAGGTCTTTCGCGACATTCTGCAGGACGCCGTAGCGGCGGTTGTTGAACACGAAGAAGATCACTCGTGCGCGATAGTGCGCGGCGCTCCACAGCGCCTGGGGCGAATACATCGCCCCGCCGTCGCCGACCAGCGAGGCGACCCAGCCCGCCCCCGCCAGCGATGCGCCGACCGCGGCCGGCATGTTACAGCCGAGCACTCCGCCGCGGGCGAAGAAATAGCGCCCGGGCCGGGTGACCAGGAGCTCCTGCACCCGGCCGAAGGTGGCGGCGGAATCGTTGGCGATCAGCGCGTCTTCGGGCAGCGCGTCGAGCGCCGCCAGCACCGCCGCGTCGGGCGAGAGCGGCGCGCCCGTCTCGGCGAGAATTTCTGCCCGCAGCGCTTCCACGGAGGCTCGTTTGCGGGCGGCCTGCGCCGCGAGCCGGGCTTGGACCGCTTGGCGGTCGACGAGCTCGGCAAGCCGCTCCGCCGCCGCGGCAAGCGTCGCGCCGATGTCGCCGAGGAGCGCCATGTCGGCGGCGTGCTCGCGGCCGAACGCCTCCGGATTGTCGGCGACATGCAGGACCGCCACGCCTTCCGGCACCGGCTCGGCCTCGCGGTAGGGATAGGCGACGAAGGCCCGTCCGCCGATCAGCACGATCGCCCGCGCCGTCTTGAAGTGCTCGCGCATGACGGCGAAGTCCGGCTTCATCACGCCCGCCCAGGAGGGGTGGGCGGAGGGAAAGGCCGTCCGCGAGGTGAGCTGCGTGCCCCAGACCGGAAAGGCGCCCGCCTCGGCGAAGGCGATCAGCCCGGAGCTGACCGAGGCCGGCAGGTCGTCGCCGAGAAGGACGATCACTTGGTCGGGATCGAGCAGGGCGAGACGCTCGGCGAGACGAGCTGCGTCGGGCGACGCGCCCAGGCTCGGGGCCGAGGACTTG
>CAWFVS010000031.1:0-192831 GCA_963819255.1 uncultured Alphaproteobacteria bacterium
TCGCTCGGCGCTCCGCCTCGCGCGGGCGGCGCTGGCTGGGTCGGCGTCGAGCCGATCTCTGGCGACGCGATCGGCCTCCTGCTCGAACCGAACGGCAGGGAAACGCGGTCTGCGTGACCTCGCCGCTTCTTTCGCGAGCCTCGGCGCGGCCGCGCGACTGAGTCGGCTCGAACGCGGCCGCCCAGCCGAATTCGACCTGTCGCGCGACGCTCCTGCTTCATCCTCCTGAACGACAGCTGACGCGGCCCCCGCCGCGAGCCCCGACGCCACGCGCTTCGACCAACTCCTGGACGATCGCGCGCGCCGCGCCGCCCTCTACGGCTGACCGGACAGGAGGCGCATCAGGCGCCAGATATCCCAGTTATCGGCCGAACAGGGAAAACGGCCGCAGAGCCTCGCAGCGCCCCTCATCATGTCGCCGAAACAGGCGCGCTCGCGTCGCCCTACGCTGCGGTCTGCCGCCGCCTTTGAGTTGCGGAAACCATTGCGTTCCGCCATAGCATGGCCACGCTGGGAAGCGTCGCCGCACATGCTCGGGCGGCGCTCGGGAGGAGGACATGCCGACGGTCAGGACCCGCATCGCCCGCACCGCGCTCTGCTGGCTCGCCCTGGGGCTCGGACTGGCGGGCGGCCTGGACGTCGTTCCCGCGCGGGCCGACTGGAGCACGTGCAAGTTTTTCAGCCAGCTGCCCGACGATTGCGCCGGCGCCGAGCAACGGAGATACGACCATCTGCGCGGGGCCCGCTACGAAGAGATCGATCTCTTCGCCCGGGACGCGCTCAAGAAAATCCCTTACGTCAGCGTCTACAATACGACCGGCCTCGACCGCGTCGGCAACTCCAGCAATTCGGCGCCGAGTGGCTCGTCGACGGCTGGACCCGAGGAAGATCACCAAGCAGTACCAAGCGCTCGTCGCCACGACGAGCCCTGGCCGCTACTGGACGATCGACTGGTTCGTCGACCGGGTCGGCGAGGTGCGCAAATTTTCGAACAAACTCGACCCGGCGTGGATGGGCGACACCCAGCAACTACGAGCAAGCTCGTCACCAAGCCGGCTCCCTCCAAACGGGCCTCCGCGGGGCTTGGCATCCCCTGAGCCAATCTGCCGAGGCCTATCATTCCGCCTTCGTTGGGAGAACGTCAATCGAAGGATTCGAGAAGGGATCGGAGGTCTATCTGCTCGACGATCCCAAGGGCAGAACCTGGGTCATGGCGTCCTACACGGACAAGAATGCTCCCGGCCTGACCCTCGACAAGCTCGCTTCCCTCGGCGACGTCCTCGCGCTGCCACCAGGCTGGAAATTCCGCACTGCGGTGCTCGAAGAAGGAGCTCATCCTGGAGCCGAAGGGCGGCTCGGCAGGCATCATTCAGGATGACAAGGACAAATCTACAACTGACCGGGCCGGGGCAAAGCAGACTTCGTCCCTGAATTAAAATCGCAAGATGGCGCCGCCTTCGCCAACATCGCATTGCCCGCCGAGCTGCGCCTGGCTCGACGGCGCGGCTGCCGCCTTTTGGAACTTCGTCAGGCGCTCAGCCGACCGGATAGCGGCTGCCCCCGGCCTGCTCCGGATGATAGCGCTTCTCGCCGACGGCCTTGGCCAGCGGGCCGCGAATGTCGCCGGTCTTGCGCAAGCGCGCGATGATGGCCGCGAAATCCCATTTCGGCCGCCAGCCGAGCTCGGGCCGGGCGAGCGCGTTGTCGTAGACGCGGTCGATGCTCGCCGCCATGCGCCAGCCGCGACGCGCATATTCTTCCTCCCAGCCCGGAGCGCGCTCGCGCGCGACCGCCGCCGCGTCGGCGCGCAGGCGCGCGGCGTCCTCGCGGCGGAACGGCGTCGTGGCGCTGACGACATACTTGCCGAAGCCGATCGAAGGCGCGCGGTCGATGGCGAGGAGATGCGCCTCGACCACGTCCTCGATCGCGACCCGGCGGTAAAGGAACTCGTTCGCCTTCAGATTGGCGTCGGCGAAGGCAGCGCGCGCCTCCGGGTCGTCGTCCTCCTCGGGGAAGAAGCGCGAGGTCCTCAGGATGACGCAGGCGAGGCCCTCGTTGCGCCAGAAAAGCCGGCAAAGATCCTCGGCCGCGGTCTTGGTGACGCCGTAGATGTTCTTCGGAACGGGCGCGACGCTTTCGTCGTCCGGCCGCGGGCTCTCCTGCGGGGCGCTTGAGCGCGTCGCCGAAGGCGCTGGTCGTGCTGGTCATGACGAAGCTTTCGACGCCGCCGCGAGGCCTCTTCCAAGCAGCACGAGCGTGCCGAGCACGTTCGTCTCGACGAATTCCTCGCGCCCGTGGGTCGCGACATGCGGCTTATGGAGGGTCGCCGCATGGAGAACCGAGCGAGCGCCGGCGATGCAGCGTGCGACGCCGGCCCGGTCGACGATCGAGCCGGCGACGTCGGTCAAGGGCCCTGGAACAGCGTCGAGCCCGAGCGCTTCGCGTCCGGCCTCGCGGAGCGTGCGCATCAACGCCTCGCCCAGATGCCCTGAACTTCCGGTGACGACTATGGTCATCGATCCCGCTCCCGGCGATGAAGTCAGCGCATGATCCCGGGCGTCCGAGTGGCCCAACCGCCGGTTCGGGCTTATCATGGGGCGGAGGGCGATAGGAACAGGACGCACATTGGCGCATTCGCTTGCGGCACGACCATTCCCGCCCCTGTCCGTTCTCCTCGCGGCGCTCTGCCTCGCCGGGTGCTCGGCGGCCCTCGAGACCGACCAGGCCCAACTCTGCCGGATGGCGCTGCCGGCGCTTCTGCCAGAGGGCGCGCGGATCAGGATCGAAACTCAACAGCCCGACCTGGATGGACGCGGGCTGGGGGTCGCCTTCTCGGCTGAGGCGCCGGGACTGGAGGCCGAGCCGCATGTCGCAGCCTGCCGGTTCCGCGAGCGCGGCCGTCCGCGCCAATCGCGCGACCTCGTCTCGCTCACTCTCGACGGCGCGCCGCTCACCGACACGCAGCTCTTCTTTCTCGTGCGCTACTGGCTGGCGACGCCCGAAGGCCGAGCCGCCGACCCTGCCCCGCTCGGCGGCCTCGGCGGCGCGCCCCGCTTGCCGCGCAGCGTCGCCTACGGGCTTCAGATGACGCTCGACGGCCTGCCTTTGTCGGTGATCTATGCTCTTTTGGCGGCGGCCTATTCGCTCGTCTACGGGCTGATCGGTCGGATCAATTTCGCCTTCGGCGAGCTCGCCGCCGCCGGCGGCTACGCGGCGGCGATGGCGGCGCTGGCGCTCGCCGGCCTTCCCCCCGCTCCCTTGCTGGCGGCGGCTTTCGCCCTCGCGGCGGCAGTCGCCTGCGGCTGGGGCTTCGCCTCGGCGCGCGCCGTCTTCATTCCGCTCCGTCGCGCCATGGGCCAGCAGGCGCTGGTGGCGACCGTCGGCCTCGCCCTTTTCCTGCAGGAGCTGCTGCGCATCACCCAGGGCGACCGGGCGAGCTGGATGAGCCCACAGCTGAACCAGCCCTTCGCGCTCGCGCGCTCGGGCGACTTCATCGCCGTCGCCACCCCGATGACGTTCGTCGCGACCATGACCGCGCTCGCCGTCGGCCTCGGGCTCGTGGTCATCTTCCGCTGGACGCGGACGGGGCGCGAGTGGCGCGCCTACGCCGACGATCCGCTGGCCGCCGAATTGCTCGGCGTCAGTCCCATCGCCCTGACGGCGCGCGCCTTCGCTTTGTCCGGGGCGCTCGCCGGCCTCGCCGGCGCGATCATGACGGCGGCCTATGGGGCGGTCGGCTACGCGTTGTCGGCGACGCTGACCCTGAAGGCGCTCGCCGCGGCGATCGTCGGCGGCATCGGGTCGCTGCCCGGCGCCTTTCTCGGCGGCCTGATCGTCGGGGCGGCCGAAGCCGGCTGGTCGGCCCTGTTCCCGATCGACGATCGCGACCTCGCCGTCTACGCGCTGCTCATCGTGTTCATCGCCCTGCGTCCTTCCGGACTGCTCGGGACGCGCGATAACGTGACGCAGAACCTGTTTCCCCGCCGGTCTTGACTTGACGGGCGAGCCTCCCACATCCTGCGGGCGCACTCGGGGGCGGCTGCGCCCGGAGGTTTCCATGTCCAATTATTCTGCGGCGACGCCTGCTTCGCCTTTGCGCGCCGACGCGCTGGCGGGCGTCCGCACGCGCCGCATCGTCGCGGTCTGTTTCGACCTCGTCATCGTCAGCGTCCTGGTCGCGCTCCTCTGGGTCGCCTCGATCGTACTGACGCTCGGCTTCGCGCTCTTCTTCCTGCCGCCGCTCTGGCCGATCGTCGCCTTCTTCTACAACGGCCTCTCCGTATCCGGCGCGAAGATGGCGACGCCGGGCATGCGGGCGATGGACCTCGAGATGCGCATGCACGAAGACGGCGCGCGCGTCCCCTTCATCAACGCCGCGGTGCAGGCGGTCCTGTTCTACGTGAGCTGGTTTTTCCCACCGGTCTTCCTCGTCTCGCTGGTCGATCCGGAGAAACGATGCCTGCACGACATCATCGCGGGCGTCGTGATCGTGCGTCGCCTGTGAAACCCGGGGCCGTTTCCGCGCATTTCTAGGGTGACCCGGCGAGGCTCGGCGCGAGCGGCCGCCTTCGAGGAAAGGGGAGGACAGCGTGACGAGGGAAGTGCGCGACGCGCCTCAGTTCTATCTGACCGCGCCATCGCCCTGCCCCTATCTGCCCGGCCAGCAGGAACGCAAGATCTTCACCCATCTGGTCGGCAAGCGCGCCGCTTCGCTGAACGATCTGCTGACGCAAACGGGCTTCCGCCGCTCGCAGACGATCGCCTATCGGCCCGCCTGCGAGAGCTGCCGCGCCTGCGTCTCGGTGCGCGTGGTGGTCGACGACTTCCGCCCCAACAAGAGCCAGCGCCGCGCTTGGCGCGCCAACGCCGACCTCGTCGGGACGCTCATCGCCCCCAAGCCGACCAACGAGCATTTCGCCCTGTTCCGCGCCTATCTCGACGCGCGCCATCCCGAAGGCGGCATGGCGGACATGTCGTCGCTCGACTTCGCCATGATGGTCGAGGACACCCACATCGAAACCCAGCTCGTCGAATACCGCACGCGCGGGCCGGGTAAAGGCTCCGGGCCGCTCTACGCCGTCTGCCTGACCGACCAGCTCGCCGACGGCCTGTCGCTCGTCTATTCCTTCTACGCCCCTCATCACCCGCGCCGCTCGCTCGGCGCCTTCGTCATTCTCGACCACATCGCCAAGGCCCGCACCCTCGGCCTGCCGCATGTCTATCTCGGCTACTGGGTCGAGGGGTCGAGGAAGATGGGCTACAAGGCCGCCTACCTGCCCCAAGAGCGCCTCGGCCTGCACGGCTGGAACCGGGTCGAGCGCTAGGCGGCCCCGGCCCGCGAGGAGTGGAATGCGGGCGGGCGATTTCAGAGCCTTAGGATAGAGCAGGTCCCGATCAGTTGGAACCGCACAAGCCAGTGCGAGCGACCTGAAACACTCCCGAATCAAATTCGGGGCCCGGGCGCCGTGCAGTCCCGTCCGCGATCTCGGCTTTTCAACGGATGTTCCCCCCGTGTCGGCGAGGCGCGCTCCCGATAAGGGGCTGAGTTCATTTAACTTTTCTGCGTTGTGGGAGGTTTTGTTTGGTGGCTACGCGTGCCGGGGCTAGAGGCGGCGCGGCGGGGACGGCGACGTCGGCGGCTTCGAACAATCGGCGCACGTCGTCGCGCGGCGTCGGAACTCGATGGTAGGCGGCCCGGCCGCCGATGATCACCTCGATGAGGCAGAGGCTGGCCAGGCGGTCGAGACCCTCTTGCACGGTCAGGTCGATGTCGCGCCAGCGCTGGCGCAGCGCCTGCGTCATGAGATAGGCCAGCATGACGACGAGGGCGTGGCCGCGCGTGCGGTTCTCGTCACGCAGATAGACCGGCCGCATCTCGAGCTGCACGGTTTTCGAGTCGCGGAACGCCCATTCGACCTGGGCGAGGTCCTTGTAGCGGGCGTGCACGATCTCTTTGGCGACGACGGTCTTTGGCAGATCGGTCCTGAGCGCGTAGCAACCATCGAGGCGCGCCGCCTCGGTCAGCGCGGCCTCGTCCACCGCGACGAAGACGCGCCGCTCCTGTTCGGCGAGCTGAACGAACTTGTCGAGGCCGAGCGTGTGCGCCCGATCCTTCAGCCTGGCCAGTTGCGTCTTCGCCGCCGCCTTCGGATGCTCGTTCAAATAGGCGTCGGCCGCTTCGGCGGCGGCTCGCAGGGTCTTGAGCTTGTCCGCCCGCGAGGCCGCCAGTTCCGCGGCGCGGGCAGGATTGCGGCGCAACACATATCGCTCGCCATCCAGGCCTTCGACCTCGGCCAGCGTCTCCTCGAACAGGTCCATCTGCAACACGCCGGCCGCGATGAGAGCGTCGATCTGCGCTTTCGTGATGGCGGTGATGTAATGGAAGCCGGCGGCGCCGATTTCGGCGTGGCTCACGGGGCTTTGATCATGCCGCGGTCGCCGACGAAGGTCACCCGCTCGGCGCCGAACCGGGCGGCCGCCTTGTTCAATTGCGAGGAGAACGTTTTGACGTCGGAGGTGTTGCCTGGGAAGACCTCGATCGACAGCGGACGTCCGTCGGCGTCGGTGAGCAGGCCGATCACGATCTGACGCTTGCCCGACTTGCGATCGCGGTTGTAGCCGAACGCGGCCAGGGCGTTGTGCTCGCCTTCCAGATACGTGCTGGTCACGTCGTAGAGAAACACGTCGGGGGCCGAGGCCGCCTCTCTCCGAGCAAACAATCGGCGCTCGATGTCGGCTTGATGGTCCGCCAGCCAATCCAGATTGTCGTAGAGGTCGTCTTCGTCGAAGCCGACCATACCGAGCGCCGCGCCGACGGCATGGCCGCCCGCCAGACGAACCGCCGACAGCCGCGAGCCCTGATCGAGCACGCGGGCGATGACCTGCCAAAGCGCCAGCTTGCCCTCTCGGTTCGAGCCCAGGGCGGCGACGAGGCCGAGCTCGCGCGCCAGTTGGGCAAGAACCCAAACCGCCCCCACGGACGGACCCTGTTTCAGCTCCGGCCCACCCTCGATGGCGGACGCCAGGATGCGGCCCAAGTCCCCCTTGTGTTTCAGCGCCAGCCGGATCGCCTCCACCTCCTCGGGCTTGCAGCGGCTGAGATTGGCCAGCGTTCGATGCTGGACCTTTCCGTCCTCGCGATAAGTCTCACGCAGAAGGTGGCGGGTGTAGGTTTTGCCGTTGAGGCGGGTGGTCGAGCTGTCGACGAACGTTGTGGCCACTTATTTACGCCAAACAGCCAAACATTGCAAGAAAAACTCATCAATTTTAGTGGCTACGCCAGTACCGGTCAAATCGCCGGCAACCTATTGATTCACAGCTATAAAATCAGGATAAGCGACCAACGAATGGGGGAACATCCGTTTCAATGCATTGGCCGCCAAAACCTGTCCCTTCGTCGCTTCGATCGGGTAGTCCTTTTATTCGACGTCCGCCGACGACGATCGCGCCATTTCCATCGCCGAGTCGCGGTAGGGACGCGCATTACTGCGCGCCCCCCGCACAGATCCGTACGAGCGGCTTTCCCGCATACGGCTCCTGCCTCGGGTGTTTGACGGCAAACCTCTGCCTTGCGGCTTGCCGTACGCGGTCCAGACCCTGTGGCGCGCCCTCCCGACCCTGCGTTCGGAGCGTGCGTTCCTGTCCCGCGTTCCCCTTGGCCCCCGCCCTTCGCTCCACGGGCTCCGCCGCCGGTTCCCCGGCCTTGTTCGCCTGCTTCGCCGCTACTATGGCGGGGTCCGACTTCTCACGCCCGTTCGTCATGCGCTTCGGCTCTTCGCCTTCCGCATGCGGACCAGGACGGCCGATGGCCTGTGGTCGGGCATGAGACCTCCCAGGTTCCGACGTGATCCTTTCGTACGTGATGTGGCCTTCGACCCCGGCAGGGCGACAGCGCCTCGCATGACGGCGCCGCACATGTTGCCTTCGACGTTGATTACCGGCTCGGCCCCTGCGACGTAAAAGGTTTCGTGGCTCAATCCCACACCCCACACGATTGCTGTGTACGCTTCGCCCCTGCCGTCGCCGACAGACGCGCAACACTCGCTAGCAGGCGGGCGCTACCCCTTACCTGCGCCGGACTTCCACCGGCTGGATCGCGCCAGCTTGCCTGTGGCGCACAATCAATCTTGCCAAGAGCTTGCGGCGCCATTTCCATCGCGTCATCGCGTCTGGCTCCGCAGGACCGAACCTCCTTGATGGCGATTTTACTTATCTTATCAATGGCTTGCAGCCGATCGAGCAGAAAAAATTCGCGCCCGCAAGCTCTCGCTCGCGGCCCGATCCTCCTTGGCAGAGTCCGCCCATTCGATCTGCTCAGCCTTTGCCACGGCATTTCCAGCCCGCTCGCAGGCCTCGCCCCGGACGCGACGCTCGGGCGAGCGGGGATCCAAGGCCGCGCAACGATTAGCTTTCAAACAGCATGCTAGGGATGTGTGACCCGCTTCTCCGAACATTGTATGTTCTGCTTATGTTCGAGTCAAGCTTTCGTGCGACAGAAATTGGCGCAATGCGGGACGCCAGCCCCGCAGGCGCAGAAGCTTGAGTCGGACCCCGCGTTCCCACTGCGAGCGCCATAGCTCCCTGCGATGACAATTCCAACCAAACGGGCTCTGCTCTAGCGGCATCAATCAAACGCTTGGCGCCCGCACCGCGCTGGTCGGCAGGCCGTTGGAATTTCAGGTTTCGACCCCGAGCGGGCCTTAAAGATCGGCCCCACGAACGGGCGGTAAGCACGAGGAAGCGGTCTTTGGCACGAAGTCGCTCCGCTCCGGCCCGCTTGCGCGGGGGGCGTGAGCCGGGAGGGCGGGTAGCAGGCGGATAGGATAGCGATGGCGCGACGCGCAGCCCCGTCCTGAGAATCGAGGGTCGTTCAACCTCAACTCAGGAAGGAGCGCCCGATGAGCGAGAGCAACACTGTCAGTCCGCTTCGTCAGCGTATGATCGAAGACATGACCGCGCGCAAGCTCGACCCGCACACGCAGCGCAGCCACATCTATAGCTGCAAGCGGTTCGCCGCCTGGCTCAAACGTTCGCCCGACACGGCGACGGCCGACGAGGTGCGCCTCTTCCAGCTGCACCTCGTCGAGGACGGCGCCAGCATCTGCAACCGCAACCGGATCATGACCGGGGTGCGCTTCCTGTTCCGCGTCACGCTGCGTCGCCACGATCTGGCGGCCGAGATCTGGCACATGAAGGAGCCGCAGAAGCTGCCGCCAGTGCTGAGCCCTGAAGAGGTCAAGCGCGTTCGCCGGGCAGGTTCGACACGTCATGAGCCAGACTTCCTTCGCGCCGCGCCGCATCCCCGTTCTGGTGCGCTGGCTCGACGCCGGCGGCGATCCCTCTCGACCCCATTCATGGCAATCAACGCGCCCGGCGCCCGTTGATACCCTTCAAACCCCGTCGGGACGCTTCTTCCCCTCTCTCGCTCGCCGCCGCGTGCAGGCATCCAGGTCGCGTCGACCCCACTATCTCGTCTCCACCGGATGCGCCGCTAACCTGAAATCCCCATAGCGCTCGCCCCCAGCCGCTGCCCGGCTTCCCGCGACTTCGTGCCCTGGCGCTTTTTGGACGCCGGCCGTCCGAGCGTGCGGAAAGGTTTGATGCCGCCGGCGTCCAAAAACCTGCACACGAGCGGTCGATCGAGCGTCGAGTTTCTTCATGGCGAGGCGATTGCGGCCAACGAGAAGATTGCCTGTTCGAGCCACACGCCGACTTCATCGTCAAAGGAACCGCCTCAGTGAGGCTCTTGAGGCCCGGCGACGTCGACATGGTCGAGGCGCTTGTCCGCGCCGACGGCGACACCCGCACGCCTTCGATCCAAGAAATGGGATCGCACCCGACTTCAGCCGGTCCGGAAGCGATAGATCGTGCGCGACGCAAACCGTTCGCCGGGTCGCAGCACGGTCGTGGGAAACGCTAGATGGTTGAGGCTGTCGGTGAAATGCTGAGTCTCGAGACAAAGCCCGCTGCGCCACGCGAACGGAGCGCCCGTAAGGAAGTTGCCGCTGTAGAACTGCAAGCCGGGCTCGGTCGTGAGCACGGTCATGACAATGCCGCCGGCCGAGACGGTCGCGGCCAGCGCCGGCGCCGCGCGGCGCGTCGGCCAGCACGTAGTTCAGGTCGTAGCCGCCGCGGTGCAACTGATCGTTCGGTTCGCCAATCCGCGACCCGATCGCGGTGGGCGTCCGGAAATCCAGCGGCGTGCCGGCCACGTCGCGGATCTCGCCTGTAGGGATCAGCTCGTCATTGAGCGCGGTGATGCGGGCGGAAGGGATATGCAGCACATGGTCGAGCACTGTGCCGGATCCGGCCAGATTAAAGTAGGCATGGTTGGTCAGGTTCAGCACTGTGGGCGCGTCGCTGGTCGCCGCGTAATCGATGATCAGCGCATCGCCATCCAGCCGATATTCCACCACTGCATCAAGCGCGCCCGGGAAGCCCTGGTCGCCGTCCGGGCTGTGCAGCGTCAGCCGGAGCGTCTCGCCCGGCTCGGCCTGCCACACGAGATAAGCGAAGCCGCCCGGCCCGCCGTGAAGCGTGTTGCGGCCGTCGTTGAGCGGCAGCCGATACTCTCGCCCGTCGAGGATGAAGCGTCCACTGCCGATGCGGTTGGCGTAGCGGCCGGCGATCGCGCCAATATGCATGCGGTCGCTGAGATTACGGCTCCAGCTTGTCGAACCCCAGCGTGACATTGCGCTCCCCGCCAGCCCCCGGCACAAACAGTTCGGTGATCCGCGCGCCATACTGCGTGATGGTCGCCCTCAGTCCCGAGGCGCTGCGCAGAGAAAAAGCGTTGACTGCCCCACCATCGGGCATGTGGCCGAAAAGGCGTGATTGCATTTTTTCGTCGATCCGTTCGCGCGGCCGAAAGGCCGTCTCTCAGCAAGGCCGGCAAATAGCCCCGGACGTTAGGTCGCATGCCGCCGGCAGCGAATTCATGATATAGGTCAAGTCGCGGCGAGGATAAGGCGGCGACGGCGCGCGCGCAACTCATATCCCGCCGAAAAAAGGAGGAATACGTCATGGAGCGCGAGACCCACGATCAACCGAAAACCCCAACAAAAGCAGGCTCTATCAGCCGGCGCGACGCCTTCGCAACCGTGGCGACGCTGGGGCTCGGGGCGGTTGGATTAGCTGGCGGGATCGGCCCGGCGCTTGCACAAAATGCGGCCGCCGGCTTGCCGAAGAAGAAGTACAAGTTCTACTTCGTCTGCCATGTCACGCTGGACCAGTTCTTTACCCCGTGTATTTATGGCATCCAGGACGCCTGCGCCGCCTATGGCTGCAGCTACCAGTGGACCGGCTCGGAGAAAGATGTCGTCTCCGAGATGGTCAGCGCGATGCAGACCGCTATCGCGGAAAAGGCGGACGGCATCGCCGTGTGCCTCGTGGACCCCAAGGCGTTCGACGCGGCGACGGCCCAGGCGATCGCCGCCGGCATTCCGGTTATCGCCTTCAACGCCGACGTGCCTGCCGGCAGCCCCAACAAGCGCCTGGCTTATGTCGGGCAACCCCTGTTCCAGTCCGGGTATAACGCCGCCGCCAAATGGCTGGCGCTGGTCCCGAAGGGCAGCCACGTCATGCTCGAGATCGGCGTTCCAGGTTCGCTGAACACCCAGCCGCGCCTGGACGGCGCCAAGCAGTACATCAAGGATCAGGGCGATGCGTGGACCTACGACGTCGTCACCGCCGGCCCGGACCCGGCCTCGGAGATATCGCGCATCGAGAGCTACTACCTCAGCCACAAGAACGTGGCCGGCCTGTTCGGGACCGGCGGCTCGGACACCTACGCCTGCGGCTTCGTGTCCAACAAGTACGGCTTGGCGAAGGCGGGCGTGGCCGTCGCGGGCTTCGACCTGTTCCCGCAGACCCTGACTTACATCAAGTCTGGCGACGTGAACTTCACGGTTGACCAGCAGTCCTATCTGCAGGGCTTCCTGCCTGTCCAGCAGATGTATCTCTGGCACCTTTCCGGCGGCCTGCTCGGCCCAGCCGACAGCGACACCAGCCGCGCCTATGTGACCAAGGACAATATCGACCTTTACCTCGGCAAGAGTCGCTTCATCGGCACGAGCAGCACCGAGCCGACATGAGGATTGCCGGTCGGACGTCTATTGTCCCAGGCCCGCGCGGCCGCCCCGGAAACAGCGGATCGGCGGCGCAACGGTCGGCGGTGACCAGGAGTCATTGCCGACCTCGTCACGATGTCATTCCGACGGGCTGCGGAAATCAGGTTGATCGCCGATGAACCTCGAGTCGGAAACCGGAAAGGCGCACAGCGCGCCGGCGATCGAGCCGAGCCCGGAAGCGCGGCGCACATTCGGCGTCAAGAGGCCGGACACGCGCGTGGAGAGATTGCTGTTCATCCTGTCCCGCTATCGAGAGGCGAGCATCGCCGTCGTCGCGGTCGTTCTCGTCGCCTACTTCCAGTTTGGCAGCGGCGGGCAGTTTCTGACCGCCCAGCTCCTGGGCGTCGTCTTTCGCGAGACCAGCCGCATCGGCTTGATCGCCATCGCCGAAGCCATGCTGATGATCACCGGCGAGATCGACCTGTCCGTAAGCAGCACATTCGCGTTCGCTCCCTACGTCATGGCCCTTCTGTCCCTGCCTTCCGCCCATTTCCTTGGGCTGAACATTACCTTGGGCGTGTCCCTGGCCGTCGGCGCGATCGCCGGCGTTGCGCTCGGGGTGTTGGTCGGCGCGATCAACGGAATGATCACCGTCCGCTTCCGCGTGCCCTCCTTGATCACCACGGTGGGAACCCTTTTCTTGCTGCAAGGCGTTTGCGTCTGGATCTACAACAGCCAGCCGATCATGACGCCGGTGCAGGAGCCTTTCAACGAGTTCTTCGGTGAGAGCCTGTACAATCCGCGCGCGGACGCCGTCTTGTCCTGGCACAGCCTGTCGGCATTCACGGCCATGTTGTGGACCACCCTGATCGCCGCGATCATGGCGCTGGTGTTGAGCCGAACGACCTTCGGCCTCCACACAATCGCGACCGGCAGCAACATCGTCGGGTCGCGGGAAATCGGCGTGAACACCGATCGGGTGAAGGTGTACAACTTCATGATTGCCGGAGGGTTTGCCGCGTTTTCCGGCATCCTCAACACCATGCAGTTTTCGTCCGCCGATCCCGCCGCCGGCGCCGGCTTTCTCAGTCTCGAGGCGATCGCGGCGGCCGTTATCGGCGGCACGTCGTTGCTGGGCGGTTCGGGTACAGTGGTCGGCGCGCTGATCGGCGCCTTCGTGATCGCTACACTCAAAATGGGCCTGGTCATGGTCGGCGCCCAGGCCACTGTGTCCGACGTCTTCCTGGGCGCCGGGATTCTCGCGGCGATGCTGCTGAACGTACAGGTCGACCGGCTTCGCGCGCGGAGGCGGATATGAGCCAGCAGGATATTCCCGCTCTCGCTCCGGAAGCTCCTGTCATCCTCGAGATGCGCCACATCACCAAGGCGTTCGGCGCCGTCACCGCGCTCGTCGATGCAAGCATCAAACTGCAGCGCGGCGAAGTGCTGGCGTTGGTCGGCGACAACGGGGCCGGCAAATCCACCCTGATCAAAATCCTGTCGGGATTTCACCAGCCCGATGCCGGGACAATCATTCTGAACGGTAAAGAGGTGCGGTTCGCCTCGCCGCGCGAGGCGCGCGCCAACGGCATCGAGACGGTTTACCAGGATCTCGCGCTCATCGGCGACCTCAATATTTACCACAACATGTTCCTGGGGCGCGAGCATCACGTGCGCGTTCTCGGCTTGAAGCTGCTCGATAACGGAAAGATGCGGGGTTTGGCCGAGACCTATCTCGACAACTTGGGGATCTCGATCCCCGATGTGAATAGCACGGTCGATCTGCTGTCAGGCGGGCAGCGCCAATGTGTCGCAGTCGCACGGTCGATCTATTCTTCGCCGACTATTCTGGTGCTCGATGAGCCGCTCGCCGCCTTGGGCCTGCGGGAGGGCGGCCAGGTTCTGGGTCTCATTCAAAATCTTCGCCGGCAGCGAAGCGTCTCGATCATTCTCATCGTTCACAACTATAATCAGGTCTTCGAGGTGTGCGACCGTATCAACTTCCTGCACTCCGGCACGATTGTCCTCGACGCCTTGACGTCCGAGACGACCGAGGAAGAATTGATCCGGATCGTCAAGTCGGGCGTAGGTCGAGCGGCGGTCGGCGCCGTGGCGGCCGATGTGGGATCCGCCGCGGCGGGAGCTTATCGCGCGCAGCGCTCGGCGTAGTCGTCGCGGTCGCCAGGGAGGAGTAGGAAGCATGGCTGACAAAGCATCGTCGTTGCCGCATTGCGCCTTCGGCGCGACGGGGATGAGCATCACGCGCGTGGGGTTGGGCACCTGGGCCATCGGCGGTCCGGGATGGGCCTTCGGCTGGGGGTCGCAGGACGATGCGGCGTCAGCCGCCACCATCCGGCGTGCGCTGGAGCGTGGCCTGAACTGGATCGACACAGCGGCTGTCTATGGCGTCGGCCATGCCGAGGAGGTTGTCAGCCGCACGCTCCGCGACATGCCGAGCGCAGACCGGCCTTACGTGTTCACCAAGGGCTCGCTAGTCTGGGACGAGAAGGACCACTTCATTCCGCCCCGGCGCGTGGGCACGCCGGCCAGCCTCCGCCGCGAAGTCGAAGCGTCGCTGCGCCGTCTCCAACTGGAGCGCATCGACCTCTACCAGATGCACTGGCCCGCCGACGACACGCCGCTCGAAGTCTATTGGCAGACCTTGTTGGATTTGAAGCGCGAAGGCAAAGTGCGCGCGGTCGGGCTGTCAAACCACGACGCCGCGCAACTCGAGGCGGCCGAGCGGCTCGGCCACGTCGATACGCTCCAGCCGCCGTTTTCGGCGATCCGCCGCGAGGCTGCGGAAAGCATTTTGCCGTGGTGCGCTACACACAACACAGGGGTGATCGTCTACAGCCCCTTGCAATGTGGGCTGCTGACCGGGTCGTTCAATCTGTCGGCGCTGCCCGAGAACGATTGGCGCGCGCGCGGGCCCGATTACAATGTCGGAGCTGGGGCCGACTTCGCCGGCGAGCCGTTGCGGCGAAATCTTGCGCTGGCGGAAGCGTTGAAGCCTGTCGCAGTCCGGCACGGGGTCGACACCGCAGCAGTCGCCACGGCCTGGACGCTGGCTTGGCCCGGCGTGACCGCGGCGATTGTCGGCGCCCGCAGCCCGTCCGACGTGGACGGCTGTCTGCCCGCCGCGACTCTGGAGCTGAGCCGAGCGGATCTGCAGGAGATCGCCGACGCCATCACCCGCACAGGCGCCGGCGCCGGCCCTGCGCTACCGCCGCGCCGGAGCTGAACGCCGTTTCCCGCGTCATCCGGCCTGAACGCCTATGCGGCGCGGGCGATGGTCACGTCTGCATCTCCACGAGACGTGAAAGCCTTCGATCTGCGCGACAACAGTGTCAGTCGTAATTTTCGACGAAGCGAAGCGAGCAAATCACATGGATATTCGCCAGGCTCTTCACAGCGAACACGTCAAGATGCTCGACACCGAGGGGTTGCGACGCAAATTTCTGATTGAGGAGATATTCCGCCCTGGCGAGCTGACGATGACCTACAGCCACATCGACCGCATCGTCGTTGGGGGCGCAATGCCAGGCGCGGCGCCGGTCGCGATCGGCGCCGACCTCGGCAAGACTTTTGGCGTCGACTGTTTCCTGCAGCGCCGCGAGCTTGGCGCCGTGAACATCGGCGGCTGCGGGTGGGTCACCGTCGACGGCAAAACCCACGAGGTCGACCACGATGAAGCTGTCTACGTCGGCATGGCGGCGAAGGAAGTCAGCTTCCACAGCGCCGACCCGAACAAACCGGCGAAATTCTATTACAATTCCGCCCCGGCGCACAGCTCCTATCCGACGCGGCGCATTCGGCTCGCGGAAGCCGCGGCGGTCGAGCTCGGCGACGCGGCCTCGGCCAACAAACGCACGATCCACAAGTTCATGATTCCCGAGGTGCTGCCGACCTGCCAGCTCTCCATGGGCATGACGCGGCTGGAAGAGGGCAGCCTGTGGAACACGATGCCGTGCCACACGCATGAGCGCCGGATGGAGGTGTATTTCTATTTCGACATGCAACCGGGCGAGGTCGTGTTCCATCTGATGGGCGAGCCGCGGGAGACACGTCATATCGTGATGCAGAACGAGCAGGCGGTGATCTCGCCGAGCTGGTCGATCCATTCCGGCGTCGGCACGAAGCGCTATACGTTCATCTGGGGCATGGTCGGCGAGAACCAGGCATTCGACGACATGGACTGGGTCAAGACGGCCGATCTGCGCTGACGGCGCCCGCCCATCCCGGCGGGCATCAAGCGTGCGCCGCGTTCGGCGTCAGACCGCCAAGATTGAGAGGGCGGGATGAGCAATTCATTCGACCTGACGGGCAAGGTCGCCATCGTCACCGGCTGCGACACCGGACTGGGACAGGGGATGGCGTTCGCCTTGGCCGAAGCCGGCTGCGCGATTTCCGGCGTCAATCGATCCGCGCCGACGGAAACCGCAGAACGTTTGAGATCGGGCGGCCGCCGTTTCCTCGACATCCGCGCTGACCTCGCGACCATCGAGCCGATCCCCGAGATCATTGAGCGCACCATCACGGAATACGGCCGCATCGACATTCTCGTGAACAATGCCGGGATCATCCGCCGCATGGATGCGCTCGACTTCTCCGAGCGCGACTGGGACGACGTGATCGCGGTCAACCTGAAGACCGTGTTCTTCCTTTCCCAAGCCGTGGCGCGCCAGTTCGTCGCCCAGGGCCAGGGCGGCCGCATCGTCAACGTCGCCTCGATGTTGTCCTTTCAGGGCGGCATCCGGGTTCCGTCCTACACCGCGTCGAAGAGCGGCGTCGCCGGGCTGACGAAGCTGATGGCGAACGAGTGGGCCAAGCACGGCGTCACGGTGAACGCGCTCGCTCCGGGCTGGATGGCGACCAACAACACCGCGCCGCTGCAAGCCGACGCGGTCCGCAACAAGGAGATTCTCGACCGCATTCCGGCCGGTCGCTGGGGATCGCCGGAGGATCTTGGCGGCCCGGTCGTCTTCCTCTGCTCGCCCGCCGCAAACTACGTCACCGGCCACATCCTGGCCGTCGACGGCGGATGGCTCGCGCGCTGACCACGGCTGCAACCGTCAACGTCAGCGACATCTTGAGCGGCTCCAATCGCGGCGAGCGAAAGGGGTGACGAACAGATATGCTCGACCTGCAACGACCGCGCCATATATATCTCGACTCTACGGAAGCGAGACGTCCGGACCTTGACCGTCGCCTTGGCGTCGATGGCAGATGGTCGACTGAGGTGCTGGAACTCCCGCTTTGGCGGATAGCGACCATTGCCCGAACGGCAGAAATGGGCGAGATAGCGGGCGTGCAGGGCCGCTGGGAAGGCTTGTTCCGCCCCTAGCCGAAATTCAACTCAAACTGAGAACTCCACGCGTCGCCCTTATCCGACGCTTCGCGCCCCTTCTCCCAGAGCAAGAAGGGGTTCGAGGCAGGTCGCCTCTCACGGCGGCTCGGTCGCGCAGGGTGCGAGGGAGCGCTGCGCCAGCATGGTGTGCGTCCCGCGGCCGAACTTGAAGCCGGTACCGGGCGGGATGGCTGCCCCGGCGGAAGCCGTACGCCTCGTGCAGCCTGAGCGAGGTGCGGCGGAAGCAGGCTGCGGCGCGGGGCCATCGATCAGCGCGGCGGTGAGCCGCCGGAACGGGCGCGGCTCCTTCGGGGCCGCGACGCCAATTGCATCAATGGCCGCCTGCTGCGGGCTTGACCCGCTTAGCCTGGTGGTCGAGATCATGGGCTTCCGCGGCCAAAAACGCCCCTTGAGCAAAAACTCTTATTGAGGAGGGGAACGCGATGCGCGCCTGTTGGATTATCGGCATCGACAAACCGGACCAATTCGGTCGCCGGGCGTTCGGCGAGTTCAATTCGATCTATGAGATCGAAAGGGAGTTCGGGTTGCTCATCGAGCACATGGCCGGATACCGCTCGCAGGCGCAGTCCTCATAGAGGGTCATGAGGTCATGAACCAATCTCTCGTGCCGCGCGAGCTGCTCGACCCGGTGGTGGCCTATTTCATGCCGCAACGCGTGATTCTGTTCGGCTCGGGGGGCGACGCAGGGCCCGACAGCGACATCGACTTGCTCGTCGTCGACGACGACACCCCGACAGAGAGGGTGACTCTCGCGGCAGGCTGTGAGGCGCGGCGATCTTATGGGCGCGCCGCCGACGTGATCCCGACCCGTCGTTCGATGTTCGAGCGGAAGCGGCGGCTCGTCGGCTCGCTCGCCGCAACGGTGGATCAAAAAGGGGTCGTCGTTTAGGAAATGGACCTGACGAGGTCCTTCGCTGGGAGGAGGTCGAGGCGTGGCTCGTTGCGCGCGGCTCGATCGGGACGCCGCTATCGCCTGCCTCGCGGCTAAGCCGCCGTTGCCGCTTCCTGCGGCCTTCCACCGCCAGCAGGCGGCGTGGCGGAGCCCGAGCCCTCGGCCGACAGCTCTGCCGCGCGATTGCAGCAGTCGACGCGCTCGCCCGCGCGCTCAGCGAACGGTCGTCCGCCAAACGCTAAGATGGGGCATAAACTTCTGGCGAGCGACTACCTCGCCCAACGAGAATGGATACTAAGGCGGCTCGGTCCCGCCGGGTCCGAGCGAACGCTGGACCATCACCGTATCCGTCCAGTGGCCGAACTTGTAGCCGACCGACGGCAGATAGCCGACCTGGCGGAAGCCGAAGGTCTCGTGCAGCCCGAGCGAGGCGCGGTTGGCCGCATCGATATAGCCGATCATCTGGCGGAAGCCGGCCGCCGCGCAGGCGTCGATCAGCGCGCTCATGAGCTTTCGGCCGATCCCGCGATGCAGGTGGTCGTTGTGGACGTAGATCGAGTGCTTGACGCAATAGCGATAGGCGGGGCGCTTGCGGAACGGCACGGCGTAGGCGTATCCCACCACTTGGCCGTTCTCCTCCGCGAGGATGTGGGGCATCTTGCGCCTCTGCATCGTCTTGCGCCGGCGCTTGATGTCCTCGGCGTCCGGCGTCTCGAAGTCGCCGTCGACGCCGGGATCAACTCCACGGCGGATGTGATGAAGGTAAATGGCCAGCATCGCCGGAACGTCGGCCTCGCGCGAATCTCGCACGGTGACCGTCGAATGCGGCTTGTCGGCTGGCGGCTCCTCGGCGGAGTTCAAGTTGGCGTCCATCGCAAGTCCCAAGCCCCTCGCCTCTCCTCGTCCCGAGGCCTCTCGCGCACAGGCGAGAGAGGCGCCGAAAGCGGACCCTGACCATGTCTTGTGATCTTCGTGCCGCCTTCCTGTCCTTCGTGTTGAAGATCTAAACAAACACAAAGGGCGCGGAGGCTGCACAAAGGGCACAAACGAGCCCTCGCCCCTCCGTCCAGCTCGCAGAGGGAGAGGGACGTCGCGTCAATCACTCCCTGACGACATAGGTATAGAACCGGATGGCGCCTGTTTCGTCGTCTTCGCGGTAAAGTCCCTGGATTTCCGACTCGAAGCCCGGGAAGGCGTTGGCGCTCTTCTGGAACATCTTGAGATAGTCGAGCATCGGCCGCGCCCGCTCGTCGAGGCGCTCGCCCGGCACGATGGTCGCGATCCCGGGAGGGTACACGACGAACAGGGTCGTCGCGACGCGCCCCTCGAGCTCCTCGAGCGGCACATAGTCGACGTTGTTGCGAACGAGCTGGCGCTGCGCCTCGTGCGGCGTCATGGCCGCGCGCGGCAAATGTTTTGCGGCGAACTGCGCCTTCTGCAGGCCGCTCACGTCATGCGCGCGGAAGAAGGCGTGCATCTCGGCGCACAGGTCCTTGAGCCGTTTGCCGCGGTAGCGCGCGGGACGTCTGGCGACGAATTCCGGCATCGCCTCCTCGAGCGGCGCGTTGTCGTCGTGCAGCCGCTTGAAGGCGACGAGCGCCGAGACCAGCGTGCCGGCCTTGCTCGAATTCGACGCCCGGCGTGAGCAGGAAGAGCAGCGAATTGAGATCGTTTTTCTCCGGCACCACCCGGTTCTCGCGCAGGTATTGCGCGACCACCGGCGCCGGGATTCCATGCTCTTCGTATCGACCGGTCTTGCGGTCGAAGCCCGGGGTCAGAAGCGTGAGCTTCGCCGGATCGGTGATGGCGAAGCCCTCCTCCAGCGCCGTGAAGCCGTGCCAGGCCTGCCCCGGGCCCAGCGCCCAATAGCGCGGGTCGCGGGCGAGCAGGTCGGTGGAGATGCTCTCCCACCGCACGTCGTGGGTCGCGCCCTCTTGCGCGGCGTCGCGGATCGAGACGCGGTCGGGCACGAAGGGATCGAAGAACCACCGCCGCGCCGGATCGCGCTCCTTCTCCTCGAATTCGCGGCGGACCGCGCGCAGCTTCTTCCTGAGCTCGATGCCGAGCCGGATCGTGTCGTCCCACAGCACTTCGCCCGAGCGGCCCTTCATCATCTGCGCGCCGACGTCGAGCGAGGCGAACAGCGGATAGAAGGGCGAGGTCGAGGCCTGCTGCATGAAGCCTTCGTTGAAGCGGCGATGCTCGACCCGCCGGCGCTGCCCCTTGATGTGACGGTCGCGCATGTGGATCTGCGAGGCCTGGGAGAAGCTGGCCAGCTGCTTGTGCGTCGATTGCGTGGCGACAATTCCCGGCGCGCTCTCGTCGAGTCCCTTGAGGCCCATGGCGAAGCGGCGGTCGTAGAGCGGATGGAATTTCATGAAGCCGGCCCAGGCTTCGTCGAACAAGATGTAGTCGCAGAGGGGCCCGATGCGCTCGAGGATGCGCTGGGCGTCGTAGATCGTGCCGTCGTAGGTGCATTGCTCGATCACCGCGACGCGGAACGGCCGCTCGCGCTTCCAGGCGTCCTTGTCCTTCACCAGCGGGTTGGCGCGGATCCGTTCGCGGATCGTCTTCTCGTCGAAATCCTCCGGCCGGATCGGGCCGATGAGGCCGTAGGCGTTGCGGTCGGTAGAGAGATAGACCGGTATCCCGCCGGCCATCAGCAGCGCGCCCTGATGCGCGGCCTTGTGGTTGTTGCGGTCGAACAGGACGAGGTCGCCCTCGGCGACGAGGTTGGTCAAGACGATCTTGTTCGACGACGACGTGCCGTTCAGCACGAAATAGGTCTTTTCCGCCCCGAAGATGGCCGCCGCCTCTTGCTGCGCCTTGAGCGCCGGTCCTTCGTGGGTCAGGAGATCGCCGAGCTCGAGGATCGAATTGTCGAGGTCGTCGCGGAAGATCGCCTCGCCGAGATGCTCCATGAAGATGCGGCCGATCGGGCTGCGGCTGTAGAAGATGCCGCCGTTGTGGCCCGGGCAGGTCCACAGCTGGTTGCCCTCCTCGGCATAGTCGACGAGCGCGCCGAAGAACGGCGTCTTCAGCGTCTCGGCGTATTGCTTGAGCCGCGAGACGAGGTTCTTGGCGATGAATTCCGGCGTCTCCTCGGCCAGGAACACGTAGCCGTCGATGAAGTCGAGCACCTCTACGGGGATGTCCTCGAAGCGCTTGCGCCTGACCAGGATGACGATCGGCATGTCGAGGCCGCGCCGGCGCATGAGATTGATCAGCGAGGCCGCCTTGCCCTCGATTCCCTTCTTGCCCCAGTCGACCACCATGCAGCCGATCGCCGCGTCGGTCTGCACCGCGATCTCCGCGTCCTCGACCCGGCGCGCCTTGATCACCTGGAAGCCCATGCGCTCGATAGCCGCGATGATCTGATTGACCCTGAGGCCCTCGAGATCGTCGGCGTCGAACATCGGCGCGGAAAAGAGGAAGGTGAAGCGCTGGAAGAAGTTCATCGTTTGGGGCCGGGCGGCTCGAGGCGCTGGTCGCGCCTAACGTGGCGGGAGAGCCTAAGATAGGATGCGCGCGTCAGAAATCAAGCAGTTTGTCCGACTGCGGATTCCGCTTTGACGCCGTTGCGCCGAAAGGCGGCTCGGCGCGGCAGGTCGGAATTCGGGCGGCGAGACGGCGCGAACCGAGCTGCCGCCGACAGAACGACAACTGGACAAAAGAACAAGCCGCTGCCATCGTCCGGCAAAACCAGTTCCGGGAGCCCGCATGACCACCGTCGCCAGTCCCAATCCCGTCGCGCGCACGGAGGTTCCCAACGACCTCGCCGCCCTGTGGCTGCCCTTCACGCCGAACCGCGCCTTCAAGAAGCGTCCGCGCCTCATCGCGCGCTCGAAGGACATGCATTATTATACGCCCGAGGGGCGCGAGATCCTCGACGCGACCGCGGCCCTCTGGTGCTGCAACGCCGGCCACAACCGGGCGCCGATCGTCGCCGCCATCCAGCGGCAGGCGGCCGAGCTCGACTTCTCGCCCAATTTCCAGTTCTCCCATCCGCAGGCGTTCGCCCTGTCCTCGCGGCTCGCCGAGCTCGCGCCCGCCGACCTCGACCACGTCTTCTTCGTCAACTCCGGGTCGGAGGCCGCCAACTCGGCGCTGAAGATCGCCATCGCCTACCACAACGTGCGGGGGCAAGGCTCGCGCCAGCGTCTCATCGGGCGCGAGCGCGCCTATCACGGCGTCGGCTTCGGCGGCATCTCGGTCGGCGGCATGGTCAACAACCGCAAGTTCTTCGGCGCCCTCCTCGCTGGCGTCGATCACCTGCCGGCGACCTACAGCCGCGAGCATCAGGCTTTTACCAAGGGCGAGCCGGAATGGGGTGTCCATCTCGCCGACGCGCTCGAGGGAATCGTCTCTCTGCACGACGCCTCGACCGTCGCCGCCGTCATCGTCGAGCCGATGGCGGGATCGACCGGCGTGCTGCCCGCGCCCAAGGGCTATCTCAGGCGTCTGCGCGAGATCTGCGACAAATACGGCATCCTGCTCATCTTCGACGAGGTCATCACCGGCTTCGGCCGCCTCGGCGCCCCCTTCGCCGCCGAGCGCTACGGCGTCGTTCCCGACATGATCACCTTCGCCAAGGGGGTGACCTCGGGCACGGTGCCGATGGGCGGCGTCATCGTGCGCAAGCATGTCTACGACGCGTTCATGAAGGGGCCCGAGCACGCCATCGAGCTCTTCCACGGCTACACCTATTCCGGCCACCCGCTCGCCTGCGCGGCGGCGCTCGCGACGCTCGACGTCTATCGCGACGAGCGGCTGTTCGAGCGGGCCAAGGCGCTCGAGCCCAAGTGGTATGATGCGATCATGACCCTCAAGGGCCTGCCGAACGTCGTCGACATCCGCTGCGTGGGGCTCACCGGCGCCATCGACCTCGCGCCGATTGACGGGGGCCCGACGCTCCGCGGCTACCGCCTGCTCGAGCATTCGTTCCACGATATCGGGATCATGCTGCGCATCTCGGGCGATACGATCGAACTCACCCCGCCGCTCATCATCAGCGAAGACCAGATCGGCGAGGTCATGGACAAGGTCGCGGCGTCGATCCGGGCGGTGGCATAAAAGGTCGCTGTGTTGCGCGGAGGGGAGCAACCGAGGCCCCTCCCAGATCGGCGCCGCGCTTTGCGGCGCCGCTCGGGTCAGCCGAGATGATAATTAGAGCATGGGCCGCATTCCCAATCGGGCAAGCCGCCTGTATGATTTCCATTCGGGTTTCCGCGGGAGGCCGCGACCGCGGCCGGTTGCCCGAGGGTCGCCTGAAAGAAGCAACTGGAGGAGAGGCAAGATGGGCTCGAAATTCCTGCAATCCGTCGTCATGGGCGCTTCGCTCGTCGCCGCGCTGGCGGTCGCGCCGACAGCTTTCGCCAAGGACTGGAAGACCGTCGTCATCGGCATGGAGGGGGCCTACGATCCCTGGAACCTGACCGATTCGAGCGGCAAGATCGTCGGCTTCGAGGTCGACCTCGCCAACGACCTCTGCAAGCGCATCAATGTCGAGTGCAAGATCATCGCCCAGGACTGGGACGGCATGATCCCGGGCCTGAAGGCGGGCAAGTTCGACGTCATCATGGACGGCATGTCGATCACCGAAGAGCGGCTGAAGGAGATCGACTTCTCCAAGCCGTACGCCGCCTCTCCCGCCGCCTTCATGGCGCCGAAGGACAGTCCGCTCGCCAAGCTGGGCGACTCCGGCAAGGTCTTCAATCTCAACAAAGACCCGAAAGACGGCGACGCCGCGATCAAGGAGGTCCAGGCGGCGCTGAGGGGCAAGACCGTCGGCGTTCAGGTCTCCACCACCCACGCGAATTTCGCCGACAAGTATCTGAAGGACGTGGCCACGGTCAAAGAGTACAAGACGACCGACGATCGCGACCTCGACCTCAAGTCAGGTCGCATCGATGCGGTGCTCGACGACTATCCGACGGTCGCGGCGGCGGTCGCCAAACCCGACGCCAAGGACTTCGCCATCGTTGGCCCCGAATTCACCGGCGGCCCCTTCGGCGTGGGCGAGGGGATGGGCATCCGCAAGACCGACGCCGATCTGACGGCGAAGTTCAACAAGGCGCTCGACGCCGCCTTCGCCGACGGCTCGGTCAAGAAATACAGCATGAAGTGGTTCAAGATCGACACAACTCCATGAGGCCTTGAAGGCGTGCCGTCCCGTCAAAAAGGGCGGCGCGCTTCGCGTTGGGGGCGGAGACGTGGGCGTCTTCGGCGTCTTCGGCATCTTCGGTTTTGGCCCGGGCGGGTGGGGCCTCGCCATGCTTCAGGGCGCGGCGATGACGCTGCTCGTCTCCGCCTGCGGCCTTCTGATCGGCGCAGCGGTCGGCGCGCTCGTCGCCTGGGCGCGGCTCACGGGCCACAGGCTCGCCGGCGCGGCCGGCGAGGCCTACGCCGCGCTCTTCCGCGGCTTGCCCGAATTGCTGGTCATCTATTTCGTCTATTTCGGCACTTCGACGCTGCTGACGGGCCTCGCAAACCTCGTGGGCTACCAGGGGTTCGTCGGAGTCCCATCGTTCCTCGCCGGCTCGCTCGCGGTCGGCGTCATTTCCGGCGCCTATCAGGCGGAGGTGTTCCGCGCCGCCTATCTCGCCATCGCGAAAGGCGAGCTCGAGGCGGCGGTCAGCGTCGGCATGAACAGGCTGCTCATGTTCCGGCGCATCATCGCGCCGCAAGTTCTGCGCTTCGCGCTGCCCGGCCTCGGCAACTTGTGGCAGGTGGCGTTGAAGGATTCATCGCTGATATCGGTTACGGGTCTGACGGAGCTCATGCGGGTCAGCCAGATCGGGGCCGGCTCGACCCATAAGCCGTTCGTCTTCTATCTCGGCGGGATGGCGCTCTATCTCGTCATGACGCTCGTCTCGACCCGCCTGTTCGACGCGGCCGAAGCGCGCGCGACCCGCGGCATGCGCCGCGTCGCGGGGTAGGGCGATGGACTGGAGCTTTATCGGCGCGACATTCATGCAGCTCCTCGCCGCCGTGCCGCTGACTCTCGCGGTCTGGGCGCTGTCGGTGATCCTGGGCGCCATCGTCGCGGCCGGCGTGACGTGGATGCGGCTGAGTGGTTCGAAGCCGCTCAAGGCGATCGCGCGCGCCTATGTCGCCCTTTTTCGCGGCACGCCGCTCCTGATCCAGCTCTTCATCGTCTATTACGGCCTCGCTTCGCTCCCGGCGGTCCGCCACAGCCTCTTCTGGCCGTTCCTGCGCGACGCCTTCGACTGCGCGGTGCTGGCGCTCGGGCTCTGCACCGCCGGATATCAGGCCGAGATCTTCCGCGGCGCGCTGCTCGCCGTCCCGCACGGGCAGGTCGAGGCGGCGCGGGCCTGCGGCATGTCGAGGCTCTTGATGTTCCGGCGGATCATTTTTCCGATCGCTTTGCGCCACGGGCTGCCCGCCTATTCGACCGAGATGATCTCGATGGTGAAGGCGACCGCGCTCGTCTCCCTCATCACGCTCTGGGACGTGTTGAGCGTCGCGCTCAAGATCCGCAACGACACGCTCGTCACCTACCTGCCGCTGATCGTCGCGGGGGCGATCTATTTCGCCATCAACTACGCCATCGGCGCCGCCTTCCTGTGGTTCGAGCGGCGCCTCTCGCCGCACCTGAGGGAGCGCCCGAGCTAGAGGGAAACGAGCATGCCCGCCGAGACGCCCGCCCTCGAAGTCAAGGACATGCGCAAGCGCTTCGGCTCGCTCGAGGTGCTCAAAGGCATTTCGCTCACCGCCAACGACGGCGACGTGATCTCGATCCTCGGCTCCTCCGGCTCGGGCAAGAGCACCTTCCTGCGCTGCATCAACCTCTTGGAGACGCCCGACGAGGGGGTGGTGACCGTCGCCGGCGAGGTCATCAGGATGCGCCGTCGCTCCGACGGCCACTCCGAGCCCGCCGACCGCCGGCAGGTCGATCGCATCCGTTCCGAGCTCGGCATGGTGTTCCAGAGCTTCAACCTGTGGTCGCACCTGACCGTGCTCGAGAACCTCATCGAGGCGCCCGTCCATGTGCAGAAGCGGCCGCGCGCCGAATGCATGGACGAGGCGAAAGCGCTGCTCGCCAAGGTCGGCATCGCCGACAAGTGGAACTACTACCCGGCGCATCTCTCGGGCGGCCAGCAGCAGCGCGCCGCGATCGCGCGCGCGCTCGCCATGCGGCCGAAGGTGATGCTGTTCGACGAGCCGACCTCGGCGCTCGACCCCGAGCTGGTCGGCGAGGTGCTTGCGCGTCATGCGCGCGCTCGCCGAGGAGGGCCGCACCATGCTGGTGGTCACCCACGAGATGGGTTTCGCCCGCGACGTGTCGACGCGGGTGATGTTCCTGCACCAGGGGCTGGTCGAGGCGGAGGGCGAGCCGGAGGCGCTGTTCTCGGGAGCGACGTCGGACCGGTTCCGGCAGTTTATTTCCAAGGAGCGGGGGTAACGCTCAAGACAAGCGAGTTGGTCCCATCTTGACACGCTGTGCGTTCGCTCAACTCGTCCATTCAGACTGGAGCACCACCGCAGGAAAGCGTTGGGTAGCGGAAGGTTGGAAAACTTCTTCCGGCTGGTTTGTCGATGCACCGAGGCCCGTCGGTCAAGTAGAAATATTTGTGGCAAGTCTGCTTGGATCGCCGCAGCCAACGCTGGCTGGCTTTGATTTTCCGATCGGCGTTCCGGTCGCTTACGCTCGTAAGGCGAATATCGGCGACTTCACCGAGCTGCTTCCACGGCTGGGTAGCGGCGACTGGTCAGAGTTCTATCGCGTCTGCGATCGCGAGGATGAGATAACGCTGCGCCGTCCCTTTTATCCTCGGGTGTTGTCCTCGAAGGTGCGACGGGCCCATTTAGTCGAGGCGCTGGGTTTCGACAACATCAACACGCTTAGGAGGGCGTGCGAGCAACAAACAAAGACAAGAAATGCCGCCTGTTCGTTATTTTGGACGCTCGGGGGGCAATCAGGTCGGGAAGGCGGCCATATCCGGATGGCAGTCCGTCGTTCAGCCCGCAAGGCGCGAAGGTGCTCTCCTATGGCCTTTCGACGGCAGCCTCGCCGCGCTCTCCGAATGCAACAAGCTTGTGATCTGTGGACCTATCCCGCAGAAGCGTATGCGCATGTTCAGATTTAATTTCGTCCCGGGATGAGCAAAAGGAGACAGCACGACCGGCGCGTCGCGGCTGCTTCCTTGCTTTCTCATTCTTCCGAACAGGCGATTCAGTTGAGCGACAAGATGCGCGACGGCCTCACCGATGGGTTCGGGCCGTCCGGGAACGGTGAAGATCAATTCGATGCCGCCCTTGGGCTTCTCGGCATGATAGAGGTTGTCGAAGGTCGAAGGGCCGCAGCTCCCACCTCCATCGAACTGAACGATTGCGAAGGTTGGATCTTAGGACAGGCCGAATCGTAGGCAATTTTCGTGCGGTCCGCTCAGAGAGATACGGATATGCGCAAGCGGAAGCGGCAGCGCCGTGTGCGGCAATGGCATCTGGTCGTGCCCGATGCGCGACTTCCTTCTGTCCGCCGTCGCGTGGCCGCCCAAGTCGCTCGCCTCGCCGGAAGCACTGAGGACGAGGCGTTGATTGGATCGAATGGGTTTCGGAATTCGACAGGCGCCGTCGCCAAAATGGCGACCAAGCACGCTGACGATGCGTTGGGACTCGCCGTCATTGCGAGCGCAGCGAAGAGCAATCCAGCCGCCGGGCAGCGTGCAGGTGGCTCAAGATTATGCGCCGGCGTTGAGGCAGGCCGTGCGAAGGGTCAAAGTCGAAGCGAGGACGGGTACGATAACTGAATTCCTTATGCTGGCTGAAGGATGGTTTGCTTCGCTTCGCTCGCAATGATGGAGTTCCGAAAGCCTGCAACCAACTTCGTCAGGGCCCGGATCACTCCGCCCGCGCCTCGATCAGCATGACGTCGAGCATGAACGATCCGTCGGGCTCGATCGCGAAATGCGCCTTCGTCTCGGCGGCCGCGGTCTCCTGCAGGATTCGGATCGCGCGGGCGTTTTCGGCCGAAGTGCCCATGCGCGCGATCCAGACCGGATAGTCCATGCGGATTCGGAAGGTCTGAACGCCCTTCAGGGCGAAGCTTGCCGCCGCAAGCGCGGTGATCCATTCCGCCGCCGTGTAATCGCGAACGTGCGAGGTGTCCCGCAAGAGTTCGATCGCCTGCAGGTGCGTATCGAGCAGAGCGAGCCCCGGCGCATAGGCGTCGATGAACGCCGCGCTGGCGCCTTGCTTTGCGACTCGGCGCGCCTCCTTGAGGCCGGCGCCGAAGTCGCGCCAGTGATGGGCGGAATAGCGGGACGCGACGAAGTCGAAGGCGCCGTCGTCAAAGGGCAGGCTTTCCGCAGGCGCTTCCGCGGTCTCGATGTTGGAAAGCCGGCGCTCGTTCGCAGCGGCCCGGACCGCGGCGAGCATTTCCGCCGACAAATCCACGGCGACCACAGATTGCGCATGGCGCGCCAGCAGATAGGAGGCATGCCCTCCGCCGGCGCCGAGATCGAGGGCTCGGGCAGGGCGGGTTGCGCCGACGATCGCCTCCAACGCTTCGAGATCGGGCCCTCGCGCGTGCACAGCGCTGTCCACATAGGCTTTGGCGCGGGGCCCGAACTGAGCCGCAACCCGGATTTCGTGTGCGTCGGGCATCGGGAGGTCCTTTCCTCGATGGATCAGTACCCTGTTCATCCTGTTCCAAGCTTGGACTTTTATCCTATCATGACAGCCTTCATGCTCGACGGCGCGCAACGACATTCGATTGGCCAATTCATACGCGCGTGACCGCCGAAAGCGGGCGTCCAGCTCATATCCGCCGCTGTTTGTCGCGTGGAGGCAACCGCTCGCGTGTTCGGCGCGCGCTGGCCCGAACCCGCTTGAGGCCCGTCGGCGGCTAACCAAACCGGAACGGATTGAGGACCGCAACGCCCAAGCCGGCGATATCGCGGTCGTTGCGCGTCACGAGCGTCAGATCGTTAGCGGCAGCGGTGGCCGCCAGCAGGCCGTCGATGACGGGTATCGGCCTGATGGCGCTCATGCGGCCCCAAAGGTCGGCTACCGCATTGTCGATGCCGAGCACGCGAGTGCGGAACGCGTCCTCAACCTGACCAAGCCATCGTTCGAGCGCCGAGGCCTTGTCGGGATCGCGTGAGCGGGCGAGTTCGACCCCCTTGCGGATCTCGCCGAGAACGAGGGCGCTGAGAAAGAGATCTTCATCGGCGATCGAGGCGTACCAGGCAGAAACATGGGGATCGCATTGGTCGCCCTTGCGGACCTCGGAGATGATATTGGTATCGATAAGATAGCTCATAGCTCGACGTTGCGCCCGAAATCACCGGCGCGATCGAGGTCGATCCCCTCGATCGGCGCTGCCGCCAGCAGCGCCTTCAGGCTCAACTTGGGCGGTTCGACGAGCCGTTGTCGAATCAGCGCACGCGCGGCGGCCTGACGCGCCGGATCGGACAAGGCGGCCGCCACCTGACGGACCAGACCGGCGTCTTCCTTACGGACATTGACTTCGACCCGGACGAACCCCTGGCGCGCCTTTCGCGCGCGGTGACTCGCGAGCGACGACCGCGCTCGAACGCTCATCTGCTTGGTCCTCCATCTTTCCGGAAATCCTACCGGAAAACATCCGCCGCGGCAAGCCGTTCTGTGCGATGAAAGGTTCCGTAAGCACGACCATAGCGGCTTTCGTCTGCGGATCCGTGATCCATTCACCGAGCTCCGCCCGCACGTCACGCGCAACGTCTCGCCAGGCTCCCGCCGAAAGGCCTCGGAGGGGGTTCGCGCGGCGCACTTCGCGACACCCGCCCTTATCGCTCCGTCTCGGGCCTGCTCGTGAAAGATGGCGCGAGGCCGACGGGGCGGCTATCCTGGGTGCAGATTGAACGAGGAGCGTCGCCATGCCTCGTCTCTTCACCGGACTGGAGCTTCCCGAAACCGTCGTCGGCCAGATCGCGCTCGCGCGGGGCGGCGTGATCGGCGCGCGCTGGCTCGAGCCCGAGGACTATCACGTGACGCTGCGCTTCGTCGGCGACGTCGACACGCGGGTCGCGCACGAAATCGTCGAGACGCTGGGCGAGATCCGCCGCCCGGCGACGCGAAATCTCGTTCGACGGGCTCGGCTGGTTCGGCGGCGACAAGCCGCGCGAGCTCGTTGCACGGATCAAGGCGGAGCCGCCGCTGATGGAGCTGCAGGCCGAGCAGGAGCGCCGCCTGAGGCGCATCGGCCTTCCGCCCGAGACGCGCAAGTTCATGCCGCACGTGACGCTGGCGCGTCTCAGAAACGTCGGCGCCCGCGCGGTCGCCGACTATCTCGCCTCGCGCGGGACGCTCGCCGTCGACGCCTTCACCGCCATACGCTTCGTCCTCTTCTCCGCGCGCGAGGGCTCCGGCGGCGGCCCCTACGTCGTCGAGGCGGCCTACCCGCTGGGCTAGCATGCGCCATGGGTCGCGTCGCCGATGACCAGTCGCACTGCGCACCACAAAGTGCACGAAATGGTTGTTCCCTTGCTGAAGAACGCCTTCGTGTAAATCTTCGTGAGCTTCGTGGTTGAATTCGTCTGCCGGGCTGTCAAAGAAGATTGCGCGCGCATGCCTCCGACAACTGACCCAAAGCGCCGCCGCGTCCGCCTCGATCCGCGCGACCCCGCCTTCTTCAACAACCCTTATCCCGCCTACGCCGCGATCCGCGCGGAGGCGCCCGTCTTCTTCTGGGAGGACTATGGCTTCTGGTGCTTCGCCGCCCACGCCGACGTTTCAGGCCTCCTGCGCGACAGGCGCTTCGGCCGGCAGATTCTGCATGTGATGAGCCGCGAGGAGCTCGGCTGGCCGGAGCCCAAACCTCATCTCGCCCCGTTCGACGCGCTCGAAAAGCATTCGATCCTGGAGCTCGAGCCGCCCGAGCACACGCGGCTCAGGAACCTCGTCAACCGCGCCTTCGTCTCGCGCCAGGTCGAGAACTCGCCCCCCGCATCGCGGCGCTGGCGCACAAGCGGATCGACGCCTTCGAGGGGCGCGGCGTCGGCCGACCTCATCGAAGCGTTCGCCGCGCCCATTCCGGTCGCCGTCATCGCCGACCTCATCGGCGTTCCGCGCGAGCTTGCGCCAAAGATGCTCGATTGGTCGCACCGGATGGTGGCGATGTACCAGTTCGGCGTGACCCGCGCAGTCGAGGAGAGCGCCGCGGAGGCTTCAGCTGAATTCGCCGAGCTCATCCGCGGCCACGCCTGGGCTCGCCGCTCGGACCTCCGCGACGACCTCCTCAGCCAGCTTCTCGTCGCCGAAAGCGAGGGCGGCAAGCTCAGCGAGGACGAGTTCGTCACGACGTGCATCCTGCTGCTCAACGCCGGCCACGAGGCGACCGTGCACGGAATCGGCAACGGCGTGAAGGCGATGCTGGAGCTTTCCGTCGACCCGCGCGAGGCTTTCGCCGATGGGTCGCGGGTCGCGGCGACCGTCGAGGAGCTGCTGCGGCTCGACTCGCCGCTGCATCTTTTCACGCGCTACGCGCTCGAGGACGTGGAGTTCGCCGGCGTCGCCTTGCGGAAGGGCGAGAAGATCGGGCTCCTGCTCGGCGCCGCCAACCGCGATCCCGCGCGCTTTCCTTTTCCCGACGCCTTCGACGCGGCGCGCGATCCCAATCCTCACGTCGCATTCGGCGCCGGCATCCATTTCTGCGTCGGCGCGCCACTCGCTCGGCTCGAAATGGCGGTCGCCCTGCCGATCCTGTTCGCCCGCCTGCCTGGGCTCAGGCTCACGGAAAAGCCGAGATATCGCGACGCCTACCACTTTCACGGCCTCGAGGCGCTGAAGGCGGCCTGGCGGTGATTTGCGCGGCTGTCCCATTTTCGCCATGCAAATGGATTCTTTGCGGCCGGCGGCGGGAAAGGTATAGGCCTGCTGCCGAGCGGGGCAAATCAGCCCTTGTCCCCGCTTGCGGGGAGAAGGTGGCCCGAAGGGCCGGATGAGGGGCGACGCCAACGGACGAGGGTTCGGCCCCGCCCCTCACCCGGCCCTCTCCCCGCAGGCGGGGAGAGGCGGAGGAACGGCGAGAGGGGAGTCAGGGGAAGGGCGATTCGCGCATGGTGTTTTCCTCGGTCACGTTCCTTTTCTATTTCCTGCCGATTTTCATCCTATGCTACGTGCTCACCCCGACGGTCGTCGGCAAGAACGTCGTCACGCTCGTCTTCTCGCTTGTCTTCTACGCCTGGGGCGAGCCGCGCTTCCTGCCCCTCCTCCTGTTCGCCATCGCCTTCAACTATGTCGCGGCGATCGTCATCGACCGCAACGCAAACTCGCGCCGGAAGTGGGCGCTCGCTCTGGCCGTGGCGGGCAATCTTCTGGTGCTCGGCGTCTTCAAATACGCGAATTTCGTCACCGCCAATGTCTCGGCGCTCCTTGAGCCGCTCGGCTGGGACCTCGGCCGGACGAACATCGAGCTGCCGCTCGGCATCTCGTTCTTCACCTTCCACTGCCTGTCCTACATCATCGACGTGTATCGGCGCCGCTTTCGCGCCAACCGCGATCCGGTCGACGTCGCGCTCTACATCTCGCTTTTTCCCCAGCTCGTCGCCGGCCCGATCGTCCGCTACAAGACGGTGGCGCGCCAGCTCGACAAGCGCCGCCAGACGCTCGGGCGCGCCTCGGTCGGCGCGCGCATCTTCATCATCGGGCTCGCGCAGAAGGTGCTGATCGCCGATGTGGTCGCGCCGCTGGCGCAGGTCGCCTTCGATCATGCGCCCCATCGGACCCTGCCCGAGGCCTGGATCGGGCTCCTCGCCTACACCGTCCAGATCTATTTCGATTTCGCCGGCTATTCGAACATGGCGATCGGGCTCGGAATCGTGCTCGGCTTCACTTTCCCGCGCAATTTCCTTCTGCCCTATACGTCGCTCTCGATCACCGAGTTCTGGCGGCGCTGGCACATGTCGCTCTCGTCGTGGCTGCGCGACTATCTCTATATCCCGCTCGGCGGCAACCGCGGAACGAACCTGCAGACCTACCGCAATCTCGTCACCGTATTCGTGCTGTGCGGCGTGTGGCACGGGGCGAACTGGACCTTCGTCCTCTGGGGCTTCTGGCACGGCGCGTTCCTCGTGGTCGAGCGTCTCGGGCTGAAGCGGCGGCTCGCCCGCGTTCCGGCCTGGACGAGCTGGCTCTATGCGCTTCTCGCCGTGATGGGCGGATGGGTGCTTTTCCGCGCAGCCGACCTTCCGGGCGCGCTCGATTATTACGCGAGCCTCGTCGGGCTGAACGGCGTCGGCGACATCAGCTTCGACATGCATGACGCATTGGGCGAACGGACGATCGTCACCCTGACTATCGGATGCGCGCTGGCGGTCCTGCCGCGCTGGGCGCCGCGCCTCTCCGCCCCGCTCATCGTGCGCGCCGCGGCGGACACCGGGTGGACTTTCGCGCTGCTCGTCTTCTCGATGATCACCGTCGCCTCGGGCGCCTACAGCCCGTTCCTCTATTTCAAGTTCTGAACGTGGCGATGCTCACTCGCCATCGTCGCTTGTTCGCCCTGGCCGCTTTCGCGCTGCTCGCGACCCCGCTCATCGTCGGCCTCGTGCTGCCCGACGGCGAGGCTTCCGTGCTTAAGGAAGGCCGGCGGCCCGCCCCGCCGCCCGAGCCGCCGGCGAGCCTCGCGGCGGCGCTCGACCTGCCCGGCGGGATCGACGCCTATCTCAAGGACCGTTTCGGCCTGCGGCGTTTTTTGATCCGCGCCCACAGGGATCTCACCAAGCCGATGCTCGGCTCTGGTGGTGGTCCGGTGCTGATCGGCCGCGACGGGCGGATGTTCTATCTCGGCGACGAAATGGTTCGCCAAAGCGCCGGACTCGTTTTGCGCGATCAGAAAGTGTCCGACGTCGCCGACCTGCTTGGGCAAATGAACAGCGAGCTCAAGCAGCGGGGCGTCGAGCTCCTTGTCGCCGTGCCGCCGAATTCGTCGACCGTCTACCAGGACGATCTCCCGTTCTGGGCCCAGAACCGGGGCCGGACGACCGAATACGACCTGCTCCTCAAGGAGCTCGCCTATCGCGGCGTGAGAGCGCTCGATCTGAGGCCCGCGCTGACCGCCGCCCGTTCCGGAGGAAACGTCTATTTGATGCACGACACCCATTGGACCGATCGCGGCGCCTTGGCGGCCTTCAACGCCGTCGTCGAGGCCGACGACCGTCCCGATTGGCGGCTCGCCCCCGAATCGGCGCTGGCCCCGGCTTCGATCCGCAAAGGAGGCGATCTCGCCCGCATGCTCGGGGTCGAGGACGGCGCGGCGGAGAGCGCCGAGGAGTTCAGGCTGTCCGAAAAGGCGAAGCCGGAAATGCTGTCGGAAGGCGCGACGCCCGACCTCGTCCTCGCCACGGGCAAGCCGGGGCCCACGATCCTGATCCTCGGCAACTCGTTCACCGAGGCCGTTTTCCCGCCGATGCTGTCGCAGCATGCCGGACGCGTGGTCTGGCTGCACTACCGGCATTGCGCGTTCGACTGGAGGCTGATCGACGCGTTTCGCCCCGACGAAGTCTGGTGGATGCCGACCGAGCGCGGACTCTATTGCGAGCCGGGCGCAAGGCCGCTCAACTTCATGACCCGAGATGCCGCCTTTCGATAACGCGCCCGCGCCGCCGCTCTCGGCGCCAACAGTCGATGGACGCTTGGTCCTCAGCGCTAGGCGCGCCTCACCTCAGGCTCGAGCCGGCATGCTGCCTCGCTATCGGCGATGGTTCGCCGCGCTGAGCTTTCTGCTGCTGGCGACGCCGCTCGTCTGGGGCATGGTCCGCCCGGACGACCCGGCGTTCGTCTACCGGGAAGGGCGCAGGCTCGCGCCGCCGCCGAAGGTCGCCGCGACGCTGGCCGGGTGGCTCTCCCTCCCGGGCCAGATCGACGCCTATCTCAAGGATCACTTCGGCCTGCGCTACGCGATGATCCGTCTGCACCACGATCTGAGCCACCCGGTGTTCCTCAAGGTCAACACCGCCGCCCTGATCGGCCGCGACGGGCGCATGTTCTACGAGGGCGACGAGATGGTGCGCCAGAGCGCCGGCCTCGTCCTGCGCGATGAGAGGGTAGCCGAGGCCGTCGCTCTCCTCGCCTCCATGCGCGACGCCCTTGCCAGGCGCGGCGTCGGCTTTCTGGTGACCATCCCGCCGAACTCCTCCACCATCTACCAGGACGATCTTCCCATCTGGGCGCAAAGAAAGGGGCGGAAGACCGAATACGATCTCTTTCTCGAGGGTCTCGCCGCGCGCGGCGTCAAGGCGGTCGACTTGCGCCCGGCGATGATGGCGGTCCGGTCGCAGGGAGAGGCCTATCTCCTCTACGACGCGCACTGGACGGCGCGCGCGGCGTTGGCCGGCTTCAACGCGGTCGTCGAGGCGGACGGCCATCCGGACTGGCGTCTCGATCCGGCGACGGCGATCGGCCCGCCGCGAATGCGCAAGGGCGGCGACGTGGCGCGCATTCTAGGCGTCCAAGACGACGTCAGCGAGGAGGCGGAAACTTTCGCCCTCACCCAAGACGGGACGGACGAGGCTCTGTCGGAGGGCGCGATGCCCGATCATGTCGTCACGACCGGCAGGCCGGGCCCGACCGTCATGGTGATCGGCGACTCGTTCACCGCGGGCTATTTCCCGCTCATGCTCGCGCAGCATGTCGGACGCGCGATCTGGATTCACCACCATGAGTGCGGCTTCGACTGGAAACTGATCGACAGGCTGAAGCCGGACGAGGTTTGGTGGGCGCCGACCGAGCGCTTCCTGGTGTGCGACCCTCACGCGCGCCCGAATAACTTCCCGGGGTGAGGTGCGATGACCGGGGTCGAGGCGCGGACGCCGAGCGGAGCATCCCCCTCTCCCCGCTTGCGGGGAGAGGGCTGGGGTGAGGGGCTGGGCCGAAATTCATCGGTCGGCCCCGCCCCTCATCCGGCGCTTCGCGCCACCTTCTCCCCGCAGTCCCCGGGTCAGGCCCGGGGAGGGAGGGACGGGCATGCTGAATGGCGCCGCCGCTATTTCGCCGTGCTGGCGCTCCTCCTGATCGCGACCCCGCTCGTCGTCGGGCTCGTCGCGCCCGACAGTCCGGCGACCGTGCTCAAGGAGGGCCGCAGGCTCGCGCCGGCCCCGGGCATTCCCTGGAGCGGAGCCGCCTGGCGCGCCTTGCCCGCCGAAGTCGACGCCTATCTCAAGGATCATTTCGGGCTCAGGCAGGTCCTCATCCGCGCGCACACGGATCTGACGAAGCCCATGCTCGGGCCGGGCTCGGATTCGGTGCTCGTCGGGCGCGACGGGCGGATGTTCTATCTCGGCGAGGAGGCGGTGCGGCAGAGCGCCGGCCTCGTGCTGCGCGATGAGAGGGTGGCCGACACGGTCGATCTGATCGCGGCGATGAACGACGATCTCGAGCGGCGCGGCGTCCGCTTCCTCGTCGCCGTCCCGCCGAACGCAGCGACCGTCTATCAGGACGATCTGCCGGACTGGGCGCAGAACCGAGGCAGGCGAACCGAATACGATCTCCTTCTTAAGGGGCTCGCCGCGAGGGGCGTCAAGGCGATCGACCTCAGGCCGGTGATGGCCGAGGCGCGGTCCCAGGGGCCGGCCTATTTCCGCCACGACTCGCACTGGACGGCGCGCGGCGCCCTCATGGCCTATAACGCCGTCGTCGAGGCCGACGGCAAACCCGTCTGGCGGCTCGATCCGGCGACGGCGCTCGCGGCGCCCTCGCCGCACAGGGGCGGCGATCTCGCGCGGCTCATCGGCGTGCAGGACGGCTTGACCGAGGAAGCCGAGGATCTCGAGCTGCCGCAGGGCGAGAAGGCCTTGCTGACGCCGGACCCCTACGGCGACTATGTTCAGACCTCCGGCAAAGCGGGCCCGACCATCATGATCATCGGCGATTCGTTCACCGCCGCCCATTTCGAGCCCATGGCTCTGCAACACGCCGGGCGGGTGGTCTGGCTCGACCATCGGCACTGCCGGTTCGACTGGGCGGCGATCGACCGCTTCCGGCCGGACGAGGTGTGGTGGACGCCGACCGAACGGTTTCTCGTCTGCGATCCGGGCGCCCGCCCGCTGGGCTTTCAGGGGTAGGATTGCTCGCGCCAAGCGGCCGGCGTTATCCTCCCCCGCGAAGCGGGGGAGGGGGACCGCGCGAAGCGCGGTGGAGGGGGAAGGACGGGACCTATGCGAGCGCCGCGAGAGACTATCGTCGCAGCCAGAAAACTTCGCCGCGCGCTTTCCGCCCCCGAGGCGATGCTGTGGAGTTGGCTGAGGGCGCGGGCGGCCGAAACGCCGGCATTCCGTCGCCAGCATCCAATCGGACCTTATATGCTCGATTTCTATTACGCCAAGGCGCGCCTCGCAGTCGAGATCGACGGATTAAGTCACGACGCAGAGGGCCGCCCGCAGCGTGATGCGCGGCGTGACGCTTGGCTTCGCGCGCAGGGCGTGACGGTGCAACGGATTCCCGCGTCCGACGTTCTCGCCAGCGTCGATGGCGTTGCTGATGGAATCATGCGTCAAGCCATGGACATGATTGGCGCAAGCTCCCCCCTCCACCGGCCTTCGGCCGGTCCCCCTCCCCCGCTCCGCGGGGGAGGATAAGCGCGGCTTCCCCTCAAGATGGACCCGAAGCTCATTGAAGCCCGCAGCGTGCTCGTACTGGGCGGCGCGCGTTCGGGAAAGAGCGCGCTCGCCCAGAATCTCGTGGAAAGCGCCGCCCCCGAGAGGCTCTATCTGGCGACGGCCGAGGCGGGAGACGCGGAGATGGCGGCGCGGATCGCGCGCCACCAGGCTCAGCGCGGCACGGGCTGGACGACGCTCGAGGAGCCGCTCGCCCTCGCCGGGACGCTTCCCGCCATCGCGCGGCCGGGCCGGCGGGCGATCCTCGTCGACTGCCTCACCCTGTGGCTGTCGAACCTGTTGCTCGCCGAAAAGGACGTCGAGGCGGAAATCTCCCGTCTCACGCAGGTCATACGCGCGCTCGAAGGTCCCACGGTCTTTGTCTCCAACGAGGTCGGGCTCGGGCTCGTGCCGGAGACGGAGGTCGGCCGCGAATTTCGCGACTGGCAGGGAAGGCTGAACCGCGAGGTCGCCCAGGCCTGCGAGGCCGTCGTATTCGTCGCGGCGGGCCTGCCGACGCTCTTGAAACCGGCGCCGCGGCTGGACTTCCATTTGCGTTAAGTCTTCGTGTTTCTTGGTGTTCTTTGTGGTAATTTACCACAAAGGACACGAAGATACGCGAGGCAGGAAAAATTGCCGCGCCGCTGGCGACTCAGCGCAGAGGTGGGTTAGACAATCCGTCAAGGTTTCACCACGAATTCTGCACCACCATGGCCCGAATGCTGCGTCTGTTCGAGAGGCCGCCGGAGCCCTCGCATTTCGACGTCTCGCACGAGGGCGCGGTCTACCGCGTCGCGCTCAGCCGTTCGCCGCGCTCGCGCCGCTTCACCTTGAGGGTCCGCGCCGCGACGCGCGACGTGCTGCTCACCGTGCCGGCCCGGGCGTCGCTCAAGGCGGCGCGGGAATTCGCCGAGCGGCACTCGGCCTGGATCGGGGCCAGGCTCGACCGCCTGCCGCACCCCGTCGCCTTCGAGCCTCAGGCGAAGGCGCCGCTGCGCGGGGTCGACCATGTGATCGTCCACAGGCCCGAGGCGCGCGGCGTGACGTGGGTGGAGAAGGGGGAAGGCGGGCCGTTCCTCTGCGTCGCCGGCGAGCGGCCGCATGTCGCCCGCCGGGTGACCGATTTCCTCAAGCGCGAGGCGGCGAAGGACATCGAGGCGGCGGTCGCCCGCCACGCCAGGGCGCTCGGGGTTCGACCCAATCGGATCGCGGTGCGCGACACGGTGAGCCGCTGGGGCTCCTGCTCCTCGGCCGGGCGGCTCAGCTTCTCCTGGCGGCTGATCCTCGCGCCGCCCTTCGTGCTCGACTACCTCGCGGCCCACGAGGTGGCGCATATGGTCCACATGAACCACTCGCCGAGGTTCTGGAACCTCGTCCGCCGCGCCTTCCCCGAAACCAACCGGGCCGAGGCCTGGCTCAGGGCGCACGGGGCGAGCCTGCACAGGTATGGGGCGGAGTGAGCCAGGCTGGCGAAGGCGGCGCCACAATGCCCCCGGAGGCAAGAACGTCGTTGCGAAGCCGCGAACAACGGCTGCGTTGACCCTTCCCAGGCCGGGCGGTAACATTCGAACACAAAAAGCGCGAGCCCACCGCGCTCGTTATGGGAGGAACATGCATGCGAAATCTGAAGACCCTCGCACTTGCTATCGGCGGCCTCGTTCTCGGCGGACATGCGCAGGCGGCGGAGCAATTCCTCGCGGGCATCCCGCGCAATCAGGTTCTCATCGCCGAGAACCCCGAAGGCACGGTCACCGACCCGTCGAATTTCAACATCTGGGTTCCGAAGCCGAACGGGGTCTCGACGGGTCTGCAGCAGCTGTGCATGGACACCCTCTGGTACATCGATCCCGATCAGGGTCTCGACGGCAAGGTCTGGGACAATTCCCTCGCCGCGGACAAGCCGCAATACAACAAGGACTTCACCGAGATGACGGTGAAGCTGCGGCCGGGAATCATGTGGAGCGACGGCGTCGAGTTCACCGCCGACGATGTCGTCTACACGGTCGAGACGCTCATGGCCGACCCGGGCGGGTTCAACGACGGCGCCAGGATGGCCGCCAATGTCGAAACCGTGACGGCTCCTGACAAAAACACGGTCGTCTTCAAGCTGAAGAAAGCCAACTCACGTTTCCACGCGGCCTTCACGGTGCGCTGGAGCGCGACCTGGATCATGCCCAAGCACGTCTTCGAGAAGCAGGCGAAGCCCAGCAAGTCCACCTTCAATCCGCCTGTTTGCCTCAGCGCCTACAAGCTCAAGAGCTACGACCCGAACGGCGCCTGGTTCATCTGGCAGAGGCGTGACGACTGGCAGAAGACCACGCTCGCCCGCTTTGGCGAGCCCGGCCCGAATTATGTCGCCTACATCGATCCCGGCCCGCCGGACAAGCGGGTGATCCTGCAGCAGAACCACCAGCTCGACATCATCCACGACACGTCGCCTGAGGCGGCGTTCCGCTTGATCAGGTCGTCGCCCACGTCGCACGGCTGGTTCAAGGGCTTCCCCTACGCCCACCCGGATCCGACCCTGCCGATGGTCGTGCTGAATGACCAGCTCGAGAAGTTCAAGAATCCGGACGTGCGGTGGGCGCTCGCGCTCCTGATCGACATGAAGGCGGTCGACATGGCCTCCTACCGCGGGGCGGCCACGATCTCGGCCATCGACGTGCCGCCGACGGGCCTTTATCCGCACTACTACTTCGATCCAATGGAGCAGTGGCTGAAGGATTTCACTATCGACACCGGCAAGCGGACGATCCACCCTTATGACCCGAACATGGCCCAAGAGATCGCCGACATGCTGCGGCCGTCGATGGGCGCCGCTATTCCCACCGATCCAAAGGCGATCGCGACTGCTTTCGGTCGGGGTTGGTGGAAATACGATCCCCAGGCGGCCGCGGAGCTCCTCGAGAAGGCTGGCCTGAAGAAAGTCGGCGGCAAGTGGATGCTGCCGGATGGAACCCCGTTCACCATCACGATCTCGACCGAGGGCGACAATCGTCCGGTCATGACTCGCGCGGGCAGCATTATCGCGCAGCAGTGGACCCAGGCGGGCATCGATTCAAAGATCGACGCGCTACCGACCGCCATGTGGAGCAACATGTTCAACGGCCAGAACGAAGCGTCGATGGCGTGGACGGTGGAGACCTGGGGCGGCCACCCCGATCTGTCGTTCTTCCTCGACTCCTGGCACTCGGAGTTCCTCTCCCCACCGGGCAAGTTCCAGCCGCCGCGCAACTGGCAGCGCTGGAAAGACCCCGAGCTCGACAAGATCATCGAGCAGATCCGCGCGATCGATTTCGACGATCCCAAGGGGGTCGAGCTCGGTCAGGACTTCATCAAGCTCGCCGTGAAGAACATGCCGAATATTCCGCTGATGTCCTACAACGTGTTCACCGTCATGGACACGACCTATTGGACGGGATACCCGAGCGCCGAGACCGACCCCTACACGGACCCGGTGCCCAACTGGGGAAACACGAAGTACATGATGGTGAAGCTGAAGCCTACTGGCGCACAGTGATCTAGGCTTCGCCTCGATCCGGCGCGAGACCGGCGGCGCCTTCCCCGTCGTCTCGCGTCGTCCCTTCGACCGGGAGGACATGGCGAGCGGGTGCGATGGCGGCCTACGCGCTCTACGTCCTCAGGCGATTCGGCCAGTTCGTCCTGGTCGTCTTCGTTGGCGTCAACATCGCCTTTTTCGTCACTCACGCCACCCCGATCGATCCGATCACGGCGGCATTGGCGGCGACCACTCGATTCTCGCAGTCCGACCCGCAAGCGGTCCAGATGACCCGCGAGGCCCTGCGCGAGCTCTACGGCCTCCAGGGCGCCCTCTGGCAGCAGTACGCGACGTTTTGGATGCGCGTCGCGACGGCCGATTTCGGTCCGTCGCTGTCGGCCTTTCCGACGCCGGTGTCGACGCTGATCTGGCGCGCCCTGCCGTGGACATTCGGACTGCTTTCGGTCGCCACCGTCATCTCCTGGGGAATGGGCAGCCTTCTCGGCGGTCTCGCCGGCTATTACCGGCGGAACGTGTCGCTCAAGGTGTTTGGCGTGGTCGCCGCCGGCCTGCAGCCGATCCCGAACTACGTCATGGCCTTCGTCGTGCTCGTCCTCTTCGGCTATGTATGGCCGATCCTGCCGATCACCGGATCATCGGAGATCAATCTTCCGCGCGGCTGGACCCTCGCCTATTTCCACAGCGTCTTCGAGCACGCCCTCCTGCCGGTCCTCTCCCTTGTGCTCGTCGGCACGGGCGCCTGGTTCATCGGCATGCGCGCCCTCGTCTCCAACATCGTCACGGAGGACTATGTCGCCTACGCCGAGCTCGGCGGCGTCGACCGCCGGCGCATCCTGATCAGCTACGTCATGCGCAACGCCCTGGCGCCGCAGGTGACCGGGCTCGCGCTCTCGCTCGGGCTCATCTTCAACGGCGCAGTGATCACCGAAGTCGTCTTCGGCTACCCCGGCCTCGGCAACCTGCTCATTCGCGCCGTCTATGCCGGCGATTACAGCCTGGTGATCGGCATCGCCTCGATCTCGATCATCGCGGTCGCTTTTGCGGCCCTGGTCATCGACCTCGTTCTGCCGCTTCTCGATCCGCGGGTGAGGATGGCCTGAACAATGGTCCGCATCCTCAGGGACCTCATCCGCTACAATCGTGAATTCGCGCTCGGCGCGGCCCTGATTCTGCTCGTCGCCGCCATGTCGCTGGCCTCGTTCTTCTCGCCATATCCGTCCGCGCTGCAATACGTCGTTCCCTTCGACATGCCGCCGTCCTGGGCTCATCCCTTCGGCACCAACTCGCGCGGTCAGGATGTGTTCTGGCAGCTCACTTTCGCCATCCGCAACAGCCTCCTCTTCGGCATAACGGTCGCGCTCCTGAGCCGCCTCGTCGCGCTCGTCGTCGGACTGACGTCCGGCTACATCGGTGGGATCGTCGACGGCGTCCTCATGTCGATCAACGACACCTTCGTCGTCTTCCCGCCCTTTCCGATCCTCGTCCTCGTCTATTTCGTCTTCAAGGACCACATGTCCTGGGCGCTGCTGGCGGTCGCCATGGCGTCTCTCGGCTGGCCCTATGACGCGCGCCTGATTCGCTCGGTGGCGCTCAGTCTGCGAAGCCGCGAATTCACCACCCAAAGCCTCTTCTCGGGGATGAGCACCCGGCAGATCCTGGTCGAGGAGCACCTGCCCTATGTGCTGCCAATCGTCTTTGCCACGACCATGAACAACATCAACTGGTCGATCGGTCTCGAGGTGACGCTTTCGGTGATCGGCTTCACCAACATCGACACCCCGACGATCGGAACGATGATTTATTGGGCCAACCAGCACACCGCCCTGGTCGCCGGCGTATGGTGGTGGATCGCGTTTCCGGTCGGCTTGGTGATCATGACGTTTATCGGGCTCTATCTCCTGTCGGTGTCGATGAACGAGTATATCGATCCGCGCAGCCGCCTGAGCCGCATGGGAGGAGGAGCGGCCTGATGAGCCGGTCCCGCCCGAATGACGAACCGGCCCGCGGGCCGCGCCCGCCGCCGGAAGGAGCGCCGGCGCTCATGGTCGAGAACCTGCGCGCCTATTATCTGACGCACTTCTTCGGCGTCGAGCGCGAGGTGCGCGCCGTCGACGACATCTCGCTGGTCGTTCGCCGCAACGAGATCTACGGCCTCGCCGGCGAATCGAGCTGCGGCAAGACGACGTTCCTGAAGACCATCGCCGCCGCCATCCGGCCGCCGCTCACCGTGATCGGCGGCTCGGTCCGCTACGTCTTCCTCGATCGCGACATCCATGCCTTGAACGCGGCGGAACTGTCCGCGATACGCTGGAATCACCTCTCCTATATCACCCAGGGTTCGATGAACGTCCTCAACCCGGTGCGCCGGGTGCGCCAGTCTTTCATCGATTTCGCCTATCGCCACATGGGATTGAGCCGGCGCGCGTTTTTCGCTGCGGTCGAGCGGCATCTCGAGCGGCTCCATCTTGCCGCCAACGTCCTCGACGCCTATCCGCATGAGCTCTCCGGCGGCATGAAGCAGCGCGTCACGATAGCGCTCGCCACGATCTGCCGTCCGGAATTCATCATCGCCGACGAGCCGACCACGGCGCTCGACGTCATCGTGCAAAAGGACGTGCTCGCGATGATCCGCGAGGCGCAGCAAGAGATCGGCTCGTCGATGCTGTTCGTCACGCACGACATGACGGTGCACGCCAATATCGCCGACCGGCTGGGCGTCATGTATGCCGGCAGGCTGGTCGAGGAAGCGGCCACCGCCGAGATTTTCACGAGGCCGATGCACCCCTATACCGCGCATCTGGTGGCGAGCCTGCCGAGGATCGGCGAGGAGTCGCGCGCGGAACCGCTCTCCGGCGCGCCTCCCAATCTTGCCGATCCGCCCATGGGCTGCCGATTTCACCCCCGTTGTCCGCTGGCGATGGACGTCTGCCGCGAAGCGTCCCCGGCGCTCACCACGCTCGAACCGGGGCGTCGTGTCGCGTGCTACGCGGCGAGCCCCTTGGTGAAGCCGAGCGCAACCGCGGAAAGCGCCGAAGTGCGCCGCCAAAGCGCCTTGGAGGGGCGGCGTCTCGCCGCCCCCGAGGTGCGCGGGACGCGCACCCTCCGCTCCGCGATCCCGCGCGCGAAAACCGCGGGCCTCGTCCAGTGAGCGCCGATCTCCTCGAAGTCGAGCACGTCGCCAAGAGGTTCGCCATCGGCGGAGTCTTCGGCCGCGGCCATTTCAACGCCGTCGACGACGTGAGCTTCACCGTCCAGGCGGGGCGTCCGGAGATCCTCGCGATCATCGGCGAATCGGGAAGCGGCAAGACCACTCTCGCGCGCATGATCCTGAACACTCTTGCGCCGACCGGCGGCGTCATCCGCTTTTGCGGCGAAAAACTCCCCGAGGCGCGCGGCCGCAAACGGCGGCTCGATTTCATCCGCCATGTCCAGCCGATCCTGCAGAATCCTTATGAAGCGTTCAATCCGCTGAAACGGGTCGACCGATATCTCTACGCCAGCGCCGTCCGTCTCGCCGGCGCCCGATCGCAGGAAGCGCGCGATGAGGCGGTCGACGCCGCATTGCACAAGGTCGGGCTTTCGCTCGCCGAGGTGAAGGGCCGCTTCCCTCACGAACTGTCGGGCGGCCAGTTGCAGCGCACGGCCATCGCCCGGGCGCTCATCTCCTCGCCGAAGCTGCTCGTCGCCGATGAGCCGGTTTCAATGGTCGACGCTTCGCTCCGCATGTCGATCGTCAATCTCTTCAAGCGGCTCCGCGACGAGTTGCAGGTGTCCATCCTCTACATCACCCACGACCTCGCCACCGCCTATGCCATCAGCGACCGCGTAATGATCATGCAGAAGGGCAAGGTCGTCGAGACCGGGCCGGCGCGCGAGGTCCTTATTCACCCGCAGCATCCCTATTCGATCCTGCTGAAGGAGTCGGTTCTCTCGCCGGACGACGCCGGCCGGGGCCGCTTGACGCTCGAGCATAAGGGCGAGGCGATGCGGCTGGAGCGCGTGCAAAATGACGGATAGCAATTGATGCGAATGGGGTGAGGAGCCATGAAAGCGTCAGTCACCGCCCATCGCGACTATCGCATCGCCACGATCGACGACCGGCTTTACGGCGCGTTCCTCGAGCACCTCGGCCGCGCGATCTACTCGGGCATCTATGAACCGGATCATCCGACCGCCGACGCAAATGGCATGCGGCGCGACGTCATCGACCTGGTCCGCGAGCTCAAGGTCCCGGTCGTGCGCTATCCGGGCGGCAATTTCGTGTCCGCCTACAATTGGGAGGACGGCGTCGGTCCACGGGAGAAGCGTCCGACGCGGCTCGACCTCGCCTGGCACACCTCCGAATCGAACGCGGTCGGCGTCCACGAGTTCGCCGCCTGGTGCGACACGGTCGGCGCGGAGATGATGCTCGCGCTCAATCTCGGCTCGCGCGGCCTCGACGAAGCGCGCAACTTCGTCGAATACGTCAACGGCCCGACCGGCAGCTACTGGGGCGACCGGCGCAAGTCCAACGGACGCGCCGAGCCTTTCAACGTGAAGCACTGGTGCCTGGGCAACGAGATGGACGGGCCCTGGCAGATCGGCCACAAGACGGCGCACGAATACGGCCGGCTCGCCAACGAGGTGGCGAAGACGCTGCGCGCCTTCGACGGCTCGCTCGAGCTGATCGTCTGCGGCTCGTCGAATTCCGACATGAAGACCTATCCCGAATGGGAGCGGATCGTCCTCGAACACTGCTACGAGGCGGTCGACCACATCTCGCTGCATATGTATTTCGCCAAGCGCGGCGAGGACACGGCGGAATATCTCGCGCTCAACGCCAAGCTCGACGCCTATATCGCGACGATCGCCTCGACCATCGACTTCGTCCGCGCCGCGAAGCGCAGCCGCAAGAGAGTGACCATCTCCTTCGACGAATGGAACGCCTGGTATCACTCGCGCGCGCGGGACCGGGAAGTTCTGGGGGGCGCCAAGGGCTGGCCGCATGCGCCGAGGCTGCTCGAGGACATCTACACTTTCGAGGACGCTCTGCAGGTCGGCTGCATCCTCAATACCTTCATCCGCCGCTCCGACGTCGTGCGGATCGCCTGCATCGCGCAGCTCATCAACGTGATCGCGCCGATCATGACCGAACCCGGCGGGCCGTCGTGGCGGCAGACGATCTACTATCCGTATTATTTCGCCTCGGTCTATGGACGCGGCGAGGCCTTGCAGCTCAGCATCAGGTCTCCCGGCTACGACGCCGAGGTCGCCGACAACGTGCCCTATCTCGACGTCTCGGCCGTTCACGACGCGGATAAGCGGACGCTGACCTTCTTCGTGGTGAACCGGCATGGCCTGGAGAGCATCGATCTCGAAATCAGCCTTGAGGGCTTCGGCGTGGCTGCGATCGCGGACCACCAGGTGATGACGAGCCCGGCCCTCGACGCCGTCAACACCCTGCAAGCCCCCTCGAGCGTCACGCCTCGCAAAGGCTCGCATGCAGCGATCGCAGACCGCATGCTGACCGCGAAGCTTCCCCCCTATTCCTACCAGATGATTCGCTTGAGCCTGTCATAGCCGGCTCCGCCTCCAAACGGCCCGGAGGCGACCCGCAAGGGCTCTCGCCGCCCTTGCGTTGGCCTCGAGCGCAACCACGATGGCGACAGTCCGCCTCCCTGATTGTTATCTGAGCCATCGCCGCTTGCGGGCCGCCCTTAATCACCCAATTAGAGGTTGGAGATCGACATGCCGTTGCAACTGGACGCGCTGCGTGACGCGTCGTTATCCGCTGGAGCGGACCCCGCGAAGGCCGAGATGGCGGCCGAGGAGCTCGCCGGGTACGAGAAGCTCGAGAACAGGCTCGTCGCCTTCGAGGGCTGCGTGGATGCAAGGTTCTCCGCCTTTGAGGGGCGCGTGGATGCGCGGTTCTCCACGCTTCAGGGCGAGGTGAACCTTCTGAAGTGGATGGTTGGCTTCGTCATCGCCGTTGAACTCATTCTGCTCGGTCTGGTTTTGCGATTAGCCGTCCATTGACAACTCGCCTCTCGAAAAGGGACGAATGCGGGCGTTCCGGTGACAAGTCATTCTAATTGGCTACCTGCCGTCGGCGACGCGAGTTCAACGGTTATCAACGGTTAATTGAGTGCGCCCCGCTAACGACCTCATACAGCGATTTCGAGAATGCGGGCCTTCTCGTCCGGTTTTGGCTCAGCGACGTCAACCGACAGACAACCTTCGATCGGCTCGCGCACGTTCCGCAAAAGCTCTTCCATGTTTTCGCCCTGCGTCGCGCAGCCGGGTATCGCCGGAACTTCGGCCCAGTAGCCGCCCTCTTCCGCCTCGTGCGCGACAACCTTGATCTTCATTGCGGAGCCCTTGCTGCGCGACGCACGAGGTTGATCTAGATCAACACGTTTCCTCTGCTTTCTCGGTAGAGAAATGCGTCTAGGAGGGAGGCCTGATGACAAGCCCGCGGAATATTTTGGAGAGCGGCAAGCCCGACAACCTGAATCTTCTGCACCGGCGTATGGTCGGCCTTGGCCTCGATGTCGACGCGTGGCTCGATATGGAGCCCGCAATATTGAGCGACCTGCAACGAGCGTGCTCCGCTTGCGGGAGCCGTAGCAAGTGCGTTGATTTCGTGGCCCATCTCGAAGACCCGATTCGGCATGACGGGATGGACCACTGCCCGGACGCGGCGGGCCTACGGACGCTTCTTGCGTTGCAGGGCTTCCTGAATAAGAACCTCACGATCGAACAGGCGATCGAACGATTGGGCGATCACCCACAGATGGCGCCGTTCGAGACGGATTAGCCTGAGCCGGCCCTATCCGCCTTATTCCTGCCGATCACGTTTCAAATGCGGGCTCTCGCGAGCGCTCGATGCTCGCTTTGAAATAGGGGTTACGGACCGCGCGGCTCGACCAGGTCGACGCTCCGGCCGAACAGCGCTTCGAGCAAGTCCTTTAAACCAAGGTAGGTGTCCAGTGTCGGCAAACCGCGGGATCGAATTCGACGAGAAAGTCGACGTTCGACCGCTCGGGATCGAAGTCCTCTCCCCGCGCCGCGGAGCCGAACACCGCGAGCCGGCTGACGCCGAAGCGGCGGCAGATGTCTGCGATCTCGGAGCGGCGCTCCTCGATCAGCGGCAGCATGGCGCTCTCCGTCTCCTCACGCCAAGGGCCCGCTCGGCGATCATGCCGGCGTCCTTCACGCTCATCCCGTTTCTGACTGAAAGGCTTGGTTAACACGATCCGAGGCGGAGATCACGCCAGGCCCGCCGTTTCCGCCCCATGCGGGTCGGTCAAGGCTCGGCTCCGACGCGACCCGGATAAGCGCACGACTGCTCCCGCGCATGAAATCCGCTGTTTTTCGCGAATTTTCCGCTGTTTCGCCTGCAACGCCGGCCTTTTCCCAACCCGCTGGAAACAAGGGTGTTTTGTCGAGCGAAGCGCTCGCAAAACCAGCTCAAAAATTCAGAATTCGCTGTTTTTACCGCTGTTACCCGCGGACTCGAACAGCGGCAGGCCCGGCTCCGGTTCGACCAGCCGCTCCAAAGCGTCAAACAGGAGCCGAAGATCCTGCGGGCGCGACAGGCGGTGGTCGCCGTCCTTGACGAGCGTCAGAGTCGCCGAAATCGCCGAGCCGCTCGAGCAGCGCAAGCGCGTGCGAATAGGGCACGTCCTCGTCGCGCATGCCCTGCAGCACGACGGTCGGGCAGCCGGCGCCGATCACGCCGTCGAGCAGGAGGTGCTTGCGCCCATCCTCGATCAGCGCCCGGGTGAAGACGTCGGGCTCGTCCGAATAGGCGGAAGCGCGCCGCCAAACGCCTTCCTCCATGATCGCGCGGCGCGCCTCTTCCGGGGCGCGCTGCCAGATCAGCTTCTCGGTGAAGTCGACCGCGGGCGCGATGAGAACCAAACCGGCGAGCCGTTCGGCTTCGCCCGCCCGCGCGAGCGCGCGCGCCGCGAGCAGCGCGAGATATCCGCCCATCGAGGAGCCGAGCAGGATCTGCGGCCCTTCGGTTCCGGCGCGGACGAGCGCCAAAGTCTCCTCGAGCCAGCGCGAGATCGTGCCGTCCTCGAGCCTCCCTTCCGAGCGGCCGTGGCCGGAATAGTCGAAGCGCAGGAGCCCGAGGCCAAGTCGTTCGGCCTCGGCGTCGAGCGCGGTCGCCTTGGTCGACCCCATGTCGGAGCGGTAGCCGCAGAGCCAGACGAGACCCGGCCGCCCGCCGTTTTGCGACGCGCGACGGCGAAAGGCGATCCGCCGTTGATTCGGGGGATTACCGACTCTGAGGTCTTGCGGCGCTTCGTTCGACAAGCTCAATTCGGCCTCATGATGCGACTCGGCGCCCGCGCTTCGACCTCGTCCGGCCTGGACGGCGCCGGCTTGGCCGAGGCGGCGCCTCGTGTCAACCGGGCGCCCCTCGGGCGAAGCCGCGCGTGAGCGTCGACCCGCTCTCCCCCTTCGGACGCGCCTCGAAAGCGCCGCTCGAGGGCCGCACGATCCTGCAGATCGTCCCGCCGCGCGCCGCAGGCGGCGACGAGCGCTCGACGCTGGCGGTCGCCGCAGCGCTGGTGGAAGCGGGGGCGCGCGCGCTGGTCGCCAGCGATCCGGGGGAGCTCGCCAGCGAAGTGCAGGCGCTGGGGGGCCTGCACGTTCCCGTTTCCTGCTTCGAGCAAAAATCCGCTGGCCATGGCCGTCAACGCGCGCCGGCTGGCGCGCATTCTCGAGTCGGAGAGGGTTGATCTCGTCCACGCGCGATCGCGCGCGGCGGCCTGGATGGCGCTCGGCGCCTGCCGCAGGCTGAAGCTGCCGCTGGTGACGGCCATTGTCGGCGAGGGGCCGGCCGGCAAGCCGCGTTCGAGCTTCGAAGCGGCGGCCGGAGGCGGCGACCGGGTCGTCGTCTCCTCGCAATTCGTCGCCGCCCGCGCCGTCGAGGCTTTTCCCGCCGCCCTTCCGCGCCTCAGAATCGTGCGTCCGGGACTCGATCTTGCGCTGTTCGCGCCCGAGGCGGTCAGCCGCCAGCGGGTGGCGAAGGCGCGAGAGGACTGGGGCGCCGAGCCGCACGAAAAGGTCGTCCTCGCGCCGGCCCGGCTCGCCCCGTCGCGCGGCCAGCGGCTCGTCATGGAAGCCGCCGCTCTTCTCAGGGAGAAGGGCCTTGCCGACATCCGCTTCGTGCTCGCGGGCGAGGCGGCGAAAGCGTGTTTTGTCCGCGACCTCGAGGCGTTGGCTGAAGCGCGCGGCGTCGGGGCGATCGTCGCGCGGGTCGGCGCGCCTTCCGATCGGCCGGCGGCGTTCGTCGCCGCGAGCGTCGCGGTGTTCGCGGCGAGCGAAGCCGATGGCGTCGGGCGAAGCGCGATCGAGGCTGCGGCCATCGGGGCGCTGACCGTGGTCGCCGACGTCGGCCCGGCGCGGGAGATCGTGCTCGCGCCGCCTTACGCGCCGGCTGTCGAGCGCACCGGCTGGATCGTCCCGCCCGGCGACGCGGCAGCGCTCGCCGCGGCGATCAAATCGGCGCTGACGCTCGGCGCCTCGGCGCGAGACGCGGTCCGCCGTCGGTCGCGCGCGCGGATTGCCGAGCTCCATTCGCTCGAGCGCATGAAGCGCGACATGCTGAACGTCTACGTCGAGGCGCTGCAGGCGACAGAGCCGCGATGATTTCGACCGGCGCGGCGCGTCAGATCGCGTTGACTCAAAAAAGCGACAAGGCCACGGCGCAATGCGCCGTGGCCTTGCTCTCGGTCCGATGAAGATCGGCTACCGCCGGATGAACGAGCCGCTGCGCAGGTCCATGATCGCCTGGCGGATCTCCTCCTGCGTGTTCATCACGATCGGCCCGTGCCAGGCGATCGGCTCACGCAGCGGCCGGCCGGAGACGAGCAGGAAGCGCACGCCTTCGTCGCCCGCCTGGACGCTGATCTCGTCGCCCGGGCCGAAAACGACGAGCGAGCGATTGCCGACCCTGTCGCGGATCAGCAGGTCCTCGCCATCGACCTCAGCCTCGCGCAGCACGCCGAACGGCTCGGACGCGTCGGCGAAGTCAGCCGAGCCCTCGAAGACATAGGCGAAGGCCTGTCGGTAGTCCTCGACCTTAAGCCGCTTCCTCTTGCCGGCGGGCACCGAAACGTCGAGATAGCGCGGCTCGGCGGCGACGCCGTCGACCGGCCCCTTTCTGCCCCAGAACTCGCCGCAGATCACCCGCACCGTCGTGCCGTCGTCGTCGGTCACCTCGGGGATCGCGGTGGAGGGAACGTCCTGGTAGCGCGGCTTGGTCATCTTGAGGTCCCGGGGCAGGTTCGCCCACAGCTGGAAGCCGTGCATGCGGCCCACATCGTCGCCGGACGGCATTTCCTGGTGCATGATGCCGCTGCCGGCGGTCATCCACTGCACGTCGCCCGCGCTCAGTGTTCCGCGGTTGCCGAGGCTGTCGCCGTGCTCGACCGAGCCCGCCAGCACATAGGTGATCGTCTCGATGCCGCGATGCGGATGCCAGGGGAAACCGGCCTGATAGTCCTCCGGCCGGTCGTTGCGGAAATCGTCCATCATCAGGAACGGATCGAAGTCCGAGGTGTCGCCGAAGCCGAAGGCGCGGCGCAGTCTCACCCCCGCCCCCTCCATGGTCGGACGGGAAAGGTTGACGCGCTTGACGGGACGAATGGACATGAATCCTCCAGGGTCAAAGCGGCCGACAAATAACGTCTTCGCCGGCCGTACAGGGAACGACGAACTTGCGCAAGTCCGTGTGTTCGCCGTCAGTGTCGGACGAAGAGATGGGTATAGCGGAGCGCGGGCGCAAGTATATCAGCGGAGCTGAACGGTTCCATCAGCCGGAGTGAACTTGCGGTCGCCCGCCGACCTGCAGCACTGCGGCGGAGCCGGCCGCGACGGCGCGTCCGAGCGCCTCTTGGATCGCCTCGTCGCGCAGGCGGCTCGCGAGAAAAGCGGCGGCAAAAGCGTCGCCAGCGCCGGTGCAGTCAATCGCCGCCACCCGCGGCGCTGGGATCCGCCAGCGCCGCGCGCCTTCCGCCGCGAGGCAGCCGGCCGCGCCCAGCTTGAGGACGACGAGCGGGTAGAGCGCGGCAAGGCGCTGGCACTGCGCCTCGGGGTCGCCCGCTCCCGTCAGGACGGCCGCTTCATCCTGGTTGGGGAAGAGGATCGCAGCGCCGCGGGTCCACTGGAGAAACGTCTCCGGGCCGACTTCGCGCAAGAACTCCGCCGAGGCGGGGTCGACGCTGACCGGCGTCTTCCCGGCGCTGCGCATGACCTTGAGCGCGGCTTCGCGCGGCGAGGCGGCGAAGAACGAGTAACCGGAGAGATGGATGAGCGAAGCGCCTTCGATCAGCGCGTCGGGAACGTCGGCCGGGCAAAGCGCCTCGTTCGCCGCCCGGTCGGTGTAGAAGCTGCGTTCGCCGCTCGCGTCGATCAGCGCCACGAGCCGGCCGGTCGGGCGTTCGCGGTCGCCGACGAGATGGGCCGTCACGCCGGCGCGCGCCAATCGCAGACTCTCGACCTCGACGTCGGCGAGCCCGACGCGGGCAACGAGGTCGACCTGAACTCCGATAGGAAGCGAGCCACGCCGCCTGGTTGGCGGCGGAGCCTCCCGGCTCGAAGCGAATTTCCGCCCGCCGGTCGGATCCTCTCGCCAGCGGCCCCTCCGGGCGGACGATCACGTCGGTCATCACGTCGCCGACGAGGAGGATGCGGGGCTCAGCGACCGTCATTGCCGGCGGCCTTCCGTCCCGGGGCGGATTACTCCGTTAGGTCGACAGAAACCGAAAGTCTTGTATCTTTGCCCTTTCGGTCCCGCTCGCATGCATAGAGGATCGAATCGAAGGGAGAGACATGATCGATTTCTGGATTTCGATCGGCAGCACCTATTCGTACCTGTCGGTGATGAGGCTGAAGTCGGTCGAACAGGCGAGCGGCGTCTCCTTCCGCTGGAAGCCGTTCTCGGTCCGGCCGATCATGGTCGAGCAGAAGAACATCCCGTTCGTCGGCAAACCCGTCAAGATGGCCTACATGTGGCGGGACATCGAGCGCCGCGCGCGAAAATACGGGCTCGAGCCGCGACTGCCGGCGCCCTATCCGCTGGCGGAATTCGATCTCGCCAACAAGATCGCCGTCGTCGCCGAAACCGAGGGCTGGTGCGCCGATTATGTCCGCGCCGCCTATCGGCAATGGTTTCATTCCGGGCATGAGCCCGGGTCGGAGCCGGGCGTCTCGGAGGTCTTGCGCGAGCTCGGCCGCGACCCCGCCCGCATCGTCGCCTCGGCCCGGACCGGGCGGATCGAGGAGCGCTACAAACGCGACACCGAGGAGGCCAAGGCGCTCGGCGTGTTCGGGTCGCCGACCTTCATCGTCGACGGCGAGGTGTTCTGGGGCGACGACCGCCTCGAGGACGCGATCGACTGGTTCAAGGCGAAAGCGGAGACGGAGGATCGATCCTGAGGTGTTTTCGGTCATGTAACGCAGGTCCTGCCTCCCTGGCGCAACTGGGCGTTTAGGCGGCCTTGCCGCAGGATAAACTGGGTGCTAACTTGCTCGACCAACTGCCCAGCATTGGCCAAAAGCGTCGAGCTGACTAGTACGAAATTATTGCACCTAAGATTGACGCCTATTGAGGATGGCGGCAAGCCGGGGCGCGATGATGATCGAGCGCAGAGACTTCGACTGACAGGAAAAAGGTCGGGCTCTAAGGCTACCGAACGTTCCGGAAACAGGTTCACAATCGATTGTCGAGAGACATTCCTTGAACCCGACTGTAGTGAAGTCAACATGAAGTGCTTCGCTTGCGGGAATGCGAAGTGATTCGGGATCAAGTTCTCGGGTTGAAGCATAATTGGAAGTCACGATCGAAAGGCGGACGTTTTTTCACCCTTGGGTCGGCGTCTTATTTGGATGCTGTCAATCGTCACGATGGCTATCGGAAAGAGGCGCGTGGCAGCAACCGAGTCTTGCAGGCAAACTTCGATTGGCTATACGAACGAATCAGAAAAGGTTTTGAGGATCTTTTGGGACAGCCCGTCTCCTACGGTGAGGAGTACGCACTGCCGGGCTTTCACATTTTCATCTTTGAGGGGGCCGATCAAACTAATGACCAGCCGTCGAGCCGAGCGCATTTCGACCTGCAATGGATGCATGCGATGCCGGGAGGCCGTCCGGAAGAGACTCTCTCTTTCACCCTGCCAATCGAGGAGCCATCGGGTGGTTGCTCGTTGGCTATTTGGCCCGTACACTTCGAAACTGTCGAGCGTGGCTTTGACGCGCTGAAGTATGCAGGGAGAAAACCCCCGCAGACCCTATACTACGCGCGAGGGAACATGGTTGTGCATGACGGATTGCTGCTTCACGCCATCGGCCGCGCCTCGATCGCCGCTCCAGTGGGTTATCGAATCACATTTCAGGGGCACGGCGCGAAGTTAGCGGGGAGCTGGTGGCTCTACTGGTAGGATTGCGGGTTGAGGAGAGGAGGGCAACTGAGCCAGGGCCAGTTATTGCGGGACGCGACCTGGCTCCGAACTGGACATCGTGATCTCTTGCCTTGCTCATGGGCCGGAGTGTTCGTGGGTCGATGCGTAGCGCAAACAGGATTGTATATACCTACACGATTAACTAGAGAGGAGGCTGCAATGGCCGCACCAATGGGCACTTGGAATTTCTTTACGAGTGGAGCCGCACAACCTGGATCGCTTGTCCTTTCGCTTAGCTCCACAGGCGGGATTACAGGCACCCTGAACGGGTCACCAATCACTGCTGTATGGGATGAGTCGCGCAAGTGTTAACATTCAGCGAAGCTACGGCGGGTGGTAGCGACCCAAACGATACTGGGTTCACTATTGAGGTTTATACAGGAACTTTATTTCAACCTTATGCTACGCCAAATGGTTTGGTAACTGGAGAGGGCGTGCCGCTCTTGCTGGCGGGCAACTTCGGAACAGGGCAGATCGGCGGCACGGTCGGACCCTTCAACCAGTCCGGCTGGATCGCGACGAACACGACCAAGTTCAAGGAGAAAGAAGGAAAAGAGTCAAAAGACAGTAAAGACTTCAAGGACAAGGACAAGGACAAGGAAGAAAAGGATGGTAAGGAAAAAGAAGGCCGTCCTGATAAGCTTCCTGAGTTCCAGGCGCAGGCTCCGATGCCTCATGAAGTGATCGCGGACGCGGCGCAGCCGGATGCAAGCACGCTATCGGAGGTGCCAATCGCAACGGGCAGGTCATTCATTCCCGTAGAGGAGCGTCCACGGTGGGGAGCGCGGCGCTACAGGCCTAGAATGAGCTGAATGATCCTTATTATCGCGAGCCGACATGATGCGCCCGCCCGCCAACTCAAGGATCGGTGGGCGGGGGAGGATGTTCGTCTATTCACGAGTTCAGACCTTTCTCTTCCTGGGTGGCGTTGCCGCGTCGGCGATATACATGACTCCACGGCAATTATTGACGGGCGCGAAGTCAAACAATCTGAGATTGGGGGAGTCATCACTCGCCTGCAGTGGGTTTGGGAAGGCGAACTCGTAGATATCGTGGACGACGACAGAGCGTATGTCGCTGCTGAGATGTCTGCCTTCCTGGTTTTTTGGTTGTCCGAGCTCACTTGTCAAATCCTCAACAGACCCACAGCCAACAGCCTGAACCGGTCCGGGCTGGAGCAGAGAGCGTTGGAATTTTGCAGCTTCCAGGGCGGGAATGCGAGTTGTCCCCGTTCGTCGTCATGTAGGCCTTGCATCAGGCTCAGCCAGCGACGCGGATATTCACGACGGGCGCGGACAGGCTTCGGTAAAGTCGTGGGTGACCGTTGCCTCGGCGACGCTGACAAGACGTAATTGGAACAGGTCCGGCGTCTGGCGGCCATAGCGCAGATGGACTTCCTGGCCGTCCAATTTAGTAGTGCGGAGGCGAACGCCACCTTCGTTGGAGTGAATGTTTTCCCAGACCTTGATAATAGCAATGTCGCCGACGCGGCCTTCACTTACTTTCAGAGAGGGTGAGTGTGCGTTTCTGTTAGATTTTGCGGAGCCTCTTTACGTGTCATCAATAATCGAGCGACTGCCGCGGCAATCGGTTGGCCCGTTTGGTTTTCGTAATATGAGAATGCTGGGGAGGGGTTCACCTCGAAACAGAACCATCGGCCAGCCGGATGATAACGCAAGTCAATGCCCGCAACAGGGAGTTCTAAGCTCCGGGCCAGATCGTGGCAACGTCGAGCGAGCGCCGCTGGAATGTCCCATGCGCGGATTTTTGTTTTAACGCCTTTTCTATCGGCGTAACGATAGTCGTCTGCTTCTGACACTATTTCGGAAGCAAAGATTTCTTCTCCAATCACATGAACGCGATAATCGTTACCGGGAATGTATTGTTGAAACTGAGTGGGGCACCAATGCAGTTGAGAGAGACGCGTTGCGTTCTCCGTCGTTAGCCGACTGACTATGCTCCGCACCCCGCTGATCAATTTATAGATCACACTTCCGTTCCGGAACCAGAACTCACGGACCGCATCCGGATCAGTGGTCACCAGAGTATCTGGAAGTCTCAAATCCGTGCGCCCTAATGATACGCGACTGATAGGGCTTCGAACCATTGCTGGCCATTACCGACAACCGGTTTATGACTAAAGCTGAAGAAAGCTCCGTCCAATTGATAACAATGTCAGTTATATTAACGGCATGACGCCACTCAGGGCTCTTTCGATCGAGGTTGCGCAATGCCGGCAGCTGATCCAACCCGTAAGATCGTAGGTACACGGCAGTTACTGAACCTAAGTCAACGACCTGCTCGCCGATCCGTAGGATGCCGGTAACCTGACGGCCAAACGAAACTTCAGCCTCCGTGGTGAGGACCTCTCTCTGATCGACGAGTACAACAGCCTGTCGCTGCCTTGTTAGTTCGTGGTGAACCATGGCCAGCGGCGCGTCCGCTGGTACCGAAAAAGTTCAAATCATAAGGAAGGCATTCGCTAGAAGCAGCAGATCCGGGCATTCTGCGGAACTTCCGGCTGCTGGGCAAGGGCTTGAACGATAGAACGTTCGAGTGGTGAATAATCAGCAAAATTCGACCGCCTGAGGTTCAAAGGTTCTCGGAGCCCGGCCTCCGTGTTGCTGATGATTTGAGGCGGGCCTCCATGTTTGTATCCGCGGCTGTGGAATAGAAACGGATGGCAAAGAACTACGTCACCAGCATTTCCTGTAATCTCGTGAAAGTTCCCCAGCGGCTCGCGGAGAGCCTCTGCAAATAGGTCGGTGTGGGAGATACCATCAGGATGTTTCGCAAGCACTCGTGCAGCTAGTTTGTGAGAACCGCCGGCGAGTATCGTGCCGCCCCAACGAAGCCGAATATCGGTAAAGAGCCCGATGATTAGGAGACCCTGTTTAGCGCAGTCGATGGTATGACGAAACCAGTTTCCATCGATGTGCCAGCCGCTCGATGGATAGTCGTATGGCTCAGGAATCCCCTCATTTCGAGAACGGCCTGATTTCGAGGCTTTTCGGCCCTCATAAGGGACGAACGGAGGGCCCAAAGGTCCCACATTGAGCATCGCGCGACCTCTTTCTTGACAATAGGGACCCCCGAACTCGCGCTTCAGGACTCGTCATGCGAGAATCGTCGCAGCGAAGCGCCAACCTCCGGTTGCATTTTGGTCGTCGAAAAAATGAGGGGATAGCTGAGGTCGTATGGTGAATCCCCACCGTATGAGAAGTTAACGGGCCAGACATCGCCATCTTCGGTCGCCACTCCAGCGGCCGACGCCGACAAGTTGCTCTATGGCAGACGCGACGTAATCACTGAAGCAGATCAAGACCTGTGGGTTCCTAAGCTGTTCCTCAATGTCGTAACTATCTGGCCAAATGGCCGGATCAGTGCGTCGGATTGCCGATTTTTGTTCTATTCGTTGCCACAAGCAGTCGACCGCAGCAGCAGCTTGCCGCGAGTTGAATGCTCCGTTCAACATGCAAAATCCTCGCTGGACGAAATTTTCGATGTCCGAGGAGGAGAGAACGAAGGGCATCACGGCCTCCGAAGTCAATCAGTGGTGTGGACAGGCTGCTAAACTCGCGCCAGCTCCACAGCCGTCTGCGCCGCCAGAATCGCGTTGTTCTTGATCAGCGCGATGTTCGCCTCGAGGCTTCGGCCCCCGGTGAGCTCGACCACGCGCTTCAAAAGGAACGGCGTCGCCTCCTTCTTGGCGACGCCTTGCTGTTTGGCCTCCGCCACCGCTTCCGCAATGCGCTCCTCGATCATCGCCTCCTCGAGCGCTTGATCCTCGGGGACCGGATTGGCGATCAGGAGGCCGCCCGGTCCGATGTCGCGCTGCAGGCGGATCATCCGCGCGAGGTCGTGCAGGCCGTCGCAGCGGTGCTCGAGCTTGAAGCCGGACGAACGGGCGTAGAAGGCAGGGAACTCGTCGCAGCGGTAGCCGACGATCGCGACCCCCTGCGTCTCCAGGAACTCGAGGGTCTTTTCGATGTCGAGAATCGACTTCGCTCCGGCGCAGACGACCGCGACGCGGGTGCGCGACAGCTCGACCAGGTCGGCGGAGATGTCGAAGGTCTGCTCCGCGCCGCGGTGAACTCCGCCGATGCCGCCGGTCGCGAAGATTTCGACGCCCGCGAGCCCGGCCACGAACATCGTGGCGGCGACCGTCGTGCCGGCCCAGCCGCGCCGGGCGACGACGGGCGCGAGGTCGCGCCGCGAAGCTTTGACCACGCCGCCCGACAGCCGTCCGAGGCTTTCGATCTCCTTGCGCTCAAGCCCGATCCGGAAGCGCCCATCGACCACCGCGATCGTCGCCGGCGCGGCGCCGAACGAGCGAACCGCGTCCTCGACCGTCTGCGCCGTCTCGACATTGCGCGGGTAGGGCATGCCATGGGTTATGATCGTCAACTCGAGCGCGACGATCGGCTTTCTCGTCGCCCGCGCTTCGGCGACCTCGGGCGAGAAGTCCATAAGTCCGTCGACGCTCATCTCTCAAGAAACTCCGCGGGCCGCGACTGGCTGGAATCGATTATCGGCAATCGCCGCCGGGGATCAATGGCGCTCGCTGCCAAACGCTTCGTACCGCTCCGTCGTGGGCAAATCGCGCCGGCAATTTGAAGTGGGAGAGACGATTGGGCTAGCTTGGCGGGGCGATCGTCCCGGGCGAGGACTCGCGGCTTGGGGGGCAGGAGTTTTGAGAACCGACGCTATGGAGGAAAAGCCCGAGGCTCCCCAGGCGCCGAAGCCCGATCTCGCCGCCGCTGTGAGACGCGCGCGGGTGGAGAACGCCGAGCGCGCGCAAGCGCTCGCCGAATTGCGCGAAATCGAGATGGGGCGTCTCGCGCTGCTCGAAAGCGAGCTCAAACCGGTGGTGGGGCAGGCGCCCCCCGACATCGACCTGTTCGATCTGACCCTCTCCCTGGGGGAGCGGCCGCGCCTCTTCCTCGACATGGTCGCCTTCGTCGAGATGGGGCGCGACCGGCGAACCTACCGCTTTTTCCAGGACACGGTGCACGGTCGGATGCTGATCGCCGAGAGCCAGCTGATCGACCGGATCGTCGCCGCCGCCACTGACTATGTTGCGCGCCGGCTCGTCGAGCGCGAGCGGACGCTGGCCGTCGAACGGGAGGAGTCGCGCCAGCCGGGGGACTCGGTGACGCGGCTGGCCGCCGCCGCGGCCCCGCCGCCGCCCGAAACGAGCTTAGGCCGCCGCATAGGGAACGCCTTCGCCTTTCTTCTCATGACGCTCGGTTCCGCCACCCTCATCTGTCTCCTGGTGCTGGGCGGCTACGTCGCCTGGACGTTGTGGCTGCGCGAGCTTTGGATGCATTGGTTTGGACCGCCGCCGTTTTGAGCATTGCGGCCGGCCAGTCTCCCCTTCCCCAGCTTGCTCGGGAAGGGGGCGCGCAGCGCCGGATGGGGTGTGGAGAGCAGGAATCCGACGACGAAAGGTTTCCTGTGACGGTCGTGCAATGCAGACTCCCGGTTCAGAAGGCGGAAGGCGGATCACACCGTTCCGTCGCTTCATCTGCGCCTCCCGGCAGCGCAGGGATCATAGCGGCGTTCGTGCAATCCAACTCAGGTCGAAGGGGTGGCCCACACCCCATCCGGCGCTTCGGGCGACCTCCATCCAATGACATAAAGCTGGGGAAGGGGTCTTGCGGCGATTTGAGATGTGCGTCGTGCGCTTATCGCAGGGCAAGGAGATGGCCACGCCGTAGCCGGTTGTTCCGTTCCGCCTTGATTTATCCGTCGTCGCGCGTGACAATCCGAATTTGTGTCCCGCTCGGCCATCAGCCGCGGGCGGACTGTGGAGCGGGCAGGAAAACATGGACGGCTTTTTTCTTTTCCGATCTCCTGGCCTCGATCGCCGAGCGCGGGCGCTCGCTGCTCAAATTGACTGCATGGCCGGGCGAAACCGGTGACGGCGGGTCGCTCGCCGAAATGTCCAACGCTCTCTTGTCCGGGAAGAGGCGAAGCCTCCGGCGTCGCGCTCGCGAGCGAATTCTCTCCCGCTACCGTGACCTCTCGGAAGTCGACAAAGCCTCCTTCTTCCGCGCGCTGGCCGAGACTTCGGGCCCGAGCGGCGCAGGATCGAGGACGCGGTGGCGCGCTTCATGGCGACCGGCGCTGGACCCGCGGCCAGCGAGATCCATTATGCCTCCGAGCCGCGCCGGCAAGAGCTTTTCCGCCGTCTCAATCGCGCTCCCGGCGGCACCTCGGCGCTCGTCGCCATGCGCGCCGAACTCCTCGAGGCGATGCGCGACGATCGCGGCCTCGCGATCGTCGACCGCGATTTCCAGCACCTCTTCGGTTCCTGGTTCAATCGCGGCTTTCTGGTGCTGCGGCGGATCGACTGGTCCTCGCCGGCCGCAATCCTGGAGAAGATCATTCGTTACGAGGCGGTGCACGAAATTCGCGATTGGAACGAGCTCAGGCGGCGCATCGATCCCGTGGACCGGCGCTGCTACGCCTTCTTTCACCCGGCGCTGGTCGACGAACCGCTGATCTTTGTCGAGGTCGCGCTCACGGTGGAGGCGCCGCCCGCGATCGCGCCGCTGCTGCTCGCCGAGAGGCGGACGCCGGTCGGACAGGACAGGCGCGAGCGGCGGCTTTCTATTCGATCTCGAACTGCCAGCATGGCCTGACGGGCGTCACCTTCGGCAATTTCCTCATCAAGCAGGTCCTCGTGGAGATCCGCCGGGAATTGCCGCGCATCGAGACCTTCGTCACGCTCTCGCCAATTCCCGGGCTTCGCGCATGGGTCGAGGCTTGTGACGATCCGGCTGTCGAGCGGCTGGCGAAAGCTGTGCGGGAGGCCGCGCTCGACGAGCGTTGGCCTGAGAATACCGAGACCGCCCAGCGGCTGCGGACGGCGCTCGAGCCGCTCGCGGCCTATTACTTCCTGAAAGCGCGGCGCGACGACGGCCGCGTCATCGATCCCGTCGCCCGCTTTCACCTCGGCAACGGCGCGAACTCGAGCGGATCAACTGGATGGGCGACCTTTCGCGCAAGGGCGTCGCAGAATCCTACGGCCTGATGGTCAACTATCTCTATGATCTCGCTGAGATCGAGCGGAATCACGAGGCCTACGCCAATGAGCGTGCGGTCGTCGCCTCGAGCTCGGTGAAGAGGGCTTTGCCCAGCGCCCGCTTGCGTTCGGCAGCGCCGGCTCTGCCGGCGCCCGGGAATTCAGCGCGTCCCGGGCACAGGGTCCGGTCAATGTGCCTGCCCGCCGGGCAAAGTGAGCGGCGGCAGCGCGTTGCTTGTGGACAAGACCGGCGCCCCGGGCGGCGCCGCTTTTGCGTCGCGATCATCTCTTCAACAAGAGGCCTTGAGATTGGCGCGTTCACTTGGAGCGAGACAGCATCAACCGCGGGCCCGAAACGTTGAGAGCCTCTCGGGGCCGGCCGGCTCGAAGCGGCCTTCTCCCCGCTCTCGTTCCCGCCGCACTTGCGGCCGCGCAGCGCCGGCGAAAGCCTACACGGTGACCAACGATCCGGGGGTCGGTCGATGTCTCTCTACGCCATGGCGGCGGCCTGACAGACGAGCTTCACCCAACCGGCCTGAAGAGCCCTCGGCTCCGCTGTAGCGATTTCAGCGGAAGCAGCGTAGCTTCGACAGCGAGACGCCGCTCGCAAACATGGGAGGATGATATGTACGCCGCAGTTCGCCAGTACAAATCACGGCCCGGCTCGGCCGATGATCTTGCCGACCAGATCAAAGCCGCCGTGCCGATCATCAGCGCCGTCCCGGGCTTCATGGGCTACTACGTGATCTACGCGCCCGACGACACGGTGACCGCGATCAGCATCTTCAACAAGGTCGAGGAAGCCGAAGAATCGAACCGCCTCGCTCTCGCCTGGGCCAAGGAGAACCTCGCCTCCTTTTTCATCGGGCAGGCGACCGCGACGGCTGGACCGGTCATCGTCCATTCGGTGCCATAAGAGGGGTCGTCGACGCCGGCGCCGTCTCTGGCAACTGCGAACGATCGTTCACCGGCCTCTGCGCTGGCGAGGACATCGAGCGCGGGAACGAACTCGGCGGACGCGGCTAAAATCGCGAGAGCGCGGGCCCGAACGCGGCCGAAGGAAGCCTCGGGCGCAAAAGTACGCCGGCTAGGCCAGCCGGCGCACTCTTTCATGCTTTTTTAGCGGTTCACGATCGCGGAGTGTGTCGGCCGCATGAAATTCACAACCGTTGCGCTCAGCGTGCTGCCGGTCATGACCAGCGTCGAGCCGAGAGCAATCAGGGCCGACAATTCCAGGACGATGGTGTGCACATCGGTGAGGGCGAGGATCCCAAGCACCACAGCGGCTAGGCCGGCCAACGTCTGTACGCCGGCTGAGCCAGCCGCCATCTCGTGCGCGATAACCCCGGCGGCGCTCCCCTGAGTGGACTGGCCGACGGAGCGCTTCAACGCGTGCAGCTGAGAGACGGAGGTGCCGCTCACCAGGAGCCCGGCCCCGAAGCCAATGATCGCAACCGAGGTCAAAATAGCCGACTCGACCCCGACCAGCGCAAGGATGCCAAGCACAATTCCCGCCGCCCCGGCCATAAAGAGAGCCGAAAGGCTGCTTCCGCCGAAATGTTCCATGGACACGTTGGTCGCGCCCTCGGGAAAAATGACCCCGACATATTCGGACAACATCGCACCGCCCTGGACAAGCAAGGCCGCTCCGAACACGATGGTGGCGATGGCGACCAGCGTCTCAGGCTTCGCTCCGGACAGGCCAATGATCGCGAGCACGATCGTGGCAACCCCGCCAATCGCGTCGACGAATCCGCCGTAGGCGGCGGTGTCTCGCGTTGCGCTTCCCGTAGTGAAGGACATAGACATGACGAACTCCTTATAACCAACGGTTTTCCCGCCGCTTTCCAGCGGCGGCTCGTTCAAACGATAAACGGGACAGGTGACCAAATGTTCCCGGATCTTCAAGTCTTTGGTCAACTGACGCGACGATCTAGTTGACGGACGTGTGTTATCCGACGATGAGGCAAAGGACGCCAATTGGCAGGGAGGCAGCCATCACGCAAGGCGGCGCCTCGGTGGGCGACCGGGGTAGATAATGCTAAATATAACAAGTTGACAATGATGAAAATTTCACTAAGAGTTTGAGTTTGACGCTGCGGTCGCCGACGAGCCACGGTCCAAAATGCGAGACGACGCTAAACCGCCCCGCAACCCTTTGAAATTTCTGAGCGCCGCCGCTAGACCTGCGCTAACCGGCGCTAAACCGGGCGAAAGGACGCCAGCCGACCGGCGCGCGCTCACACGGCCAGCGCCTCGCGTTCGCCGATGGTCTCGCTGTTCACCGCCAACCCGCGCGCGCGGGCGCTGACGCGCCAGCGCTCGCCATCGCGCTCGAGCCGAACCAGATGATAGGCGGCACGATAGCGGGGGTCATGGGCAGCCGCCGCAGCCGACGGCGCGCCGAGCGCCGGAACCCTGCCCCCGACCGTCTTCGTCGCCCACGAGGCGAGCGAACGGACGAGCCGTCGATGGTTGTGGCCGTGCAGAATCGCCTCGGCGCCGTGCTCGCGCAGGACGCGCTCGAAGGCCGCCGCGTCGGTGAGGCGGCGAAGCGGCGGGGCGCTTCCGGCGAGCGGCGGGTGGTGGATGAGCACCACGCGGGCAAGCCGGCGCGCGGCCGCCTCGTCGAGCATTGCAGCCAAACACTCGAGCTGGCTGCGGCCGAGCCTCCCGGTCGCCATCAGCGGGGCCGTCGGCAGCCCGGACGAGAGGCCGATGATAGCCACGTCGCTCCGCACCCGGAGGTAGGGAAACGTCGAGGCGCCCGAGTCGCCAGTCGTCCACGGCTCAAAGGTCGCCTTCAACATCGGCATCGCCGCGCGCACATAGGCGTCGTGATTGCCGGGCACGAAGCTGACGTCCGCGGGGTCGCCGAGCGCCTCCATCCAAGCCGCCGCTCGCCGGAATTCGGCGGGCATGCCGATGTTGACCAGATCACCGGTCACCGCGACATGGTCGGGGCGTTGCGCCCGCAGATCCTCGACGAGTCGCGCAAGCAGCGCCATGTCGTTCAAACGCTCACGCCCGCGCCTCCAGTTGACGTAGCCCATAAAGCGCTTGAGACGGAAATCGACGAGGCCGGGGAGGGGCGCCGGGCTCAAATGGGGGTCTGTGATGTGCGCGATCGTGAAGCCCATGAGCCGACCCGTTTCACACGGCCCCGCGCCGCCGTTGACCGGGCTGCAATAAGCGGGCTTCAACAGAAAGACAACCGGCCGCCTCGGCAGGAAGGATCGCCTCAGCATGCCGCTCTTGCTCCCTGGGATCCGATCGAGGATCGCGCATCTGAGCTTCCTGATGACGCGGCCTATGACGCTCGGTGTGCGCGGCGTGGTCATCGTCGGCGATTCGGTTCTCCTGGTCCGGCACGGCTATGTGACGGGCTGGCACTTTCCCGGCGGAGGCGTCGAGGTCGGCGAAACCTGCCTCGACGCCCTCGGGCGCGAACTTGAAGAGGAGGCCTGCGTGGCCGTACGCGGAGAGCCCGTCCTGCACGGATTGTTCTTCAACGAGAAACCTTCGCGCCGCGATCACGTCGCGGTCTACCTGATTACCGACTTCGCCCAGCTCGGCGAGCGCAAGCCGAACCTGGAGATCCAGGAGGCGCGCTTCTTTCCCCGCTGCGCCCTGCCGGAGGGAACGACAGCAGGCACACGGGCGCGGCTCGCCGAAATCTTGGATTCTGCCCCAATTGCATCCCGTTGGTAGCGCTCCTCTGGCGAGCGTCGCCGAACAGGCGCCTCAATTACAATCAACGTCCGATCGGGGCAGTCGACATCGGGAGCAAAGGTCAAGGAAGTCTCGATGTTAACGCGTCGGTAGGCCTTCGAGGCGCTTTATTCGGATGCGTGGACTTTATCGGCTGGCGCCTGTAAGCTGTCGCCAAACGCGGGGAATCGGATGAATTTGCCATTCTGGCGGTTGGCCGCGCTCGGGCTCACGGTCGCGACGGGCGCGTTGCTCGCCGGTTGCGATGATTCCTACCTTGACACCGGCCCGGGGCGCTCGGAGCGTCCGATTTCGAGCGCGACGCTCGCACTGATGTCGAAGATCGACACGACGCCCTCCTCGCCGGTTCTGATCCGTACCTACAAGAAGGAGGCCGAGCTCGAGATCTGGAAGATGACGTCGGAGGGGCGCTATGCGCTCCTGAAGACCTATCCGATCTGCCGGTGGTCCGGACAGCTCGGCCCGAAAAAGGTCGAGGGCGACATGCAGGTGCCCGAGGGCTTCTATACGATTGAGCCCGGTCAGCTGAACCCGAACTCGCACTACTACCTCGCCTTCAATGTCGGCTACCCGAACGCTTACGACCGCGCCTACGGGCGAACCGGCGGCAGCGTCATGGTGCACGGGGTCTGTTCGTCCGCGGGCTGCTTCTCCATGACCGACGAGCAGGTCGCCGACATTTACGCCATCGCGCGAGACGCGTTCCGCGGCGGCCAGCGCGAGATCCAACTGGAATCCTATCCGTTTCGCATGACGCCGGAGAACATGGCGAAGTACCGGCTCGATCCCAACATCGCGTTCTGGAAAGAGCTGAAGAACGGCTCCGACCATTTCGAGGTCGCCAAGACCGAACCTCCGGTCGTGATCTGCGGCAAGCATTACGTGTTCGGCGCGGCGGCGAACGGCCCGGTTTCGGCGAGCGCGCCTTGTCCAGCGCTTCGCCGCGACGACGAAATCGAGGCTTTGGTCGCCGAAAAGGAGGCCAAAGACGGCGCCAGGGTTGCGGAACTCGCCGCCTCTGGCGTGAAGGCGGTCCGGACGGTCTATGCCGACGGCGGGCAGAATCCGGTCTTCGCTGGCTATAAGGACACGAGCGACCCCGACGCCTTGATCGGCGGGCCGCGGGAGATTGTGCTGAACGATGCGCCCAGACCCGCGCCTGCGGTGGTGAAGGTCGCCGCGGCCGACGCTGCGAAGCAGCGCGCGACGGCGGGCGCCTCGCGCACGGCGCCGATCGAGACCGCGTCGACGGCGCTGGCGGGATCCGCGGAGCAGCCAAGGCCGCAGCCGGTCGCGCTCGCCTCGACTGCGGGCGGCGGAATGGCCGGAATGTGGGGAGCGAGCACGCAGAACGTGAAGAATTGGCTGCATCTGGGCGGCCAGGATCAGCCGGCCCAGCCGGAGGTCGCGGCCTACATCCCCGACCAGCCGATCCCGACCGACGTTCCGTTGCCGCCTCGGCGCGACGTTTCAGTTGCGCAGGCCGAAAAGCCGCATGTCGCGCAGAAGGTCCCTCTGCCGCCGTCGAAGCCCGGCGAGACTTCGCCGCCTCCTCCGCCCGCTAACGCCGGAGCCGCTGCGACCACGGAGTAGGAGCGCGGCCTTCGGAAATCGAGCCTCCGATTCTTCGAAAGCCACGCCGGCCTGACACGCCCCTCGTCTCGAACGGACCGCAGTCCAAGCCGACTGAAACCATCTCGCTTCAGAGAGGCAGCTTCCCGGCGATTCCGCGCCTTGCGTGCGCGACGAGGGACGCCGCCTCGCCGTCGGGGAGCGCGCGCGACGGCAGGACGATCGGCGCTCCGTCGCGCGGCCAGAAATAGATCAGGCCGCCGGCGTCCTCGGCTTCCTCGCAATCGGCGAAGTCGAGCCTCCGAGACCGGTCGCCGCTCTTACCTAGCGTCATGCCTGACTTGTCGATCCTGGCCGACCAGGGGCCTCCGACCGTGGCTTCGATCGCCGCCCGGCCCCGGATGCAGGCTCGGCGGATGCGCCAATAGGTCACCAGACGCTGGCTCAGGAACAGGGCGGCGGCGAGCAGGAGGGTCGCTCTGCCGGCGCGCCCGCTGATCAGCCCTGTCAGCGCCAGAATCGTGGCGAAGATCATGATGAGCACGAAGGCCGCGAGCGGCGCGACATTGCCGGCGACAAGGGCGCCACGCAAAGCCGCGCGCAGGCCGAACAGGCCGACCGCGTCGCGGCGGCGCCGGTCTCGGCTGGCGAGAGCGTGAACGCGTAGGGGCCGAAGAACTCGGCCTCGCCGTCTGCGGTCATGGCTCTTGCGGCGCCTTGGCGTCGAGCGCGAGCGCATGGAGACCGTCGGCGAATTCAGCCGGCAGTTGGCTGTAGACGATGCGATGCCTCGCGACGCGGTCGAGACCGGCGAATTTCGCCGAAACGATGCGCACCCGATAGTGCGTGCCGCCTCCCGGACGGGCGCCCGCATGACCCGCATGCCGGTCGGATTCGTCGATGACCTCGAGGAAGGTCGGATCGAGGCTTTCCGTCAAACGCACAACAATTCTTTGCTGCATGTCCACCAGTCGCTCTCCCGCTTAGCGTCCATCGCTATTAAATAGCTGATCAGGGATTCGAGACCGAACTTGTCTTTCACCCGCGCCTCGACAAGGTTTGTCGACGGGGCGGAAAAGGTCTTGTGCGGCGGCGGCGGCGCTCATAAAGGTCAGGACATGAATTTGAACTCTCGATTGTTCGATCGCATCCGGGTGAAGCCGGCCGAACGCGCGCCCGACAAGACCGAGGTCAAGACCCCTTGTAGCCATCCCGGCTGCCAGGCGGAAGGCGCGTTCCGGGCGCCCAAGGGCCGCGAGCGGGAAGGCGAGTATCTGTTCTTTTGCAAGGACCACGTGCGCGAATATAACGCCTCTTACGACTATTTCCGCGGCATGGACGACGAGTTGATGGCGAAGTTTCGCCAGGCCGACGCAATCGGCCATCGTCCGACCTGGAAGCTCGGCGCCCGCGCGGCGGCGAGCCACGTGGACGAATCGGTGTTTGCTGAGGCGCGCGCCGCGCGTCGCCGCGGGGTGCGCGGAAAAGGGCAACCCGAAGCGCCGCCGCGCTACAACGCCCTCGCGCTCAAGGCGTTGATGACGCTCGACCTTAACGGCGAGGCGACGCAGGCGAAGATCAAGGCGCGTTACAAGGATCTGGTCAAACGCCACCATCCGGACGCGAACGGCGGCGATCGATCGTCGGAAGACAAATTGCGCGAGATCATTCAGGCCTATAACTATCTGCGGTCCAACAAGCTGGTCTGAAAGGCAACCATTCAGGCCTGTCGCGGGTTAAGCGGTCTGCTTTTTTGCCCGGACGGGATTCGAGATGAGAGAGGCGCTCTTCGCTTATCGGGGCGAGAGCGTGGAGGACTGATGAATTCGAGAGAGACGCCGACAGCGGCCGAAGCCACGCCCGGTCTGCCGGATACGCACATTTCCGTACACAAGGCGTTCGGCATCGATTTCGGACATGGTGGCGCCAGCCTATTTGGCCGCCGACGAGCACGTGCCGGATGTCGACCCGGATTACCTGTTCGACCGCGACACGACGCTCGCGATTCTCGCCGGGTTCGCCTTCAATCGCCGGGTCATGATCACCGGTTATCACGGCACCGGCAAGTCGACTCACATCGAGCAGGTGGCGGCGCGCCTCAACTGGCCCTGCGTGCGCATCAACCTCGACAGCCACGTCTCCCGCATCGACCTCGTCGGCAAGGACGCGATCGTGCTGAAGGACGGCATGCAGGTGACGGAGTTCCGCGATGGCATGCTGCCCTGGGCGCTCCAGAACAACATCGCGCTCTGTTTCGACGAATATGACGCGGGCCGGCCCGACGTGATGTTCGTGATCCAGCGGGTGCTCGAAGTGTCGGGCAAGCTGACGCTGCTCGACCAGGCGCGTGTCATCCGGCCGCATCCGGCCTTCCGCATGTTCGCCACCGCCAACACCGTCGGCCTCGGCGACACCTCCGGCCTCTATCACGGCACGCAGCAGATCAACCAGGGCCAAATGGACCGCTGGTCGATCGTGGCCACGTTGAACTACCTCCCGCACGACAAGGAGGTCGACATCGTTCTCGCTAAGGCGCCCCACTATCGGGGGCGCAAGGAGGGCCGCGACACTGTCAACAAGATGGTGCGGGTGGCCGACCTCACCCGCAACGCGTTCATCAACGGCGACCTCTCGACCGTAATGAGTCCGCGCACGGTCATCACCTGGGCCGAGAACGCCGAGATCTTCAAGGACGTCGGATTCGCCTTCCGCCTCACCTTTCTCAACAAGTGCGACGAGCTCGAGCGTTCGCTGGTGGCGGAGTTCTATCAGCGCGCCTTCGGACAGGAGCTGCCGGAGAGCGCGCTCAATGTGGCCCTGAGCTGAGGGTCGGGGCCTTCGTCACTGCCAGGAGCGCAGCGACGAAGCATCCAGCTGAAAGGCGCCGGGAGCAAATCGATGGGCCGGAACGCCGCTCGGAAAGAGATGGGGACGCCGGCGGCCAAGGAAGCCGATCTTTATTCCTGGGCTCGGCGCCAGGCAGAGCTGTTGCGCGCCGGAAAACTCTCCGAAATCGATGCCGCCGCAATCGCTGAGGAGGTCGACGACGTGGGCGAGGAGCAATATCATTGGCTCGAGAGCGCCCTCCGCGTGCTGATGCTGCATCTTCTCAAGTGGGACCTTCAGCCGGACAAACGCAGCCGCTCATGGGCGATTACTGTCCGCGAACAGCGGCGGCGCGTCCGCCGCCAACTGCGCAAGAATTCCGGGCTGGGGTCGCGCCTCGAGGAGGCGCTGCATGATGCCTATGAGGATGCGCGCGACGAAGCCGCGAGCGAGACAGGACTGCCGACGCGGACGTTTCCTGCGACGCCGCCTTTTGAATTCGCCGAGATCATGGAACGGCCGATTGTTTGGCCGGACGATGAGGCGTAGCGGCCGGATGCTGGCCATTCGCTCTGGACGCAGGCTTGATCTCGCTCGTCGCGCCGATCGACGACCCGATCATTGCGAAGAGCGTAGCGACGAACAATGCAACGGCCGTGGGGCGCGCGTCATCTGGACTGCTTCCGGGGTCGCTCGCGCCTACTGTCCCTGCGCCTTGCGCTTCTGCAGATTGTCGAGGTAGACGACGCCGGCGATCAAGAGGCCCTCGATCACCATCTGCCAGAACGAGCTGACGCCGAGAAGGTTCGCGCCGTTGCCGATGGTGGTGAACAGCATCGAGCCGATGAAGCAGCCGAGAATCGTGCCGCGTCCTCCGAACAGGCTCGCGCCGCCGACGACGGCGGCGGCGATCGCCTGCAGTTCGTAGCCCATGCCGCCGTTCGGATTGCCCATCGTCAGCCGGGCGACGAGCAGCATGCCGGCGACGGTGGCGAACACGGCCGCAAGGCCGTAAGCGACGAGCGTCACCCGGGTCACGTTGACGCCGACCCGGCGCGCCGCCTCGATGTTGCTGCCAATGGCGTACATGTAGCGCCCGAGGCGGGTCGCCCTGAGCAGGAACCAGGAGACCGCGGCGAAGGCGATCATGATGAGAAACATCGTCGGGATGCCGAACACGTACGAGTTGGCGAAGTTGCCGAGCGAGTCCGGCAGTCCGGCGACCGTCATGCCGCCCGAGATCAGCATGGTGAGTCCGCGGTAGCCCTGCAATCCGGCGAGGGTGACGATGAAGGCGGGGATGCCGAGCCGGTCGATCGCGAGGCCGTTGACGAGGCCGATGGCGATCCCGATCAGGAGCGTCAGCACGATGGCGAACGGGATGCTCATGCCCCCGGCGAGCAGCATGGCGAAGGCCACGCCGGTGAAGCCCAGCACCGACCCGACCGACAGGTCGATGCCGGCGGTGATGATGGTGAAGAGCTCTCCGTAGGCCACGATCGCATCGACCGAAACCTGCCGCATGATGTTGAAGACGTTTCCCGTCGTCAGGAAATAGGGCGAGGCGAGCGCCAGCGCGATCCACAGCAACGCCGTGCAACCGAGCACCCAGGTTTCGACCGGCAGCCCGTGGCGAATCTCCGCCGCGAGCGAGGCCAGGCGGCCGGGGCTGGGGGCGGGCGCGGTGACAGTCGCCATCCGGATCTTCTCCTTGCCGCTCCTGGCCGGCGCGCCCGGGCCTGCGCCGCAGGTCCGGGCGCTTTTGCTCAGCTCAACTGCCGAGGAACGGCGTCAGCTGATACTTCTTCGGGTTGAGCAGCCCCGCCATCTGCGGACTGTCGATGTTCTTCTTGGTGACGACGTGCACGCCCGAAGTCGACGTAGTGGGCGCACGACGCCGTTCGCCGCTTCGAGCGCGTACCACACGCCGGCGTAACCCATCATGTAGGGATTCTGCACGATGAGCGCGTCCAGATTGCCGTCGCGAACGAAGTGGATCTCTTGGTCGGAGGTGTCGAAAGCGACCGTGCAGAGCTTCGATCCGAGGCTCTTCTCCTGAATGGCTCGCCCGGCGCCGTCGCCCTGGATCTCATTGTCGGCGAAGATGCCGACAAGGGCCGGATGCCGGGTCAGGATGTCCTCGGCGTCGGAGAGGGCGCGGCCGGGGTCGTTGTTGCCGGTGCGGTGATCGACGATCTTGAGACCCGGATACTTCTTGAGTTCCTGCACGAAGCCCTTGTCGCGGTCGTTGAGCGACTGGGCGCCGGCGAGCGCAGTCATATAGGCGACGTCGCCTTCCTCCTTGCCGGTGCGCGCCTTGACGCACGAGGCAAGCTCGTCGGCCGCTTTCTCGCCGCCGGTCACGTTGTTGGTGGCGAGGAAGGTCACGTATTTGTTGGTGTTGGCGTCCGAATCGATCACAATCACCGGGATGCCGTGGTCGGTCGCCGATGCGATCGGTTGGGCGAGCGCCTGGGCGTTGGTCGCCGCGATCACGATGCCGGTCGGCTTCGACTGGATCGCATTTTCCATGATCGAGACTTCCTGCGCGACGTCGGTCTCGGCGCTCGCGCCGAGCTTGTTGATTGTCACGCCGAGCTTCTGTGCCGCAGCGTCCGCGCCGTCGAACACCGTCGCCCAGTATTGCGACGTCGTCGCCTTGACGATCACATCGATGCGGTCGTTCGAAAAATTGGCCGCCCACGCGGGCGTCCAGGCGAGGGCCAACGCCGTCGCCGCCAGAAGACCTGTCCTAATCATGAGCATCTCCTTCGGTTGATTGCCCCTCAGACGGCCTCCGCCTCTTCGTACCCCGTCATGTATTTGATGAGATCCCGCTGGTTCGTGTCCGTCGCCGGCGTCACATGGGTAATGCGGCCGCGGAACATCACCGCCACCCGGTCGGCGACCTCGAGGATCTCGATCAGATTGTGGCCGATGTAGATGACCCCGATGCCCTGCTGAGCGAGCCGGCGGGAGAGCTGAATGACGTGCTCGCGCTCCATCACGGCGAGCGCCGCCGTCGGTTCGTCGAGGATGACGACCTTGGACTGCCAGTAGAGCGCGCGCGCGATCGCGACCGCCTGGCGCTGCCCGCCGGAGAGACGCGACACGGTCTTCGCCTTCGGCGGGATGCGGCTTTCGATGCGCCTGAGGAGCGCTTCCGTCTCGTGCCGAATTTTGCGGTTGTCGATGACGGGCAGGCCGAGCCAGCGCTTGATCGGCTCTCGGCCGAGGAAGACGTTGGCGCCGACCGACAGGTCATCGGCCAGCGCCAGGTCCTGATAGACCGTCTCGATGCCGAGCACGCGCGCGTCGGCCGGAGCGTGAAGGTCGAGCGGAACCCCGTTCAACCGGATCTCGCCGGAGTCGGCCCGGTGGACGCCGGCGATATGTTTGATCAGCGTCGTCTTGCCGGCGCCGTTGTCGCCGACGAGCGCCAGAACCTCGCCCGCATTGAGCGTCAAGTCGGCGCCGCGCAAGACGCTGACTGGGCCAAAATTCTTGTGAAGATTCACGACTTCGAGCAGCGGCGGCACGTGGGCTAGCCGATGTTCCCGCCGTGGGAATTATCTAACGACGATTTCGGACCTATTTTCGACGGGCCGATGGGTTTTGCGCAGCATTGCCAACAGTTAATCTTTCGGTAAGATCGAAACCGCTCTGGAGATCGGGTGGTTCGGCCGCAGAACCAGCCTAAAGGACGTCATCAAGTCCGGCGGCGAATGGATTTCCTCAATCGAGATCGAGAACCTTGCCGTGTCTCACCCCGACGTGTTCGAGGCCGCCGTCATCGCCCTAGAAGAGCAGGTCCCGATCAGTTGGAACCGCACAAACCAGTGCGAGCGACCTGAAACACTCCCGAATCAAATTCGGGGGCCCCAGCGCGCCGTGCAGTCCCGTCCGCGATCTCGGCTTTTCAACGCATTGGGCGCCAAAACCTGTCCCTTCGTCGCTTCGATCCGGTAGTCCTTTTATTCGACGTCCGCCGACTCCGATCGCGCCATTTCCATCGCCGAGATCAATCTTTCCAAGAGCTTGCGGCGCCTTTTCCATCGCGTCATCGCGTCTGCCTCCGCAGCACCAAAATCCTCCTTGATGACCATTTCCCTTCCCTTTGCCTTGCGCAGGCGTTGCCAACAAAGGGCTTGCAGCCGATCGAGCAGAAAAAATTCACACCCCCACCTCGCGCTCGCGGCCCGATCCTCCTTGGCAGTCCGCCCATTCGATCTGCTCAGCCTTTGCCACGGCATTTCCAGCCGCTCGCAGACCTTGCCCCGGACGCGACGCTCGGGCGAGCGGGGGTCCAAGGCCGCAACGATTAGCTTTCAAACAGCCTGCTAGGGTGAGTGACCCGCTTCTCCGAACATTGTATGTTCTCCTTATGTTCGAGTCAAGCTCTTTTTGCGACAGAAATTGTCGCAATACGGGACGCCAGCCCCGCAGGCGCAGAAGCTTGGTCGGACCCCCGCGTTCGCATTGCGAGCGCCGTAGCTCCCGCGACGACGATTCCAACCAAACGGGATCTGCTGCTCTAGCCCATGCTGGCAGGAGCGCCCCCGCTCACCGTCCATCCGCGCGACGGCAGGGGTCCGACCAAGCGGTCGCTGCTCGATTTCCTGTCGAAGAAACTGCCAAGATCGGCAGATTCCCGACGACGTCATCTTCGTCGAGAACCTGCCGCGTACCGCGACCGGCAAGCCATTGAAGACCGAACTGCGCCACCGTTTCCACGGGCCTCTCGCAGTCAGCGCCTAGCATCTTTGAGCCGCCTGCCGAGAGCCGCGTGAGCCCGCATGTGCTTGACTTTCCGTTACGCAGGGTCATATGAGGCCGCGTCGCCATTGAGGCGGCGGAATTGCGCGCCGGCCGCGTGAAGAGCTTTCAAGGTCTCCTGCCGCGCGCGCTTTGCTCTTTGCATTCCACGCCTTTACACGCGGGGCGTCTCCTTTGTCCTAAGCCCCGAGACCTCGGCGTCCGCCGAGCCGCTGCGGCCTTTCGAAAGACTTCACCTTGGACAATTTTCATGGGCTCGGCCTCGCCGCGCCTCTCACCGACACGCTCGCCAAACTCGGCTTCGCGCGGCCGACGCCCATTCAGGCCCAGGCGATCCCGCCGTTGATGAAAGGCCGAGATCTCGTCGGGATCGCCCAGACGGGCACCGGCAAGACCGCGGCATTCGCGTTGCCCATCCTTCATAAGCTGACGACCGAGCGCCGCCCGGCGCCGAAACGCGGCGCCCGCGTCCTCGTTCTGAGCCCGACCCGGGAGCTCGCAAGCCAGATCGCACAGAGCTTTCGCGACATCTCGGCCGGGCTTCCGCTCAAGGTCGCCGCGGTCTTTGGCGGCGTGCCGCACGGCGCGCAGATCCGGGCGCTGCAACAGGGTCTGGACGTTCTGGTGGCGACGCCCGGCCGGTTGATCGATCATCTCGACGCGCAGGCTGCGCGTCTCGGCGCGGTCGAGTTCCTCGTGCTCGACGAGGTCGATCAAATGCTCGACCTCGGCTTCATCAAGCCGATTCGCCGGATTGTGCGCGAGCTGCCGAGAGGGCGGCAGAACCTATTCTTCTCCGCCACCATGCCGGCCGACATCCGCGCGCTCGCCGGCGAATTGCTGCGCGATCCGGTCGAGGTCGCCGTGACGCCGGTCGCCAAGACCGCCGACCGCGTCGAGCAGAGCGTCGTCTTCGTCGAGGCGGCGAAGAAGCGCGACCTGCTGGTCGAATTCTTCGGCGACAGGGAGATGTCGCGCGTCATCGTATTCACCCGAACGAAGCGCGGCGCCGACCGCGTCGCAAAGGCGCTGGAGGAGGCCGGCGTCCAGGCGGCCGCAATCCACGGCAACAAAAGCCAAGGCCAGCGCGAGCGGGCGCTCGCCGCCTTTCGCTCCGGGCGCGCGGGCCCTCGTCGCCACCGATATCGCCGCTCGCGGCATCGACATCGACGGCGTGACGCATGTGGTCAACTTCGAGCTGCCCGAGGTGGCCGAGGCCTACGTCCATCGCATCGGACGGACCGCGCGAGCGGGCGCCGGGGCTGGCGATCTCGCTTTGCGACCATGCGGAACGCGACCTCCTGCGGGCGATCGAGCGCTTGACGCGGGTCAGCCTGCCCAAGACGGACCGCCGTGGGTCCGGCGGCCCAAAGCCCGTCGCCGGCCGCTGCACCCGCTACCCCCGCGACGCGTTGTCGCCGCGCTCCATCGTCTCCGTGAGCGCGACGGCGGCAAGCAGCCGCGTCTACAAAGGCTGCCGCCGCCGGTGCCCGCATCAATCGCCGCACCGCGACGTGCGCATCGCCGGCCTCCCGGCCTCGATCACAGGCGCGCCTGCCGCCCTGGTCAGGCCCGTCCTCGGAGCGCGTCGAGCGCTGAGTCCCAGCTCTTAGGCCGATAACGAAGGGAGCGCACGCCCAGCGACGTCACCGCTCGGCGGATGATCCTGCCTGCACAGCGCGCCGGCGCGCCAACTGTGGTATTGGTCTTCAGAAACGCTGGCCTCAGGCCGGGGTCGTATCCTGACTCCGGTTGGGGATCAAAGTGCCTTGCCGACTTACATGCAGCGCTTTGCGCTGGACGATTTCGAGGCTGTCGACATGACCAGGAAACTCCTGACCAAAAATGACCGGTTGCCGTGACGGAGGCGGGCGCCGTCGTCGCTGTGTCTCGACCGATACCGAACATAGAATTTACTTGGCGCGAAGGCGTCGGCGCTGGGCCCGGGGCTTGCCATCCCGCGCTGATTTCCTAAGGTGAACAACAAAGGATCCACCCCGTGAATCACTCCTATGGCATCGCGCTGCTTGCATTCATTTTCTTTTCGAGCGCGCAGGCGCAGACTGGCGCACCTTCGCCAGAAAGCCGACGGGACGACATCGCAAAGGTGCAGGAGATGCTGGCCGACCCCGACCCGCTGATGCGCCTGACCAACATGGAGTTGATCGTCAAATCGGGCGACTCGCTCAAGCTTCAGATTGCGTTGCCGATCGCGTTCACCGGCGACGACAAGGATTTGCGCGGTCTGGCGTTGCGCGCCTATCTCGCCAGCCGGAAAGAAATCACCTTCGAAATAGCGCTGCCATCCAACATCCAGGCTCAACTTGACGCCTCGCGGTCCGATCCAATCGCCGAGCGGGCATTCGACGCGAAGTATCGCTTTGTCGCCTATATCACTCAAAATGCCAGTCGGTTCCAGTTAATCTTCCCAGACTATGCGTTCCCCCAGGATCGCGGAACGACGCATTCCGATGGACTGGATAGCTCATTCACCATCACCGGCGACCGGCTAACCGTGAGGGTCCCGCTGCATAATTGGGGCGCATGCTACGTCGATTTCTCACCTAAAGGCAAAATATTCTCGGGCACGCTCGCCTGTGGCGGCTGGCCGCAGCTCGCGATAACAGCTCCCTCGTTTTGACTGATCTACTCCAGCGCAAATTTGTTCAGAACAATCGGCGCATCGTCGAGGGACTTCACGAGAATACGCATGCGACTGATCGTGCGTGGCGATATCGCGCAGAAGACGGCGCGGGCTTGCCTCCGGCGTGCGGCGAAATCATCTTTCCACCCAGTGTGCTTGGTCTGGGTTGCAATCCAATCCCACAATTCGGTTGATGTATGTGTGGTAGTGTATAGATGCATGATGTGGGTTTTGGGAAGTTGAGAGAAAGATAGGTGTTAAGGAGTGATGTATGGTTGAGGATAAGGTAGGATTTGTGGATATGGTGATTGCTAGCAGTGATGGTGGATGGTTTGAGATAGCGTAAAATGGAGGGGTTGTAACTGCTTGGTATAGTGGTGGATAAGTGATGCGCATGCGAAGCTGTTGTTTGGATTGATTCGAACAAGATGCTTAGCGGGTGGAGGTGTGCGCAAACGCTTCGCTATAGCGTTCAAGACGTGTGTAAATAGATGGTGGGGTGGATGGTGAAGATTCGCTGCTGCTGCATGTATTTCGAAGCGCGCTGAAAGATGGGGATTCGATGATTCAGACTGATGGTGGTGATGATACGCATTTGTATTTCGCGCTGCGCTTGCGCGATGGCGATAGGTGATGTGCGCAGGTGGAAGGGGTGTCAGCGCGGGAATGCTAGCACGCAATGTCGGGCTCGGTGAAAGCAAGAGCGCTTCTCTGGCAGGTGTCTCTCGGTTATGCTGTGTAGCAAGATGGGCAGACGGAGCGCGCTGTCTGGTCCGTAAGACGTGAGCGCGGTTAAGACTTTGCAATGTGTATCCTGATACAGAAACTTCCAGCTCTGGCGAACGATCGGGACTAAAGTTATACCGCACCACGTCGGCGCGCACCGGACAGGCACGAGTGGCATAACGAGCGCCGCTACGGAAAGCCATTGGACTAAGACGTGTTTCATTTAATTCAAGAACGTTCTCTCTTGATATGGCTTCGATGCTCGAATTTGATCATATTTGCTCGCGGGGCCCACGCTAAATAGAGCGACCTCTCATGGGTCGTGCAGGTGTTTGGCTATCCACGCGGCAATTCCGACACCCGCGGCTAACACTGAGATCAGGATGTGAACTCGGATGATTGTCGGATCGTCGGTGAGCTGGAAAAGTGTGGGAATAAAAATCAACTCAGCCTCGGTGCGGCCGGGCCGATAGAGCTTCAATTCCGGAGCCTCAGTGGCCACAGCCGCAATAAGGGCTGTCTTCCCCAATTCAACATAGGCCACGCCCCACCAGGTCGTTGTTGTGGGCAATTCCAGCCTCGAAGCGACGGGCAGCGTCACTGTTCGCACCTTGTATAGCGAACGGCTGCAGAACCCATGATCCAGAATGGAGTTGCACCATGCATGGGTGGAAACATCGATTTTTCCGTGATCAGCAGGCTCGGCTCAGGCGGACTGAAACCCGCGGAGGGCCGGAATTCCTTCCCGATCTGCGCCGGGCCCCAGATGGGAAATCGCATCGGCGAGAATTCGGCGCGCGGCTCCGACAAATCGGCGCGCGGCTTGAGGCAGGATGCATCCTGCGCCATCACCACCGAATTGGCGTACGTCTTCGGCTTGCCATCCCCACGGTCAAGGACGTCGACGGACCTCGGCGGCGAGTTGAGCATGATTTCCACTGGTCCGTCGCCTACTCGTCCATAGATAATTCTTGTTCCGAAGCTTGGGGTAAGCAGCCCGTCCTCGCAGGCCCCTGATTCGCGGCGCTCCGCCACCCTGTAGCCTTTGATGAAAAATGCGGCTTTCTCTCGGTCAATGACGTCGAAGCTGATACGCTCCGTGTGGATGTCGGCTGTGAGGAGCATGTCCGGTTCTTTGAGCGCCAACCGCGTCAGACATCCGTAAATTACTAAGATAACAACTACAAATACAACTGTAATATATCGAGCAATCGCATGTTCCGTCTGCGTGAACAAATATTCCCGAAGTCGCTTAGGGACTGTGCTTATTCGCCTGCCGAACCTCCCTATCCGTATGACGAAGCTAGTTATTAACCCGGCAATTTGGCGTCCCCCAATCATTCGGATACAAGCAAATTGAACGGCGTTGGTACTTTTTTGAAATCGTTCCTTGACTAACAAAATCAAACTATACTGTCCCGTCTCGAGTCGCTTGTCGGGATGGAACTTACAGACGGTGCTGTAGGATATGCTGACGTCTTTGCCCGCGCTCTCGCATGTCGCCGACAGCTTGGAGGAGCCTTTTTTTTCAGGCTGAGCTCTACGCTTTCCGGATCTGCGTTGACGGCGACGACCAACGCCGGCACAGCGGAAATCGCGTCGGAGACATGGACTCCCTTGGGAACCAGCACCGCCGGGATGATCTCTCCGAAATTCGCCGCGTCGCAAGAAGGCACGCTGCGGATCATCACCGCAATGTTGTCGATATTGTAGTTTTCGTTCAGCTCAGGGTATCTGGTCTCCGCATACAATGCCGGCTCCCGCGCGACATCCCGCGGCACGGCGTAGAGATTTTCGGCGGTGTAGCGCCCGTCTCTGCTGGCGACATTCACGCACGCCGTTGGGACCGGCAAACGAGCCGGAACAATCAGACGAACATTGTTTGGATCGAACTTGGCAGGGGCGGCGGGATTGTCGTCTGCTCTCGCCCAACGGACCCCCACAAGGAGGTTGCCTGAAACTTTCGGATTTTCGAGGTAAAATTCGAAGTATTGCTTCTGTTCGCCAGCAAGTTGGAGAACGTCCTGCGCTTGTTCGGCTCTCACTGAGCCAGACGCCGCGAAGGCGACGAGCGGAGCCACTACGAACCGCCATCTCAGTCTTTGAGACGATCGAGCCGCTGTCATCGAGAGATGCTAGCATTCAGCATCGCCCCGAGTAAACCGTCCACGCAACTTTTTGAGGTTCGGTTTCCGCGTCGATTAGTTCAATAGCGGCCGCGTCAAAGCCGACCCGGACCGATTGGCCGTCCATCAACTCCCGCGCCGGAAAAGCGGGCCAAGACTTCGCCGACCAGGCGCGCTTCCTCGCCGGCGTAACGCGGCGAGAAGTGAAACGGCTCGACCCGCCTGACGCCAGCTTCGCGCGCGATCGATCCGGCCGCAACCGTCGTCAGATGCGCGCGATCCGCTGCAAGCGCCGCATCGGCCTCGGCGAACGGGGCCTCGATGTAGAGGAGATCGGCGTTGTGAACGAGCCGGACGATCGCCTCGCGGTTGGCCGCCGTGTCGGTCACGTCGGTCACGTAGCCGATCTTCTGGCCGGGCGTGACCGTCGCCGTCGCGCGCAGCGCGCCCAGCGGCGCGACCCTCGCGCTCGACGGTTTCGGGCCTGCGTCGATTTCGATGGAGTAATCGTCCGGCCTCTCCTCGAGCAGGGCGCGCTTGAGACCACGGAGCCACGGGCCCACCGGAAGTCCCAGTTCGCTGAGCCGGTTCTTCCAGACATTCACGTGCGCCGTCTCCTGCGCCGCGAAGGCGAGGCAGGGCGTGCCGTGCTCCAGCACCGCGGCCCTGACCTGGAAATTGGGCTGGGCATGGAGGACGCCGTCGTCAAACGGGTCGGCTCTCATGGATTCGACGGTGAAGCCGGTCTTAAGCCTGAGTTCCGCGGTGCGGACCATAAGATCCGGGTCGACCTCGGCGACGACGAAAACAAGATCGTCAACGAAACGGTCGACCAGGTTCCAGCGATAGGCGGCAAGCTTGTGATGGACCTGCGCGATGAAGCCGGCCGGTCCGTAGAGGCGCACGAGCTTGTCCCGCCCGACCAGAAACCTCAGGAGTCGGTCGAAGCCGAAGAAATGGTCGATATGGGCATGCGAGACGAAGATGTGCTCGAGACGCAGGATCTTGCGCGGCGGCAGGTTCGACAGATCGCCGAGGTCGAACATGATCGCGCCCTTCTCGAACAGCGTCTCGACATAGAGCGCCGGATCGCCGGTTCGTCCGTTGACCAGGAAAGGGTGCAGGAGCGGCCGCATAGGTTCGCGTTATATAGCGTGTCGAACCCTTGCGGCCGTTGGCTCCGAATCCAAGGCGTCGACCCCGGCGGTGGACCCAAGCCAAACGCGACGGTAGCAGTCTCAAGCCGAGGGTTCGCCGCTCACAGTTTGTAGCCAAACTGCCGAAGCAGGTTCTTCCGCCAGGCGACGTCATCCTCGCCCTCGACCCCCTTCGGAGAAAGCCCGTCAATCACTCCGAGCAATCCTCTGCCCTGGTCGGTCTCGGCCACCACCACCTCGACCGCATTCGCAGTTGCGCAGAAGATGCGGCATACCTCCGGAACCATTTTAATCGCGTTCAAAACGTTGACCGGATAATAGCCTTCGCCGAGGAAGACGACGAAGCAATGTCCGGCGCCGAGCGCCATCGCGTTCTTCTGAGCAAGCTCGACCATGGTGGCGTCAGTGCCGGAGCTTCGCACCAGGCATTTGCCGGAAGCCTCGCAGAAGGCGAGCCCAAACTTGATTCCCGGCACGGCGCCGACCAGGGCCTCGTGGATGTCTTCGACGGACTTGATGAAATGAGTCTGTCCGAGGATGAAATTCGTCGCGTCCGGCTTGTCGATCCGGACCGTAGTGAGCTGCATGGCCGTCTCCCTGCGCCCTCGATAGAGAACGTCGTCGTTTTTCGATGAACGACCTCCGCCACGATGGGAAGCTGTTCACCGCCATCCAACGCATGGCGAATTATAGCTCAGCCGCATCGCCTGAACGACAGCCTCGCGGCGCGCCGGCATTTGCGGCGAGCGCCCCCCGCAAAAGGCGGGCCGCCGGTTCTCCGGGTGTAGCCGCGCTCGCTGTGCGAGGCGGGCGCGATCAGCGATCGCGCCTGCAATCCGCCCGGCGGCCGGCGCGCGCGGCGCCGCAGGAGATCGACAAGGTCGAACATGGTCGCGCCCTTCTCGAACAACGTCCCGACATAGGGCGCCGAGTCGCCGGTTCGTCCGTCGAACAGGAAGGGGATGCAGGAGCGGCCGCATGGCGCTGTATAGCTCCTCAGGTTGACAGGGTGGCCGGCGCCTCTAACATGCCAGCGGAAATGGCCGACGCCCGGGGCGCCGCCGTGAACACGAAATCATGAGCATGCAGGCGGACGCCGCTCCAATGCATGACGCAGGAAACGCCTCAGTCGGATCGGACGCCGTGCGGCCCGCATACGGAGGCGGGAGCGCGCGCGAATCCGGCAGCCTCGTCCTCGAAGCCTCGGGCGTCTCCAAATCGTTCGGCGGCATCGCGGCGCTCACCAACGTCGACTTCGACCTCAAGGCTGGCGAAGTGCATGCGCTTGTCGGCGAGAATGGCGCCGGCAAGTCCACACTGATGAAAATCTTCGCCGGCGTGCACGTCGACTATGACGAAGTCTTCCGGCTCATGGGCGCACCGGTGAAATTCGCCGGCGTGCAGGACGCCGAACGCGCCGGCGTCTCGATCATCCACCAGGAGCTCGATCTCGTTCCCGAGCTGACGGCGGCCGACAACATTTTCCTCGGACGCGAGCCGTTGATTGCGGGGGCAATCGTCGATCGGCGGCGGATCGCGAAGGCGGCCGGCGCACTGCTGCGTCGGCTCGGCATCGACATCGATCCGCAAAGCCGCGTCGCCGATCTGCGCGTCGGCGAACAACAGCTGGTGGAGATCGCCAAAGCGCTGTCGCTCGACGCGCGGATCCTGATGATGGACGAACCGACGTCCGCGCTTTCGGAGCACGAGTGCGAGACGCTGTTCAAGGTCGTGCGCCAGCTGGCCGCCGCGGGCGTCGCGATCATCTTCACCTCGCATCGTCTCGGCGAAGTCGTTGCGCTCGCCGATCGCGTGACCGTGCTGCGCGACGGCCGGCGGGTGCTCACCGCGCCGATCCAGGGACTGACGTTGGACGCCGTCATATCGGCGATGGTCGGGCGTAATCTCGGCGCCACTCATCGTGGAACCGTCGAGGCCAAAGGCCCGCCGGTTCTTTCCGTGCGCGACCTCACGCTTGACACGGTCGGCGTCCACGGCTGGCGGCGTGTGCTCAAGGGCGTCAGTTTCGATTTGAGGCGTGGCGAGATACTCGGAATCGGAGGGCTGCTCGGATCGGGCCGCACGGAAATCCTCGAATCGATCTTCGGCGCCGCGCGGGGCTGGCGAGGCGGGGAAATCCTGATTGACGGGGAGCCGGCGGTCATCAATTCGCCGACCGACGCCTGCAGGCTGGGCATAGCGCTGGTGACCGAGGATCGGAAGGCTCGCGGATTGCTCCTGGCTTCGACAATTCGCGACAACCTGGCGCTTCCCTCGGTCGGCGCGCTGTCGCGCTTCGGCGTTCGAGACTTTGCGCGTGAAGCCGCGCTCGCGGACAAGATGGTCGAACGGCTGTCCGTGCGCTGCAACGACACCGATCAGATCGTCTCCAGCCTGTCTGGCGGCAACCAGCAGAAGGTCGTCATCGGCAAGTGGCTCGCCACTGAACCCGGGATTCTCCTGCTTGACGAGCCGACCCGCGGAATCGACGTGGGAGCCAAGCACGAGATCTATCAGCTCGTTTTTTCCTTGGCGTCGCGAGGACTGGGAATCATCGTCGTGAGCTCGGAAATGCCGGAGCTGTTGTTGTTGTCGGACCGGGTGCTGGTCATGTGCGAGGGACGCCAGACCGGCGTTCTTTCGCGCGCCGAGGCGACACAGGAAGAGGTCATGCGTCTTGCGGCCCCGGGTCTGGCCGACCGCGCGGCGGGTGATGCCGCATGAACCCGCTGCGGGCATCCCTCCGCATTCTCTCCCGCACCAAGCTCTATTGGGGGTTGGCCCTCATCTGCCTGATCGGAGCGGCTCTCTCTCCGGTCACGTCCCGGGGCGTGAACATCTTCCTCTCTTACCAGAATCTGACCGACGTCTTGCGGCAGGTGTCGATCACCGGCCTCGTTGCGACCGGAATGACTATCGTCATCCTGCTCGGCGGCATCGATCTGTCGGTCGGCTCGGTCATGGGCTGTTCGTCGGTCATCTGCGCGATGCTTCTGACCAAGCCGGGATGGACGCCCGCCGCGATCATGAGCGTGCCCGCCGCGACCCTTGCGATTGGGCTCGCGGTCGGCCTTCTGGCGCGGTTCGTCTTCAATGGCCTCCAGCGCGGACGCGACGTCGAAGCGGGCCGGCGGCGGAACATCGTGCTGGGCCCGTGGCGGGGCTATCGGATACCCGGGCTGCTCGGCCTTGTGGCCGGCGTCGCGACCGCCGCTTTCGCCGCGTCGCAGGTCCCGAGCAAATTCGGCGTGCTGGCGGTTCTCCTGGTGACGCCGTGCTTCGCGCTGGCGCTCGGGGCGATCAACGGCGCCCTCATCGTCGAGGGAGGCCTCCAGCCCTTCATCGCGACGCTCGCGATGATGGTCAGCGCCCTCGGCATCGGCCGCCTGACCGGCGGCCAGGACTTCGCGGTCATCCCCGTCTACACGGGCACGAATGCGACGGAAACCTTCGAAGCTCTGCGTTCGATGGTCTGGGGCGTCCTGCCGGCGCCGAGCCTGTTCTTTCTCGTCGCCATCCTTTTCTTCGGCGCCGTCCTGCGCTTCACCACCTTCGGCCGCTACGTCTACGCGATCGGCGGCAATGTGGAGGCGGCGAAGCTCTCGGGCGTCAAGGTCAAGCAGGTGCAGTTCGCCGCCTATGTCATTTCCTGCATGTTGGCCGGCCTCGCAGGCGTTCTGTTCGTCGCCCAGTATCGGCAAGGCAAGCCGGACGCCGGCTCGGGCCTCGAACTCGACGCGATCGCCGCCGTCGTCATCGGCGGAACGAGCCTGATGGGAGGACGAGGCGGGCTCGCCGGCACGTTTGTCGGCGTCCTCATCTTCGGCCTCCTCTCCGACATTCTTCAACTCCAGAACATCAACTCCAACGTCCAGCTCCTGATGAAGGGGCTGATCATCGTCGGCACGGTGCTCGTGCAGGAACAGAATCTGGGCCAGCTGTTGAGGCGGTGGCGGAGCGTCCCGCTCGCGCCAGCGCCAATACGGGCCGGATCGGCCGGGACCTCTCGGCCGCCAGACGCAGCAACAGCGTCAATCGTAAGGGAGGATATCCATGAAACGTCGTGATTTTCTGAAGCTGTCGGGGACGATCGCGGGCGCCGCGGTGACGACCTATCTGCCGGCCGGCTGGACGCCAGCGCGGGCGGCGGCCAAATGGACGGTCGGGTTCAGTCAGTGCACCACGCTCGAGCCGTGGCGCGTGCAGTTCAACAAGGACATCGAGGCCGAGGCCAAAAACTATCCGGAAGTGAAACTCATCATCACCGACGGCCAGGACCAGACCCAAAAGCAGGTCGCCGACGTCGAGAACCTGATCGTCCAGCAGGTCGACGTGCTCCTGATCTCGCCGAAGGAGTCGGCGGGCCTCACCGGAGTGGTGGAGAAAGCGATCGACGCCAAGATCCCGGTGATCGTGCTCGACCGCAACGTCGACACCAAGCGGATCACCGAGTTCATCGGCGGCGACAACGTGCTGATCGGCAAGGCTGTCGGCGAAGAGGCCGTCAAGCTGCTCGGCGGGCCGGGCAAGGCGCAGGGAAACGTCGTCGAGATCTGGGGCGGCATGGGCACCGCGCCGGCGCACGACCGGCACGACGGCTTCCACGCCCTTACCGACAAGGAGCCCGGCATCAAATACCTGCTCAACAATCAGTCGGGCGACTGGAAGCAGGACAAGGCCTACAACATCATGACGACGGCGCTCCGCAACAACGAGAAGATCGACCTCGTCTACGGCCACAACGATCCGATGGCCTATGGCGCCTACCTCGCCATCAAGGACGCCGGCCGCAAGGACATCAAGTACATCCTGGGCATCGACGGCCTGCCGGACGAGGGCGTGGAGTGGGTCAACAAAGGCTATCTCACCGCGACCTTCCTCTACGCGACGCCGGGCGCCGAGGGGCTGCGCGAGGCCGTCAAGCTGCTCAAGGGCGAAAAGATCCCGCCGGTCATCACGCTGCCCACCATGATGATCGACAAGAACAACGCCCCCGACATCCTCAAGAAGAACGGACTGCTCTGAGCCAGCCTTTTCCAAAAGAGCCCGCCGGTCGTCGGGTCCCCGACGGCCGGCTATACGAGAGCGGCGCGCTCGTGGATGTTTCCCCCGCGCCCAATCCATCGCCGATTCGAGTCTTCTCAATGACTTGCGGCGCCATTTCCATCGGACCCGTCGTGTCCGCCAAAGGCCCAGGCGCGCCCGCTCAACCCGGCTTCAGCCTGTACTTGATCTCAAAGCGCAAAGCATCCATTCCGTCCTTCTTACACTGTTGGCGCGGCGAAATGGGCGACCCATGCCAGCGAGCAGCGAGAGGAGATGATCAACAAACTTTGGGAGCAGACGGTCCTCGTACCACTTCTGCGTCTCACTCAGGCGAATGGGCCGGACAGTGAGCAACCGCGTTCCAATGTTGCGCGGTTACCAGCGCCAGCAAAGGTCAGAGGGAAGGGAATTGTGAAAGAGTACGGGCGGACTGCTTGTCCGCTCGTTCGCGAACCCCCTTGCAACGGTCGACGGGCCTAATCGACCGCATTGAGATCGGCGAGAAGCTCGTCGACCATCTTGAACTTCCCGACGAACTCGCCGCGCCGCGCAGCTTCCATCGCCTCGATCGTCTCTGCGTTCAGACAGGAACGTTATCTCCGCTGCCTACTGCCCCAGACGCCGCTTGGCGTCGGCCCATGCTTCCGCGCGCCACTGGTCGACCTGGCTTACGTCGAGGCCGCCAAGCCCGAGCGAGTCCCCGATTTTCACCCCACCCTCGTTGATCGGACCCAGCGACGCCACCAGTGACATTGCCGCCAGTCGCGCCTGATTGAAAACCGCGCCCATGGCGAAGAAGTCCTCTTTGTAGGTATCGAACGGCGGCGCCGGATCGAGGCAGTATTTGCTGACGAACGAGCGGTAGGCAGTCTCCAGCGCCTGCCCCATATCGCCACGGATATGAGCGGTAACGCCGGTGATGAGGCTGGTCATCACCCCGTTCGTCCAAGCCGTTATGGAATCGTTGTCGGGACGGCCAGTAGACATGAAATGCACGCGCCATAGCGGCGAAACCCCAGCGCCGCCGGCATCCCACGCATCTAACGCGCGATTGTACATGTTATAAAAGATCGGAATGAAGTGCAGGACGAAGCCCGGCTGCTTGTAATCTCGCGCCGCGCCGATCTCGAAGCCGGTGGTGATTTCATAGAGCTTGGCGAACCAGTACTTGGTGTCGATGATCGTCGGAATGAAACGGCCGGTGCGCCCGACCGCGCCGACGGTGCGGAAAAACCGGTTGGCGACGTCGATGCTCTGAGCCCTCGTGCGGCTCGCCTCTTTGGCTTCGATCTCGAACGACTTGCTGAAGTCGTTGGGACACGGCGCCGGGGCAACCTTGGGAATGTAGATTATGCCCGGAGAGTCCTGGGAGCTGAACCGATAATTGTCGTGGTCCGGTGTCTCCAGCCGGCACCCAACCTTTTCGCGAAGATACCAGTTAATCTCGTCGGGATTGGAGGTATTGAAGTTAAAGGTCATCAGCTTGCCGACGTCGACCCGGTTGGCGGCGGCGATACTCCACCAATTGTCGCCGTCCTTCACCCGGTAAGGGGCGCCGCCCGCCCGATGCGCTGGAGATGGAAACTGCGCGATAACGCCCGGCATCCTTGTGCGCGCCATCTTCAAGAGAGCCCCCTGATGCCGCAACGATTACGCTGCGAGCGCTCCGCAGGCAAGACTTTCCCTGACACTCGAAACGCCGGTGCTCAGACCGACCGGCGTGCTTCGACGACTATTTGAGCCTCAGTTCCGCTGTCGTCCGCGGCTCGGGAATTTCAAACTGCTCTTGCGCCGCGGAGGGAAATCTGACTCTCGAACGTCGTCCGGCCCGCCGCATGCGCTCATGCGCCTCGCGCCACGATGGCGTTTCGGACGACTCCTGCTCCCAATGAGCGACCGCCGCTTCGTCGCACCAGTCCAGGAGTTGCGGCATGACCCTGCGATGAATCCCCGAGTTCAGGAACGCCCGCATGGACACCTCATCGTCCCAGACCGTGCAGGTCCAAAAGGCGCGCCTGGCGTCGGCGAGCGCCGCCACGCGGATGGCGCCGGTCGCGGACTTGGCCTGAAGCGCCGACCGAAGCGCGCCGGCGAGGAACGCCGGCAAGAAGCGCCATTTTCGAACCCGCAGCCGCGTAACCGACACCAAAGGCATCGCGACAGTCCATATTCTGTGACCGGCTCTGGCCGGCGACGCGAGAGGTTGAAACCCGCTCGACGCCCGAATGGCGCCCGATCGAGCTTCCTCTCCTGTCAGGCATGTGGCGGTTCTCCGCCGTTCGAGCCGACACGAGCCGTTCGGATCGTGTGCTCGGCGATCATCCGCTCCTCGTCGGTCGGAATCACGAAAACCGTGACGGGAGAGGAGGGCGCGCTGATGACCTGCGCGCCGGTTCGGTTGGCCTCCGGGTCGAGATGGACGCCCATCCATTCCATGCCTGCGAGGGCGGCTTCTCGCACGCGCCAGGAGTGCTCGCCGATGCCGGCCGTGAAGACGACGGCGTTCGCTCCGCCGAGGGCCGCCGCGAGCGCTCCGAGCTCGCGCCTGATGCGGGCGACGAAAATAGGCGATGGCGTCGCGCGCCGCCGCACTGTCGGAGGCTTCCAGCGCCCTCATGTCCTGCGAGATGCCGGACATGCACCCTCAGGCCGGAGTTTTTGTACAGCAGGTCCGAAATTTCTTCAGCCCCCATCTTCTTCTCCGCCATCCAATAAAGCAGCACGCCGGGGTCGATCTGGCCGCAGCGCGTGCCCATCGGCAGCCCGTCGAGGGCGGTGAAGCCCATGGTCGAGGCGATCGAGCGGCCTTCGCGGACAGCGCACATCGAGGCGCCGTTGCCGAGGTGCGCGACGATCACGTCCGCGCGCGCGCTCTCTGGGGCGATGTGCCGAAGCTTTCGCGTGATGTATTCGTAGGAGAGACCGTGGAAGCCGTAGCGACGCACCCCTTCGTCGTAATAGGAGCGCGGCAGGGCGAAGGTGTCGGACACGAACGGCTGCGTGCGGTGGAAGGCGGTGTCGAAGCAGGCCACCTGCGGGGTCGAGGGAAAGGCCCTCATCGCCGCCTCGATGCCCGCAATGTTGTGCGGCTGGTGGAGCGGGGCGAGCGGGATCAGGCGCTTGAGCTTCGTCAGCGCGCCGGCGTCGACCAGCATCGGCTCGACGAGGTCCGGACCGCCATGCACAACGCGATGGCCGACGGCGACGACCGATGACTCGTAACCGGCTTTTCTGAGCCAGCCGAGAATGGCGCGCATTGCCGCGTGATGATCGACGGCGCCGGCCGACGGGTCGAAGACGAGCTCGCTTGTCTCGCCTGAGGCGTCCTTGACGGCGCCTCTGGCGGTCGTCCCAATTCCTTCGATCTGCCCCGAGGCGAGCGAGTTCAATTGGTTGCCGTCCGCCGCGGCGAATGCGGCGAATTTCAGCGACGAAGAGCCGGCATTGAGCGTCAGCGCGATCTTGTTCAAGGAGTTGCTCCGCAGCTTGGGCGACCGCCGGCCCACCCGCAGGGGGGTGTCCCGCGCGAGCGGCGCACAGGCCGGCGCCGTTCGTCGCCCTCCGATCGATCATGCGAAAAGCCGCAGCCTGCGGCAATGTCCCGTTTTGCACAAGTTTTCCCCGGCTCGGGTTGGCTTGGCCTTTGCCGGCCCCATTCTGAACCATCAAGCGTTCCCGCGGGCCGCCGGGTTTCGCAGCGCCGCTGCGCGATGTCCGCCCCATATTGCGACGACTTCGGCCAGGTGCGGGCTCCCCACATTTGTCACGATTTATCACGACGGCGTTGTTGCAACTCGATTAAGGTTGTGATAACCATCTCGAACAACTTAAAGGTGTGGGCGTGCTTTGATGCCAGGCTTGATGATTGGCGCTGCATCGCGCCCGAGTCGCCGACCGCGGAATTCTGCTGCCGGTTGTCGGAAGCGGTAGACAGGGGCGCACAGATGCTGTGGACCGAAGAGACGATCGAAGTTCTGAAAAGGCTGGCGCTCGAGGGAAGAAGCGCGAGAGCGATCGCCGAGGCGCTCGGCGCGCCGTCGCGCAGCGCGGTTATCGGGAAGGCGAACCGGGTCGGGATCAAGCTCAATGGCGGCGGGAGCGGCGCGGCTCCCGGCGAGAGGGCGGTGGGCGCTGAACGGCCCCGGGCGCCGACTGCTCCACGCTCGAAGCCCGTCTCCTGCAAGCAGGCCCTCGCCCCTGCCCTGCCTCGCGAACCAAGGAAGCCGCAGTGGATCTTCGCCGGGGCGGAGGTCGGCGAGATGCGGCGGGTCGGGTTCGACGAAATCCGCGAGTTCGACTGCAGATGGCCGCTTGGCGATCCGTTGAGCGAGGATTTCGCCTATTGCGGACTCCAGCCTGCGCCAGGCCGCTCCTATTGCGCCGGCCACTGCCGGATGGCCTATCAAGCGCCGAAGGCGGGGAATAGGGCGGCGTGAGGGTGGCGGGCTCGCGAGCGTCAAGCGGCCGCCTGGAGCCGAGATTTTGAGGATTTGCATCCCGTGTCCTATGCGTCGAAAAGCATCGGCCCGTCCGGAGTCGCCATGGTCGGCGGCGCGATCGCGATCGCCATTCTGGACCTTCTGGTCAAAAGGCGTGTCCTGACGGTCGACGACGTGAAGAGCGCCCTCAGGAAGGCGCAAGGCTCCCTCTGCGACGCGCCCGCCGTCGCGGGCGCCAACGACGGCGCGAGGATCATCGCCGAGATGACCGAGCAATACGCCCGCAGGCGGCGAACGACCCGACGCCCGTTCTGACAGGCGTCGCGCTCTCGAGGCGCGGGCCGCAGGGGGCCGCCGGCCTCAAAGGCGCATGGCGTCGAAGCCGCCTCTCCCCCGCATGTCGGACTCCCGGGCCTGCGGCCGGATGCGGCCTTGATGCGGCTCGGCCGCCGAACCCTGGCTCCTCACCTTCACAACCCTTTCCCCTTGAAGTATTTCAACAGGGTCCAGACGGCGGCTTGCTGTGCCTCGTCCATCTCATTCAGGTCGAGATAGGAGAGAAGGACCTCCGAGGGTTTCTTGTCCTCGATCCGAGACGCGACCGGTCGAGGTTGTGACGTTCCTGTCTCGATTTCCTTCGCCGGCGCCGGCGGAGCCGCAGGTTTTCTGCGCGGCGCGAGAGACCGCGGCTTTCGACCTTTGAGCACGCGGCCGCTGATTTTCACGCCGGCGTCGTTCGCGGCGTAAAGAAAGAACGTCACGCACTTCTGGACGACCGCGTCGGCGGCCGGGAAGGCCTTCCGGAACGCCTCGCTGAAATGCGAAGGGGTCGCGGTCTCGAGGCCGATCGCAAATATCGGGGCGTATTCCTGCCGAAGGAGCTCGAGGAGCTTCTCGGACCAGCGCCCTGCGCCATGCGCAGTCACCAGCTCCACGAGGCGTTGGGTCGGCCGGCCTTGGTCATCGATCAGGCCGAGGAAGCGAAGCGCGTGCATCAGCTGAGTGCCGACAACGCCGGAAAAGCGCGTCAGCACGCTGCGGTCGATGCGTGAGGGAACGCCCTGTTCATAGAGATCCTCGATGAACGTCTTGAACGTCCGGTACGACGTATACGGCGGCGTTCTCACGGACTTCCCTGTTCCGAACACCCGTCCGGCATGACGGTCTCCCTTGCGTTCGGAATTCCCCCTACCCCCATTCGCGCCGCTTCGCAATTATACGGTATACGTGACTGCACGGGACAGTTCCAAATACCGAATTGCGCCAGCCTGCTTTGCCACTAACATCATGAAAAGATTTAGCATTCGTTATAAGCAGCCCGGTCGCGGCAGCCGTCTCGTCCGAGTAGCTGCTAACGTACAGAATACCGTTCCATTTAGCGGCGGAGCGCCGCGGCGGGGAATCATCGGGGCGCGCAAATGCTGTGGACAGACGAGGCGGTCGAGGCTCTCAAGCGGCTGGCGCACGAAGGACGAAGCGCGAGCGTCATCGCTCAAGCGCTCGGCGCGCCGTCCCGCAACTCCGTGATCGGCAAGGCCAATCGGATCGGGATCAAGCTCAGCGGAGGCGGGCGCGCCTTCGCGCCCGGCGCGACGCCGGCCGAGATGTATCAAACGCAATCGGCGGCTGGTCCTTGCCCCCGGCCCGACGCCCGCAAGCAACGCTCCGCCCCCGCCCGCTCTCGTAATCTCCGAATTAAACCCGGAGAGAAGGCGGCATGGTCGCTTGCCGAGGCGGAGGTCGGGGAGATGCCGCGGGTCAGGTTCGAGGAAATCCGCGCGTTCGCCTGCCGATGGCCGCTCGGCGATCCAATGAGCGGGGACTTCGCCTATTGCGGGCTCGAAGCGGCGAACGGCCGCCCCTATTGCGCCGGCCACTCCCGGTTGGCCTACCAGCCGCCAAAGGCCCGACCGAGGCAAGCTCCGCATGAACGGCGATGGTCCGCCGCACTCGCCAGTCCGTGGCGGCTGCGCTGAAGGCGGCGCCGGACGGCTTGCGGCGGCCGGAGGGGCGGATTCGACCCATTGCGGGCTTTCCAGAGCGGCCTGCTAAGAGCGGTGAACCCTATTAAGCTGCCGTAGGCGCTATGGGCGCAGTGCACAGTTTGCGACAGCCCCTGTCGGTCGCCAAGCGATCGATTTTGAACCGGCGCGGCTTGCGGTCACGTCACGATCGATTGCCGCGACGCGTTGCGGTGCATGGCCGCGGATTACGGGACGACGCGGACGCAGACGATCGAGGACTTCGGCCTCGCCGACGACGCCGCCATCGCGCGTCGGACGCTGCGCGTGACGCGGAAGACGCGACTGCGCCAGGGGCCCGACAGTGACAGGTGCGGGACACAGCGGGGACAGAACCGGGACAGAGGCAGGACAATCCGGCCTATCGGCTCGCCAGTCTACTCCATATTGTTCAAGAAGTAGTATCGACTGACGTCTTCCTGGCATTCCGGATTTTCGTCCAGCAACCTGCGAAAATGATCGAACTGCTCTTTTTCCGTGGCGTGAGGCATCTCCTCGAACGTTCGCGTGACAAGATCAAACGCCGTTATTCGGGATGATCCGCGTTCTTCGAAAGCCTCATGGATGTACGCGAGCATGTGAGCAGGCGGGGCCAGCGTGCCTGCCGGCGGGTCGAGCGGCAATGTGACGTCGCGCCGGCCCTCGCGAATGTCGGCGTGGACCCGATGGATCGCCTCGGCCGCCGCGGTCCTGAGAGCCACAATGACTATGTCGGGAGTGTCGCCGCCGAGAATGATGCGGCAGGCGGCGCAAAATTCGGGGCTTAGCGTAATGTCCATGCACTTCTCCTCTTAGAAAACCCGCCACGGCTGATTTCACCGGCGGCTCAATTCGAGCCCGCGTGCGAAGCTCTGGATAACGTCGACCGCCCCGCGACTTGGAATCACCACGCCAAAGGCGACGCTTGGTCTGGCTCGAGGCGGCCATCGTCGACAATGAGCGCGATGCGCGGGCCCACCGAGAGCTATTCCGACGTCATCCTGCGGCTGGTCGAAATCGAGGCGAAGGGCGGCGGCCAGAGCGCCGCCGGCGCGATGAAACAGCAACAGGAATCCGCAGGTCAGCAGAATCACGCTCACTGACGTCGCCCCCGGCTCCCGCGCGAAAAGGAAAAGGGGCGCCCGGGAAAAAGCAGGAGGAAGGGGGGCGCCCTGTCGCCTCGAGCTACAGGGAGGAGTAGCCTGATACGACGCGGCCCATAAGCATTGCTGGCGCAGCGGCCGCCTGCTTCTTGAGGCCAATCGAATGTTTTTGACCGCCAAAATGCGAGCGCCCGTTCACGTTGAAAGCGCGCCGCCACAACGCCAACGAGATCATCGCCGAGATCGTCGCCCGGTAGAGCACTTGGAGCGCGCCGGCTTTGTCGTCATGAAGCGGCCGCCGGAGATCGGCACCGCGTTGCTAGGGCGTGGGTTTGAGGCCTAGCTCAATCGTCGCCAACGGCAAACGGAAGGAATTGCCCGTTTCGGTCAGACGGCACATCGTGCAAATGGCCGGAACATGCTGTGAAGCGGCCATGCTATTTGGGCGACGACCGGCTCATCGCGGCGGGAAGCGTTCGCGATTTTTTCTCGCCAGATTTGGAATTGACGCTACGTCAACAGTGAAGCATTTCTGACAGTCGGCGCCCATGGGCTCGTGGGAAAAGCGAGCGCGCCGTATTTGGTCGTCCTGTGGCCCCGCGCCTTCGCCTCTGTCTTCCTATGGCGTGGAGTTTTTTCGTGACGACCCTGCCGGGACGCCCCGCAGAGACCGACCCGGCGCTGTCTGAGCTTAGATCGGCCGGGCAGGTAACCATAAGTGAGGGGATGCCGTGTCCAAAGAAGGCGCAGCCAAGCCGGGGCCAATGGCTATCGGTTTCGCGATCAATCCCGCGCTCGCCCTCTTGAAGCGAGCCGGGATAGAAGCGCGGCCGCTACTCATTCGAGCACGCCTGTCCGAGGAGCACACCGACGATCTTTCTCTGCGGCGGGTGCCCTCCGCGGCGCAGGCTAGATTCCTCGAATATGCGGCCGAGGCTCTGGGGGACAGCGCTTTGGGGCTTCACCTCGCGGCGGCGGGAGACCCGCGCACGATCGGGCTCGTCTTCTATCTCGGAGCCGCTGCGAAAAATCTCCGCGAAGCTTTGGAGTTGATGACGCGCTATATCAGCATCGCCGCTGAGTGCGCGCGCCTGAACCTGGCTCCTGAACGCGACGGCGTGGCGCTCGAATACAAGTTCGCCGGCCTGTCGCGTCACCTTCTGAGACAGCAATCGGAATTCGCCCTCGCCATGGCGATCAAGGCCATCCGTTTCGCCACCGGCCGGGAGATCCGGCCGGTTCGAGTCCGATTCGCGCATGTCCGGACAAGCGACCTCAAGGACTTCGTTCGCTTCTTCGGCTGTCCCGTCGAGTTCAACGCGCCCTCCGACCACCTGGCGTTCTCGTCGGAGGCGCTAGCCCTGCCGCTGTTCACCGCCGATCCGCAATTGGTGCTTACGCTGCGCCCGATCTGCGAAGCGGAGGTGGGCGCGCTCAACAAAAAAGCAGGTTCCTTGCGCGCTTCGGTCGAAACAGAAGTCCGACGGCTGCTGTCGCAGAGTCAGGCCAACATCGAGACGGTCGCCAAGGCGCTGGGGCTGAGCGCAAGAACGCTTTCGCGCAATCTCGCGGCCGAAGGATTGGCTTTCACCGACATCATGGACCAATTACGCCATACGCTCGCCCTCGAGTATCTCAAGGAGCCGAACCTGCCGCTGGCGCAAATCGCTTGGCTGTTGGGTTACGAAGGGCCGACCTCCTTCACCCATGCGTTCAAGCGCTGGGCCGGCCGCCCGCCCTCCGTCGTCCGCGGAGAACGCTGCGGTCTTCACGTAAGCGCGGCGAGTTCGAGCATCAAGCTGACGCTCCGCGGCCTTCGACCGCCGATCGGAGCGAGGCGGCCAGCACGTCGCGACGAAAGGGTTTCTCGATCAGCGCGAAGCCTTCGGCCACCACCTGAGATGCGAAGCTACTATAGCCGGTCGCGAGGATGACCGGCAGCTCTGGGCGTTGATCGCGCAGCGTGCGGGCCAGATCGAGGCCGCTCATACCGCCGGGCATGACGACGTCCGACAGGACGAGCGCCAGCTTCGGATCGCTCTCGACGAAGGCCAGCGCCGCCGTGCCGTCGTCGGCCCAGCGCGTGTCGAAGCCCATGTCGTGCAGTAGGTCTTGCGTCGCCTCGGCGACGCTTCGGTCATCCTCCACCAGCAGGATGCGAGCCGCGCCGGGGGCGGACGCCGATTGTGCCACAATCTCACCGGCCATCGCCGGGCCGGCATCAGCACGCGGCAGAAACAACGTGATCGCAGTCCCCTCGTCCGGCGCACTGGCAAGCACCGCGCTGCCCCCACTCTGGCTGGCGAAGCCATAGACCTGGGAAAGGCCGAGCCCTGATCCAAGACCCGCAGGCTTGGTCGCGAAATAGGGCTCGAAAACCCGCGCCATCACCTCGAGGGCCTCCCTTAGCATGTTCCTGCGTTGGATACGACGGAGCTGCGCGTCCTCCAAGCGTGCCAGCAAGAGCCGAACCTCGCTAGGATCCGCCCCAGAACTCTCCAGGCGCACGGCATATTTCCACTGTTTGGCGAGGTCGACCTCCGCCTCAGCAATTTGTTTCTCAACTGAGGCAAGCGTGAATTCGTACGTAGCGCTACCCAAGGATGAAGGCCCGATTTGAGGAACGGTTTGAGCACAATGTATCATGACAATGGACGAGACAATTGACAATTCTACGTAGCGTCGGCGCGAGGGAAGGCCCGCTTCCCGCGCTATTTCTGCCGTTCGGTGAACGGTCACTATCCGCCCGAACCCGAAATTCAAAGTAAGACATTACCAACGCTTCATCGAATTCTTGCGTGGCCGTTTGCTGTGGTCTTCGCTCGAACACTAGCGGGCATTCGCCTCGTCTCTGTCGAAATTGAAATCGGCGGGAAGACGGCTGCGGAAGGCGCAGACGCTTCAGCAGCCCCGTCGCGCCCGGGCTTCCGCGCCACACCGAGCCGCCGTGCTTCGGCAACGAGGATTTCGATCTCATCGCCTTTTTTGAGCTCAAGGGCCTCGATCACCGCGGCAGGAAACCGAACCGCGGGACTATTGCCCCATTTGGCGACCCGCATTGCGCTCCAATTATATGTATATCCACAAGGTCAAGGATCGCCGGAGGAACAAAGTTTCAGCAAGCGAGAGGGGCGGCGTCTGGCCGCCCCCAAGGGCGCGCGAGGACGCGCTCCCTCAGCCGCCGCGCCGGACCTTTCCCGTTCAGTAGTCCATCCCGCCCGGCGGCATGGCCGGCGCGGGCGTCTCCTTCTTCGGCTTCTCGGCCACCATCGCCTCCGTCGTGATGAGGAGGCCGGCGACGGAGGCGGCGTCCTGCAGGGCAGTGCGCACGACCTTGGTCGGGTCGATGATGCCGAGCTTGAACATGTCGCCGTATTCGCCGGTCTGCGCGTCGTAGCCGTAGGCGTAGTCCTTGTGCTCGATCAGCTTGCCGACCACGATCGAGGCGTCGACGCCGGCGTTGTCGACGATGTAGCGCGCCGGCCACTGGATCGCCTTGCGGACGATCTCAATTCCCGTCCGCTGATCGTCGTTGTCGTGCTTCAGGCCTTCGAGCGCTTTCGCCGCGCGCAACAAGGGCACACCGCCGCCCGGCAGAATGCCTTCCTCGACCGCCGCGCGGGTGGCGTGCAGCGCGTCATCGACACGGTCCTTCTTCTCCTTGACCTCGATCTCGGTCGCCCCTCCGACGCGGATCACCGCGACGCCGCCGGCGAGCTTCGCCAGACGCTCCTGCAGTTTCTCCTTGTCGTAGTCCGAGGTCGTCTCCTCGATCTGCGCCTTGATCTGGGCGATGCGGCCCTCGATGTCCTTCTTCTCGCCGGCGCCGTTGACGATGGTGGTGTTCTCCTTCTCGATCCGGACGCGCTTGGCCTTGCCGAGCATGTCGAGCGTCACATTCTCGAGCTTGATGCCGAGGTCCTCGGCGATCATCGTGCCGGCGGTGAGGATCGCGATGTCCTCGAGCATCGCCTTGCGCCGGTCGCCGAACCCGGGCGCCTTGACGGCCGCGACCTTGAGGCCGCCGCGCAGCTTGTTGACCACGAGGGTCGCGAGGGCCTCGCCCTCGATGTCCTCGGCGATGATGAGCAGCGGCTTGCCCGTCTGCACGATCGCCTCGAGCACCGGCAGCAGAGGCTGCAGCGAAGAAAGCTTCTTCTCGTGGATGAGGAGATAGACGTCCTCGAGCTCGGCGAACATCTTCTCGGCGTTGGTGATGAAATAGGGCGAGAGATAGCCGCGGTCGAACTCCATGCCCTCGACGACGTCGAGCTCGGTCTCGAGGCTCTTCGCCTCCTCGACCGTGATCACGCCCTCCTTGCCGACCTTGTCCATCGCCTGCGAGATCATCGCGCCAATCGCCTTGTCGCCGTTGGCCGAGATCGTGCCGACCTGCGCGATCTCGTCGGATTTGGTGACCTTGCGGCTGTGCTTGCCGAGATCGGCCGAGATCGCCTCGACCGCAGCGTCGACGCCGCGCTTGACGTCCATCGGGTTGGCGCCGGCGGCGACCGCCTTCACGCCCTCTTTGACGATCGCCTGGGCGATGACGGTCGCGGTCGTGGTGCCGTCGCCCGCGACGCTGCTCTGTTTGGACGCAACCTCGCGCACCATCTGCGCGCCCATGTTCTCGAACTTGTCGGCGAGCTCGATCTCCTTGGCGACGGTGACGCCGTCCTTGCTCACGCGCGGCGCGCCCCACGATTTCTCGAGAACGACGTTGCGGCCCTTGGGGCCGAGCGTCACTTTCACCGCATTGGCGAGAATGTCGATGCCGCGCAGCATACGTTCGCGCGCGTCCTGTGAAAATCTGACTTCCTTGGCGGCCATTTCCGTTTTCTCCACAATTGCAGGGTTGGAATCGTCTTTAAGCCCGCGTTATCCCTTCTTGCGCGCCGCGGCGCCTGTTTCGACGACGCCCATGACGTCGCTCTCCTTCATGATGATCAAGTCTTCGCCCTCGATCTTGATTTCCGTTCCGGACCATTTGCCAAACAGTATGCGGTCCCCCGTCTTCAGGTCGATCGGAATGAGCTTGCCGCTCTCGTCGCGGGCCCCCGGCCCAACCGCGATCACTTCGCCTTCCTGAGGCTTCTCCTTGGCGGTATCGGGGATAATGATCCCGCCCTTTGTTTTTTCTTCGGCCTCGACGCGTCTTACCAGAACGCGATCGTGCAGCGGTCGAAATTTCAATGCTTCCTCCTTCACGGCTGACGATTTGCGCGCGCATTATGGACCTTGCGCGGCAGGCTGTGGAGTTCTTCGCGCGGGAAGGACGCTCCTGAAAGCCGGCGCGTCCGGGTTATGCCGCCCGCGGCGGACCAAGGGGGATCCCATGATTTTGCCGACAGTCGACCCCGTGATCGCGGCGGGCGTCGTCCTTTCGACCGCCGCGACCGACGCGGTCTATGTGTTCTTCACCGCCTCCGTCGCCGCCCGCCGCCGATACGCGGCCGCGTCGTGGAGCAGCGTCTGGTATCTGCTCTCGGCCTTCGCCGTGATCAGCTACACCTCGAACTGGGCCTATGTTCTGTTCGCGGCGCTCGGCTCCTGGATCGGCGGCTTCCTGTCGATTTCGGCCCTCGATCGCGCGCCGACGCGCGGCGGGTGAACCCGACGGGCCGTGGGATCAGCAATGGGCGCGACAAACTTCGCCCGCCTCGTCGGCGCGGACGCGCCGCGTCGCGCCGAACAGGGCGCGAAGCCCTTCGACCAGAGCCGTGCTGAGGCCGATAGGTCCATAGCGGTTAAGCGGCGCCAGCTGTGCGCAGAGATCGCTGCGCAGCAGCCGCGTGGGCCGGACGATAGAACTGCCGGTTTTGCATTGTGACATCATAGGAATTACCTCGAAGGATCGAGATCCCGGTGGCAGATATGGGGTGTCAACGTCGCCGCGCAAAGGCCGTGACCCTGCGACTCCGCCCTTGCTTCGGCGAATCTTCTGTTATCGGCATTAAATCCTGCTCCGAGTGCTGCGGCGATTTTGGCCAAACCGGTGAACTTGGAGGCATATTGGCCAAAAAACCCTGGCCAGGCGGCCCCGTCTCGCGAAATCCGCTGTTCTGGCCCCTGTAACCAGCGGATTTGGCACGCATCAGGCCCCCCTGCCCCCCCGCCGTCGATGGTGAACGTCTGCCGGGCGCTCCGATCAGTGGAGGACATCCTTGCCGAGCCGTCTCAGCTTGTCCGGATTGCGCATGACATAGATGCCGACGATCGTATCGCCGTCGATCGCGAGCGCGGTCGTCTGCGCGCCGTCCCGCTCGATGGTGATGAAGCCTGGCAGTCCGTTGACGTAAGCGAAGCGCGCGATCCGCGACGGATATTCGGCGAAGAGGCGGGCGAGCGAGGTGTGGAACTGCATGACGTTGTCGAGCCCGACGATCGGCCGCCGCGCGGCCGCTCGCTTCCCGCCGCCGTCCGCATAGAGGGTGACGTCTGCGGCGAGCAGGGAACGCAGCCGGACCATGTCGCCGTTGCGGGAGGCCGCGAAGAAGGCGGCGGCAATCTCGAGGCCCCGCGCCTTCGACATGGGGAAACGGGTTCGCGCGGCGCGGACGTGCGTCCGGGCGCGGCTCGCGAGCTGGCGGCAAGCCGCCGGGTCGCGGCCGATCGTCTCGGCGATCTCGTCGAAACTGACGCCGAACACGTCGTGCAGGAGAAAGGCGGCGCGTTCCAGCGGCGACAAACGCTCGAGCGCGACCATCAGCGGTAGCGTCACGTCGTCGATCTCGTCCTCCGCCGATTCGACGACCGGCTCCGGCAGCCAGGGTCCGACGTAGGTCTCGCGTCGGCGCCGCGCCGATTTGAGCTCGTCGAGACAGAGCCGGGTGACAACGCGGCTCAGATAGGCCGCCGGTTCGGCGACCGAGGCGCGATCCGCGTCGAGCCAGCGCAGGAACGCCTCCTGCACCGCGTCCTCCGCGTCCGCGACTGACCCCAGCATGCGGTAGGCGATGCGGATCAGCCGCGGACGCAACGGATCGAAGCTCGCCGCGGCGTCCTCGTTCGGGTTGGTCGGGGTCACGCCGCCCGGCGCTCCTCGTGCGGATGGACGGCGCGGAAGCCGACCGAGATCCGGTTCCAGCCGTTGATGACGACGATCATGAGGGTAAGCGCCACCACCTCCTCCTCGGTGAACTGCGCCTTCACCGCGCGATAGTCATCATCGGGCGCGCCGGTTTCGGGCAGCCGCGTCAGCGCGCCTCGGTCCAGGCCAGCGCGGCGCGTTCGCGCTCGCTGTAGAGTGGCGATTTTCGCCAGGCGTCGAGAAGGTAGAGGCGCTGCTCCGTCTCGCCCCGATTGCGCGCTGCGGCCGTGTGCATGTTTAGGCAAAAAGCGCAGCCGTTGATCTGCGAGGCGCGGATTTTCACGGATCCGTAAGCCTTTCCTCCAAGCCGCCCTGCTCGAGGCCCTGGCTGAATTGGAGCCAGGCCTTCATCGGCGCGGGCGCGGCGGCGAACGGGTTCAATCTCGGGGTCATGATCATCTCCTCATGTGCGGCGACGGTTCAAAGGACATAACGAAACAGGAGCGCCGGACGTGACACGCGGCGACAAATTTTCGCGCCGAGAGCCTTTCTCGCCTAGGCGGCAGCGATTCCTCTCCGCAAGGCCGCGCATCTCACACCGGCCGGCGGCAGCGCCCGACGAAACCTGGCTGCGTCGGACGGCAGCGCGGCTGCGAGGCTTCACGCGGAGCGGAAGCCCGTGCCAGAACGTTTCGCATGACCGATAGCGCCCCGCGCTCCCGTCATCCGGCGCCGCCGCGCGCCGACGTTCGCCCATCGTCCCGTTTGGCGCACGGGGCGGCCTGGACCGACGAATACGCCTGGATCCGAGCCGAAAACTGGCGCGAGGTGCTGCGCGACCCGGCCTACCTGCCGGCGGACATCCGCGCGCTGCTCGAGGCGGAGAACGCTTACGCCGATGCGCTGCTCGCGCCGACCGCCGAGTTGCAACAGGAACTCGTCCGCGAGATGCGGGCGCGGATCAAAGAGGACGACAGCGAACCCGCGCAGGTCGACGGGCCCTGGGCCTATTATTCGCGCTTTCGCGCCGGCGGCCAACACCGAATTTACTGCCGCAGACCCCGGGAGGGCGGGGAGGAGGCGGTTCTGATCGACGGCGACGCGCGCGCCGAGAACAAGCCGTTCTTTCGTTGCGCCGCAGCCCGTCATTCGCCGGATCACGCGAAATTCGCCTGGAGCTTCGACGAGGTCGGCTCCGAAATGCTGACCATCCGCATCCGCGACCTCGAGCGAGGCGAAGATCTCCGCGACCTTATCGTCAACGCCGCCGACGAAATGGTCTGGACGCGCGATTCGAAGGGGCTCCTCTATGTCGAGCAGGACGAAAGTCATCGTCCGTTCCGGGTGATGCTGCATCGCCTCGGGACCGACCAGAGCGAGGACGCCGAGGTCTTCGCCGAGGCGGACCCCGCCTGGTTCATCGGCCTCGCGGCGACGCGGCTCGGCCGGCACGGCCTTCATCGTCGTCTACGGACACGACTCTTCAGAGACGCATGTGGTCGATCTCGATCGACCGACCGCGAAGCCGCTGTTGATCGCGCCTCGTCGGCCGGGGCTGCTTTACAGCGTCATGGATCACGGCGACTGCTTCTACATCCGCGCCAATGCCCAGGCGCGCGACTTCAAGGTCGTCGTGGCGCCGCGCGACGCGCAGAACGAAGCGAGCTGGCGCGAGGTCGTCCCTCATCGGGACGGCCGCTTCATCGCCGATGCGACGCTGTTCCGGAACTTTCTCGTCGTGCTGGCGCGCGAGGACAGCCGTCCTTGCATGACGGTATACGAGCTCGCCAGCGGCGAGGCCCACGACATGGCGATCGACGAAGAGACCTATGCGCTCCGCCTGGAGACGGTCTACGAATTCGACTCGCCCCTCCTGCGTTTCAGTCTTTCCTCGATGGACCGGTCCGAGGAGATCATCGACTACGATTGCGCGACGCGCGCGAGGACTCTCGTCAAGAAGCGGGAGGTCCCCGGCTTCGATCCGGAGCGCTATCTGACGCGGCTCGTTTTCGCCCCCGCCGAGGACGGCGAGAGCGTCCCGGTGTCGGTTCTGATGAAGCGCGATGTCGGCGCTCGACGGGAGGGCGCCGCTTCTTCTCTACGCCTATGGCGCCTACGGCCACCCGGTCGAGGCGAGCTTCTCGAGCAATCGCCTCTCGCTCGTCGATCGCGGCTTCGTCTACGCCATCGCGCATGTCCGCGGCGGAACCGAGAAAGGCTGGGGCTGGTACGAGGACGGCAAGCTCCTGAAAAAGCCCAACACCTTCGGCGATTTCCTCGCCGCCGCGCGGCATCTGATCGCCGAGGTATACGGGCGCGGGCCGCATCGTGGCGCACGGCGCGAGCGCGGGCGGTCTGCTGATGGGCGCGGTCGCGAACCTGGCGCCGGATCTGTTCGCCGGCATCATCGCGGAGGTGCCATTCGTCGACGCGCTCTCGACCATGCTCGACGCGTCCCTGCCGCTGACCCCGCCGGAGTGGCTGGAATGGGGCGACCCGATCCGTGATCGGGCGGCCTTCGACGCGATCCGCGCCTATAGTCCCTACGACAACGTGCGAGCGCAGAACTATCCCGCGATCCTGGCGCTGGCCGGTCTGGCGGACCCGCGCGTGACCTACTGGGAGCCGGCCAAATGGGTGGCGCGGCTGCGAGCCGCCACGACGGGCGGCGGGCCCGTCCTCTTGCGCACCAACATGGAGGCGGGCCACACCGGACAGCCGGGGCGCTTCGACCGGCTCGAGGAGGTGGCGCGCAACACCGCCTTCGCGATCGCCTGCGTCAGCGGCGGGCTTTCGGGGGACGAAGCGAGCTGACGCGACGCCGCCGCTCGCCGCGTGGGGAAATCATTGCGCCGACCCCAGTTTACTCGATCGGGCGGGGCGTTCCGGGAGCGCCGAGCGGGCATTCGAGCGCGGCGCGGTCCCACCCGCCGCAATCGGCGGCGGCCGCGTAGGTTTCGGAGAGAAATCGGAGGACCATCGCGTCGGGATCGTTCGCGTCCTGCAGGCCGGCGTAGGGGAGAACGAACTCGCCCAGAGCCGGCTCGTAGCGCGCGGGCGGAGTCACCCTGGCGTCTCTGAATCCGGGCGGCTCCGGATAGGCGTAGGAGTAGAAAATCGCCTGCGGATAGGCTTTGCCGCCCGGCCAGAATCCGGCGCTGCTCACTTCATGCGAATAAGCTTCGCGCACCACCCTGTCGGACAGGCCCGGGACGCCGCCCGGATGCAGCGGCGCCCGTCGTCCGGAAAAGCGCGTGACGGCGAGATCGAAGCTGCCCCAAAAGAAATGCACCGGGCTCGCCTTGCCGATAAAGGCGGTGCGGAAGAGCTTCAACACGCGGTCGGCGCTGACAAGGATCCGCCAGAAATCATGCGCCGCCTGCGGATCGTAGGCAGAATGGACGCGGTCGGACGAAAACGGGATGGCGTCGGGAAGCTCGCAGGGTTTCTCGTTGAACGCGACATCGAGGCCGAACCCGCTCAGGAGATCGCGGATCTCGGCATAGAAATCGGCCACCGTCCGAGGTTCGAGCGGCAGCGCGCGCTCTCCTCCGCCGCTCGTTCTGGCGGTCAGGCGGTGGAGGAGGAAATCGAATTCGAACTCGAGGATTTCATCTCCGGCCGGGATCGGCGACGTCGCGAGCCCGCGCGCCGTGACGGTGAACGGCACGTGCCAGCTGTGGTTGAGCCAAGGGGTCGAGGCCAACCGGATTTTGCCGACGATCTGCGTCCACAGTTGCAGCGTGAGCGCGGCGTCGCTCCAGTCCTCGTAGGAGAGACGCGGCCAGCGAAGCCGCTCGTCAGGCATCGACTTGCTCCCTTTCAGTTGCCATCTCGCAGAGGATACTCCTCCATTTAGGCTGCAATGTCGCCTTCACCGGCGCCTATCGCCGCATCGCCGAGTTGAATTGCGGTTTTGGGCGGATTGCGCGCCTACAAGGGTCGCCTCTGGAAGGACCGGAGCCCGCGCCAGAGCCGTCATTCCATTCGAGCGCGAAATAGGCTTCACCGACCAAAGCGGAAATTTCCGGTGGGCTTGGCGCCCGGCGGCCTTAGTGCTCAATTTTTGCGGTTGCGTGTGTCGACGCCACAGGCCCTTATAGTGGCGTGCTTAGTCGAGCGAGCTTTTGCAAGGTGGAGAGCGTTGTGTTTGTTGACCCGTCGCCGACAGCGCCAACCGCGACTGCGCCACATTTCCTGTGAGGCGGCCCGTGGTCTCCCAAACGCGACCGCCGCCGTTACCCCGCGGGCCTCAGGGGCCAATCGCGACCGTATGTCGCACAGCTCTTGAGAGTGCGCGCGCCAGCGATGGCTCCACGCTTTGGTGGGGGGGCCCGGATCTGCCTGCTTTGCCCACCGGCGTCGCCCCCGACGTCCCGGTCGTCGTAAAAGCCGCGGTCGCGCCGATCAGGCCGGGCCACACCCTCATTGTCGAGCACCGTGTGAATGGAGGACCTGTTCGTCAGATTGTCGCAACCATGGAGCCGCGGCGACACGATTTGAACATTCGGGTCTTCCGTGCGACGCTGCCGGGTCAAACAGGCGGCTTGGTCGAATTTCTGCCGGTGCTTTGCTTTGCTGGCCAGCCTATTTCCCCGCGACTGTCGGAGTTGGCCGATCATCCTCGCTATCAGGTCCGTTCAATCGCGTCGACGGCTGAGACGCCCCGTCAGCCGGCGTCTCCGGTTGTCGGGGCGCCGCGCTGGAATTGGAGCTCCAGGTTCCTAGGCGCCTGCATGATCGCTCTCCAGAAGGACGTGGTCGGCGACACGCCGGACGGCTTACGCATCATCTGGCGCTTCACCGAGGCGCGCTTCACGGGCCCGATTCTCCAGGGAGCCTATCTGCCCGGGGCGGCGGACTGGATGCATATCCGCCCGGACGGGGTGGCGATCGTTCAGGTCAGGGGGTGCATCGAAACGCCACGGGGCGCACGCATCTACACCTCTTACGACGGCTATCTCGAGCTCGGACGGGAGGGCTACGCCCGCGCTCAGCGGGGAGACTTCGATCCCTGGCCTCCATTCGTCTGCGCGGCGACCTACGCCACGGCCGACAAGGACCTCGGATGGCTCAATCGCGCGCAATGCCTGCTCCTGGGAAGGGTGGATATGAAGGCGCTGCAGGTCGAGTCCGACGTTTATCTTGTGGAGGTTGGCGGACGGAAGTCTGCGGACGCCGGCCCCGCCGACGACGGAAAAGTGAGTCTCTGAACACGTTTATCGGTTGCGCGTCGATCAAAAGTCTGTGAGGCTGTTTCCTACAGAAACGAAGCGTGAGGCAACGTTAACAAGGGGGAGCAGATGCCGAACAGCCCGCAAGTTCCCTGGACGGACGAGCAGTGGGCCCGCGTCAATCAGGTCGTTCAGGAGGAGGCGAAGCGAGCACGGGTGGCGGCTGCATTCCTGCCGCTGTACGGGCCCCTGCCGCCGGACACCGATTTCGTGCGGCGGAAGGCCATTCCTTCGAAGGCCGCGCCTCTGAGGATCGAGGACAGAAGACGGTCCGGCTCGCGACGCTAGAGGTGAAAGTGCGAGTTCCGCGGCGCGCAAATGGCCGACCCGAGATAAACAGTGTCTGACGCTGTTTCGCCGCGCCGCCAACGTCATCGCCCGTCTCGAGGACGCGGTGATCTTCCAGCGGATTGGTTCCCGGGCGGCTCGGGGAGATTCGCACCTCCGGGGGACATCGCCGGGCTCCCCCAAGGCATCTGGAAAATTAACGGTGGGCGGAATCGGCGGGGCTTTGGGTCGAGGAGACCCTAAGTACCTCACCGACCGGTTCTTCAGGCGGGCAGGAAACTGACGAGCCTCGCCCGGCGAGGCGGAGGGTTCGAGTCACCGTCCCGCTGCCCGATGGGCCCAACCACCTGGAGACGCCCTCGTGGCAAGTGTTTCCAAAGCCATCGGCGAGGTTGAAAAGGCGCTGCCACTTGGGGCCGTTCGCGCTGGTGTTCGGCCAGCGATTTTTCCGGCGGCGCAAACCCCCTCACCCTCGCTTGTCCTGCCTCAGGACCGCATTCTGCCGTTCCTCGGCGGCGGCCCGCTGCTCCGCTCGTCCACCCTTCCTGAAAACAGCGGCGTGCTCGTCGCTCTCGGGGGCGCGCCGATCGAACTCGTGGTCGCGCAGGACCTAGCGATCCAGTTCTTGCAGGTGACGGAGCACCCTCGCTACCTTTTCCGTCTCCGCGAAAAGATCGCCCTCCGCATCAAAGAGGCCGAAGCTATCGCCGACTTGAGCCTTGGAAAGAACGGGAACGGGAGCGGGAAAGAAAAGGAGGGGAAGCGCGACACACGAGGGGCGACCCAGCAACGCAGACGTCAGAGCAAGGCGACCAACCAGCGCAGACGCAAGAGCAAGGCGACCAAGCCAACGCAGACGCAACAGCAACGCGACCAACCAACGCAGACGCCACAGCAAGGCGACCAACCAACGCAGACGCCACAGCAAGGCGATCAACTAATGCAGAGGAGGGCCACAGCAGAACGGCGGCTAATTAGGGTCCGCCCATGCCCACTCGCGTCGTCATCCTCGGCGGCGGCGTCGCCGGCATGAGCGCCGCGCACGAGTTGATCGAGCGCGGCTTCGAGGTCGTTGTGCTCGAACGCAGGGACATTGCGGGCGGCAAGGCCCGCAGCGTCCCGGTGGCGGACACGGACGAAGACACGAGCGGACATCAACTCGCCGCGGGCGCCGCAGGTCCGATCGACCATCTCGTGCCCGGCGAGCATGGCTTTCGGTTCTTCCCCGGTTTTTATAAGCACGTCGTCGACACGATGCGCAATATTCCGTCGTTCGACGGGCGCAAGGTGGCGGACCATCTGACGCCGACCACGCGCGTGGAGTTCACCCAGTACGGGAAGCCGTCATTCACGGTCCCGGCGAGCTTCCCGCTGGCGCCCAATGACGCCGGAACCCTGTTGCGCGACATTCTGGTGGCGTTCGGGCCCGTCACCGATCTCACGCCGGACGATCTTGCGTTCTTCGGCGCACGGGTCTGGCAGATTCTGACCTCGTGCAAGGCGCGGCGAATTGGAGAGTACGAAGGGACGAGCTGGTGGGAGTTCGTCGGCGCCGAGCAGCGTTCGGCGTCCTACCAGAAGTTCCTCGCTGCGGGCATTACGCGCTCGCTGGTGGCCGCCAAAGCGCACAAAGCGAGCACGCGCACGATCGGCGACATTTTCGTGCAGCTCATGCTCACAATTCTGAACCCGACCGCGGGATCGACCGACCGCGTCCTCGACGGGCCGACGAATCTCGTCTGGATCGACCCGTGGCTCGCCTATCTCGAGCGGAGGGGCGTGCAGTACGTCAAGGAGGCCCAGATCGAGGAAATCCGTTGCGAGAATGGACGGATCGCCGGCGTCGCCTTCGCCCGCGAAGGAAAGCGCGCCGTTGTCAGCGGCGACCACTATCTGGCGGCGTTGCCGATCGAGCAGATCACCCCTCTGCTCAGCCCCCCCATTCTGGCGGCCGACCCGGCGCTCGGCCATCTGCGGGTCCTTGCGTCCAACGTCGAGTGGATGAACGGGGTGCAGTTCTATCTGCGCCGCGACGTGCCGATGACTCGCGGGCACGTGATTCACATCGACACGGAATGGGCGCTGACGAGCGTGTCGCAGCTGCAATTCTGGCGCGACGTCCCGGCGGAAACTTTTGGGGACCGCGTCGTGCGCGGCATCATTTCGGTCGACGTATCGGACTGGACAGCTCCTGGACCGAACGGACGGCCCGCGATGCAATGCTCGCGAGAGGAGGCGGTTCGCGAGACCTGGAGCCAGCTGAAGCGCTCCGATCAATGTCGGCGCGGAGCTGCTGCGCGACCAGGACCTTCATTCGTGGTTCCTCGACGCGGACATCGAGAAGGATCCTTCGCGTCCGGGGTTCCTTTTGAGCGCGGAGCCGCTGCTGGTCAACCTGGTCAATACCTGGGCCCTGCGTCCCGATCCGGTCACCGCCATCTCGAATTTCTTTCTCGCTGCGGACTACGTTCGCACCGAAACCGACCTCGCCACGATGGAGGGCGCGAACGAGGCGGCTCGGCGGGCGGTGAACGGGATCCTCGACGCCGTGAACTACGCGGGCGCGCGCTGCGAGCTGTGGCCGCTGCACGAGCCGGAGATCCTGACGCCGTGGCGGCTCTACGACGCGGAACGCTACGAGGCCGGCCTGCCGTGGGACGATTTGCTCGTCCAGGTGGCCGCCCATGCCCTGCGCAGCGCATCGCCCATCCTCGAGAGCGCGCGTCCGCTGCTCGAGCGCGTCGGCCCATACGTCGGCGTCGTGGCCGGCGCCCTCGAAGCGAGCGGAGACGCCTTCAGCGACGCTCGGCGAACTGACGGCGATCGGCCCGACGCCGATGAACGCCGCCGGGCTAGCCCGCCGCAAGCGGCGATAGCGAACCTCGTCGACGCCGTTCCGGGCGGCGGCGACGTCGTCGGTCCGGGAGGCTTCCTCGAGCGCCTGAGCTGGTACCGCGAGATGCTCGCCGAGACGCTCATGGCCGCAGTGCCGACTTCGGAGCCGCAGCGACACCTTTATGGTCCCGTGCGGGACTTTCTCGGCCGCGCGGGCAAAGGGTTGCGGCCCGCACTGTGCATCGCCGCCGCTCGCGCGCTTGGCGGCCGCGGCGAGCATGCGCTTCCCGCCGCCGCCGGCCTCGAGCTCCTGCACAACGCGTTTCTCGTCCATGACGACATCGAGGACGGCAGCGACTGGCGTCGCGGAGAAGCAACGATGCATCGGCGCCTCGGCGTCCCGCTCGCGGTGAACGCTGGAGACTCGATGAACGCGCTCGCCATGCGCCTCTTCGGGAAGAGCGGAGAGCGCCTCGGGCCGGCGGCCGCGTTGCGCATTTTCAACGAAGTCGATCATCTCATCGTCGAGACCCTCGAGGGTCAGGCGATGGAGCTTGGCTGGGTCCGGGACAACGATCTGTCGGTCAAGGCCGACGACTATCTGCGGCTCGTGCTGAAGAAGACGGCCTGGTACAGCTTCATTCATCCTCTGCGGATCGGCGCCATCGTCGCCAACGGCGAAGACGCGAATCTCGATCGCTTCAACCGTTTCGGCTACCTGCTCGGGCTCGCTTTCCAGATCACCGACGACGTTCTCAATCTCAGCGGCAGCCTTTCGCGATACGGAAAGGAGATTGAGGGAGACCTCTGGGAGGGCAAGCGGACCCTTCTGCTCACCCACGCTTATGGGCGCGCCGGCGCGGCGGACCGCGCGTGGATAAGCGCATTCCTGGCGAAGCCGCGCGAGCGCCGGCTGCCACGGGAGGTGATGCGGCTGCGCGATATCATCGCCGACAGCGGAAGCCTGGACTGGGCGCAGAACGCTGCGAACGCCTTTGCAGAAGCCGCCATGCGCGAGTTCGACGGGTCCGCGTTCGCAGGCGCGCCAAGAAGTCCCGATCTCGACTGGCTTCGCTCCAGCGTCGACTACATGGCGCGGCGGGACGCGTAGCGAATGGCTCGATTATTCGATTCCGGCGTTCAAGCGGAAGTTCGACGACGCCTCGATCCATTGCCGGGCATGGTTGGCCGATTTGGTGTAGACCGGTCCTCCGGAAGCAGCGGAGAGCGAATTGTCGGAGATTAGAGACTGGCTCCGGGCGAACGGCTTGTCCGAGTACGCGGACCGCTTCGTCGAAAGCCGGATCGATCTTTCCGTTCTGCCCGATCTCACGGACGAGGACCTGAAGGAGCTCGGCGTCGTGCTCGGCGATCGCCGGCGAATTCTGCGTTTGACTGCCCCGATGAAGCCGCCGCGTCCGGCGATCCTGGCGGCCAAGGGGCTGGAGGACGCCGAGCGTCGTCAGGTCACGGTGATGTTCGCAGACCTGGTCGGTTCGACGATGCTAGCCACAGGCATGGATCCGGAAGACCTTCGGGACGTCTTAACCGCCTATTCGCGGTGCGTTGACGAAACGATCGGCCGGTTTGGCGGGACCGTCGGCCAGTACATGGGGGACGGCGTTCTCGTGTACTTCGGCTATCCGCGGGCCCACGAGGACGATGCCGAACAGGCGGTGCGAGCCGGGCTTGAGCTCGTCGCCGCGGTCGCACGCCTAACCATGCGTCCCGCTCAGCGGATCAGGGTCGGAATCGCGACCGGCCTCGTGGTGGTGGGCAGCCTCATTCCTGGAGTTGTCGGGGAGACCCCCAATCTCGCGCAGCGTCTTCAGAGCGTGGCCAAGCCGAATATGGTCGTCATCAGCGAAGGCACACGCAGGCTCATTGGGAATCTCTTCCAGCTCGAGGACCTCGGATTGCTGGAGCTGAAGGGGATTTCCGCGCCGACGCACGCCTGGTCGGTGCTGCAGCCGAGCAGTTCCTCAAGCCGCTTCGAGGCGCTGCATTCAAGCGGCATGATCGATCTCATCGGCCGCGACGAAGAGTATGATCTGCTCCAGCGCCGCTGGCTCAGGGCGACCGAGGGCGAGGGCCAGGTCGTGATGCTCAGCGGCGAGGCCGGCATCGGAAAGTCGCGACTTGCCGCCGCGTTGATGCAGCTCCTCGCGAACGAGCCCCATACGGTCTTGCGCTACTTCTGCTCCCCTCAGCAGACGAACAGCCCGCTTCATCCGATCATCGGCCACATCGAGCGCGCCGCCGGCTTTGCGCGCGACGACACGCTGCAAGGCAAGCTCGACAAGCTCGACGCGCTCCTGCGGCAGACTGCGGCGCCGATCGAAGACGCCGGGCTCATCGCCGATACGCTCTCGTTGCCGAACGACGGGCGATACCCAGAAATCGACCTGTCCCCGCGCGAGCGACGACAAAAGACGATGGACGCGCTCGTCCGGCGAGTCGAGACGTTCTCCCACTCCGCGCCTGTTCTGATGGTCTTCGAGGATGCGCATTGGGCCGACCCGACGAGCATCGAACTGGTCGGCCGGCTGATATCCAGGATCGGAAGCGATCGCATCCTATTCGTCGTGACGTTCCGGCCGGAATTCGAGCCGCCATGGATCGGACACGCCCATATCACGATCATCACCCTCAATCGCCTGGCGTCCTGGAAGGTCGTGACTTTAATTGACCGGATCGTCGGCAATCATTCGCTGGACGAAACGCTTCGCCGCGACATCATCGAGCGGGCGGACGGGATTCCGCTGTTCGTGGAGGAAATGACGAAAGCCGTGCTGGAAACGGTGTCCGAAGGCGAGGCTCGGCGGACTGTCGCACGGATTCCCCCCAGGACAAGCACGGTCCCGGCCACGCTGCACGCGTCTTTGATGGCCCGGCTCGACCGGCTCGGCCCCGCCAAAGAGCTCGCACAGATCGGCGCGGCGATCGGGCGGGAATTCTCGCATGAGCTTCTGGCCAAGGTCGCGCGGCGGCCGGACGCGATGTTGGAGGCGCAGCTCGACAGCCTGGTTCACGCAGGCCTCCTGTTCCGGCAGGGCGCCCCCCCGACGCGAGCTATCTCTTCAAGCACGCCCTCGTGCAGGATGCGGCTTACGGTCTCCTGTTGCGGGAGCCGCGGCGCGAGCTTCACGCCCGCATCGCCGAAACGCTCGAAAGCGGCGGCATCGCGGAGACCAAACCGGAGCTGCTGGCGCGCCACTGCGCCGAGGCGGGACAGATCGAGAAGGCGGCGCTGCTTTGGGGGAAGGCCGGTCAGCGCTCAGGCCAACGCTCTTCTCTGGACGAGGCCGCCAGCCAAATCAGACGCGCGCTCGATCTGATCGCGACCTTGCCGAGCACGCCGGAGCTCCGGCGCAGCGAGATCAGCCTCCAGGTCGAGCTCATCACACCGCTTCTGCACGTCCGCGGTTATGCGGCGGAGGAAACCAGGGCCGCCGTCGAGCGGGCGAGTCAGCTCATTGAAAAAGCCCAGGCGCAGGGGGAGCCTCCCGAAGATCCGCTTCTGTTGTTCTCGGTTCTCTACGGCTTCTGGGTCGCGAACCTCGTCGCGTTCAATGGGGACGTGGCCCGCGAGCTTGCCGCGCACTTTCTGGCGCTGGCGGAAAAGGAGAGCGGGAGCGGGGCGCGCATGATCGGCCACCGCCTCATGGGCCTGTCGCTGCTCCACGCCGGCGATGTCGGGGAAGCGCGCGCGCATCTCGATCGCGCGATCGCCCTCTACGATCCCGTCGGGCACCGGCCTCTCGCGTCGCGGTTCGGTCAGGACGTCGGCGCCGCCAGCCTGGCCTGGAGGTCGCTCGCGCTCTGGCTGCTCGGCTATCCTGAGGCCGCAGGCGCGGACGCCGAGCGGGCGATCCGCGTCGCGCGGGAGAGCGGCCACTCGCCGACTCTGGGCTACGCGCTGAATTTCTGCGTCCTCCAGCACTCGTTGAGCGGCGACTTCGCAGCAGCCGATGCGCTGATCGACGAATTCATCACCGTGAAGGATCAGATGGGCGGGCGGGCCTGGGGCGGCTGGGCGACCTTGCAGCGCGGCAGCGTTCTGGCGCTCACCGGAAAGCTTTCGGCGGCCGTCGAAACCATAACGTCGGGCGTCGCCGCGATCCGCTCGACCGCAAACACGATGTGGATTCCGCTGTGGCTGTCGTTCCTGGCCCAGGCCAAGGCGGAAACCGGCCAATTGGATGCGGCCCGGAGCGACATCGCCGAGGCGATGATCACGGTGGAGACGACGAGGGAGCGATGGTGCGAGGCCGAGGTCTATCGCACGGCCGGCGAGATCGAGTTGCTTTCGCCGAACCCCGATGCGGCGCGGGCGGAAGCTCATTTCGCTCGCGCCCTCGAGATCGCGCGAGGCCAGCAGACGAAGTTCTGGGAGCTGCGCGCGGCGACGAGCCTTGCGCGCCTATGGGGGAGCCAGGGCAAGCGGCGACAGGCGCACGATCTGCTGTTCGGCGTGCATCGCTGGTTCACCGAAGGCTTCGACACAATTGACCTGAAAACGAGCAAGCAGATGCTTGACAAGCTTGCGCGATGACGGCGCATCGCGGCGAGAGAAGCGGGGGGACGGCCCCCGAAGCGAGCGGGGCACCTCTTTTGAGCGCAGGTGATCCTTGACGAGACTACCAGAGGCGAGCCCCATGGATCGCGATGCTTTCGCCGATTCCCTTAATCCCGGAAGGGCCGGCTTTCTTCGCGACGCAGGCCTTGCGCGCCGGGGCCGCGCCGCCGCGCCGCAGCCCGCGTCAGCCGACGTGCGCCGCTGACTTGGTAGCCCGCGCGCTCGAGATCCTCGCGCAGGAATCCGCCCGCCTCGGGTCGGCGCAGACGCCCCACCGCCTGGAGATGGCACTGACCCTCCCAGCAACTCCGCTGTGAAATCGATTGTTCCTGCGCCGCGCGTTGAGCGGCATGGTCTCGAAATCCAGCGACGCGTGCTCGGCGATGGGACGGAGTGCCCGTTGCCGATCCGCTACTTTGACGTTCAATGTCTAGTTGCCACGTTCCTCGCCCGAGCGGAGCGAGCAGCCGAGCTTCTCGGGGGGACCGGATTGCAGCCGGTCGTGCAGGAGGATGGAAAGGCCGTCGTGCGGCTCTATTGTATCGAGTACCGGAAAACCGATATCGGCCCCTATAATGAAGTCGGCCTAACGGTTCTCGCACGGGCGCCGGGCGATCACGCGCCGGCTGATTTCGTCGTCGATTTGCCCGTGACGACGGCGGTGGCGGAGCGTGCAGGCCGCGAAATCTGGGGCTACAACAAGTTCATCGCAGCCATCGACATCGAGAAACGCGACAAGACCTTCACGACGGTCTTGCGCGACTCTCAGAACGGCCTGATCTGCACGTTCGAGGGCGCCCGAGGTCCCTCCGTCCCGGCGCCGCCTGAAGACATCCTGACCTTTACGAATTCACAACGGGCGCTTGATGAAGACCGCGATCCGCGTGTTGACGCCGTTCCATGCCAGTCGCGGCGACGGCTTCGCGCTAAAAGTCGGAACGTCCTCGCACCCGATGACGAGCCGCTTGCGAGCTGCTGAAATCGATGGAGCGCAACCCGTGCTTGTGCACTACGCCGACCCGTTTCAGTCGCTCCTTTTTCCCGGCAGGACGCTCTAACCCCACGGGACTTCGTTGTCCAGAATTCCGAAGCCAGTGTAAGACGCGGCCCATGACCCTCGCGACGTAGAGGGTATCGCGATCAAGGCAGGGAGCGAGAAGCGCCGCTCCTGTGCGCAACCGACGCCTTCAGCCGAAGTCCGCTTCCACGCGTTTACCGCCCGTTAGAAGGGCAGCAAAGGGTCAAAATTCAAAACGGAGACAACTGCCCACGTCGAGTCCCTTGTCGGCGAGAAGATAGGCGGCGTTCCTCGGCCAGGACGATGACGTACGCGAACGCCGCGCCAATCTGCCGCTTTGCCGGGCCCAAGGCTGAAGCCGCCGCCTACCCGTCCCCCTCGTCTCCCTCGGTGTCGCGGCCCCGCTCCTGGCCGGGGATGACGTATCTCCCCTTCAGCCAGCGGTGCAGATCGATGTCGGCGCAGCGCTTCGAGCAGAAGGGCTGGTAGCGGGGATCGGGGGGCTTGCCGCAGATCGGACAGGCGGGCTCCCTCTTGCGCTCCCGCGGCGGGTTGTCGTCGGGGCTCATTTCAGGAGATTCGCGGCCCATTGCCGGTGGGCATGATAGCCTTCGCCGGCAAGCAAGGCGCAGGTCTCGGCGAGCGGCAGGCCGACGACGTTGGTGTATGAGCCGACCAGGCGCACGACGAAAGCGCCAGCCAGACCCTGGATGGCGTAGCCGCCCGCCTTGCCCCGCCACTCGCCGGTGGCGAGATAGGCTTCGATCTCCTGGCCGGACAGGCGCTTGAACCGGACTCTCGTCTCGACCAGCCTCCGCCGTGCCGCGCCGCCGGCAGTCTGCAAGACCAGGCCGGTATAGACCCGGTGGGCGCGGCCCGACAGCAGGCGCAAGCAGCGCTCCGCCTCGTGCCGGATCTCGCATTTCGGTAGGATCCGTCGGCCGACGCAGACGACCGTGTCGGCTGCGAGGGTCAGGCATGGGGCGAGTTCGGGGACCCTGGAGGCGACCTGCGCCGAGCGGGCCGCCTTCTCCGCCGCGAGCCTCTGAGCGAGGCGGCGGGGCGATTCGCCGCGATGCGGCGTCTCCTCGACTTCCGACGGCAGCACCGAATCCGGATCGACGCCGATCTGAGCGAGCAATGCGAGCCTGCGGGGGGAGCCGGAGGCGAGCACGAGACGAGGCCGCGATTGCGAGGCGCTCAACGTCTTCAGCTCGGCATGCGCCGTCACGCGAAACTCACTTGAATCGATAGGTGATTCGGCCCTTGGTCAGGTCGTAAGGGGTCATTTCGACCAAAACCTTGTCGCCGGCGAGGACGCGAATTCGATTCTTGCGCATCTTGCCGGCGGTGTGGGCGATGATCTCGTGTTCGTTCTCGAGTTTGACGCGAAAGGTCGCGTTCGGCAAAAGTTCGACCACGTACCCCGGAAATTCGATCAGTTCTTCCTTCGACATAGGGCTCCTTGAGTTGAGTCGCCGCGACGGCGCCGGCGAACGTCCGCGCCGTCGGCGACGCCTTGTTGCACGCTGGGCAGGCGCCTGGACAAGACTGTCAAGCCGCCGGCGCGAATTGTCGGCCCCAAAGACCTAGCCCATCTTGGGACAAAAGGGAACGCTCGGGCGGCCGCGCATCCTTCCCGGTCGTGGCGGCTGAACGGGAGGCAAACATCGATGCTAACGCCCCGTTCGGTCGAACTGACGGTAACGGCGGATCGCGAGCGGGATCGAGGCGAGAAAGGCGAGGCTGACCGCAACCAGCGCCTGCATCGGGAAGACGAAGCCGAGCAGCAGCGCCGCGGCGACGCCGACCATGACCACGGCGAGATGCTCGCGCGGCACGCGGCCGATCGACTTGCCGGAAAAATGCGGCACGCGGCTCGCCATCAGGAGCGCAATGGCGAGGACGTAAAGGCATTCGAAAAAGGCGACGCTCGGCGACGGCGCGCCGAGTCCGAGCGCGGAGCGAAGGTAGATCGGCAGAAGTCCGACAATGGCGCCGGCGGGCGCCGGCATTCCGACGAAGAAATTCTTCCGCCACGGCGGCTGGTCGGGATCCTCGAGCATGACGTTGAATTGCGCCAGCCTGAGCGCGCAGGCCATGGCGAACAGGAGCGCCGCGACCCAGCCGAAGCTCTTGACCGCGTGAAGATCGGCGACGAATAGAAGGAACGCCGGGGCGACGCCGAAATCGGCGAAATCGGCCAGCGAATCGAGCTCGGCGCCGAAGCGCGAGGTCCCCTTGAGCGCGCGCGCGAGCCGCCCATCGAGCCCGTCGAGGACCGCTGCGCCCGCGATGGCGCTCACCGCCCATTCGATCGAGCCTTCCATCGCAAAGCGGATCGCCGTGAGGCCGAGGCAGAGGGCGAGCAGCGTGAGGATGTTAGGCAGGAGCAGGCGCAGGGGCACCGGCCGGAAGCCGCGCCTTCGCGACGCTTCGTCGCCGTTCTTCCCGGCAAGCGACCGGGCGCCTGCGATTCGTCGTTCACAGGACTCAGCTCCGTCGGAACGATCGCCCCTCCGGCGCCGCGGAGATCTCGGCGATCACGGTTTCACCCGCGACAGCGCGCGAATTGAGCCCGACGACGATCTGCGCATTCGGCGGCAGATAAACGTCGACGCGCGAACCGAAGCGGATGAGTTCGATGCGCTCGCCCGCGCTCACGCCCGCGCCTTCCCGGGTGAAGCAGACGATGCGCCGGGCGACGAGGCCCGCAATCTGCACGACGCCGAAGTGTCCCGACGGCGCGCCGATCACGATACTGTTGCGTTCGTTCTTCTCGCTCGCCTTGTCGAGATCGGCGCTGAGAAAGAGGCCGGAGTGGTAGACGATGCGCTCGACGCGCCCCTCGACGGGCGCCCGGTTCACGTGACAGTCGAACACCGACATGAAGATCGAGACGCGCTGCAGCGGCGAAGCGCCGAGTCCGAGCTCGGGCGGCGGCGCAGCGAAACCCGCGAAACTGACCGCGCCGTCGGCGGGCGCGATGACGAGATCGCCGCGTACCGGCGTCACTCTCGCCGGATCCCGGAAGAAATAGGCGCACCACAGGCTCGCGACCAACCCGAGCCAGCCGAGCGGCGGCCACAGCCACCAGAGGGCGAACGTCGCAACGACGAAGCCCGCGACAAATGGAAAGCCTTCGGGATGGATCGGCGCGAGGCTGCGGCGAAGGGAGTTGACGACGCTCACGAACAAGATCTCAGGGTGACCCGGCCGCACTCATGGCGCCAAACGCGCGGAAAGTCACGGCGCGGACGGCGAGACGGCGATCGGCGCCGGCGATGTCGGGAAGTCGCTCGAGCTCCTCCTCTTCCGCCTCCGCCTGCCGCAGCGTCTCCACGGCCGCGTCGACCGCGCGCTGGCGGCTCCACAACGCCGCGTAGACTCCCCCCAGCGCGAGCAGCGTCTCGTGCGTTCCCCGCTCGACGATGACGCCCTTGTCGAGCACCAGAATCTGGTCGGCGTTGACCACGGTCGAAAGCCGGTGGGCGATCACGATGGTCGTACGCCCGCGCGAAACCCGTTCGAGCGCCGACTGGATCTCGCGCTCAGTGAAGCTGTCGAGAGCGGACGTCGCCTCGTCGAGAACCAGGATGGGCGGGGCCTTGAGCATCGTGCGGGCGATGGCGACGCGCTGCTTCTCGCCGCCCGAAAGCTTCAGGCCGCGCTCCCCCACCTGGGCGGCGTAGCCTTGCGGAAGCATGCTGATGAATCCGTCGATCTGCGCGTTGTCGGCGGCTTGCTCGACCTCGGCCTGGCCGGCGCCGTCGCGTCCGTAACGGATGTTGTAGAGGATCGAGTCGTTGAACAGCACCGTGTCCTGCGGAACCATGCCGATCGCCCCGCGCAGCGAGCTCTGGGTCACCGTGCTGATGTTCTGGCCGTCGATGAGAATTCGCCCCGCGGTCGGCTCGTAGAAGCGGAACAGCAGCCGGGAAATCGTCGACTTGCCCGCCCCGGAGGGGCCGACAATGGCGATCGTGTGGCCGGGCGGCGCTTCGAACGAGACGCCGCGCAGGATCGGGCGGGCGGGATCGTACGCGAACGCGACGTTTTCGAATCGGACGTCGCCTGCGCCCACCTTCAACGCCGGCGCGCCGGGAACATCCTCGATCTCGGGATTCTGCTCGAGGATGGCGAACATCGCCTCGATGTCGACGATGGCCTGTTTGATCTCGCGGTAGACCATGCCCATGAAATTGAGCGGCTGGTAGAGCTGCAGCATGATCAGGTTGACGAAGACGAAATCGCCGACCGTCTTGTGGCCTCCCCTGATCTCGAGGACGCACATCTCCAACACGGCGATCAGGCCGAGCGTGAAGATGACCGCCTGCCCGGCGTTCAGCACCGCGAGAGACACGTAGGTGCGCACGCTCATCCGCTCGTAACGCGCCATCGCCTTGTCGTAGCGCGCGACCTCCCGCTGCTCTGCGCCGAAGTACTTGACCGTTTCGAAGTTGAGCAGGCTGTCGATCGCCTTCGTATTGGCGTCGGTGTCGCTCTCGTTCATCGAACGGCGAATGCCGATGCGCCAGTTGGTGGCGACGGTGGTGTAAGTCAAATAGGCCGCGACGGTCAGGCTGATGGCGGCAACGTAGCGCCAGTCGAACGAATAAAGCATCGCGGCGACGACCAGGGCGAACTCGACGACCGTCGGAACCGCGGTCAGCAACGAGGTGCGAATGATCGTCTCGATGGCGTTGCGGCCGCGCTCGAGAACGCGCGTCAACCCCCCGGTCTTCCGTTCCAGATGGAAGCGCAACGACAGGCGGTGCAGGTGTTCGAAGACTTCGAGCGCGAGCCGGCGCACGGCGTTCATGGCCACCGCGGCGAACAGCGCGTCGCGCCCCTGCTGGGTCAACGCCATCAGGATGCGCAAGAGGCCGTAGACCATCGCCAGGGATGCCGCGCCGACCAGGACGCGCGGCAAGGGGACGGCGTCGACCGAAAGCTTTCCCACCAGCGCGTCGGTCACCCATTTGAAGGAATAGGGCGTCGCAACGGTGACGAGCTTGGACAGCAGCATCAGCGCGACAGCGAGGAGCACGCGCCATTTCAGATCGGCGCGATTCGCCGGCCAAATATAGGGCCAGAGAAGCTCGACGGCGCCGCCCAAGCCGCCGCGGCGGGCGGCGCTCCGGCGCTTGGCGGTGAAACTCGAGGTCTTATGGCGTTGCATCGAAACTCATGATCGGTCGTTTGATTGAGTTTGCCGGCATATAAGCGTTCTGACCCGCGCCTGACATCCACAGAACGCGCGTTGTCCTCCTCCGGCGACTGTCGCGCGAAGAGCCGCCGCCGGCTAGACGGTGCGGCGCGTCGAACTGCGGCCGGCCCCGACTTGGCTTCCTCAGCACCTCTGCCCGAAGGTCGCCGATGTGTACTGTGTTTTCTCCGGCAAGAGCCCTGTCGCGGCTGATTCGGCGCCGGTCCCCTACATGGACATGTTGTTTTGTCAACTGCTTCAGATCGTTCTCTTGTGTAGACCTGACTTCCCCTGTGTCGTTTGCCCGGCGGGTATACGACCGAAGAGTATCCACTTTGTAATGAAAATTATCAGTGATTATCTTGTGCCATGTTTTCGAGTGCGCTATATGGATGTTTGTCCAACACGCCATTTGGCGTCAAAGAATCATGACGCCCGTCATGGTCGGGCAAACAGCTGGCCTGACAGAAGAGCGCGGTGAGGCGCTTTTTTTCAGGCTTCCGCTCGGAGTAGTGAAAGCAATGAACGATTCCAGCAACCACGTTGAACTCGCCGCCGAGATCGTTTCGGCCTATGTGTCGAACAATTCCGTCCCGTCAAGCGAGCTCCCGGCGCTTCTCAGCGACGTTCACGCCGCAATCGTGCGCGTCGCCTCGGGCGCACAACAAGTCGTCGTCGAAGCGGCGAAGCCTGCCGTTCCGCCGAAGAAGTCGATCACCAGCGATTACATCATCTGCCTCGAGGACGGCCGCAAGTTCAAGTCGTTGAAGCGGCACTTGAGGACCCAGTACAATCTGTCGCCCGAAGAATATCGGGAGAAGTGGGGCCTGCCGTCGGACTATCCGATGGTCGCGCCGGCCTATGCCAAGGCGCGTTCGGCTCTCGCCAAGCAGATGGGACTGGGCCAGCAGCGGCGCCGTCGGAAGTAACGGGCTCGCCCGATACTGTAAGCACGGCGGCGGCCCGCCGCGGTCGGGCGCGCGGAATCGACTCCGATCGTGCCAGAGAGGAGATGCGTTTGCTCCGACGGTGAGGGCCTCGCGAAAGCCCCGCTATCGTCGCGGGCGCTGTTTGGCGCCGAACATCCGGTCCCCGTTATTTGGTCCCGAACATCCGGTCTCCCGCGTCTCCCAGTCCCGGGACGATGTAGCCGTGCTCGTTGAGCTTCTCATCGATTGCGGCGGTCCAGATCTCGACATCGGGATGCGCCGTGGTCAGCCGTTCGATTCCTTCGGGCGCGGCGAGCAGACAGACGAAGCGGATGTCCTTCACGTCGCTGCGTTTGAGGCGGTCGATCGCGGCGACCGCCGAATTGGCGGTCGCCAGCATCGGATCCATCACGATCACCAGTCGCTCGGCGACGTCGACGGGGGCCTTGAAGTAATATTCGACCGCCTCCAGCGTCTGCGGGTCGCGGTAGAGGCCGATGTGCGCGACCCGGGCGCTCGGCACGAGATTGAGCATGCCGTCGAGAAACCCGACTCCGGCCCGCAGGATCGGCGCGAAGACGAGTTTCTTGCCGGCGATGGCGGGCTGCATCGTCTTTGCGAGGGGAGTCTCCACTTCGACCATCTCGAGCGGCAGATCGCGCGTCACCTCATAGGCCAGCAGCATCCCTATTTCATTAAGAAGCTGGCGGAAGCCTTTCGTTGACACCGTTTTGTCGCGCATGAGCGTGAGCTTGTGCTGGACGAGGGGGTGGCGGACGACGTGGACGTTCGACATGGCGGGCTCCTGGTGCGAGGTCGGCCGAGTTTAGACGAATTCGTCGCAAGCCGTCGCAACGGCTCGGCCTCTTCCCCGTTTTTGTAGGCGGGCGGCGCTGTCTCCGCCGAGACTATTGACGGGCGGGAGACGACGATGTCAGGTGCGGCGCAAATGGCTACTTCGACGACGCGGCCGGCCGGCCGCAATTGGTCATTGCCGAACGTCTTGACCTATGCGCGGCTCGCGGCCGTGCCGCTGGTCGTCGGCTTCATGTTCTGGCCGCAAACACCCTGGGCGCGCTGGACCGCGCTGGCGATTTTTGTCGCGGCGGCCGTCACCGACTTCTTCGACGGCTATCTCGCCCGCGCCTGGGCGCAGCAGTCCTCGCTCGGCCGGATGCTGGACCCGATCGCCGACAAGCTGCTCGTCTCCGCGGTCATCCTCATGCTGGTCGCCAACCAGACGATCTCCGGCGTGACGCTTTGGGCGGCGATCGTGATCCTGTGCCGCGAGATTCTCGTTTCCGGGTTGCGCGAATATCTGGCGGAGCTGCGCGTGCCGATGCCGGTGACGGCGGTGGCCAAATGGAAGACCGCGGCGCAGCTCGTCGCCCTGGGATTCCTGATCGTGGGACCCTCGGGCGAGGCGATCATGCCCGGATCCGTCAGGACCGGAATCGTGTTGTTGTGGATCGCCGCGATCCTGACGCTCTACACGGGCTGGGACTACATGAAGGCGAGTTACGACAATGTCGGCAGCGCTTGAGGCTTCATGAAAGCGGTCTATTTCGCCTGGGTGCGGGAGCGGGTCGGCAAAGCCGAGGAAGACCTGAACCCGCCGCCGACAGTGACCACGATCGACGATCTCATCGCCTGGCTGGCGCAACAAGGCGAGGGCTATGCGCACGCCTTCGAGAAGCGGTCGACCGTGCGGGCGGCGATCGACCGGGTGCACGCGCGCCGCGACGCGCCCATCGCCGGCGCCCACGAGATCGCGTTCTTTCCGCCGATGACGGGCGGATAGGCGATGGCGACGGTCCGCGTCCAGCGGGAGGGGTTCGACGCCGGCGCCGAGGCCGCGCGGCTCGCTTCAGGCCGCAAGGACGTCGGCGCGGTGGTGAGCTTCGTCGGCTATTGCCGGGACGAGGGCGGCCGCCTCACCGCCCTCGAGCTCGAGCACTATCCCGGCATGGCGGAGGAGGAGATGGCGCGGGTCGCGCGAGAGGCGGAGTCTCGATGGCCGCTCCTCGGCGTGACGGCGATCCACCGCTACGGACGCATCGCCCCGGGCGAACCGATCGTTCTCGTCGCCGTCGCGTCCGCGCATCGCGGCGAAGCCTTCGCAGCGGCCGAAATGCTGATCGATTTTCTGAAGACCCGCGCGCCGTTCTGGAAGCGCGCCATCCGCGCGGACGGCGCCTCGGAAGGCTGGGTGGACGCCAAGGGCGAGGACGACGCGTCGGCGGCGCGCTGGGGCGCCGCCGACTGACCGACGGCTCAGGCTCGCGCGATGACTGCGTGATAGACCCACAAGACGACGACGGCGCCGATGACCGCGATGATCACGCTGTAGATGTTGACGCCGGTGACGCCGTTGATGCCCACCAGGCGGGCGATGACGCCCCCGACGATGGCGCCGACGACGCCGAGCGCGATGTCCATGAACAGGCCCGATCCCGTCTTGTAGACGAGCTTGCTTGCGATCCAACCCGCGATCAGGCCCAGAATGATCCAGCTGATAATGCCCATATCCCTGTCTCCTCCGCCGGACCGCCCTCTTCTTCTGCTGTCGCCCAGCCGGCAGGAAGAAGCAAGAGCGGGCGGTCGGCATTGTTGCGGGATGGACGGGGAAAACGCAAGCTGGTAGTCTGCGGGGTCCGTTCTCGATCGATGCGCCCGTCGATCCTCATGGCGGCGCGCGGGCGCAGTCGACCTCGGCAAGGAGGAAGCGATGGGAATGTTCGACGACGTCCTGAAGAATTCGGTCCCGGGCGGCAATCTGGCGGCGCCGATCGCCGTCGCCGCCGGCGCCCTGATCCTCGGCAAGCTGTTCGGCGGGAGCTCCGCGCCGGCGCCATCGGCGCCCCCGGCCCCTCCGCCTGCGCAGCCCATTCCCGCTAACCCGCCTGCCGGCAGCGTGGTCGGCGGCCTCGGCGACCTGATCGGCAGGCTCACCGCCGGCGGCGCCGGCCAGCATGTCAACTCCTGGGTCGGGCCCGGCGAGAACCAGCCGATCCAGCCGGGGCAGCTCGGCTCCGCCCTCGGCGGCAATGTCCTTAACGAGCTCTCGGCGCGCACCGGCATGAGCCAGCAGGAGCTTCTGAACCAGCTCGCCGCTGTCCTGCCGCAGCTCATCAACCGCCTGACGCCGAACGGGCGCGTGCCGACAGCGGCCGAGCTCGAACAGTAGCGCCTGCCGGAGCGCGGAGGGGCGGCCTATTCCGCCGCCGCGCGCCTCGGCCGGGCCTTGTCGAGCGCCTGCGCCAGATCCTCGATCAGGTCGTCGGCGTCCTCGAGACCGACCGACAGTCTGAGCAGCCCCGGGCCGATGCCGAGCGCCGCCCGCTGCTCGGGCTTGAGCCGCTGGTGGGTCGTCGTCTCCGGGTGGGTGATCAGGCTCTTGGCGTCGCCGAGATTGTTGGAGATCCCGATGATCGAGAGCGCGTTGGCCATGCGGAAAGCGACCTGCCGGCCGCCGGCGACCTCGAATGCGAGCATGGTGCCGCCACCGCTCATCTGACGGCGGGCGAGCGAAGCCTGCGGATGGTCGGGGCGGCCCGGATAGAGCGTGCGAACCACCGCCGGATGGCTGCTCAGGAAATCGGCGATGCGCTCCGCAGAGCGCGACTGCGCCGCCACCCGCACAGGCAGCGTCTCGAGCGACTTCAAGAGCGTCCATGCGTTGAACGGCGACAGGCAGGGCCCGGTCTGGCGAAGGAAATTGTGGATGTTGTCGGCGATGAATTTCTCGCTCGCGAGAATGACGCCGCCGAGCACCCTGCCCTGTCCGTCGATGTGCTTCGTGGCCGAGTAGACGACGCAGTCCGCGCCGAGCCGCAACGGGCGCTGGAGAAGCGGGGTGGCGAAGACGTTGTCGACGACCAGCGTCGCCCCGGCCGCATGCATGATCTCGGCGACGCCGGCGATGTCGACGATCTCCAGCGTCGGATTGGTGGGCGACTCCAGAAACGCGGTTTTCGTGCTCGGCCGGACCGCCGCACGCCAGGCGTCGAGATCGCTTCCGTCGACCAGGGTCGAAGCGACGCCGAACCTCGGCAGAAGCTCCTCGACGACGTAGAGGCAGGAGCCGAACAGCGCCTTGGCGGCGACGACGTGATCGCCGGCTTTGAGCTGTCCCATCAGGGCGGCCGTCACCGCCGCCATGCCGCTCGCGGTCGCCCTCGCCGCCTCCGCGCCCTCGAGCAGCGCCATGCGCCGCTCGAACATCGAAACGGTCGGATTGGCGAAGCGCGAATAGATGAAGCCCGGCTCGTCGCCCTTGAACCGCGCCTCGGCGAGCTCCATCGTGTCGTAAAGATAGCCCTGGGTGAGGAAGAGCGCTTCCGAGGTCTCCTCGAAGCTCGAGCGGAGCGATCCGCCGTGAATCAGCTGGGTCGCCGGCCGCAGGCTCCGGGGGTCGCGGGATTTGCGGGGGCTCGTCATGGTCCCTTCCTCTCCGGCGCGTTGCGCCCGAGGGCCAGAAGACAGAGGCTGAGGTCCGGAGAGCCCCGATCTTTTAGCCCGATGTTTAACGTGGCGGCAAGCCGACCGGCTCAAATGACCACGGGAAGCTTCGATTCATAGACGGCGACGACGAGACCGTCAACGCCTGCGCCGCACGCAGGCGTCCTTGCAAGCGTCGCGCCTCGAAAAGGCCGACGGACCGGCCTCCCCAAAGCCGCCCTCGGCCCCGGCGCCTGCGAGCCTTCTTTAGTGCGAGAACAGCACCGGCGTGGTCATGTGGGCGAGGATGTGGCGCGTGCCGGCGCCGTGGCCGAACAGCGCATGGGTCCCCTGATCGAAAGCGCCGATCGCCAGAAGGTCGGCGGCGTGGTCGGAGACGGCGCTGAGCAGCGTGTCCATCACCGAGATCTCGTCGACGACGAAGTGCTGGTAGCGCGCCGCGACGCCGTGCGTCTTGAGGTTGGCGACGAGAAGATCGGCGAACTCGTCGCGCTGCTCGTTCTTCCGCGCCACTTCGACGATGAGCGCCTCGCAGCCCTTGGCGAGAAGCGGCAAGGCGTCGGCGACGGCGCGCGCGGCCCCGCGCGAGCTCCGCCAGGCGAACAGCGGCCGGTGGCCCACGTCGGCGTAGGTCCCCACGTAGGGGACGACGAGCACCGGCCGGCCGCTGTCGACGATCGTCTGCTCGGGCAGTTTGGCCGGGACGGCGACGTCGTCCTGGGTCTGGCCGAGCACGACGAGATCGAAGCGGCGCGCGACCTCGACGAAGCGGTGCAGGATCTCGTGATCGCTGCCGCGATTGAGGTCGATGAACGAAGCGCGCTCGCCAAGCGGCGCGACCCTGGCTTCGAAGGCCTCGCGCGCCGACTGCGCGGCCGCCGCATAGTGCGGGCTCGGCCAGGTCGCCACCGTTCCGACGACATGGGCCTCGGCCTCTTCCGCGAAAACTCCGGTCAGCCGTCCCCCCGCCCGCTCCGCGATGCGAACGGCGAGCGACAGCCGCGCGGCCGTTCGGGGCGTCGAGTCGACATGCACAAGAATGTTACCGAGAATCATGGTCGTTTCCTCGCCTGACTTTCGCAAAGACTATCGGACGCAGCGCGCGGGATCAACGAAGCGCCGAGGCAAAGGCGACGGCGCCGAAGCCCGCGAGGGCTTGGGGAGCCGGGGCGCAGGCGCGGCGACCTCCCTGGTAACGGGGAGGAATACAGGGAGAGGCTCACATTTCGGCCGCCCGCCATGGATTGAGAACCGGCACGCGCGCCTTTTCGAAATCTGCGATGTCACGCGTGACGATGGTCAGGCCGTGACAGAGCGCGGTCGCAGCGATGATGAGGTCTGGCTGGGAAAAGGTGCGCCCGGCCTTGCGGCCGTCCTCGACGAGAAGTCGCCATTTGAGCTCACCGGGAGAATGCGCTGTTCAAACATCGGTCGCACCCTGTGTGCGAGCCAGTCTTTCAGTTCGGCGCGGCGGGAGGGATCGGGGACGAGCTCGATCCCGAAGCGGATTTCCCTCCGCGGAGACAAAGGCCACGACTTTGGGCTCGGGCTTTGGCCGGCGCAGTTCCGACAGAACGTTCGTATCGAAAAGCCACCCGGTCAAAAATCAGCCTCGCGGACGGGCATCGCCGCCCGTCTCGGCTCGATGTCGACGTCGCGATGGGGAGAGGCTTGGACCGCCTCAACCAGGTCGGCGCCAGTCCGGTCACCCCTGAGGCGGCGAAATTCCTCCGCCGAGACGACGACCACTTCGTCCTGGCCGCGAACGGTTACGTGCTGTGGGCCCTCGCTGCGAACGCGCCGCACCAACTCGGAAAAGCGCGCCTTTGCGTCCTGGAGAAGCCAGCGGCCCGTTGTGTCGCCAGCCCTCGGCGGAGGCGTCTTTACGAATCTAGTCATGCTGACTGGATTAGCGCGGGGAAGCTCGAATTTTCAAGCGGCGGCGGCGCCTTGGAGGCGCCTTGGGAGAGGGTCCGGCCTGCTCACACCGTCATCCGCCCCCTGACCTCGGCCTCGTTCATCTCAGCCCGGGTTCCGGAGAGCACGATCGCGCCGCGGTCCATCACCGCGTAGTCGTCGGCGATGTCGCGCGCCCATTCGAAATATTGCTCGACCACCAGGATCGCCATGCCGCCCTTCCGGCGCAGATGGACGAGCGCGCGCCCGATGTCCTTGATGATCGAGGGCTGGATGCCTTCGGTCGGCTCGTCGAGGATGAGGAGCTTCGGCTTCGTCACCAGCGCGCGGGCGATGGCGAGCTGCTGCTGCTGGCCGCCGGAGAGATCGCCGCCGCGCCGTGAGAGCATGTCGGAGAGCACGGGAAAGAGCGAAAAGATCTCGTCTTCGATGGCCCGCTCGAAGCGCGGCAGCCCGGCGAAGCCGGTCATCAGGTTCTCGCGCACAGTGAGCAGCGGGAAGATCTCGCGGCCCTGCGGCACGTAGCCGAAGCCGGCCCTGGCGCGCAGGTGGCTCGGCAGGCGCGTCATGTCCTCGTCGTTCCAGCGGATCGCGCCGGAGGCCGTCATGTGCTGGCCGACGATGGCGCGCAGGAGCGACGACTTACCGACTCCGTTGCGCCCGAGCACGGTCAGGATCCGCCCGGTTGCGGCCTTGAGCGACACCGACCGCAGCGCCTGCGCCGCGCCGTAGAAGAGATCGATGCGCTCGACGCTCAGCACCCCCCTTCTCCGCGAAGCGGGGAGGGCGCGAAGCGCCGGATGGGGTGCGGTAAGCAGCGATGCGGCGAAAAAGGTTTGCGGCGGCGATCGCGCAATCCGAGTTGGGTTCCCGGCGGCGGGCCACACCCCATCCGGCCCTTCGGGCCACCTTCCCCAGCAAAGCTGGGGAAGGATAACGCGCGGCGCCCGAACTGACTTGCAAGCTTAGACCGCATCACGTCTCACCGCCCCAAATAGACTTCGATGACGCGCGGATCGGCGCTGACCTGATCGATCGTGCCCTCGGCGAGCGTCGAACCTTCGTGCAGCACCGTCACCTTCACCCCGAGCTCGCGCACGAACGCCATGTCGTGCTCGACCACGACGACGGAATGATCGCGCGCGATTTGCCGCAGGAGCTCGGCGGTCGCCGCCGTTTCTGCGTCGGTCATGCCGGCGACCGGCTCGTCGACCAGGAGAAGCTTCGGGTCCTGCGCGAGCAGCATGCCGATCTCCAGCCACTGCTTCTGGCCGTGCGACAGAGACCCGGCGACGCGGCCGCGCTGCTCGCCGAGCCGTGTGGTGGCGAGAATCCTGTCGATCGTCTCGCGCGCCGAGCGGTCGTCGCGGCCGAACAATGTCGCGAGCACGCTGCGCGGCGCCTTGGCCGCGAGCAGGAGATTGTCCTCGACGGTGTGGTTCTCGAATACGGTCGGCTTCTGGAACTTGCGGCCGATGCCGAGCGAGGCGATCTCCGCCTCGTCGAGCCTGGTCAGATCATGCCGGCCGTCGAACAGGACGTCGCCCTCGTCGGGGCGCGTCTTGCCGGTGATGACGTCCATCATCGTCGTCTTGCCGGCCCCGTTGGGGCCGATGATGGCGCGCATTTCGCCGGGCGCCAGCACCAGCGACAGACCGCGCAGAGCCTTGTACCCGTCGAAGGAGACGCTGATCCCGTCGAGATAAAGCAGCGACGAGGTGAGAGCCGGATCGTCCGAGGCGATCATGGGTCGGCCCCCTCCTCGACGGCGATGGCGGGCGCCTCCATGCGGGGCTTCTTTTCGCGCGAGGTCAGCGCGAGGCCGAGCAGGCCCCTGGGCAGGAACAGGGTCACGAGGACGAACAGCAGGCCGAGGCCGTAGAGCCAGTAGTCCGGGAACGCCCCGGTGAACCAGGTTTTGGCGAAATTGACCGCGATCGCGCCGATCGCCGCGCCCACCAGCGTCGCCCGTCCGCCGACCGCGACCCAGATCGCCGCCTCGATTGAATTGGCCGGGGCGAATTCGCTCGGGTTGATGATGCCGACCTGCGGCACGTAGAGCGCTCCGGCGACGCCGGCCATCACCGCCGAGACGACGAAGGCGAACAGCTTGTAGTTCTCGACCCGGTAGCCGAGGAAGCGCATGCGGCTCTCGGCGTCGCGCACCGCGATCAGCGCCTTGCCGTATTTCGAGCCGACGATCGCGCGCGCGACCCAATAGGCGAGGATGAGCGCGACCGCGCTCGCCGAGAACAAGGCGGCCTTGGTCGAGGCCGATTGCAGCGAGAAGCCGAGGAGGTCCTTGAAGTCGGTCAGGCCGTTGTTGCCGCCGAAGCCGAAATCGTTGCGGAAGAACTCCTTGAACAGCGCGAAGGTCATCGCCTGGGTGATGATCGAAAGGTAGACGCCGGTCACCCGCGAGCGGAAGGCGAACCAGCCGAAGGCGAGCGCGAGCAGGCCGGGAACGAGCACGACCATCAGCATGGCGTAGAAAAACCAGTTGAACCCCCACCAGGCGACCGGCAGCGCCTTCCAGTTCAGGAACACCATGAAGTCGGGCAGGATCGGATTGGCGTAGACGCCGCGCGCGCCGATCTGGCGCATCAGATACATGCCCATCGCGTAGCCGCCGAGCGCGAAGAACGCGCCGTGGCCGAGCGACAGGATGCCGCAATAGCCCCAGACGAGGTCGAGCGCGACGGCGAGGATGGCGTAGCAGAGATACTTGCCGAAGAGCTGCACCAGATAGGGCGGGATGTTGAAGGCGGAATTGGCCGGCGTGGCCAGCGACAGCACAGGCACCGCGATCGCCGCCAGCGCGAGGATGACGACGAAGGCGAGGCCCAATCGGTCGAGTTGCGGACTCATGCTTCCACCGCGCGCCCCTTGAGCGCAAAGAGACCCCGTGGCCGCCTCTGGATGAAGAGAATGATGATGACGAGCAGGACGATCTGACCCTGGACGGCGCCGATCAGCGGCTCGAGGATCTTGTTGGCGACGCCGATCGTCAGCGCGCCGAACGCGGTTCCCCACAGGTTGCCGACGCCGCCGAACACGACGACCATGAAGCTGTCGATGATGTAGCCCTGGCCGAGGTTGGGCGAGACGTTGTCGATCTGCGACAGCGCGACGCCGGCGATGCCCGCGACCCCCGATCCGAGGCCGAAGGCCAGCATGTCGAGGCGCGCCGTCGAAATGCCCATCGCCGCCGCCATCCGCCGGTTTTGCGTCACCGCCCGCATCTGCAGCCCGAAGGGCGTGGCGCGCAGGACGAGCTGCAGAGCGGCGAACACGACGATCGCCAGCACAATGATCCAGAGGCGATTGGTCGTGATCTCGAGCCCGCCGACGTGGAAAGCTCCCGACATGAAGGGCGGGTTGCTGACCAGCCGGTTGCTGGCGCCGAACAGGCTGCGCACCGACTGCTGCAGGATGAGCGAGACGCCCCAGGTCGCGAGCAGGGTCTCGAGCGGCCGCGTGTAGAGATAGCGGATGACGAGGCGCTCGATCGCGACGCCGACCGCCGCGGCGACAAGGAAGGCAAGGGGGATGGCGAAGGCGAGGGACCAGTTCTGCAGCCATGGCGGAAGCAGGAGCTGCACGACATAGGTCGCATAGGCGCCGAGCATCGCCATCTCGCCGTGCGCCATGTTGATGACGCCCATGACGCCGAAGGTGATCGCGAGCCCGATCGCCGCGAGCAAAAGGACCGATGAGGCCGAGAGGCCGTACCAGAGATCCTGCGCCGCGCCCCACATCATGAGGCGCGCATGGATCGAGGACAAGGCGGAGTCCGCCGCGTTTCTGACCTGGGGATCGCTCGCCTTCTGGGCGATCTGATCGACAAGGCTCTGCGCGTCCTGGTCGCCGCGCGCCTTCAAGGCCCCGATCGCGGCGAGGCGATCCTGCGACGAGGCGCTGTCGCTGACCGCGACGATCGCCGCATGCGCGAGCCTCAGCGCGTCGGCGACGCGCGGGTCGCTTTCCTTGGCGAGCTGCGCCTCGAGCGCCGGCAGCGCCTTGGCGTCGCGTGTCCTGAACACATCCTCGGCCGCCGCGATCCGCTTCTGCGGATCGGGATTGGCGAGGGTCAGCGAGCCCATCGCGCCTTCGATGGCGCTTCTGAGCGCATTGTTGACCCGCACTTTCTTGAAAGCCGCGGCGTCGGCAGCGGGAATCGGCTGGCCAGTCCTGGCGTTGAGAAGCGCGCCGGCGGCCGTTTTGTAGGCGACCAGATGATCGGCGGGATCGATCATCAGGCGGTTGTCGCCGAGCGCGTCCAGAATCGCCGCGGCCTGCGGCGGCGCCTCCGCCGCCAGTTCGCCGACCGCCTTCTCGCTCTGGGAAAACTTGTCGGCGAGAAATTTCGCCAGCGTGTCGTCGAGGGCGTCGGCGCGCGCAGCGGAGACCGTCGCGCTCGCGCAGAGCGCGAGGACGGCGAAGGCGGCCGCCCGCGTGGAGATCGCGAGGAACGAAATTGCGAGGCGAATGACGCTCGGCATCGAATTGCGCTCAACCTTCGACAGTCGTCGCCGCAAAGGCCCTCATACGGTTCCTCCGGCCGCCTTCTCCCGCAAATCCCCGGGTCAAGCCCGGGGAGGAGAAGGGATTCGCCGCGGGAGGGTTACAAGACTACCCGCCGCACTTGCCGGTCTTGACGTTGAAGTTGCCGCAGGAGAGCGGCTTGCGCCAATCGGCGATGAGATCGCGCGAGCCCTCGAGATAGGGCGACCACTCCTGCGCAACGACGGTCCCGGGCGTCTGCCAGACGGTGTTGAGCTGGCCGTTGGCCTGGATCTCGCCGATGTAGACCGGCTTGGTGATGTGATGGTTCGGCATCATCGTGGCGATTCCGCCGGTCAGGTTCGGGACCGCAATGCCGATCATTGCGTCGATCACCTTGTCCGGATCGGTCGTGCCCGCCTTCTCGACCGCCTTCACCCACATGTTGAAGCCGATGTAATGGGCCTCCATCGGGTCGTTGGTGGTGCGGTTCGGCTTCTTGATGAATTCGTGCCACTTGTCGATGAACGCCTTGTTCTCCGGCGTGTCGATCAATTCGAAGTAGTTCCACGCCGCGAGATGGCCGACGAGCGGCTTGGTGTCGAGACCGGCGAGCTCCTCCTCGCCGACCGAGAAGGCGACCACGGGAATGTCGGTCGCCTTGGTGCCCTGGTTGCCGAGCTCCTTGTAGAAGGGGACGTTGGCGTCGCCGTTGATGGTCGACACCACCGCCGTCTTCTTGCCCGCTGCGCCGAAAGCCTTGATCTTCGACACTTCGGTCTGCCAGTCGGAAAAGCCGAACGGCGTGTAGTTGATCATGATGTCCTCGTCCTTGACGCCCTTCGACTTGAGGTAGGCGGCGAGGATCTTGTTGGTTGTGCGGGGATAGACGTAGTCGGTGCCTTCCAGCACCCAGCGCTTCACCGAGCCGCCGTCCTCGCTCATCAGGTAGTCGACGGCGGGGATCGCCTGCTGATTGGGCGCTGCGCCAGTGTAGAAGACGTTGCGCTCGGATTCCTCGCCCTCGTATTGCACCGGATAGAAGAGGATCGAGTCGTCCTCCTTGAACACCGGCAGCACCGACTTGCGCGACACCGAGGTCCAGCAGCCGAACACGACCGCCACCTTGTCCTTCTCGATGAGCTCCTTCGCCTTTTCGGCGAACAGCGGCCAGTTCGAGGCCGGATCGACGACGACGGGCTCGAGTTTCTTGCCCAGGAGGCCCCCCTTCTTGTTCTGCTCGTCGATCAGCATCAGCATCACGTCTTTGAGCGTCGTCTCGCTGATCGCCATGGTGCCCGAGAGCGAGTGCAGGATGCCGACCTTGATGGTGTCTTCCGCCCAGGCGGCGGTGGCGCTGAGCGCCAGCGCTCCTAGCGCCAGCGCTCCCGCCGCGTGCGAAACAATTCGTTTTGTCAAGGACATGCGTGACCTCGTCGAGTGCGCCCCGTCGAATGGGGCCTTGAGTTCCGGCCCAAACGAGCCTCGGGCCTCTTTCAACCTCGCAACGAGCATGCCAGCGACATTTCAGAGGAGATTCGGGTCGCCGGCGCCGAATTTCGCTGCGCCGGCGCCGAGGATTTCATCAGAAGCTCACGTCGAAGCGGCGCGGCGCCTCAAGGCTCGGCAGCCCGGTAGCCGACACCGGATTCCGTCTTGACGATTGTCGGGGCCGTCGGATCGCGTTCGATCTTGGCGCGCAACTGGCCGACGAAGACGCGCAGATATTGCGTGTCCTCGGCATGCGCCGGTCCCCACACGGCGGAGAGAATCTGGCGGTGGGTGACGACACGGCCGGCGTTGCGGAAAAGGACGGCGAGGAGATCGTATTCCTTCGGCGTCAGCTTGACCGCAACGCCGTCGCGCATAACGAGGCGCCTGTCGAAGTCCATGACGACGCCCTCGATCTCGATCCGCTGAGCGGGCTCGGCCTCGCTCGCCCTGTGCCGAAGCGCGGCGCGAAGCCGCGCCGTCAGTTCGCCGATCCCGAACGGCTTCTCGACGTAGTCGTCGGCGCCGAGATCGAGCGCTTCGATTTTTTCCCATTCGCGGTCCCGCGCCGAGAGGATGATCACCGGCGTCCGCGAGAACTCGCGGATCTCGCGCAAAACATCCTTGCCGTCGCGGTCCGGCAGCCCGAGATCGAGCACGATGAGATCGGGCGCCCCGGTCGCGGCCTGACGCAAAGCCTGCGCCCCGGTCTCCGCCGTCAAGACCTCGTAGCCGGCGGCGGTCAGCGCGACCTGCAGGAAGCGCTGGATTTGCGGTTCGTCGTCGGCCACGAGGACGCGACAGCCCTTCATCGCGCCGGCCTCATCTCGATCTGCGTCGGCTCTGCGGCCGGCAGGCGGATGACGATGCGCGTCCCCCTCCTCCGCACCGCCGGGCTTTGCGCGACGATCGTGCCGCCCATCGCCTCGATGAGGCCGCGACAGATCGACAGGCCCAGGCCCGTGCCGGGCTTGCGGCCGTCAGACCGGCCGCCGCGATAGAATTTCTCGAACACGCGCTCGAGATCGGTCGACTTGATTCCCGGCCCCTCGTCGGTGACGCTGAGGACGACCTCGTTGCCTTCCCTGCGCCCGTGTATGGTCGCGCCGCTGTCGGCGGCGTATTTGTGCGCGTTGTCGAGCAGGTTGAACAGCACCTGCTCGAGGAGCCTGTCGTCGGCGCGCACGAACGGCAGGTCGGGCGCGAGATTGACGCGCACCGGCTGCTTCGGGAAGGCCTTGCGGCTTCGCTCGGCGGCGCCCTGCACGACGTCGGCGACGTCGACGAGGTCGCGATTGACCTTGAGGTTGCCCGCTTCGATGCGCGACATGTCGAGAAGGTTCGCGACGAAGCGCGACAGCCGCGCCGTTTCCTCCTCGATGGAGGCGAGAAGCTCGAGCCGTTCCGCCGGGCTCATCTTGTCGCCGAGCGAGCGCAGCGAGGTGGCCGCGCCGGCGATGGCCGACAGGGGCGTGCGCAGGTCGTGCGAGAGCGAGGCGAGCAGGGCGTCGCGCACCTTCTCGTTCTCCTGCATGGTCGCGGCCTTCACCGCCTCGCGCGCGAGCAGCGCCCGGTCGAGCGCGATCGCGGTCTGATCGAGGATCGCGGTCAGGGCGCGCTCGTCTTCCGCCGTAATCGGCTGCTCGGGCGAATGCGGCTCGAATCCGCAGACGGCGATCGGCCCGCGCGCCGCGACGAGCGGGCGAAACTGGTATCCGACGCTCGGCAGGGTGCCTGTCCCCCACCCCGCCGGCTCGTTCTTCTGCTGGGCCCAGCGCGCGGCCGTGATCGCGGCGGCGTCGAGCTGGGCGTCGGGAGGCCAGGCGGCCCGTATCTGCAGATCGTCGCCCTCCGGCGCCAGGAGCGCAATGCGGCCGCCGAAGGTTGCGTGCAGGTGCGCCGCCGCGGCCCACAGAACGTCGTCGGCGCTCGAGGCGCCCGAAAGCTTGCGGGAATAGTCGTAGAGCGACCGCATGATCTCGGCGTTCTTGATCACGCCTTCGCGCTGGTCGCGCACGCGCCCGGTCAGCGAGCCGGTCAGCACGGCGACGGCGAGGAAGATCAGAAGCGCGAAAAGCTCCTGCGGCGAGGCGATCGTGAAGGTGTAGAGGGGCGGAATGAAGAAGAAATTATAGGCGACGAACGACGCGAACGAGGCGATGACCGCGGCCCGCGTGCCGAAACGAACGCCGCTGAACAGCACGGCGGTCAGGAAGATCATCGAGAGATTCGGCAGCTTGAGCGCGGTGGTCAGCGCCTCGCCGACGAGGACGGCGCAACCGACGGACGCAAGCGCCGCGACGATCTCCGCGTTCAGCCCCTCCACAGTGAAATTCGGCTTGAACCTTTGCCAGGCGGAAGGCCTCGCCTCCTCGCTGGAGACGACATGAACCTCGATCGGGCCGGCTTGGCGGATAAGCTGTTCCGGCAGCGAACGGCCGATCAGTCGCCCCCAGAATCCCGAGCCCGACTGGCCGATCACGATCTGGGTGACGTTCTCGCGGCGCGCGAGGCGCAGGATCTCGGCCGGATAGTCGCTGCCCTGAAGTCGCATCGTATCGCCGCCGAGCCGCTCCGCGAGACTGAAGGTCTTGGCGATCTGGTTCGCCTTCCGGGCGTCCCCCTCCCGGACGACCGGCTCGATGGTGACCGCGGTCCAGGCGGCGTTGAGGGAGGTGGCGAGCTGGGCGGCCCGCCGCACGACGCGCTCGGAAACTTCGTCCGCGCCGACGCAGGCGAGCAGGCGCTCGGAGGCGCCCCACGGGCCCTCGATCGCCTTCTGGCGCAAATAGTCGACCATCTGGTCGTCGACCCGGTCGGCCGTGCGGCGGAGCGCGAGCTCGCGCAGCGCCGTCAGGTTGCCGGGGGTGAAGAAGTTCTGGGTCGCGCGCCGCGCCGTCTCGGGCACGTAGACCTTGCCTTCGTTCAGGCGCTGAATGAGCTCGTCCGGCGTGATGTCGACCAGGACGACGTCGGACGCCTCCTGAAGCACGCGGTCGGGCACCGTCTCGCGCACGACGACGCCGGAAATCCTCGAGACGACATCGGCGAGGCTTTCGAGATGCTGGATGTTGAGCGCCGTCCAGACGTTGACGCCGGCGTCGAGCAGCTCCTGGACGTCCTGCCAGCGTTTGGGATGGCGGCTTCCGGGAGCGTTGGTGTGAGCGAGCTCGTCGACGACGATGAGCTTCGGCCTCCGCTCGAGCGCCGCGTCGATGTCGAACTCGCCGATCGTGTGACCGCGATACTCGACCATGCGGCGCGGCAGAACCTCGAGCCCCTCGAGGAGAGCGCCTGTCTCGGCGCGGCCGTGCGTTTCGACGAGGCCGACGACGACGTCGACGCCCTCGTCCTTCAGGCGGCGCGCGCCCTGCAGCATCGCGTAGGTCTTGCCGACGCCGGGCGCGGCGCCCACGAACACCTTCAGCCGGCCGACAGTTTCCCGCCGCGCTGCCGCCAGGAGCGCGTCCGGATTGGGGCGTCCGTCGTCGGGCCGGCTCGATTGGGCCATCAGGACTCGTCGTTCGTCGCGACGACTTTAGCTCATCCAGCGCCAAATTCAGCCGTAAAGTGTCGCCCGGAGCTGGAATCGCGTTGGCTCACAGGGGCAGCTTCGCGCCTGAGCCGGCCTCCCGAACCCGCATTCCTCCGCCGATCGCCGCCAGTCATTGCAGTGCCCAATGAGAAGCGGCGACCGCGCCGATCATCAGCGTGAAGACGAAGAAGATCAGGCCGGCCATGCTGCCCCAGCGGAAGCTGACGCCCACCGTGACGAGAACGAGGCCCCAAAAGAGGACTGAAAGGGGTTTCATGGCGAAGCTTCGGCTGTAGCCGGGCGCGCCGATCCCGAACACCGTTCGGGTCCTGAGGCGCTTATGGAGAGATCGGGTCAATCATGTACTAGGGCGCGCCGACCAGAAACTGCGCGGCCAATCCAAAGCAGAATGCGACCAACAGCAGCACCCCGAGACGCGCAAGTACGTTCGCGGGCGACGGCGGCTCGCAAGCGCGCCGACGATCAAGAGCTCGAATATTCAGTTGGGAGGCCCGGGTCACCGTTCCGTCGGCTAAGAACCTTCGCATGCAACTACTCCGTACTTTCCTCGCGCTCGTGGATAAGCCTTGGTCGTGTAAGCGATCGATACGGAATTCACCTCTCCGTGTAACGATTCCATAAGGGCCCAGGGCGCCGCTGCTCACGAAGGCAAGGCGGTCCCGCGGCCTCCATCGCCGCATCGCTTTTCTCAGCGACGCGCTGGCCGCAGCAGTCAAAAGAACGACCGGACGGATGCGCGCTCGCAGCGAAGGGCGAAGCGACACCTACGATCCCCTGGATTGCTTCGTCGCTTCGCTCCTAGAGAAAGAAATCGCTCTAGTCGGTCCCTTGGAAGTACGATTGGGCGCAGTACGTTGTATTGCAGTCGCAATACAGTCCAACGAAACAATACAATTCGTCTTTGGTGCGAACGTACGCGGGTTGACCTGAGCAATAGGATGAGTGGAAACTTGCGTACTTGTTTCCGGTTGCAAGAATGGCTCCATCGTTCTTGGCGATATAATCCTTGGCTTGAGCGCAGGTCATGTGGAGCGAATTGGGATAACCCGCCGCCATGGCGTCGGCACTCGCCAACGCGACGGCGATGGAAGCCGTCAAGAGGAGTGACACAGCCTTTTTCATGGACAAGAAACCCCTTCTTCGACGAAGGTCGAAGTCGTTATTCGTTATGCAATCTGGGCGTTCCCCCTCCAGTGCTTACGTAGTGAGCGGAGGTCAAAATTGTAGTATACCATGGTCGTAGCCGGAGGACTGTCGAGAAGAGGGCCTCCCGGCGCGCAGGGCGTTCTTGAAAGCCTGGAAGTCGGCCGCTTCTGCTGCAGGCGCGCCGGCCGTGTTATTGCCTAGACCGGCGTCGGTTCCGCTCCGACAGCGTCGTTTAGTCTACAACGACTTCAGCTGATCCAGCGCCAGGTTCAGCCGCAAAATGTTGACCCGGGGCTCGCCGATCAGTCCAAGAGCGCGGCCTTCGATCGAGGACTCGACCAGCGCGCGCACCTGACCCTCGTCGAGGCCGCGCGCCTTGGCCACCGAAGCGACTTGCGCGAGCGCGGTCTCAGGCGAAACGTCCGGGTCCAGGCCCGAGGCCGAGGTCGTCACGGCGTCCGCCGGAACTTGGCCGGCGCCCGCCATCGCCCGCCACGCCTCGATGCCCGCCTTGACGCGATCGGCCAGCTTCTGCGAGGTCGGGCCGAGGTTCGAGCCGGTGGAATTGGCGGCGTTGTACGGCGCGTCGATCGTCTTCGTGGAATCGTTGGGGTCCGTGTCGGTCGTCGCCGATGGGCGCGGATGGAAATAGCGGTCGGTCTTGAAGTTCTGCCCGATCAAAGCCGAGCCGACGACGACGCCGTTCTTTTCGATGAGGCTGCCGTCGGCGGCGCCGGCATCGCGAGTTGCGCGATCCCCGTAATCGCCAGCGGATAGACGAGGCCGGTCAGCGCGCTGAACAGGATCAGCAGCACGACTGCCGGACGGATGTGCTGGAGCATCGATAAACTCCCGAAAATCAAGCCAGATGCAGGGCGGCGACGACGAGGTCGATCGCCTTGATGCCGATGAACGGCAGGATGAGCCCGCCGACGCCGTAGACGAGCAGGTTCCGCCGCAGAAGCGCCGCCGCCCCGACAGGCCGATAGGCGACGCCCTTCAGCGCCAGCGGAATCAGCGCGATGATGATCAGCGCGTTGAAGATGACGGCCGACAGGATCGCCGACTGGGGCGAGGCCAGCCGCATCACGTTGAGCGCGGCGAGCGCCGGATAGGTCGCAAGGAACATGGCCGGCAGGATGGCGAAATATTTCGCGACGTCGTTGGCGATGGAGAAGGTCGTCAGCGAGCCGCGCGTCATGAGCAGCTGCTTGCCGATCTCGACGATCTCGATGAGCTTGGTCGGGTTGGAGTCGAGGTCGACCATGTTGCCCGCCTCGTGCGCGGCCTGCGTGCCGGTCTGCATCGCGACCCCGACGTCGGCCTGGGCGAGCGCCGGCGCGTCGTTGGTTCCGTCGCCGCACATGGCGATGAGTCGCCCGCCGGACTGCTCCTTGCGGATGTAGGCGAGCTTCTCCTCCGGCGTCGCCTCGGCGAGGAAGTCGTCGACGCCCGCTTCGGAGGCGATCGCGGCGGCGGTGACCGGATTGTCGCCCGTGACCATGACGGTGCGGATCCCCATGGCGCGCAGGGCGGCAAAGCGCTCCTTGATTTCCGGCTTCACGACGTCCTTCAGATGAATGACGCCGAGAAGCATTCCCTTGTCGGCCACGGCAAGCGGCGTGCCGCCCGACATTCCGATGCGATCGAACGCGAGCCGGAACTCGGACGGCGTCCTGTCCATCGTCGTCTTGAGATAGCGCAGGATTGAGTCGACCGCCCCTTTGCGGATCGACCGGCCGGCGAGATCGACGCCGGAGATGCGCGTTTGGGCGGAGAAAGGCACCTCAGTGGTCGTTGCCGGGTCAAATTCCGGTTCCGGGATGCCGTGGTCTCCCTTGGCGAGCGCGACGATCGAACGGCCCTCCGGGGTTTCGTCCGCAAGGCTCGAGGCCAATGCCGCCGCGGCGAGCTCCTTCGTGCTGACGCCGGGAACGGGAATGAACTCTGTCGCCATGCGGTTGCCGAAGGTGATCGTGCCGGTCTTGTCGAGAAGCAGCGTGTCCACGTCGCCCGCCGCCTCGACCGCTCGGCCCGAGGTCGCGATGACGTTGAAGCGGATCAGCCTGTCCATGCCGGCGATGCCGATCGCCGACAGGAGGCCGCCGATCGTCGTCGGAATGAGGCAGACGAGAAGCGCGATCAGCACCGTCGCCGAAAGAACCGTCCCCGAATACTTGGCGATCGGCCAGAGCGTGACGCAGACGATCAGAAAAATGATGGTCAGGCCTGACAGCAGGATCGACAGCGCCAGCTCGTTCGGCGTCTTCTGGCGCTCGGCCCCTTCGACGAGCGCGATCATGCGGTCGAGGAAGGTCGAGCCCGGAGAGGCCGTGATTTCGGACCTTGATGAAGTCGGACAGCACCGTCGTTCCGCCGGTGACGGCCGATCGGTCGCCGCCGCGCCTCGCGGATGACGGGGGCGGATTCGCCGGTGATGGCCAATTCGTTGACGGAAGCGACGCCTTCGATGATGTCGCCGTCGCTCGGGATGAGCTCGCCCGCCTCGACCAGAACGATGTCGCCCGCGCGAAGGTCGAGCGCGTTGACGCTCTGCACGGAGCCGTCCAGTCTCTTCGGATCGACGTAGCGCTTGGCGATGGTGTCGGTGCGCGCCCGGCGCAAGGTGTCGGCCTGCGCCTTGCCGCGACCTTCCGCCACCGCCTCGGCGAAATTGGCGAACAGGACCGTGAACCAGAGCCAGGCGGCGATCTGTCCCGTGAAGGACGCGACCCCGTCCTGTGCGATGAGATCCCGCACGAAGAACAGCGTCACCAGGACCGAGACGACCTCGGTCACAAAGATGACCGGATTCTTCGCCAGCGAGCGCGGATCGAGCTTGCGCACCGCAGCGATCGCCGCAGGGCCGATGATCTTGCGGTCGAACAGCCCTTGGGGCTTTGCTTTCTTCGACATGAATCAGGCTCCCGTCAGAAGGTCTTGCCGCCGAGCATCAGGAAGTGCTCGACCACCGGCCCGAGGGACAGGGCAGGGAAGTATTGCAAGAGGTAGAGAATGACGATCACGCCGACCAAGAGACCCACAAACAGCGGGCCGTCGGTCGGGAAGGTGCCGGCCGAGGCCGGAACCTTCTTCTTCGCCGCCAGCGATCCGGCCATAGCCAGGACCGGCACGACATAGGCGAAACGGCCGAGCAGCATGGCGAGGCCGCCCGTCGTGTTGAACCAGAGCGTGTTGCCGTTGATCCCGGCGAAAGCCGAGCCGTTGTTGGCGTTGCTCGAGGCGAAGAGATAGAGGATTTCGGAGAGCCCGTGCGGGCCGTTGTTGCCGAGGCTGTCGATCGCCGTCTTGAGCAGCACGGACGCGCCGGTGAAGCCGAGCACGATCAGCGGATAGATCAGCACCGCGAGCATCGCGAACTTCATCTCCCGCGTCTCGATCTTCTTGCCGAGATATTCGGGCGTGCGGCCGACCATCAGCCCGGCGATGAACACCGCGATGATCGCAAGGACGAGGAAGCCGTAAAGCCCGGCGCCGACCCCGCCCGGCCAGATACAGCCGGCGAGCAGGTTGAACATCGGAACCATGCCAGCCAGCGGCGTCAGCGAGTTGTGCATATTGTTGACCGAGCCCGTGCTGGTGCCGGAGGTGGCCACAGTGTATAGAATCGACATCGCCTGGCCGTTGCGAACCTCTTTGCCCTCGAGATTGCCGGCGGAGGGGTCCACGCCGAGCGCCGTCAGGATCGGGTTGCCCGCCGCCTCCGACCAGTAGGCGACCCCGATGCCGACAACGAAGAGGATCGCCATCGCCGCCAGAATGGCCCAACCCTGGCGCAAGTCGCCGACGCAGCGGCCAAAGGCGAGCACCGAGGCCACGGGGATCAGCAGCAGGGCCCAGATCTCGAGAAATTGGTCCAGGCGTTGGGGTTCTCGAACGGATGAGCGGCGTTGGCGTTGAAGAATCCGCCGCCATTGGTGCCGAGTTCCTTGATGATCTCCTGGCTCGCGACCGGCCCGATCGAAATGGTCTGCTTCGCGCCCTCGAGGGTTGTCGCGTCGATCGCGCCGGCGAGCGTCTGCGGCATTCCGAGAGCGACAAACGCGAGCGCGCCGACGACCGAGATCGGGAGGAGGATGTAAAGCGTGACGCGGGTCAGGTCGACCCAGAAGTTCCCGACCGTCGCCGCCGACGAGCGCGCAAATCCGCGCACCAGCGCGAACGCCATTGCAAGGCCCGTCGCGGCCGAGACGAAGTTGTGCACGGTGAGGCCGAGCATCTGGGTGAGATGACTCATGGTCGTCTCGCCGCCGTAGTTCTGCCAGTTCGTGTTGGTGATGAAGCTGGAAGAGGTGTTGAAAGCGAGATCGGGCGCGACGGCGTCGAAGCCGCGCGGGTTCAGCGGCAGAAAGTTCTGCAGCCGCTGGATGGCGTAGAGCGAGAGGAAGCCGGCGACAGAGAAGACGACCATCGCGACCGTGTAGGCGAACCAGCCCTGCTCCCGCGCCGGGTCGACGCCCGCCAGCCGATAGAAGGCGCGCTCGACCGGACCGAGCACGGGCGTCAGGAAGTTTCTTTCGCCGGCGTAAACGGCTGCGATTAGTTTGCTGAGTTGAAAGGCGCAGACGACCACGAGCGCAAGCGTCAACGCGATCTGCAGCCAGCCGACAAGGGTCATTGGAAAATCCTCGAAATCAGAATTTCTCGGGACGAAGCAAGGTGTAGAGCAGATAGAGGCCGAGCCCGACGGCCACGATCAGTCCGAAGATCGGTTCAATCATCGTTGGCCTCCTCAAAGCCGACGTAGACCCTCGGCGTAAGCCGCCATCACGGCAATCACCACGAACCCGAGCGCTATAAACACGACATCCAGCATGAAACCCTCCGAGCCGAACGGCGCTGTCTATCGCGCTGCGACGTAAAATTTCGATACGGAAGCGCGACCGACCGCATAAGGATTCAATAAAGATCCGCGCCGAGGACATGCGGCGCGGGACGTTCTTGGCGTCCTTGCTTGCCGTTCTCGCCTGCTTCTTATCGTCCCGTTGAGCCCAAGAGGCGAATGCGTCACAGCGTCGCTGCGACATCCTGTCAATGGCCGAGCAGCTTCATGGCGCGCTTTCGCCCGGGGCCCAACCCGGCTGAGCTGCTACGACAATTCGGATTCGAGCCGAGCGAGCCGCGCTCGAAGCCTGATGAGGTCGAACTCCTGAACCTTACCGGCGCAGCCGTCTATCACACGCTTGCCGCGTTCGAGCAGACGCCGGCGGACGATTGGATCCAAGGTCGTGCTCGAAATGTCGCCCAATGCGCGCATGAGTTCTCAGGCTGACCGCAGCGTCCGAGATCGAATAGTGGCGGATCTGTTCAAAAGCCAGATCGAGGAGGCCGTCGAGATCGATCCAGGGAACGACGACCCGGAGAACGTGCGGCGGGTCGTAGTAGCAGCTCCGCGGCGGAGCCCGGCTTGTCCACCGGATCATTATGGAGCTGAGCTGATCGATCGAGCTGATCGCGGTCGTCGGATCGTTGACTGCCGGCGAGATCGCCCGCAATGCAATGTCGACGATTTGTACGACGCCGAATTCGATGTCCTGCTGCATAGTGCGCGTCGGGCCGACGTCGACCGCAGCGATAAGCTGAAGCGCGCGCTCCTCGGAAATGCGATCGCCGTGTGTGGTCCGCATCAAGGCGCCGCCAGCCGGAATGAATTGACCGACGCGACGCTCCAACCTGAGACAGACTCCATACGACTTGGCGAGCGAATTCAGGAGTCCGATGTCGACGAACCGGATGTAGCCTGATCGGCGGCTCGCGAGGACGTGCATCAATTGTCCGAGGGAGGCGCCGAGCGCCACATCCGGGTGCGCCGGCCGGGGATAGGGCATGAGCTCGTCGATCACAAGCTCGGTCTCGCGGCGGATCCGATCGACGATGTGATTGACGCTTATGGCGTTCGAAATGTGATGAATGAAGTAGATCAGCCAGCCGACGCAGACCGGCGCGAGCGCCATCGCGCCGACGACAGTGACAACCGGCGCGAAGGGCGTTGGAAGCGAACGGGCGGCCGGAAGCGCGGCGATGCAGTAGGAAAACGTGCCGAGAAAGATGCCGAGCGTCCATTGGGTGACGCGATCGCGGACGAAACTGATCAGGATCCGCGGAGAAAACTGAGTCGAGGCGAGGGTCAGCGTCATCAAGAGAATGGCGAAGACGATCGAAACGACGGTCATCGTCGAGGTCGCGATGCTCGTGAGGATGGCCTGGGCGACCTGTGGGTCCGCCTGCGAAGGAAACAGCACTTCCGGGACGATCCGCCGAATTTGCGGAAACTGCTCTTCCAACGCCGAAAGAACCGCCCCGGCCGTCCCGAGCCCGAGGACAATCACAAACGGACGGATGAGAAAGCCGCCGCGGAAGCTGTAGACCGCGGACTGATACAGAACCGGAAGTCGCTTGAACATGCTTTCGTGTTTCCCGAAGCCCGACTGGCGTGACCAGCGCGACTCGCCAGCGCGGCGCCAGGCGCAGGTTCCATCTTGTTTGGCCGCGGGCAAGCAAAACAGGGGGCGTCGCCGAAAAGCGCAGGCGCTTATCGCGGCGACGGCGCGTCGGACGGGTTGCTTATGGCGCCCGAAAAAGAGCGGTCTTTGCCCATTTGTGCGTAAGCTTCGTTCGCAAAAATGTCGAAAGCGCCTTATAGCGGGGCCGGCAGCGGACGCGGCGACGACAAGCTGCGACGCGACCAACTTGGGAGAAGAGCTTTTGTTTGATGCTTCGGGGTTTTCAAAGAGAGGCTGGCGCGTCGGCGCCATGGCCTTGGCGGTCGCGGGCGCGACTGCGTTGGCGGGATGCAACAAGCAAGAAGAGACCCAAGCCGTCACGGGGCAGGTCATCGCGCATGTCGGTCAAGACGATGTGACGCAGCAGGAGCTCGACAACGAGCTCCGCATCGACAACATCCCCGCCGACAAGCGCAGCGACCAGGTGGTCAAGACCGTTTTGGGCCGCATCCTCGAGCGCAAGTATCTCGTCCAGCAGGCGATCGCGGCGAAGCTGGACCGCGAACCGACCACTCGTCTCGACATCTTGCGGTCGCGCGAACAGGTTCTCGCCGGCGCATATGTCCAGCGCGAGCTCGGCGCGAAGGTCGCCGCCATCTCGAATGACGAGACCGGCGCGTATATCGCCGCTCATCCGGAAAAATTCGCGAAGCGGCAGGTTTTCCAGGTCGAGCAGGTTTCGTTCCCGCCGCAGAAGGACATGGAGTTGCTCGCCGCGGCGACGAAAGATTTCAAGACGATGGATCAGGTCGAGGCGAAGCTGAATGACCTCGGCATAAAATACAGCCGCGGGACGGCGGCGCTGGACGGCGCGACCATACCGTCGGAAATGTTGAAGCCGCTCGAGGCGAGAAAGCCCGACGACATCTTCTTCGTCCGCTCGAGGACGGGCGGAAGCTTCTTCAAGGTGCTTTCGGCGGACGACAGGCCTTTGGCCGGCGATCAGGCCAACCAATTCGCCAGGCGGGAGCTCGCTTCAGATCTGGCCAAGAAGGAAGCTCAAGCGACCTCGGCCGCCGCGCTCGCCGCCGCAAAATTCGAGGGCGACTACGCGCGGATCATGACGGCGGCGGCGCCGGCGGGCAAGCCGCCGGCGGGCGAGGCGCAGAATGCTCCTCCGGCCGGAGAGGCGCAGAAAGCCGCCGAGGACCAAAAGGAAGCGCCGAAGAACTGACGTCGAGCTCCTGAAGGGCAGAGCGCCGCGCTCGACGCCCCGAACTTCCTTTGGGTTGAGCGTCCGCCGCCGTCTAGACTAAATCCGCATTGGGCAACAGCGCGCCAAACGTTTAGACGAGGTCGTCATGCTGGCGGTGGCTGGGAATCACGAACTCGCCGAGGCGATGGCGCGCCTCGACAGGCTCACCGACTGGGAGCGGCGGCCGCGCTGGGCGATGCGGGTCGGTCTCGCGCCGATGCAGGATCTCGCCGCCCGGCTCGGCGATCCGCATAAGGCGTTCCGCTCGATCCACGTGGCCGGCACCAAGGGCAAAGGGTCGGTGTCGGCGCTGATCGAGGCCGCCCTGGCCGGGGCGGGAGTTCGCAGTCGGCCGCTACGGTTCGCCGCATGTCGAGCGGGTGACGGAACGGGTCAGCCTTCACGGCGCCGACGTCGACGAAGCGACTCTGGCGAGAGCGCTCACCCAGGCGCTCGACGCCTATGAGGATGCGCGCCGGGCCAGGACGGCGGCGGCGGAGGCGACCTGGTTCGATCTTCTCACCTGCGCCGCCTTCCTGATCTTTCGCGCGGCGCGCGTCGAATGGGCCGTCGTCGAGGTCGGGCTCGGCGGCCGGCTCGATTTCGACCAATATCGTCGAGGGCGAGATCGCCGTCGTCACCAATATCGGGCTCGAGCACACCGAAATCCTCGGCAAAACTCGCGGGGCGATCGCGCGCGAGAAGGTCGGCATCCTGAAGGCGGGCGCGGTTCTCGTCACCCCGCTCGGGCCCGACGATGAAGCGGGCCAAGTGCTTCAGGGTCGCGCCGAGGAGCTCGGCTGCCCCGTCGTCCGTTCGCCTGCCCGCCCAGAGGCGACGATCGAGGAGACGAACGCCGCGGTCGCCAGAGCCGTGCTCGATGAACTCGGCCGAAAGCGGGGCGTGCGAGGCCGTTCGGGCGAGCCGGTCGGCGCAGCGCTTCTGGACGCTGCGACGCGCGCCGCCGCCCGGCTCGTCGGACGAATGGAGCGGCGCGATATCGAGGCGAACTCGTCGCGCCTCCCGGTCCTGTTCGACGGCGCGCACGTGCCCTTCAACCTGGCGGCGGTGCTCGCCGACCTCGCACGCGTTCCCGATCTCGCCGGCCCTTGCGTCGCGGTCGTCGCCCTCGCCGCAGACAAGGACGCGGCCGGCTTCCTGGTCGAACTGCGAAAACGCGCGTCCGCCGCCGTGTTCACCGTCCTGCCCTCGACCAATCGCGGCCGCCCGCCCGATGAGTTGAACGCGATTGCGGTCTCGCTGGGCCTTGCGAGCGAGGTCGAGCCCGACCCGCACAAGGCGTTCCGCCGCGGGCTTGAACTCGCGAAGAAGGCCGACGCATGGCTGCTCGTTACAGGATCGTTGTATCTGGTCGGGGCGCTGCGCGGCGAAGCGTTGGGCGGAAAACGGGCATGACGGCCCATTGCCTGCTCCTCGGTCGCACGGCAAAGTGACTGCAGCCTCCACTCAGCGCGGAAGACTTCAAGTTGGCTCAATCGCGGAAATCGACCAAGTCATCGAAACGGCCGGTCCGCGTAGACCAAAAAATTATCGCGCTGCTCGAGCAAATCGCCGGCGACGGGAAAGGGCGCGATGTCCTGGCCCGGCTGCTGGATGAAGACGAGCCCGCTCAGCGGATCGCAGACGACATCGCGCGCTCGACGGCCTTCCGGCGGCTGTACAAGCTGGCGCATACCGTGAACGTCGGCGTAGAGGGCGCCACAGACGCAAACCCTGCGCTCGTCGGCCTGCCCGAGCTCGCGCCGCACCTGTCGTTCAACGAGCAATACCGCCGCCATTTCCGCCCGCTGCTCGGCAAGCGAGCCGACGGATTCGACGTCTTGTTCCAATCGCTTGTGGGCCTAGGCCGCAGCCTCGTGGTGGTGGAGACAGGGTGCTTGCGCATTCCCGGCAATTGGGAAGGAGACGGGCAGAGCACCTTCATGTTCGACGCGCTCGTTCGGGCCTGCGGCGGCGTGCTCATCTCGATCGACGCCACGAACGAAAGCATCGACAGCGCAAGAAGCGCATGCAGCTCGGCGACGCAGCTCATTGAAAACGACTCCGTTTCGGCCCTGCACGCCCTTACGCAAATCGTCTCTAAGCAGCTCGACCTGCTTTACCTGAACTCGTTCGACCTCGACCCGGCGAACCCCCTGCCGAGCGCGATTCATCATGCCCTGGAGCTGACCGCGGCTCGCCCCCTGATCGGTTCGGGGACCGTGATTTGCGTCGATGATTACGCGGTCGGCTCGGCCGGCGGCAAAGGCATGATCGTCGACCGGTTCCTAGCCAACATCAGGGCCAAAGTCCTCTACAGCGGCTATCAGAAGATCTGGCGGGTGACCTAAGGCCCGCGACAGACGCCGAGCGCCGCTACCCGATCCACCCTTGCAGCGCGATTCCGGCGAACAGCAGAAGGCCCGCGTCCCGGTTCGAGCGGAAGAGTTTTAGCGCCGTCGCGGCGTTCGCGTCGCGCCCCACCCTGGACGTCTGCCAGGCGAGATGTACGGCGTAGGCGAGCCAGCCGATCAGCGCGATCGGGCCGCCGCCGACGAGGAGGATCGAAGCAAGGGAAAGCGCCGCCGCCGCCGCATAAAAGAGGCCGACGCCGAGCCTCGCGTTCGAGCCGAACAGACGCGCGGTCGAGCGGATGCCGACGACGGCGTCGTCGCGCGCGTCCTGCATGGCGTAGATCGTGTCGTAGCCGATCGTCCAGCAAAAGGCCGACGCGTAGAGAAGCGCTGGCGCGAGCGCGAGGCCGCCAAACGTCGCGCTCCAGCCGATCAGCGCGCCCCAGGAGAAGGCGAGGCCGAGCGCGGCCTGCGGCCACGAGGTGACCCGCTTCATCAGCGGATAGACCGCCACCACCGTGAGCGAGGCGACGCCGAGCCAGATCGAAAAATGGTTGAAGCTCAGCAGCACCGCAAGGCCGACAAGGGATTGAGCGACGAGAAACGCGGCCGCCGCCCCGATGCCGACCCGTCCCGACGGGAGAGGCCGGTTGCGCGTCCGCTCGACGCCGGCGTCGAGTTTGCGGTCGAGAATGTCGTTATAGGTGCAGCCCGCGCCGCGCATCGCGATCGCGCCGATGAGGAAGAGCGCGAGATCGGCGAGGTTCGGCCCGCGATGGAGCGCAAGGCCCGCGAGCGCGGCGGCCTGCCAGCAGGGCGCGAGCAGGAGCTGCCAGCCGGCCGGCCGGTCGTATCGCGCGAGCTGCACGAAGGGGAGCGCGAAGTTCGGGGTCAGCCGCAGCACGAGGCTCGCCGGGCGGGCGTCCGGCAGGAGCGCGCGCTCCGGCGTCGAGGTCAAAGTGGCCCGCGCGGCAGCGGCTGTGCCTGCGCGGCCGCCTGCTCCTTCATCTTCTTGATCTTGGCCGCGACCTGGCAGGCCTTCGCATTGAAGCTGGCGTTCTTGGCGTGGCTCGTCTTGAGGTTGTCGATCGCTTCGTCGGGGAACGAGCACCAGTCCTTGTTCTTCTCCATGTAGGCGAGGATCGCCGTCTCCGCCTTGAGCAGGCCGGCCGATTTGGCGCAGAACGCCTCCGGATCGAGCGGCTTGCCGTGCGCCGCCTTGGCGAAGGCGTTGACCTTCTCGAGCTCGGCGTTGCGCGCCTGGGCGAGCTTCTGCATGTCCTGACCGCACTCCGCCCGCGCCGGGCCCACGAGCGCCGCCGCGAACGCCAGCGACAGCACGAAGACAGTTTTTCTGTGCCCCACTTCCCGAGAAACTCCGTCGACGCCCCGAATCCGAAGCAGCACCCCGAATTTAGCGCGCAGAAAGACCAAGATAAAGGCGAAAGCGCGGCCGACCCGACTCTCGCCCCGCCGCCGGCGGGCTAGACCCACTTCCGCGAAGTGTAGTCGATGGCGTAGCGGTCCGGATTGGAGGCGATCGCGGCCATCCCGGCCAGGACCGCGTCGGAGCGGATGATGAGCCGGGTCGCGATGCTGCGCGCCAGCCCGTCGACCGGCGCCTTGGCCTCGAAGGCCGCGCGGAACTTCGCGTCGTCGAGGAAATCGACCACCCGCGGCAAGACCCCGCCTGACAGGGTCACCCCGCCCGTCGCGACGAAGGTCACCGCCATGTCGCCGGCGAAGCGCGCCATGATCCCCCAGTAGTGCCGGACGCTCGCCGCCGCCTCGCCCTTCGGGTCGGCGAGCGCCGCGGCGGTGACTTCCTGCGGTTCGAGGTGCGGATCGGGACGGCCCAGAACCATCATCCGCGCCCGGTGGACTCTCGCAAGCCCCGCTCCGTTGAGCACGCTCTCGCTCGTCACCCGCCCGTGCGCCCGTTCGAGATGCGGCCAGAGGACAAATTCCTCCGGCAAGACCGGCCCGAAGTCGATGTGGCAGGCTTCCGACGAAACCGGGGTGAACCGGCCCTCCGCCTCGACCAGCGCCGCGACGCCGAGGCCGGTGCCGGGGCCGAGGATCACGTGCGGCCCTTTGCCGTCGAAGGGGAGCGGGCCGATCGCGCGGGTCCATTCCGGCGCAATTGCCGGCAGCGACAGCGCCTGCGCCTCGAAGTCGTTGAGCAGGAGTCCCTGGGAGAGGCCGGCGCGGCGCGCCGTCTCCGGCCCGTCCATCGCCCACGGCGCGTTGGTGAGCTTGAGCGTCCGCCCGACGACCGGGCCCGCGCCGCAGACGATCATCGAGCGCGGGCGCGCCGAAAGCTTCGGCGCCGCCGCCTCGATCGCCTCGGGCAGGCCCGGGTAATCGTCGGTGACGAGATGGACGATTTCACCGAGCGGCCCGCCGGGCTCGGCCTGAATGGCGAAGCGCACGTTGGTGCCGCCGGTGTCGCAGACGAGGGCCGGGAAGGGGAAGAGGAGGTCGCTCATGGGAACATAAGGGCAAATGCTTGGGGGCGAGGTCAAGCCGGGAATGCGGGGGCAGAGGCAGCCGAATCCGTCGGCATCCCGCAGCTGGCTCGCGGTTCGGCGAACCATTCGCCTGTTAAACAGGGCAAGTACAGGAGAAAGACGCGGGCCAATGGACGGTCTGTTGCAAATAAAAGCCTATGATAACATTTGATTGCACGAAGTTCCTCAAGCGAGAGAACAGCGCGCGGCAACAGGACCGTAACAGGAAGGAAAATCGCGCATAACAGGGCGGGAACAGGGGGGTCGATCATCGATGGCGAATAGCGGCGATTTCCCCACTTTTTATGAAGTTGACACTGGGCAGTCTTTTCGAACATAATAAGAACACGACGAACGCCGGGCTTCGACCGGCCCGCGTCGGCGCCGCTCCGCGAGGCGCGCCGTCCACAGGAGATAGAGGCGCCCGGGTCAAGGGCAAGGGCGTCGTGTGGTACGGGATTCCGGTCGAGACTCGGTTGCGGGCATGAGCCGATACACGTTCCTCGAATTCTTCGCCGGCGGCGGAATGGCGCGCGCCGGGCTCAAAGAGGCGTGGCGCTGCCTGTTCGCCAACGACTTCGACGCGAAGAAAGTTTCGACCTACGAAGCCAACTGGGGCGCAGGCGATATCAGGCTCGGCGACGTCGGGAGGCTGACGCTGGCGGATTTGCCCGCCGCGACCGTCGACCTCGCCTGGGCTTCCTTCCCATGCCAGGACCTTTCTCTTGCCGGCGGCTATCGGGGCCTCGGCCGGGAGCGCGACAACGCCCCGACCCGTTCGGGGACCTTTTGGCCGTTTTGGAAGCTGATGCGCGATCTCGTGCAAGCGGGCCGCGCGCCCCGGGCGATCGTGCTCGAAAACGTTTATGGCTGTTTGACTTCGCATAACGGAAAGGATTTTGCCGCAATCGCCGCGGCGCTCTCGGATTCCGACTACAAATTCGGCGCGGCGATGATCGACGCCTCGCATTTCGTTCCGCAGTCGCGGCCGCGCGTGTTTTTCATCGCGGTCCGGAAGTGCGAAGCGATCCCCGGCTCCCTGGTCGCCGAGGGGCCGCAGGCGGATTGGCATCCTCCGGCGTTAATCGCGGCCCACGACGGCATGACGGCAAGCGCGAAAAAAAATTGGATGTGGTGGAGCCTCGCCAAGCCCGCTTCGCGGAGCTTCGGCTTTGCGGACCTCATCGAAGACAGTCCCGTCGGAGTGCGGTGGCACGCGGCGGCCCATACCCGGTATCTTCTGGAATTGATGGCGCCGCTGCATCGCCGGAAGGTGGCTGCGGTCATGAGGTCGGGCCGCCGAACTATCGGCGCCATCTACCGCCGCACCCGCCCTGACGCACACGGGGGAAAGCGCCAGCGCGCCGAAGTCCGCTTCGACGACGTCGCCGGATGCCTCCGCACGCCGGCCGGGGGCTCCTCCCGGCAGACCATTCTCGTGGTCGAGGGGAAGAGCGTCCGGTCGCGCCTGTTGTCGCCGCGCGAGGCGGCGCGGCTCATGGGACTCAGCGACGACTACCGACTACCCGAACGCTACAATGAGGCATACCACGTGTGCGGGGACGGCGTTTGCGTTCCGGTGGTTCGACATATTGCGGAGCACATCCTTGAGCCGGTGCTGAGCGCAAACTCGACGTTGGAGCCAATCGCGGCGGAATGAGCGATGGCGATAGACCTCGAGTTTCGTCGGAAGGCGGTCCGCACGCTGACGAACAAGATCGGCTGCTACGTCCTTTGCGATCTCGATCAGGTTCCGATCTACGTCGGGCAGTCGGTCGACGGAATACGTGCTCGAGTCAACCGTCATCTCACTTCGGCCAGAAGCGACATCATCGCGAACAGGCAGGTCGATGTCTGGGAAATCGCTTGGGTCTGGGCGTATCCAGTTCCGAACCGGGCGGCCATCGATCCTCTCGAGAACGCGCTGTTTCACCAGTTTCATTCAAAATCCGCGCTGATGAACGGCAAAGTCCCGAAGCAGCAAACGTCGATGGTCGAGGCGCCTGAGCCGTTTCAAAAAGTTCAAGTGATGGCCGACGCAGAGATCCTCGAGAAAAGGGATCCGGCGCTTCGCCTGCCGCGGCAAGCCGAGCATTACAGTCAGATCGTCGGGCATTTCCTCGCCGTGAAGAACTCGAAAGAGATCGCCGTCTCGATTTAAGCCCACTTTCAACGACTTCAGAAGTACCACAGAGAGCTATTGAACCTCGCAACGGAAGTCGAGGGGGATAGCGGCGGGGATTGATATTTGAGCCATGCAGCAGTCGGGCGGACGTCTCACGGACAGCCTGGAGCGCGAGATCATGCGGAAGGTGTTCGCGTCCGACTGGAGCCTGCCGCAGTAGCGGTTCCCTTCTGCCGCTTGCGGGAGAAGGTGGCGCGAATCGCCGGATGAGGGCAGGCGCTGCAACCACTCACCCGCCGGTTCGCGGCGATCCTCTCCCGCAAGCGGGAGAGGGGGTAATTCTCATTTCGAGGGTCAGTGAATGGTCCAAGCGCCTCTGCACATGCGTTTCGTTGAGCCTGCGCCTCATGCGTACTCTGACGAGAGCGCCCTCGACTTAGGTCATTCGGAGTTCCGAATGCTGCGGGCGAAGGGCAGGCCCGACGTTCGGCTGGCTCTTCGCCCAGCACGCTTGAACGACGGCGACGCGCTGCAAAGCTATGTCCGAGGGCTGTCCCCGCAGTCGCGCTACAATCGGTTCCTGGGCGCCGCAAGCGAGCTCCCGGCGTCGGAACTGGCGCGCGCATTGGCCGCCAATGGTCGCGATACGCTGACCCTGCTCCTCATTTCGATGGCGGAAGATCGTGAAAAAATCGTCGGCGAGGCCCGCGTGGCGCTTTTTTGCGCGGAGCGCTCGGGGGAGTTTTCCATGTCGATCGCAGACGACTGGCGGCGTCGCGGCGTCGGCTCAGCGCTTCTCGAGGAGATCGAAGGCAAAGCGGCGGCCGACGGCATCGAATGGTTGTTCGGCGATACGTTGCGGACCAACGAGGCGATGATCGTGCTCGCGCGCGGCCGCGGCTTCCAGCTTGGGACGGGGCTTGAACCGCGCCTCGTGCGAATTCAAAAGCGGCTGGACGCGGCTCCTGATCTGCCGTGCCGGAAGTGGAGTGAAATCGCCGGCGGCGCTGAGCTGCGCGCGGCCTGATCAGCGTTGAAGCCGCTTCTCGCCCGGGAGAGGCTCGTGGACCGCGTCGAGCTCAGGCAGCAGAACGACGCTCTCCTGCTCGTCGGGATCGGTGCGGGCGACGACCACAACGCAGCTTTCTGCGTTCGGATTGTAAGGAAGATGCGGCATATCGGCGGGGATGTAGAGAAAGTCTCCCGCGCTGAGCTCGAGGCGCCGTTCGAGTTTCTCGCCGTGCCAGACTGCACATCCGCCGCTGACCACGTAGATCGCGGTCTCGTGATCGGCGTGCTTGTGCGCGTTCGACCGGACGCCGGGCAGGATCGTCCCGATCTGCAAATAAATCCGTTGCGCTCCGACGGACTGAGCGGAAATGCCGGGCGCGAGCAAATGCCCCTGCTTGCCGACGAATTCTGCACCCGCGCGCACCACCCGGCAGGTCGGACTGTCGTCGAGGCTCGCCGGATTGGCCGGTCCCTTGGGCATCGTCCTGGAGCCGACCATACGACGCGCGAATTCGTTTTCGACTGTCGCTGCGGTTGCGTTGGTCATTTGTCGTTTTCCCTTGCTGCAAGCCATTGGCGAAGCGGGCTCCGCCCTCACCGTTCCAAATGGTGACAGCTGTCCATTGGTTCCATGCGCACCCTCGTGGACAATTCACAGCGCCGCAGGGCGTTGAAGCTCGGCGGCAAAACGCGGTTATATTTGTCGATGACCCTCCGAAGCCGCTTGGACGCCAAGTCGAAGGGGAGCACGCCCCGCAAGGCCTATGACCGCTCCGCCGTCATGCGGGCGGTGAAATCGCGCGACACGGCGCCGGAGCGGGCGGTGCGGGCGATGCTGCGGAGCATCGCGCCGGGCTATCGGCTCCATCGCGCCAACCTGCCGGGCAAGCCGGACATCGTCTACGGCCGGCGAAAGCTCGCGATTTTCGTCCACGGCTGCTTCTGGCACGGACACGACTGCCCGCGCGGCGCACGCATGCCGAAAGCCAACGCCGACTACTGGCGCGCCAAAATCGCGCGCAACCGGGCCCGTGACGAGAAAACTCTTGCCGCCTATGGCGCGATGGGCTGGCGAGCGCTGGTCGTCTATGAGTGCGAATTGAAGGCGCCGGCGGCGCTCGCGGCGCGACTCGCCGCGGCGGTGGCGGAGTAGGAGCCCCCCCGCCCCGCAAACTTGCGCCGCGTTGCGCGCAGCCGTTAGGCTCGCCTCCGATGGCCGGTCGCATCGCTTTTCTTCTCGCGCCGGGCGCCGGCGCGCCCGCTTCCCATCCGCGCATGCGGACCTTCGCGCGCCTTATCGCGACGCTCGGTCCGGTCGAGCCGTTCGACTATCCTTACGCCCTCGAGGGCCGGAAGCGGCCGGACCCGCTGCAAAAACTCATCGCGGCGCACCGGGCGGCTTTGGCGTCGCTTCGTGAGAAGCACGACGGCCCCGTCGCGCTCGCCGGCAAGAGCATGGGCGGTCGCGTCGGCTGCCATGTCGCGCTGGTCGAGCCGGTCGAGGCCGTGATCTGCCTCGGCTATCCGCTGTGCGGGGCCGGAGACCGCGCGAAGCTGCGCGACGAGGTGCTGCTCGAGTTGCGGACGCCGGTCATGTTCGTGCAGGGAAGCCGCGATCCGCTCTGCCCGCTCGACCTTCTCGAGGACGTGCGCAAACGGATGGGGGCGCCCTCCGCCCTGTGCGTGGTCGACGACGCCGACCACTCGCTTCTCGTGTCGAAGAGCGCACTGAAAGCGCGCGGCGCGACGCAGGAGCAAGCCGACGAGGAATGGCTGAAGGCGATCGCCGACTTCCTCGCCGATGTCCATTCCGGAGGCCGTGCGAATCCCTGACGGTCTCCGTCACTAACGAGGCGGGCGCCAGGGCGGCCAAGGGTTCAATGTCATTCGAGCTGGTCATGATGTAAACGCTGGTATACCATGACATCGATGGCGTCGAGCGTTCCTGAGGGGCAAGAGGGAGGGGAAAGATGTGCCAGGGCTGCGTCGCCGATATTTTCGGCTCGATTCCCGGAATGCGTCCCGGTCTCACCCGGCGCCGCTTCCTTGCGACGAGCGTCGGCGCGGCGGCCGTCGCGCCGGCGGTCTCCGCCTTCGCCGCTCCCTCCGACGGCGCCGATCTCATCTTCCGCGGCGGCCCAATCATCCCGATGGCCGGCGACAGCCGTACGGTCGAAGCGCTCGCGGTCAAGAATGGCAAGATCGCAGCCATCGGCGCCGCCGACGCCGTGATGGGCCTCAGGTCCGCGTCGACCGAGATCGTCTACCTCGACGGCCGCGCGCTCCTGCCCGGCTTCATCGATCCGCACCAGCACACCGTGACCGGCGCATTGGTCAACGCGCTCTTCACCGACTGCGGCTACACGAAATACAAGAGCCGCGACGCCGTGCTTGCGCTGATCCGCGAAAAGGCGGCGAGGACGCCTGCAGGCCAGTGGCTGCTCTTCACCAGCTTCGACAATCTCTTGCAGGGCGGCGATGTCTCGATGGCGGATCTCGACGCCGCCTCGAGGGACCATCCGATCCTCGTCTATTACATCAACATGCACACCGCGGCGGGCAACGGCGCGGCCTTCGCCGCCGCAAAAATCCCGGCCGACATCGGCGATCTCCCGGGCGGCGGACGCTTCGGCCGCGATTCCGCCGGCAAGCTCAACGGCATGATCGACGAGATGCCGGCGCTCGAGAAATTCCGCGTCGCCATCCCCAAGATCACCCCTCAGCTCGCCGGCAAGGCCGTGGTCGACTGGCTGAAGATCAACGCGTCTTTCGGCAACACGTCGGTTCACGAGGCGGGCGTGCTGGTGTTCGGCAATCTGCTCGAAGGCTACGAGCGCGTCGCCGCCATCTCGCCCTGCCGCGCCTCGATCAGCCTCATGTACGAATCGATGAAGGACGCCGAGCCGTACAAGAAATACGGCTACGGGGCACGTGCGACCAAGATTCCGAACACCATGCTGACGATCTATGCGATGAAGATCGTGGGCGACGGCTCGAACCAGAGGAAGACCGCCGCGCAGACTGTTCCCTATCTTCATGGCACGGACAAGGGCCGGCCGAACTTCGACGCAAAGGAGCTGAAGGCGATGGTCGCCGACGTCAAGGCGCAGGGCTGGCCGGTGTCGATCCATTGCAACGGCGACGAGACGCTCGACATCGCGCTCGACGCGATCGAGGCGGCCTACGGCGCCTATCCTTCGACCGGGCTCAACCGGATCGAACATTGCACGATCACGCGCAGAGACCAGATCGAGCGGATGGCGAAGCTCGGCGTGCAGCCGAGCTTCCTGATGAACCACGTCTATTTCTATGGCGCCGCCTATCGCGACCAATTGTTCGGCCCGGAGCGGGCTGCACGCATGGACCCGGCCGCCGACTGCGTGCGCGTCGGCCTGCCGTTCACCATCCACACCGACGCGCCGTGCTCGAACATCGGCACGCTGCAGCTCGTGCAGGCGGCGGTAACGCGCGGATGCGGCGTCGACGGCTCGGTCGTTGGCCCCGATCAGGCGGTGTCGCTGACGGAAGCGCTGCGGGCCGTGACGATCCACGCCGCCGGCCAGATCGGCATGGCGGACGAACTCGGCACGCTCGAAGCTGGCAAGCTCGCAGACCTCGCCATCCTCGAAAAGGATCCCTACACCGTCGATCCAGAACTCGCTGATGAACATCAAGGTCAGCGAGACCTGGGTCGGCGGCAGGAAGATGTCAGGGTAACGCCGCTCGAGGTCGAGTTCGCGCCCGGAGAGGGCGAAGGACGATTGGCGGGCCAATCAGGGGCCTGCGCCTTCCGTGCACATGCGCGTGACGCAGCAAGCCCAGGATACCGTCGGCGTGCGCGCCTTCGTCACCGTCCTCAATGGAATCCGGACGAACCTAGGCCGCCCGATCGGCGCCGCGCCTTGGACGATCGCCGAGCACCAATGGTGCGGCGCGAGGTCCCGAGGCAACGGCGCTCCAATGTATCCTCCGCTCACCTGCGCGAGCGCTGCGGCCGGCGCGAGCGCTATCGCCAAGGCGAGTATCCGCGCGAGGGGCTTCATCATGGGATCCTCCTCCACTGAGCGGGAAAACCGAGCGCGCAGCGAGGAGGTTCCGCGGTTTCAATTGTTTGCCCGAAGGTGGGACGAGCGGCCGTTGCATCCGGATCGACCGCGCGACAGGCGGCGTTCAGGGCCGAGGCGCGCCGACTGGCCGCCGAGCAGGCGGTTCAGTCGGTCGAGCGCTTGCGCCCACGCGCCAACCCGTTCCGGCGTTCAGACCGCCGACCGACCTTGGACATCATCCAGGCAGGTTCAGAAGGCCGGCCTCGCCGGATTCGAGGCCGATCAGAAGACGCGAGCCGGTCGAGTTCCAGGCAAGCGCGCTGACCGGACCGCCGCCAGGGCGACGGACCAGGATTTCCGCGGCGTCGGCGAGCCGGCAGAGCAGAACGAGCCCGTCGGAATAGCCGATGGCCAAGACGAGCGCGCGCGGATGGAAGGCGACCCTGGTCACCCGCGCCTCGCGCACGCCGCATTCCCGCGGCGCCTTGCCCATGGGGCCGTCCTTGTCCTTGAACGGCCAGACGACCGCCGCATCCGCGCCTGAGGTCGCAAGCCAGGCGCCGTCGTGCGACCACGACAGCGAGCGCGTCTTGCCGGGGTAGCCGGTCATTCGCATGTTGCGCGAATCGGCAAGCCGCCAGCCGTGCAGCGCGTTCTCCTGCATCGAGCTGACCAGAAAGCGGCCGTCGGGCGAGAAGGTCGCATCGAGATGCGCGCCTTTCCATTCGAGCGTCTGGGGCGGCCCTTCGACCTTGGGAAACCAGAGCGAGACGCCGTTGTAGTGGGTCGCTGCGAGCCGAAAACCCTTCGGCTGGAAAGCGAGGCCGCGCACGCTCGACGGCGCGCCAAAGGAGTGGACCGAGCCGGCCTTCTCGCGCGTGCTGACCTGCTTGCCGGCGCTCCACGCGCAGGCGCCTCCGCGCATCGCGAGCGCGTCGATCCAGCGGCCCTTCTCGTCGGCGATCTCGCGAAGCGCCCGGTCGGGGCCGATCGCGACCACCCGCCCGTCGTCGCCGCCGGTGAGAACCGTCTTGCCGTCGGCGACGGCGACGAGGATCGCGGCTCCCGGATGGGCCTCGACCCGCGTCTCTTCGTCCGCTTCGCCGATCAGCACGGCGCCGTCGGCGAGCGCCAGCGCCGGCGCCTCATCGAGGAACGAAGCCGCCACGACATGCGCGCCCGCGTCGAACGGGTGCACGTGCTGAGCGAGCGAGGTCGTGGCTTGGGCTTCGGTCATCGGGTAGAAACACGAGCATAGCGCCGGCGGGGGCCTTCGTCAGGCCGACTTCGGCGCAGCGAATACGATCGCAGGCTCAAGCCGCGCAGGCGAGGAATCCGTCGCGGATGTCCTCCTCCTCGAGGTTGCGGCCGATGAACACGACCTTCGACTCCCGCTTCTCGTCCGGCTTCCATTCGCGCTGGGAATCGCCGTCGAGCATCATGTGGACGCCCTGGAACACGAAGCGCTTGGGGTCGTCCTTCATCGCCACGATCCCCTTACAGCGCAGGATGTTGGGACCCAGCTCCTGGGTGACGCGATTGATCCAGGGCATGAACTTGGCCGGATCGACGTCGCCATCGAGCCTCAGCGCCACCGACTGCATGTCCTCGTCGTGATAGTGCTTGAGGCCGTGATGGTGCTCGGCGTGATCGTGATCATGGTCGTGAACGTGGTCCTCGGCGGACAGAAAGCCGGGCTCGATGTCGAGAATGCGGTCGAGGTCGAAAGCCCGCCGCTCGATCACGTCGGCGAGCGCAACGTCGCATTTCGTCGCCCTATGAAGCGAGGCGTACGGATTGATGGCGCGGATGCGCGCCTCGACCTCGCGCAGCTCGGCGGGCGTCACGAGATCGGTCTTGTTGATGACGATGACGTCGGCGAAGGCGATCTGGTTCTTCGCCTCGGGGGCGTCGCGCAGCCGCGCGGCGAGCCACTTGGCGTCGGCGACCGTCACCACTGCGTCGAGCCGGGCCGCCTTCTGCACGTCCTCGTCGACGAAGAAGGTCTGCGCCACCGGCGCGGGATCGGCGAGGCCGGTCGTCTCGACGATGATCGCGTCGAACCTGCCCTTCCGCTTCATCAGCCCCTCGATGATGCGGATGAGGTCGCCGCGCACGGTGCAGCAGATGCAGCCGTTGTTCATCTCGAACACTTCCTCGTCGGCGCCGATGACGAGCTCGCTGTCGATGCCGATCTCGCCGAACTCGTTGACGACCACCGCATAGCGCTTGCCGTGCGGCTCGCTGAGGATACGGTTGAGCAGCGTCGTCTTTCCGGCGCCGAGATAGCCGGTCAGGACGGTCACGGGAATTTTCTCGGGCTCGCGAGTGTCCGTCACGCGCTTCGTCTCCTGAATGAATGGGGTCGAGCCGAATATAGGGCGGGAAGCCGGGGCGCGGTAGAGGCGCCGCCTACCAGCGCCCCCAGCCCCAGCCGTAGCCGACTCCGACGTAAGGTCCGCCCCATCCAAAGGTCGGGCCGACGACGACTGATGGGGCCACCACCACCGGCGGCGCGGCCATGACGGGTGGCGCGGCGGCCACGCCCGGCGGCGGGCCGCTCTCGGCGACGGCGAAGGAGGGGATGTAGCCGTAGAGGTTGCGCCACGAGGCGTAGCACCAGCTCCCGGCGCAGTGCTGCACATCGATCTCGGCGTTCGCGGGAACGCTTTGAACGACCCGCGAATGCCCGTTCGGCGCATGGCGCATGTTGGACCAGGCGGTGGTGGTCGCGGAATAGGCGAACGCGGGCCCGGCGAGGGCGACGCTGAAACCGGCGGCGAGGAGCAGACGTCGCAAGATGCCAGTCCTTTCGGGTGTTGACGAATCACGCCGAGCTTGCGCCGGCGAGGCGATGGAGAAAAGGGAGCGGAAGGAAGGGATCACGACGGGGCAGGCGAAGAGGCGCCAGACGCTCTGGCCAGACCCAGTTCACGGCGCTGCTGCATTACGTCGATGTCGGGGCCTCGCAAGGGCGCTTCACACCTCGCCAATCGGCGCAGTTGGACTACGGCGCAGATAGCATACGTTGAAAACCAACGGAAGCCGCTACTTCGCCTTCGCCGCACCGTCCTTTGTGAGCGCCGTCGCAACGGCGTCGAGGACAGTCTCGACCTTAAGGGAAGACACACATGGACTTGAGCCAAACTTGCCGGTGACCCAGCAAGGCAGGTCCTCGTTGCGCCAGCAGGGTGCGCAGCCGTAGCTTTCGCTGGCCGAGATAACGGTCGCGCGCCGATGGTGGCGCGTGAACAGCTTGCCGTCGGTTGGGCCGAACATTGCAATGACAGGCACATCGAAGGCGGCCGCCGCTTGCAGGAATCCCGAGTCCACACACACCAGCGCCTCAAGCGCGGAAACCAAGGCGATCGACTGAGCCAGCGACAGCCCGGCAGTCGAGGCAACCCCGGGACCGGCGGCGAAATCGGTCTCGACATGGTGAAAGATAATGACGTCGTAATCGACTTTGAGCGCTTCGATGAAGCGGCCGATATCGGGGTGATCTTTGTAGGAATCGCGTGAATAAGGTTGCACGCCGACAATGGGCTTTGAGCCGAGTTTCGCCCGGCGAATGAAATCGTCGCGAAAGGCGGTTTGTGCGGCGTCGAGGCAATATTCGACATCCCAGCCGTACCCGTCCAGCATGCGTTTTCCGACGCCCATGCCTGCCGCGAAGAGCTCGACCCGTCCTTTCTTGACGAAGGGCCTGCGCGCCGCCTCGTATCTTCCAGCCGGGCACAAGGTTAAGTTGTACCACAACCGACACTGGGCGACGTCGATCGGGGGCCCGTCGATGTCGATCAGCTCGACATGCGGATTGTTGCGGAAAACGTCGAAGAATTTCCGCTCGACGACCAGTTTGACGCGAGTCGAATGTCGCTTGGCCAGCGCCCTGAGGCCCGGAGTCATCATGAACAGATCGCCGAAACCGCCCATCGCACGAGTGACTACGACGTCGGGACTGGCCGCCGCCTGCCTTGCGAACCGGATGTCACCCCTTCGCAGGAAGTAGATGCAGGCCGCGGCGATTGCGAGGCCGAAGCTCGAAAATGCGTAACGCGCGATGCGGCGAGCACGTGAGCCCCCCGGCGTTCGATAGCGCACAGTCATACGCGCCGTTTCCGCGAGCAGCCATGTCAGAAGGCCGTCGCGCGGGCGCGCCGAGCGATCCAACGCGATGAATTCGATAAACTCGGAAGCGATGGCCCCGACGGCGTGCGACCAGAGTCGCGCAAGCGACACGGCGCGGCTGATGGCGAGCCGGCCGAGGCCGACAACAGCGCTTTGAGCGGCCCGAGCCTGGCAATCCAATTTCAACAATTCCATCGCGTCTTCGAGGTCGCCCTGGATCTTGTAGATCCGGTCCGCGTAATCGCCGATCAGCGCCCGGACGCCGTCCGGATCCTGAAGCAGCAATCGCGCCTCGGCTTGCAGCGCGCGCACTTGCATCAGTTCTCGCGAATAATGGCGAACGTCGGTTCTTGAGAAGGCTTCGAGGATCTGCTCGAACCGCTCGACGATCAGGCTGTCGCCGGTCATCAGGGCCGGCCGGTTGGCCTCGAAAACGACGCGGATCGCCTTAATGACACGGTAGCAATCACCGGGTCGTATGCGTGGAAATCCGGAAACCGTGCGCCCCTGACGGCGCATGATGTCGAGAATGCGCTCCGCGCTGCGAAAGTCCGCGGCGTCGAACTCGTCGAGAAGCCGCATCACGACCCCGGCGAAATCGCGAGAGCTCACGTCGCCCGCGCGGCGGTCGCCGATTCCGTCCCTCATGCGGAAATGCGGATGATCTGAAATATCGTGGATCTCCATTGGGGGGCTGGCCCCTTTTTAAAGAAGCTTAGATTTTCACAGAAGCATGGATTTTGCGTGCACGCCAGTCCCGACCGCATAGCGGAATGTTCCGTAAGCCACGGCGCCGCGCTTGTCTACGGGAGCGGCCGCGATAAGCGTTGCCGCAGCCATTCGAGCCTTCGAGCCTTCCAGAGTCCCAGCCACCGTTCAGCCGGCGGCGCCTTGTTGGGTCCACCCAGATTGCTTCGCGAACACAAGTGGGTAATTCTCTAAATGGCAACTTCCGTTGCTGCGTCCGGTCCTGTATTACTCGTGGTCGCTTCCATAAACCATCCGGAACACTGGCTTACGGGAGGAAGGCGTCTGGGCCGGCGGGTGACAGCGATTGTTTTGAAGGTGAGGCGTCGAAGCAGCGGAGCGGCGTTCGCCTCATTTGCGCGCTGCTTGCTTCTACAAAAGGGAGAAGGAATGATCATCATCACGGGGGCGGCCGGCTTCATCGGCTCCAACATCGTTGCGGCGTTGAATGACCAAGGCCGCGACGATGTGGTCGTCTGCGACTGGCTCCGCCAGGATCTGCGCTGGCTGAACCTGCGCAAGCGAACGTTTCGCGATTTCGTCCCCCCCGAACAACTGCTGGCGCAACTCGCCCAGACCCGGCCGGAGGCGATCCTGCACCTGGGCGCCAACTCCTCGACGACGACGAACGACGGCGACGCGCTGATGCGCGTCAATTTCAAATTCACCCTCGACCTCATCGACTATTGCGCCCGCGAGGGAGTGAAGCTGGTCTACGCCTCGAGCGCCGCGACCTACGGCGACGGCGAGAACGGCTTCGACGACGACGGGTCGCTCGCGGCGCTGAAGAGACTGCGTCCGCTCAATCTGTACGGCTGGAGCAAGCATCTTATCGACAAGATCGTCGCCGAGCGGCGCGAAAAGCGCCTCCCGCTGCCGCCGAAATGCATCGGCGTCAAATATTTCAACGTTTACGGCCAGAACGAATATCACAAAGGCGAGATGATCAGCGTCGTCGGCAAGAATTACGCGCAGGCGGCGGCGGGAGAGGCCGTCGACCTCTTCAAGAGCTATCGCGAGGGCTACGGCGACGGCGAGCAGTCGCGCGACTTCGTCTATGTCGACGACGCCGTCGCGGCGACCCTTTGGTTGATGGACAACGGTCCCGCGCATGGCGTTTTCAACGTCGGAACCGGCGCCGCCGCATCGTTCCGGGCGCTGGTCGAAGCGTTGTTCAGCGCCGTCGGGCATGAGCCCGATATCCGTTACGTGCCAATGCCCGAGACGCTGCGAGACCGGTACCAATATTTCTCGTGCGCCTCTTTGGGCAACCTTCGCGCGGCTGGCTATCAGGGCGCCTTCGCGCCGGTCAAGGAAGGCGTCGTGCGCTATGTAAGATACCTGCAATCTGCGGATCGTTATCGGTGAATGCGCCCAGGTTGCCGACTTCGTTGCCGAGCGGATGAGCAGCGGGCAACGACCAATGCTGGAGCTGACGGCCAGGACTCCCTCAAACTGGTCTTCAACAGTCAGAGAAACTAAGCCGTTGATATCAAGTGCAAAGGCGCGCCTCGCCGCTGCCACCACATTACAGCGTCCTAGCGAAGATGCCGCGATGCGCCAGCCCGAGGTCCTTCTTGTGGAAATGCATGTCGGGGAACTCGGCACCGACTCGATGTTGGCGCGCACAATATCAGGCTATACTTTAATCGATGGAAATCAGCGGAAGACGGCACTATCTCCGCGCCCGTTGCCAATCGCCCGCAATCATATCGATAGGTTAGCCCGTCTTCGCGGATTCGGCTGAATTTTGATGGCGGTTCAGCAATCTCAATAGCTTACGCGCGAACTGCAAACTGCCGTTTCTGGCCCAACTTCCACATTTTCGGAGAAAAAGTTATTTTAAATCAGCCGGATAAGCATTTTTATTGTCACTATGTCGCTATGGTGGGGTGTCCATGAGTGGCAGGGCCTTTATGGTCTGCGGGAATAAGACTGTGTCGACTTGCGGATGCGCATTGCGCCACTATGCGTCCCGAATCGGTCGCTTTTCAAGTGAAGAATCGGTCGTTTTTTAGTCACTGTTTTGCGAAACGACGTCGTGTCGCAAACTCATCCGAAGTAATTTAAAAGACTTGGCGCTACCAGTCAGGCCTCAAGAGTCAGTCCGAAAAATATGGAAGTAGGGCTTAGGGTCAAACCAAAGGTCAGCGCGGCACTGTCGCCGTTATTGCTGGAGCCGGCAGGCTTCGATATCGCCGAGATGTTCCATGACAGCGCAATTGCGGGCCCGATCGAGACCAATATCCCTCTCTCAATCCATGGGCGTGCGCAAGCGTCAATCAGCGGTCAGCCGGCTGGGATCGACATCCGATCGCAATCGAATGCGTCCTTGTCCGATAGTCGACAGCAACTCGGGCTCGATAAGCGCAAAAACGTCACAAGGATGAATGCGCGTCAAACAAACATGACCGTTCGTGCAGTCGGCGAGATTTCCCAAGTGGCACGGCGCGCAGGCCTCGTCGCGGTACATCCAGGAGACGTTGTCGCCGATGGGTCCCCACTCCCGCGGGTGATTGGTTCCCGCGTAAACGCCAATCGTCCGCACGCCAAGTTTTCCGGCAAAATGAGTAACGCCACTGTTGTTTCCGACGAACATGTCCAGTCGCTTCAGCAAAGGGCCAAGCTCGTGGAGCTCGGCCTTGCCGCAAAGGTCATGGTCCAGGCGGGTTAGTCCGAGTTGATCGCAAGCGGCCTGAGCCTCTTGCTGATCGTTCCCGGCGCCGATGAAGATCAGTTTCACGCCGTCGAGCTCAATCAGGGCGCGTCCCAATTCGACAAAGTAGTGCGCAGGCCATTTCCTGATCCTCGAGTTGCAACCCATGGCTAAGCCGACCAATACGAAGCCTTCCGACCTCCACTGATCAAGGCGGCCCAAAATCGTCAAAAGTTCATTCGGCAGCGAGGACTCCTCAGTGAGTCTCACTGAGCGGCTTGCGCCGATCTCATGGCGGGTGGGCGCAAATGGCCAATCACGAGAAAAAAGCTGGGCGAGGTGAAGCGCCATCAGCATGGCGCGATCCTGCATATGCGCGTTTGGCAGGTGCGTCATCTGCGTTTCCTCGGCGCGCAGCGTAAAATAGTCGATTTGGCAACCTTCCAGGGCCGCGATATTCTCAGTCTCGAATTCCAAGTGAAGATCCTCGCGGCCAGCCTCAATCAAGAACTCGAGGCCGATGCGGATAACTCCCCTTTCTCCCTGATTCAGACTGACATTCTGATGAGCAATAGACTGACCGCTCAACCCGCGAACGATGATCCTGATCTCGGCCGCGGCGCCAAGGGGCGCCGGCGCATAGAGGCAGAATTCGCCATGATACCGGCCAGGTAGCAGGGTGAAGGCCTTCGACGCGAGTCGGATGGAGGACGCTATTGTCGGAACGGTGATAGAAGCGATCTGCCTTTTGCGTCCGATTTGGAACTCGATCTCAGTCAAGACGGGGCGGGTTTGCCGATCGTCCAGGCTCCGGACAATGCAACCGACCCGCGGGTTCCCCTGATTCACATGTCCCCTCAAGGCAAGATCGATCTGGATCTGCTTGCTGGCGAATTGCGCAGGAATCGGGATCGCGAGATGGGCGTTTGCCTGGGAAGTCCACGTTCCCCATTGCTCGCGCCCTGCCCAGCCGGACACGAAGACAGGGGTTGCTTTGATCGTCTCTGAAAAGTCCGCGACGTAAATCGTCACCGACTCCAGCCCGACGCCCAGCAACCGGTGATCGCTGTTGACGCCGCAGTCCTTCGGCGATCTCGCGCCGTCAATTTGCAACTCAAGCGACACCTCGCGCCGCTCGGCGGCGAACGCGCCCTTGCTTTGGGGCGGCTGCGGCGGCGCGACCGATCCGGCCGGTGATATGTCCGCGCCGGTGAGATGCAGCGCGCTCGGCCCATGGACGCTTGCGAGGTTGCACCACGGCAAAACCACGTCGAGATAGGGAAAATCAGCAGAGTTCCCGTACCCGGCGCGAATGGTCGCGTCGATCGACCTCAAGATGGGGCGCGTGTCGCGATCGTAGCGCAGATCGACAGCAAGGTCATAAACTCGAGGTTCAAGCGCCTGAGCTCGTCGAGGCCCTTCCCGAGAGCCTCTAAGGCGGCGCTCGGATCGGCCTGCAACTCGCTAATCTGCTTAAAGAAATCAACGCCGTAGACAGCGTCGAACCATCCTAGGCGCCGCGCAAGCTCGACGTTCCAGCCGCCGCAAATGAGCTCCAGCCGCGCGTCGGGGAAAGACCGCTTCAGGATCGAGAAGGCCTCGTCGGCGATGAGCAGGTCGCCAATGTGGTCGACTTTGAGAACCAGGATTTTGCGGATCATGGGCTTATCGCGCGGCCTCCCGAAGCGATCGATCCATTGCCCCGGGCGCGATGTCAGGAGTTTGCCGTCTTGGGCATGCTGGGCGCGCGGATGGAATGCGGGAGGCCGGTCGTCTTCGATGCGATCAGACAAGTGCAAGATACTCCGAGCCACTGCAGCAATGACTCATCAAGTCCAGCGCCGATTTCCGAGCGCGCGCGACGCGATGCATATAGCGGATACCAGTGCCTTCCGATACAGGGGAATCGACTGAACTTGTCATGCGGCGATGTAGGCGGCGAGGGCGTTTTCGTCCCAGGCGGCGACTTTGCGTCGCATGCGCAGGGAGTCTTTGCTTTGCCAGTTCTGGGCACGTTGAGGGCGATCTGGCTGAAATTGAAGTCGTGCAAGAGGTCGCCGACGCGGGCTGGGTTGCCGGTGAAGCCGGTTCCTGTCGCTCGGTCTGCTGGACGATCAGGAATCCGTCCATGGCGTTGTTGCCAACGTCGTCTATTGACACCCAAATGTTATGGTTCGCGCCGCCGTTGGTGTTGTGCCGGTCGTGGTAGGGCCGCACGCAACCACTACCGGCCTTGCCGAGCGGGTAGCACATCTTTGGCACGCCGTTTGCGTCGAACTTGATCCCTTCGGCGCCAGCGAACGTGCCAAAATAGTGATCGAAGGAGCGGTTCTCCAGCACGATCACGATGACAGATGCTGGATACGGGCCTGCGCCAGCTGCAGCTGCGTCTGCGCCCAAGCCGGCTGCGTCATGGCCGCTAGGAAAAGGTACAGCGCTCCCCAAGCAATGGCGACCAAGAGCGGATATTTCAACTTCCCCCCAGCCGCGGAGCGCCGTGCTGTCACCCTTCCTTCGAAGGTAACCTAACCTAAGGGAAGCGCTTGTCGCAAAAAGTTCCGGCTTACGACGTTCCGGTGACAAGCAGTGACATCACAGTGTCTCGTAAATGCGCAGCGCCAGTTCGAGATCCTCGAAGACCCGTCCCCGCCCCCCCTTCAGGACAAGCGCGCTCCGGCAGTATTCTTTGACGAGGCGTTGATCGTGAGTGACCATGATCATCGCCCGATCGCCGCGTTTGACGAACAGCTCTTCATAACACTTGCGATGGAACCGCTGGTCGCCGACTGCGAGCACTTCGTCGATCAGATAACATTCGAAATCGATCGCCAGCGTCAACCCGAACATCAAGCGTCCGCGCATCCCCGACGAATAGGCCTCGATCGGAATATAGAGTTGACGGCCGAGCTCGGCGAAATCGTCGACGAACGCAAGCACGTCTTTTTCGTCGCGACCATAGAGACGAGCGATCAATCGGACGCTGGCGGCGCCCGTCATTAGGGCCGCAATACCGCCGCCGAAAGCGATCGGCCACGACAGCGACAGATCCCGCCGAATGGTCCCCGAGGTCGGAAACTCCACACCGCCGATAAGCTTGATGAGCGTCGACTTGCCCGAACCGTTGCGGCCGAGCACGGCGATTTTTTCTCCCTGGCGCACCTCGAAGGAGATCCCCTCGAGCACCCGGCGCAGGCCGATATCGGTATGGTATTCCTTGACGAGCCGTTCGACCCGGATCGAGCGACCGGCCGGGTGGGCGTGGCCGCAGCCGCCGGATCTGGCGGACGATTGGCGGCCGCAGTCGAGGTCAAAGACGTCATGGGCGGTGACTCAAGGCGGCGTCGCGGAAGCCCTTCAGCAGCAAGAAGACGCCCAAGCATGTCGCCAGAGAAGCGAGGAAGTCGAAGGTTGTCCGCGGATAGCGCGCCCAGTCGAGCGCGAGATTGGGCTGCGCAATGATTTGAACGTAGAGGTGCTGTCGCGCCGCCTCTTGTCGCGCCTGTTCCCGTAAGGCCACTGCGTCCGAGAGCGTCTGGACAGCGAGATCGCGCCGCAGCGCCAACTGATCGTATGTCTCCAGCTTGACCGCTTCCGACCCCGGCCCTCCCGCGATCTCCAGGCTTTTTTTCCTTATGTTCGTCGCGGTAGGCGTTGGCCTGCGCACGAAGGCCGAGGAGAGCGGGCGATGTCGGCGCCAGATGGATCTGCTGCTTGATGGAGGTCTCGACCTGCGCCAGCTGAGTCGCGAGGCCCTGGACCACATTCAGCTCCTCCTGTGCCACGAGATTGGGGTCCAGCGATCCCGAACCGTTGCGGAAGTCCTTGAGCTCGGCTCTCGGTCGCGCCGACGTCTTTCTCAGCCTCGGCCACAAAACGATCGGCAGTCGCGACCTCGCTCTGATAGAAGTGCTGGTTCATTTGGTTCACCCGCGCCTCGGCGTAACGCAGCATCGCTTGGCACAGGGCTTGCGCGTCTTGAGGGGTGAAAGCGTTCGCCTCGATCGTGATGATGCCGGTCAACGGATCGAGGTCCGTTTTCGCCGCCCAAAGAAACCGCCGGTACAGAAGCTCGTTGTTGTCCGGCAACCAGAAAGTCGGGTAGCGGAAGACGAAATCGGCCTGAGGGCGGCTCAAAATTCCACGCAAATCGTCATTCTTGGCGAGCAAGTCGACGACGTCTCGCGACGTGAGGAACGCCGTGACCTCGTAGGGCTCGATGGTGTCGACCTCCGTCTCCCCCGCAGTATTGACGACTTCGGTCAAGATGTTCTGGTCCTCTGCGCTTGCGCTCCTGTCGGTCGGGCGCACCATGAAGGCCACGGTCGAGCTGTATCGAGGCGCGAGGACGAAGAAAAGAAAGACAGCGGCCGCCGCCATCGGCAGAACGACCGTGACGATGAATAGTCTGTGACGACGCCAGAAACCCACCTGCGGCTCGAGGAGCTCTTCGTCGGCGAAGGGCGGCGGGGCATCGAGGCCAATCGACAGCGTCTCGCGCTCGAGGACAGGATTGTCCTTTTTCCCGACGGGAACCGATGGGTCCTCAGCTGTCCTCTCGTCGCTCGCCGTCAGGTTCATCTCGCTCAAGCTTCGCGCTCCTTGACGCCAATCGACACGAGCCACACAATCAAAAAGGCATGAGCGAAACGACAAAGACCGTCGCAACCGATCTCAGACGCTGGGGTTCGGTGGGATAGTCCGGGAGGTTCGGGGCGACAATCTCTTCGACGAACACATGTTGGCGGCGCGCGTCCGTGCGGGCTGCATCCAGAGCCTGCCGCGCCGTCGCCAAGCTCGTGTCGGCCAGAGTGCGCAATAGCGTCAGACGCTCGTAGTCGGACACCTTGCTGGAGATCGCCCCTTTCGATCCGGCGAGCGCCTTCTGTTCGCTGGCGATCTGGGCCGAAAGGGCGTCGGCTTGGGCTTTCAGGGCGACCGTCGTCGGATTAGACGGCGACAATTTGTTGTTTGCGAGGATTTGCGCAATCACCTGATCGACCTGGGTCGATAAAGTGGTGATCGTGCCGAGCTGGGCGACCGCGTTCTCGGATCGGGTCGACCACGATTTGGGTGTTGCGAAAGCGGTCGACGTCCTCCTGAGCGGCGAGCACCGCCTTCTCGCCCTCCGCCACCGCCTCCTTCGCGACGCGGACGGTGTTGGCCTCGAGCCGCTCGTTCATCTTGTTGACCAGCGCTTCGGCCTGCGACACCAATTGGCGAGCGATCGCCTGCGCGTCTTCGGGACGGAAAGCCTCCGCCAAAACCGTGATGATACTGCGTGTTCGGGTCGGTGTACACGGTTACGCGATCTTTGTAATACCAATAGAGCCGCTCGAAGCTGTCGCCAAAGAAGGGATGCGGAAACCGCGCCGGCGCGTCGGCCTCTTCGCGCGCGTAGATCTTCCGCAGCGGCAGCGCGGCCTCCAGGCCGGTGACCGCGTCCCGCGACTGCAGATAGGCCACAACGGAGTTCGAATCGTCGTTCGAAGGCATGTTCAAGAAGGCGTTAATCATGTCGTTGACCACGGAAGCCGCCCGCCAGCTGGCCACCCTCCACGGTGCGTACGACGAGTTGCGTTTCCGAGACATAACGGGGCGCCGCCCACAGGCCGTAATAGATTGCCGCGATCGCCGTCGGTCCAGCGACAGTGCTCAGAAGCAGCCATCGCCTGACGCGGGCGCGCCGCTGCGCGCGCGCCCGATAGCGCCGGCCGATGCGCTCCTCGTCCGGCCGAACGGGCCTGCCGGTGCGACGCAAGGTCCGGCTTGAAGTCTTGACGACCGACGAATTCGCCATAGCGAGACTGGAATCCCTTCAGTAGCTGAAAAACGCGTCCTGCAACCCGTAAAACAGTCTAAGACTGTTGACCATCAGGCTTGATGATTCCGGTTCAGCCGGGCACCTCCATCTTTCGTCTTGCGTATTCCAGAATGGGCAGACCCAACAACAGAAAGCTTAGGGCCTCGACTACAATTAGCTTAACGCTCCAATACGTATGAATTGAGAGCGAAAAAAAAGCCGCGTGGAACATCTCGGCGCAATTCGCGAGACCAACCCATTCCAAGATCACCCTGTGTTCCGGCGGAAACCAGTCCGTCAAAGCGAAGGCGCCTGTTATGGGGAGCGTCAGGTACATGGCAGGATGCATGATCTTCTCGAATATCTCCGACTGGCCGGCTATGCCGGCGCAAGGGACCGAGAGGCAAAAACACCATAGCGTGTCGAGCGACCACGCCGCGAGCAGCAGACCGGGGTCGCGCGGCGGATCGATGAGGTCGAACAGAACGGCGACGGTTGTGATGATCACGAACGAGGCAAAAATTCCCACGCTCTCGATCAGCGTGTGCGCGAGAATGATATCCAACGGGTGTACGTTCCGATGATAAAAGATAGGTTGATAGGCCTGAAAAACGGTCAATGAATGAAAAATGGTGCGTCGCCACAACTGGATGTGCGTATAAGCGCAGATCGCCATGCCGGTAATGCTGACGTTCAGGTGCCCGGCGTCCCGCCCTCTGATCGACCAAAGTACGACGACCCCGATCGTGAGAACCAAAGGTTCGCCAATGACCCAGAAGAACCCCAAAGTCTTGGTCGAGTGATGAGCTTGCCCTTCCCGGATCGTCAGAGCATAGATCACAGCCAACTGGATCTTAATGCTGGCGAGAAGCGAGGGCCTCGCTGACACGGCCGAAACGGACATCTGGGAGCTCCTCTGCTCAGGCGCGGCCTCCGACGCCGGCAGCAGCCCTGTTGGGACCGCCGCAAGCCTCATTCAATCGTTCAGGAGCTCCGTCACCGCCTTGGCGGGCGAATAAATGAGCTTCTTGGATGCGGCGATCTTGATCGTCTTGCCGCTTGTCGGATCGCGCCCATCTCGTTCCGGCATTTGCTTCACTTTGAACTTACCAAATCCGCCAAATGTAACCTCCTCGCCATTCGCGGCAGCGCTCACGATGCTCTTTAAAAGGCTCTCGGTGACCGCGCGGACCTTCGGCTTGCTCATGCTGTGCTCCGCTGCAATTTTCGCAATGAGATCTGGCTTCTTCATTTTCAGGGTTCCTCGACAGTCGAAGGGTGTCTATCGCATATCAGCGACGCCTTGTCATCACGCCGCAGACGGTTTAGGTTCGGCGGTCGTCGACGCTTGAAAGTTATGGGCGATCGCCCTGGACCTACTCAGATTGACTTCAGCTTCGCTTCCGGCCACGCTCCGCCAATCAAACCGCGGCTCGATTGATCGTGAACGCATCTGGTAGGTTGCGAACGCGGCGCGAACGCAAACGGCAGTTGCATGCGTCACGATCTTATGGTAGCCGACCTTGGTTTGACCTCAATTCTTGAGGCCGCCGTGGGCCCGCTGAGCAACTTGCGGGAAAAAAACTCGGCGATACGCCTCAATCGACTTCAGATGGGGGTTTAGTATAAGATGCCAAAGTATATTATTCATGTGGGGCCTGCAAAGACGGGGACGACATACATCCAGAGCAGCTTGTTCCATACTCGCAAGGCCTTGCATGAAAAAGGTGTTCTGTATCCTGACATATGGTTGCGGCAGGGCGAGATAACGCATTACTCGCTTTGCGAAAGGCTCAGAGGTGGAAAGGATCTCAAGGACGATTTCGATAAGGTCAATAGGGAAAAGGTCGAGGCGGTAGTCATTTCGTGCGAGGATTTAGGTAATCCAGACACGGCCTCTTTCGCTGGAACGCTAAGGGAATATATAGGCGACAATCCTGTTGAGATTGTTTTCTATGTTCGCCGGTGGTCAGAACGTATACCATCCATTTGGCGTCAAGCGGTCATGGATGGAAAACATGAAACATATTTGGAATTTTTTGTGCGATTGGAACAAAGCGCTAAAGGTCGGGCGGAGGCCAACTACAGCATCGTGCTGCAACAAGTATGAGCAAGTATTCGGTCGCGAGAGTCTGAAGATCGTTTCCTTCAACAACCTGGTTGAACATAACGTCGACTTGTTCAAGCATTTTTGTGAAGTTATTGTAGGCCTGCCTGAAGCGCCACGAGTTGAAAAACGCGTGGATCGCAACGTCGGAGTCGAGATGACGGAGACCGAGATCACCCGGGCTCTTAACTACATGCATTATGTGGAAACACTGCGGAGTGACCCTTCTATGCATGTAAAGTTTAGCATGTTGAACAAGCAGAACAAGTTGGAAGACTTGCAGGCGCTCAAGGAACACATGAAGGCGGACGTCAAAGAAGTTCCGTTCAAGGAAACGACCTTGACGTTTCGGCCAGCGTTCGAGGCGATCAATGCATATCGGGACCGGCTCGTTAGTCCAGAATATGGGGGCAAGGTCTTTGAGCTTCGGAATACGCGGGTGCAATTCGTCGGGCAGAACTACTTGCTGAGGAAGGGCGCAGTGGACGAAGTCGAAAGGCTCTATCGTTTCATTAACTCGGCGAACCTAGATTCTCTATTGCTTCAAAGGATAGCTCAAAGGGCGGCGACCGCGCAGAAAACGGAAACTGAGAACGCGCAAGTCGCTTGATCGCGATCCGGGTCGAGGCGATGGCAACGAGAGATTGAAGGTGGTTGCCCGATTTGCCATTCCTTGGCGAGGCGCGCCTGATCCGGGCAGGGTAGACCAGCGCCACCCGTGCAGTTCCTGTTACAAGAGTGAAAGGTGGCCCGGCGCCCCTAACGCCGGGGCCTTACGCTGGTCGTGATGCCTACTTGAACGCGTAGAAAAATCCGCGTTTCTTAGACCCCACCGGGTGCGGATCATGCTCAACTCGCGTAAACCCAACTGATTTCAGCATGTCGATAACGCACTGCGGATTCGGCGCCACCACTTGTTTGGGTCCTGGTTTACCCCGGTACGATAGTGATAAAATGCCATCGCCGGATGAGGGTAGTTCAACATATCAAGAGCGGTTTCGATGACAAGCCACTCGCGCGTTATGTCAAATAGGGTTTCCAACACATATAGAGGGTGTCTCAAGTGATAGAGCACTCCCAAGAAAAGAACGCAATCGAAGCTGCCAATCGGATTGGTTCTCAATTCCATCACGTCGCGCGTGACCGCTTCAATCTCCGGAGCGAAGTGTCGTCTGACTAACTCAAAGCCTTTGAAACCTTGAAAGCCGTGGTGCTCCCAGGAATTCTTGTCGAGGGCTACAACCCTTTTGGCGCCGCGGCGCACTGCTTCAACACTAAACCAGCCGTTCCACGCGCCAACATCTAAGACCGTCTTCCCCTCAACTGGATATTTAAAGACGGCAGGCGCTTCCTTGCGAAGCACTTCTTCAGCATCCCTGCCCGGGCCGCCTTTTAGGCCATTCGCTTTGACTCCATTGGGAAAGGTGAATCCATGAAACCATACTATGCTGTCTACTTCCTCTTGAGTTGGACCGTCCAGTTGTTCGCTCAGTTGCATGTGGTTACTCCCTAGCCATTCCCCAGGTTAGATCGACGCCGCCTATTCGACGCCAGCTGGAATCCCCGGAATCCGAAGGAATGCGGCGCTGGAATCCGAGAGTTGCGACGTTGGGCTTTTATCGTCCGGAGGTCTTCGCTTCAAGCGATATTCTCCAGATGGCGGGCAGAAAACGGTTGGCTTTCGGCGGTTCTCTCGGGTTGCGGACGGCTGCCGAACTGTCGAAAGCCCCCAACGTTCGCGAAGACTGCCGTTGCTCGCAGACACCGAAATGATTTGACCAAAGGCAACGAGCCGTCGAAACCGTGGTCGCGGCCTTTAGCGACATGGGGTCGTTCTAATGAAGAAGACAATTTTCCGCGTTTTCAACGTCACGGCGGCGATCGCTCTTTCTCTGAAGATCTCTCCGGCGTTCGGGCGAGAAATCCCCCCTGCCGCTCCGATAGCCCCTGGTAACTCGTTCAATGCCTCGTCGATAGGGACGATTGGCGACGCATGTTGGACGGCAGAAGATTCCCCTGCTTAGGGAACGGGGGGTCACAACATGCGCTTAAGTAATTTGAGCCGCTGAAAGTGGCGGAAGGGGACCCGTACCCCGCGCGCCAGCGCAACAGGGTCGATTGCGCCAATTGTCCTTCGTGGTATCCTTCTTCATGTCGTGGTGTCCATTCCACCGCACCATCGCCATAATCAATCGGGTTGGGGATCGGGACATCTCCTCAGCCTCGCCAACCAGGAGAGACGGGGATCCATGAACGTAGAGACCAACGCAAGCCGGCCGTCCTTAGGACGTGCGACATGCGCCGCTAGCGGCGCTACCAAGACTGCGAAACAGCGCCTCGGCTGCGTCGCGCTGGGCTTGCTGCTCACCGGTTTAGCCGCGACCGCGCAGGCGCAGAACGCCGGTGTCTATACTTACCATTACGACACCCTGCGGACGGGGTGGCAGCAGAACGAAACGGTGTTGACGACGTCGAATGTCGGCCAGCTCGCCCTCCTCCATACATTGACGGTCAATGGCCGCATCACTGCACAGCCTCTGGTCGTTCCCAATCAGTCCGTGAATGGCAACGGTCCGCGCACGGTCGTCTATATCGTCACTGACACAAACTACTTGTATGCTTTCGACGGCGACACCGGGCAGAAACTGGGCTCGACGCAATTCGGCAGCGCAGTCCCTGAATCGACGCTGCCGGGTGTTGTCCACTGCAATGAAAACTCCGCGTACGTGGGAATCACGTCCACGCCCGTTATCGACCCCAAGGCCGGCCTGATCTACCTGATCGCGGACATTACGAAGTTAACCAAGCGGTGTATCGGGTGCATGCGGTCAGCCTGTCCACGCTTCAGGACACGGTGACGCCGGCGCCTGTCGTGAGCGCGACGGCGAGCCTGCTGGATGGCTCACAATACTCGTTCGACGCGTCTGTCACGCGCCAGCGCGCCTCCCTGCTGCTATCCGGGTCGACGCTCTACGCCGCGTTCACCAGCTATTGCGACCATGGGCTGAAGAATCGCGGCTGGGTGCTCGGATGGCAGGCGTCGACACTCGCCAGCCTTCCGGCCGACTACCTCACCAATCTGACGCCGCCGTCCGGCACTCTGCAGTATCTGACCACCATATGGATGTCTGGATATGGACTTTCCACGCTGAACGCGGGCGACAGCATCTATTTCGCGACCAGCAATACCTACCCGGGAAAGTATTCGGCTCCGTCGAATCTTGCCGAGAGTGTGGTGAAAATGGCGCCCGACTTGTCGGCGATCAAAGGGTATTTCACCGACTCTCAAGAGCGGTACCTGGACTCGCACGACTTGGATCTCGGATCGGGCGGGGTCATGGTGTTGCCGACGATGCCGGGCGCCAACCCGCGCCTGCTGATCGCGGCGGGCAAGGTGGGCGACATGTACTTGCTCGCCGCCAACCAGATGAAACTGCTCGCGACCTACCCGATCGGGCCATGCTGGTGCGGACCGTCATTCTACCAGGGCGCCGACGGCGTCTACCGCGTCGTGTCGAGCGGCGGCTCGAACGTGATCATCTGGGACCTCGCCACGGGCGGCGCGCACGCGACGCTCACCAAGGAGCGCGAGATCCCCATCAGCAGCGGCCAGGACGGCGGCTTCTTCACCAGCGTCTCCTCAAACGGGGTAAAGCCTGGCACAGCGATCATCTGGGCGGTCGGCCGGCCGACCGCCATACCGGGCGCTCCGACCCTGTACGCGATCAACCCGACCACCGGCGCCATCCTGCTGCAGACGCCGGCCGGAAACTGGAATAACGGCGCCAGCAACGCCAATATCGTTCCGATTGTTGCGAACGGCCATGTCTATGTCGGCAGCCAGGGGCAGCTGCAAATCTTCGGCCTGCCGCCCGCCGGCGGCGCGATGGCTACGGCCGCCGCCCCGGCCGCGACAGCCAGCGAAGGCGCGATGGAGACCGCCCCCCCGCCCCCGGTGGGCGCGCGGACCGTCACCGGCTGGATCAGGCGAATGGGCCCGGGCCGGCTGACCATCGAAACCCGCACCGGCCAGTCCGTTCAAGTCGAGACGCTCGCGGCCGAGGCAGACGGCGACGCCGTCTGGCGCGGCGATCGGCCAGGCTGTCGAGGTGACCGGCACGGTTTCCCTTAACGACGTACTGATTGCCATCTCGGTAATGCATGCGAAGCCATCGCCGGCGTTCTGGTCGGCCGACCGGTGACTAGAACGTCGACTTTTGCGATAAAGGCGAGTGCATCGCGGATGTCAGCAAGTCCCATCGCGCGGAGTTGGGATCGCGGATAGCAAGCGGCGCGCTCGAGTCCGCTTCTAGCCTCCGCAGTTGGGTGCGGCGGCGGCGCTCGTCGCGCTTTCGGTCGAGGATTTCCAGCGGGTCGGCTTCAAAGGAGCAAGGGCGTTGAGGGAGACTGAGCCGAACGAAACCGAGAACGGCGGGACGGAGACGGCCAGCGCGACAGACGCGAGGGACGTCGTCGAAACTGAGCCGGACTCCGGGTCTCACGCGCTCGCCGTCTCGACGGACGGAGGACCGGTCGTCGCCGAGATCGAACTTCAGGCGTTGTCGGTTCGCCCGACGATCCCTTCATCAAGGGACGCCGAAGTCGTCGAGCCGGCCGTCGGATTCTGGCGGCGCCGCCGCCTGTTCATCGTCACGGTCGTCCTGCCGATGTTGATTGGCGGCCTCTACCTGGCCGTTGCAGCCGCGCCTCGCTTCGCGTCCTCGACAAGCTTCATGGTCAAATCCGCCCCCAGCGTCCAGTCGGGCCTCCTGATGGCGGCTTCGCCAGCAGGCGCCTCGAGCATCACCGGGGCCCCAAATCCCTCCAGCGCCTCAAATCTCTCCGGCTCCGCCAGCCAGCCAAGCTCGCCGACCCTCTCCCCCTCTCCGAACCTCTCTCTCGGATCAAACATCTCCAGCGCCGCAAATGCGTATGCAAATCTTTCGAGTTACGCCGGTATCTCCAACAATTCCCCAACCCACTCGATCGACGCGACATATGCGGTCAATGCTTACCTGACCTCGCGCGACATCGTGGATCAGCTCGCCAAGAACAACGATTTGCGCAAGATCTTGGCGCGCCCGGAAGGTGACTTCGTCTTCCGGTTTCCGACGTTTTGGTTGCCCGACGACAACGAGTTTCTCTACCAAAGATTCCAGTGGACGGTGCGCGCGACCGTCGATATGAGTACTTACGTCAGCACGATCGAGGTCAACGCCTTCCGGCCCGAAGACGCACAGAAGTTGGCCGCCGCGATGCTGGGCTACGCCGAGTTGCTCGTGAACAAGATGAACGAACGCGGGTACCAGGACGAGCTGGCCACCGCGAACCGTTTCGTCGCCGAGGCCCAAAAGCAGGTCGACGCCGCGGAGGCGCAGCTTCAGAATTATCGAAACACTTCCGGTTCGATCGATCCCAATCTCGTCTCCCAGTCCGAGTTGACGGTCATCCAGGGACTTTCGGCCCAGCTCGCGCAAATCGAGGCGATGATCGCGCAGCAGCGCGCCATTTCGCCGAATTCGCCGATGCTGGCGCCCTTGCGCGCCCAGGCGCAATCCTACGGCGCCGAAATTGAAAAGCGGAAGCGGGAGATCGCCGGATCGGCGGGGTCGGAAGCGGACAAACTCGAGACTTATGAAGAATTGAACATTCGCCGCAATCTGGCTGCGAACGTGTTGGCCGCCGCTGTGACCGAAAGGGACCAAGCGCGCCAGGACGCTGCGCGCCAGCACCTCTTCATCCAGATCGTCGCTCAGCCCAATCTGTCGCTCGATTACGCTCGCTATCCGCGCGTTGCGGTGGACCTGCTGATCTTGCTTGTTGTTTGTTTTGTTGCGTTTCGAGTGATCCGCAAGGTCGGCGAAATCGCTTCCAACAATCGCCAATTGGATTAATCTCGTATCAGTTGAGTCTTGATCAAAATGGCGAACATTGGGTCATCATTCGCCGGCGAGGACGGGAATGAGGTGCATCTCCTGAGGGAGTGAGCGGCAGCGATAGCGACGCGGCCATCCTGTTTGGTTCCGGCTCTGCCGGCTTAGTTTAGGTTGAGGACTGCGGCCAGGGCCTCCTCCTCTGCTGTTAGGAGGATTGATTTCGCAATTCGCGACGTTCAATGTCCGCCAGTGCCGAAGGAGATGCAGCGCTTCGTCCCGTGGTTGAGGAAAGCGCCCCGGCAGTGATAGCGCGCGACGTCGCCCTTCGTTCCGCCGTAAGCGACATGCAGCTTGCGCCCGCAATGGCCGCAGCGGAACAGACCGGTGAGCAAGACTTCTCCTCGTCGCACCGCGCCCCGGCCGTTGGCGTTGTCTTTGATCAGGCGCTGATTCCTCTCGAAGGCATCCCAGCCGATATACCCCTCATGGTGGTCGCGGATCAAAACGTCCCATTCCGGCTGCTCGACCGGAAGACCGCGCCTGACGCGCTTTCGGCCATTCTCGATTCTCGTCTTGCTGATCGACCTGCCGTACGCGTAGGCGCCGGCGTAGATTGGGTTTCTGAGGATGTGATGGATCGTGTTGTACACCGGCGCCTTCCACTGCAAACGTCGGCCTTCCGGTCCATAGTCGACGGCGGGAAGCACGATCCTCTCCTGCCGGAACTAGAGATGACCTGCCGCACGCTCTGCAGCTCGGCGAACTTCCGGAAGACCAGGGCGAGCGCTTCGCGCACGCGAGGGTCCGGGTCCTTCTCGATCCGATCGTGTTCCGCTGCGCACGTAGCCGATGGCGACCGAGGTGAACAGCTCGCCGCGTCGAGCCTTCTGCTTGAGCGCTTCATGGGCGCGCTGGCGCAGGATCGTCAGCTCCATCTCGCTCAATGTTCCTTTCATGCCGAGCAGGAGCCTGTCGTTGGGCAGACGGGGATCGTAGTCGCCGTCCTCGTCGGCGATCAGCGTGCCGACCGGGCCGCAGAACTCCAGCAGCGTGTGCCAGTCGCGTCCGTTGCGGGCCAGGCGCGAGGCCTCGATCGACACCACCACGCCGACCCGGCCTTCGCAGATCGCAGCCAAGAGCTTTTCGAACCCGGGGCGGCTGACGCCCGAGCCCGAGCGGCCGAGATCGTCGTCGATGACGCTGACGTCGGCCCAGCCAAGCTGCCGAGCCCGCTCGACCAGCCCATATTGGCGTCGACGGCTCTCGACGTTGTTGATCACCTGATGGACCGTCGACTCGCGGACGTAGACGATCGCTGGCGCCGACGACCTCGACCAGAACCCGTTTGATGAGCAGGCGCACGATAGTCTGGCGCTCCTGCTGCGTCATGGTTTCGGCGCGCCAGAGCGCCGGCAGATCCTGCGACAGATCGCGGATCGCGGCCAGCTCGGCTGCAGAGGGAGCCCCTTGCGCGCGCTTGACGCGCTCATGCTCCGCCTCGAGATGGGCCTGTTCGGTCAGGGCGTTCTCCCAGTTGCGCTCGAGCACCGCGTTACCAGTCGGTTCTCGGGCTCCACGGCGGCATATTGCCGTCGCCCGCGCTCGACCTCGTAGCCTGCGCGCTCCAGCCGCTGTCGCCAAATGGCGATCAAGCGCCGCCCGCTCGGTCTCGAGGTTCTCGGCGACCGCTAGGCTCGCCTCGATCGCCGCCGGCTCGAGCGCCTTCAAAACGAGACCCGAGACCAGCGCGTCGAGCGGCGCCGCCTTCAGCGATTGACAGAACGCCTCGCCGTAGCAGCTCTGCACTTGCGAGCAGACGTAGCGGGCGGCATGGCCGTTGTTGTTGTAATGCGCCAACATGCGCAGCGCACAGCGGCCGCAGATCACGACGCCGGAGAGAAGCGCGCTTCCGGCCCGCACCGTCCCGCCGCACGCCGCCTTGTTGGCTTTCAGCTGCGCCTGATTGCGTTCATAGTGCTCGAAGCTGATGTAGCCCCGCAACTGATCGCGCAAAAAAACTTCGGCCAATTCGGCGCGCGGCGGTCGGAGTCCCGTTCCCGGACGGCCGGGCTTTTGCCTTCGCCTCTCGACCGCACGCATGCCGTAAGCGTAGACGCCCTCGGCAAATCAAGGCGTTGTGCTTTGCGAAAGCAGGAAGCTCTGTCTAGCCATCCCCCCGCCCGGCGCCTCGTCTTCGATTTCTTCCCTTGTTTCTCTCTACCCTTCCCCAAAAACCCATCATTAGGAACAAGAGCGCAAGGATCGCGAGAACCCATCTCGGCTCGTCGAAAGACCAGAGCAAAATGAGGAAGGCGATGGGGCCGATGGAGAGGAAGAGCGCTAAGAGCGTCTCGTCCTCGGAAGGCGGGACAACATACATCGCGCCGAACTGTTGGAGGATTACTAGACCGCCGAGAAAGATGCAGGCGAACGTTTTGAGAACGTCGTTCATTATTCACCGGTAAGCGTTGGGCGTCGGCAATTGCGCAACCGGAGAAGCTCCATTAATTCTGGCCCTTCGTCAACGCCATGTAGACACCAGAATCCCGCATCTAATGTGCGAGCATGGGTGAAGCGAGCCGCGGGGCGGGCGGATTGTCGGGAGCGGCGGGGCTCGGGCTGCGGACGAGACGAGCGGGTTGCGCTAAGGTTGTGGGCGGCTTGCCTCCTGCATCGTTGACGAGTCCTGCCCGTGCCACGCGGTCACGACGCCGCCGTGGCCGGCCGCGCCGGGCGTTGTCGGCAGATCTGGCGGAAGGGTGGGACGATCATCCGCTCGGCGCCGGGTGGAGGGCAAGGATGGCGGCGCGCACGTCGCGGACCAGACCGAGGGCGCCGGCCGAAAGACGCACGATCAGCCGGCGCGCGTGGCGCACGACCCGGCCCGGCAAGGCGATCAGATGAAACCGCATCGCCTTCATGCGCCGCACCGCCCAATCGCCGCCGAGCACCAGACCCTTCATCATCGCGTTGAGATTGTGGGCGAGGGCCATGATCGCCCACCACGCCGCATTGGCCCCGAACAGCCCGCTCGGCAGCCGCCCGCCGGCGAGATCGTCCTTCATCACCGCGTGCGCTTCCTCGCTCTTGCCGCAGCGCTCGCGCTGCCGCGGATCAGGTCGTCGCCCGGAAGCGTACGGTTGGTGACGAGGCCAAGATCCTGCTGATAGGCGAGTGCACGATCAGGCCCTGCTCCGCCCACCAGGTGTTGAGCGGCTGATAGGCCTTGAAGTGCTTGTAGCAGTACAGCGCCGGCCGCTTGTGCGTCTCAATGAGCGTGGCGTCCATGTCGAGCGTCGCCTGCGTCGCCGGATTCTGCGCCTGAACCCCCTGCAGAAGATCGCCGTTCACTCGCCACAGGCCCGCCACGCCCTCGCTCGACGCCGGGATGAACGCCCGTCCGGCTTGTCGCCGCGCCTCCTCGTCGGGGTCGTGAAACCCCACAAGCCACCGGCCCGCCGCATCCGGCGAGGGCAGCGCGCGCGACCGCTGCCGCCGCCAGAGCGAAAGGGTCGCCTGTTGCAAAGAGCCCGCAAAATAGACGTGGCGGGCTGGCGAACCTCCGCCCAATTGAGTAATGGTGTCGTCAGCACGTTCTTTTGCCTGGGGAAGCTCGTGGAAGAGACGGCATTGATACCGCAACTGATTTTTTCTTCGGTGCTGCGTAGTATCCTTCTGGTGAAATTGGACCACGTCGGAGATTTTTTTATCGCGCTGCCGGCTTTTCGTCGGATTCGAGCCGCGTTCCCCGATGCGCGGATCACGCTGGTCTGCGGCCCCTGGAATGAGCAGTTGGCGCAGGAGGTCGGCCTGTTCGACGACGTCCGCACGTTTTCCTTCTTCCCCGAACAGACCCGGGAGACGTTTCAACAGACGCGCGACGTTAGCTGGACCGCGGCGATGCACACGCGCTTCGCAACCGTCGCCGCCGGCTCTTACGATCTCGCCGTGGACTTGCGTTACGACACCGACACGCGGCGCCTTCTGACGATGGTCGACGCGAAGCATCGCGCTGGAATCGGAGATTTCGCTGAGTTCCCCTTTCTGGACATCGCCGTCCCCTCCGACCGCAACGAGACGCGCAAGGTTGCCCCCGGCGCCGAAATCAAGCGTTTCGACGTGAACTTCAACTCGCGCGGCGGTCCCGTTCACATCGAGCCGGGGCGCAAGGATCTTCAGCTCGACTTTGCCATCGAAAGCCCCTTGTCGCCCATAGAGATCGGGACCTCATCGACGGACCCTCGTCGTCTCGGCATCGGTCTGATGCGAGTCAAGCTCACGCGCGGCAGGGTCGCCTCGGGCTTCTTTTCGAGCGATCACCCCCTATGGAAAAATGAGCCTGCGGGGCTCAGGGATGCCTATGGCGTTGAAGAAACCATAGATTTTTCAAGTGAGAACGCAGGCTACTTTAATCTTGAGAGCGGATGGTCGCACAGAGAGCCGTTTGGCGTGTGGACTGACAGACGCAATGCGTCGGTTCGGATTCCAATCGTCGTCGGCTTGCACCGCGGGCTCAAGCTTTGCCTTCTCGTTCGCGGTCACACAGGCCCTGCGAAACCTCGTCAGTCGTTCTCTCTGGCGTGCGGAGGCCTCAGCTGCAGCCGCGCCACAATCGACAGCTCAAAAAACGAAAGAACACTTGTCGCGCCCTTAGCGGACACGATTTTAGATCAGGCCGATGTCGAGGTCGTCTCGGAAGAATTTTTCGTCGACCAGGGCCCTTGCGTCGTTCTCACCATGGTCGAAGGCATCGGCGCACCGGACGTATCGGGGGCGTCGTCGGTCATATTTGAAGCCGTCAACGCCTTCGGTCGGGTGCTGGGACGACGAACCGTGTCGGAAGTGCTGCTTCGGGCGATCGGGACAAATGAGATTTCATTCTTCCAGTCCGATCCGGGTCTCGGAGTGCGCGTGCGCGTTCGGGTGATTGGCGTCCCGTTCAGTCGCGGGTTGGCGTGCAAATCCGTCCGCGTTACGAGCTCTCCGAAGCAATATGCGCCCACCATGCACCAGCTGGACTGGTCCGGTCTTGTCGTGGATACGCTCGTTCGCCGATTCGCGCCCCCGCCTGATCTGCTCGGTCTGCCGCGCGAGCCATTGCCGTTTGCCCTTCAGCAGCAACTCGACAATCATAAGAAGGCGGGGAAGCGGATCATCGTGATCGCCACCGGCGCAGGCAAAGACGTGACGATGTGGCCCCTGCGATACTACAGCGCGCTGGTCAGGATGCTCATCGGCGCGCTGCCATGCGTCGTCTATCTCGCCGGCGCCGCGCGGGAGGCCAGCGGCGCGGAGACGATCATCGCGGAAAACGGTTCGTCGACTTCCGTCGTCAGCATCTGCGGCGCGACCAGCCTCATGCAGTTGGCCTCCCTGCTCAAGTCGGCCGACCTCTTCATCGGCAACTCGAGCGCGATTGCGCACCTTTCTGCGATGAGCGGCGCGCCAACTCTGACGCTGCAATCCGCCACCAATCATCCGCATCAATGGGGACCAATCGGCGCCAAGGCGTTCTGCATGAGCCTCGACGTCCCGTGCGGCCGTTGTCACATCATCGACCTCTCGCAATGTTCGCACGGCTTCCGTTGCATGGTCGACTTGAAGCCCGAAATGGTCTTCAGGCAGGCGTCGTCGATGTTGGCCGACAGGTTGGAGTCGAGCCTTGTCCCAGAGTCCATAGCAAGGAAAGCGCTGGCATGACGGTCAGTTTTTCAGCGGATGTGGTGCTCGAAGCCCTCTACCATGGGCTTTTGGGCCGTGAGCCCGATCCAGACGGCCGCGCCACCTACATGCGCATACTCGAGGAAAGCCCGGCCGCCCTGAGCGCGTGGTTGATTCTCTGTTCAATAGCGAGGAGCGAAGGGGTACGAGCTTCTCGCCGGAAGAGGTGATGAACGCGCTCTACGTCGCCGCGCTCGGGAGGCCGCCGGATGCCGAGGGCCGCGCTACCTATTCGAACTGGGTCCAGGCCGATCCGAGCGCCAAGGCCATCCAGCGAATCGCCGCCGCCCTGTTCAACAGCCCCGAGCATCAGAACCGGCTTCTCCCGGCGGACGTCGCCGGGCAAGTGCTCATCGACCACTCTCCAGACGGGGAATTCCTGGCTTTGGTGCGCCAGCTCGTCACGGGAACGGATCGACAGAGCCTCCTGGTTGAAGTCGGCCTGCCGACGCCGAGCGCTTCGTTTTCGATCGACTTTCTCAAGCTTTCGGGGTGGCGGGGAATCCTGATCGAGCCCTCCTCCGAGTTGCGTTTCTCGATCGAGTCGCGCTTCTCGGGGCTGAATTTCGAGCTCGTTCAGGCTCGCGTGCTCGATACCGATATCGAGGACGAGACCCCGGCGCGCGAGAATCCGGCGCTGCTCAGCATCGGTCTGACGACGTTGGAGCGCCGTTCAACCCTCGTCCGCCTCGCCGCTGTGCTCAGCAAGGCGGGGGTTGCGAGCGACTTCGAGGTCCTCGCCATCAGCGGCGCGCGCAACACGGCGGACGTGATCAACGATCTGATCGAAGCGAGCGACTATAGGCCGGCTTTTCTGATCGTCGGTCTCAAGGCGCCCGCAAATTGGACCGAATTCTCGGAATTGGGTCTCCGCGAGAGGGTTGAGACATTGTACAAGGTCGTGTCCTCGACGCCTCGTAGTGTTATCCTCGCCCTTCGCTGATGAGGACGTCGCTGCTCCAAAGTCCGCGTTGCGAGTCGGAGCCCATCAAATGCCGCGCGGTCGCCTTGGTTTCTTTTGCCGAGCAGGCAGCCTGCTAGACATATTGTCCGCAGCCGCTATTGGGTAATGTCCATGGCCGATCCGCCGCGCCGACAGTTTGGATTCCCGCCCGCGTCGCGGGCGCAGTCTTCGGTCTCCACCGACGCCGCCCGGGCGGACACGGTCGCAGCGGGCGGGGTCTATTTCGCCGGAGAACTCGCTAGGCCGACGGTCACGCAAGCGAGCCCGCTTCTCCTCGAAAGTTGGATCCCCTCCCTCGCGGCGAGGGAGCAGACGTTGTTGAGGTTCTTGCTGGCCCAGGACCCGCTGCGCCAGGCTCTTTGCGAGGGTCCGGTCGTCGAGTTGCGCGCTTCCGCCGACGACGAGCAGAGTTCCCTGTTGCCGGCCTCCGCCGTCGTGGAGGTCAACTCCGGCGACGCCGCTGAAGCCAATCGCGCAGTGCGGCAACTGAAAGGAGAGCTCGGCGTCCTGCTGATCCACAATGCGCTGCAGCTTCTCATCGAAACGGGAACTCGGCCTCTGCTTCTCCAAGCTGGCCGTCGGCGGGATGCTGATAATCACCGTGCCGCATCAGTTTCTGTACGAGCGCAAGCTGAGACTTCCCTCGCGGCGAAATCCCCTGCACCGCAGGTTCTACACCCCGAACACGTTGCTGGCCGACATCGAGGAGGCAATCGATCCCTGCGAGTGCCGCGTACGGTTTCTCGCCGACCACGACGAAGGCTATGACTACCGGGCCGAACTGAACAGGGGGCCTGAGGGCGCGCAAGACATCGTCGTGGCGCTCGAGAAGTTTACGCGGCCGGCTTGGCGGCCGGAACTGGACAAGGACGAGCTTTGGAGTGAATCGCCGACCAAGCTCGTCCGTTATCTCGAAGTAAACAAAAGGACGCCGGCTCTCATTCGAACAATCGCGCCGGCCGCACAAGGTTTCGATCGAATCATCGTCCTGAAGCTCGACCATCGGGGCGATTTTCTGATGGCAAATGAAGCCTTCACGCTGCTCCGAAACGGGTTCGAAATCCGCGGAGATCACCCTCATCTGCGGCTCGTGGAACGTTGCGGAGGCAGAGAAGTCCGGCCTATTCGAGAAGATCGTTCATTTCGATTTTTTTCCGGAAGATGATTCCGCCCGTTTACACAGACTATCGCCCGAGGCTCTCATTGAGGAATTCGCCAGGCAAATTTCGGACACGCAGTACGATCTCGCGGTCGATTTACGGCTCCACGACGATACAAGGGAGGTTCTGCGCGTGATCAAAGCGCGAATCGCGCCGGCTTCGACCGCTACGATGGTTTCCTTGGCTGACAATTCGAACTCAATATACCGAGCGCGACGGATGACGACCGGGCGGAACGCGGCGTGATAAACGCAGCTCACTTCTCCACGGCTGTTTGCAAGCATGTGGCTACGAGATCAGAGTCGATGCGCCTCAGCGTTCAGAGCACTGGCAGTCGGTTATCTGGGGACCGTATCACGACCTCAAACCGGGACGGTACCAGTTCGAGTGCCTGATTGAGCCACTTGGCGAGGGGTTCGAAATTCCGTTCGACATTGTGGCGAACTCCGGCACTGAGGTTATACATGCGGGAGTCCTGAAGGTATATCACGAGCAGCACCCTCAGAGTATACATTCCGATCGATACCAAGCTCGAAAACTTCGAATTTCGACTTATTGCCGTTCCGAATTACGAGGTGAAGCCGTTTCGTTTCTTCGGGCTCAGCTTTGTCCGCCCGAGCGTCATTCGCGGCGTGCATCAATCGGAAGCTATGGTTCTGCTTGCTCAGTTGATCCAACGCGGCTCAAAAATCCGTACACGACGGATCTCGTCTGATGGCGTCAGCGCCGCCGCATCCCGTCGTCATCTCTCCTTTCGCCAACGAGCGTGTCCGCCAATGGCCGTCTCGCCATTTTCGCGAGCTCATCGAGATCATTTGGCGCGAGCACGGTTTGACGGCTCTGATCGTCGGAACAAGAGCGCAACGAGCCGCAGCGAACGATATCGTCCGCGGACTTTCCTCCGAGCGGGTCAAGAACGCCTGCGGCGCCTTGAGCTGGAGCAGCTCACGGCCGCCGTCGACGCCGCGCCCTATGTGATTGCCAACAATTCCGGGGTTGCGCACTTGGCGGCGGCGCGCGGCCTCTGGACTTTGTGTATTTTCTCAGCGAGTCACGCCTACACTGAGTGGATGCCGCGCGGCCCATTCGTCGTCACGGTGACAATGGCGCTTCCATGCTCGCCCTGCGCGCTCGGCGGCGGATCGCTGTCCAAACGGCGTCGCCTGCATGGTCGACATGCCGCCGTCCGAGGTGTTCTGGCGATTCCATTATGCGAGAAATGCGGTCTTGGCCGCGGATCAAAGGCCTGTCGAGGCGCGATGAAGGTCTATTACTTTATTCACGTAAGCGGAACAGATAATGGCATCAGCGGCGTCCCGAGGGTCGTGAGGAACCTCGGCCGCGAGCTCGTCGCGCGTGGCGACGTGGAGCTCCTTCCCGTTTCCTGGAGCGGAAACTCCAGGCGATCGTTCACGCCGAGCAAAAGCTGCTGGACAACCTCTCGCGCCACGGCGGTCCCGAATTGGAGGAGTTGAGCCTTGCCCTGGAAGCCATTGCGCCTGAGGAGGGGGACTGGCTTCTCGTGGCGGAAGTGCCGCACCTTCAAAGTCACTATCCCGACTACCCGCCGGTCTTGATTGATGGACCGATTGGCTATGCTCGCCGCACGGGCCTCAAGGTCGCGGTTGTTCTACACGATCTATTGCCGTTGACTCACCCTGAAGGCGGCAATGGCGTACGCCTGTTTTCCGATATGCTCCTTGGCGATGCGGACGCAGGGGAATCCCAGCGCATGCAGTTTCACCGGCTACGCACACGCCCTGGCGTTATCCGACATTGTGCTGCCGGTGTCGCAAGCCAGCGGAAGCTTGCTTTCCGGCTGGCTCGTTCAACACGGCCATCGCGTAGAGCTGTTGCCGCCGATCGCGCCGGTCGCCCTCCCAGGGGAGATTTTCGGAACGCCTCGCGTCATTCCTTTCGAATCGGAAATTGAAAATGGGCCAATGGAGTTCCTATCCGTAGGCTCCGTTTGCGCACACAAGAACCAGATGCGCGCAATGGCGGCTTTTCAACGTCTCGTCGAGAAGAGGCCGGACCCTCGATCTTCGCCTAATCTGGTCGGGTGGGTGGCGGCGGACTTGGCGGTTCCCGCAAGCCTTATTGCAAGACGCGCCAAGGGCCGTATCGTCCTTCACGGGCGACTGCCCGACCGACAGGTGCGGGATATGGCGAAGCGCGCGAGAGCCACCGTGTTCGTCTCCCTTGCCGAAGGATACGGGCTGCCTGTCGCGGAAAGTCTTTGGCACGGAAAGCCCTGCCTGTGTTCGAGTCTGGGATCGATCGTGGAAATTGCTCGTGGCGGGGGATGTCTCACTGTCAATCCCCGCAATATCAGCGAGATCGAAGCTGGTTTCGAGACTCTGGCGACTAACTCTGCGCGATACCGCGAACTGCTCCGGCAGATCGCGGCGCGCCGGATGAAGACATGGAAACAATATGCGGCCGACATCACGGACGCCCTCGTCGCGGTTTCCTCCGGACGATCCTTGCCGGTCGCGGGGGCGGAAAGCTCAGTCGACTCCTCGGCGTCCGTTTCGGTCGCATGAGGCGGACAGCGGTGCCGCGGAAAACGAAGGCGCCGAAGCCAGTCCCCGGGATGCAATCCTGATGCTGTCGGCGTCCGATTTGAACATCCATCAGGCCTACGACGCGAAGGCCGGCCGCGCGCGCTCCATCTACTATGGCTCCGCGATCCATTTCGACCAGGAGCGCGACGGCTCGGTCAAAGAGGATGTGCTGTTCTTCGGCCCCTATGTTCCTCTCGCCGCCGGCCAGTACCAGTTTCGGTTCGATGGCGAGATCGACGGCGAAATCCGGCTGATTTCACCGCCTACGACGGCAAGATGAGGATCGCGGAGACGGCGCTGAGCGGTTTTGACGCGCCGGTTCCTCTCGACCTGCCGGAAGCCGTCCAGCGGTTCGAGATCGTCGGGAAGAAGACGCCGAGCCTCAGGCCTGACTCTGCGAGGCGCATTCGCGGAGGTGCGCCGGATTTCGCCAGAGGTCGGCGGGGCGAGCGCTGTGTCGGCGCAAGGGGTCTCGAGCGCGGCGGGGGCTTCGCCGCCGGCCACGGAGCCCGTTTACGTGGTCGACGACGACGGACGCGCCTTGCGCCTGCCGTTTGCCTTTCCGGCGGACAGGATGCGCGTTCACGACGCCTTCGGGGCCGGTGCCGCAAACCGGTTGCGCACGAACTCGGCCATCTCGTTTAACCGCGGCGCGCACGCCGACGTGGCGCAGCCGGTGGTGTTTTTTGGCCCCTACCTTCACCTCGAGCCCGGCCGCTACAGCTTTCGGTTCAACGGGGCGCTCGAAGGCTCGCTCAGATTGCGGTCACCACGGATTTCACCTCCAAATGTCTCCGCGAGCTCGTCGTCGCCGAGTTCGAGACTTCGGTGCGGGTGGACGTCGAGGAGCCGGCCGAGAAATTCGAAATCATCGGCGAGCGAATGGAGGACACGCGGATGATGCGGCTCGAGTCGATTGAGATCGCGGTCGCGCCGCTGGCGCGCGGAGCCCGCCCGGGCGCCGGTCTCAACGGAAATCGGCGGCCCGGCTCTTCGAGCGCGCCGCTAAGATATTGTGGGTGCGGTGACGCCCTTCGCGACCGGTATGAAGAGGAAGTGGCGATGGTCTGGTTCCGAGCGCAAGGTTGGTCAAGCGATCCGCTAAGGAGCGGCGCTTTTGCTTGAACACTTTCGGTTGGATTGAGCTTGCCGTGACCGCCGAACTGCTGAATAAAGAAGCTATTCACCCCGCGCCACGAACGCCGAGAAAGCTATTCGAATTATTTCGTAACTATGACGATGAGCAGGGTGTCGACGGACTTCTGAATCGGATCGATTGGAGCGGTGTCACCCCTCATCATATTTACTGGGCCGTGCTTGGAAGACTGCCTGAGAACGCCGGCGTGTTGAAACAACCACTTTCGCCGCGTGATCGTGCGGAAGCCGCCCTGATAGGTCCTGAATTTCAATCCTCTGTCATAAGGCTGATTCTCAATGCTTTTCCTGGAAAGAAAAGACTGGTTCATGTTCATATACATAAGACCGCCGGCCTAGATCTTAAACATCAACTGACAAAACGCTATGTGGGCCTCCATGACTCGTTGAGTAAAGCAGAACTTACGCCAAAGCCGAAGCTATTTCAGAATATAAGGCAATTCATTGACCGGATTGACGACAGCAATTCAATTTACGTTGGGGGCCACTTCAGGCTTACTTGGTGCCTGGACAATTCTTTATTCAGGTTGGGCGACCGTCTGTTTACAGTAGTTCGACACCCATACGACATCGTCATTTCCTATATTAATTTCATATTGAAACGGTTTGCTGAGGATCCGCGATTGACCCGTACGGACACCCGAGACTGGGCCAATCGAATCGATCTCGATGAAATCCCCGCTCCAATGAGCGACAGCGATGCATTCCAGATAGCATCCCGATTGTTGGTAAATCGGCAGATTATCCTCGGCAACTTTCTGACGTCTCATCTCGGAAAAGGGACTGTTTAAGTCAGCGTTGGAGCTGATGGCATGCACCAATATAGAGATCACAGAGATCTCCCGTTACAAACAGTGGTTGAAACAAGGCTGGCGAATAGATACGAATACCAGAACCAATCACTCTCCGCAACGCATCAGGTACGCTGACTTGACCCCTCTTCAGCAGGAGTACGTTAATGAAATATGTGCCGAAGATGTCAAGCTTTATACGATTATATCCGAAGCTTTCAATACCTCTGACAGCGACCGGATATTCGGATACGAGCTTGTCTGAATCGCTAAACGTTCACAATTCAACGGCACTAACATGATGGCTCAGAAAATACCCCGTCCTGGAACGCAACGTGATGATCGCCAAGCTCTTAAGCGATAGGGCGTTGATGATGCTGGCGGTCTGGTTGAGCCTCTCCGTTGCGACTTGCGGGGGTGCGGAGGCTGAATACAAGCACAATGATCTACACGGCAAGCTGATTGTCGAATTCCAGGGTTGGTTCATGTGCCCGAACGATGGGCGAGGCACAGGGAACTGGGTACACTGGTTTACCAAAAATAAGGCCGACGAAGCCCACATGCACTTCGATATCGTGCCTGACGTTCATGATTTTCCTAAGAGCGAACGCTGCCCGACGAATATTCAAACCCCAGACGGGCCGCTTGAGCTGTTTTCGGATCAAGAGGCGTCCGCGGTGATGCGGCAGTTTCGCTGGATGAAGGACTATTCAATCGATGTCGCTGCGTTGCAAAGGTTCATCGTCGGCGTGAAAAACGGCGATGCCGATGAGCAGCTTCCTGCGTGGGCGGGCGGGTCTGGCGAAAGCCCCTCGCAGCCGCTGACACAACCGGTCGCGGCCTTTTCCTTATGTACGATATCGCGGCGGCCAACAGCGCCACCTGGGCCGAGCTGCTGCTTGATGACTGGAAGCGGCTTCTTGCGGAGGGCCTCCTCTCCCACCCGAGCTATCAGCGCCAAGGCGGGCGCGCTGTTCTGGCGATAGCCGAAGTCGGGTTGAAGGATCGTCCAGGCTCCGCCGCCGATACGGCGGAGCTGATTCGCCAGCTCCGCACTGTCAGCAAGCCATACGGCGGCGTCACCCTCATTGCGACGACAGCCACGGACTGGCGGACGC
>CAWFVS010000032.1:0-35283 GCA_963819255.1 uncultured Alphaproteobacteria bacterium
TCGGCGATGGAAATGGCGCGACGTCGTCGGCTGACATCGAATAAAAGGCGACCGGATCGAAGCGACGAAGGGACAGGTTTTGGCGCCCAATGCATTGAAAAGCCGACATCGCGGACAGGATTGCACGGCGCCGGGCCCCGAATTGAATTTTGGGAGTGTTTCAGGTCGCTCGCGCTGGCTTGTGCGCTTCCAACCGATCGGGACCTGCTCTAAGCTAAGGCTCGGAAATCACCCGCCCGCGTTCTACTCCTCGGGGGCCGGGGCCCGCCTAGCGCTCGACCCAATTCCAACCGTGCAGGCCGAGGCGCTCCTGGGGCAGGTAGGCGGCCTTGTAGCCCATCTTCCTCGACCCCTGACCCAGTAGCCGAGATAGACATGCGGCAGGCCAAGGGTGCGGGCCTTGGCGATGTGGTCGAGAATGACGAAGGCGCCGAGCGAGCGGCGCGGGTGATGAGGGGCGTAGAAGGAATAGACGAGCGACAGGCCGTCGGCGAGCTGGTCGGTCAGGCAGACGGCGTAGAGCGGCCCGGAGCCTTTACCCGGCCCGCGCGTGCGGTATTCGACGAGCTGGGTTTCGATGTGGGTGTCCTCGACCATCATGGCGAAGTCGAGCGACGACATGTCCGCCATGCCGCCTTCGGGATGGCGCGCGTCGAGATAGGCGCGGAACAGGGCGAAATGCTCGTTGGTCGGCTTGGGGGCGATGGGCGTCCCGACGAGGTCGGCGTTGGCGCGCCAAGCGCGGCGCTGGCTCTTGTTGGGGCGGAAGTCGTCGACCACCACGCGCACCGAGACGCAGGCGCGGCAGCTCTCGCAGGCGGGCCGATAGGCGATCGTCTGCGAGCGGCGGAAGCCCGTTTGCGTCAGCAGATCGTTCAGCGAAGCGGCGCGCTTGCCGACCAGATGGGTGAAGATCTTGCGTTCCTGCTGGCCGGGCAGGTAGGGGCAGGGCGATGGCGCGGTCAGATAGAACTGAGGCGCGTCGCGCACTTCCCTCGTCACGCTGTCCTCCCCTCTCCTCGAAGGCGGCCGCTCGCGCCGAGCCTCGCCTGGGTCACCCTAGAAATGCGCGGAAACGGCCCCGGGTTTCACAGGCGACGCACGATCACGACGCCCGCGATGATGTCGTGCAGGCATCGTTTCTCCGGATCGACCAGCGAGACGAGGAAGATCGGTGGGAAAAACCAGCTCACGTAGAACAGCACCGCCTGCACCGCGGCGTTGACGAAGGGGACGCGCGCGCCGTCCTCGTGCATGCGCATCTCGAGGTCCATCGCCCGCATGCCCGGCGTCGCCATCTTCGCGCCGGATACGGAGAGGCCGTTGTAGAAGAAGGCGACGATCGGCCAGAGCGGCGGCAGGAAGAAGAGCGCGAGGCCGAGCGTCAGTACGATCGAGGCGACCCAGAGGAGCGCGACCAGGACGCTGACGATGACGAGGTCGAAACAGACCGCGACGATGCGGCGCGTGCGGACGCCCGCCAGCGCGTCGGCGCGCAAAGGCGAAGCAGGCGTCGCCGCAGAATAATTGGACATGGAAACCTCCGGGCGCAGCCGCCCCCGAGTGCGCCCGCAGGATGTGGGAGGCTCGCCCGTCAAGTCAAGACCGGCGGGGAAACAGGTTGTGCGTCACGTCATCGCGCGTCCCGAGCAGTCCGGAAGGACGCAGGGCGATGAACACGATGAGCAGCGCGTAGACGGCGAGGTCGCGATCGTCGATCGGGAACAGGGCCGACCAGCCGGCTTCGGCCGCCCCGACGATCAGGCCGCCGAGAAAGGCGCCGGGCAGCGACCCGATGCCGCCGACGATCGCCGCGGCGAGCGCCTTCAGGGTCAGCGTCGCCGACAACGCGTAGCCGACCGCCCCATAGGCCGCCGTCATGATCGCGCCGGCGAGGCCGGCGAGCGCCCCGGACAAAGCGAAGGCGCGCGCCGTCAGGGCGATGGGACTGACGCCGAGCAATTCGGCGGCCAGCGGATCGTCGGCGTAGGCGCGCCACTCGCGCCCCGTCCGCGTCCAGCGGAAGATGACCACGAGCCCGAGGCCGACGGCGAGCGCGGTCATGGTCGCGACGAACGTCATCGGGGTGGCGACGGCGATGAAGTCGCCCGAGCGCGCGAGCGCGAAGGGCTGGTTCAGCTGTGGGCTCATCCAGCTCGCCCGGTCGCCCTGGGTGATGCGCAGCAGTTCCTGCAGGAAAAGGGCGAGGCCGACGGTCGCCACCAGCGCCTGCTGGCCCATGGCGCGACGGAGCGGAATGAAGACGGCGCGCGCCGAGGCGAAGCCCCAGCCGCAGGCGACTGCCGCCGCGAGGGCGAAAGCCGCCGCCAGCAAGGGAGCGGGGGGAAGGCCGGCGAGCGCCAGCGCCGCCATCGCCGCCGCGTAGCCGCCGGCGGCGGCGAGCTCGCCGAAGGCGAAATTGATCCGGCCGATCAGCCCGTAGACGAGCGAATAGGCCGCCGCCAAAAGAGCATAGATCACCGACAAAGGCAGGCCGTCGAGCGCCATCTGAAGCCCGTAGGCGACGCTGCGCGGCAAGCGGGGCGCGCCGCCGAGGCCGCCGAGCGGGGCAGGGTCCGCGGCTCGGCCTTCGGGCGTCGCCAGCCAGTAGCGCACGAGAAAGAAGAGATGCGTGTCGGTGAGCGGCGCGCCGTCGAGAGTGAGCGAGACGAGGTCGCGCGATTGGCGCGGACGGCCGCGCTCGCGGAACCGGCAGGCTGCGACATGCGGCTCGGCCTCCAGTCCCGGCGCCTCAGCCGAGAAGGCGACCACCAGCCCGCGTCCATCCAGGTCGGGCTGTTGAAATCGATCCTGATCCGCGCGGCCTCCGGCAGAAGCGCCGGCAGCGCCATCCGGCAAAGTCGAGCCTGGTCGGTCTCGAGGGCCGCCGAGCACCCGGCGAGGCAGAGCGCCGCGAGGAGAACGGACAGGGGCGGGAATGGTCGTGCCGCAAGCGAATGCGCCAATGTGCGTCCTGTTCCTATCGCCCTCCGCCCCATGATAAGCCCGATCCGCCGGTTGGGCCACTCGCGACGCGCGGGGTCATGCGCTGGCTTCGTCGCCGGGAGCGGGATCGTTGACCATACTCGTCACCGGAAGCTCGGGGCATCTGGGGGAGGCGCTGATGCGCACGCTCCGCGAGGCCGGACGCGAGGCTCTCGGGCTCGACGTTGTTCCAGGGCCCTTCACCGACGTCGCCGGCTCGATTGTCGACCGGGCCGGCGTCGCCCGCTGCATGGCCGGCGTTCGCGCGGTCCTCCACGCGGCGACCCTGCACAAGCCGCATGTCGCGACCCACGGGCGCGAGGAATTCGTCGAGACGAACGTGCTCGGCACGCTCGTCGTCTTGGAAGAGGCCTGCCGCGGCGGCGTCGAAAGCTTCGTCATGACCAGCACGACCAGCGCCTTCGGCGACGCGCTCAAGCGCCCCGCAGGAGAGCCCGCCGCCTGGATCGACGAGAGCGTCACGCCCGTTCCGAAGAACATCTACGGGGTGACCAAGACCGCGGCCGAGGATCTCTGCCGGCTTTTCTGGCGCAACGAGCGCCTCGCGTGCGTCATCCTGAGGACCTCGCGCTTCTTCCCCGAGGAGGACGACGACCCGGACGCGCGCGCCGCCTTCGCCGACGCCAATCTGAAGACGAACGAGTTCCTTTACCGTCGGGTCGCGATCGAGGACGTGGTCGATGCGCATCTCCTCGCCCTCGAACGCGCCCCTTCGATCGGGTTCGCTAGGTATGTCGTCAGCGCCACGACGCCGTTCCGACCGGAAGACGCCGCTCGCCTGCGCGCCGACGCGGCGGCGGTCGCGCGCGAGCGGGCACCGGGCTGGGAGGAGGAATATGCGCGTCGCGGCTGGCGGATGGCGGCGACCATCGACCGTGTCTACGACAATCGGCTCGCCCGGGCCGAGCTCGGCTGGGGTCCGAAGTGGGATTTCGCGGCAGTCATCGAGCGCTTGCGCAAGACCGGCGACATTCGCGGCCCGCTCGCCAAAGCCATCGGCCAGAAGCGCTATCATCGGGAGGAGGCCGGGATCAGCCGCTATCCGGCCGGCTGAGCGCCTGACGAGTCGAAAAGGCGGCAGCCGCGCCATCGAGCCAGGCGCAGCTCGGCGGGCAATGCGACGTCGGCGAAGGCGGCGCCATCCTCGTGATTCAAGGGACGAAGTTGCTCTGCCCCGGCCCGGTCAGTTCGTAGATGTTGTCCTTGTCATCCTGAATGACGCCCGCCGAGCCGCCCTTCGGCTCCAGGATGAGCTCCTTCTTGAGCACCGCAGTGCGGAACTTCCAGCCCTGCGGCAGCGTGAGGACGTCGCCGAGGGAAGCGAGCTTGTCGAGGGTCAGGCCGGGAGCATTCTTGTCCGTGTAGGACGCCATGACCCAGGTTCTGCCCTTGGGATCGTCGAGCAGATAGACCTCCGATCCCTTCTTAAATCCTTCGATCGACGTTCTCCCAACGAAGGCGGAATGATAGGCCTCGGAGATCGGCTTGGCGGACGCCAGCTTGGCGGAGGCCCGTTTGGAGGGGGCCGGCTTGGCGACGAGCTTGCTCGCGGGCGCCTGGGTGTTGCCCATCCACGCCGCGTCGAGTCCGTCGAAATTGCGCACGGCGCCGACCCGGTCGACGAACCAGTCGATCGTCCAGTAGCGGGGAGGGCTCGTCGTGGCGACGAGCGCCTGGTACTGCTTGGCGATCTTCCTCGGGTCCAGCCTGTCGACGAGCGAATCCGGCGCCGAATTGCTGGAGTCGTCGGCGCCGTTAAGGCCGGTCGTATTGTAGACGCTGACGTAAGGGATTTTCTTGAGCGCGTCCCGGGCGAAGAGATCGATCTCTTCGTAGCGGGCCCCGCGCAGGTGGTCGTATTTCCGTTGCTCGGCGCCGGCGCAATCGTCGGGCAGCTGGCTGAAAAACTTGCACGTGCTCCAGTCGGCCCGCGCGGGAACGACGTCCAGGCCGCCCGCCAGTCCGAGCCCCAGGGCGAGCCAGCAGAGCGCGGTGCGGGCAATGCGGGTCCTGACCGTCGGCATGTCCTCCTCCGAGCGCCTTCCGAGCATGTGCGGTGACGCTTCCCAGCGTTGCCATGCTATGGCGGAACGCAATGGTTTCCGCAACTCAAAGGCGGCGGCAGACCGCAGCGTAGGGGCGACGCGAGCGCGCCTGTTTCGGCGACATGATGAGGGGCGCTGCGAGGCTCTGCGGCAGTTTTCCCTGTTCGGCCGATAACTGGGATATCTGGCGCCTGATGCGCCTCCTGTCCCGTCAGCCGTAGAGGGCGGTGCGGCGCGCGCGATCGTCCAGGAGTCGGTCGAAGCGCGTGGCGTCGGGGCTCGCGGCGGGGGCCGCGTCAGCTGTCGTTCAGGAGGATGAAGCAGGAGCGTCGCGCGACAGGTCGAATTCGGCTGGGCGGCCGCGTTCGAGCCGACTCAGTCGCGCGGCCGCGCCGAGGCTCGCGAAAGAAGCGGCGAGGTCACGCAGACCGCGTTTCCCTGCCGTTCGGTTCGAGCAGGAGGCCGATCACGTCGCCAGAGATCGGCTCGACGCCGACCGGCCAGCGCCGCCCGCGCGAGGCGGAGCGCCGAGCGACACGGAGCTAGGCACCCATCGTCAGCACCACGCGGAATTGCGCCTCGCCGCTCACCATCCGCTCATAGGCCTCCTGGGCTCTGTCGAGCGGGTAGATCTCGTTCATCGAGGCGACCTTGTTGCGCAGGCTGAACTCGAGCGTGTCTTCCGAATCCCTGGCGATTCCCGAATACCAGCCTTTCACGGCCGCGCTCTTCTGAATGAGATCGAACGAATTGACCGTCAGCGGCCCCACCGCGCCGATCACCATCATGACGCCGTTCGGGCCGAGGCCTCCGGCGATCGCCTGCATGGCTTTGCCGCGGTGACGGTGGCGAGGATCGCCTTTGCGCCGCCCATCGCCGTCAGCGCCTCGGCCGGATCCGCTGCCGCGCTGTCGATATAGTCGCTCGCGCCGAGTTTGCGGGCGAGCTCTTCCTTGTCGCGGCCGCGATTGACGGCGACGGTGCGAAAGCCCTGCCGGGCCGCGAATTGGACGCCGAGATGCCCGAGGCCGCCAACTCCGTGCACGGCGACGAGATCGCCCGGTCCGGCGCCGGTGTGGCGCAGGGCGCTGAAGGTGGTGACGCCGGCGCACAGCAACGGCGCCGAGGCGGCCGCGTCGAGCTCGTCCGGCACATGCGCGACCGAGGAGAGATGGGCGATCAGATGCGTGGCGTAGCCGCCGTCGCGCGTCGCGCCGGTCACCTCCCGCACGTTTTCGCACGCGAAAGCGGCGTCGCGCCGGCAACGGCTGCAATAGCCGCAGGAGCCGCCGAACCAGCCGACGCCGGCGCGCGCCCCGACGCTCCAGCCTTTGACGCCCTCGCCGAGCGCGTCGACGACGCCGATCACCTCGTGGCCGGGCACGCGCGGAAACCGGATGCCCGGGATGAGGCCTTGGACCGTCAGCACGTCGCTGTGGCAGACCCCGCAGGCCTGCACGCGAATGCGCATCTCGTCGCGGCCCGGGACGGGTAGCTCCCGCTCTTCCGCGACGAGTGGCCCGCCGGCCTTTTGAACGACCATCGCGCGCATCTTCGCCATGTCATGATCTCCTCGATCGACTAGGGCGCCAGCCTGGGCCCGGCTTGAGGCATGCGCGGTGTGGCGAACGGGGAGGCCAAAGTCGCATGGCCGGTCCCATCGAACCCGCTGATTGCGGCGCAGGCGATGTCGGAGGCGCGCTCCCTCCTGCCCGTCAGGCGGCGCGGCGCACAGTCATTTCCGCCAGAGCGGCGCGGCCCTGCGCGGTCAGGCAATAGGGCGCATCGAGCCGATCTCCCGTCTTCGCCACCAACCGCCTGCGCTTCAGATATTGCATGAGCGCATTGATGGATCGCGGCTGGATCTTCGTCCGATCCTTCACGTCCCTGATCCTCAGCGCGCCTGCATCGGAAATCGCTTGCAACGCCGTGCGGACGCGATCGGACCGGACGGGGAGCGGCGGCGGCGGCGGCGGCGAGCGGACGGAACGTATTGGGGATGGTTCAGTCCGGCCGCCGTGATCCGAAACTCCCGGACCTCCACAATCGCTCGCAGACCTCGGCCAATCCGGCAACGACCAGACTTTCGATGATCGGCTGGACCTCGCCGTCAGACAGTTTCGCCGCGACGCTCAGCCCCCTGGCGTCGGTCGCCTGTTACCGCGAAAGCGCTGAAAGAACGCGTTCCTCCTCGCGGGAGAGGATCTGGGTCTCGTCTTCCGGGCGCCCTGACGAGCCAGGAGGGGTGATCCGGGTCGGCGAAGGCGATCCGTTCCTGCGCGTGGAGATCGAGGAGCAGCTGTCGAACCCGCTCGCGAGAGAGTCCCAATTCGCGAGCAAGCTCACGGCCCCGCATAGGCCGGTCGAGCAAATCGATGAGACGCTGGCCGCTGGCTCCGGGCTGCGAGGAGGCGGCGCCGTTGATCGGCCGATCCCTCGGATCGTGCGTGAGCTGTGCACCGGATCGCGGCGGCCGGCCTCTTTGCTGGCGCGGGTCGGGGACGGTTTCGAAGCCGCACGTCTCGCCTTGTGCGGTGACGAGCCAGAGTCCCGGCTGGGCTTGCCTGGCGAGCCCCAACTCCTCCAGTTTGCGAAGGGCGGCCTCGGTGTTTCTGAGGTCGAGCCTCGCCGCGACTGCGATCCTCCCCGGAGAGAAGCCGGGGCTCCGCAGGACGCTCAGGCATTCGGCCTGCGACCTGGTCAGCTTGAGGATGTCTTGAAGCGCCGTCGCCATCGGAGACCTCGTCATCGATTTGGGACTCGGCTATTTGACTTTGCCTGTGTGGGGTCGCGCACCATTTTGTCGCCGCGATCCACAGCTTGCTTCGCGATCCTCCTCCGAGATCCGCGAACCGCCGCGCCCTTGTCGGACGCACGGCCGGCGGCGCGAAATAGGTCAGCACCCGGGCGCCCTCGAAGGCAGTGAGGCTTTTCGCGTCTTGCGACAGGCGGCGTGGCGCAGGGTCATTTCCGCGAGGGTGGCCCGGCCGCGCTCAGTCAGGCGAGTAAGAGGCGGCGTACTGATCTCCGGCCTTCGTCTCGCGCCATTTCCATCGCCGAAATCATTATTTCCAAGAGCTTGCGGCGCCATTTCCATCGCGTCATCGCGTCTGCCTCCGCAGGACCAAAAACCTCCTTGAGGGCCATTTCCCTTCCTTTGCCTTGCGCAGGCGTTGCCAAAGGCTTGCAGCCGATCGAGCAGAAAAAATTCGCGCCCCCAGCTCGCGCTCGCGGCCCGATCCTCCCTGCAGAGTCCGCCCATTTGCCACGGCATTTCCAGCCCGCTCGCAGGCCTTGCCCCGGACGCGACGGTCGCACGAGAGGGGATGCCCTGCCTAACGGCGACCGAAGGGAGGCGCGACAAATGAATGGGGGACGACAGCGCTCAGCAGTCGGTTTAGACGGCTTTCAACAGCTTGCAGGACATAGCTGGTCTGGATAAGAGCACGTTTACCCAGTTGCCGTATCGATATGGACGCCGCAGCAATTGCAGGCTCAGTACGAGTATGCAGCCCAAAGTGGATGGATTCCTTTTTTTGCTGATTCTGCGAGCCAATACGGGTTCGACATTGCTGTGCTGCTGGGTATAGCCTCTCGCGAGAGTAACTTCAAGCAGATTATTGGCGACGGCGGTCATAGACATGGCGTTATGCAAATTGACGGCCGTTATTACCCTGACTTCATTAGCTCGGGCCAGTGGAAGCAGCCAAATTTAAATATACATAAGGGTGCTGAAATACGAAAATTTACGTTTGACACAATAGCCAAAGGCAAAGGAATGACTTTCCATATTACAATAAATTATCGCTTCGTCCGTCAGACCGGCACGATCGGCGATTTCTGTTTGCGCAGCGCATCCGTCACGGCCTTGTCGAGATGGAGATGGGCCTTCAAGAGCTCAGGCGGCGTCAAGGCGAGCCATTGGTTGAGCGACAGGTCGGCGTAATAGCTGCTCCTGAACATTTCGAGGAAGCGCAGCGGAGTTGAGCCGGTGTTCTCGACATAGTGGCCCCATCGCGAAGGGCACGTAGCCGACGTCCCCGGCCTGATAATCGAAGGTGCGCGCCTGGCCCGACGAAGCGAAGACGCTCATCCGCCGTTGGCCCTCGAGGTAATATTGCCACTCGTCGGCGTTGGGATGCCAATGCAGCTCGCGCATCCCGCCCGGCTCGACCTCGACCAGCGCCGCGGCGATGGTCTTGGATGCGGGGAAGTTGCTCGAATCCGTGATGCGCACGGTTCCGCTCTTCGTTCTGATCGGCTCCTGCGCCAGTCATCTTGTGGCTGAAGCTGTGCGGGACAGGCGCTGCGCCGAGAAGCTTGTCGTCGCCGAGGGGCCCGGGGACCGGCGCGGCGAAGATATAGAGCTGGCTCGGGTCCGGGGTGTGGCTCAAGAGATCGCCGTCGACGCCGAAATTCTTGGCCAGAACCTCCTTCGGCGTGTGCTTGAACCAGTCGCTGAGCAGGAACGTGCTGTCCTCGTCGAAACCGCCGTTGTCGAAGACCAGGAGGAATTCGCATCCGTCCGGCCCGAGCCCCTGAATGGCGTGGGGAATGCCCGAGGGAAAGTACCAGAGGTCGCCGACGCCCACGTCCTCGACGAAATTGCGGCCTTGCGGATCGATCGCGTTGATCCGCGCCGAGCCATAAAGCATGAAGGCCCATTCCGCCTCCTTGTGCCAATGCAATTCGCGGACGCCGCCAGCGTTGAGCCGCATGTTGACCCCGGCTATGGATTTGGAGACGCCGAGCTCTCGTTCGGTGATCTGCCGCGTCCAGCCGCCGCTTTCCTGCCGGATGTGCGAATCCGCGTAGCTGAAGCGCAGGTTCGGCAAGGTGCCATGATCGGTCGGGGGCGGGTTGACGATGTCCGGATTTTGCTGCTCGCGGACGAGGTTGCGCGGCCCCGGGTCACTTCCGCCGACGCCCGGCCTGCGGCTCGGCTGGGTGTCCGCAGCGGCGCGCTGGCTCAGGAGCGCCCCCGCGCCGACGGTGGCTCCGGCCAAAACATCGCGTCGAGTCGCGGTGGTCATCAGGTCCTCCCTCGAGGGTTCATTGTGCATGCGGAGCGTCCAGAGATCCGCCGCGTCGGAGCGGGCGGACGTTCTGCCAAGCGATGAACTTAGCATTTTTTCGGGACGCCGCGTCCCTCGAAGGGAGCATACTCTCGGCATGAAGCGGACGGGCGGCGCGCGGAGGGCCGGCGCGAGCCCTGCGCCTGGCTGAACCGGCACATGGCTGCGGGGGGAACGCAAGTCTGTCGACAGGCTAGAGCGGGTCATAGCGTGGGGACCGTCATTGCGAGCAGCGAAGCGACGAAGCAATCCAGATGAACGCCGACCGCCGTCGGCTTTTGGATTGCTTCGCTTCGCTCGCAATGACGGGTCGGTTCGACTCAATGGACACATTCTAAACCGCCTTGCTGCGGCAGGTCGCGCGGCCTTATGGTGACGGCTGGTTGCGAGGGCAGGCGCGCCTTCAGGTTTGCCGGCACGGGAGGACGCCATGGACCATCTGCGTTCGGCATGCCCCTGCTGCAACGGATTTTTGCGGGACGCATGGAGCCGGCGGCGATTTTTCGCCGCCGCGGCGGGAGGCGCCATTGGGCTGACGGCTTCCCGCTTCACTTGCGCTCAGGACATTCCGACGATCGCCTACGAGTCCGTTCCCGACCTCTTGCGTCTGCCGCCCGATCTTTACCTCGGCGAGGTCTCGGGCGTGGCGCTCAATTCCAAGGGCCACATCTTCGTCCTCCATCGCGGCAATTCGACCGGCCCGGCTTATGGCGCGGCGGCTGCGCAGCTTCTGGAGTTCGACGCCGACGGAAATTATCTGCGCGAGATCGGCCACAATCTCTACGCCTGGTCATTCGCCCACACCGTGAAAGTGGACGGCGAGGACAATGTCTGGGTCACCGACAAGGGCTCGGACATGGTGATCAAGTTCACGCCCGCCGGCCGGGTCGACATGGTGTTCGGCCGCAAGCAGGAGGCGTCGGACGAGGATACGGCCCCGCTCAAGCATCCAAATCCGCCGCTGCCCGCACGTGACGGCTATTTCCGCCAGGTGACCGACGTCGCCTGGGACAAAGCCGGCAACGCCTATATCAGCGACGGCTACATCAATTCGCGCGTCGCCAAGGTGAGCAAGGACGGCGACTGGCTCAAATCCTGGGGCGAGCGCGGGACGGGTCCCGGGCAGTTCCACACTCCTCACAGCATCGCGGTCGATGCGAAGGGTCTCGTCTATGTCGCCGACCGCAGCAACCGCCGCATTCAGGTGTTCGATGGCGAGGGGCGTTTTCAGCGGCAATTCAGTATCGATGCACCCTTGCCGCCCGACGCGAGGCCGGCGATCGGCAACATGCCGGGCGAAGCGGAGATCGCCGCCGGAACTTTCGCGCCCGGCGCGCCCTGGGCGATCTGCCTCTCGCCGCCGCCGGACCAGGCTCTCTACGTGTCGGACGCCTTCCCCGGCCGCATCTACAAGCTGACGCCCGAGGGCAAATTGCTCGGAATGCTTGGGCGTTCCGGCAAGAGGCTGAAGCAGTTCGGCTGGATTCACGAGATGGCGTGTCCGAAGCCGAACGTGCTCTACGTCGCCGAGCTTCTCAACTGGCGCGTGCAGAAGCTTCTGCTGGAGGGATAGCGTTTCACTTCGTCAGCGCAAAGTCTGTTTCAAAAAGCCCGCCACCCTCGTCCTGAGGCGCCCCGAAGGGGCCTCGAAGGACGATCCAGGGCCGGGCGGCGCCGCAAGCGTCCTCTGGATCCTTCGAGGCCCTTTGCTTTCGCAAAGGGCGCCTGAGGATGAGGTCCAGTGGTGTCCGACGACCACCATCCGCCAGGCGTGGAGCTCGGCCGGCCCGGAGAGACGTATCGACGGGTTCGCATTGCTTCGGTGTTCGGCAGGGTGACCGTGCGGGTCACCGACCGACATCCGACTTTCCACTTTGGCGGGGAAACCTATGAATTCAAAGGAGGGGCGATGAACGGCAGGATCACGATTTTCGGTTACGGCCCTGTTGGCAAGGCCACCGCCGAGCGGCTCGGCGCGCAAGGCCGAGAGATCACGATCGCGCAGCGGTCGAAGCCGGAGGCTTTGCCTAAAGGCGCGGGGTTCAGGGCCTGCGACGCGCTCGACCCGGCGAGCGTGCTTGCGGCTGCGCAGGGCAGCGCCGAGATCGTCGTTGCGATCGGCATGCCCTACGAGGGCAAGCTTTGGCGAGAGGCCTGGCCGAAGGCGATCGGCAATTTCGTCGCCGCCTGCGAGAAGACCGGGGCGCGCATGGTCTTCATCGACAATCTCTACATGTACGGACCGCAAACCGCCCCGCTCGTCGAGTCCATGCCGCTCACGTCCTTCGGCATGAAGCCGGCCGCGCGTTCCGCCGCGACCCGGGTCTGGATGGAGGCCGCGGCGCAGGGCCGGGCGCGGGTCGCCGCGCTGCGCGCCCCTGACTTCTACGGACCCGATGTCCCGCTGGTCCTACCTGGGCGATTCGACCATCGGCGCGCTCGCCAGCGGCAGGCCCGCATCCTGGGTCGGTTCGCCCGACATTCCGCACGATTACGCCTATGTGCCCGACGTCGCCCGCGCCGCGACGACCCTGATCGAGGCGCCGGACTCCGCCTTCGGCCAGGCCTGGCACGTCCCTTGCGCGCCGACCCGGACGACGCGCGAGATCCTCGAGATCGCGGCGGAGGCGCTCGGCGTCCCGTTGCGCATCCGCACCCTGCCCGCGCCGCTGCTCGCGCCGCTGGGCCTCTTCTCCCCCTTCCTGCGCGAGATTCCGCGAGATGCGCTTCCAGTGGGACCGGCCGTACCGGGTCGACTCTAGCAAATTCGCCAAGGCCTTCTGGTCCGACGCCACGCCGTTCGAGACCGGCGTACGCGAGACGGCGCTTTCGTTCCGCGAGCGCGCGGCCGTCGATCCGCGCGTCAGAGCAGCGCCTGCAACCCGCCGATGACCCCGAGCGCCGAGACGGCGGCGCAGATTCCGACAATGAGGCGGAGCCGCCAGCCGCCCACCCGGTAAGGCTCCGGCAGCGCGGTCGCGGCGAGCGCCACCAGGAAGCCGATGACGAGGGGCATCAGGAAGGCGTTCAGCACCTGCGCGGCGATATTGAGCCAGATGAGGTCGGACGCCGTCCAGACGGCCAGGGCCGAGCCGATCACACAGAGCGCATAGACGCCGTAGAACCAGCCCGCGGCGAACGGATGCAGCTCCAGGGTGCGCTTGTAGCCGGCGATCTCGCCGACGCCCCAGGCGAGCGCCAGCGAGGCGACGATCGCCGCGACCAGCGAGGCGCCGAGCACGCCGGCGCCGAAAATGATCTTGCCGCCGGCGACGCCCAGGGCCGGGGTCAGCGCGCCGCTGATTTCCCCGATGCTGGAGAGGCTGGCGGGGGCCGCCCCGTAGGCGAACGTGGCGGCTGCGGCGATCAGCACCGCTCCGGTCAGGCATTGGGTGAGGATCGCGCCGATCGCGGTGTCGATCCGGGCGTGACGGAGATCGGCCGGCTGCAGCCTTTTGTCGACCGTCGCCGACTGCTGGTAGAAGATCATCCACGGGTTGAAGGTCGCCCCGATGATCGCGGCGACCATGTAGAGGAACTCCCGGTCGCCGAACGGAAGGCGGACGGCGTCGGCGGCGATCGCCGCGAGGCTCGGACGAGCGGCCCAGGCGACGACGAAGAAGGCCAGCTCGAACAGGCCGATCACGATCGCCGCCCGCTCGACCCGGCGATAGGCCCCGGCGCCGACGATCGCGAGCAACGCGACCACCGCCATCGGCAGCGTGAGGCTGCGCGGCAGGCCGAACATCTCGCCGACGCCGGCGACGGCGGTGAATTCCGTGACCAGCGAGCCGATCGCCGCGGCCGCGAGTCCCGCGACCGCCAGCAGGGCCCAGCCGAGGCCATAGCGCTCGCGGATGAGCTCGGCATGGCCGCGGCCGGTAAAGACGCCGAGCCGCGCCGTCAGCTCCTGCACCAGATAGAGCATCGGGATCAGGAGGAGGACGAGCGGCAGCAGGCGGTAGCCCCAGAGCGCCCCGCCCTGCGCGGCGGCGACGACGTTGCCGGCGTCGGTGTCGGCCAGCATGACGAGCAGCCCGGGGCCCCAGACGGCGAGCGCCCGGACACATGGAAGCACTATTGAAGGCGTTCGCTCTCGCGCGATGTCGTTCATCCGCGAAAGGCCGCTCCGCCTGGAAGGCGGGCGACTAAGGGAATCCGAGCGCCGTAAAGTCAATGGGCCAAAGGCGCGCACCCCGACCGGCGCCCGGACCGCGAACGTCCTGGCGTGCCAGTGGGAAACGCCCCATACTGCCCAGGCGAACCGACGTCGGTCAGGGAGTTTCCATGCCACAGCGAAACGCGCTTCCGGGACTCGTCTTCATCGTTCTCTTCGCCCTCGGCCTTCTCATCGCCTACCCGAGCGCGAACGCAGGCGACTACGGCGACGAGCGTCACGATCGCAGTCGTGAGCTTCATCGTCGCCTCGATCATCGCCAATGCGGTCAAGGTCGCCAATCAGTGGGAGCGGGTCGTCGTCCTGCGCCTCGGCCGGTTTCAGAAGCTCGCCGGGCCCGGGCTCTTCTTCATCATTCCGATCATCGACACGGTCGCCTACCGGATCGACATCCGCGTCATCACCAGCACCTTCAAGGCGGAAAAGACGATGACGCGCGACACCGTGCCGGTCGACGTCGACGCGGTCCTGTTCTGGAAGGTGGTCGACCCGCTGAAGGCGGCGCTCGACGTCGCCGATTACTTCTCGGCGATCAACTGGGCGGCCCAGACGGCGCTGCGCGACGTGATCGGCAAGACGATGCTGGCCGACATGCTGGAGGGGCGCGAAAAGCTCAGCGCCGAATTGCAGCGCATCATCGACGCGCGCACCGAGCCCTGGGGGATCAACGTCATCTCGGTCGAGGTCAAGGACGTGCAGATCCCGGCCGCCCTGCAGGACGCCATGTCGATGCAGGCGCAGGCCGAGCGCGAGCGGCAGGCGCGGGTGATCCTCGGCGATTCCGAGCGGCAGGTGGCGGAGAAGTTCGGCGAGGCGGCGAAGACCTACGCGGACAACCCGACCGCCTTCCATCTGCGCGCGATGAACATGCTCTACGAGGGCCTCAAGCGCAGCAGCGCGACGATCGTCATCGTGCCCTCGACCGCCGTCGAGTCGATGCAGCTCGGCGCACCGACGCTGGCGACGGTCGCCAGCGCGATTGCGCATGCGAAGGCGGCGGGAGGCGGGCCGCCGGCAGGTTCCAGCGAATGAAAAGGGAGGCGCGAGGCGCTCCAGGCGGCATCCGAGCGGTCAGAGAGGATGCCGTTCGTCCACTGATGGATGATGCGGACGACGAGATTCCAACTTATGCGGGTCGATTCGGCCCCGCGAAATCACTGAAGCGGCATCAGCATTCCCGCTCAGAGCCATTTCGCATCCATCCCCTAGAGGTCGAACCCGCAGATCATCCACATATCGGCTTGCCTTCGCCGAGGAAGTCCTCTTTTCTCCGCATCGCAATGCTTCCGCAAACCCTTAAGAGCCCGAAAATCGCATCGCCATGGCCGACGTGATCCCGACCTTGCTCACCTCAGATGACCTCTACCTCTTCAACGAGGGCAGGTCCCTGCGCCTCTATGAGAAGCTGGGCGCCCACCGGATCGTCTCCGGCGATTGGGAGGGGGTCGCCTTCGCCGTTTGGGCGCCCGACGCTGAGGCCGTCTCCGTGATCGGCGATTTCAACGGCTGGCAGGCCGGCCGTACGCCGCTGCAGCCGCGCGGCGAGTTCGGCATCTGGGAAGGCTTCGTTGCCGGGCTTGGCGTCGGCGCGGTCTACAAGTACCACATTCGCTCCCGCCTGAATGGCTACACAGTGGAAAAGGCGGACCCGCTCGCCACCCGCGCCGAGGTTCCGCCGCGTACGGCTTCGATCGTCTGGGACCTCGACTACGAATGGCGGGACGGCGGCTGGATGGCCGGTCGCGCCGGACGTCAGAATCTCCGCGCGCCCATCTCGATCTATGAGCTGCACCTCGCCTCATGGCGACGCGTTCCCGAGGAGGGCCACCGCTCGCTGAACTATCGCGAGCTCGCAGAGCCGCTTGCCGACTACCTGACCGAGCTGGGCTTCACCCACCTCGAGCTCCTGCCGATCATGGAGCACCCCTTCGGCGGCTCCTGGGGTTACCAGACGACGGGTTTCTTCGCCCCGACCAGCCGCTTCGGCACGCCCCAGGACCTCATGTTCCTCATCGACACTCTCCACCAGCGCGGCATCGGCGTGATCCTGGACTGGGTGGCGTCCCACTTCCCCACGGACCAGCACGGCCTCGGCTATTTCGACGGCAGCCATCTCTACGAGCACTCCTACCCGGAGAAGGGCTTTCATCCGGAGTGGAGCAGCTTCATCTTCAACTACGGCCGCAACGAGGTGCGCAGCTTTCTCCTGAGCAGCGCCCTGTTTTGGCTCGACCGCTACCACGTCGACGGCTTCCGCGTCGACGCCGTCGCCTCGATGCTGTACCTGGACTACGCGCGCAAGCCGGGCGAGTGGATGGCGAACCGGTACGGCGGCCACGAGAACCTCGAGGCGATCGACTTTCTGCGTCGGTTCAACGAGGACGTCCACCTACACTATCCGGACACCCTCACGATCGCCGAGGAATCGACCGCCTGGCCGATGGTTTCGCGGCCGACCTACGTCGGGGGTCTCGGCTTCGACCTAAAGTGGGACATGGGCTGGATGCACGACACGCTAGAGTACTTCTCCCGCGACCCCATTCACCGCCGTTACCATCACGGCGAGCTCACCTTCCGCGGCCTCTACGCCTTCCACGAAAACTTCGTGCTGCCCCTTTCCCATGACGAGGTCGTCCACGGCAAGGGCGCGCTCCTTGCGAAGATGCCCGGCGACGACTGGCAGAAGTTCGCCAACCTGCGACTGCTGTTCGGCTACATGTGGGCGCAGTCGGGCAAGAAGCTGCTGTTCATGGGCGGCGAGATCGGCCAATGGCATGAATGGTCCCACGACGCCAGCATCGACTGGCGCCTCGCCGAATACGAGCGCCACGCCGGCATCCGGCGGCTCGTCGCCGACCTCAACCGCCTATACCGCGACGAGCCGGCGCTCCACCTCCACGACTGCGACGCGTCCGGCTTCCAGTGGATCGATGCCGACGATGCTGATCACAGCGTGCTCGCCTTCCTCCGTCGCGGCGACTTCGAGTCGGAAGTCGTCCTCGTGGTGTGCAACTTCACGCCAATGGTCTGGCGCGACTACCGCATCGGCGTGCCGCGTTCCGGCCGCTGGCGCGAGCTCCTGAACAGCGACTCCTCGATCTACGGCGGCGGCGATCAGGGCAATTGACGGCGGCGTGGACGCCTCAGCGGTTTCGTATCAGGGCCAGCGCTGCTCCTTGGCGCTCACGATTCCGCCCCTCGCCGTCATCTTCCTGAAGCCGGAAGGCTCCTGAGCCGCACTCCCGTCACCCGCGTGGGCAGCTCGAACTGCGCGCGCCGGCGACGAGGCCGATCATGGGATGAGCCGCGCGCAGCACGCCGTAAGCGACATCCGCCAGTCGGGCAATTCAAGGCCGTACACGCGCCTCAGCTTTTCATTGTCGAGGCGCGAATTGGCCGGGCGCCGCGCGGGCGTGGGGTAGTCGGCCGTCGTGATGCGCTTCACCCGCGTCAAGCGGCGCCCGCGCGCCGCGGCCTCGGCGAAGATCGCCTCGGCGAAATCGGCCCAGGTCGCCTCGCCCGAACCGGTCATGTGGAAAACGCCACGCAGCGCCGGCGAGGAATCCGCGCGCACTCTCGCGGCGATGGCGAGCAGCGCTGCGGCGAGGTCGAGGGCCGAGGTCGGATTGCCGCGCTGGTCGGCGACGACCGAGACCTCGTCGCGCGTCTCGTTGAGCGAGAGCATCGTGCGGACGAAATTCGCTCCGTAAGGGCTGAAGAGCCAGGCGGTGCGCAGGATGACGCTGTCGGCGCAGCGCTCGGCAATTAACCTTTCGCCGAGCAGTTTGGAGCGCCCGTAGGCGCTTCTCGGCCCGGGCGGATCATCCTCGCGGTAGGGGCGATCGAGCGCCCCGTCGAACACGTAATCGGTCGACAGCTGCAAGAGGGGCGCGCCGATCCGGTCGGCGGCCTCCGCCACGTGGCCGGCTCCTTCGCCATTGACGGCGAGGGCGACGCCCTCCTCCGCCTCGGCCTTGTCGACGGCGGTGTAGGCGGCAGCGTTGATCACCACGTCCGGCCGCGCGGCCTTGAGGCCGGCGAGAACGGCCCCGCGATCCTCGAGCAGGAAAACGCGGCGGCCAAGCAGGACGATCTCGAACTCGCGTCCCGCCTGATCGACCAGCGAGGTCGCCACCTGACCCATGGATCCCGTGACGGCAATTCGCATCATGTGAAGAAAGCCCCGCGTCTCGTTCGGCCGCGGCAATGGCGGCTTCGTTGTTGGAAATGTGCACGCATTCCACGCCTACCTTTTAGCACACTACGAAATGGCCGTACCGGCCAAGGGTGAGGCCGGTCACGCCAATGCGTTCTTGAATACCTGCCCGTCCTTCATGATGACGACGAAGTTCCTCTCCGGCTCGGCGATCAGTCCAAGATCGGCAATCGGATCGCCGTCGACCAGGACGAGGTCGGCGAGCGCGCCCTCTTCGATGACGCCGAGCCGACCGGGATAGGGATTGCGCGGGCCCGACATCGCGAGAAGCTCGCCGTTGACGCTGGTCGCCATCTTCAAGATTTCGACGGGCTCGTACCATCGCGCGAGCGTCGTCAGCATTGCGCCCTGATGTTTCGTCATCTCCGGCGCGAACAGGATGTCCGTGCCCCAGGCCGTCTTGAGATTGTGCGCCCTGGCGAACCGATAGGCGGCGTCGGTCCCGGCGAACACCTGCCGCATCTTCTCCTGCCCGCCGGGGTTCGCGAGCGGCGCGGCGAATTCGTTGTCGAGAAACGGCTGCGTGCTGAGCCAGACGTCGTTCTCGGCGATGAGCGCCGCCGTCGCCTCGTCCATCAGATGCCCGTGCTCGATGCAGCGCACGCCCGCGCGGATCGCGGTCTTGATCGCGCGCGGCGTATAGGCGTGCACCGCGACATAGGTTCCCCAGTTCTCCGCCGCCTCGACCGCGGCGCGGAACTCGGGCTCGGTGTACTGGCTGACGTCGATCGGGTCGTAGTTCGACGTCACGCCTCCGCCGGCGGCGAGCTTGAGCTGGCTCGCGCCGAGCATCAGCTGCTCGCGGGCGCGCAGCATGACGCGATCCGCGCCGTCGGCGATGGCCGCGCCGCCGACAGCGTCGCCGCGGCCGAGCGGCGCGCTCGGGGTCGACGGGATCTCATAGGGAAAACGGAAATCGCCGTGTCCGCCGGTCTGCGAGATCATCGCGCCGGACGGCCAGATGCGCGGCCCCCTCGCCTGCCCCTCGTCGATGGCGCGCTTCAGCGAGAATGTCGGCCCCGCCATGTCGCGGACGCTGGTGAAGCCGCGCATGAGCGTCCTTTCGGCTTCGGCCGCCGCGACGAGGTTGATATAACCGACGTCGGCGGTCAGCAGGATCTCGAGCGGAACAGGCGCCATCATCGCGTGCCAGTGCGCGTCGATCAGCCCCGGCATCAGCACGCGTCCGCCGCAGTCGAGGACCTCGACGCCCGGGCCGGCCGGCGTCTCGACCGGCTCGACCGCCCTGATGACGCCGCCCTCGACGACGACGCGCAGCCCGACGCGCAGCGCGTCCGACCTGCCGTCGAACACGCGGACGTTGGCGAAGGCGAAGCAGCCGGCGTTCGCCACGGGTGCGGGCGCCGCGGAACTTCCGGGGTCGGCGGCGAAGACGCCCGCCGTCGTGCCGGACGCGCGGCCGAATTTCGCGTTCAGACTTGCGTTGAGCCGTGCGAAGCCCGGCGTATGGCACAGGCATCGGCCGAACGAGGCGCCGCCCTCATTGCCCGCCTCGCATGCAAGCATCGTCCTCTCCGAAGCCTTGGCGCCATTACGCCGGCGTCGGCGCGTCCGCGCGGATCAGTTTGCCGTGCTTGAGCTCCGCCCAGAGATCGGCGGGGATCTTGTGGCGGAAGGCGGCGAGGTTCTGCTCGACCTGTTTCGTCGAGATCGCGCCCGGGATGATCGAGGCGACGATCGGGTGCCCGAGCGGGAAGTTGAGCGCTGCGGCCGCCAACGGAACGTTCCAGCGCCGGCAGACGGCCTCGATCTTCGCCACGCGCTCGAGTATCGCGGGCGGCGCGGGCTCGTAGTTGTACATGGCGCCCGGAACTGCGCCGGTCGCCAGAATCCCGGAATTGTATCCGCCGCCGACGACGATTCCGACGCCGCGCTCGGCGCAGCGCGGCAATTCGCTGTCGAGCACGTCCTGCTCGAGCAGGGTGTAGCGCATGGCGAGGAGGAAAAAGTCGATGTCGAAGAGATCGAGAAACCGCAAAATCGCCCCCGCGTCGTTCAACCCGGCGCCGACGCCCTTGATAGCGCCGGAGTCGCGCAGCTCGGTCAGCGCGCGCCAGCCGCCGGTGATCAGCTGAGCGAAGTAGGCGTCGAGCCTGGCGGGATTCTTGTGGTTCCAGACGTCGAGATCGTGCACGAGGAGGAGGTCGATCGAAGGAATTCCGAGGCGTTGCAGGCTGTCCTCGAACGAGCGCATCACCCCGTCGTAGCCGTAGTCGTACACCGTCTCGAACGGGAGTCCGCCGATCCACTGGTCCTTGATGGGGCCGCCTTTGAGCGGCCGGCGCAGCAGGCGCCCGATCTTGGTCGAGATGACGAAGTCGTCGCGGTTCCTCCGGTAGAGCTCGCGGCCGAGGCGATGCTCGGACTGGCCGCGCCCGTACCAGGGCGAAGTGTCGAAATAGCGCGCGCCGCCGTCCCACGCCGCGCCGATGATCGCGGCCGCCTCGCCGTCCTCGACCCTGTCGAAGAGGTCGCCAAGCGGCGCCGTGCCGAGGCCGAGTTCGGTGACCGAGACGCCCGTCCGCCCGAGCTGGCGGGTTCGCAAAGGAGCGGCGCTCATTCCTCGGGCTCGGTCCCGAAGCGCAACGGATAGCCCCTGGCCGCGCCCGCCTCCGTTCCCCGCGCGGCTTTGGTCTCGGCGATGTCGCGGGCGAAGACCGCGACGACGCAGACCCCTTTGCGATGCGCGGTCATCATCACGTTGAGCGCCTGCGTCTCGTTCAGCCGGAACACCGCCTTGAGCACCTGCACGACGAAGTCGCGCGGCGTGTAGTCGTCGTTGAACAGGATGACCTTGTGCAGGCGCGGGCGCTCGGTGCGCGTCTGCGTCTTGGTCCGGATCTGGGTGGCGGTCTTGCTCATCGCGGCCCCCGAAGGCAGGCTGGATCCGACAGGCGAATTATCCTCGCACACGCTGCGTAGCGCTTTCAAGGGCCGAAGGCTCCGCGCAAAGGAGGAGCGCCGCCCATGCTGAACAGGCGACGAAAAGTTCCGCCCATTTTCTGGCGCCCAGCGCTGCCGACAAAATGCGAGACGGGCCGTTCCGTGCTCGGCGCGGACATTGTCCTCTTCTCGCCGAGGGCCAACCCGGAAAATCGCCACTCCCGAAATTCCCGATCGCGGGCTTGTGCTGCTGCGGCATGCGCGCCATCATCGAGCTAAGGCGAACCGTTGGAGGATTGATCATGACCGCGCATGCGCCCATGGCGCTCGGCGCCCTCATTCTCGTTTTCGCTCCGCTCGCGGCCCAGGCGGGGCCGTGCACGGACGAGATTTACCAGGCCGATATCGCCATCGGCAAACGGCTGAACGCCGCTGCGGCGACGGGCGCGACCGGAACCGAGTCGACATTCGCCACGATGCACCGGCAACCGACGCCGAGCACCGTGGCGGGCGCGGAAGCAAGGCTCGGCGATCTGCCCGACGCGGACCTTCGGAGGATTGAGACGTTCATGGACCAGGCCCGCCAGGCGGACGCCTCGAACGACAAGGCGACGTGCGAGAAGGCGCTGGCGGAGGCGCATAAGATCCTCGGGATGTAGTCTTTCCGGCCTGTTGGGCCTCTCCGCGGAGCCGGCCATTCAACGCATTGTGACCGCGACTTTCACCCTCCGCCTTGCCGCGAGCGGGTCGGGGCGCCATGAACGGCGCGCTCCCAATGCGCTCCGCCGTCTTCACCGCCTTCATCATCGCGACCGCCCTGTTCATGGAGAACATGGACGGCACGGTGATCTCGACCTCGCTGCCGGCGATCGCGCTCGACCTGCATCAGGACCCGATCGTCCTCAAGCTCGCGCTGACCTCCTATCTGATGACGCTGGCGGTGTTCATTCCCGCCTCGGGCTGGGTCGCCGACCGTTTCGGCGCGCGCACCGTCTTCTGCAGCGCGATCGTCGTCTTCACCCTTGGCTCGATCCTGTGCGGCGCCTCGTCGTCGCTCGAGACCCTGATCGCGGCGCGGGTGTTCCAGGGCTTTGGCGGCGCGATGATGGTGCCGGTCGGGCGGCTCGTGCTCCTGCGCACGGTGGCGAAGAGCGACCTCGTCGATGCGCTCGCCTACCTGACCGTGCCGGCCCTGCTCGGACCGGTCGCAGGGCCGCCGCTCGGCGGCTTCATCACCACCTATTTCAACTGGCGCTGGATTTTTTGGATCAACGTGCCGATCGGCGTGCTCGGCGTGCTCTTATCGCTGAGATTCATCGCCAACCTGCGCGAGGAGGAGGTTCCGCGCTTCGACTTCAGGGGCTTTGTCCTGTCCGGCCTCGGCCTGCTCGGCCTGATCTCGGGCCTGTCGGTGATCGGCCGGGGAATGGCGCCGGGCTGGGAGGTCGCCATGCAGATCGCGATCAGCCTCGCGCTGCTCGCGGCCTATGTGCGGCACGCCGGCGCAAACGAGGACGCCATCCTCGATCTTGAGCTCCTCGAGATCCCGACCTTCTTCGCCGGCGTGGTCGGCGGGCTCATTTTCCGGATCGGCATCGGCGCCCTGCCCTTCCTGCTGCCGCTCCTCTTGCAGATCGGCTTCGGGCTGACGCCGTTCGAGTCCGGCTCGCTGACCTTCGCCACCGCCGTCGGAGCGATGGCGATGAAATTCACCGCCTCGACCGCCCTGCGCTGGTTCGGCTTCCGCCGCACGCTGATCATCAACGCGCTGATCTCCGGCGCGTTCATGGCCTCCTACGCCCTCTTCACCCCGTCCACGCCGCACTGGCTGATCTTTCTCGCCCTGCTTTCCGGCGGCTTCTTCCGTTCGCTCGAGTTCACCGCCTTGAACGCAATCAGCTACGCCGACATCGACCCGCCGAGGATGAGCCGGGCGACAAGCTTCGCCAGCGTGTCGCAGCAGATGTCGGGCGCGCTCGGCGTCGCCGTCGCCGCCGTCTTCATCCAAGTGATCCAGGCCGGTTTCGGCGACCAGACGCTCTACGCCCGCGACCTCTCGACCGCCTTCGTCCTGGTGGCGGTCGTCTCGACCCTCTCGGCCCTCATCTTCATTGGGCTGAAGCCGGACGCCGGAGCGGCGCTCGCCGGCAAGGCGCCGGCGCCCGAGGAAGGCGCGACCGCGGCCGCGGAATAGCGTGCGCGGCTTCCAACCAGGGGGGCGCAGTCCGGACGCCCAGCTCCGCGCGCCGCCGATCGCCGCCTGTCGAGAGGGCGAAAGACGGGCCGGCGCCTACGCGCGAGGCAACCCATTTTTCGCCATATTCGGTTCACTTTCGGGTCACCGTCGCAGTGCTCTAATGGCGGCTTGACGCTCCGGCCTTGGCCGGTTGCGAGAGGCGGAAATGTCGATCGGCCCGAACCAAGCCATGGCCGTGACGGCCATCAATCGAATTCGAACTCGGAGCAAGTCCGGGCGACCTGACCGACGCGGCCGGCGATCCCCGCGGCTTTCTTTTGGAGGAATTGCGGACCGCAGATGTTGCGCTGATCCACGATCCCGCTCTGCCCTCCGGTCCAAATGCTCTCCAGGCCTTCCGCCTCGAACATCGGCAGGGGCGCGTCGACCGCGCCAGAATGGCCGCCGGGGCCGCCTCGCCGATGGCCGCCTCCATGGCGGTCGAGTTGGCCAAGGCGCCATCCGCCGAAGCCGACCCGCCCAAGCCGAAAATCGAGCAGGCCCTGTTCCGGGCCGAGGCGGAGGCGAGGTTCGAACAGCAGTTGCGGGCGCGGGCCGGTTTCGTCGAGCGCCTCCTCGCCTTCTGGTCGAACCATTTCGCCGTCTCTGTCGCCAAGGGCCCCTGTCGCGTCCTCGCGGGACCGTTCGAGCGCGAGGCGATCCGCCCCCACGTTCTCGGGAAGTTTTCCACGCTCCTCAGGGCGGCGGAGTTGCATCCGGCGATGATCCTTTACCTCGACAACCAGAAGTCGGTCGGGCCCGACTCCGCAAGGGGACGGTCAGCCGGCCAGGGCCTCAACGAGAACCTCGCCCGCGAAATCCTGGAATTGCATACGCTCGGCGTCGGCTCCGGCTATGATCAGGCCGACGTCATCGAGTTTGCGCGTGCTCTGACCGGCTGGAGCGTCGCAGGGCCGGTTAGCGACGCCGGCGTTCCCGGCGCGTTCGCCTTCAAGCCCAAGTCGCACGAGCCAGGCGCGCGCGGGATCCTCGACAAGACCTATCCGGAAGGAGGCGTCAAGCAGGCGATCGCGATTCTCGACGATCTCGCGCATCACCCTGCGACGGCCCGCCATATTGCGACGAAACTCGTGCGCCACTTCGTCGCCGACGATCCTTCCCCCGATCTCGTCGACGCGCTCGCGTCGAAATTCCGCGACAGCGACGGCGATCTCAAGATCGTCGCCTCGGCGCTTGTCGCCGATGACCGCGCCTGGTCGCCGGAGCGGCGGAAGATTCGAACCCCGCTCGAATTCATCGTCGCTGCCGCCCGTGCGACCGGTTTCACGCCGCCCGAGCCGGACCTCTACCTTCATGCGCTCGATCTCCTCGGCATGCCGTTGTGGCGACCGCCCGGCCCCAACGGCTTCTCCGATGTCGGCGACGCTTGGGCCTCCCCCGAGGGCGTGAAGGCTCGCCTCGACCTCGCCTGGTTCATGAGCCAGCGCATGAACGTCGCGCACCCGCTTTCCGTCCTGGCAACCGCGCTCGGCGATACAGCGTCTCAGGAGACCCGGCAGACCGTCGAGCGCGCCGAATCGCGTGAGCAGGCCCTGGCGCTGCTGTTCATGGCGCCGGAATTCCAGCGGAGATGACGATGATCGGCAAAGGTTCAGACCTTCGCCTTTCCCGCCGAACCTTCGTCGGCGGGGCCGGCGCATTCGGCGCGGGCGTGATCTGCGGCGCCGGCTTCTTGCCGCCGCCCGCGAGCGCGGCGGGAACACGCGATCCGCGACTTCATCGTCGTCATCCTGCGCGGCGCGCTCGATGGTCTCTCGGCCGTTCCGCCTGTCGGGGATCCGGATTACGCGACGCTCCATGGCGACCTCGCCTTCGCCCGATCCGGCGATCGGGCTGCGCCGCCGCTCGATGGTTTCTTCTCGGTCCATCCTTCCCTCCCGGCCTTCAAGCGCATGTACGACGCCAAGCGCGCGACCGTCGTCCATGCGGTTGCGACCGGCTACCGCGATCGTTCGCATTTCGACGGCCAGGACGTGCTCGAAAGCGGCTATCCGGGTCCGGGTCGCAACGATAGCGGCTGGCTCAACCGGGCTTTGGGCGCGTTGGCGGCTCCCGCGCGGAGCGGCATGCGCGGAATCGCAGTCGGAACGACGCCGCCGCTCGTCATCCGTGGGCCCGCGCCCGCGCTCGGCTGGGCGCCGTCAGACAACCTAGCGCCGGCGAGCGGAGATCTGATCCAGCGCGTGCTCCATCTTTACGCCCAACGCGACCCGATGCTCGGCAAGCGACTGAGCGAAGGCCTCGCGGCCGAGAAGGTCGCCTCCGAAGAGCCGGCGACGGAGGTCGGAGAGCGGCCGCACGGAGGCCCCGTCGAGCACATGCGCCAGGCGGCAGAGGGGGCCGCGCGCCTCCTGGCGACGCCCGACGGACCGCGCATTGCGGCGCTCGCCTTCAATGGCTTCGATACGCACCAGAACGAGGGCGCGGTCCAAGGGGCGCTCGCCCAGCGCCTCCACGGGCTCGACGCAGCGTTCGACGCTTTCGAGAGGAACCTTCGCGACGCCTGGAAGGACACGATCGTCGTCGCCGTCACCGAATTCGGCCGCACCGTCCACGTCAATGGCACACACGGAACCGACCACGGCACGGCTACGGTGGCGCTGCTGGCGGGCGGAGCGCTCGCCGGAGGACGGGTGATCGCCGACTGGCCGACGCTGAAGCCTGAGCGCCTTTACGAAGGCCGCGATCTTTACCCGACCGCCGACCTGCGCGCCGTGCTGAAGGGCGTGCTGGCCGACCAGTTCGGGCTTGCGGAGAAAACGCTCGCCGAGGCCGTCTTCCCCGACAGCGCGGCAGTCGCGCCTATGAAGGGGCTGGTCGCCTGAGGGACGGCGGCGCGCCTGACGATTTACCGCAACGCGGTGAAACAGGGGCGCAACGAGGCGGAGCGCATTTTGTTCTCGCGCCCGCAATGTCGTTTCGGGCGCAATCGCGTCTCTCAAAGTCGCCGCCGATCCAGTCGAGCTGTTCTTCGCACTCCCGGCGAACGGGATCGGCCAGGATTTTTAAGCGGAAGGCGCTACGCAGGGGCGGCCTCTTGCGAGCTACCACCTAGGCTTGGCGTAGGCGGGCGGATAGGTGACGGGGTTGGCGACGCATTTTTTCACTTCCGCTTCGAATTTCGTCACGTCCATAATGCCTGTGTTGTAGACCGTCTCCCGGCAATAATTCTCCGTCATCATCGCCACCGGCGGCCCTCCTCCGCCCCGGGCGAAGACCGGATGAAAGCCTCCGGCGACAATCGAGAAGGCGAGTAAACCGAAAGGCGCCCTGACGGAGTTCGACATCGAAGGTTTCTCCGACTAGCCGGCGGCGCTGCCGGCGAGACTATAGCTCGCCCCATCGCGGCGCGAACCGAATCGAACTCCTCGCTGGGGAAATCGCGCGCTTTCCGTCGTCGACCCGCCAAATCGGCCTTTCCGTTTCACTGCGCGCTCGACGGCCCGGCGAGCGTGCTGCCGTCGAATTGGTCGAGTTGCCCGGGCGCCCTATCGTTGAAAATTTTCTCTCGACCTGTCGGAAACACGCGGATCGGGTAGACTGTTCTCGCCTGCAGGCGAGCTCGCGCAACGAGTTGAGGGAACTGCGGGCAACCCCAGGAAGCCGGACTCGGCTCCGATGCCGCCATGAGTCGAAAGAATCGCGCGAACCTCGCCGAGCGCGTCGTCAGGACGGCCGAGACGGCGCTCGCAGTCGAGGACGCCGTGTGCGCCCTCGACGTGCTTCTCGGGATCCGGTGGCTCGACGGGGGCGCCGTCGACGCCTGGCGGCAGGGGCGCCTCGACTGCATCGAGGCCGCGATCCAGACCAATCCGGCGCGCCTCGCCGAGGCCATGGAAATCTTTCGCTCCTGGGCGACGGAAAAAGGGCTCATCGCATCCGAGGCGGACTATGTCGCGCGCACCCCGCAGCGACAGGCCCTGCGTTTCAGCCGGAGCGGCGATCCCGCGGTCGAGCGGCTCTACCGCACCCATTGGACCTCCCCTGAAATCCCAGACAAGAAGCGCGAGCGCCTCGCCGAAAAGGCGAGCAAAGCGCCGGAGCTGGTGGTGGTCCAGCCCCTGAACCGTTCGTGGACCTGCTGCCGCTGCGGCGGCTCCGGCGACCTTCTCATCATGGAGAATGCGGGACCCGCCTGCCTCAGCTGCGCCGGTCTCGGCGACCTCGAGTTCTTGCCGGCCGGAGACGCCTCGCTCACCCGCCGGGTCAAGGCCAAGAGCGCGCGATACGCCGTCGTCGTGCGCTTCAGCAGGACCCGTCGCCGCTACGAGCGCCAGGGCCTGCTGGTCGAGCCGCGGGCCCTGGCGGAGGCGGAGCGCGAGCTGGGACGAGAGCCCGACTAGCTCACCGACTCAAGCCGACCCGCTTGAAGCGCGCGCCGAGCCTCGCATCGACGATCGCGACATCGAACTCTTCCGGGTCGAAGTCGTCGCCGAGCCACTCGAGCCGCTCTTCGCGCTCCGGGTGGGCGGGATCGGCGAGCATTTCCAGCAATTCGGCGTAGCCCCAGACGCCGCCGCAGTCCTCCGGCGGGCAGTTGCGCTTGCCGTCGACGCAGGCGGGGTAGGCCTGCCCCGGAACGGGAGCGAGCGTCTTCTCGATCGCGACAATGTGCTCCCAATCGTCGCCGAAATCATAATTATAGCCGAAGCGCCTGACGCCGGATTTGACCACGCCGTTCAGGGTCAGGCGGTTTTCGTTGGCGACCTCGTCGGTGGTGGCGGGGTCGCCGTAGCGCCGGCCGTCGATGTCGAAGGCGTGCAGATGGCCGCCGTCCCAGCCCATCCCCGTCAGAATCGCTTCGCTGAGAGCGCCGAGCGTCATCGAGCCGGGCACGAGGAGCCGGCGCCAGACCGGCGGTTTCGTTCCCCTGAGCGTCACCTTGAGGCTGACGATGCTGTCGGCTTCGCCCGTCTTCGGCGCGGCGGTCCTGGCCATGATTCCTTCCTCCTGCCCGCGACATTTTTTGCGGCCGTCCCGCTTTCTTGCGCGAGGGCGCGGCGGCGGGCAAGGCATCGCCGAAGGCGGCGCACAGGTATTTCTGGCTCTGCTATAGTTATCAACACAAAGGGCGGGAAGGTCGCACGATGGTCACAAGATCATAAGTTTGCCGCCCTGCTTGAGCAGAACGACTTTGCAGGGCTCATGCCCTCGCGCCCTTAGTGAGTCCCTTGGGTTGTTAGTGTTTCCAACATCCTCGGCTACTCGGCGCAGCCAGCCCTATCGCCCATGACAACGAGCCCGTCCGTTTCGATCCGTTGGCCAACAGCGAATGTCTGCTTTACATCGGCCGCATGATTTGCCGGATTCCCTCGCGCCGATGCTCGAAACGCTCGTTCCCGTCCTGACGCCCCACCGCGCGCTGCGGCTCGAGCGTCTCGCGACGGAGTCCTCGCTCGACGACGGCGTCGCTCCCCGTCTCGAGGCGGGCTTCGCTCGCGGGAGCGGACATGGGCTTCTGCAGCTCGGCGCCGCCGAGGCGGGAAGCCGTCTGTCGCCTGAGCTCGCCTTCTGGCGCGCCTTCGCGATGCGCTTCGTCGCGGCCGTCTGCGCCGCCGGCGAGCCCCCCGCAGGCGGCGCGCCGCGCGTCGAAGAGCCCGCGGAGGCCGACATCATCGCCCTCGCCGACGAGGCGCCGCCGATGCGTGGGGGCGAATATCTGGACGCCGAGTGCCTCTTCTCGCTTTGGCGCGCGCTCAAAGGAGCGCTCGACGAGGAGCTTTCAGAAAGCGGCCTCTCGATCCAAAACTTTCTCCAGAGCCGGGACAGCCGCTGGCGCCTCGTCGGGCGCGTCCATTTCAACCTCGCCGAAAACCGCAAGGATTCCGACCGTCCCTTCGCCTTCATGGCGACCTACGCCTCGACGCTCGGCGCCCAGGGCGGCCTGCGCCACCTCGGGCTCGGCCACGCGCTCCGCGAATACGCCGGCACCGGCGCCAAGACCGAGCTGCTGAGGCTCCTCGAACCGGTCAGCCGCGCGAGCGAAAGCTGCGCGTGGTTGAAAGAGGTCGTCGACTCGGGCGAAATCTTCCATCCTCTGCGGTGGACGCCGCGGGAGGCGATGCGGATGCTCTCCGACGTCGAAATCTTGGAGCGCGCCGGCCTCGTCGTCCGCATGCCGGCCCCGTGGCGCAACAACCGGCCGAGCCGTCCGTCGGTCGAGGCGACGGTCGGATCGGAGCAGCCCTCGCTCGTCGGCGCACAATCGCTTCTCGACTTCAAGGTCGAGGTCGTGCTCGACGGGGAGACCCTGACCCGCGAGGAGATCGAGCGCCTCATCGCCTCGACCGACGGGCTCGCGATGCTCAGGGGCAAGTGGGTCGAGGTCGACCACGAGCGGCTCAAGGCGACGCTCGAACGGCTCGATGCGGTCGAGCGCCTCGCCCTCGAGGAAGGCGTTTCTTTCGGGCAGGCGATGCGGCTGCTGGCCGGCGCCGAAATCGGAGGCGCCGCCGATGCGGAGGGCCTCGATAAGTCCTGGGGAAGCGTGACGGCGGGCTCATGGCTCGCCGAGACTCTCGCCGCCTGCCGCCGCCCCGAAACTCTTGCCGCGCAGGAACTGGGCGAAGCGTTGAAGGCGACGCTGCGTCCCTATCAGCACGTCGGCGTGCGCTGGCTCGGCTTCCTGGCCGGACTCGGCCTCGGCGCCTGCCTCGCCGACGACATGGGGCTCGGCAAGACCGTTCAGATGCTCGCCCTCCTCTTACATTCTCTCCCGGGTGGGCGGCGAGCGCCGCCCGAGCCTCCTGGTCGCGCCGGCTTCGCTGCTCGCCAACTGGGCGGCGGAGGCGACGCGCTTCGCTCCGTCGCTAAGAGTCTTCGTCGCGCATCCGTCGTTTGCGCCCGGAGATCGCCTCGCGGCGCCGGGGGCAGAGGAGCTGGCGCAAACCGATCTCGTCGTCACGAGCTACGGCTCGACGCTGAGACTCGACTGGATCGGCAAGACGCGCTGGCGGCTCGTCGCGCTCGACGAAGCGCAGGCGATCAAGAACCCCGACGCGAAGCAGACCCGCGCCGTCAAGGCGCTCCAAGCCGAGAGCCGCGTCGCGCTGACCGGCACGCCGATCGAGAACAACCTGCGCGACCTCTGGTCGATCTTCGATTTCCTCAACCCCGGGCTGCTCGGAAGCTCCAAGGCCTTCGCCGCCTTCGTCAAGCGCCTTTCCGCAAAAGAGCCCGTCTCCTACGCGCCGCTGCGCAAGCTCGTCTCCCCCTACATCCTGCGCCGGCTGAAAACCGACCGGACCGTCATCGCCGACCTGCCGGACAAGACCGAGGTCAAGGCCTTCTGCGCCCTCTCGAAGAAGCAGGCGGCGCTCTATCTGGCGACGGCGGCCGAATTCGAGGAGCGGCTCAAGCGCGTCGATGACGGGATGGCCCGGCGCGGGCTGGTGCTGGCGACGCTGATGCGGCTGAAGCAGATCTGCAACCACGCCTCGCACGGCATGGGCGACGGCGCCTGGGACGAGAAGGACAGCGGCAAGTTCGCGCGGCTCACCGAGATCGCCGAGACGATCATGAGCCGTCAGGAGAAGATGCTCGTCTTCACCCAGTTCAAGGAGATCATCGACCCGCTCGCCGACCTGCTGGCGAGCGCCTTCGGCCGCGCCGGACTCGTGCTGCACGGCGACACCGCGGTCGGCAAGCGCAAGGACCTCGTCAACGCGTTTCAGGACGACGAGAGCATTCCCTTTTTCGTGCTGTCGCTGAAGGCCGGCGGCTCGGGGCTCAACCTGACGGCCGCCTCGCACGTCGTTCATTTCGACCGCTGGTGGAACCCGGCGGTCGAGAACCAGGCCACCGACCGCGCCTTCCGCATCGGGCAGAAGCGCAACGTTCTTGTGCACAAGTTCGTCTGCCGCGGCACCGTCGAGGAACGAATCGACTTACTCATCGAATCGAAGCGGCAGCTGGCGCAAGACGTTCTCTCCGGCGGAGGCGAGATCAACCTCACCGAACTCAGCGACAAGGACATCATGGCGCTCGTCAAACTCGACCTCGACGCCGCGACCAAGGAAGGATAGAGCGAATGGGGTTCTACGGCTTCCGTCCCTATGTGCCGGTCGCGATGCGACGCATGCAGGCGCTAAAGGAAACGACGAAGCTCAAGAAGCAGGGACGCGCCGTCGCGCCGATCGTCATCGAAGGCCGCAAGATCGCGCGGAGCTTCTGGGGCGAGGCCTGGTGCGACAACCTCGAGCGCTATTCGGACTTCGAGAACCGGCTGCCGCGCGGGCGAACCTATGTCCGCAACGGCTCGGTGGTCGACCTGCAGATCGCGCGCGGCAAGGTCGAGGCGCTGGTCAGCGGCTCCGAGATCTACAAGGTGAAGGTCGACATCGCGGTGGCCGCGCCGCCTCGCTGGAAATCGATCTGCCTCGATTGCGCCGGCTCGGTCGGCTCGCTGGTCGAGCTTCTGCAGGGAAAACTGTCGAAGAACGTGATGGAGCGGGTGTGCCGCGAGGGCGACGGCCTGTTCCCGGCGCCCGCCGAGATCAAAATGTCGTGCTCCTGCCCGGACTGGGCGGACATGTGCAAGCACGTGGCGGCGACGCTGTACGGCGTCGGCGCCAGGCTCAACTCCGACCCCGACCTTCTCTTCACTTTGCGCGGGGTCGAACGCGCCGAGCTCGTCTCCACGGTGGGCGCAGACCTGCCGTTGACCCGGGGCGCGGGGAAGAGCGAGCGCGTGCTTCAGGACGACGACGTCGCGGCGCTGTTCGGCATCGACATCGCCGCGCCCGAGGCGGCGCACGAGGGTGAGAGGCAGGCGCGCGGGCCCGTTGCAACGGCCGATCCAGCTCCTCGGAAGGACCCGGGCTCGAGGACGAAAGCCGGAGCGGCGGAGGCGCTGGCCGCGCGGCCGCGGTCTGACAGTCCGACGAAGACCGCGGCCGCCGCGCGGTCGACCGCCAAGCCGAAGCAATCGATTAAGGCCGCAACGATCAAGGCGGCCAAGAGCGCCCAGTCGGCGCCCGCCGGGAAGCTGCGCGCTTCCGACCCGCGACGCTGACGCAACTTACGGATTCAGTTCGGCGACGAGCAGGAATCCCGCCAGGCAACAGTCGCTCGGCGAAGGGTCAGGACTAGCCCAACGGACGTTGAACCTCCCACTTGTCGTGCGTCAACACGCAGGGTTTTATTACCGCTTGACCGGTATGTTCCAGCAAAATATGTTGATGATCTGAGTAAACGCAGAAAGTATTGAGCGGTAATTAAGAGCTGAGCAATTCGGTTGGGTCTCCAGCGATTTTCACGCACCTGCGGGGAGAATTATGCGGAAGTTTTCGATCACGCCATCAGACACAATTAAGGCAATTTTTCGGCTGATTTCGCTGCCTTGTGCGTCGTGTCATGCCCGAACGCCGGCAAGGCCAACGTCGCCGTCACAACATACCATTACGATAACCTGCGGACGGGCTGGAACAGTTCGGAAACAAATCTCACCGCGTCGACTTTTCCACCCAACTTTGGCGTGATCGCAACCGTGCAGCTCGACGATCAGGTCGACGCCCAACCTCTTATCGTGCCGAATTTGAATATAGCGGGACGACCCACCAAGTCGTTTATGTCGCCACCAAGTCCAATTCAGTTTACGCAATCGATGCCTAGAGCGGTCAAATTCTTGTTCAGACCAATCTCGGTCCGCCGATGCCGGAGCAGTTAGGTTGCACGAACAATGGGCCTAATCTCGGAATCTGGGCACGCCCGTCATTGACGTGAAGGCGCGACTCTTGTTCGTTGTCGCCTACGTTAATCTCACGCCGTCGAGTTCTACACCGACGCCGGGCTATCAGCTCCACCGCCTCAACCTTTTGACCTTGCAGGACACGGTGCCTCCCGTCACAATCACTGCGTCTCACACGCTGGTGGACGGCACGAGCTATCCGTTCAACGCGGCCTACCAAAGGCAGCGTCCCGGGCTGCTCGAGTTGAATTGGGAAAGGTCGTTTATGCCGGGTTCGGGAGCTTTTGCGATTACGACTCGCAATATTCTCGCGGCTGGGTCTTAGGATGGCACGCAAGTACTCTCAAGCCGCTCACCGCCAATCAAGTCAACGACACTCAGACAACCGACCCCGGCGTCAGCCCGCCGATGTTCCTGACCTCGGTCTGGATGTCGGGATTCGGCATCGCCAGCGACGGAACTTCCCTCTATTTCTCGACCGGAAATTCCGACTGCAACTGGACGGTGTCCGGCAATCCGTGCCCCTCCAGCACGACGTGGACCGGCACAACTCATATTCAAGAGAGCGTGGCTCAGCTCTCGAGCAGCCTTGCTCTGGGCGGCGTTTTCACGCCGTCCTCGTCACCAAACACATATCAGTTGGATCAAGGGGACGCGGATCTTGGGTCCGGCGGGGTCATGCTTTTCTCGACCGGCAACGCGACCTATCCCTATCTCGCCGTTGCGGCGGGCAAAGATGGAAGGGTGTTCTTGCTCAATCCGGCCAACTTGGGGCAACCCACGAATACGTCGCCACCGACAAGCACGCGCCGCCGCTCGACACGCAACAGATTGACGCTTGCTGGTGCGGACCGTCATTTTTCGAAGGGTCGGACGGGGTAGGGCGGGTCGTAACGAGCCATGGCTCGACGCTGCGTACGTGGCAAGTGCAAATGTCGCCTTCGCCGACACTGGCGCCAGAGGCGACAGCGACGATCAATTCCGGGCAAGATCCTGGGTTTTTCACGTCGGTTTCGTCCAACGGCACCGCCGCCGGGAGCGCCATCATATGGGCGGTGGGTCGCCCGACCGGCGCGGGCGCCGATCCGACCGCAGTAAATCTTTTCGCCTTCGCGGCGACGCCTTCCAGCGGGTCGACGACGCTCACGCAACTCTTCTCCGCTCCGGCCGGCTCGTGGCCGAACACCGGAGGCAACGCCAATATCGTGCCGGTCGTCGCCAACGGAAAAGTCTTCGTCGCTTCCGCTTATCTGGACGGATCGGGAAACACGCGCGGACAGCTCAATATTTTCGGAACGGGCGGCACAGGCGCGCCGATTTCGAGCGCGTGCGCTGTTGCGCGGCCGGCGAGCGGTCACATGATTTCCGGAACGCTCATCGCAGTGAATGGAGAAACTCTGACACTTCAAACCCGCACTGGCAAGCCCGCGACGATCGATGCGTCCCGGGCGCTGCAGAATGAAAGAGTCACGGGCCCGTTGAAATTGGGGACCCCCTACACCGCGCAAGGGATGACTTTCGACGCGAGCGGCGCGCTCGTCGCAACGGCGATCGCCCGCGCAAAGCCCTCCTCAGGTTTGTGGCCGCCAGATCGCTGAAGGTAACTTCCAGAGCCACAACACATCGCGCCAAGTCGCGACGCCGGACGCGCCGTGCGCCTCGTCGAGCGCTGGCTTGGCCATCCCGAGGTCCCTCGTGATGTTCGCCTCCAGGAGTTCGAGGAAATGCTGGAACACACAGGGATCGCTATTGCGCCTTTCGATGCGCAAAACGGCGCAGTCGGCTTTAGACGCGTTTTGTCGCTACGGAGAAGGCGAGTTGGGCCGAACTCCCAACACTCTTGTCGACCAAAGGGGCTTGACATTAAGAGCATATACGCCTATATCACGGCCGCAGGCATGAAAGCGAGGACGAT
>CAWFVS010000033.1:0-85197 GCA_963819255.1 uncultured Alphaproteobacteria bacterium
CCACACCTACGGGCATTCCCTGGTCGCCGACCCCTGGGGCCACGCGATCGCCAAGGCCTCCGACGGGTGTCGGGGTCGTCTCGGCCCGGATCGATCCGGCGCAGGTCAAGCGGGTGCGGGCGATGATCCCGGTCGCCGAGCACAGGGTGAGGATCCCGCGCGACTGAGGGATGCTCCCCGGTTTCTCCCCGCTATCAGGAAGAACGGCTGGCCATGGGGCGCTTCTGTTCGTTGTATCCAAGACTTTTTGGCGACGATCCTCAGATACGAGGCGAGCAAAGAAGGGGCAGCTGCTTTGCCCGTGATTGCCGGCATGCTGGGTTCGCGGCGGGCCGCTTGAAAGTCAAAATATCGGCTCGAGTCGGCGCCTCTGGCGGCTTCGGCGCCTGCGCATTCCTGCGTAACCCAGACCGGCAAAGCCGCCGAGCATCATCACCCAGGGCATGGCTGTCTGCATGAACGATGCGGATGTGCTGCCCGGGCCGGCAGTCGCATGAGTGGTCGCGGGAAACAGCGAGGTCCAGTACAGGAAATGCGCGGATGAGATGCTGGCTGCGTCGCCGACAGCGGGACCAGGTTTGGCTCCGGCGCCGATCGAACGAACGACAAGCGAAGCGGCGCAGAGGTGCGAACGCCGTCGACGATGGCAGGTTCGCTCTGGCGTGGAGGTGTGAGGGCGCCCCTCCGGCTAGGTTGAAGCCGAGGGGCACTACTCCGGCCTGAGCAGAGACCGCCCCTAACGCCGCCGCCATGACGCTGCCGAGGGCGGCAAGACACGTGTTTTTCACGTTTGCTCCCTGCTGGTCGACCAGTTTGCGCCGCCAGCGGGGCTGGTGCGCTAAGGCGAAAAGGAAACCCGCTACTCCAATGCTTGTTCGGCTTCGTTGCGAGACCCGAGAATTCGTCCCACCGGCGACGAGGTCTCTCGTCAATATCAGTCGATACTCGTCAGTATGCGTCGACATTTGAAGGTGCGTGGATTCACAGCTGCCGAGGCAAATATCTTTTTTGCGCGGACTCGACTGCACGTGAATGTCCGAAATCCTTCCCCACCGAGGGGCGTGTAAACTGTAACAAGAAAGTTTGTAGCAGGAAAATTGTGGAAACTACGTAACCGTAGGTCGGCTTATCCCGTAGACTCAGGTGACCGCCACAACCGGGTCTGCTGACCATTCAACGAACGCTGAGGATGGCTGACGTTTTTGGTTGAAAAGAAGCGGGCCGACCGTGCCTGTGGTCTCCTATGGCAGCCTCAAGCCGACCCGAGAGCAGGAAGCCGATGATACCGACGCCGCCGCTCAGCGTCAGCTGCGCGCCAAGCCGTCTGCGATAGCAATAGGCCTCGAAGGATGCGCCAGAGGACGCTTGCGGCGTCACCCGCGCCCTGGATTGTCCCTTCCAAGGCCCCTTCGGGCGCCTCAGGAAAAGCGCGGTGGGCTTTTGAAACGGATTCTCAGCGTCTGAGAGCGCTGCGACACAGGGAATTTGAAGACCTGCACCAGGCCCGAATGTTTCGATGGCGGTCAAAACATGGAAGGCGCTGTTCGGTTAGTGTGCTGGGCAAAGGAAACTCGCCATGTCCGCAGAGCTTCCAAGCGTCGCCGAAGCAGCCTCGCTGATCGCCGATCCCGCGCGCGCCGCGATGCTGATGGCCCTCGTCGATGGGCGCGCGCTGCCGGCCGGCGAGCTAGCCTATTCGGCCGGCGTGACCGCCCAGACGGCGAGCGCGCATCTCTCGCGGCTGCTCGACGGCGGTCTGCTCGTCGTCGAGCAAGAGGGCCGACACCGCTATTACCGTCTCGCCGGCGCCGAAGTCGCCGAGGCGCTGGAAAAACTCGCCGCGATCCTCCCCGCCAAACCGGTCCGCGGAAGGCCATGACCCGCGAGGCTCGCCAATTGAGATTCGCCCGCTGCTGCTACGACCATCTCGCAGGCCGGCTCGGGGTGGCGGTGACCGACGCGCTCATGGGCCGCGATTTCCTGCTCTCGGCGGAGAACAAGACTTTCAAGGTCACGCCGGCCGGCGTCGCCTGGTTCGGCGGCGTGGGCGTCGATGTGGCGAGCCTGAAGCCGACGCGGCGGGGACTGGCGCGGCAATGCCTCGACTGGACCGGGCGGAGCCATCATCTCGCCGGTCCGCTCGGCGCGGCCTTCCTGCGCGCGCTCTGCGAAAAAGGCTGGCTGCGCCGCTCGCGGACGTCGCGGGCGGTCGACGTCACCCCGAAAGGCCAGCTCGAACTGAAGCGCGCGCTCGACATCGACGCGCGCCACGGGGCGGTTTAGTATCCAGCGGAATGCAAAGCTGCACGGAGACGGCAGGCCTCATGCCTGAGGGGACATACAGTCGAGAGATCGAGATGGACGCCACAAAAGCAAGCGCCCATCTGCCCGGTCTCGACATCGACATCCTTCACCAACAATCGCCGAACGGCGATTGGGAGCAGGTCTCGATCAACCTCCGCGCAACGCCGTCCTTCGAGGCGCTTGGGCGCTTTTTCGAGATGGCCGATCCTTTCACGTTTTGGGTGCAGGCCGCGCGACTGATGTGGACGCCGTGGCTGCTGACGGCGCAGACGATGATGCCGCCAGATGGGCGGCCGCGAACGCTTCCGGGCGTCGTCCGCTGAGCGCCGTGACGCGCTCATCCTCGTCGCCGCCGTCGCCCGCAACGGCGTGATTGGCGGGGACAATCGCCTCCTTTGGCGACTGCCGAGCGACCTCAAACATTTCAAGGCGCTGACGATGGGCAAGCCGCTCGTCATGGGGCGCAGGACCTACCAGTCGATCGGCCGCCTGCTGCCCGGGCGAGAGACGATCGTCGTCACCCGCGACAGGCGCTTTTCGGCGGAGGGCGGCGCTCGTCGCCCACAGCCTCGAAGCCGCCCTCGCCCTCGCCGCCGAGCGCGCCGCGGCGACGGGGGCCGACGCGATTGTGATCGCAGGCGGCGGCGAGATCTACGCGCAGACGATCGGGCGCGCCTCACGCCTTGCGATCACCGAGGTCGCGCTCGAGCCCGAGGGACACGCGCGCTTTCCGCCGATCGACCCCGAGGTTTGGCGGGAGGTCAGGCGCGAGCAGGGCGTCCGCGGGCCGAAAGACGAGGCGGATTTCGCCTTCGTCGAGTACGCGCGGGCGATGCCGGAGTAAGGCGGTCGAGCGACGGAATTCACCACGAAGTTCACCAAGGACCACGAAGAGCAAATGGCCGCGAGTTTGCCTTCATGGTTCTTTGTGTTCTTGGTGGTGAGAAGACATCGCCGCAAAGGGCGCCGTGAGGCAAGGCCGTCTCTATACGAGCGCGCTCCAAACCGCCCGGATCCCGCTTACTCGGCCCGAGGTAGCCCATGAAGTCGTATCGCAAGGAGCTTTGGTTCGAGACGCCCGGACGTCGCGCGTTTCTCAACATCACCCCGCAGGTCGAGGACGCCCTGAAGGAGAGCGGCGTCCAGGAAGGCCTTGCGCTCGTCAACGCCATGCACATCACCGCATCCGTTTTCATCAACGACGACGAGAGCGGCTTGCACGCCGATTACGACACCTGGCTCGAAAGGCTCGCGCCGCACGAGCCCGTTTCGAGCTACCGCCACAACCGAACCGGCGAGGACAACGCCGACGCCCACATGAAGCGCCAGATCATGGGCCGGGAGGTCGTGGTTGCGGTCACGGCGGGCAAACTCGACTTCGGTCCTTGGGAGCAGATCTTTTACGGCGAGTTCGACGGCCGCCGCCGCAAGCGCGTGCTGATCAAGATCATCGGGGAATAGCGGGCGCCTGCCCGGCCCCCACCACGCGAAAGGGGGGTCCAGAGAACATCTCCGCACGCTGACTTGTCAGGGACGCGATTGCGCCGGGACGACATTTGAAGAAATGGGAACGACAGGAGATGCAGGAGGCTTCCCGCTTCGCTGAGGAATCGGCGTCGGCGGCGGGGCGAGCGAGCCCTCCGTGAATGGCGCCTGAAGGCCGTCTTCGGAATGCGCGGTTTGCGTGGTAGAGTGCCGTCGGTCGCCGGGGGCGACCCGCGACGTCTCAGCGCGTCGGAAGGGGAGGAAAGAATGGCTTACAAGGATATTCTCGTCTACCTCGATTCGACGGCCGAGTTGGTCGAAAGGCTTCGCTTCGCCGTCGACCTCGCCAAGGCGCACGGCGCAAGGCTGGTCGGAGTTGACGTCAGCGCGGCGGAAGCGGAAACGTCCGAGGTCACCCAGCAGGCGTTCGACAATTCGACCCGCGACGCCGGGCTCAAGGCCGTGTTCGTGCCCGCCGATAAGCCGGACGAGGGCGAAGCGTTCACCCATTGCGTCGATCTCATGATCGGGCCGGCCCCCGGCGGCGCCTCGCGCGAGCTGGTCCGCCGGGGGACGCTCGATCGGGCGCTCGTCGAATCCGGCGCGCCGATGCTGATCCTGCCGCCCGAATGGACGGGCGGCAAAATCGGCGACAATGTCGTCATCGCCTGGAACGGCGGACGCGAGGCGCTGCGCGCCGTGCATGACGCGATGCCGTTCCTCGAGAAGGCGCGCAAGGTGACGGTGTTCTGCTTCTCCGCTCGGCCCAGCGATCTGCGCGACTCGGCGATGATGCTCATCCACCATCTCGAGGCGCATGGCGTCGGCGCCCACATTTCCGACTGGACCAACACGGGCGACTTGACGGCGATCGAGGCTTTGTTCGCCAGCCTCGACACCCAGGACGCCGATCTCATCGTCGCGGGCGCCTTCGGTCATTCGCGCTTCTACGAAGGAGTGTTCGGCGGAGTCAGCGTGGACCTCATCCGCCAGCAGTCGCTGCCGGTGCTGATGTCGCACTAGGGGCCGGGTGGCCTCGCGCTGCCCTTCCAAGCGCCGCCGCATCTCGCCGCCCGACGCGAACCGGCCGCAGAATTCGCGTATACGAGAGCTTGGGGCGGGCGGCGATGATTTGAGGCGAGACGCGATTGGCTCGACAACAGCGCGGATTTCCTGATCGGCCGGCCCAACGCGCCCGAGCCTCCGCCGCCCGGCATGGTCGCGCGCGTGGCGGCGGCGCGGGCGATCATGGAGGCCGTGACCCAGGCGCGGCCGCTCGAGGAGCGCCTCGCCGCCGACCTTTCGCTGCGCGACCCGCGCCTCGATCCGCGCGATCCGGCGCTCGCTCGCTCGATCGCGACCGTCGCGCTTCGCCGGCTCGGCACGATCCGCAAGGCGCTGGGAGAGAAGCTCGACAAGGGCATGCCGAAGCGCAGCGGCATGCTGGAATGGACGCTCATCGCCGGCGCGGCGCAGATTCTCTTCCTGGACGCGCCCGACCACGCGGCGGTCGATCTGGCGGTCAGGGCGGCAAGGGCCGATTCCGCGAGCGCCCCATTCGCCGCCCTGGTCAACGCGGTGCTGCGCGGCCTCGCGCGCGATCGCGAGTTGATCCTGGCCGCGTCGGATCCGCTCGATGACGACACGCCGCCCTGGCTCGCGGCGCGCTGGCGCGAGACCTTCGGCGAGCCGACCGCGCGGGCGATCGCCGCGGCGCACCGCTGCGAGCCCACGCTCGACGTCAGCGTCAAGAGCGATCCCGAGGCCTGGGCGAAAAAGCTCGGCGGAATCGTGCTGCCGACCGGCTCCGTCCGGCTCGACACCCGCAGGCCCGTCGCCGAGCTCGAAGGCTACACGGAAGGCGAGTGGTGGGTGCAGGACGCCGCCGCGGCCCTCCCCGCCCGCCTCCTCGGTGCGGGCCCCGGCTCGCGCGTCGTCGATCTCTGCGCGGCGCCCGGCGGAAAGAGCGCCGAGCTCGCCGCCGCAGGCGCCGCGGTGACGACCGTCGACCGCTCGGCCGAGCGGCTCAAAGTGCTCGCCCAGAATTTCGAGCGGCTCCGCCTTCATTCCGACGTCGTCGTCGCCGATGCGCTCGCCTTCGAGGCGCCGCTGTTCGACGCTGCTCTCATCGACGCGCCCTGCACCGCCACCGGCACCGTGCGCCGTCATCCCGACGTCGCCTGGACCAAGCGTCCGAGCGACCTCGCCCCGCTCGTCAAGCTGCAGACCCAGCTCCTCGACAAGGCGATCGCGCTGACCAAGCCCGGCGGGGTCATCGTCTATTGCACCTGCTCGCTCGAGCCCGAAGAGGGGGAGGCGCAGATCGCCGCGGTCCTCCGGCGCAATCCCGACGTGCGTCGCTCGCCGATCGATTCGCCCGAGATCGGCGGCCTTGCCGAGTGCCTGACGCCGGCCGGCGAGCTGCGCACCTTGCCGTGCCATCTTTGGGGAGACGACCCGAGACGGTCCGGGCTCGACGGCTTCTTCGCCGCGAGGCTCGTCAAGCCGGGTTAGCGGGAACGCGAGGACGGCAGTGCGCATCTTCTCTCGGCTTTTCGCCATCGTTCTGGCGGCGACGATGGCGACCGGGACATGGGCGGACAGCCCCAAGGTCGACGTCGACGCCGCGATCGTGCTGGCGGCGGACGTCTCGCGCAGCATCGACGACGGCGAATTTGGGCTCGAGCGGCGCGGCTACGCCGAGGCGGTCCAAAGCCCGAAATTGCTCGACGCGATCTCCGCCGGCCCCCATCGAACCATTGCGCTGGCCTACGTCGAATGGGCGGGCGCGGACGAGCAGAAGCTGGTCGTCGACTGGACCGTCATCCGCGGCGCCGGCGACGCGCGGGCCTTCGCCGCCGCCCTCTCCGCCGCGCCACGCTCATTCGTCGGGCGGACTGCGATCGGCTCGGCGATCGATTTCGCATTCGCCCAGTTCGCGTCGACCGCTTTTGCGACCGAGCGCCTGATCATCGACGTCTCGGGAGACGGAACGAGCAATCAGGGGCGCCTCGTCACCGCGGCCCGCGATGCGGCGGTCGAGGCCGGCGCAACCATCAACGGGCTCACGATCTTCAACCGCCGCGCCACCGCGATGGGGGGCTATCTCGCCCTGCATACCAATCCGCCTGGCGGACTTGCGCAATATTACCGCGACAACGTCATCGGCGGGAAGGGGGCGTTCGTCGTGCCGATCGACGATTTCGCCAGTTTCGGCGACGCCCTCGTGCGCAAACTGGTCAACGAGATCGCGGTCCGATAGGCGCCGGCGCAGACGCGCCCTTCGTTCCAGCGTCGCGAACGGCGCTCTATTGCAGCCGGGGCCGCTTGAGGAATCCCGCCCGGTCGGCCGACTTGATCTTCAGTCCGAGCGCCCGCCCGTCGCGGATGACCTCGATCGGGACCTCGATGCCGGCGTCCCCCAATTGCCAAACCTTGCGGTAGAAGTCGCCGAGGTCGGCGATCTCGGCGCCCCGGACGCTCACGACAATGTCGCCCCGGCGCACCCCGGCGGCCTCCGCCGGCCCGCGGTCGGCCACCGCCGCGACGACGACCTCGTCGTCGCTTTCCGCCGAGTAGATGCCGAGCCACGGCCGGGCGGGCTTGTTGGCCCGGCCGTAGGTGAGAAGGTCGCCGAGGATCGGCGGCAGGAGATCGATCGGCACGATCATGTTGATGTCGCGCAGCCCCCCCGGCGAGGTCAATTGTTCGACGTGCAGCGAGCCGACGCCGATGAGGCGGCCGTCCGCGCCGATCGCGCCGGCCCCGCCCCAGAAAGGATGAGCGGGCGCCGTGAAAATCGCCTCGTCGAGGAAATATTCCCAGTAGCCCGCGAACTCCTGCTTGCCGACGATCGAGGCATGCACGGCCTTCGTTCCCCCGCCGGCCGCGACGACGACCGTGTCGCCGATCCGGGCTTCGCCCGAGCGTCCGAATTCGAGGGTCGGACAATCGAGCGCGTCGAGAGCCTGAACGAGTTCGAATCCGCTCTCCTGGTCGACGGCCAGGGCGTGACCGGGGACGACATGGCCGTCGGCGCGGGCGAGCCAGACCGTCTCCGCCTCCGTGATGAGGTAGCCGATGGTCAATACCAGGCCGCTGTCGCGGATCACGACGCCGCTGCCCGTCCGCTGCTCGCCCAGCGTCTGCGCGGTGTAGGCGTCCTCCGGGACCGAGGACTGAATCGTCACGATGGACTTGAGGGCGCGGTCCAGATCGAAGCCGACGCCGTCCGTGAGCCTCGCTGGACCCGCGCCGGGAGCGCCCCGCGGCTTATTGGCCATGCCTCTTCCTCTCGATCGCAAGCCGGCGCGATGTTACTTCGCCGTCTCCTGGGCGGCAATTCCGGGCTGCGCAGCAAGTCGCGCGCCGTCCGGTTCACAAATTCGAGAGCCGACCGCTCTGGGTCCACGATGCTGAAGCGCGCGGCGCCGCTGATTGACATAGGGTGGGGGGCCTCCGTCGCCAATGGCGCGAGCGCGCATCCATAAGATCGGACGAAGACAGGCATGTGCGAGAAGGACGAGAAGACCGGCGGGGCCGGCCCCGAGGCGATCAGGCTCGTCGAACCGAGGCTCGAGCGCGGCGGGCGATGCCTCGCCCAGGCCAGCGCCTGGGAGGTCGAATCGACCCGGTCGTCGTGGCGGCCGGCCGGGAAGGCCGTCAGCTCCGCGATGTAGTCGGCGAGCCAGGGCGGCTCGGCCGGCAGCCAGACGAAGCCGTTCTCGATTTGCGCCGATTGGGCGTGGAGGCGCATGATCTTGTCGCCGCTGTTCCGGCGAAAAAATTCGCTGCTCCATTCGCTGAGAGGTTTGCGCAATAAAACGCCGATTTCGCCCGCGTTTCGGCCGCAAACCAGGGGTCGAAGCGTCCTCGTCGGCAAAACATCGCTCTTCCATTCGCTGTTCTGAGCGAATTCGGCATTCAAGCCGAGCCGCGTCCGGGGACGGGAGGGGCGGGCCGCGCCGGACTTGCCTTTGATCCCGGTTTGGCCGCATTGGTCGGGCAGAGAGCTCCTCGCCGACCATGCCTTCGCCGCCCAACCCGCCCCCCTGTTCACTCTATCTCGTCACGCCCCGCCTATCCGCGGCGAATGCGGCCGGGTTCGCCGGCACATTCGCCGAGGTTCTCGGCGCGGCCCCAACGGCGAGCGTCCTCGTCCGGCTCGCGCGGGGCGCGGAAGGCGACGCCGAGGAGATCGTCGGCCCCCTTCTCCGCGCGGCCGTGAGGGCCGATTGCGCGCTCATCCTCGAGAACGACCCGCGGCTCGCGGTTAGACTCGGCGCGGACGGAGTTCATGTCGCCGGCGCGGGCGACGCGCTCGACGAGGCGCTCGGGAGCCTCAAGCCCGAGTGGATCGTCGGCGCGGGCAGCCTGCGCACGCGCGACGAGGCGATGGCAGCCGGCGAAAAGGGCGCCGATTATGTGATGTTCGGCGAGCCGCGCGGGGCTGAGCCCGCGATGCCTCTGGAGCACCTGCTCGAACGGGTCGGCTGGTGGGCGGAGATCTTCGAAACCCCTTGCGTCGCCTACGCCGAGACGATCGAGGCGGCAGGCAGGCTGGCGGGCGCGGGCGCCGATTTCGTCGCGCTCGAGGATACGGTCTGGAACGCGGAACTCCCGGCGAAGGCCGCCCGCGAAGCCTATGCGCTCGTTTCCACGCTCGTCGCAGGGGCCCCGTGATGAGGCTCACGCTGGCCGCGGCGGTCACGCTCGCCTCCGCCGCGAGCGCCCTTGGCCAGGCGCCAGCCGCGAACGCTGTTTCGCCGCTCGGAAACCTCTCGGCGGTCGGAACCCAGGCGGCGCCTGCGCCCCTGCCGCCGCGCGCGGACGGAAAGCCGCCGGACGACGCCTTCGGGGCCTACCAGCGCGGCAACTTCCTGTTCGCCCTCAAGGAGGCCGAGCGCCGCATCGACGAGAATCCGAAGGACGCCGCGGCGATGACGCTGATCGGCGAGATCTACCACGACGGCGCCGCAGTCCCGAAAAGCGACCTCGAAGCGTCGCGCTGGTTCCGCCTCGCCAGCAATCTCGGCGACCCGGACGCGGCCTACGAGCTCGGCGTGGTGCTGCTCGAGGGGGCCAAGGGCGTGCCGAAGGATCGCGCCGGCGCCAAGGCTGAGTTCGAGCGCGCCGCGGCCAAGAACCATCCCGGCGCGCTCTACAACCTCGGCGTCATGGCTCTCGGTGCGACCGGCGCTGAGAAGCCCGACTTCGCCGCGGCCGCGCAGTATTTCTTGAGGTCGGCCAAGGCCGGCGACGACGACGCCGCCTATTCCTATGGGGTGATGCTGCGCGAAGGCAAAGGCGTGCGCCCGGACATCGCCGAGGGGGCGCACTGGCTCAAGCGCGCCGCCGACGGCGGCATTATCGCCGGCCAGGTCGAATATGCGATCATGCTGTTCAACGGCGAGGGCGTGCCGAAGGACGAAGCGGGCGCGGTCAAGATCCTCAAGATCGCCGCGGCGAAGGGCAACCCGATCGCCCAGAACCGTCTCGCCCATCTCTACGTCGACGGCCGCGTCGTCGAGCGGGATCTCGCCAAGGCCGCCGCATGGAACGCCTTCGCCAAGGCGGGCGGCCTGACCGACCAGGGGCTCGACGTCGCGACCGCCAACCTGACCGCGGACGAGCGCAGCCGCTTCACCAGGATCGTCCGCAGCGTGATCGGCAACTGATTTTCGGTTTCGGACAAGACGCCCGCGATCGTGGCGCCGGTGCATGTGGGCATGGCCCGCGAGCTGTTCGCGGCCTTCCGCGGCTTCATCGGCGCGGCGGACGAAGGGGCGACGATATTTCCCGCCGCATGACGTTGCGGCGCCTCGCCCGGTATTGAAGCTTCATTCACAATCCCGGGCAATCATGGCCTCGCGCCCGCGTAAACGGGTCGCTGCGTAAGAGGTCATTTCGATGTCGTCCCGCTTTTGGCTCGCGCTCGCTTTTGTCGTCGTCCTCGGCCCCGAGCCGGCCGGCGCTGACCCGTCCGCGACTGTACTGGCGATCAGGCTCGACGAGGCCAAGGTCGTGAAGATTCCCGAGGGGACCTCGACCCTGGTGGTCGGCAATCCGATGATCGCCGACGTGACGATGCTGAAGACCGGCGACGCGATGGTGCTGACCGGCAAGGGCTACGGCGAGACGAACCTCATCGCCCTCAATTCGCATGGCGCGGTCATCCTCGAAAGGCGGCTGCGCGTGCTTCCAGACAAGTCGGTCGTGGTCTTGCAGAACGGCGCCTCTCGCGTATCCTACTCCTGCAACCCCGATTGCATGCCGACGGTGCAGCTTGGCGACGATCCGAAGAACTTCAACGACGCTGGCGGCGAGATCACCGCCCGCAACGGCTTCGCCACGGGGGCGGCCAAATAGCCTGAAGCCGATGGCGGGACCTTGCGCCCGCTGAGCGTCGAGGAGCCGGTTGCGGCCGCGGCGCGATGGTCCCGGCGGCTCGCCGTCTTCGCCGCGGCGATCGCCGTGGTGGCGGTCGCGCTCGCGCGCATGCGCGCCGCCGACCCCCCGGCGGCGCTGACCGTCTTCGCCGCCGCGCTCGTCATCGCGGCGATCGCCATGGTGCTCGCCGCCTCCGCCGCCGTCACGATCTGGCAAGAGGGGCTCAAGGGCGCGGGACAGGCGGCGTTCGGCTTTTTCCTCGCCGCGGCGCTCTTCGCCTATCCCGCCTATCTCGCCGCCCTCGCATTCGTCCTTCCGCCGATCAACCAGGTCTCGACCGACCCGGCGTCGCCCCCGCCGTTCATGTTCTCGACCAAGGCGCGCAAGGCGCGGGCCGGATTCGAGCCGCCGCCGCTCGGCGAGGAGACGCGCGCGGACCAGGGAGCGGCCTATCCCGACCTCGAGACGGTGAAGGTCGAGATGGATTCGAGCGAGGCCTACCGGCTGTCCCTCGGCGTCGCCAGCGATCTCGGCTGGCGCATCGTCGACGCCGAGCCGCCGAACCTCGCCGGAGATGGGTCCGCCCTGATCGAGGCGACCGTTCGCTCGCTGTTCTTCGGCCTGGTCAGCGACATCGCCATCCGCATCCGGCCCGGGGCGACGCAGACGGCGATCGACGTCCGCTCGGTCTCCCGTCTCGGCAAGCACGACTTCGGCGCCAACGCCGCGCGCGTGCGCCGGTTCATCGTTGCGGTGAAGGAGGAGTCGCGCGAGCGCTGAAACCGCGGGCTGGAATGCTTTTCATTCGCGCGGCCGGCTTTTTCGCGGCGTGCGGCTGACGCGACCGGCGCACGGTCACTGCTTCCGCTCCAGCACTGCCCGCACGCGCTCGACCAATTCCGCCTCCGGCGCCGCGAATTGCGCGCGCTGGCGCAGCTCGAGATAGTCGGTGCGGTCCTTGGTGCTCTTCGCGAGCTCGGCGCCGAGGCGCAGATCGCGGATGGTCACCTGCGGGCCGCCGGGCGCCGAGCGTTCGTTCGACCCCTGGATCACCGCGCAGCGGCTCATGCGGCGGTCGGCGTATTTGAGCTGTGCGTTCATGCCGCCCGCGCCCAGATAGAGTTCTGCCGCGATCCCCGCGGCGCGCAAGGCGGCGACGTGGCGCTGGTAATTCGCCATCAATTCCTGGTCGCGGTCGAGCGCGAGCACCACCACCGGCCCGGGCGCCTCGGCCGCGGCGACGATTGGGCTGTTGATCGCCCGCAGCGCGGCGAGCAGGCGCGAGACGCCGATGGAGAAGCCGGTCGCCGGGACCGGCTCGGCGCGGAAGCGCGCAATGAGGCCGTCGTAGCGTCCGCCCCCGCCGACTGAGCCGAAGCGGACCGGCTTGCCGTCGTCGCCGGGCGTCTCGAAGGTCAGGTCCGCCTCGAAGACTGGGCCAGTGTAATATTCGAGGCCGCGCACGACCGAGGGGTCGAACACAATCCGATCCTGATTGAACCCTGCCGTTTCGCAGATCAGGAGCAAGCTGATGAGCTCTTCGATGCCCCTTGCTAGGAAATTTGAGCTATCGCGCGTGTATCGGTTGACGTGTCTCGCGACCTCCCGGAGCTTCTCCTTTCCATCTTGACCGCTCGCCGTCAGGCAAGCGATCACCAAGTTCGCTTTCGGTTCATCAAGCCCCGCGCCCCGGGTGAAGTCGCCACTCTCGTCCCTCCGCCCCGAGCCCAGGAGCGCGCACACGCCATCGAGCCCGAGCCGGTCGAGCTTGTCGACGGCGCGGAGAACAGTGAGCCGTCGTCCGGCGTTGTCGTCGCCGCCAAGGCCAATCGCCTCCATTACGCCATCGAGCACCTTGCGGTTGTTGACCTTGACGACATAGTCCCCGCGTTGGATGCCGACGGCTTCCATCACATCAGCAGCCATCATGCACATTTCCGCATCCGCGGCGGGCGAAGCGGCGCCGACCGTGTCGGCGTCGAACTGCATGAATTGACGGTAGCGGCCGGGCCCCGGCTTCTCGTTGCGGAACACCCAGCCGGCGCGAAAGCTGCGGTAGGGTTTCGGCAGCCTGTCGTAGTTCTCCGCGACGTAGCGGGCGAGCGGGGCCGTCAAGTCGTAGCGCAGCGACAGCCACTGCTCGTCGTCGTCCTTGAACGAGAACACGCCCTCGTTCGGCCGGTCCTGATCGGGCAGGAACTTGCCGAGCGCCTCGGTGTATTCGATAAACGGCGTCTCGACCGCCTCGAAGCCGTAGAGCCGATAGACCTCGCGGATTTTCGCCGACATCGCCTCCGCGGCGGCGATATCGGCCGCGCTGCGGTCGACGAGCCCGCGCGGCAGCGCGGCGCGGACGCGGCTTGAGGCGTCTGTGTCAGTCATGCAGCTTCCGTTTCATGGGCGCGCCTTGCGCCGCCGGTTTGCTCGAGCGTCCTTCGAGACGCGATGCTGCGCATCGCTCCTCAGGACGAGGTAAGTGCTATGCAATTCCATTAGAAACCCTCATCCTGAGGAGCCGCCGAAGGCGGCGTCTCGAAGGAGGAGGGTTTCGGCACACTCAATTCTGAGAGGTCGCTCATCCGGAAATCGTATCAGAAGAAGCCGGCGGCGATGTTGATGGCGAGGGCGAGAATGATGGTGTTGAAAAAGAAGGCGACGACCCCCTGGATGACGCAGATCCGGCGCATCCGCGTCGAGGCGACGTTGACGTCGGAGCTGGCGAAGGTGCAGCCGACGGTGAAGGCCTGGTAGACGAACTCGCCCCAATTCGGCTCGGCCTTGCCGGCGAACTCGAGGCCGCCCCGTTCGCCGTCGGCCACCGCGGCGAAATAGACACCCGCGTAGTGGATGGCGAACATGACCTGGATGAAGGTCCAGGCGCTGAGGACGCTCGCGCCGACCAGCGCGAGGTGCGCGCCTTTGATCAGGCCCTCCATGGTCTTGACTGGGCCGAGCTCCCAGACGATCGCCGCCATAGCCGCGCAGGCCGCCACGACCCCCAGGACCACCAGCACCGACTGTTTCTCGTCCTCCGGCCGGGCTTCGACGCGCGCATTCGCCTTCGGGCGTCGTCATCATCAAGGCGATCATGGCGAGATAGGCCCAGACGCCGACGTTCCAGGCGATGAGAAGACGGGTCGCCTCGCGGAGGACCAACGGAAAGGCGAACAAGACCAAATAGGTCGCGGCCACGATGACCGCCCCGGCCAGCAGACGGGGCCGATGGGCCAGGGTGACGAGGAACCCGCCTTGCTCCTCGTCGACGCCCGGCGAGGGCGGGGAATTGGACATGCTGAGCCGTTCGCGTTCAAACGGCGCCTGCCTTGCCTGACGCGACGCGGAGGGTCAAGGCGATCGCATGCGGCGACAGGGCCGGGCACTGTAGGGCACGGTCGTCGACCGCGCCGCCGCGCTCGGCGAGCGCGGCTACAATGGGCCGGCGATTGGAGGACGAGAGCGAATGAACTCGACGGTTTCCGTACGGGCCGAGGGGCGCGTGACCGTGGTGACGATCGAGCGGCCGGAGCGGCGCAACGCGGTCGACCTTGCGACGGCGCGCGCGCTCTACGAGGCGTTCAAGGCCTTCGACGGCGACACGAGCGCGGACGTCGCGGTGCTGACCGGGGCGGGCCAAGCCTTCTCGGCCGGCGCCGACCTCAAGGCGCTGGCCGAAGGCGAGACGCGCCCAATCGAGCCCGAGGGCGATTTCGGGCCGATGGGCCCGACTCGGCTTGCGCTCGGCAAGCCGGTGATCGCCGCGATCGAAGGCGCAGCGGTGGCGGGCGGCATGGAGCTCGCCCTCTGGTGTGATCTCAGGATCGCCGCCCGCTCGGCCGTCTTCGGCTTCTTCAACCGCCGTTTCGGGGTGCCGCTCGTCGACCTCGGCACGATCCGCCTGCCGCGCATCGTCGGCCACGGCCGGGCGCTCGAGCTCATCCTGACCGGCCGGGCGGTCGGCGCCGAGGAGGCGCTCCGCATCGGCCTCGTCAACGAGCTTACCGCGGACGGCGAGGCGCTAGCGCGGGCGCTCGAGCTGGCGCGGAGCTTATGCGGATTTCCGCAGACGGCGATGCGCGACGACCGCTTGTCTGCGATCGAGCAATGGGACTTAAGCGGGCGGGAGGCCGCCGCCAACGAGGTTTCGCGCGGCCTCGCCACCATCGCGAGCGGCGAGTCGAGCGAAGGTTTTGCGCGATTCGCCGAGGGCGCCGGGCGGCACGGGTCATAGGCTTCCGGAACAGGGTCGGCCCGGCTCCCCTTCCCCGCGAAGCCGGGGAAGCAACTGTGTTGGTGGCGTAGCCCGGTGCTCGGCCGGGCTCAAGGCTGGCGCTTCGCGCCCCCGCCTCCGGCGGCTTCGGCCTTGACCCCGTCCGCTCACCGGGCTTTTGGGCCTGCAAGCGGTCGGCGCGATGCGCCGCCCGGCGGCCTCGCGCGGGCCCGCTCATGCGGCCGCTCGAGCCTGCGGGTTCCAGGGCTGGTCGCGGGCGAGCATGGTGTTCAAGATGACGATCAGCTTGCGCATGCAGGCGATGATCGCGACCTTGGCTTCCTTGCCCTTGGCGCGCAGGCGCTGGTAGTAGGCTTTGAGCACCGGGTTGTGCTGGGTGGCGGCGCCCATGACCGGCATATAAAGGAGGTTGCGCAGCTTGCGGCGTCCGCCCTTGATGCAGCGCGCGCCTTTGCGCTCGCCGCTGTCGTCGTCGTAGGGCGCGGCGCCGAGAAGGGCGCCGGCGGCTCCGTTGCTGATGCGTCCGAGCTCGGGCAGCCAGGCGATCACCCCGGCGGCGGTCTGGTCGGCGAGCCCGGGCACGCTGTCGATGAGCTCGGCCCGGCGCGCGAACGTCGGGTTGGCCTTGATCTTGGCGGCGATGGCGGCGTCGAGCTTGCGCAGCTCGGCGCGGATCGTCTTGGCGATCGCAGCCTGGGCCTTGGCGACGATGGCCGGCGGATCATGCTCGCGCTGCTGCTTGATGCGATCTTCCACGTCTTTCAAGGCCGTCCGGGCCTGGACCAGGCGCGCGATCTCTTCACGCGCGGCATCGTGCGCTTGAGGCTCGCCGTCGGGAAAAGCCTCGGCGAACCTGGCGATCGTCTCGGCGTCGATCGGATCGTTCTTGGCCAGCCGCCCGGCCGCCTTGGCGAAATGGCGAACCCGCTTCGGATCGACGATGACAACCTCGAGCCCGGCCGCGCGCAGGGCTTCCGCCCAGCTCCGCTCATAACCGCCGCTCGCCTCCATCACCGCGCGGCGGACCCCGTTCGACCGCAACCAGGCGATCAGCTCCGCCTCGCCCTCCGGAGTGCTCGGCGCCGACCGGCGCAGCCCCAGCGAATGAATGCAGGCGTCGACTTTTTTCTTTGCGACATCGAGGCCGACAATGCGCGTCTCTTGTGGCATACTCCCACTCCCTTCCTTGCTCGTGCGGGCTCTCACGCCCATGCAACTGTTCGGGCTTATGGAAGACGCCAGACCTGTCCCTCGCTTCCCCGCAGTCTTCATCTGTGGTGGCCACGGGCTCAGGTCCGGCGACGGGCGGTTGCTTGGAACAGCCGCCCGTTCGCCCACACTCTCACATTTTGCGGACACAAGGTGGCGCAAGTGTTCGATCTGGTTAGATCGCTGACAGATTGGACCGGATACATCGTTGACAGGTCTATTGCACGGCGAGGAGGGCCCCGCCGATGCCTTGGAGTGAGACCTGCGCGATGGACGAGAGAATGCGGTTTGTGATCGCGGCGAGCGACGACGAGGCGGTGATGAGCGAGATCTGCGCCGAGTTCGGAATCAGTCGGCAGACTGGCTACAAATGGCTTGAGCGTTATCGGTGTGAAGGCGCGGAGGGACTGAAGGAGCGCAGCCGGGCGCCGATCCGTCATGGTCGGGCGCGTGATGAGGAGTTGGTCGAGGCGGCGCTGGCGCTGCGCGAGCGTCATCCCACCTGGGGTCCCAAGAAGCTGCGCCGGAAGCTTTGCGAGCGTTTTCCCGAGGAGGCGGCGCCGGCGCGGAGCACGATCGGCGACTGGCTGCGCAAGGAGGGGCTGACGCAACCGCGGCGGCCGCGCCGGCGCTGTCCGCCGTTTTCTTCGCCGTTCCAGGCGGTCGACGCGCCCAACGCGGCATGGTGCGCCGATTTCAAGGGCTGGTTTCGCACTGGCGACGGAGAGCGCTGCGATCCACTGACGATCAGCGACGGGATGAGCCGTTTTCTGTTGCGCTGCGAGGCGGTGGATGAGCCCGACGGAGCGCATGTGCGGCCGGCCTTCGACGCGGCGTTCTGCGAGTTCGGGCTGCCGCTGTCAATTCGCTCGGATAACGGACCGCCGTTCGCCTCGGTCGGCGCCGGCGGGCTGTCGCAGCTTGCGGTGTGGTGGATCAAGCTCGGCGTCAAACCGGAGCGGATCGAACCGGGCAAGCCGCAGCAGAACGGCCGCCTCGAGCGCCTGCACCGCACGCTCAAGGCGGAAACGGCCAATCCTCCGGCGGCGACGCTCGCCGAGCAGCAGCGCCGCTTCGACGACTTCCGCGCCATCTATAACTACGAGCGTCCGCACGAGGCCCTGGATTTCGCCACGCCGGCTTCGCTCTATCGCGGCTCCAATCGCGCCTATCCGCGCCCTTTGCGCGAGCCCGACTATCCGGACGGGGCCGCCGTGCGCCGAGTTCGATCGAACGGCGTGATCAAATGGGCCGGCGACCTGGTTTTCGTCAGCGAGACGCTGATCGGCGAGCCGGTGGCGGTCGAAGAGACGGAGGAGGGCGAATGGCTCGTGCGCTACGCCCACGTCGAGCTCGGGTTCATCGACCCGAGCGGCCGGTTGCGCCGGCGCAAACTGTCGAAGCCTCGGCGCACCTGTGGACTTGTGGACAACGCGATGCGTTGCCCACAGGGTCCACAGGACCCGAAACAACAGCAACAACCGGCCACGTAAGTGGCCAAAAGTGTCAACCATGTATCCGGTCCAAAGTGTCAACGATCATTCCGGTTGCACAAAAGCGCCGGATGGGGTGCGGAGTGCAGGAATGCGTAGGTAAAGGTTGGCGGGGACGGTCGTGCAATGCAACTCGGCCGCGGTGCGGACATTACAACCGGAGGATATAGTTGGCGGCGACGTTCATGCAACCCGACTAACGCCGAAGCTGCGGCCCATACCCCATCCGGCGCTTCGCGCCACCTTCCCCAGCTGAGCTGGGGAAGGCGTCCCTTGCGGCGATTTGAGATGTGTGAACGCCTTGGGGCTTTCCCGGGCATACTTACCGAGACGCAAGCACGGGAAGTCCCGAAGGGCTGCTGGCGCTGCGGGCCGCCCGGTCGGCCGTGTCGAAACGGGGGCTCGCGTCGAGAAACTCATGGACGTGGATGGCGATGGAGTCCGGATCGATCAGCGCGATGGAATAGGCGGGCGGCTCGTGAGTGCCGAAGATGCGGTCGTCCTCGGGCGCAAGCGACACCGCGAATTGATGGATCAAGGATCGCTGCGTCGAGAAGGGGAACTCCACGCCACGCCCCGTGCGTCAATCGATGCACGTGCCCGCAGAAAATGTGCCGGACCGCGACCTGCCCGGATTTCGCGATGAGCCGCCAGAACGCCTCTGGCCCGACGAGCCCGATGCGGTCGAGGGTCGGCATCCCGATCGGACCGGGAGGATGATGCATGGCGAGAAACACGGACCGGCCGGCAAGGCGGCGCAGGCTGGCTTCGAGCCAGTCGAGGCGGGTTGCGCAGAGGCGTCCGCCGTCTGCGGCCGGATCAAGGGTGTCGAGCAGGACGAATGCGCCGGCGGGAGTCTCGCACACGCTCTGAACGAAGCCTGCGGCGTCGACCGGGTGATCGGGAAAGGCGGCGCGAAACGAGGCCCGGTCGTCATGGTTTCCCATGAGCAGGCGATAGGGCGCCTCGAGCGCGTCGAGCGCCCGACGCAATGCAGCGTAGGAGGCGGGCTCGCCGTCCTTGGCGAGATCGCCAGTCATGAGGATGAGCGCCGCATCGTGATGATGCGCGTTGATGTCGGCGATCGCGGCGGCAAGCCGCGCATTCGGATCGAGCCCATAAAGCGTCGTCCCCGGAGGCGGCAGATGGGGATCGGTGAGGTGGATGACCTTCAGCACGGGCTATGGCTTCCAGGGAGAGGAACGCCTGGTTTTGGGTCTGGGGGTCGTCATCCCGTTCGCTTGCGCGCCGCTTTGTCAAGCGCGCTCTCGATCGCCAGCCGGATGAACCGCTGATAGGGAACGCCCTCGCGTTTGGCTTCCGCCCGAACCGCGTCCAACAGCTGTTCGGGAAGGCGCAGGCTCACGGCCTTGTCCTTCCGCCGCATCTCGAAATGGACAACCTGTCCGCCCGAGAGATCGTACTCGGACAAATCGGCCTTGGCGACGAAGTCTTCAGCCTCCTCGTCTGTTTTGAATGTCGGGATAGGCTTCTTCATAACTCTCGACTTCCCTTCTGTGCATGTACCGAGCGCTGATCGGTCGCAAGAACGCACTGCCGGCGTGCTCATCGCGCCAGGTGAATACGATGAACGCGGCCCGACCTTCCGGTGTCGTGCCTATCGCCTTCCTTATCGGGAAGAATGACGACCGGTCGAGCGAACACCGCTTCGATGTCTTCGATCGACATGCCGTGCTTTTGGCATTTGTCGCGATTGCCGCGATCCCAATCAAAACCCCGAATGGTAGGCTGCTTCATAGCACAAGCTTTGAGTTGTGTATATACAAATGTCAGTCAATTCGTCGCTGGCCTCGAATCGGCAGCGGCCTCCCGAGCGCCTCCGGCGTCGCCTTGTCGTAGCTCGCTTTTTGAACTCGCAGGTGAGGGGGGACGCGCGGAATCGTGCGAACGACTTTGGCTCAGGGAACCGTTCGTCTTTCCGGAATGTATAGGGCATCGAAGACGATGCTCGATTATCTCTTGCGGTTCCTCGTCGGCGGGATCGCCGTCTCGACCTTCGCTGCGCTTGGCGACGCCTTTCGCCCGAAAACCTTCGCGGGCCTGTTCGGCGCCGCGCCCTCGATCGCGCTGGCGACGGTCCTCATCGCTTTATCGCAAAAAGGCGCCGGCTTCGTCGCCATCGAAGCGCGGTCGATGATCCTGGGCGCCATCGCGCTGGGCGCCTACAGTTGGACGGTGTGCGTTCTTCTTCACAAATTCAGGATGTCGTCCCTTGTCGCGACCGCGGCGGCTTTTCTCGTCTGGACTGCGGCGGCGTTCGGGATGACGGCCATTCTGATCGGCCTCCCATGATCGTTCGCTTCAAGCTGTCGGCGCTCAGCAGGACAAGCTGGCGCGAATACCTGCTGAGATTCGCGCTTGGCGGGGCCGCGACCGTCATTGCGGGGCTCATCGCCGCCGGGTTCGGGCCCGTCATCGGCGGTCTCTTTCTCGCCTTCCCCGCCATCTTTCCCGCCAGCGCCACGCTGATCGAGAAGCATGTCCGGAAACGCAAGGAGAGGGCGGGAGTCGCCGGATCGCGCGGCGCCAAAGACGCCGCCGCGCTCGACGCTATCGGCGCGGCGCTCGGCAGTTTCGGGCTTGCGGCCTTCGCCGCGGTCGTCTGGCTCACGGTCGGTCAGATCGCCGCCTTGGTTCTCGTCCCGGCGACGGCGGCATGGGTCGCCGTCGCGGTGGCGGCATGGCGATTGCGACGAGCGCTTTGAAGGCGAGGCGTTATGGCTCGCCCGCTTGGCGCCTTCCGGAACGAGAGTTGACGACTAGAGCAGATCACGTTTGGTTGGAATCGTCATCGCGGGGAGCTATCGCGCTCGCAATGCGAACGTGTCAGACTCCAAGCTCCTGCGCCTGCGGGGCTGGCGTCCCGCATTGCAACAATTTCTGTCGCATGAAAGCTTGACTCGAACGTAAGTAGAACATACAATGTACGGAGAAGCGGGTCACACATCCCTAGCATGCTGTTTGAAAGCTCAATCGTTGCGCGGCCCCGGATCCCGGCTCGCCCGAAGCGTCGCGTCCGGGCAAGGCCCGCGAGCGGGCTGGAAATGCCCGTGGCAAAGGCTGAGCAGATCGAAGGGGCGGACTCTGCAGGGAGGATCGGACCACGAGTGCGAGCTTGCGGGCGCGAATTTTTTCTGCTCGGGCGGCTGCAAGCCCTTGAGGTCGAATATAAAAGGATTACCGGATCGGAGCGACGAGGGGACAGGTTTTGGATTTTGGCGCGCCCAATGCGTTGAAAAGCCGAGATCGCGGACAGGACTGCACGGCGCGCCGGGCTCCGAATTCGATTCGGGAGTGTTTCAGGTCGCTCGCGCTGGCTTGTGCGGTTCCAACTGATCGGGACCTGCTCTAAATTTCGAAGTTCGCGATCTTGAACGCAGAAATCGACATTTCCATTTGGGCGGCTCAGCTCCCCGCACGCCCGACGCGGTCGAGGCTCGCAAACTCCTCGTCGGAGAGCGTGATCGCCGCTGCGCCGACGTTCTCCTCGAGATGCGCGACCTTGCCGGTGCCGGGGATCGGCAGCATGACCGGGCTGCGCTTCAAGAGCCAGGCGAGCGCGATCTGGCCGGGGGTCGCCTTGCGCCTTCGCGCGATCGAATCGAGCGCCGAGCCTTCGCGCGCGAGCCCGCCGGCGTTGAGCGGGAACCAGGGAATGAAGCCGATGCCGCTCTTCGCGCAGTAATCGAGCGTCGTTTCGCTTGCGCGGTCGACGAGGTTGTAGCGGTTCTGCACCGTGGCGACGGGAAAGAATTTCGACGCCGCCTCGATCTCCGCGATATTGACTTCCGACAGGCCGGCGCAACGGACGACCCCGTCGCGGATCAGCGACTTGATCGCGTCGAACTGCTCGTTCGCCGGCACCTTCGGATCGATGCGGTGCAATTGCCACAGATCGATCGCTTCGACCCCAAGCCGCCAGCGGCTCTTGTGCGCCTGCTGGATGAGATATTCCGGACGCCCCAGCGGAATCCAGACTTCGGGGCCGGTGCGCACGAGGCCGCCCTTGGTTGCGACATGGATCTGCCCGTAGGGGTGAAGCGCCTCGCGTATCAGCGCCTCGGAGAAGTCAGGGCCGTAGGAATCGGCGGTGTCGATGAGGTCGACGCCGAGGTCCGGTAGGCGGCGCAGCGTCCTCAGCGACTTCGGCCCGGTCCCGCGGCGGTCCCCAGATCCCGCGTCCGACGATGCGCATGGCGCCGAAGCCGAGGCGGTTCACCTCGAACGCCCCGCCGACGCGGAAGCGTCCCGATTGGGCGGCGTTGATCATCAAGAATCCTCGCGACGGTGGGGCCGCTCAGGGCCAGCGGGCCACGGGCGGCATGGAGGAGAGAATGGACGCGACGTTGCCCCCGGTCTTCAGCCCGAAGATCGTGCCGCGATCATAGAGCAGATTGAACTCCGCATAACGGCCGCGCCGGATCAATTGTTCCTCGCGCTCGATCTCGCTCCATGGCTTCTTCGCGTTCCCCCGCACGATGTCCGAATAGATCGCGACGAAACTGTCGCCGACATCGCGGACAAAGGCGAAGTCGGCCTCGAAGGCCGAATTGCCGGCGTCGCCGGCGCTGTTGAGCCAGTCGAAGAAAATGCCGCCGATCCCGCGCGGCTCGTTGCGGTGCTTGAGAAAGAAATAGTCGTCGCACCACGCCCGGAAGCGCTCCGCGTCGGCGACCTTCGCGTGACGCTCGCAGGCAGCGCGCATCGCCGCATGAAAGGCGACCGCGTCGGGGTCGTCCGGGGAACGCCGGGCGTCGAGCGTGGGAGTAAGATCGGCGCCGCCGCCAAACCAGGTCTTGGTGGTGCGGACCAACCTCACATTCATGTGCGCGGTCGGCACGTGCGGGCTCCACGGATGGGCGATGACCGAGACCCCGGCCGCCCAGAAGCGCGGGTCCTCGGCCGCGCCCGGGATTTGCCCGGCGAACTCCGCCGGAAAGGCGCCGAAAACGGTCGAGCGATGCGCGCCCATCTTTTCAAAAAGGCGCCCGCGCAGGATTGCCATTCGCCCGCCGCCGCCGGGAGCGCCGCTGGCGTCCATGCGCGTCCACGGCTCGATTATGAAGCGGCCGGGCGCGCGCACATCCGGAGCGCCGGCGAACGCGTCCTCGAGCGCCTCCATCGCCGCCACGATCCGCCCCTGCAGCGTTTCGAACCAGCTTGCGGCCAAGGCGAGCCGCGGGTCGTCAGGCGTCGGGTCGCCGATCATAGTTATCGTCCCCGCACTCGCGCGACGAGACGCTCGACATGCTCGACCGGCGTGTCGGGCGTGATGCCGTGGCCGAGGTTGAAAATGTGCGCGCGGCCCTCGAAGCCCCGAAGCACGCGATCGATTCCCTCGTCGAGCGCAAGGCCGCCCGCGACTAGCGCCAGCGGATCGAGATTGCCCTGCAGGGCGATCGGGGCGGGCAGTGCGGCGATGGCGGCTGCGGGGTCGACCGTGGTGTCGAGGCCGACCGCGGCTACGCCAGCCGTACCGGCGAATTTCTTGAGCTCCGTTCCCGCGCCGCGCGGGAAGGCGATGATTGGCGCCTGCGGCGCCTTCGCGCGCACTTTCGCGATCAGCGCGGCGACCGGCCGCGCGCACCAGCGCTCGAATTCCGCCGGAGGCAGGACGCCCGCCCACGAATTCGAAAATCTGCACCGCCTCCGCCCCGGCGGCGAGCTGGCGCAGGAGGTATTCGGCCGAGGCGTCGACAAGCCGGTCGATCAGCGCGGAGAACAGTTTTGGCTGCCGATAGGCGAAGAGGCGCGCCGGCGCCTGATCGGCGGTGCCTCGGCCGGCGATCATATAGCTCGCGACCGTCCACGGCGCGCCACAGAAGCCGATCAGCGCGACGTCTGCCGGAAGTCGAGTCTTCAGCCGGTCGAGCGTCTCGAAGACCGGCGCGAGTTTCATCCAGTCGGGCTCGTCGCGAAGCTGCGCCAGGCCGGCAGCATCCTCGACCGGAGCGAGCCGCGGGCCTTCGCCGGTTTCGAAGGCGACGCTTTGCCCAAGGGCGTGCGGGACAACGAGAATGTCGGAGAACAGGATCGCCGCGTCGAAGCCGAAGCGGCGGATCGGCTGCAAGGTCGTCTCGACCGCGAGGGCGGGCGTCATGCAGAAATCGAGGAAGGTCGCGGCGCGCGCGCGGAGCTCGCGATACTCCGGCAGGTAGCGCCCCGCTTGGCGCATGAGCCAGATCGGCGGCCTCGGCTGGCGCTCGCCGGCGAGCGCGGCAAGGAGGGGTTTATGCGGTGTGGTCGTCACGGATGCCCTCATCCGGCGCTTCGCGCCACCTTCTCCCGCGAGCGGGAGAAGGGAGTTGCGGGAGAGGCGCCCGGAGTGAGGAAACGCCTAGCGCGAACGCCGGCGCCGGAGCAAGCCGTGGCTATTCGGCCGCGCGTTTCATCTCGGGATAGGCGCAAGCCGCCACTTCCTTCGCGGCGGGGCGCAGCGGAATGACCTTCGACTCCTCGAAGCGCAGGCCGATCGTCTTCCATACGTCGACCAGCGCCTCGACCAGGTCGGCGACCTGCGCCTCGCTGTGCGCCGGCGTCGGCGTGATGCGAAGGCGCTCGGTTCCCTTGGCGACGGTCGGGTAGTTGATCGGCTGGATGTAGATCGCGTGCCGCTCGAGCAGCAGCTTGCTCGCCGCCCGGCACTTCGACGCGTCGCCGACGAACAGCGGAACGATATGCGACGGGTTGTCCATCACCGGCAGCCCCGCCGCGCGAAGCGCGTGCTTGACGAGCTTCGCCATATGCTGGTGACGCTCGCGTTCGGCGTTCGAGCGCTTCAGGTGTCTGACTGCCGCCGCCGCGCTGGCGGCGACGCTCGGCGGCATGGTCGAGGTGAAGATGAACTGCGGCGCGTAGCTGCGCACCGCGTCGATGAGCGCCGCGCTCGCCGCGATATAGCCGCCGAGCGAGCCGAAACCCTTGGCGAGCGTGCCCTCGATGACGTCGATGCGGTGGGCGAGCCCCTCGCGCTCGCTGACGCCGCCGCCGCGGGGCCCATAGAGGCCGACCGCGTGGACCTCATCGATATAGGTCATGGCGCCGTATTTCTCGGCGACCGCCACGATCTCGGCGATCGGCGCGATGTCGCCGTCCATCGAGTAGAGGCTCTCGAACACGACGAGCTTGGCGCGCTCGATCGGCTCCGCGGCCAAGAGCTCCTCGAGGTGGGCGACGTCGTTGTGGCGCCAAACCTTCTTCTCGCAGCCGGAGCGTTTGACGCCCTCGATCATCGAATTGTGGTTGAGCGCGTCGGACAGGATGAGGCAGTTCGGCAGAAGGCTCGCGATGGTCGAGATGCCGGCGAGATTGGAGATCCAGCCCGAGGTGAAGACGAGCGCCGCGGGCTTGCCGTGCAGGTCGGCGAGCTCCGCTTCGAGCTGCACGATCGAATGATGGGTGCCGGAGATGTTGCGGGTTCCGCCTGCCCCCGCGCCGTGTGCGCGGGCGGCGCTGACCGACGCCTCGATCACGTCCGGGTGGCCGCCCATGCCGAGATAGTCGTTCGAGCACCAGACGGCGACCTCGCGCGGGCGGTCCTCTTCGCCCGCCGGACGCCACTTGGCCATCGGGAATCGGCTCGCGTCGCGCTCGAGGTCGGCGAAGATGCGGTAGCGCTCTTCCGCCTTCAGACGGTCCACCGCGTCCTCGAAGCGCTGCTCGTAATCCATCCGTCCGCCCTTGTTCGCAGGCCTTGTGGCTACTCGTCCGCATTCTTCGCTAATCGGCCCTGGCCGCCTTGTCCAGAGCCGCAAGAGGGGGCGTAGACGCGGCGTCTTGTCTCACGTGAGGCCGCTTGCGGGAGCAAAACGCACAAGAAAGGCGAAAAAGAGGAAACCGCGCAAGACCATACGAAAGATGGACCCGTTCTACACGATCGGACATTCAATCCGCCCGATAGACACCTTCGTCGAACTCTTGAAGATGGCCGAGGTTCGCCTCGTCGACGTCCGGACCGTTCCCGCTCGCCGAGGAACCCCCAATACAACCTGGACGCCTTGCCGCCGGCGCTCGCGCCGTTCGACATCGGCTACCGGCCGATCCCTGCGCTCGGCGGCCTGCGCGGACGGCAGCGCGGCGTCTCGCCCGAGACGGGCGGAACGCTGGTCTATCCGGCGAACTGAGAGGCCAACGGCCGCCGGCGGCGCTTCCGGCGGCCGAACCGGCTCGCCTCAGGCCGCGACCTTCAGCTTCGACGCCTGGAAGATCTCATCGATCGACTGGGCCAGCGCCCTGTCGAACTCGGCGTCGCTCATCGAGCGCTTGAGGCCCTCGGTCAGCGCGCGCGAGAAACTCGCGATCATGCCGTGATTTTGGGCGAGCCGCCGGCAGGCGTCGGCCCGCGTGTAGCCGCCCGATAGCGCGACGACGCGCAGCACGCGCTTGTCGTTGATCAGCGGCGCATAGAGGTCCGGAACCTCCGGCAGCGTCAGCTTGAACATGACCTGACGCCCCGAGGGCAGCGCGCCAAGCCCCTTGGTCAGCTCGTCGAGCAGGATCTTCTCCGCCTCCTTCTTGTCCGGCGCCTTGATCGACACCTCGGGCTCGAGGATGGGCATCAGGCCGTGCTTGGCGATCTGTTCGCCGATCTCGAACTGCTGTCTGGCGATGGCGGCGATGCCGTCCTTCGAGGCGCGGTCGATCACCGAGCGCATCTTGGTGCCGAAGACGTTGCGCTTCACCGCCCTGGCGAGCAGCGACTCGAGATCGGGCATCGGCTTCATGAGCCTCACGCCGTCCTTCTCCTCGGCGAGCCCCTTGTCGACCTTGAGGAACGGAACGACGCCGCGGTCCTCCCACAGGAAGGAGGGAACCGGCTTCCCCTTCGCCTCGCCGTCCATCGTGCGCTCGAACAGGATCGCGCCGATCACCTTGTCTCCGCTGAAGGAGGGCGCCGTCATGATGCGCACGCGGAACTCGTGCATCAGGCGGAACATCTCGGCGTCGCCGCTGTATTCGCTGTCGGGAATGCCGTAGAGGCGGAGGGCGCCCGGGGTCGATCCCCCGCTCTGGTCGAGGGCGGCGATGAAGCCGTCCTTGCTCGCCATTTGCGCCGTCATCTTGTCATTGGCCATGATCGTCATCCTTGTTCTAAAGCCGAAGCGCTCCATCCGCGCTCCCGGGCCGACGGAGCCCGCGGGCGCGTGACGGCGTTTATCCGCGCAAAAACAGACGCCGTAATTGACCCGCGTCAACCGACGCGCTCAGTCTATCACTCGAGCGTCGGTTGTCACGGCCGCCGGCCGCGGGCGCCCCTGGCGGCGGACGGCGGGCCGGTGTTCAATCGGACGAATTCGCTGAGAACAGCGAATTGAGCAGCGAATCTTCCGACGACGCTCTGACCGGTTTTTTGCGCAAACGTGGGCAAAAGCGGGGCTTGGGGCGAAAATGTGTCAGCGAACCGAGCAGCAAATTTTTCCGCCCTCTGAGCGAATTTTTTCGCCGGAACAGCGAATTCAGCGATAATTCGGCGCGCACGCGCTCCCGACCGGCAACCGCTTCGCTCGGGCGTCGATCTTCATCGCCTATCCCGCCGATTGACTGGCAGCGGCGAGCTTCCGCACCTCGCGATAGCGCTTGACCGCCGCGCGGGCGGCTTCGTCGCGGCTCAGGAGCTCGAACGACTCGTCGTCCTTCTCGCTCGCGGGCGTGAGCGCCTTGTCCATGTAGGCGAAGCGCGCGGGATCGGCGGAGATGCGCTTGCCGATGGCGTCGAAAGCCATGTACTCGCGCGCGATCGCCAGTGTCTTGGCGGCCGTCTCCCACCAGAATCGTGGATAGAAAACGAGCGGGTTCTCCCGCCTGAGCCCCGGCCTGCGGTCGCGCCTTCGCTTGAGCCTGCAAGAACCCGCTGTCCATCGGGTGCAGCGCCCTCGCGTGCTATGCAGTGGCGGAAGAAGACGAGGCCGTCGAGCGTCCGCCGATACGCGAGGCCGAACGCCTCGCCCCTCCTCATCACGGTCTCGAAGTGCTCCGGCGTGTAATAGGCGTCCCAAGCCTTGCGGAGGATCTCCTCCCACTCGGACGTTCGACATTCGTGGGGTGGCGGGCCACGACGTGGGTGAGATCGTACTTGTTCATGTCCGGGTCCATCCAGCCTCCCGTCTGCGGCGAGCTTCTGGTGGTCCTCCGAGCCGGGCAAGGGCGTCAGAACCATGAATTCGATGAGATCCAGGGGCAGCTCCCGCTTGATGACTTCGATGTCGCGCAGGATCGATTCCGGCGTGTCGTTGGGGAAGCCGAGGATGTAGCCCGCCATCGTGAGGATGCGCGCCTTCTTGGCGGCGAGAAACAGCTCCCGATATTCGGCGATCTTGTTCTGCCGCTTCTTCATCGCGATCAGCGTGTCCGGATTGATGTTCTCGAGGCCGACGAACATGTTGAGCACGTTGGCGCGCCGGCATTTCTCGATGAAGTTCGGGATCTTGTGGCACTGGGTGTCGACCTGGATGGTGAGCCGGATCGGCCCCATCCGTTCGACCTCCCGCAGATGGATCACGCGATCGAGGATCGCCTCCCAGTCCTTGTTGCGGGCGAAATTGTCGTCGGTGATGAAGAAACTGTGGACGCGCTGCGCCACGTTGCGGCGGATCACCTGCTCGATATCGTCGGGCGATCGCCGGCGCGACTTCTTTCCCTGGACGTTGATGATCGTGCAGAACGAGCACTGGAACGGGCAGCCCCGGCCGGCGTCGAAGCTCGCCGGCGCCGTGCAGGATCTCGCTCGGCATGTAGGGCACGGGCGTCCCTTCGATGCCGGGCAGGTCGCCGAGATAGTTGTAAATGGGCTCGAGCCGCCCGTTGGCGGCGTCGGCGAGGACCGCGTCGAGCCGGCCTTCCGCCTCTCCGGCGAAGAGCGAGCAGCCGATGTCGAGCGCGCGCTTCAAGTCCGCGTCCATCTCCGGCAGCATTGCGAGGCAGCCCGAGACATGGAAGCCGCCGATGACGACGGGAACGCCCGCGGCCCTCAGCGGCCCGGCGATGTCGAGCGCGCGCGGAAACTGGTTCGACTGGACGCCGACGAGCCCGACCATCCCGAACCCGCCGGCTCGCGCGATCCGCCTCATGATCGCTTTCGTCCGGATGCGCGTGTTGGTCTCGTCGAGCGCGGTGACGACGATGTCGACGTCCTCGCCGAGCACCTGTCTTTCGGCGCAGTCGGAGGCGAGGCCGTGCAGCGCGGCGAGCGTGTTCGAGGGAATGAGCGACCGAAACCATTGGATGACATAGCCGTCGTCGTCATAGTGGGACGGCTTGATCAGGACGAGCTCAAAGCGCCGCTTGGCGTCCATGTGACGTTTCCCCGCACTCCGCGCTTCAGCCTCCGCCAGTTCGGGAAAAGTTTCAAGGGGTCGTCACGACCCCGCCGAGGATCGTCTCGATCACCTGGGCCTTCGCCCGCTCGAAGGCGGCGGCGTCGAGCGGAAAGCCGCCGTTCAGCGTCGCCATCTCGTGCGCCGCGTTGGCGTATTGCTGGGTGGTCGCCCAGATCATGTAGAAGAGCACCTTGGGCTCGATCGGCTTGAGCTTGCCCGCGGCGATCCAGCGCTTGACCGCCTTTTCGCGCGAGGCGACCCAGTCGGAGAGCGTCGTGTCGAGAAAATCCTGGATGATCGGCGCGCCCCGCATGATCTCGGCCGACCAGATGCGGGAGGCGAGCGGCATCTCGCGCGCGAGGTCCATCTTGGCGCCGATATAGGCGGCGAGCGCCTCGCGCGGGTCCTCGCTCGCGTCGAACGAGGCGGCGGCCGCGAGCCAGGCGGTCAGCACGCGTTCGACCACGGCGCGATAGAGCGCCTCCTTGGTGGGAAAATAATAGTGCAGGTTCGCCTTCGGCACGCCGGCGCGCTTGGCGATCGCCGCCGTCGTCGCTCCGGAAAACCCCTGTTCGGCGAAGACCGCCTCGGCCGCCTCGAGGAGCGCCCGTTCGTTTTCCGCGCGCACGGTCGGCCTGCGGTTGCGTTGATCCATCCGCTCCCCTGAAATACCGCCGATCGACCCGTTCTGGGACGGCGAAGTCCCGCGCTCGCCGGCGCCGAAACGATGGGCGTTTCGCCCAAGGTTACGTCATTTGACCATTTGGTCAAATCTATAATAGCGTCCGGATCTTCAGGAGAGCTCTTGATGGCGGATCTGTCCAACCTGCGGGTCGACGGGGCGAGGCTCTGGGATTCGCTGATGGAGATGGCCAGGATCGGCGCGACTCCCAAGGGCGGGTGCAAGCGGCTCACCCTGACCGACCTCGACAAAGAGAGCCGCGAGCTCTTCCGCGCCTGGTGCGTTGAGGCCGGCTGCACGGTCAAGGTCGACGAGATGGGCAACATGTTCGCCCGCCGCGCAGGCGAGGACGACGCGCTCGCCCCCGTCATCATGGGCAGCCATCTCGACACCCAGCCGACGGGCGGTAAATTCGACGGCGCGCTCGGCGTGCTCGGCGCGCTCGAGGTCGTGCGCTCACTCAACGACCTCAAGATCAAGACGCGCCGCCCGATCGAGGTCGCCAACTGGACCAACGAGGAGGGCTCGCGCTACGCGCCCGCGATGATCGCCTCGGGCGTGTTCGCCGGCGTCTTTGACAAGGAGTTCGCCTATTCCCGGCTCGACGGAGACGGCAAGGCGCTCGGCGACGAGCTCGCGCGCATCGGCTTCAAGGGCGAGGAGCCTGTCGGCGGCCGGCCGGTGCACGCCTTCTTCGAGCTGCACATCGAGCAGGGGCCGATCCTCGAGGACGAGAATGTCGACGTCGGCGTCGTCACCCACGGGCAGGGCCAACGCTGGTATGAAATTCGCTTGACCGGCTTCGAGAGCCACGCCGGTTCTACGCCGATGCCGCGCCGCAGGGACGCCCTTCTCGGCGCCGCGCGGATCGTGGAGCTGGTCAATGCGATTGGCCTCAAGAACGCGCCGCTCGGCGTGTCGACCGTCGGGATGCTGAACGTCTATCCCAATTCGCGCAACGTCATTCCGGGTGAAGTGTTCATGACCTGCGAGTTCCGCCATCCGGTCGACGAGACGCTCAGCGCCATGGACGCGAGCTTGCGCACAGGGGTCGAGGAGATCGCCGGGAAGATCGGCCTCGCCTTCGAGCTCGAGCAGATCTTCTACTATCCACCGGTTGCTTTCGATCTTTCCTGTGTGGACGCCGTGAGGCGCGCCGCAAAGCGTTTCGGCTATTCGTGCCGGAACATCGTCTCCGGCGCCGGGCACGACGCCTGCTATGTCGCGCGCGTCGCGCCGACCTCGATGATCTTCACCCCCTGCGTCGACGGCGTCAGCCACAACGAGAGCGAGGACATCAAGCAGGAATGGTCGACCGCCGGCGCGAACGTCCTGATGCACGCCGTGCTGGAAAAGGCCGAAATCATATCGTGACAATCATCGGCGGAGCTCAAGGACGCCGCCCGGAGGCCCGAGGGAAAGAATAAACATGTCGCTCGTCATCAAAGGCGGAACGATCGTCACCGCGGACCGGACCTACAAGGCCGACGTGCTGGTCGAAGGCGAAACCATCAAGGCGATCGGCGAGGATCTGAGGGGCGACAGCTCCCTCGACGCCGCCGACTGCTTCGTCATGCCGGGCGGCGTCGACCCGCACACCCATCTCGACATGCCGTTCATGGGAACCAATTCCGCCGACAATTACGAGAGCGGCACCAAGGCGGCGCTGTCGGGCGGCACGACGATGGTCGTCGACTTCTGCATCCCGAACCGCAACCAGCCGCTGATGGAGGCCTTCGCCGATTGGGAGAGGCGCTCGAAGGACGCTGTCGCCGACTATTCCTACCACATGTGCATCACCTACTGGAACGATCAGGTTCGCGACGACATGTCCAAGGTCGTCCGTGCGGGCGTGACGACTTTCAAGCACTTCATGGCCTACAAGGGCGCGCTGATGGTCAACGACGAGGAGATGTTCGCCTCCTTCGCCCGCTGCGCCGAGCTCGGCGCGATGCCGCTCGTCCACGCCGAGAACGGCGACCTCGTCTACGCGCTTCAGCAACATTACATGAAGAAGGGCATTACCGGGCCCGAGGGCCACGCGCTCTCGCGTCCGCCGGACGTGGAGGGGGAGGCGGCGAACCGGGCGATCATGCTCGCCGATCAGGCGGGCGTGCCGCTCTACGTCGTGCACACCTCCTGCATCCAGGCGCACGAGGCGATCCGCCGGGCGCGCGCGCTGGGCAAGCGCGTCTACGGAGAACCGCTCATCCAGCATCTCGTGCTGGACGAAAGCGAATATTACAACGAGGACTGGCGGCACGCCGCCCGGCGCGTCATGTCACCGCCCTTCCGCGACAAGAGCCATCAGGACGATCTGTGGAACGGGCTGCGCGCCGGCTCGCTCCAGGTGGTCGCCACCGACCATTGCTCGTTCACCACCAAGCAGAAGGAGCTCGGCCTAGGCGATTTCACCAAGATCCCGAACGGGACCGGCGGCCTCGAGGACCGCATGCCGGTTTTGTGGACCAAGGGCGTCGAGACCGGGCGGCTCACCCCGAACGAGTTCGTCGCGGTGACCTCGACCAACAGCGCCCAAATCCTCAACATGTACCCACGCAAAGGGGCGATCCTGCCGGGTTCCGACGCGGATATCACGGTCTGGGATCCCAAGGCGAACAAGACCATCTCCGCCCGGACGCAGGTGTCGGTCATCGACTACAACGTGTTCGAGGGCACGAAAGTCACCGGGCTTCCGCGCTATACCCTGTCGCGCGGCGACGTCGTGTTCCGCGACGGGACGGTGCAGGCGGAGCTCGGACGCGGCAAGTTCATCCGCCGCGAGCCCTTCGCGGCCGACGCGCGGGCGTTGAAGAGGTACAAGGAGTTCACCGCCCCCGCGGGCGTCGCGCGCTAAGGAGAGCTGGCGGAGATGGGCGTGGCGTCGACGCCATCGCCGGTCCGAGGCGGCGCCGTCGAGGCGCCGCCTGACGACGCGGCGATCGACATCAGCGGCGTGTCGCTGCGCTTCGATACGCGCGACGGGCCGGTGCAGGCGCTCAGCAACATCAACCTCAAGGTCGCGCGCGGCGAGTTCGTTTCGCTCATCGGCCCGTCCGGCTGCGGCAAGACGACCCTCCTGCGCGCGGTCGCCGATCTCGAGACGCCGAGCAGCGGCTCGATCCGGGTCAACGGCATGAGCCCGCACGAGGCGCGGACGAAACGCGCTTACGGCTATGTCTTCCAGGCCCCGGCGCTCTATCCCTGGCGGACGGTCGCGCGCAACATCGCGCTGCCGCTCGAGATCATGGGCTTCGACAAGGCGGAGCGCGAGGCGCGGGTCAAGAAGGGGCTCGACCTCGTCAACCTCGCGGGCTTCGGGAATAAGTTCCCCTGGCAATTGTCGGGCGGCATGCAGCAGCGCGCCTCGATCGCGCGCGCGCTGTCGTTCGATCCCGATCTCCTCCTGATGGACGAGCCGTTCGGCGCGCTCGACGAGATCGTGCGCGACATGCTCAACCAGCAGTTGCTGAAACTGTGGGAGGTGACCGGCAAGACGGTGCTGTTCGTCACCCACTCGATCCCCGAGGCGGTCTTTCTCTCGACCCACATCGTCGTGATGTCGCCGCGTCCGGGACGAATCTTCGACGTCATCGAATGCAAATTCCCGCGCGAACGGCAGCTCGAGTTTCGCGAGACGCCGGAGTTCATGGGCGTCGCCAACCGCGTCCGGCACGGTCTGCGCCTGGGGCATTCTTATGACGGGTAGGCCCTCACCCCGACCCTCTCCCGCAAGCGCTAGCGTGGGCACACATTTTGATTCGGGCGACTGTCAATGGGGCTCATTACTATTGTTGGCGGCGAGGGCGAAGCCTTCTGCGATGGCGTGGAAGCGACGGAGGCCGCGGGCGAAGGTGATCGGACCGGGCGGGCGTTCGTTGGCGTAGCCGTTCCAGCCGCCGGCGCGGGCGATGCACCAGGCCGCCCAGGCGAGGCTCTGCTCGGGGTGCGGGTTCTTCTGTTTTTCGGTCTTGCCTTCGAACTTGCGGGCCAGCGCCTCCAGAACGGCGATTTCGGTCGGGCCGAAGACGCGCGAAGCCGGCAGCGCCGAACCGGCCTCGCCGCGACCTTGGACGAGTTGCATGACGTTCGCAGCGGCGATGAGCGCGGTCGCCGCCAGGCACTCGAGCGCGTCGCCGTCGCTCAAGAAACTGTCTTCGAGGTCGAGGCCCTGCGATTTCAGCGTGCGGAAGAGCTGTTCGACGATCCAGCGGCGGCGATAGAGGTCGATGATCCACGCCGCTTCGGCAAGCGTGGTTGCGGCGTGGGTGGTCAACAGACGCCAGACGATCGGCTCTTCGCCCGGCGGCGGGTCGATCTCGCGCGCCTCGACGAGAGAGAGCGACAGTTGCGGCGGATCGCGCCGATCGGCGCCGCGCTCCGGCTGGCGCAGGATGACCGGGCAGAAGCGCACCGCCAGGGTCACTTGGCGCGCCGTCCGACCGGGGCGGCCGGGGAGATCGAAGGCCAGACGGCCGGCTTCCGGCTCAGCGGCGATCTTGGCCAGCATCCGGCCGCCGACGTCGGCCAGCGCCCGATCGTGCACCGCGCGGACCAGCACATGGGTCTGCTCGTCGGGCGCGCGGGCGAACAGCTCGTAGATGTCTCCAACCGGTCGGTGATGAGGGTGATGAGCGCAGCCGTACTCAGAAAGGCTCTCGCCTTCAACGCCGTGGCGATCCATCGGTGGCTCTCCTTCTCCTCGATCGGCAGGCTCTGGTAGTCGTCCTCCTTGACTCGGGTTCGCCGCCAGATCGTCGCGCCGGCGAGCCCCAGAACGGCGCCGTCCTCGGCGTCGACCGCCAGCGCCGGATGGACGAACAGGCCGACGTCCTCGCCGTTGCCCACCCGGCCGAGGCCGCGCTTGCGCTTGGCCTTGGACTGGTAGTTGATCTCGCTCGTGTCCTCGCAAGCGGGAGGGGGCAAATCCCTTCTCCCGCTGGCGGGAGAAGGTGGCCGGCGACAGCCGGCCGGATGAGGGCAGCGCGTGAAATCCTTTCTCCCCATCGCAACCGTCATCCTCGCCGTGCTCGCCGCCTGGTACGTCGCGGCGGTGCTGATGAACGCGCCGCTGCAGCGCGACGCCTACGCCAACGCCGGCCGCGCCGACTATTCGACCGAGGACCTAATCGTCAATTCGCTCAACATGGAGCGGCCGAAGCTGCCTGGGCCGCACCAGATCGTCGGCGAACTCTACCGGCTGGTGTTCCGACCGCGCCGACGTCGAAGCGCGGCCTCGTCTACCATGGCGTCATCACGCTCGAGGAGACGGTGATCGGCTTCCTCATCGGCGCCGCGCTCGGCATTGGGCTCGCGGTCGTCATCGTCTCGGTGAAATGGCTCGAGCGCTCGATGATGCCCTGGATCGTCGCCTCGCAGACCGTGCCCATCATCGCGCTCGCGCCGATGATCGTCGTCATCCTCTACCAGTTCAACATCACCGGAGTCGCGCCCAAGGCGGCGATTGCGGCCTATCTCTCGTTCTTTCCGATCACCGTCGGCATGGTGAAGGGGTTCCGCTCGCCGGATCCGCTGCAGCTCGATCTCATGCGCACCTATTCGGCGACGCGCGCGCAGACCTTCATGAAGCTGCGAATGCCCGCGAGCGCGCCCTTCTTCTTCGCCAGCATGAAGATAGGGGCGGCGGCGGCGCTGGTCGGGGCCGTCGTCGCGGAGGTCACCAAGAGCGAGGACGGGGGCTTGGGCGCGCGGCTGCTTGCCGGCTCCTATTACGGGCAGACCGTGCAGATCTGGGCGGCGCTCTTCGCCGCCGCGGCGCTCTCGGCCGCCCTGGTCGGAATCATCGGCGTCATCGGCCGCCTGACCGAGCATCGCATGGGATTCGTCCCGTGAGCGTCCGGGTCGCCGACCTCATCCCCCCGCTCGTGTTCGGCCTTGTGGTGCTCGCGTTGTGGGAAGCGGTCGTTCGGCTGTTCGGCGTGCCGGCGATCATCCTGCCGCCGCCCTCGGCCATCGTCGCCCGGCTCGTCTCCTCCGTGCCGACGCTCTCCGCCGACTTCTTGCAGACGATCAAGGGCGTGCTCGTCGGCTACGCCATCGGCTGCGCGGCGGGATTGATCGTCGCGATCCTCGTCGATCGCTCGAGTTCCTGCAGCGCGGCCTGCTGCCGCTCGGCAATTTCGTCTCGGCGCTGCCGATTGTCGGCGTCGCGCCGATCATGGTGATGTGGTTCGGCTTCGACTGGCCGTCAAAGGCCGCGGTCGTCGTCGTGATGACCTTCTTTCCCGATGCTGGTGAACACGGTCGCGGGGCTCGAAAGCGCGAGCGCAATAGAGCGCGACCTGATGAAGACCTATGCGGCCGACTACTGGCAGACTCTGCTCGCGCTGCGTCTGCCCGCCGCACTGCCGTTCATCTTCAACGCCCTCAAGATCAATACGACGCTCGCCATGATCGGCGCGATCGTCGCGGAGTTCTTCGGCACGCCGATCGTCGGCTTGGGCTTTCGTATCTCAACCGAGGTCGGCCATCTCGGCATCGACATGGTCTGGGCGACGATCGTCGTCGCCGCGGTGACCGGGTCGCTCTTCTATGCGTTGGTCGCTCGGGTCGAGCGCAGGCGACATTCTGGCACCCCTCCTATCGGGCGAAGGAGAGATTGAGCTTCTCGCCGCGCTCCATGCTACAAGCGCGGCGAAGGGGAGGAAACCGTTGACCAACGGAGAATGAAAAATGAAGACGACCCTCACTGCAAGTTGGCGGCCGCGGCGGCGATCCTCGCCGCCGGCGCCGCGCATGCGGCCGACAAGGTGACGCTGCAACTGAAATGGGTCACCCAGGCGCAATTCGCCGGCTATTACGTCGCCAAAGACAAGGGCTTCTACAAGGCGGAAGGGCTCGACGTGACGATCAAGCCGGGCGGCCCGGACATCGCCCCCGAGCAGGTGCTGGCAGGCGGCGGCGCCGACGTCGTCGTCGACTGGATGCCGGCGGCGCTCGCCGCGCGTGAGAAGGGCGCGCCGATGGTCAACATCGCCCAGCCCTTCAAGCACTCCGGGCTCGAGCTGACCTGCCGCGCCGACACCGGCATCAAGACCCCGGCCGATCTCAAGGGCCGCACACTCGGCGTCTGGTTCTACGGCAACGAATATCCGTTCCTGAACTGGATGAACAAGCTCCGCCTGAAGACGGACGGCTCGCCCGGACGGCGTCAAGGTCGTGAAGCAGGGCTTCAACGTCGATCCGCTCATCCAGAAGCAGGCCGACTGCATCTCGACCATGACCTACAACGAATACTGGCAGGTGATCGACGCCGGCTACAAGCCCTCGCAGCTCGTCGTCTTCAAATACGACGACCAGGGCGTCTCGACTCTCGAGGACGGCCTCTATGTGATGCAGGACAAGCTCAAGGATCCGGCCTTCGTCGACAAGATGGCCCGCTTCGTCAGGGCGTCGATGAAGGGCTGGGACTACGCGCGGGCCCATCCGGACGAGGCGGTGAAGATCGTGCTCGACAACGATTCGACCGGCGCCCAGACGGAGCACCACCAGACGCAGATGATGGGCGAGATCAACAAGCTGACCGAAGGCTCGGACGGCCGGCTCGACAAGGCCGACTACGAGCGCACGGTCAAGACGCTGATGACCGGCGGTTCGGACCCCGTCATCTCCAAGGAGCCGACCGGCGCCTACACCACGGTCGTCACCGACAAGGCGCTCGGGAAGAAGTAGGGCTGGCCGGCGCCGCCTCGAACTCTCCGCCTCCGGGCGGAGAGCGTTCCTGCGCAGCCAGGGGAGCCTTCTCTCGAAGGAATTCGCGGCGATGTTCGCTGTGTTATCCGCCCGCGGCTGGTCCTGGCGGCCGGAACCTCGGACGATTTCGCTGGTTTCCCGGGGCAAGCAAGGAGGCCCCTATGACGCTCCGGGAATTTCTCGATCAGGTGACGTAATTGCCGCCGGACAGGCAGATTTGCGTGGCCGAGGAGAACGAGGCGTTCGGAATGAATGTCGCGAACCTCGAAGTGGTTCGCGACGCGCGGCGGCAAAAGGAAGAGGCCGACGGAACCGAGGCCGTTGAGCTCGGCAACGGCGGCGAAACCGTCGTTGTCATGCGCTGGTGAAAGCGCTCGTGGGGGCGGACCGTCGCCGAAAAACCGGACCGCCAGAGAAGCCCGTGTTTGGGCCATGCGGAAGAAGTGGCTACTGGAGAGCGTTCGCGAGGGACTCGACTCGTCCCGGCGTCGCGCTTTTGACCGCGGCGCCCCGGACGAGATCATGGATGAAGCCGAGTTTTTCCGCGACGGCCGGCGTAAGGATGAATGGATAGAGATCGGGCCGCCCGATCGCCCGATTGATGCTGTTCATCGCAACGACGAAAGGCCCCCACGCGTCGACGATCTGTCCAATGCTTCCGGCGACGTAAGGATCGAAATCCACGCGAGCCTTGTGGCCGCCTTCCCGATCGATGGCGGGCTCGATGCTGGAGCCCGAAGGCGTTGGCCATCTCCAGCGTGTCGACGATATGGAAGATAGTGGGCCCAGGTCTCGGCGAAGTCCTCCCAGGGGTGGGAGGTCGCGTAGGCCGAGACGAAGCGCTCCTGCCAGTTCGCGGGCGCGCGCTCGCGATAGTAGCGCTGCAACGCCGCGGCGTAGTCCTCCCTGATCGTCGCCGAACTTTGCCCGGCAGGCCTCGAGCATGCCGCCGTCCCGCACGAGAACATCCCAATAGTGGTGGCCGATCTCGTGCCGGAAATGGCCGAGGAGCGTCCGATAGGGCTCGTCCAGTTCCGTGCGGCGCTTCTCGCGTTCGGCGGGGTCCGCCTCGATCAGCGCGATCGTCACCGTGCCTTGGTCGTGGCCGGTCATGACTTTCGGGCCTGAAGCCTGGGGCGGATCGGCCAGGAATTCGAACGCCAGACCATGGCTTGGATCTTCGGCGCGCGTCTTCAGCGGCAGCTTCCACCGAAGGAGGCTATAGAACAAGCGATGCTTGGCGAATTCGAGTTCGCGCCATGCGGAGAGATGCTCCGGACTCGAGATGTCCGGGATGGTGTCGTTGTGCCGGCATGCGACGCACAGACGGTCGGAGCGCGCTCGCCGGGATCAGCCAGTTGCAGACGTCGTGGTCCGCGTTGGCGCAGAAGCGACGGTGGCCGTCCGCGCCGAGCAGGCGCCCAGTTCCCATCGCCCGCCGGCTTCAGGGCGGTCATGATCTCCAGCTCCGGAATATAGCCAAGCCGATGGTTGCAGCGCCCGCATGTCCGGTTCTCGAAGTGAATGATATTGTCGCAGACTTGACACCTGAAGAGTTTCATAAGATCCCCCGAAACGTTGGACCAGCGCAACTCTCGGAAGGCGCGATCGTTCCGCCGAAGGTCTTGCTCATGGCCCGGTCTGGCGCCCACATGGCGGCGGGCGGAGGCGACATGACCGAAACTCAACCAGGCAATCCCCTTCTCGAGCCGTGGACGGGCCCGTTCGAGGCGCCGCCTTTCGCGCGCGCTCGAGCGCGTCGCATTTCCGGCCCGGCCTTCGACGCGGCGCTCGACGAGGCCCGCGCCGAGATCGCGGCCGTCGCGGCGAACCCTGAGCCGGCGACGTTCGAGAACACCATCGAGGCGCTGGAGCGCAGCGGCCGGCGCTTGAGCAGGGTGTCGTCCGTCTTTTTCAATCTCGCCTCGGCGGACACGAACGACGAGATCCAGGCGATCGAGCGCGAGATCGCGCCGAGGCTCGCGCGGCATCGCAATGACATTTTCCTCGATCAAGCGCTCTACCAATCGCGTCGCCGCCCTGCAGGCGCAACGCGAACTGCTCGGCCTCGACGACGAGCAGGCGCGGGTGCTGGAGCGCTATCACGTCCTGTTCTCGCGCGCCGGCGCCGGCCTTGGCGACGAGGTCAAGGCGCGGCTCGCCGCCATCAACGAGCGCCTGGCGACCCTCGGGGCCGAGTTCGGACAGAACGTGCTCGCCGACGAAAAATCCTGGCTCCTCGATCCTGGAGACGCCCGAGGATCTCGAAGGCCTGCCCGACTGGCTCGTCGCCGTCGGCAGCCCGCGCGGCGGCCGACCGCGGGCTTCCCGGCAAGCATGTCATCACGCTCGCGCGTTCGAGCGTCGAGCCGTTCCTGCAATTCTCGGCGCGGCGCGATCTGCGCGAGAAGGCGTTCGCCGCCTGGTCGGCGCGCGGCGAACATCCCGGCCCGACCGACAATCGCGCGATCGCCAGCGAGATCGTGAAACTTCGCGCAGAGCGCGCACGGCTGCTCGGCTTCGACAGCTTCGCCGAATTCCGCCTCGCCGACACGATGGCGAAGACCCCCGAGGCCGCGCGCGCCCTTCTCGAAGTCGGTGTGGACGCCGGCGCTCGCGCGCGCCGCCGAGGAAGAGTCCGCGCTGCAGGCGATCGTCGCGGAGGAGGGCGGCAACTTTCAGCATCGCGCCCTGGGACTGGCGCTACTATTCCGAAAAGCGCCGCAAGCGGCTGTTCGATCTCGACGAGGACACGATCAAGCCCTACCTCACGCTCGACAGGATGATCGAGGCCGCCTTCTTCGTCGCCGGCCGATTGTTCGGCCTCAGCTTCGTCGAGCGCTTCGACATTCCCCTCTACCATCCCGACGTCCGCTCGTGGACGGCGCTCGATCGTGACGGCGCGCCGATCGCGCTCTTCCTCGGCGACTATTTTGCGCGACCCGCGAAGCGCAGCGGCGCCTGGTCGAGCGGCTTCAGGAAGCAGGAAAAGCTCGACGGCGCGGTTCTGCCGATCGTCGTCAACGTCCTCAACCTCGCCAAGCCGCCCGACGGCGAGCCGCCGCTCCTCGGCTTCGATGAGGCGAGGACGTTGTTTCACGAATTCGGCCACGCACTGCACGCCATGCTGTCCAGCGTCACCTATCCGCTGATCTCCGGCACGAGCGTCGCGACCGACTTCGTCGAGTTTCCCTCCCAGGTCTACGAGCGCTGGCTCGAGCGGCCCGAAATTCTGAGGCGCTTCGCCCTCCATCGCGAGACGGGCGAGCCGATGCCGGAGCATGTCCTGGACAAGGTGATGGCGGCGCAAAGGTTCAACCAGGGTTTTGCGACGGTCGAATACGCCGCCTCCGCCTTTGTCGACCTCGATCTGCATGCGCAGCGAGAGCCGGAGAAGCGTCGATGTCGTCGCCTTCGAGAAGCAGGAGCTCGACAGGCTGAAGATGCCGGAAGCGATCGCGATGCGGCACCGCACCCCGCATTTCCAGCACATTTTCAGCGCCGGCGGCTACGCGGCCGGCTATTACAGCTATCTCTGGTCCGAGGTTCTCGACGCCGACGGCTTCGAGGCCTTCGAGGAGACGGGCGACATTTTCGATCCCGCTCTCGCGGCGAAGCTACTCGAATTCGTCTATTCTGCCGGCAATCTTCGCGACCCGGAGACGGCTTACGAGAATTTCCGCGGGCGTCCGCCCGAGCCCGGCGCGCTCATGCGCAAGCGCGGATTGGCAGGCAACGCATGACGAAGCCGGACGTGCTGATGGTCGGCCCCTACCCCGACTGGGAAATGCCGCAGCTCGAGAGCAACTACGTCGTCCATAAATTGTGGCTCGCCAAAGACCGCGCGCGGTTCCTGAGCGAGGTCGGCCCGCGCATTCGCGCCATCGCGACCAACGGCGTCCTCGGCGCGGACGCCGAGCTCATCAACGCCTGCCCGAGGCTCGAGATCATCGCCTGTTTCGGGGTCGGATTCGACGCCATCGACCTCAACAGCGCGCGGGCGCGGGGGATCCGGGTCACCAACACGCCGGATGTGCTGACCGAGGACGTGGCCGACATGGCCTTCGCGCTGATCCTCGCCAGTTGGCGTCGCATCGTCGAGGGCGACGCTCACGTGCGCTCCGGCGCCTGGACGAGGGGCGCGCTGCCACTCGGGCGCAGCCTTAACGGCAAGAGGCTCGGCATCCTCGGTTACGGCCGTATTGGCCGCGCGATCGCCCGCCGCGCGCCGGTCTTTGGCCTGAGCGTCGCCTATTGCGACCTGGCCAAGGACCCGGGTTCGCCGGACGCCTATCATGCCGACGCCGTCTCCCTCGCCCGCGCGAGCGACATTCTCGTGGCCGCGACCGCCGGCGGCGCATCGACCCGCGACCTCGTCGGCGCTCAGGTCTTCGACGCGCTCGGGCCGGACGGGCTGTTCGTCAACGTGTCGCGCGGCACGGTCGTGGACGAGGCGGCGCTGATCGCCGCCCTCGAAGAGAAGCGCATCGGCGGCGCCGCGCTCGACGTGTTCTGGAACGAACCGGACATCGATCCGCGCCTCCTCGGCTGCGCCAACGCCATCTTGCAGCCGCATCACGCGAGCGGAACGATCGAAGCGCGCAAGGCCATGGGCAAGCTCGTGCGTGACAATCTCGCCGCCCATTTCGCGGGCCGGCCGCTGCCGACGCCGGTGATCTGACAGCAATCGGCGGTCACAAGAGAAACGCCAGCGCAGCCTCGCAAGGATTCTCGACCTTGAACGCGAGCAGCCGGTCGGCGCGAGTCTGACCGAGATTGACCGCGGCCACGGGCTTTCCCGCGCGCGCCGCCATCTCGACGAAGCGGTAGCCCGAATAGACCATCAGCGAAGAGCCGACAATCAGCATGGCGTCGGCCTCTTCGAGATGTCGCGCGGCCGCATCGACCCGGTCGCGCGGCACGTTCTCGCCGAAAAACACGACGTCGGGCTTCAGCACGCCGCCGCAGCGGCGGCAAGACGGAACCTCAAAGGACGAAAAGTCGGCGCCGAGGTCGGCGTCGCCGTCCGGCGCATCGGCGGCGTCAAAATCGAGCCAGTCGGGGTTCAGCCGCCCGAGTTCCCCCTGGAGCTCGTCGCGTGACAGTTTCCTGCCGCAAACCAGGCAGCGGACGAGGTCGAGCCGCCCGTGCAGGTCGATCACTCTCGCGCTTCCCGCCGCCTGATGCAGCCGATCGACGTTCTGGGTCAGAAGAAGCTCGCTCTTCCCCATCGCCTCGAGCCGGGCGAGGGCGCGGTGCGCCTCGTTCGGCCGCGCTCGGCGAAACCGCCGCCATCCGACGAGGCTGCGCGCCCAATAGCGCCGGCAAGTCGTCTGCTCGCCCATGAAGGCCTGGTAGGTTACCGGCGGCATGCGCTTCCACTTGCCGTCGGCGTCGCGATAGTCGGGAATGCCAGAGCTCGTGCTGCAGCCGGCCCCGGTCAGGACGAAGAGTTTTCGATGCCGATCGACAAAGTCCTGCAGATTGCCGCCCGCCGTCATCGGATGAGGATAGCGCCGGAACGCGAATGAAGCCATAAGGCATTCCGCGTTGCGGCGGCCCGGTCCGCGCCGCCGGACGGAGCTCGACGAGATCGAAGCGCGCCAGAGTTCGCCGCGCGCCGCCTCGACGCGCGCCGCCACGGACGTCGTCAGCGGGAAGGGCGGCGAGCTGCTGCCCGCGAAAGACGGACAGCCGCTCGATGAGTCAATTCGCATGACAGCCGGTCTGGAGCCGGCAATCATGGTTCCTGTCGGGTCTTAAGCGCCTAAGCGAAGGCAAGCTCTTTGCCGAAGGCGAGTTCCTTCGAGGCCCGCTCGAGGACGGAATCACCCATGCTCATCTCGGCGCGGAAGGCTTCGAGCCGCTCCGGGTCCGGCTCGAACAAGGCGGCGTAGGCCATCACGTCGCCGATGCGCTGCGGTCTTCCGATGACTTCGGGCTCGCAGCCGACCGCTTTCAGGACGCGCAGGATGCGTGCGTCGAACACCGAGACGATCTGGGTCAACCCCGCAAGAAGCGCGACCTCGCCGATCCCCGCGATCAACTCGCTCAGGACGTAGCCGACGCCGTTCTTCGTCCGCTGCGGCTGCCCGGGCGCAGCCACCGCGCAGATGCGCGAGCTCTCCCAGATGGTCGCGCTCTCCACCACCTCGCCTTCCTCGAGCAATTGCGGAAAGACGTCGCGCAGCATGTTCGGCCCGGTCGTCGGCAGGAGCCGCAGCGAGCCCCAGTATGTTCCGGTCTCCGGGTCGACCGAGACGAGATACAAGGGGTCGAGATCGTCGAACCGGTCGCGCTCGTGGCCGTCCTTCACGACGACCTCCCAGCCCAGCCGCTCGCCGAAGATTTCGGCCCGATTGCGGAACATCGCATCCATCTCCCGCGGAAAAAGAGATGCATTGGAACGTTCAATAAGCTTCAGCATAGTGGTGCTCCTCCAAGTAGGCTCGACGCTTCCGCGGAACATGCGGCCTGGTCGTCGACCTGCCATAGGGGTGGCGCCGGTCACGCTCGTCTGCAAGTCTTTGAAAACGATAATTACCTGTATACGGCTGTTCTAAATGGTTGAGGCCCAACATAACTGGCGCTTCAGTCACTAGTGATCAGAGCGCGATCGGAATTAACTCAAATAAGCTTGTGAAACAAAAGTCTCGTCGCGACAGCTTTGACTTCGACAATTTCTGACCCAATTCTGCCATTTTTCGGCTGAAGTTGTCGAATGGAAGGGAGCCGCACGGGACAACCAGGGATTCAACCTCAAAGCGGAAAACTCGGAACCTGTAAGACCTTTTGGCAACGCCTGTTAACAACTCGGCCGGTGAACGAGTCAGTAGGTCTCCCCTGCCGCTCCGGGCCCTCTAGAGCAGCGCTGTCGGGGGAATCACGCCTGTCGCGACGGCGACGGCGATTGCATGGCTCAGGTTCATGCAGTGCAGCTTGCTGCGGGCGGTGTCGAGGCGAGCGTTCACGCTGCCGAAACCCATATTCATGACTTCGGCGATTTCCCGAGACGTTTTTCCTCTAGCGGCCCAGACCAGACATTGCTCTTCCCCCTCAGACAAGGTGACCGGCGAAGGAGGCTTCGTCTCGACGTCAGCAGCCAAATCGATGAGCGCCGACAGCCTTTGCAGTTTTACCATATTCGTCCGCTTGTAGCGGTCCCACTCCGTCTTGGAGAGGTCGCTCGTGAAGGACACCAGCGCACGGACGCCCTCACGGTTTCGGACCGGGATCGAAAGGCCGTTGCGCCCGACGCCGTGCTTCGCCGCGTCGGCGAAAAACGCCTGCACGATCGGATCGTCGCTCGCCAACGTGTCCCAGTCGAATGGCAGCAAGGCGTTGCGTCCCCGCGCGATGACGGGATCGATGTGAACATAGTCTTCGACAAAGTAACGGGTCTGCCAACCCTGGGAATAGGTGGCGATCGCGGTCCCCAGGCTCGCCTCGTGGCTTCCGTTGGAAGCAAAACGCACATGGGCGATATGTCTGACTGCGATCTCCGATGCGATCGCCTTCAACGTCTTTCTCAGGTCCTGCCCGCCGTAGCCGAAAATCGTGTCGGTCAACCTCATGGCGGACCTGTCGATATTGACGCCGTCCATCGCTCGCTCCGGCATCAGAAGTCTCCTGGTGCACCAGCGTCGGGTCGAACGCCTCGACAGGCGCGGAGAGGTTTGGCTGGCGACCGAATTCGCATCCGGTCGAAGACGAAACCTTCTTCCGCTATGGCCGCCTGCATGGGCTCCAGCCCAACCAAGACGCGTCGAGGGCCTCGCGGCCCGGGAGGACGTTAGCAGACTGCAACGCGATGCGATAGGCGTCTATGAAAGCCGGACCAAAGTTGACATTCATCAACTGGAAGCGGCGTCAGCGCACTGCGGCGCGGCCGACGATCGCCTTGCAGTCGACGCCGGTCAGCGCGCCATAATTGTGCGTCCCGCGCAACTCGAGGCGCGAACGGCAAAATGCGCCTGCAACCGGTGAACCGGAGCGTATCAGCGCGGCCGCCTGAAGCCCGACGGACATCCGATCGCAGACGTCGCGGGCGCGGCTCTCGAAGTCCGTCAGATCGCGCATGTCGTCCTTCAGCTGAGCCACATGAGCGTCGAGCGCGGCGCTCTCGCCCGGTGTCGAACCGACCTCCGCGAAATAGGCATCGAGCGCCTGCGGCGAGCGCCGGACGGCGCGCGCGATGTCGAGGCACTGGACGTTGCCGCTGCCCTCCCAGATCGCGTTGACCGGCGCCTCGCGGTAGAGACGCGGCATCGGCAAATCCTCCATAACTCCGGAGCCGCCGATGCATTCCAGCGCCTCGTAGGCGTGGGCGGGCGCGCGTTTGCAAATCCAATATTTGCCGATCGCCGTGCCGAGCCTGGCGAGCGCGTCCTCGTGCGCGTCCTCCCGCCGGTCGAGCGCTCGGGCGATGCGCATGGTCAAGGTCAGCGCCGCCTCGGCCTCGACGGCGAGATCGGCGAGGACGGCGGTCATGATCGGCTGATCGACGAGCAGCGCGCCAAACGCCTTGCGCTGGCGGCAATGGTCGATCGCCTGGGAAACGGCCATACGCATGCCGGCGGACGAGCCGATCATGCAGTCGAACCGGGTCATCGCAACCATCTCGATGATGGTCGCGACGCCCCGGCCTTCGGGGCCGACCATCCAGCCGAGCGCGCCGCGCAGTTCGGTCTCGCTCGACGCGTTCGACACGTTGCCCATCTTGCGCTTGAGCCGCACGATCTGCAGCGGGTTCTTCGTTCCGTCCGGCCGCCAGCGCGGCACGAGAAAGCAGGAGAGGCCGGCCGGCGCCTGGGCGAGCACGAGAAAGGCGTCGCACATCGGCGCCGAAACGAAGAACTTGTGGCCGACGAGCTCGTAAGCCTTTCCCGGCCCCGCGGCCCCGATGGGAAAGGCGCGCGTCGTGTTGGCGCGCACGTCGGACCCGCCCTGCTTCTCCGTCATCGCCATGCCGATGGTGACGCCCTGTTTCTGGTCGACCGGCACGTTGCGGGGATCGTAGATTCTGGCCGTGACCTTCGGCAGCCAGGCCTCGGCGAGACCGGGCTCGAGCCTCAGACACGGCACGGAGGCGAAAGTCATGGTGATCGGGCAGCCGTGCCCGGCCTCGACCTGGGTCTGCATGTAGGAGCGCGCCGCGCGCGCCACATGCGCGCCCTCGCGCGGCTCGGTCCACGGCGACGAATGAATGCCCTCCTCGATCGCGGATTTCATCAGCGCGTGGTAGGCGGGATGAAAGCGAACGAGGTCGACGCGCCGGCCGTAACGGTCGTGGGTGTCGAGCTCGGGCGGATTTTTGTTGGCGAGCGCGCCGAGCTCGAGAGTTTCGGCCGACCCCGCGCTGGCGCCGAACGCCCCGAGCGCATTCTCGGCCCAGGCCGCCCCCTCCCGCCGCACCAATTCCTTGAGCGCCGCATCGGAATCATAGAGATTGAAGTCGACGAGCTCGACCGGCTGGTTGAACACCTCGTGAGTGGCGGCGCCGTAGGGATCGAGAGGAAGCGCTGCGTGCGAGCCCGATGATGGCGCGGCCGACGTCATGGCGTCTCCTCGAACGGCGCTGAAGGTCGCGCCATGGTAAATCGTTGCGCCGGGGCTTCTCAACTCTATTCGTCGTTCCCTTCGCCGCGCTTCGAGCGCGCTTCATCATGCTGTCGCCGCCCGTGACTGCCAAGAGAGACGCCTTCCGCACCGGATTATGTAGCATGATTTCGGAATGTCCGTCCGCGCTGCAGCGCCTTGCATCTGCCACCTGAAGTTGGTCAGGCTTGCCGCTTCGCTAACCTCGAATCCGGGTGCTCGAACATGGCCCGCGCATACGACCCGCGTCTGACCCCCGTCCGTCCCGACCTCGCCGCCTCTCAATTGCGCGGCGTCGTCGACGCGCCGCGCTTCGCGGACGGCAAGACGATGCAGGTCGTCGAAGCGAGCGCGCCGCTGAAGCGTTCGCCCGCGCCGGACGCGCCGCTCGAGACCGAGGCGCTCTTCGGCGAGGCGGTCACGGTCTACGACGAGGCCGAGGGTTGGGCTTGGGCGCAGCTCGATCGCGACCTTTATGTCGGCTATCTGCCGCTCGCCGCGCTCGGCGCGCCGACGGAGCCGACGCATCGCGTGTCGGCGCTGCGAACGCACGCCTATCCGGGGCCGAACATCAAGCTGCCGCCGCGCATGGCGCTCTCGCTCGGCGCAAGGCTCAGGATCGTGCGGAAGGAGGCGGATTTCGCGGTGAGCGCCGACGGCCTGTGGCTGTGGCGCCGCCATCTAGCGGACGTCGGCTCGGGCGAACCGGACTTCGTTGCGGTCGCCGAGCTGTTTCTGGAACTCCCTATCTCTGGGGCGGGCGCACGTCCGAGGGGATCGACTGTTCAGGCCTTGCGCAGACCGCGCTCACCTCCGCCGGAATCGCCGCCCCGCGCGACAGCGATATGCTGGCCGCCCTGGGCGAGCCGGTTGCGGTCGACGGCCCGGCGCCGCTCGCGCGCGGCGACCTCGTCTTCTGGAAAGGCCATGTGGGGATCATGCGCGACGGCCAGACCCTGCTGCACGCCAACGGCTTCCACATGAAGGTGGTCAGCGAGCCGTTCGAAGAGGCGACAGCCCGCATCGCGGCGAGCGGCGGCGGCGAGGTGACGAGCGTGAGGCGGCACGCCCTCATCCGGCCGGCTTCGCCGGCCACCTTCTCCCGCGAGCGGGAGAAGGGTAACGCCCCCTCTCCCGCTTGCGGGAGAGGGCCGGGGTGACGGCAGGCGCCTCTACTTCTTCCCGCCAATGCCGAGGTTGGCGAAGCGGCTGTTGAACCGGGACAGACGGCCGCCGCGGTCGATCAGCTGCTGCGAGCCGCCGGTCCAGGCCGGGTGCGTGTTGGGGTCGATGTCGAGATTGAGGGTCGCGCCCTCCTGGCCATAGGTCGAGCGGGTCACGAACTCGACGCCATTGGTCATGACGACCTTGATCGTATGGTAGTTCGGGTGAATGTCGGGCTTCATCGCATGACTCTGGCGCAATAAAAGAGGAGCCGACCGGCGGGCCGGCGGCTCTTTGGCTTAACGGTGCTATACGCCGCCGGGCCGAACCGCGCAATGGGTCGCAGGCGGCGGCCTTGATTTCGGCTGAAACATGGTCCGTAAAGACCCTGGAAGATCGGAGGTCTCGCCAAGAATGTCCGCTCACGCCGCCGCCGGTTCGAAATCGTCCCGAGCCCCGCTCGGCGCCCTGAAATCGGTTCTCCCCTATGCGCTCGCCTACCGAGGGCGCATCATTGGCGCGCTCATCGCCCTTGTGATCGCTTCGGCCGCGACGCTGGTCGTCCCGGTGGCGGTCCGCAGGATGACCGACTTCGGCTTTTCGCATTCCAACACGGGCTTCATCCGCGACTATTTCCTCGCCATGCTCGGCGTCGTCGCCGTGCTCGCGCTCGCCTCAGGCGCGCGCTCCTATTTCGTCACGACGCTCGGCGAGCGCGTGGTCGCGGACCTGCGCTCGAACCTGTTCGCCCATCTGACGCGGCTCGATCCGGGCTTCTTCGATGCGGAAAAGACCGGCGAGATCGCCTCGCGCCTGTCCGCCGACACGACGCAGCTCAAGGCGACCTTCGGGTCGTCGGCCTCGATCGCGTTGCGCAATCTCTTCATGTTCGTCGGCGCGGTCGCCATGATGGCGGTCACCAGCCTGAAGTTGTCGGCCTTCGTGCTGGCGGCGATTCCCGTCATCGTGCTGCCGCTGTTCGCCGCCGGCCGCGCTGTCCGCCAGCGCTCCCGCCGCGCCCAGGACACGCTGGCCGAGGCGACCGCCTTCGCGACCGAAAGCCTGTCGGCGGTGCGCGTCATGCAATCGTTCGTGGCGGAGGCCTTCACCGCGGGACGCTATCGCGCGGCGGCCGATGGCGCCTATGAAGCGGCGCGCCACATGGCGCAGGCGCGCGGGATCGTGACCGTCGCGGCGCTGTTCCTCGCCTTCGGCAGCGTCGTCGTCATCCTGTGGCTCGGCGCGCAAGACGTCGTCGCGGGTCGCCTGTCGGGTGGAAGGCTGCTCCAGTTCGTCCTCTACGCCGTGTTCGGCGCCGGCGCGCTCGGGCAATTGTCGGAGGTGTGGAACGAAGTGTCGCAGGCCGCCGGCGCCGCCGCGCGCATCGGCGACCTTCTCGCGGTGAAGCCGCGCATCACGGCGCCTGTTGCACCGCTCACGCTCGCAAAACCGGTTCGCGGCGAGCTGGCGTTCAAGGCGGTCGATTTTGCCTATCCGGGCCGCGACGAGGGCGCGGTGCTGCGGGACGTCAGCTTCCGCGTCGCGCCGGGCGAAGCCGTCGCCATCGTCGGTCCGTCGGGGGCGGGGAAGTCGACCGTGTTCCAGCTGGCGCTGCGTTTCTACGACCCGACGCGCGGCGCGGTCACGCTCGACGGGCTCGACATCTCGAGACTCGATCCGGCCGCGCTGCGCGCAGAAATCGCCTTCGTCCCCCAGGACGCCTTCATCTTCGGCGCGAGCGTCGCCGACAACATCGCCTACGGGTCGCCGGAGGCGACCCTCGAAGTCGTCGTCGCCGCCGCGAAGCAGGCTGCCGCGCACGACTTCATCATGGGTTTGCCGCAGGGCTACGAAACGCCGCTCGGCGAGCGCGGCGTGACGCTGTCGGGCGGCGAGCGCCAGCGCATCGCCATCGCCCGGGCGATCCTGAAGGACGCCCCGGTTCTACTGCTCGACGAGGCGACCTCGGCGCTCGACGCGGAGAGCGAAACGCTGGTGCAGGACGCGCTCGAGACGCTGATGCGGGGCCGGACCACGCTCATCATCGCGCATCGGCTCGCCACCATCGTCAACGCCCACCGCATCCTCGTCCTCGAGGCCGGCTCAATCGTCGAGCAGGGAACCCACGCCTCGCTGCTCGCCGCCGGCGGGCTTTACGCGCGCCTCGCGCAACTCCAGTTCGAGACCGGCGCTGCGGCGCTCACCGCCATGGCCGAGGCCGCGCAGTAGAGAAGGAGCGCAGCAAGCGCCACGCCGCCAATCAGCCGGAAATCTGAACGCGCCGAAATGCGCTTCGGTCAGGCCTGAGATCAAGGAGCGGCGTCCCGTCGACGCAGTCCAGGCCTCTCACGACAAGCGACGGCCCCCTCCGGTCGACAAGTGTGACGATGGACGTGCCGATGGGGTTCGGCCAATCGGAGACCGGATCGTAAAGGTCGCTTTCGTCGCGCCTTCCCTTCGGGGGCTTTGCCGAATGAGATCGCGGCGGGACTGGTGCAGCCAATAGAAGACCTCAACCAAGTCGTAGGCCTCGATGCCGTCGAGCGCGGCGACCCACGGCTCGTTCACCTCTATGCCGCAAGCCGGGCCGTCGCGGATTCCGGAGTGCGGACACTCGGCGAGCGACGCCCACGGCGTTCGGATCACGCCGATGAAGACGAGGGTCGCGTCAACCCGCTCCGTCCACTCGACCGCTATCTCATTGGGACGGAGGCCTTGTCTCGACACCATACGTAAGCCGACCTGCGAACGCGGCGTCGCGTCGCCTTGCACCTCCTACCGGGATTGCAAGACGCTTTCCACCCCGACCGACGGGGCGCGGGCGATCATGATGCGGCTCCGCCGCAGACGAGACGCTGGCCTACCTCGATGGGCTGAAACGTCGCGTCGAGAATAATCCCATCCCCGACGGCGCGATGGTCAAGATCCCCGGCGTCAGTCAGCCCCTGTTCGCACGCATCTTGCCCGAGCACATCCTTTGGTTCGACTACGACCACATGGAAGCGGTCCCAGGCAGCCAGGTCACGCTCCCGGGGCTGAGGCAATATCTGAGTGAGCGCCAGGACGCTTTCAGCCTCACCTTGCAGTCGATTTATCAGCGCGGTCCAGACGACGGCCACAACCAAACCTTGACCTTGGGCACAGTGTGGACCGCGCCGGTGACCTGGTTCGATGGCGATCCCGGACCCTGGACGCTTGCGCCCTTCATTCAATTGACGGACGTCGACTGGTTTTGGCGCTACCGCAATTGGCATTTTTTGCAGCCTTACGCCCAGGTCGGCGCGCAGTTCAACTTGTCCCGCTCAGTCCACCCAAGCCTGACAGGCGCGCTTTTCCCGGTGAATATCGGCTACGACCTGAACGACGACATCACCTTCCAATTCGGCGCGGGGTTGACCGGGACTCTCGACCTGTCAACCGGCCAATTCACGGCGGCGCGTCAAGCGACTTTTGGCGTCTCGATCAAATTCGGCAGGCCGAAAGCGGCCAAATAGAGCCTCCAAAAGTCCGCAAAGCGTCGATTCCGGCGGTATGGCCGGCGAGGGCGGACGGTTCGCGCGGGCGCCTATCATGAGAGGCCTCCAGCGCGTTCAATCGGTCAGGTTCAGCGTCTTTTGCGTGCAGACGTCGACGTCGGACGCGTCCATCGACTGACCGTCGGCGAAGGTCCCGTGCAGGTCCACGCGGCAATTGAAGCCCGTCGGCACGTTGGCCGAGGCCTGCTTGCCGGCCTTCAACGCGCCGAGCACTTTCTTCCAGCTTGCCGAGCCGGCCTCGGCCGCCTGCAGCTGGACGAGATCGGCCTTGCGCGAGTTCGTCACCAGCACCGTGACTGTGGGCGCGCCCGCCAGCGTCTTCGCCTTGGGCTTCGCGGGCGCGGCTGCGGCCGGCGCCGCGTTCTGCGCGGGCGCCGGCGCCGCGATAGCGCCGCACAGCGCCGCCGCGAGCGCCGCGGCCAAGATCCGTATCCCCATGAAATTCCCCTCCAGCAGGTGTCGTCGAACCACAGTAGCACAGACCTCGAAAGACCGCGGCCGGTCAAGATCGGGAATGAGCCCAGGCTGGTTCGGCTGCCAGCCCCGGGGGTTCCTGCGTTGGTGCGCTCGACGCCAGGGATGAGACGGGGAACGAAGCCGCGATCCGCCGGCGCGGTGGACGCTGCGCGACGGCTTTCCCTTCCCCAGCTTCGCTGGGGAAGGTGGCGCGGAGCGCCGGATGGGGTATGGCCCGCTGCATCGAGCGCGAGTCGGATTGCACGAACAGCGGCCCGAACCTACATCGACCCAGACCTGCTTTCCACACCCCATCCGGCCCTTCGGGCCACTTCCCCGCTCCGCGGAGAAGGGGACGCGCCCACCGCGGGCGCTCATCCCGCCCATGGTTGCGCCTGGCGGCCAGCCGAAGTTCAACAAAGGGAGGATTTCCATGAAAAAGTTCATCAACAGCGTCGACGCCTTTCTTTCGGAGAGCCTGGCCGGCTTCGCGGCGATCCACCATGACATCGTCACGCTCGGCGATAGCGGGACCTTCGTGCGCCGCGCCTCGAAGGCGAACGGCAAGGTCGCGCTCGTCTCGGGCGGGGGCTCGGGCCACGAGCCGCTGCATGCCGGATTCGTCGGCAAGGGCATGCTCGACGCCGCCTGTCCCGGGCAGGTCTTCACCTCGCCCACGCCCGACCAGATCGTGGCCGCCGCGAGCGCCGTCGGGGGTCCCGAGGGCGTGCTGTTCATCGTGAAGAACTATGCCGGCGACCGGATGAACTTCGAGATGGCCGCTGAGCTGCACGACGGACCCAGCGCCACCGTCGTCACCGACGACGACGTCGCGGTCGAGAACTCCACCTGGACGGCCGGCCGCCGCGGCGTCGCCGGGACCGTGATCGTCGAAAAGATCGTCGGCGCGGCGGCCGAAGAGGGCCGCTCGCTCGAGAGCCTGAAAGCGCTCGGCGACGAGGTCAACGCCCGCACCCGCTCGTTCGGAGTGGCTCTGACGAGCTGCACGGCGCCCGCCGCGGGCAAGCCGACCTTCGAGCTCGGCGACGACGAAATGGAAATGGGCGTCGGCATCCACGGCGAGCCGGGCCGCCGCCGCGTCAAGCTCGCGCCCGCCAAGGCGATCGCGGCGGAGATGATGACCGCCGTCCTCGACGACCTCGGCAAGGCCGGCTTCAACCACGGCCCCGTGATTCTGCTCGTCAACGGTTTCGGCGGCACGCCGGCGCTCGAACTCTATCTCATGGCCGAAATGGCCCGCGCCGAGCTCGAGCGCCGCGGCTTTGCGATCGCACGCGGCCTCGTCGGCAACTATGTCACCTCGCTGGAAATGGCCGGCCTGTCGCTGACCGCATCAGTGGCGGACGAACGGCTGCTCTCGCTCTGGGACGCGCCCGTCCATACGGCTGCGCTCCATTGGGGCTGACGACCGCGGCTTGCCGCGGGCGAGGCTCGTCCGATACGATCGGGCTCAGTGTCTGTTTCAAAAGTGATGGACCGCATCCTGAGGCGCCCTTTGCGAAAGCAAAGGGCCTCGAAGGATGCTCCAAAGGACGCTTGCGGCGTCGCCCACGCCACTGGATCGTCCTTCGAGGTCCCCTCGGGGCGCCTCAGGACGAGGGTGGTGGCTTTTGAAGGCGCCCGAGAAAGGAAGAAGACGGCCATGCCGCTCGATGAAGCCGCAATGCGAAGGCTGATTTCGGCGGCGGCCGAAGAGGTCATCGCCCACGCCGAGGAGCTGACCGCGCTCGACCAGGCGATCGGCGACGGCGATCACGGGATCAACATGAAGCGCGGCTCGGAGGCGGTGCTCGGCAAGCTCGATTCGATCGCCTCGCTGCCGCCGGGCGAGGCGGTCAAGAGCGTCGGCAAGACGCTGGTGATGACGGTCGGCGGCGCCTCCGGTCCGCTCTACGGCAGCTTTTTCATGGCCCTCGGCGACGCGATCACGGCCGGCAAGCGGCTGCCGGATGACCTGGCGGACGCCTTCGCTTCGGGCGTCGAGGCCGTCGGCAAGCGCGGCAGGTCGAGGCCGGGCGAGAAGACCATGCTCGACGTGCTCGCTCCGGTCCTCGAGACGCTGCGCGCGGAAGCGGGCCGGCCGGACCTTCCGAGCCGCCTTTGCAGGGTCGCGAGCGAAGCGGCGGAGAAGACGGCGCCGATGCTGGCGACCAAGGGACGAGCCTCCTATCTCGGCGAGCGCAGCATCGGTCACGTCGATCCCGGCGCGCGGTCGAGCTGCGTCATCGTCCACGCCGTCTGCAACGCGCTCGAGGCGTGCGCGTGAGCGACACCGTCGGCATCGTGATCGTCTCGCATTCGCCGGACGTCGCGAAGGGCGCCGCCGACATGGTGCGCCAGATGGTCGGCAGCGAGGTCAAGGTGGCGTTCTGCGGCGGCGATCTCGACGGCGGACTCGGCACCAGCGTGCCGCGCATCGTCGAGGCGATCGAGGCCGCCTGGTCGCCGGAGGGCGTGGCGATCCTCGTCGATCTCGGCGGAGCGGAGACGAACAGCGAAATGGCGGTCGAGATGCTGCCCGAAGAACGGCGCTCCCTCGTCGTCGTGTGCAACGCCCCGATCGTCGAAGGCGCGGTGGTGGCGGCGACCGAGGCGGCGGGCGGCAGTCCGCTCGACCGCGTCCGCGCCGCCGCCGAGGAGCTTTTTGCGAGCTGAGATGGATCGGAATTCTTCAACCTCGGGAGGCAAGGCGGCCGACGCCGATGGCGAGACGGCGAGGGGCAGCGTCATGCTCATGCATGCCGTCGGCATGCACGCTCGCCCCGCCGTCAAGCTGACCAAGCTCGCCAAGCGCTTCAGCGCAAGGATCGCCGTGCGCGTCGCCGGCGCCGCCGACTGGATCGACGCCAAGAGCGTCGCCAAGGTGATGGCCATGCGCGCCTCGCCCGAGAGCATCATCGAATTCGAAGCGCGCGGCGCCGACGCGCAGGCCGCGGTCGACGCGCTCGTCTCCCTGGTCGCGCTCGACTTTCCCGACACGGCGGGGTGATCCCCATGTCCCCCGCGGCGCCTCGTGTGCTCAAGGGCAAGTCCGCATCGCCCGGCTACGCCCGTGGGCCGATCGTGCGAGCCGGCGTCAGTCCGCAGGGACGCCGCCGTCCCGGCGCCGACGAAGCGGGCGCGATGCGCGCGGCGCTCGCCGCCGCGAGCCGCCAGATCGCGACGCTTGCGAACGACGCCGGCGAGGACGCCGCCGCCATCCTCGAATTCCAGCTGGCGCTGCTGGACGACGACGCGCTGATCGAGCCGGTCTTCGCCGCTATCGAAGCCGGCGCCGCGGCCGACGTCGCCTGGGCTGAGGCTCTCGCCGGGCCCATCGCCGACTGTCTTGCGGCGCCGGACGAGCATCGGCGGGCGCGCGCGGCGGATTTCGCCGACCTGCGCGACCGCGTTCTCGTCGCGCTCAGCGGCGGGGCGGGCGGGGGCGGCGAATGGCCGCCGGGCGCGATCGTCTGCGCCGAGGATCTGCCGCCCTCGCGCTTCCTCGAAATCGACTGGTCGCTGAGCGGCGGCCTCGCGCTCGCTGAGGGCAGTCCGACCAGCCATGTCGCCGTCCTCGCGCGCGCCCGGGGCGTTCCGATGGTAGTGCAGCTCGGCGCGGTGCCGGACAACGGCGCAACGGCGCTCCTCGACGGCGAGCGGGCGACGCTCGAGCTCGACCCGGCCGCCCCGGCCGTCGCCGCCTTCGAAGCCCGGCGCGCCGCTCGCGCCGGCGACCTGGCGCTCGCGCGCGAGGCGCTCGCCGGACCGCCCGCCGCCTGGCGGGGCGAGAGGGTCCGGCTTTGCATAAACATCCAAGGTCTGGATGACCTCACCCACCCGGACGCGCGTTACGCCGACGGCGTCGGCCTGATGCGCACCGAGTTCCTGTTCAACGATCCGGCGGGCTTGCCCGACGAGGACAAGCAGCGCGCGGTCTACGAGGCGGTTCTGCGTTGGGCCGGCGACCGGCCGGTGACCATTCGCACCGTCGACGCGGGGGGCGACAAGCCGATCCGCGGCCTCACCGAGCCGGGGGAGAGAAACCCGTTTCTCGGGGTGCGCGGGCTCAGGCTCTCGCTCAGGAGGCCGGAGGTTTTCGCCGTGCAGCTGCGCGCCTTGGCCCGCGCGGCGGTCTTAGGCAATCTCAAAGTCATGTTTCCCATGGTGACGATCCCGGCCGAGTTTCTTGCCGCGCGCGATCTCTTTCGTCAGGCGGTCGATGACCTCAAGGGGATGGGCGCGCCGGCTGAGTTGCCCCCCCTTGGAATCATGGTCGAGGCGCCGGCGGCGGCGCTGACGATCGACGCCTTCCCGGCGGACTTCTTCTCGATCGGCTCGAACGACCTGACCCAATATGTGACCGCCTGCGACCGCTCGAACGGCGCGCTCGCGGCGCTCGCCGATCCGCTCAATCCCGGCGTCCTCGAATTGATCCGCCGCACGGCAGATTGTGGCCGACGGCGCGGCGTCGGCGTCAGCCTCTGCGGCGACATGGCCGGGGATCCGCGCTCAGTTGAAGCGCTGCTCGATTGCGGGCTGCGCGAGCTCTCCATGAGTCCGCCGGCGCTGGCAGCCGTCAAGCAGGCGATTTCCGCCTTGGAGGCGAAGGCCGCTCAAGTCTGACGCCGGACTCGCAGGCCCCGGCGAAGCCGCTGGAATATGAACGCCAGCTTGCCTCATCGTGGCGAGCGCCGCCCAAGCCAGCTCAACCGGGATGAGGCGCTCCGCCGACGTGCGGCGCCGCAGCGAAATGCGGCGCGGCGCGGGCCGCGAAGTGGGGCGCGGCGAAATGGGCGAAGGGACGCAGATGGAAATGGTTCACGGCGACGTGCGGGAAAGCCTGTGGGTGGAAATGGTTCACCGCCACGTGCGGGAAGGGATGCCGATGGAAATGATTTACGGCGACGGGCGGAAAGGGACGGCGCGCGGCGAAATGATGGAAATGATGGAATTGATGGAATTGATTAAAGGCGAAATGGTCAAAAGGGTGAGGATGGTAAGAGTAGCCGTCGCCGAATCCGGGACCAAATCCGAATCCAAATGAGCCGTAGTCATAGGGATGGGCATAGTTATAGGCATAATACGGTTCGTTATAATAGGAAGGCGCCGCAGCTTCAGCGCCGGTCAGATAGGCGCTGCTCGCCCAGCCAAAATGACCGAGATAATCGACATCACACCAGCCGTCCTGGCAGCCGCTGCTGTTTACCGAGACGCCGTCCGGCATCACGGCGATGACCGAATACTGGATACCCGGACCGCTCCGCACATTGAGATTGGCGTCGGCGACGAGCGTCGCAGCGGCCGCGGTTGCGGTCGTGAGGACGAAAGACGCGACGCCGGCGAGCAGGCGGGTCCGCAGTTCCATGATCGGTTTCCTGCTGTCATGCATTCTGATGGCGACTGGGCAAGCCGACGGCCTTCGCTGGGCGGCAGCCCCTTGAGCGCCCCTTTTGGCAGGGGCGCTCAAGTTCGACGTCAACGCGTGTCGCCTCCGGTTCGCTATTGTGAATCGCTAGAGGCGGACGTCGGGGCCAGCGCCGGTCACCGGCGCATGCAGGCTCTATACTAGCCGGACAAGCCGAGGAATCGAACGGGCCGAGGCCAATGCCGATTCCACGGGAATAGGGCTGGGCGTAGTAGGGCGGCGCATAGTACTGCGCGATAGTACTGCGGCGCCGTAGCGACGACTGGCGGCGCCACGGTCGTGGCCGGCAGCGCCGCGGCGACGGCGTTGCCGGTCAGATAGGCGCCGCTCGACCAGCCCCTAAGGCCGTCGTAATTGACATGACACCAGCCGGACGTGCAACCGCTGCTCGACGCCGAGCCGCCGTCGGGGATCACGCCGACGACCGGATATTGGATACCCGGACCGCTACGGATATGGAGAGGGGTGTCCGCAACCATGGTCGCGGCGGCCGCAATTCCGGTCGTGAACATTAAAGCCGCGGCGCCTGCGAGCAAACGGGTCGGCAGTTTCATGATGGTCTCCTACTCTGATTTGTCCTGATCGCGAAGGAGCATATTCGGCCGGCTGCGCCAGGGCCGCGGGCTCCGGCTCAGAGCCAGGCCGGCTTCCTCCGGCATACGAACGATCGGGCGGCGCGCCGGTTCCGGAAAAAGGTCAATTTGAACTGTGTCGCAGGAGATTTGGCGCGCCCGTGATGGAGATCGCCCAACCGGCCTGGCGCCGCCGCAACGCCCTCGAACGACGCGCGTCGAGAACAATGATCTCCGCTCTTGCGTTACCCCGCACCGGCGGCTAAAGACTTACCTCAAGGATAACAAAGTCTTTGCGCTTCCTTTTTACCTCTCGGCCGGCCGTAACATGCTCACAGATGTTCTCATCAAGGCTCTGCCTGCGGCTGAGAAACGGCGTGAAATCGCGGACGGGGAGGTCGGCGGCCTCTACTTGATCGTTCAGCCGTCCGGCGCGAAATCTTGGGCCGTCCGCTACCGCTTCAACGGGGCGCCGAGAAAGTTCGACCCTCGGCCGCTATCCGGGAGTGGATCTCGCCGCGGCCCGTGGACGAGCACGGGGGATCTTGGAAAAAGTGGCGGCAGGGAAAGACCCGGCCGCCGACAGACAGGCGACGCGGGCGGAGCGCGAGGCGCAGGTCGAACGGGCCGCAACGGTCGGGACGAGGGAGATGCGGGAACCCGAGCGAGCGCTTGTCAGGGAAGTCGCCGCTCGGTGGGGAGGTCGGCCCCTATTGCAGGTGACGCGCGTCGAAGTCCATGAATTGCTCGACAAGATTCTCGACCACGGCGCGCCGATGCGGGCGAACCGGCTCTTCGCAGAACTCGTGTCCGAGCTGGGCGGCGGCGCACGGAGGCGCGGACGATGGGGCGACGGCTTCGTCGCCCCGGAGTTGACGCGACAGGGTTCTTTCCGACGAAGAGATCCGGCTGGCGTGGAGCGCGTTCGACAGCATCGGATGGCCGTTCGGGCCGATCGGAAAGCTCCTGTTGTTGACCGGCGCGCGGCGCGATGAGATCGGCTCGGCGCGATGGAGCGAAGTCGACTTCGTTTCGAAAACATGGACGGTCGCGAAAGACGGCGTCATGCGGGACATTCCGCTGAGCGAGCCCGCCATGCACATTCTCGAAGGTTTGCTGCGCGGCGAAGGAGAAGACGGCTACATCTTCTCGGCGGCGGGTCGGATCGGCGATTCCAGAGTTTTCTCGGGCCAAAGCGGCGATCGATACGAAGATGGTGGAAATCATGCGAGAGCAAGCCAAGGAACGCGGCGAGGATCCGGCCCTCGTCAATCCGCCGGCGCGTTGGACGCTCAGCGATTTGCGCCTGACGGTCGCGGCCTATTTGCAACGGCTCAACGTCAAGCTCGAAGTGGCGGAGGCCGTGCTTGATCGAGAGCCAAGCAGTCGGACGGGGATCGCGGTTCCGTATTACAAACAGGAATACGCGAATGAGAAGCGGACCGCGCTTGCCGTCTGGGCAAATCGTCTGGATGCGCTCGTGGCCGGCTCGGCCGCGCAAGAATCCCTCGAAGGCGAGCATTGCCGCGTCGGCGGCGACGCCGCGAGTTCGGCGAAAGTTGGTCAACTGACGCCAATGGATCTCAGTCTGATGTCAAATCGACGCCTGCCGGTCCACTCGCGAGAGTAGAGCCCGTGCCTGTTTCGCGCAATGAGAGCGGGACTGACGAGGCGTCGGCGATGAACGCCGGGAATGACAAGCTGTCCCGAGACGATCCGGCGCCGCGCCCGCCCCGATTGGAGCGCGAATTCTCTCGCTCGCCGCCCGTCGGGCGCTGGCGGAGGCCGAGGCGCGGCGCGCGCAGCCGGCGCCCGAGCGTCCGCGCGAGGTCAACGGCCGAGGCGGACCCGACCCGGTCCGCTACGGCGACTGGGAAGTCAAGGGCGTCGCAAGCGACTTTTGATCTGAGCGTCCGTTCCACGGGAGACTTCGATCGAGCGCGGGCCGGAACGCCGTTCATGGCGTCATCATCACCTGCGCGCCCACCGAGACCCGGTCGAAAAGGTCGATCACATCCTCGTTCAGCATCCGGATGCAGCCGTAGGACGCAGCCCTGCCGATCGAGGCGCGCATGGCCCTGGTCGTGCCGTGGATCGCGATCTCGGCGCGGTCGAGCGTGATGGCCCGGGTCCCCATCGGATTGTGAGGCGAGCCGCCGGCGATGACATCGGGAAGCTCGGGATGATCGCGCCTGACCGAATCCGGCGGCGACCAGGCGGGCTCGACGTATTTGCCCTGAACGTGGGCGGCTCCGCTCCATTCCTCGCCCCGCTTTGCGACCGCGACGGGATAGGCGATGGCGGTGTCGGCGTCCACGATGAGGTAGAGTTTTCGGGCCGTCTGGCTGATGAGAATCGAGCCGGCGGGATAGTTCGAAGAGAAGACGACCCGTCGTCCGGCCTCGGCGGGCGCGGCCGGCGCAGACAACAGCAACGCAAGAAAACCCGCCGCCGCCCTGCCGCCCATTTGAAGGCCATCCTCGTTGATCCCAGGCGCAGGCTCGACTTGGCCGCGAAGAACCCGCGCCCACAACTGTGTTCCGCAGTTAATTAGCGGTCCGCCTCACAGCAAAGTAGAAAAAATCGCGCCGAGGAGCGTCCTTCTTCGCCTAAGGCGACGCCGCGAAATAACTGCGTCAGAGTGACGTCCCGTTTTCGCGCGGTCGTATGGTATAATTCCATTCGGGATGGAATGCGTCTTTCTGGATGTTTAGAGCCGCGAGCTCTTCGTCGGTGACTTTGACGCCCTTGGGATAGCTGTTCTCGTCGAGGACACAGCGCACCGTCAGTCCTGCTTTGGTCGTCGTCGCCGCGATCAGTTCGACGACCGCCAAACGGCTCGTCAAAGGCGTTCCCCGCCAGTTTTGCGTGATGTGGCAGAACAGACGATGTTCGATCCTGTTCCACTTCGAGGTCCCGGGCGGATAGTGGCAGACCGTGATCGTCAGTCCCTTTTCGTCGGCCAACTTTTGCAATTCGACTTTCCAGAGGCGGACTCTCGAGCCGTTGGAGCCGCCGCCATCGGCGGTGATCATCAACTGACGGGCGGCGGGATAACGCTCGCGTCCCATGAGATCGAGCCAGCGACGGATGGCGTTGACCGCGAACGTGGCCGTGTCGTGATCCACGCCGACGCTCACGCAGCCGGCGTTCGCGCCGATGTCGTAGACGCCATAAGGAATGGCTTTGCCGAGGTCCTCGTCGACGAAATCGTGCACGTTGACGAGGTCGGGTCGCCCTCGCGGCCGATAGTCGGAGCCCGCATTCTTGTATTCGCCAATCAACTCTTTCTTCTTGGTGTCGACCGAGATCACCGGTTGGCCCGCATTCTGAAACGCCAGGACTTGTGCATTGATATGTTCGAACTGCGCATCGCGGTCGGGATGCTTCGCGCCTTCCTTGGTTTTCCGGTTGACCTGCCGACGATACCCGAGCCTTTCGAGCAGCTGCGGAATGCGGCTCGCCGAAACCTGATGGCCCATCTCACCCAACGTCGCCGCGAGCTTGGCGTGGCTCTTGGATACCCACAACAATGGTCGCATAGGGTCGCCGACTGTCGCCGGCTCCAAAAGCTTTCTCAGGTCCTCAAGCAGCGTCGGGTCCTTCTCGACCAGTGCTCGTCGGCCGCCTCCCGCGCGCCGCACCCTGTTCGTCGCTCGCGCAAAATCGAGTTCCTTCAGCCCTCGCCCAATCGTGCTTCGAGCGATCCCCGTCGCCCTCGCAACCGCGCTGACCCCGCCGACGCCCGCCGCCCGCGCCTCCGCCGCTGCAAAAAGGCGTCGTCCCCGCTCATCGAGCCCGACGCCGAGAGCCTCGTAACGGATGCGAATCGCGCTTTCGTCTATCATCCGCCGCGCATACGAATTATCCTCCGCCCTGGGAATCCCCTCGCCAATTCAATAATTTCGCGGCGTCGCCTAAGCCTCGATTGACGCCAAAGGAGCGCGCGCGGCTCCCCCGCCGTTCTGCTTCGCCGTCGTTTCGTCGATCGCGGCGATGAACTGGCGGATGCGCGGGGCGATCTCCTTGCGGAACCGCGAACCGTTGAACACGCCGTAGTGGCCGACCTGGGTCTGCAGGTGATGCAGCTTCTTCGCCGCGGGGATGTTTACGCAAAGCTCCTGGGCGGCATGGGTCTGGCCGACGCCGGAAATGTCGTCCTTCTCGCCCTCGACCGTCATCAGGCCGCAATTGCGGATCGCCTTGAGGTCGACCCGTTGTCCGCGATGCGTCATCTCGCCCTTCGGCAAGGCGTGGCGAACGAACACCGTCTCGACCGTCTGCATGTAATAGGCGGCGTCGAGGTCCATCACCGCGAGATATTCGTCATAGAAGTCGCGATGCTTCTCGGCGGAGTCGCCGTCGCCCTTGACCAGATGGTTGAACATCTCGAAATGCGCGCTGACATGGCGGTCGAAGTTCATCGCCATGAAGCCCGACAGCTGAAGGAAGCCGGGGTAGACGTCGCGGCCGAAACCCGGATAGGGAAACGGCACCGTATGAAGGCAATTGCGGCGGAACCACTCGACGCCCCGACGCTCGGCGAGCTTGTTGACCTCGGTCGGGCCGCGCCTCGTGTCGACCGGCCCGCCCATGAGGGTCATGCTTGCCGGCGTATTGGGATCGCCGTTCGCCTCCATCAACGCGACCGCCGCGAGCAGCGGCACGGACGGCTGGCAGACGCCGAGGGTGTGGACGCCCGGCCCGAGGTGCTCGAGGATTGCGCGCAGATAGTCGATATAGTCGTCGAGATCGAACGTGCCGACCCCGAGCGGAACCATGCGCGCGTCGGCCCAGTCGGTGATGTAGACGTCGTAATGGGGCAGGAAAGCCTCGACCGTGCCGCGCAACAAAGTCGCGTAATGGCCGGACATGGGCGCGACGATCAGCATCTTGGGCTGTTCGCGACCCCCGGGAAAGTCCGGCCGGACGAAGCGCAGGAGATTGCAGAACGGCCTGCTCCAGACGACGTCCTCGAGGACCGGATAAACGATGCCGTCGACCTCGATCTCGTCCAGCCCGAACGTCGGCTTCCCGTAACGGCGCGTCACGCGCTCGAAGAGCTCGGCCGCCGCCGAGAGGTTCCGGCCGAAAGGCGTGTTCGACAGCGGATTCCAGGGATTGCGGAAGACGAAGTGGGCGGCGTCCGACGCCGCCCGGGCGGGCGCAAGCGCCGCATGCGCCATTTCGTAGAACTGATAGGAATAGCTTCTGAACATGACGCCTTTCCGAAAATCGGCGCAAACACGCCAATTTTTGAGCCTATTCATCGGATTCGAATATTTCAATTGCTCTTAAAGTCGCAGGAGGCGGGCAAAGCCGCGTCCGCGGCGACCGCCCTTCGTACTCCCGCGTGTTCCGCAGCCCCCGTTACGCAAGAAGGACCATGACGGTCGATGTATCCCTCGTCCTCGGCAAACCTCGCGCCACAGCCGTGGGTCTCCCGTGAGCATCGGAAAGACAGTCTTTTCAACCGGCTACACAAACGGAACCAAAGCCTGAAGCGCCATTCGCGGCATGACGGCGTCGATGGCCGGGAAACCCCCGGATCACAGTCCGAGGGCGGCCACGACGCGCAAGAGCGGGGCCCGAATCTCGCCCTGATTACCTGGTCATAAAAAAGTTCTCGTTTTTCGGCCGATTTCGTCTTGAGACTGGAGCTGCGGAGATCGCCCGGACCGATATGCGGCTATCTTGCCGCCTGCATTCGGTTATGCGACGTTTTCGGCGTCCGGGAACGCGTCGCGTCCGCCGGGTCGCATGGAGGCACACGATGGCCAGAACGAATGGGCGGCGCCGCCTCGTTTGGGCGGCCTTAACTCTGCTGACGGCGGCGGCAGGCGGCGCCGGCGGCGCGGGCGCCGCCGAGAGCGTCATCACCTATCATGGCGTCGCCGACCGCAGCGGGCTTTACGTGGCGCCGACGCTGACCTGGACGAACGCGGCGGCCGTTCATCTGGACACCGGCTTCAAAGCCACGGTCAATGGCGCGGTCTATGCCCAGCCCCTCTATTGGATCCCGCCTGGGGGCGGCGCGGCGCGCATCATCGTCGCCACCGAAAACAACAAGGTCTATGCGCTCGACGCCGGGACCGGCGCGCGAATATGGGAGAGGAGCCTCGGGGCGCCGGTTCCGCTCTCGGCGCTGCCCTGCGGCAACATCGACCCGGTAGGCGTCACCGGCACGCCGACGATCGATCCGCAGGCCGGGATCCTTTATCTCGAAGCGTTCGTCCAGACGCCCAGCGGGCCGCGTCACCTGGTGTTCGGCCTTTCGCTCGCCACGGGCGAGCCGACGCCGGGCTGGCCGGTCGACGTCAAGGACGGTCTCGCCGCGCTCAACCGAGGCTTCAATGAGAAGCCCCAAGGGCAACGCAGCGCACTGGCGCTGGTCAACGGCAAGCTCTATGTCCCCTATGCCGGGCGACTTGGCGACTGCGCCGTCTATCACGGTATGGTTGTGGGTCTCGATCTGGCGTCGCCAGCGGTGTTCGGCGCCTGGAAGACCCGATCCGCGGCGGGCGGCAGTTGGGGACAGAGCGGCGTCGCCTTCGACGGCGCGTCCATGTTCGTGACCACCGGCAACGCCAAACCCTCGTCGCTCCCCTGGGGCGGCAGCGAAGCGGTGATCCGCCTCGCAGCCGACGCTCGGCTTCCCGACCCAGACCGCCGACTACTTCGCGCCCCCGAATTGGCTTGACCTCGACCACGCGGACCTCGACCTCGGGGGGACTTCGGCGATCCCGGTCGACGTCCCGGGGGGCATCGCCCGCGTGCTTGCGTTGGGCAAGGACGGCAACGCCTACCTGCTCGATCGCGCGAATCTCGGCGGGATCGGCGGGCAGATCGCGATGACGCAGGTGTCGACCAACGAGATCATCACCGCGATGGCGACCTATCCCGGCGCGACCGCCGCCAGGGTCGCCTTCGAAGGCCAAGGCGCGGCCTGCCCGAGCGGACAGTCTGGCAATCTCGTCATGCTCCAAATCACGGCGAGCGCCATCGCCACCGCCTGGTGCGCCTCGTTCAACGGCCAGGGCGCGCCGATCGTGACCACCACCGACGGAAAGGCCAACCCGATCGTCTGGGTGGCCGGCACGAAAGGCGATGGCAAGCTCTACGGGTTCCGCGGGACCGACGGCAAGCTGCTGGCGGCCGTCGCCGGCGGAAGCGCCCCGATCGAGAAATTCCAGACCATTCTATGGGCCAACGGCCGCTTTTACGTGGCCGCCGAGGGCGCGGTCTACGCGTTCGCCTATTAGTCCCCAGGCGCCGCCGCAGGCCGCACAAGCCTCGGCGGACGCGCCACGCGGTAACTCCTCCCCGCGTTGCAGGCCGTTCCATGGCCGGATGGCAACACTCGGCCTTCCGCGCCGGCGCGTTGACGCCGATCAATGCAAGGGAAGAAAGCGGGTCTAAGTTCACCGTGGGGTTTCGTTGTGGGGTCGCCGCCATGTTCAAGTTGAGCTCGATGCTGCCGTCGTTCCTCAAATTCTTCGGCCGCCCGCAGCCCCGCTTCGACGCAGCCGACGACGATCCGCCGGCCATGATCGACGCTTTCATGCTGGTCGCGGACGCTGTCGACAAGGCGGGATTCGACATGGATATCGCCCTGTCCAGAGCCGACCCCTGCGCGCCGATCTTCGAGGTCGAGGTGATCGAACTCGCGGGGACATGCGCAACTCGTCCCAGGCCTGCGTCTCCATGAGGCGATCAAAATCAGCGCTGGATTCGAAGCTGACGCGCTGCCAGGCAGGGAGCCGCGCGTCTTCATACGGCCCGAGCACCTTGTCGGGTTGGCGAATAACTGACCTCGCGGGGGAGCGTAAGGGCGGATATTGCTGTGTGTCATGTCCGCCGACAGGTATCGGCTTGGCAGTCTGGGGAAGAGCCTGTGGGCGTCAAATCAGCGGCGGCGTTCCTGTTCGACATGGACGGAACCCTGATCAACTCCAGCCGAGCGATGCAGCGCGTCTGGGGCCGATGGGCGCGGCGGCGCGGGCTGGACGCCGCCGCCTTGCTTCCAACCGTCCACGGCGTGCGCGCCCTCGACACGATGCGGCGATTGGCTCTTCCTGGCCTTGATCCGATCGCCGAGGCGCGCGTCATCGAGCGTGAGGAGGTCGAGGACGTCGACGGCGTCGCGCCCATCGCCGGCGCCCGCGAGTTTCTCGCTGCGCTCCCGTCCGAGCGTTGGACGGTCGTCACTTCCGCGCCGAGTGCGCTCGCCATGGCGCGGCTCAGCGCCGCTCAACTCCCTGTCCCGGACACGCTGGTCAGCGGCGAAGACGTCGCCGACGGCAAGCCTGCTCCCGATTGCTGGCTCCTGGGAGCGAAGCTGCTCGGTTGTGACGCGGCCGACTGTATCGTTTTCGAGGATTCCTCGGCAGGCATCCGATCCGCGATTGCGGCGGGCGCCGGGCTCGTCGTGATCGCCTCGGCGCAAGCGCACGCTTCCTTGCCCAATTTGGCCGGGCTCTTCAGCGTTGCGGACTACGAACAGCTCGAATTGATTGTGGAACTCGACCTCCTCTCTCTCGGACCGCGCGGGACTGCCGTGGACCAAGCGGCGCCGCCGCGGCCCGCAATCGCTCGCTCTTGATCGTCAGCGGCCCGTTGGGGGCGAAAGTCGGCCCAGTCGCGACCCAGCGCAGGCTCCCCCCGGCGGCGATGGCAGGCATTCCCTTGCGACCTTGCTATCGACCCGTTGCCGCCCTTCTCGATCAGCCCCGACACGAGCGGAGAACACCAGAAAGCGGGCGTAGGCGCTGAGCGGCGACGACAGATTCCGGCCTGCGCCGCTGCTCCATTGGCGCGCCGTTTCCTTCCGAACCGGCATTTTGTATTTCACTGTTGGCCTGTCAGGGGCAGCAACTCAAGGAGGCTGAAATGTCGAAGAGGCTCGAAGGAAAAGTCGCCGCCGTCACAGGGGCCGCGTCTGGAATCGGGCTGGCCAGCGCAAGGGCGATGTTGGAGGAGGGCGCCCGGGTGGTGTTGGTCGACCGCGACGCGGCGCGTCTCGCAAATCTCCAGCAAGAACTCGGAGCGGCGGCCATTCCGCTGGTGCTCGATCTGCTCAACCCCGAGGATTGCGCTTCGATGCTCCCGCGCATCCTTGATAGGGCGGCCCGGCTCGACATTTTGCACGCGAACGCCGGCACGTATATCGGCGGAGATCTCGTCAAGGCTGACGCCGCAGTGATTGACAGGATGCTCAATCTCAATGTCAACGTCGTCATCAAGAACGTGCACGACGTTCTGCCGCACATGATCGAGCGGGGCGACGGCGACATCGTCGTCACCAGTTCCGTCGCCGGGCATTTTCCGGTGCCCTGGGAGCCCGTCTATGCCGCCTCGAAGTGGGCGATGACCTGTTTTGTCCAGACGGTGCGTCGTCAAGTTCTGAAGCATGGGATTCGCGTAGGCTCGGTCTCTCCGGGTCCTGTGGTCACGGCGCTGGTCGCCGACTGGCCCAGGGAGAACCTCGAAAAGGCGATGGCGGCCGGGGCGCTGATCGAGCCCAGGGAAGTCGCCGACGCAGTTCTGTTCATGCTGACGCGACCGCGCAACGTGACCATTCGCGACATCGTCGTGCTGCCGAGCAATTTCGATATCTGACAAACCGTCTCGAACTCGACTTGGCGGACATAGTGAGGGTCGCCCGTGAAAGCGGCCCTTTGCTTGGAGAGGAAGGCCTGTAATGCGACCGTCGGGACCGCCGCCCATCCCGCGTCAGCGCTCTCAGCGGAACCTTCGGCCCACCCAAAGCAGCGCCGCCAGGGGCCAGAGCGGGTTCAAGGGCGCCCGCACCGCGTTCGCGAAGCCGGGCATTGAAGGTGTCGATGCAGCCGTTATCATTTCCGTGAAAAGCCAGAGGAGGCCGCTCGTGCCACAGTGCGTCCGCGGTAAGATTATGGTCATCACTGGCGCGAGTTCGGGCATTGGGCGAGCCGCGGCGCGTCTCTTCGCTGCCGAGGGAGCGAAGTTGGCGCTGGTCGCGAGGTCTGGCGACAAGCTGATGACGCTAGCGAAAGAGATAGGTGGCGATCCGTTGATCGCGCCAACTGACATAACGCGCCCAGGCGATGTTGAGATGACGATGCGCTCGATCGAGCAGCATTTTGGGGGGATCGACATTCTTTTCGCCAATGCCGGCAGTTATGTCGCTGGCGAGGCCGTGCAAGGTGACCCCGATGAATGGGACCGCGTGATCGCGCTCAACGTGAACGCTGTCTTTCGTTGTGTGCGCGCTGTCCTACCTGGAATGATTGCGCGCAGGTCTGGCGACATCGTAGTGACATCATCCATTTCGGGGCATCAGGCGATTCACTGGGAACCCGTCTATTCTGCGACAAAGCACGCGGTTCAATCGTTCGTGCACGGCGTACGACGACAGATCGCACCGCACAATGTCCGACTGGGCTCGCTGGCTCCTGGTATGGTGTTGAATGAGCTTTGGGGACTGACTGACCCGGAGGAGATCGAACGCCGAATAGCGTCACATTCCGGACTGCGCTCGGAAGACGTGGCGGAAGCATTGCTCTTCATGCTCACGCGACCGGCGAACGTCACGATTCGGGATTTGGTCATGCTTCCGCAAAATCAGGATCTCTAAACGTGACAAGGCGCCCTTAATCGTAGATCCAATGTCTTTTAGAACGAGCGCCGCACGACGAGGCGTCGATACGATAACGTCACGTTCAAAGCTCTGCATGAGCACCGCGACGTCTCGTGCGGCAGGCAACGGTGCTCGGCCTCCTGCGCGACATCAGGCGTCTGACCATCTTGGCGCCGGCCCGGAAGGTCTTCGTGACAGCCCTTGTACGCCCGCTACCACGCTTGCTCCCGCCGTTCGCCCCACGGGCGGTTCCTGTCCGTTCCTGCCGTTCGGCCAGGGCCGCTATCCGCCCCGTTGCCCGATCAGGCTCGCTTTACTTCGAGACCACGGGACGCCGGAGGTCGTCGCGGACTGCGATACACTTCGTCCCGAAGAGTGAGCACGCCGGCGCGGCAACACACCTCACGTCAGAAGTCGCACTCGTGCTCCAGCGCCGACTTATTCTCCAAACAGTAATAGCCAGCGAGTCGGCTCACGAGTGATCGACCTAGCCAGTCGTGCAGTACACGACTGAAGCTTTCCCGAACTATGCCAGCCATTGCCGCGATGTCGCTCTGGCTGACTTTTTGACGAATGACGATTCGACCATTGCCGACGTCCTGGCCGAAAGCGTCCGCCAACGCCAGGAGAACTCGGGCAGCGCGGCCCCTGAGGGAAAGAAAGCTTGTAGCCGCCATGGCGTCGTTGATGTCTCGCAGACGACCCGTCAGGACGAGCGCGAGTTCGCGATAGATTTCCGGATGCCCGTCCAGAGTGGCGTTGAAGGCAGCGCGAGTCACAAAGGACAGCTTCGACGGACGAAGGGCGCTGACCGAGGCTGATCGCGGCGCCCCCTCAAGCATGGACAATTCGCCAACGATTGTTCGTCCCCCAAGGACAGCCAGGACGCGGTCGCTCCCCGAGTTCGAGACCACATGCACTTTGAGAAGACCGTCATCGAACTCGATAGCGTCGAAGTGCAAGTGGTCGAACGACCTCCGCCGCCCGGAACGTGAGCCTTGGCTGCAAAGGCCGGGGCGAGGGGCTACTCGATCGGCGGCGCGCGGAGGAAAAATGGGCTGCGACCAGGTCGCCGTCAACGCGCGGGGTAAAGCGCGAATGAACGCTGCCCGGAAGAGGCGAGTTCGACCCTTTGCTGTCCTTCCCGAACAGCCGGGTACGGGCGGAGAACAGGTGGAGGCGGGCGTAGGCGCGCTACGGGCAGCGTGCGCCAGGAGCGGTCCTTCGTCCCATGGCCGCGGAGCGACGCCAAAGACACAAATCTTCTCCTCATTGACACTCCGCGTAAGGCGCGCCACTGGACACATCGGCTCAGCTCAGTGACTATCCTGACAAGCATGTGGAGCGCGGCCATGGATGTGGCGGGGTGGCTTCGCGGTCTCGGCCTCGGCCAATACGAGGTCAATTTTCGAGACAATAAAATCGACGCGGATATACTGCCGCGATTGACGGGCGACGACCTCAAGGATATCGGCGTGTCCGCTCTCGGCGATCGGTTACGGTTGCTCGACGCGATTGCCGCACTGGCCGACGCAAAGCCTCTCGCGAGCGTTGTTGTTTCCTCGTCAAAATCTGCGCCGCCTAAAGCTGCCCAGGTCTCGGCCGAGCGCCGCCCAATTACGGTGATGTTCTGCGATCTCGTTGGCTCGACGAGCCTCGCCGCGAAGCTCGATGCGGAAGACTGGCGCAACATCGTCAATGCCTATCTCGATCAAGCCTCGGCGGCGGTGACCGATCTCGGCGGCCATGTGCTGAAAAAGCTCGGCGATGGACTGATGGCGCTGTTCGGCTATCCGCAGGCGCAGGAGAACGACGCCGAGCGCGCGGTCCGCGCCGCGCTCGCGATCCAGCGCGCGCTCGCCGCGCTCAACGCCGGGAACGCGGGAAGGCTGCCGGAGCTCGCCGCCCGCATTGGCCTCGACTCGGGGCCTGTCGTCGTCGACGCGACGGGGGAAGTGTTCGGCGAAGCGCCCAATGTCGCGGCGCGCGTCGAAGGAGCGGCGGAGCCCGGCGCCGTCGTCGTCACAGCCAATGTCCATCGCCAGATCGCGGGCCTGTTCGTCGCCGAGGACAAGGGGGCGCACGCATTCAAGGGTGTGCCCGTCCCTGTCACGCTTTATCGCATCGTGCGCGCGAGCGGCGGCCGGCGCGGCGGCGCGCGCGCGCTCACGCCCCTCGTCGGGCGCGGGGAGGAGCTCGATCTCCTCAGCCGGCGCTGGGAGCGGGCGGTGAAGGGCGAAGGCCAGCTCGCGCTGATCGTCGGCGAGCCGGGCATCGGCAAGTCGCGGCTCGTCGAGGAGTTTCGCGCGAAACTCGCCGAGACGTCGCACACGTTTGTCGAATGGTCGGCGTCGCAACTCCTGCAGAACACGCCGCTGCACCCAATCGCCGAATGGGGGCGCCAGAGGTTCGGCGCGGACCTGCCCGGCAACCAGCGTCTCGCCGACCTCGAGAACACGCTTAGTCTCATCGGCCTCGATCCGGCCGAATTCACGCCGTTGCTCGCGCCGCTGGTCGACGTCCCGCTACCCGAAGAGCGAGCGGCGAAACTCGCGCCGGAGGAATTGCGACGCCGGCAACTTGGGGCGCTGGTCGACTGGGTCCTCGCCGGGGCGCGCTCGCAAGCGGTCGCGCTCGCCTTCGAGGACCTACACTGGGCAGATCCGACCTCGCTCGATCTCATGGCCCGGCTCGCCGAGCGTGGCCATCAGGCGCCGCTCTTCATCGTCGCAACGACGCGGCCCGAGTTCCGCCCGCCCTGGAGCTTTCGCGCGCACCATAGCGTGATCACGCTGAGCCCCCTCGATCGCGCCGAAGTCGCGCGCATGGTCGACGAAATCTCTTCGCGCCATGCGCTTGGCAAGGATGTGATCGACGGGGTGAGCGACCGCACCGGCGGGGTGCCGCTATTCGTCGAGGAGGTCACGCGCTTGTTGCTGGAGCGCGGCGTCGAGGGCGGCGCCCAGGCGATCCCGCCGACGCTTCAGCAATCGCTCGCCGCGCGGCTCGACCGGCTCGGCGAAGCGCGCGAGGTCGCGCAGATCGGCGCGGTGCTCGGGCGGAGTTTCTCATACGGGCTGCTTCGCGCCGTGGCTGCGGCCGCTGTAGCCGCGGTCGTTGACCGCGGCGTTGCCGACCGTGGCCCTGCAGGCGGGGTCAGCGACCCCGCCCTACAGCGCCGCTACAGCGGCGCCGCCCTGCAATCCGCGCTGGAAAAACTCGCCGAGGCCGACATTCTCATCGCCGAAGGCGCGGGCCACGAGGCGACCTATCGCTTCAAGCACGCGCTGATCCAAGACGCCGCCTACGACAGCCTGCTCAAGAGCCGCCGCCAGGCGCTGCACCGCCGCGCCGCCGAAATCCTGCGGGACGATCCTGAGCACGCCGCTGCGGAGCCGGAGCTCGTTGCGCATCACTTCACCGAGGCCGGCCTCGATGACCTCGCCATCGAATGGTGGGGCAAGGCTGGCGACCAGGCGCTCCGCCGCTCGGCGTTCCAGGAGGCGATCGCCCATCTCGGCAAAGCGATCGCCATGGCGGACAAGGCGGCGGGCGCGAAGGCGGCGGACGCGTCGGGCGAGCGGGCCCGATTGCAAGTCGCCTACGGCAACGCGCTGATTCAGGGGCGCGGTCATGGGGCGCCGGAAACAAGAGATGCTTTCGCGAGGCTGCGCGAGAATTCAGCCAGCGACAAGGACGCTCCGGAGCGGCTCGCGGCTGACTACGGCCTTTGGGTGGGCAGCTTCGTTCGGGGCGAGATCTCGACGATGAGGGCTCACGCCAAGGCGTTTCTCGATGACGTCAAAGCGAGACCCAATTCGCCCGAGGCAGCCGTCGCTCATCGTACCGTCGGAGGGACACATTGGTTTGCCGGAGAGTATAGCGCAGGGCGAGATCATCTCGAACGCGCGCTCGCCTTGTTTGAGCCAGGCCGCGACGACGAGCTCGCCTTTCGTTTCGGATATGACGCCGGCGTCGTAGCTATGGTTCACCTCGCTTTTGTGCTTTGGCCGCTGGGCGACGTCAAACGCGCGGTTTCCCTCATCGGCGACGCTCAGGCGCGATCAGCAGGTCTTTCCCATGTCGCGACGCGAGTCCACGCGAATATGCACGCGGCTATGTTTGAACTCATGCGCAGCGACGCCTCGCGCGCCGCCCCATACGCCAATGAGCTCGCGCGACTCACCCGCGAGCACGAGCTGCCGATGTGGCGCGCCTATGCAAGTTTTCTCGAGGGCTTTGCGAGGAGTGAAGGCGGCGCGCCCCGCGGCGGGCTTGAGGAGATGCGCAGCGGGGCGGAGCTGCTGCGCGAAAAAAATGTTGTCACATACGACGGCCTCATCAAGATCGCGCTCGCCGAGGCCGAGGCCCTGGCAGGGGATTTCGACCGCGCCGTCGTCATCCTCGATGACGCGCTGGCGGCATCGGAACGGACTGGCCACCGCGCGTTTGACGCCGAGCTGCATCGCGTGCGCGGAGAATTGTTGCTGAAGCGAGCCCCAGCCGACTCTGCCATGGCCGAGGAAGCGCTCCGGACCGCCGTCGCAATCGCAGAGCAACAATCCGCGCGCAGCTTTTGCCTGCGCGCCGGGCTGGCGCTCGCCAAGCTCTACCAATCGACTGCCCGTCCCGCCGAAGCCCACGCCGTCCTTGCGCCCGCGCTCGAAGGCTTTTCTCCGACGCCGGAAATGCCGGAAATCGCCGAGGCTGAGGCGCTGCTCGCGGCGCTGGCGGAGACGGACGAGGTCAAGGCGGCCTCGACGCAGCGGCAGCGGCGCCTCCATCTGCAAACTGCTTACGGCCAGGCGATGATGTGGGCCAAGGGGTTCTCCGCCGAGGAAACCAGAGCCGCCTTCTCGCGCGCGACGGAGCTCACGGCCAAGACCGACAACTTTGCCGAGCGCTTCGCGGCGGCCCACTTTCAATGGACTTTGGCATTTCTGCGAGGTGAGCTGCGGTCTGCGCGGGAGCTGGAATCGAGCTTCCTGAAAGAAGCGGAGGACACGGTTCGGGTCGTGGAGGCCGGCGTCGCCCGCCGCGGCCTCGCCCTGGCCTGCTACCAGGCCGGCGATTTCCTCGAGGCGCGGATCCATTGCGAGCGGGCGCTCGAGGCCAGCGAACTTGAGCGCGAGCGGGAGACGCAGGAACGGTTCCACGACGCCACGGGCCCCATAGTGATGTCCGTCCTTGGCGTGACCATGTGGCAATTGGGGGAAGTCGAACGTGCGCGCGAAGCAATTAACGAGGCGAACCGGCGCTCGAACGAGCTCGGCCACGGTCCCTCAATGGCCCACCCGCTCCACTGGAGTTCCCAACTGGAAATCCTGCGCGGCGACGCCGCCGCCGCGTTGAGCGCAGCTGAGGCCCTGGAGAGTCTTAGCCGGGAGCATGGGATGCCGTTCTGGCGCGTCCTCGCCGAACTAGATGCGGGGTGGGCGCGCGGTCGTCTCTATGACCGAGCGGCTGGGGCGGCGGAGCTTCGGCGAGCGCTGACGGCCTACGCCGAATCGGGAGCGAGGGGCCAAGCTTGGTTCTATGAGGGGCTCCTCGCACAGCTCGAGGCAGAGACGCTGGGCGCGGAGAGCGCGCTGGCGCGCATTGATGAGGCCGTCGCCCTCGCGCGTCAGGTCGAATCTCGTTGTAACCTCGCTTTTCTCCATCTTCTTCGCGGCGACCTCCTGCTCAAACGCGATCCGTCCTACTCCGCCCTTGCCGAGGAAGCTCTCCAGACCGCCCTCGCCATCGCAAGAGAGCAGGACGCGCGCAGTTGGGGTTTACGTTCGGCGCTATCGCTCGCCAAACTCTACCGATCGACCGCCCGCCCCGCCGACGCGTACGCCGTCCTCGCCCCCGCGCTCGAAGGCTTTTCGCCGACGCCGGAAATGCCGGAAATCGCCGAGGCGCAGGCGCTGCTGGCGGCGCTGGCGGAAAGCGAAGAGGTCAGGGCCGATAAGTCCCAGCGGCAGCGCCGGCTACGCCTGCATGTCGCCTACGGCAACGCGCTGATCGCAGTGCGCGGCTTCGGCGCGCAGGAAACGACGGAAGCCTTCGCCAGAGCCCGCGAGTCCGCGACTGGCGACAAAGATGCGCCCGATCGGCTGGCGGCCGACTACGGCCTTTGGGTGGGCAGCTTCATTCGGGGCGAGTTGTCACCGATGAGGGCGTACGCGGCGGCGTTCCTGCGCGACGTCGAGGCGAGGCCGCACTCGCCCGAAGCCGGAGTCGCTCACCGCGCAGCGGGAATCACGCATTGGTTCGCCGGAGAACACCGGGAAGCGCAGGAGCATCTCGAACGGGCTCTCGCCCTTTTCCAACCCGGACGCGACGATGATTTGGCGTTCCGGTTCGGAAACGACGCTGGCGAGGCCGCGATGCTTTACCTCGCGCTCACGTTGTGGCCGTTGGGCGACGTCGAACGTGCGGCGTCCCTGGTTCGCGGCGCTGAGGCGCGGACCGCGGGCCTCGCCCATACCGGCACGCACGCACACGCGAAGTATCATGCGGCCATGTTCGAACTGATGCGCGGCGACCTCTCCCGCGCCGCGTCGAACGCGGCCGAACTCGCTGCACTCACGCGCGAGCACGAACTGCCGATGTGGCGAGCGCGGGGGGTTTTTCTCGATGGCCTGTCGACGGCCGAGAGTGGCGCGCTCAGCGGCGGCCTCGAGATCATGCGTCGCTGCGTCGAACTTGTGCGCGAGCAGAACGTCATGAACTTCGACGGACTTCGTCAAGATTGTTCTTGCCGAGGCCGAAGCCCGGGCAGGCGACGTCGACCGCGCCGTCGCGGTCCTCGACGAGGCGCTGGCGACATGCGAGCGCACCGGGCATCGCGCGTTCGAAACGGAGCTGCATCGCGTCCGCGGCGAAATGCTGCTGAGGCGCGATCCCGTCAACCCGCGGCGCCCGAGGAAGCGCTCCAGACCGCCATTGCGGTCGCGAAACAGCAGGGAACGCGCAGCTTCGGACTGCGCGCGGCGCTCTCGCTCGCCAAGCTGTACCAATCGACCAGCCGCTCCGCCGAAGCTCACGCGGTGCTCGCGCCCGCGCTCGAAAGCTTCTCGCCGTCGCCGGAGATGCCGGAGATCGCCGAGGCGCAGGCGCTGCTGGCGGCGCTGGCGGAGACGGCCGAGGTGAAGGCCGACGCGACGCAGCGCGAGCGGCGGCTGCGGCTCCAAACCGCCTACGGCCAGGCCGTGATGTGGTCGAAAGGCTTCGCCGCCGAGGAGACAAGCGCCGCCTTCGCGCGCTCCCGCGAATTGGCGGGAGGGACAGAAAACGCCGCCGAACGATTCCCAGCCTACTACGTACGGTGGGTGCGAAGCCTCGCGCGGGGTGAGCATCGCCAAGCGCAAAGGGCGGCCGAGAGTTTCCTGTGGGAGGCCGAGGAAGGCGGCTACGCCACAGAAGCCGGCGTCGCCCGCCGTTGTCTCGGCGCATCCTGTTTCTACCAAGGCAAACTCTTGGAGGCCCGAACGCACCTGGAGCGGGCGCTGGCAGATTATCGGCCCGACCGCGACGCGCAGGCGCGATTCCGTTTCGGCTACGACACGGGAACCCTCGCAACAGCAAATCTCGTCACGACAACCTGGCTCCTGGGCCAGGTGGAGCGTGCCCGGCAACTTGCCGAACAGGCTGTCCGCAGCGCGACCGAGCTAGGTCACGTCCCGACCGGCGCGTTTGCGCTTGCCTTCAAAACGGGTCTTGAGATTATCCGCGATGATCCTGCGGCTGCGCTTCGCTCCGCCGAGACGCTGCTCGCGTTGGTCCGAGAACACGGGATGGAGTTCTTTGTCGCAGTCGGCGAAGCGTATGCGGGTTGGGCGCGCGGTCGACTTGACGATCCGAAGGCCGGCGTTCAGGTGATTCGGCGTGTGCTCGGGGAACACTTCATCGAAGCCAATAGAATCAACGGGCCATTGTTCCGCGGGCTGCTCGCGGAGCTCGAGGCTGCAACGCGGGGGCCTGACGCCGCTCTGACGCAGATCGGCAAGGGAATGACGATCGCGGAGGAGACAGGGGAGCATTATACCGACCCATACCTCCATCGCCTGCGCGGCGAAATCCTGCTGCAGCCGCGACCCGGAGAATCCCGCGCCCGCCGAAGAAGCGTTCCAAACCGCCATCGCCATCGCAAAGCAACAAAGCGCGCGCAGTTACGAGTTTCTCGCGTCGCTTTCCCTCGCCAAACTCTACCAATCGATCGGCCGCCCCGCTGAGGCCCACGCCGTCCTCTCCCCTGCGCTCGAAGGCTTCTCGTCGACCCCGGAGATGCCGGAGATCGCCGAGGCTCAGGCGTTGCTCTCTGGGCTTGGCAAGACGGACGAGGGGAAAGTCGCGGCCGCTTCGCGCAAACGAAGGCTTCAGTTGCAGACAAACTATGGCCTTGCGCTGACCTACTCGCGCGGCGTCGCCGCCGAGGAAACGAAAGCGGCCGCCACACACACGGAGCGGCTCGCTGCCGAGGTTAGCGATTCTGCCGCGCTTTTCGCAGTCTACTATGCGCAGTGGCTCGCCAGCTTGATCGGCGGGCAATTGGGATCAGCGCGTTCGACGGCCGAAACTTACCTGCGAGAGGCAAGAACGGTTGGCGATTTGCCGGAGATTGCGTCAGCAAGCCGTATGTTGGGGCACGTACGCATGATGCAGGGAAACTTCACGGATGCGCGCGCACATCTTGAAGAGGCGCTCCGACTCTACGACCCCGCGTGGGGCGCCTATGTCACCCGCAGCCAAACTACGGATTGGGAGATCACAGCAACAGTTCTTCTCGGGGTAGTCTCCTGGCAATCGGGCGACGTCAAGCGAGCGGGGGAGTTGGTCGAACAAGCCAAGAAGCGCGCGGACGAAGCGCAGCATCGCGTGACCTTGGCAAACGCATACATGTTCGCGACGATACTCGAAGTGTTTCGTGGCGAGGCGGAGGCGACGCTGCGAGGTTCGGAAACTCTGGACGAAATCGCCACGACGATCGACGTCCGACTCTACTCCGGGTTGGCAGAAATCTATCGAGGCTGGGCGCGCGCTCGACTCGGCGACCGTGAGGTCGGATTGGAAGAAATCCACCGAGGCTTAAACAAACTCGACGAGCACAAGGCGCTGGTGTCAGTGCAGCTCGGCCAAGGTCTGCTCGCCGAACTCGAAGCTGAATCGTCGAACGTGGACGGGGCCTTGACGCGGATGGACGAAGCGCTGGCGCTGGCGCAGCAGACCGAACAACACTGGACCGACTCTTCCTGCACCGCATACGCGGCAACATCCTCCTGAAGGCCGCTCCTGAAGATCCCGCCCGTGCCGAGGACGCTTACCGTGCCGCCATAGCAGTCGCTAAAGAGCAAGGTGCCCGCAGCTTCGGTCTCCAAGCCGCGCTCTCGCTCGCCAAGCTCTACCAATCGACCGGCCGCCCGGTCGAAGCCCACGCCGTCCTCGCGCCCGCGCTCGAAGGCTTTTCGCCGACGCCGGAAATGCCCGAGATCGCCGAGGCGCAGGCGCTGCTCGCGGCGCTCGAAGAAACTTCCGAAGTTAGGGCTGAAGCGGCGCGACGGCGGCGGACGGCGCAGTTGCAGGTGGCCTACGGCAACGCGTTGATGGCGGCGCGCGGCTACGGGCGCCGGAAACGACAGAGGCGTTCGTCAAAGCTCGCGAGTCCTCGACCGGCGAAGCCGGCGCCCCGGACCGGCTCGCGATTGATTTCGGCCTCTGGATCGGGAGTTATGTGCGGGGCGAGCTGCGCTCCATGAGAACGCATGCAGCCGCCATGCTGCGCGACGTCGAGGGGAGGCACGATTTGGCCGAAGCTGTCGTGGCGCATCGCGTCAATGGAGTCACTTATTGGTTTGCCGGAGAGTTCGTCGACGCCAGGGAGCGTCTGGAGCATTCGCTTGCGCTGTTTCAACCCGGTCGCCACGACGAACTGGCGTTTCGTTTTGGGCACGACGCCGGGCTTGCCGCAATGGCCTGTCTAGCGCATGCGTCGTGGGCGCTCGGCGACGTCGATCGAGCCGTTTCAGTCGCCAACCAGATGCAGACGCGAACAGCCGAGCTCGGACATGTCGTTTCGCGGGCGTTCGGAAAACGGGAGTCGGCGGTTTTCGATTTGATGCGTGGCGCGCCGGGGCGCGCGGCGCCCGTCGCGTTCGACCTCGCGCGCCTGGCGCGAGAGCACGAATTGAGCGCTTATCGCGCTTTCGCCGAGTTTCTCGGAGGGTGGGCGAACGAGGCGAGCGGCGCGCCGGGCGGGCTCGAGGGCATGCGCGACGGCGTTGATCTCCTGAAGGAGCGTGGCGTTCTGAACCACGACGGGCTCTTTAAGATCGCGATCGCCCAAGCGGAAGCTCGCGCCGGAGATGCGGCGCGAAGCCTCGTGATCCTCGACGAGGCGTTGACAACCTGCGATCGCACGGGCGGTCGAGCGTACGCAGCCGAGCTCCATCGCGCGCGCGGCGAGCTCCTGTTTGACCAGGATCCGGACAGCCCCGCGCCCGCGGAAGAAGCCTTCCAGACCGCCATCAGCATCGCAAAGCAGCAAGGGGCGCGCAGTTTCGAATTGCGCGCCGCGCTGTCGCTCGCCAACCTCTACCACACGACCGGCCGCCCCGCCGAAGCCCACGCCGCCCTCGCGCCGGCGCTCGAGGGCTTTGCGCCGACGCCGGAAATGCCGGAGATCGCACAGGCGCAGGCGCTGCTCGATGCGTTGGCGAAAGACGAGCGGGTCCGGGAGGCTCTCGAAAGGCGGCAGGCTCGCGCCAAGATGCATGTCGACTACGCCCGCGCGATGCAGTGGGCGAAGGGGTGGGGCGCTGAGGAGGCGCGGGCGGCGATCGAGCGCGCCCATGAGTTCGCCGCCGCGGCGCCCGGCCATCCCGAGTATTGGAGCCTGACATACGGACGGTTCGCGGTGTCTCTCTTGCGCGGAGAGTTTCGCGCGGCGCTAGGGATTGCCGAAGCCTACCTCCGGCAAGCTCTAGTCGAGCGACGGCCGGATCACGCGGTGAACGCGCGCCGGCTGCTCGGGACGGTAAAATTCGAGCTGGGCGCGTTGGTCGAGTCGCGGCAGGAATTCGAAAAGCTTCTCGCGGATTGGGACGAGGACAGGGACAAAGGTCTCCGGGCGGCGACCGGCGCGGACGTTCTTTGCGTTGGATGCGCCTATATGGCGCAACTCCTGATGACCCTCGGCGAGGTCGACGACGCCGTCCGCATGTCGGAGGACGCGATCGATCGCGCCAATCGCTGGGCGACTTCGGTTCGTTGGCCTTTGCGTTGGGGCTTAGCCTATTCGTTACCGCTATGTGCGGACGCATCGAAGCGACGCTGCGGAGGGCGGAGGCCTTCGAGGCTGCCGCATCTGAAAAGGGCGCGCGGCTCTGGGAATGGATTGCGAGGGAATGGGCGAGTTGGGCTCGCGGCCTCGTCACGGGCGAGGCGGCGGCCGCCGCAACCGGACTCCGAGACATCATGGGGGCACGGCGCGAGCGGCAGGAACTGCAATCGGCCTATATGGGGCATGGCCTTCTCGCCCAACTCCAAGGCAAGGCGGGCGCGATCGACGACGCGCTCGCCTCGATCGCGGAGGGGCTCGCGCTCGCCGAGCAAACCGGCGGCCATCGCGCGGATTCGTTCCTTCACCGGATCCGGGGCGACATCCTCGCCGAGCGCGATTCCGCCGGCGCCGAAGCCGCTTATCGCGAAGCCCTCCGCATTGCGCAGGCGCAGGGCGCGCGCACTTTCGAACTCCAGGCCGCGCATGCGCTGGCGAAGCTCTTGAACTGCGCCGGCCGCCCCGCCGAGGCCCAGGCCGTCCTTCCGCCGGCGCTCGATGGTTTTCGGCCTACGCCCGAAATGCCCGAGATCGCTGAGGCGCAAGCGCTGCTGGTGCGTTTGGCATAGGGTCGCTTCGCGCGGATGAGGCGTTACCGCGTAAGCGGAATGCCCGGTCTGCGACCAATTCCGGCTGTTCCCTGAGCGACCTCTGTGGGCCGACTATCCGCCCATTTGGGACGTTCGCTTCGAAGACGCGATGAGCGACAGACAGGCCGGCCCGCTACGGCAAAATATACATCTATATAAGTATAATTGTGTCGGCGGACGTCCGGAAGGCGGGTTTTTCACCGTGACGCTAAACCGGGGTCCAACCCATTGAGAAATCAGGCCCCCGACGCTAAAGCGGCGCTAAAATCGCGTTAGCGCCCAAAAGCCTCACGGCCGGATCTGGCCGTCGCCGCGCACCCGGTATTTGAAGGTGCAGAGCTGCTCGACCCCGACCGGCCCCCGGGCGTGCATGCGGCCGGTCGCGATGCCGATCTCGGCCCCGAAGCCGAACTCGCCGCCGTCGGCGAACTGGGTCGAGGCGTTGTGGATGACGATCGCCGAATCGACCTCCTTCAGGAATTTCTCCGCCGCCGCCTTGTCCTCGGTCACGATGCAGTCGGTGTGGTGGGAGCCATAGGTCTCGATATGGTCGATCGCCGCCTCGAGGCTGTCGACCACCTTAGCCGAGATGATCGCGTCGAGATATTCGGTCCGCCAATCCTCGTCGGTGGCGGCTGTCACGCGCTTGTCCGCCTGCCGGACCGCAGCGTCGCCCCTGACCTCGCAGCCCTCCTCGATCAGCGCCTCGACCAGCGGCGCGAGCATGGCGTCGGCGGCGTCCCGATGGACGAGCAGCGTTTCCGCCGCCCCGCAGATCCCGGTGCGCCGCATCTTGGCGTTGACGAGGATGCGGACCGCCTTGTCGAGATCGGCCGCCCGGTCGACATAGACGTGCACGACGCCCTCGAGATGGGCGAACACGGGCACCCGCGCCTCGCGCTGCACCCGCTCGACCAGGCTTTTTCCGCCCCGCGGCACGATGACGTCGAGCGCTCCGCCGAGGCCTTCCAGCATCGCGCCGACCGCGGCGCGCGAGGCGAAAGGCGCGCGCGAGACGGCCGCTTCGGGGAGGCCCGCCTCTTTCAGGCCTTCGACGAGGCAGGCGTGGATCGCGGCCGACGAATGAAAGCTGTCCGAGCCGCCCCGCAGCACCACCGCGTTGCCGCTCTTCAGGCAAAGAGCGCCGGCGTCGGCGGTGACGTTCGGCCGGCTCTCGTAAATGACGCCGACGACGCCGAGCGGCGTCGCCACCCTCTCGATGACGAGGCCGTTCGGACGGGCGAAGGTCGCCAGCACCCGCCCGACCGGGTCGGCCAGCGCCGCGACCTGCTCGAGGCCCCGCGCGACCTCATTGATGCGCGCATCGTTCAGCGCCAGCCGGTCGAGGAACGCCGGCGTCAGGCCCCTCGCGCGGGCGTCCGCGAGATCACGGGCGTTCGCGGCGAGAATGTCGCCTGAGCGGCGCCGAAGGATGCGGGCGCTCGCCTGGAGCGCGCGGTTCTTGTCATCGGCCGAGGCGTTGGAGAGCACGCGCGCGGCGGCGCGAGCCCGCGCGCCGATGGCGAGCATGGCGTCGCGGACGTCCGCTTCCGGCTCCGGGATCTGACTGACCGCGGACATCGACAATTCCTATTCTTCGCCCTGTTGCTGGCCTTCCCGCCGCCTCACGATTTCGGCCGGAAGGCCACGCAGAATTCCGGGTTCGTCTCCAGCCGGTCGCCGCCGATGAGATCGATGCAGTAGGGAACGGCGGCGAAGACGGCGTCGAGGCAGGTGCGGATCGCCGCCGGCTTGCCCGGAAGGTTGATGATGAGGCTCGAGCCGCGCGTGCCGGCGATCTGGCGCGACAGGATCGCGGTGGGAACCTCGATGAGGCTCGTTGCGCGCATGAGCTCGCCGAAGCCGGGCAGCACCCGGTCGCAGACCGCCTCCGTCGCTTCCGGCGTGACGCCCAGGGCTTCCAGCATCTCGCGGTCCTGGGTGACCGCGCGCACCAGGGTTCCATAGCGCGTCCGATGCAGAAAGAGCCACAGCAGAAGCGCGGCCGCGGCCGGCGAGCCCGACCAGACCGAGGTAATAAGAAGGAACACTAATGCCCAGCACGAACACTGGCATTTCGAATCCCTTGGGCATGCCGATGGACTTGTAGTCGGCGCCGAAGCAAGTACTCCGATACGTCCTCGATGATCAACAGCAGAGCGTAAGTCAGCAGAATCTGGTAGTGCTCGGCGCGGTTGAGCACGCGGCGGATGAACACGCGCTCGACCACGGCCCCGACCACCAGGCTGGCCGCCACCGCCAGCAGCAAGTAGTGCCAGAATCCGCTGGCGTCGCCGTGCGTTAGGGCGAAGAAGAAGAGACGCGCCCAGGGCGAAGAACGACCCATGGGCGAAATTGACGATGCCCAGCGCGCCAAAGATCAGCGACAGTCCCACCGCCAGCAGGAACAGCGAGGCCGCCGACGCCAACCCGGTCATGAACTCAAGGAAGAAGAACGGAAAGAGTCACCCTAGCTCCGGTATTTTCTCACTCGCTCCAGATTGCAGAGCTGAGGCCCTGCTCCACCCACCATTTCTCGAAAATAATTTCTACTTACACTTCGTCGGATACACCGTGTCACTCTCCGGGACCATCCGGCATGCCCTTGAGAACGACGAACTGATATTCGTTCGAAGGCGTGGTGTAGCCCCATACCAGCGCTTCGAACACCTGGTGGTCTGCCGGGCGCATCCATTTTTTGCCTTCGGGGGCTTCGTAGGTCAGGCCGCCGTCGGCTTCAAAGGCTTTCTTGATGGCGTCGGCATCGAGCGAATCGGTTTTCCTGACCGCGGCTGCCAGCATCTGCACTCCGGCGTAGTGTTCTTCGGCGTTCTGAGCCTGGGCCATTTGCCCCATTTGCTGTGATAGGCGTCCACGAATTTCTTGTTGGTCGGGGATTGCGACTGCAGGAACCAGTAGCGGGTGGAGAAGAGTTCTCCGAGGGGAGCTTCCTTGCCCAATGGCCCGATAGATTCCAGGGCCGCGCCTATCGGGTCCTCGAACAGCTTGATCTGCTTGAAGAATCCGAAAGCGTTGGCTTGGCGGACGAAGGTGACCAGGTCGCCGGCCCAAAGCGCCGAGAACACCGCTTCCGGCCGCTGCTGCACCAGGGCCGTGATGTATGGGGTGTAGTTGCTCCCGCCGCCCTTCGGCCACTGTTCGCCTACCACTTCCACGTCCGGACGCTTCTCCTTCAAACGCGCGATGAAGTCGTTCCACGACGAAGGCCCGAACTCGAAGTCCGGCTGGATGTTCGCCCAGCGCTTGTAGGGCAGCTTGGCGGCCAGGTCGGCGGCCGCGAAGGCGTCCATGCGGGCGTTGTTCGAGGTGCGGAACACGTAAGGATTGCACTGTTCGGTGAGCGCGGGCGTGGCGCCGTGCGTCACCACCAGCGGGATCTTGTATTCGTTGGTCAGCGGAGCGACCGCCAGCGCCACCGAACTGGAGTCGATGCCGATAAGGAAATTGACCTTTTCATTCAGGATCAGCCTCTTGGCTTCCTGCACGCCCACATCAGGCTTGGCTTGGTCGTCCACCTGTATGAGCTCCAGCTTGCGTCCGAGCAAGCCTCCGGAAGCGTTGATCTCGTCGATGGCCAATTGTGCGCCCTGCCTTCCCGATTTTCCATAGGTGGCGAAGCTGCCGCTCAGGGCATTGAGTGCACCAATCTTGATGGGCGGTTGTTGCGCCAAGGCCATTTTGTGGCCACCACCAGTAACAACATGAGTCCGAAATAGCGGTTGAATGTCCGGTTCATAGGTCTGCCTCTCGTCACCGCTCCCGAAGATTGGCGAATATTTAAGAGATGGGGGAGCGATTTCACACGCAATCCTACGGCAGCAGCTTTCGTAATGCAATCGCCGCGGCGCGTGTGAAACCGCCGCGCGGATCGCGAGTGCGTAGTGGCGCAATGTTTAGGAAAGCCCAGCAGTAGTCTACTGGGTGGTGCTGCCGATAACTGCTTGGCCTCTTCTTTGAAAAAGCGATAAGGAGGGCCCAGCTGACTAAGCGCCCCGATGTCTGGGCGGCTTTTCTTTTGCATCGGACGGAAAGGTGGGAGCGGTAATCGTCGAAAGC
>CAWFVS010000034.1:0-141060 GCA_963819255.1 uncultured Alphaproteobacteria bacterium
CGGTGACCTATGCGATGCGCGAGCCTTTGCTCAGAACCTACGAGGCCATGCCGGCGCCGCGATGGGTCATGGCGGTCGGCGCCTGCGCAGTTTCAGGGGGCGTGGCCGGCGGCGGCTACGCATGCGGCAACGGGCTCGAGGGGGTGTTGCCTGTCGACCTCTACCTGCCGGGCTGTCCCCCGAATCCGGCGGCCATGATCCAGGCCCTTCTGATGTTCCTGGAGCGGGCGCCGCAGTGCGTCGAGGGAGGGCGCCTTGCCGAATAGCCTCCTGGCGATTGGCGTCGCCGCCTGGATTCTCGCGGGCGCCTTGGCGTTGACCGGCCGAGCGCCGCCGGCGCAGCGGCTCCTTCTCTCGATCGGCGGGATTGCGATCCTTGTCCTCGCGCTCGAGACGCTGCCCTTCGCCTCTCGCGCCGCGGTCTTGCCGTTGGGCATGGGCGCTTCGTCGTTCACCCTGTCTCCCAACGCTCTCTGGCTCATCGGATTCGGGGCGCCGGCGGCGATCCTGGCAGGCTGGCTGGGCAGCCCGACCAAGCGCAAATCGAGCTGGATTTTCGGCGCGGCGATGAGCTTGATCGGCGCTGTCGGCGTGTTCGGCCTGCAGGACGCGGTGAGCTTCCTCATCGCCTGGGAGGTGATGAGCCTCGGCGGCGCGCTGATGATCCTGGGCGAAGATCTCGCGCCTGAGCAAGGGCGGCCGGTTCTCTTCATGCTGGGCCTCCTCGAGGCCGGCGCCGTCGCTCTGATCCTTGCCTTTCTCATTCTTGCCAGCCATGCGGCCAGCGTTTCCTTCGCCGACTTTGGAAGAGCGGCGTCGACGATGCCGCGAAGCGAACAACTCTTCGTCGGTCTTCTGCTCCTCATCGGCTTCGGCGCAAAGCTGGGGCTCTTGCCTTTCTACGAATGGTTTCCTGGCGCGTACGGCGCCGGCAGCGGCGCGACGGGGGCGCTTTTGTCCGGCGTTATTCTGAACGCCGCGTTCTTTGCGCTCTCTCGCGGGCTGATCGCGTGGCTGCCGGTCGATCATGCGCTTCCGGTCTCTCCGGCGGGAATCTTCGTCGTCGCCATTGCGGTTATCAGCGCGATACTCACCGCCCTCTACGCGTTCCAGCAGGATGGATGGCGCGAGCTCCTCAGCCTTTCCTCCGCGGAAAACGGATCGATCGCGGTCAGCCTCCTGGGCGCGTGCCTAATGTTCCGTCAGGACGGCCTGATGGATCTCGCCGGGCTCGCCTGGACGGTGGCCCTCATTCACCTCGCCGGCCACGCGCTCGCCAAGGGCGCGATGTTTCTTGCGGCCGACGGAGTTTATCGAAAGGTCGGAGACTACGCTCTGGTGCAGCGTGGGGTGCTCCGCGACAGCTCGTGGGTCTTCGGCGCAGGAGCCTTGTTTGCGGCGATGAGCCTGTCGGCGATGCCGCCGCAGGCGGGTTTCGTCAGCGAGTGGTATCTGTTCCAGACTTTCTTCCAGGGCTTCCATCTTTCCAGCCTCGCGAGTCGCCTGACGGCGGCCCTCGCGGGGGCCGGGCTCGCTCTTACCGCGGCGATCGCTTTCGCCACTTTCATCAAGGTCTTCGGGATCGGACTGCTCGGACGCAAAGATTCTAACGGCGCCGAGATCCCAGCTTCGAACCAGATGGCCGTCGGCCTGCTCGGCGCCCTCGTGCTCGCGCTGGCCGTCGGGATGCCGCTTTGGCTCACGACCCTGGAGCCTGTCGTTTTGGCGAATTTCGGCGCGCCCGCGGCGACGAACATGCATGACGGATGGCTTCTGGTCCCGCTGACGGCGAAGTTCGCCTTCATCTCGCCGAGCAAGCTCGTGATCGCGATGCCGCTGTTGGCGTTGGTTCCTGTCGCGTTGTTGCTCGCGTCGAGGCGAGGCCCCGCGCGGGTCGCGCCTGTCTGGTACGGAGGGCGCGAACAGGACCCGAGCCGCTCGGCGACGACGGCGCTGACCTTCTCGAACGCGCTGCGGACATTCTACAGCTTCGTTTATCGCCCCACCGTGGAGACGGAGAGGGTGCTGGCCGCGGAAAGCGACGGCCAGCCGTATTTTACCCGCCGACTCGTGTTCACGCACGACGTCGCCCCGATTTTCGGCCCGTATCTGTTCGCGCCGCTCGAGAGGCTGGTGACCGCGCTGGCCGGCGCCCTCCGGATCATTCAGTCCGGCCAACTCAACTTCTATCTCGCTTTGATCGGCGCGCTGCTGCTCGGCATCCTGATCATCGCGCTCATTTGACCAGCGAACGGGACCGAAGGTGAATGAAGTTTTACATAGCGACCGCAATGACGTGGCGGCCTGTTGTCGCGATTTCCCTCGGGGCCAGCTCCGGCGCCCTTCTGCGCTGGCAACTCGGCGTGCGCCTCAACAGTCTTCTCCCCGTTCTGCCGCCGGGCACGTTGGCCGCCAATCTCATCGGCGGCTACATCATCGGGTTCGCGATCGCCTATCTCGCGCAGGCGCCCTACCTAGCGCCGGAGTGGCGGCTCTTGATCGTCACCGGCTTTTGCGGCGGCCTCACGACCTTCTCCACTTTTTCGGCCGAAGTCGTCACCTCGTTGCAGGAGGGCAGGTTTATCTGGGCGGCGGGGGCGATCGGCGTTCACGTCATCGGGTCGCTGGCGATGACCATCGCCGGTCTCGCCTCCTGGCAAGCGCTGAAATCGCTGTGAGGAGGGCGCCATGAACGGCTATCAGATCACCTTTTTCAGCCACCAGGGACGTCGACACAAGGGCAAGCCGATCGGCGAATGGCTGCTCGGCCTCGTGAACGAATTGGGCCTTCGGGGCGCCAGCCTGCATTCAGGCGGCGAGAGTTTCAGCCGCGGCGGCCGGATACACTCCGCGCATTTCTTCGAGCTTGCCGATCAGCCGATCGAGGTGCTTGTCGCCGTGACTTCGGAAGAGGCGACCCGTCTGTTCGAGCGGCTCAGAGCGGAAAACGTCCACCTCTTCTACGTCAAGACCGCGGTGGAGTTCGGCGTGTTGGGTCGCGACGGCTGAAAGAGGTTTGGCCCGTGGCCCCCCGCGCGACACATCCGGGCTCCGCCTTGCGAGACGCGCACCCTCCAATCCGCAGGCGACGAGCCCGTGGTAGCCGGTCGAGTTGGGAGCTATGATCTTGGGGCGTAGGGCCCGAAAGGCGCGGATATCGCCCTTCTCAAGCTTTGAAGTCGACATGCGGGAGCGACTTTCAATGGGTTGGGCGGAGAGACGGCCGCGACCCGCACGCGGGCCGGGGCGCTCGCTGCGTGGGCAGAGCCTGCGCGTCGGCGAGGCGGCGTCTGTCGACAAAGGTGCGCGAGACGCGCACCGGCGATCGGCAGGCGCGAGCCCGCGGTAGCGGTCGAGTTGGCGATATGATCTTGGGGTAGTGCCCGAAGGCGCGGATAACGCCCTGCTCAATTTGAAGTCGACATGCGGGAGCGCCTCTATGAGGCGCGCGACCTGCACGCGGGCGTGGCGCTCGCATGCCTGTCGAGCCTGCGCTCGGCGACGGCGCTGTCGACGATGCGCCGCACGGCGACGAGCGCTCGTCCGGCGCCTTGGCGATTTGACTGGTGCGGAAAGCCGGAAAGGACAAGCGTCGAAAATCGCCTCTCCGCCAGCTCGAGAAAGTTCGGCAGTCTGGCGCTTCTTCGCGAGCGCCCGCGCCTCGGCGCCGTCCAGAGGAGAGGGCTCGTCGGTCATGCTCATTTCGCCGGCGCCGCGACAGCGGTCCATAAGACGTAAAGTACACGGGTGTTCCGCAGGAGTTAAGGGATTGTTCAACTTTTGTTCAGGGGCGGCGAGGCAGACAGGCGGGGCGCCATCCGAGGCAGCATGTGAAGATCCATTTGCTCTTCCCTCCGTCAACCCGCCGCCGGTCGCGGCCATGTTCAATTCGAACGCATGAGCGCAATACGCGACTGGCGACCCTCGAACCGCCGGCTAAAAATCCGTCATTTTAAAATCGCTTCCCTTGAACAACAAGGTTGTCGCGCGCTTTCGCCAAGGCGTAGGCAGGGCAATCGACGATTTTCAGTTGCGCTGGGCGCCCGGCCTTTTGTCTCTGTTGAAATGTTGAAATTCTGGTTTCACCTTTGCGGCCCTTCAAGATAGGCCGTACGAACGGGCGGGATGCGCGAGAAAGCGGCCTTCGTGCCGAAGGCGTAGTTTGAGCGAGAAGCGGCTGCGATGATCGTCCTCTTCCATTCAGTCGGAGAGTAACACGCGCGAAGGCGGAGCGACCCGCTACGCCCGCAATCGTTAAGCTCATACGCATCTCACTCGAGTTGCGTTGCTTGATCATCGCCATCCCCGGGAACTCTGCTGAGCCTGGATGGTTCATGGATGGGCAGCGTTGACAAAACCAAGGCGTGCGCTAACTTTCATTCAGGCGATGGAGTTCGCCTTTAAGCGCCCTTTTTTGGGCTGATGACTTCTCCAAACGTCTTGTGACGAACGGAGAGAGCCAATGTCTCGGCGCGAAAGCTCGGCCTCTGCCTGGGACGTATCCGATCGGGTCGGCGAGGCGGCCGTGGTTGACGAGCGATTCCCTCCGGGCGTCGCCTTTCGCAGCGTGCTGGACCTGCCGTCCGAGCGGGAAAAGCCGGGGGCGTCGGAGGCGCCAGCCTTTTTTCGCGACCTCAATCTCGACCAGATCGTCGCCTCGATCATCACCGGCAAGCAGGAATACAACCTGGGGCCGTTGTTCCATCGGCCTTTGAGAACGGTCGAGGCGGTGGAGTACCGCCAGGAGGTCATGCGGGATCTGGAGGATCGGTCCCGCTTCGCCGCGATCAACGAGTTTGCCAACGGGCAGCGTTCCGTGCGGGACCACGTCGGCCAGGCGGCCAAAATGCACTACAAGCACCAGAAGCTGGCCTGGTCGCGCGACGCGATCGAACTCTACTGCCAGTCCGTCGAGCAGTTGCTTTCGGCGCTCAGCGCGTCGCCGCCCGGATCGGCCGGTCTCGCCGGTTTCCTCGCCTATCTCGACGCCTATGTGGCGTCCTCGAAGTTTCAACAGCTCAAGACGGATGCGGCGGCGATCAAGGCCAGGCTGGCGTCCCTCCGCTACACCATGTTGATTGGAAACAGCTCGATCACGGTTGCGGCCTATGACGGCGCGCCCGATTACGGGGCCGAGATCCAGGCCGACTTCGAGAAGTTCAGGCAGGGCGCGGCCGCCGATCACAATTTCAAGTTCGGTGACTACGATCAGATGAATCATATCGAGGCCGGCGTCCTCGAACGCGTCGCGCGCCTGTTCCCGGAACCGTTCGCGGAGCTCGAGGCCTATATTGCGCGAAGCGCCAAGTTCCTGGACCCGGTGGTTGCGAGATTCGACCGGGAAATCCAATTCTATGTCGCCTACCTTGTGCATATTCGCCGCATCGGCGCCGCGGGTCTCCCGTTCTGCTACCCGAAGGTGTCGAGGCAGAGCAAGGAGGAGAACGTTTCCCAATGCTACGACCTGGCGCTCGCCCGGAAGCTCGTCGATTCGGACAATAAGGTCGTGACCAACGATTACTTTCTCCACGGGCGCGAACGGATCATCATCGTCTCCGGACCCAATCAGGGCGGAAAGACCACCTTCGCCCGCACGGTCGGCCAGCTGCACACTCTCGCCGCGCTCGGATGCCCCGTTCCGGCGGCGAGCGCGCAGCTGTTCCTCTTCGACCGATTGTTCACCCATTTCGAGAAGGGGGAAGACCTCCACAATCTGCGCGGAAAGCTGCACGACGATCTCTATCGTATGCACAACACGCTGGCTTCGGCGACGTCCGACTCCATCATCATTTTGAACGAGGTCTTCAATTCAACCAGCCTGAGCGACGCAATCTTCCTCAGCACGCAGATTCTCACCCGGATCATTGCCGCTGGATGCGCTCTGTCTGTGCGTCACGTTCATCGACGAGCTGAATGCGCTGAGCGACACCACGGTCAGCATGGCGAGCAACGTCAAACCGGGCGATCTCGCGCAGCGCACGTTCAAGGTTACCCGACGCCCGCCCGACGGGCTCGCCTACGCGATTTCGGTCGCGGAAAAATATCGGCTTACCTACGGGCAATTGAGGGAGAGGCTGAACCCATGAAAGCCTACCTCATGCATCGGGATCGCGACTTCGACGTCAAGCGCGACCTTCCGCCAAACGAGAGCGATCTCACTCGGGACCTGGAGCTCCCCACGCTGTTTGCGGCCATGGCGGTCAAGGACGAGCTCGTTCTCGACGTGGCGACGAGGGCGATATTGGGCGCGGCGTCGAACGATGTCGCGACAATCCGATATCGACAGGAGGCGTTGAAGGACTGCCTGCGCAATCCGGAGGTTGTCCGCGGGCTGTACGGCCTCGGCGAAGAGTTGTTCCAGCGGCAGAGGAAGATATGGCCCCGCTTTCGCGAGTACCCCTCGGGCCTGCTCGACAATTCGGTCGAGCGGATGGCGGTCTTCGTCGACGTGTTGAAGAAGGTGCGGGGCCTGGTCGATCGGCACGGCGCGAAATTTCGATCCGAGGCGTTTTCGAAGATGTTTGCGACGCTCGCGCGAGAGCTCGACGACGACTATTTCGCGCTGATCGACAAGCAGCTGAAGCGGCTGAAATTCTACGATGGCGTTCTCGTCAGCGCGGCGCTGGGGAAGGGCCTCAAGGCCGTGGACTACGTCCTGCGGCGGCCGCTGAAGGAACCGGGCAACTGGTTCGAGCGCGCCTACCAAGACCTCTCCGAGGCTTCCCAAAGGGTCTTCGGGGGCAGACCCCGACAGCTACACCCTATATCTCGCTCCGCGAGACGAGGCCGGCGCGCGAGCGATGTCGGTGTTGAGGGACCACGGCCTGGGACTCGCGGCGGACGCCCTCGCCAAGAGCGCCGACCATATCGCGAGCTTCTTCAACCATCTGCGAACCGAACTGGCGTTCTACATCGGTTGCCTCAACCTCCATGAACGGCTTCTCGAACTGCGGACGCCGTTCGTCTTTCCCGAGGTGAGCGAAGCTGGCGCCCTCAGGTTCTCGAGCCGGGACCTCTACGACGTCTGCCTCGCGCTGACGTCGAACAAGCGTCCGGTCGGCAACGACGTCGGGGCGGACGGCAAGAACCTGATCATCGTCACGGGCGCCAATCAGGGGGGCAAGACGACGTTTCTGAGGAGCCTCGGCCTCGCTCAATTGATGACTCAGAGCGGCATGTTCGCCCCCGCCGCGAGCCTCGAGATCAACGTCGTGAACGCTCTCTTCACCCATTTCAAGCGCGAGGAGGACGCGGCGATGAAAAGCGGCAAGTTCGATGAAGAGCTGAGCCGCATGAACGCAATCGTCGACAACCTGAAGCCCCGCTCGCGGATCCTGTTCAACGAATCGTTCGCGGCGACGAACGAGCGCGAGGGATCGGAAATCGCGCGGCAGATCGTGTCGGCGCTGCTGGAGGGATCGCACAAGGTCGTGTTCGTCAGCCATCAGTTCGCGTTCACGCACGGCATTTTCGAGACGCGCAGAAATTCGACGCTGTTCCTGAGGGCCGACCGCCTGGAGGACGGCCGACGGACCTTCAAGCTGATCGAAGGGGAGCCGCTCACCACGAGTTTCGGCGAGGACGTCTATCGGGAAGTCTTCTCAGAGAAGACGGAGAGGCGGGCTGGAGCGACCTCTCCATCAAGCGCCTGAGGAAAGTCACGCCAATGAGCTGCGCGTCAGAAACCAAAACGGCGGCGAACGAGACCAAGTCCGCCGTCAGTTCCGATAGCCTGAGCTGCGCTGGCCGCCCCGGAAAGGCGCTCGCGGTCGAATTGCCGCATTGACCTTTCTGTAGGTCAGGGACTAGCTTTCAAGAAATCGACGGGGATGGGGTTCCCCAAAAACGCCTGCTCGGCTGATGACTCCTGGCGCATCGGATTCATGGGAAGGATCTGCGGCCAGTCGATGCACGCTCGCATAGTCGTGGCTCCAGTGATCGCTGTTAAATGGAGTGTTATCGATGGCGAAAATCTCGTTCGTACAGGCGCTCGAAATCCTCGACTCGCGCGGCAATCCGACGGTGCGCGTGCGCGTCGGGCTCGACGACGGCACGCTCGCCACGTCGTCGGTTCCCTCCGGCGCGTCGACCGGCGAGAACGAGGCGGTCGAGCTGCGCGACGGCGACAAGGCCCGCTACGGCGGCAAGGGCGTGCTGAAGGCGGTGGCGAACGTCAACGACAAGCTCGCGCCTCTGGCGATCGGCCACGATCCTCAGCGCCAGGCCGAAATCGACGGGCTGATGATCGCGCTCGACGGCACGCCGAACAAGGGCAAGCTCGGGGCCAATGCGATTCTCGGCGTGTCGATGGCGGTCTCGCGCGCGGCGGCGCAGTCGGCGAAGCTGCCGCTCTACGCCTATCTCGGCGGCGTCGGCGCGACACGATTGCCCGTGCCGATGATGAACATCGTCAACGGCGGCAAGCACGCGGAAAACTCGGTCGACTTCCAGGAATTCATGGTGATGCCGATCGGCGCGCCGAGCTTCGCCGAAGCCTTGCGCTACGGCGCCGAGACCTTCCATGCGCTGGCCAAGCTGCTCAAGGGCAAGGGCTACGCGACCTCCGTCGGCGACGAGGGTGGCTTCGCCCCCAATCTCGGCAGCAACGAGGAGGCCTGCGAGCTGATCGTCAAGGCGATCGAGGCGGCGGGCTACAAGCCCGGCAAGGACGTCGCCATCGCCCTCGATCCGGCGGCGAGCTCCTTCTACGCCGACGGCGCCTATGATCTCGCCAAGTCGAAGGGCGGGCGCAAGAGCAGCGACGAGATGATCGCCCTTTATCAGAAGTGGATCAACGCGTTCCCGATCGTGTCGATCGAGGACGGCTTCGACGAGAACGACTGGGCGGGGTTCGCGCGACAGACCGCGGCGCAGGGCGGCCGCATCCAGATCGTCGGCGACGACATCTTCGTCACCAACCCCTCTTTCATCCGGCGCGGCGTCGAGGAGAAGGCGGCGAACGCGGTGCTCATCAAGCTCAACCAGATCGGCACCGTCACCGAGACGATCGAGGCGATCGCCCTCTGTCGCAAGGCGGGATGGAATTACGTCGTCTCGCACCGTTCGGGCGAAACCGAGGATGCGTTCCTCGCCGATTTCACGGTCGCGATGGGCGGCGGCCAGATCAAGACCGGATCGGCGAGCCGCAGCGAGCGCATCGCCAAGTACAATCGCCTGCTCGAGATTGAGGCCGAACTCGGCAAGGCGGCGAGATTCGAGTCGCCGTTCGCGGCGAAGCGGGCGTGAGGCTGCGCAGGGCGAGAGGCGCGGCGCAGCGCTCCGGCGGACGTTTGCGGTGTTTCCCGCTACGTCGGCAGCCCCAGCAATGCGTTGACCGAGACGTCTTCGTCGACGTCTGGCCAGTTGACGCCCTCGCCGGGCCAATCAGACGCCAGTTGGCGCGCTGTTGGTCGGTCGCGTCCCTCAAGCGCGGGAACCAAGCAAGCGGCGCCGAGATTTCGCGACCGTCTGAGAGAGCAATGCGGATCGATCTTTCGGGGAATTCGACGCTCGTTGCCTGTGCGCTAAGCCGATTTGCCGAAATAGGCATTCCAGGCCTCCAGGAATTCCTGCTGATGCTCAATAAGCGCAGTCGGATCGCCGAGCCTTGAGCGACCTTGCGTCTCCGTCCATTTCGGCTTCGACTTCCCCGAGGTCGGGAGCCTACGCACGCCGTTCGCCCCGGAATGGAGCTGAGGGGAGGGGTGGGCTTGCCGAAGGCGAGAACCTCCCCCGCGACTTGCGCCGCGGGTTGACACTGAAATCGCGCCGCGCGGGGCGAGTTCAAGCGTTCGTGACGACGCCCCGATTGCGGGATGCGAACCCGCAACACACATTGGTTGAGATTTTTCCCGAAGGAGAGAAAACCATGCTCAAGACAATTGCCCTGATCGGCCTCGGCGCGGCCCTCGCTCTCACACCGGCCGTGGCCGTCGCGCAGACGGGATACGGCGTCACGCCCGGCCAACCGTCCACGACGCCTTTCGACCGGTCGTTCAACCACTTCAACCAGAGCAAGGCGTATGCCAGGCAGGGCGCGCGCTGGATGCGCGAGCATAACTATGCCCCCGCCTATCCTGGCCCCCACCATTACTATTACCCTAACCACTGACCGGTCGCGGAGACGGGCAACGCCACGCTCGCCGTGACGAAGGCGGTCCTGCTTGGGCCGCCTTCTTGATCAGCGGGCCTCAGGCGTGCGCACGTGCTCAGGCCGAACGCCGAGCCCAAGCAAGCGGGCCGGGATGCGCCGCAAGACCGGAAAGAGATTGAAAAGCCTGAAGAACAGCGGCGGCTTCGGCCGCCGCTCGCTTGCCAGAACGCGGCTGATGATCCGCTCCTGGATGGCGAGCTGGAGCCGCTGCGTGAAGCGCACGGGCAGGGTGCGCCGCTTCTGGATGGCCTGAAGGTCGGCGTCCCTCGCCTCGCCTCTTCGGAGCGGGCCTGCGAGCCGGTTGGCGGCGGCGACCGCGTCCTGCACCGCGAGGTTGACGCCCACCCCGCCGATCGGCGACATCGCATGCGCCGAGTCGCCGATGCAGATGAGCCCCGGCCGCCACCATCGTCGCAGTCGATCGACCGCCACGCTGAGGAGTTTGACGTCGTCCCAGCTCTTCAGTTCGCCTAAGCGATCGCCGAGAAAGGGCGACATATCGAGGACGCGCCTGCGGAAAGCGTCCAGGCCCTCCGACTTCACCCGCTCGATTCCGCCCTTGGGAATGACGTAAGCACACTGCCAATAGTCGCCGCGATCGAGCATGACCATGAGCTTGCCGGCTTCGATATGGCCGAAGGCGTCCGCGCTGTCGCTGTCCTTGCGCGATACGCGAAACCAGAGCACGTCCATGGGTGCGCCATAGTCGTCGCCCTTGAGTCCGGCTTTCGCGCGCACCGTCGAATGACGTCCGTCGCAGCCGACCACCAGATCGGCGCGAACGGCAAGAGCGCCGTCCGGCGTATCCGCACGAAGCCCCACAATTCGGCCACCCTCCTCGATGAGGTCTTTCGCCTCGGCCTGCATGCGCAGTTTGAACGCTGGGAATCGCTTGGCTTTCTCGGCCAGGAAATCGAGAAAGTCCCATTGCGGCATCAGGGCGACGAATTTGCAGCGCGTCGGCAAATGGCGGAAATCCGCGAACTCGAGGCGCTCGGCGCCGACCTGGCCGGCCACCGTTTCGAGCTTCTGGTGCGGCAGTTTCAGGAAATCGTCGATGAGCCCCAGCTCGCCCATCACCTCGAGCGTCGAGGGATGAACCGTGTCGCCGCGGAAATCGCGGAAGAAATCCGCATGCTTCTCCAAAACGACGACGTCGACGCCGGAGCGCGCCAGCAGGAATCCGAGCATCATTCCCGCCGGCCCGCCGCCGGCGATGCAGCATTTCGTGGTGATGGTCGATTCAGCCATCTGGGTCAGATTGGGTCTGGAAGGGGATCTTCAAGCTACCAGAATCAGGATCGCTTCGCCCGCGCCCGCAGAGCCCCTGTCCCCAGCATCGCTGGGGAAGGGGTAAGGTCAAATCAATCCGACAGCTCGCCGAACACCGTCGGCACGAGCTCGGAAACCGTCGGATGGATCGCCATTACACGCGTGTACGCCGATGCCGTCACGCCGGCCGCCATCGCCTCGATCACGCCGTGGATCGCCTCGTCGCCGCCGACGCCCAGGATCGCCGCGCCGAGAATCGCGTCGTTGTCGCGGTCGACCACGACCTTCATGAAGCCCTGCGTCTCGCCTTTCTCGACCGCGCGGGCGACGCGGGTCATCGGCCGGCGGCCGATCCGAACCGCATGGCCTTTCGCGCGCGCCTCGGCCTCGGTCAGGCCGACACGTCCGAGCGGCGGGTCGACGTAGAGAGCGTAGGCCGGAATGCGGTCGCTGATCTTGCGCGAAGCGCCGTCGAGCAGGTTCGCCGCTGCGATCTCGAAATCGTTGTAGGAGGTGTGGGTGAAGGCGCCGTGGCCGTTGCAGTCGCCGAGCGCAAAAATGTGGGGGACGCTGGTCCGCAACCCATCGTCGACGCCAATAAAGCCGCGCTCGTCGACCGCCACGCCCGCCGCGTCGAGGCTGAGGTCGTCGGTGTTGGGCCGCCGGCCGACCGCGAGCAGGACATGGGACCCGACGACTTCGGGCTCGCCGCTCGCGCAATTGACGCCGACAGCGATATCGGCTCCGCGCGGCGCGAAGCTTATGCACTCGGCGTCGCAGCGGATCGCGACGCCCTCCGCCTCGAGGATTTCGCGGATCGCATCGGAAGCGTCCTCGTCCTCTCTGCTGCAGAGCCGCGGCGCCTTCTCGACCACCGTGACCGCGGCGCCGAAGCGGCGGAACATCTGGGCGAACTCGAGCCCAACATAGCTACCGCCGACGACGACGAGGTGGCGGGGCAGGGCGTCGAGCTCGAGCAGGCTCGTGTTGGTGAGCGTCCTGACCTGATCGACGCCCGGGAAATCCGGCACGATCGCGCGGCCGCCGACATTGATGAAGAAGCGCTCGGCTTCGAGCACGTCTTCGCCGACCTCGACCGTCGTCGGCGACGAAAAGCGCGCATGGCCCCGCACGACCGTACAATTCGCCGTGTCGCGCAGCCAGGCCTCGAGGTGCGAGCGGGAGTTGCCGACGACTTTATCCTTTCGCGCCATCACCGCAGCGAAATCCACGCCGACGGGCCCGGCGTGCACCCCGAAGTCGCCCGCGCGGCGCGCGAGATGCGCGGCGTCAGCGCTGGCCACGAGCGCCTTGGTCGGCGTGCAGCCTACGTTGACGCAGGTTCCGCCGATCAGCTTGCGCTCGATGAGCGCGACCTTTTGACCGGCCGCGGCAAGCCGGCCCGCCATCGGCGGCCCGGCCTGGCCGGCGCCGATCACGACGGCGTCGAAGTGACGGTTCATCGCAGGGCGAGTCCGGAAAGCATCGGCTGTCCCTCCATGATGACGTTATCTGGCGGTTTTCGGCGCGGCCTCAGGCGACCCGACGCGTGCTCATCATGTCGGCTTGCGCGCCTCGCCCGACCGGTTCTCTTACACTTTATTCGCCTCGGCGCGCGAGTCGGCCTCGTGCGCCGTGTTCGGCCTGATGCTGAGGCATGACGTGGCCTCCGCGACGGCGCAGGCGACGTCTCAACCGGTCGCTGATGTATCCTCTCCCTCAGGTCGCGACGTCGCCGCCATGCATGCGCCACTGCGACATGCCGCCGGCGTAGTGCTTGACGTCGTCGCGTCCTGCCGCTCTCGCCCGGTCGAGCGCGTTGCGCGACCGCCGCCCGGATTGGCAGATCAGCACAACCGGCTTGCCCGTCGGCAGGTCCCGGGGATCGAAGCTCGACATCGGCAGGTTGACCGAGTCGGGAATGTGGCCTGCGGCGAATTCGTGCGGCTCCCGGACGTCCACGACGGTGACCTCGCCCGCATGCACCGCCTCGGCGAACGCCTCGAGGTCGAGATCAGCCGAGTCGGGCGCCGGCGAAAAGGAATTCTGGAGCATGAGGGACTCTGTCGGGTCAGGCGGCGTCGGGGCGAACGTCCTGGTCGTGGCCAATTGCATGGAGGCGTGCATCGCGTCGCTCGGCCGCAAACGGGCCAGCGCTGGTATAGTTCCCGCTCCCAGAGGAGTCTAGTTGATCGGCAACTCGGGCGCCACAACTATGTATTGACCCCGGCTCAGGCCCGGGCGGGGTCGCGCGGCGCCCGACAGAAAAACAACGCGGCGGACGCGGCCACCGACCGCGTATACGACGGGAAACCGATCGCCGCCGAGGTCGGCTGGTTGAGACAGACCGGTCTCACTCCTTCACCCGCACATATTCCCCTGGCGCGTCGCAGATCGCTTTCAGCTTGCCTTCGCCCGGCGTACGGGGGGGAACCTTCTCGGGCGCCTGGGCGGCGATCCATTGGATCCAGTCCGGCCACCAGGAGCCGGGCGTCTCCCTCGCCTTCGCGAGCCAGGAGTCCAGGTCGCCCTCGACCGGGCCGCCGGTCCAGAACTGATATTTCGGCTTCTCGGCTGGGTTGACGACGCCGGCGATGTGGCCCGAGCCAGCGAGAACGAAGCGCACCGGGCCGCCGAAGCACTTGGCGCCCCTGAACACCCCCCGGGCGGGGGCGATGTGATCCTCTCTGCTCGCCAGCTCATAGATCGGGATCGTCACCTTCTCGAGGTCGATCGTCTTGCCGCTCAGCACCATGCGCCCGTTCGACAGGTCGTTTTGAAGGTAGCAGTGGCGCAAGTAGAAGGTGTGGTTCGCCGCGGGCATTCGCGTCGAGTCGGAGTTCCACACCAGGAGGTCGAAGGGCATCGGCTCTTTGCCCTTGAGGTAATTGTTGACGTAATACGACCAGATGAGGTCGTTCGGCCGCAGCATGTTGAAGGCCGAAGCCATCGCCGAGCCCTCGAGATAGCCCCGGTCGACCATCCGCTCCTCAGTCGCCTTTAATTGCGCGGCGTCCACGAACACTCGCAGGTCGCCGGGTTCGGTAAAGTCGACCATCGCGGTGAAGAGGGTCGCGCTGTCGATCCGCTTGTCGCCGATCGCGGCCAGGTAGCCCAGCGTCGCGGCCAGCAGCGTGCCGCCGACGCAATAGCCGATCGCCGCGACCTCGCGCTCTCCGGTCGCCTGCTCGATGCAGTCGAGCGCCGTGAGGACGCCTTCGTGCATGTAGGCGGCGAAGTCCCTATCGGCGTGGCGGGTGTCGGGATTGACCCAGGAGATGACGAATACCGTCAGTCCCTGTGACACGGCCCACCGGATGAACGACTTCTCGGGGTTGAGGTCGAGGATGTAGAACTTGTTGATCCAGGGCGGCACGATCAGGAGCGGCCGCTTGTAGACCTCACCTGTCGTCGGCGCGTATTGAATGAGCTCGATAAGCTCGTTGCGGAAGATGACCTTGCCGGGCGTCGTGGCCATGTTGACGCCGAGCTTGAAGGCGCGCGCGTCCGACTGGCGGATGCGCAGATTGCCCTTTCCCGCCTCGATGTCCTCCGCCAGCATTTTAAGGCCTCGGGCGAGGTTCTCGCCGCTCTCGGCGAGCGTGGCGCGAATGAGCTCGGGATTGGTGCCGATGAAATTCGAGGGCGCGAGCGCCGCAGTGACCTGCCGCAAATAAAATTGCGCCTTGTGCCGCTCATGTGACTCGAGCTCGTCGGCGCGGCTGACGAGATCGTCTGCCCACCGTGTCGCCAGCACATAGGCCTGCTTGAGGAAGTCGAAGAACGGATTGTCGCGCCACTCCACGTCCGAGAAGCGCTTGTCCGACTGGTCGGGCTCGGCGACCGGCTTGGCGGGCATGCCCTGGAAGCGCTGCAGCGTCGCAGCCCACAGGTCGATGAACTGCGTGGTCAGCGCCGTCTGCGCCTCGATCGCGCGCTGCGGGATCGGACATGTAATATTCGGCGACGTCGCCGAGCGAACGAACCATTTCGCCGACTTCATCGGCGATCGTCGTCTTGATCTCGCCCGTCTCGCGCGGTCGCAGATAGGCGGCGACCGCGCGGCCCGCGTGCTCGATCGCACTCGCGATGTTGCGCGCAAACGCCTCGGAGTTGAGGAGCGGGTAGTTGGCGCCAAAGCCGAAGGCGCCGCTAGCCGCCGGATCGGCGGCGGAAGGGGCTTTCGGCGCGGGCGATGATCGTTCGGCCGGGGCCGCTGTTGCGGTAGAGGGGATGGCCGCCTGGATAAGGGCCGCAGCTTCTGCTGCCATCGGAGGGGGTTCGGCGAGCTTCTTCGCGGCCGGCGGCGGGGAAAGAGCCGCGACGGCGGGCGCGGGAGCGGCGCCGGCGGTCGGGGATGCGGACGGCTCCTCGGGCCTCGGTCCTTGGGCCGTGGGCCTGGCGGCGGTTGAGGCCGCCCGCGCCGCAGCAGCGGGCGCGGCTTCGTCGGCCGCAGGCTTCGGCGCCTGCGCCTTTGTCCTCCCCGAGGTCTCGGGCGGGCTCGACGGCCGGGCGTTGACCCAGTCGTCGAGCGCCTCGGGCTTCGTCCGGCTTGGCGAACCGCGCGGCTTTCGCGCCGGCGCAGGCAATGCGCTGACCCATTTCGGCTTCGGCGGAGTCGTCGCCCTTTTCGCCGCGGCCGGCGCCGAAGGCTTCTTTGAAACCCTCTTGGCCGCCGCCTCGTCTCCTTTCGGCGACCCGCCTTCGCCCAGGGACGACGGCTCCGCGGGATTGCCCTGCGGACCGTCGACGAGCGCCTCGGGCTTGGCGGCGTTCGCGCGCGGCGCAACTGTCTTCCGATGGATATTCGGCATGACGCGTTCCCAAGGGGATGCCCGGATAACACCGGTCCTGTTTTCGTCATAATAGGTCACTACCCCGCCCAGACGCCACAACGACTTTTCGGCGGGAACGCGATTCGCTGGTGGCGCGTGCGGATTTGGACAAGAGGACGAAGAGGATGGCGAGTGCAAAGGCACCAATCGTCGTTGCGGCCGCCGCCTGCGTGTGGGCCTCGACGAGCCTCGCCCAACAGGCCGACAGCCCGCTGAAGAGCGTGATGAAGATGCTGGGCTTTGCGACCGACGTGGCGCCGCCGGCCGATTTCGTCCTCAAGTCCCGTCCAGGCGGCGACCTCGACTATATTCCGGTCTTCCAGCCTCCGCCCGAGCCGGCCAAACCCGCCTTGAACGGCAAGGAGCTGGGCGCGGTGAAAGGCGATCTCGACTCGATCGAAAAGCGGGACGACGCGCTTCGGCAGGCCTATCCGCCGGCCGCAAAAGCGGCGGCGGAGGAGGCCGCGGCCAAGACGGCGAAGGCGAAGCCCGCGAACGCCAATCAATAGGACAAGGTTTGCGGGGCCGGCCCGCTCTTGCTAACAGAGCCATGACGGCGCGGGCGCCGCCGGGCTGCCGAGGACATCCGGAACCGATGAGTGACTTCCACCGCGTGCGGCGCCTGCCGCCCTACGTCTTCGAGCAGGTGAACAAGCTCAAAGCCAAGGCGCGCGCGGCCGGCGCCGACATCATCGATCTCGGCATGGGCAACCCGGATTTGCCGGCCCCCCAACACGTGCTCGACAAGCTCGTCGAGACGGTCGGCAAGCCGCGCACTGACCGCTACTCCGCCTCGAAGGGCATCGCCGGCCTCAGGCGGGCGCAGGCGGGCTATTACGCCCGGCGGTTCGGCGTGAAGGTCGACCCGGAGACGCAGGTCGTCGCCACCCTCGGCTCGAAGGAGGGCTTCGCCAACATGGCGCAGGCGATCACTGCGCCCGGCGATGTCGTGCTGGTGCCCAATCCGTCCTATCCGATCCATGCCTTCGGCTTCCTGATGGCCGGCGGCGTCATCCGCTCTGTCCCGGCCGAGCCTTCGCCCGAGTTCTTCGTCGCGCTCGAACGTGCGATCATTCATTCGATTCCGAAACCGATCGCAGTCGTCGTCTGCTACCCGTCCAACCCGACCGCGATGGTCGCCTCGCTCGACTTCTACAAGGACCTCGTGCTTTTCGCCCGCAAGCACGAGATCTTCGTTTTGTCCGACGTCGCCTACGCCGAGGTCTATTTCGAGGACGAGCCGCCCCCGTCGGTCCTTCAGGCGCCGGGCGCGTTCGACATGGCGGTCGAGTTCTCCTCGATGTCGAAGACCTTTTCAATGGCCGGCTGGCGGATCGGCTTCGCCGTCGGCAACGAGCGCCTGCTTGCGGCCCTCGCGCGCGTGAAGTCCTACCTCGACTACGGCGCCTATACGCCAATCCAGGTCGCGGCCGCCGCCGCGCTCAACGGGCCGGACGAGTGCATTCGCGAGATGCGCGCGATCTACAAGCGTCGGCGGGACGTGATGATCGAGAGCTTCGCCGCGGCCGGCTGGCCGATCGAAAAGCCGCGCGCATCGATGTTCGCCTGGACGCAGGTGCCGGAACGCTTTCGCCATCTCGGCAGCCTCGAGTTCTCGAAGCTCATGATCGAGAAGGCCGACGTCGCCGTCGCGCCGGGGATCGGTTTCGGCGAGCACGGCGACGATTTCGTGCGCCTCGCGCTGGTCGAGAACGAGCAGCGGATCCGGCAGGCGGCGCGCGGGATCCGGCGCTTCTTCGAATCCGCCGATGATACGCTGCACAATGTGGTGAAGCTCAAAAAGCCGGCCTGAGCCGGGACGAGAGCGTCGAGGGGAACGTCGCATCGAAATCCCTGAACTTTCCGTCCGGCGTGGCCAAAAGGGTGTCTTGCCGCACGGCGAACTCGGCGCGCCCACCGCCTTGACGGCCCGGTTGGACGGTTCCACCATTGCGCCCATGAGGAGCAGCCCGCGCCCATTCCAGCTGTCGGCGGACATCCTGCTCAGGGCCTATTCGATCGGCGTCTTCCCGATGGCCGAGAGCCGGGAGGCCAAGGAGCTTTTCTGGGTCGAGCCGCACGAGCGAGGAGTGTTTCCCCTCGACGGCCTCGTCGTGTCGCGCAGTCTCGCCAAGACGGTTCGATCGGACCGATATCGCGTCGTCGCCGACCGCGAATTTCGCGCGGTGATGCTCGCCTGCGCAGAACGCGACAATACCTGGATCAACGACGAGATCCTGCGCCTCTACTGGGATCTTTTTCGGGCGCGGCACGCCCATTCGGTTGAAGTCTACGAGAACGGGACGCTCGTCGGAGGCCTTTACGGCGTCAGCTTGCGGGGCGCCTTCTTCGGCGAAAGCATGTTCCATCGCGCGCGAGACGCCTCGAAAGTCGCGCTTGTCCATCTCTTCGCGCGGCTGCGCGCTGGCGGCTTCCGTCTTCTCGACACGCAGTTTCTGACCGAGCACCTGGCGAGCCTCGGCGCCGTCGCAGTGTCGCGAGAAACGTTCCGAATGCTGCTCGCGGAGGCGATGGCGGGAGAGGCTGATTTCGGGGCATGGCCGCCGGAGATCGCGATGTCGGGGACTCGCGCGCTTGAACTCGCCCACGGTTCCGGCATGGAAGTTGCAAAGTGAGAAAGCGGTATCGCGGGACATCCCGCATCGCGAGGAATGGATTGCCGCATGAAGGGGGTCGAGGCGTTCGATGAAATGGGGCCTGCCGGCGCTCAGACGCGGGCGCTCTACAGGAAGGTGGCGCGCTGGCTCGACGAGACGCCGTCCGACTTGCTGGCCGCGCGCCGCGCGCAGGCCGAGTACATGTTCCGTCGGATCGGCATCACCTTCGGCGTCTACGGCGACAAGGACGCTGCCGAGCGGCTCATCCCCTTCGATATCGTGCCTCGTCTCATTTCGCGCGCCGAGTGGCGGAAGCTGGAGGCGGGTCTCACCCAAAGGGCGCAGGCGCTGAACCTCTTCCTCAAGGACGTGTACGGCAGTCGCGCCATCCTCGAGGAGGGGGTCGTGCCGCGCGAGCTCGTCCTGCGCAATCCGTACTACCGGCCGGAGATGATCGGCCGCTGCGTGCCCCACGACATCTGGGTGCATATCGCCGGCATCGACATCGTTCGGGTCGACGACAATTCGTTCTACGTTTTGGAGGACAACGCCCGAACGCCGTCGGGCGTTTCCTACATGCTGGAAAACCGCGAAGTGACGATGCGGCTCCTGCCGGATCTGTTCGCTCGGCACCACGTCGCCCCGGTCGACGACTATCCCGATGAGCTGCTCGCCTGCCTGCGATCGGTCGCCCCGCGAACGGATCGAGCCGAGGCGACGATCGTGCTCCTGACGCCCGGACTCCACAATTCCGCTTACTACGAGCACTCGTTTCTCGCCGACAAGCTGGGAGTCGAGCTGGTCGAGGGCCGCGATCTGTTCGTCGAGGACGATCAGGTGTTCATGCGCACGAGGCTCGGGCCGCGTCTGGTCGACGTGATCTACCGCCGGGTCGACGACGACTTTCTCGATCCGCTCGTGTTCAATCCGTCGTCGGTGCTGGGCGTGCCGGGACTGGTCGGCGCCTATTTGGCGGGCAATGTGACGCTTGCGAATGCAATCGGCACCGGCGTCGCCGACGACAAGGCGATCTACAGCTACGTTCCCGACCTCATCCGTTTTTACCTGTCTGAAGAGCCTGTCTTGCAGAACGTGCCGACCTATCGCTGCCGCGAGCCCGACGGGCTCAAATACGTGCTCGAGCAAATCGACGAGCTCGTCGTGAAGGAGGTCAACGGTTCGGGCGGCTACGGGATGCTGGTCGGTCCGCACGCGACTGCCGCCCAGCGCGAGCAATTCTCGGCCAAGATCAGGGCCGATCCGGCCAACTACATCGCCCAGCCGACGTTGGCGCTTTCGACCTGTCCGGCATCGTTCGAGACGGGCGTTTCGCCGCGGCACGTCGATCTGCGCCCGTTCGTTCTTTCCGGCGCCGACGGCGTGCGGATCGTCCCCGGCGGCCTGACGCGAGTGGCGCTGAGGGAGGGTTCGTTGGTGGTCAATTCGAGCCAAGGCGGCGGGACCAAGGACACCTGGGTCGTCGACGACCTGGAGGACGAGACCTGAACGATGCTCGCCCGAACCGCCGACAATCTCTTCTGGCTTGCCCGCTCGATGGAGCGCGCGGACTACATCGCCCGCACGATCGAGGCGACGCTGCGGCTCGAGTACCTGCCGAAATCGGACGGCGACAAAACCCGCGAATGGGAGGGCGCGCTCAACGCCGCCGGGGCCTACGACGGCTACGTCGCCGCGCATGGCGAACTCGACGAGGAAAGCGCGGTCGAATATCTCACCTTCGACCTCGGCAACCCGTCCTCGATCCGCAACTGCCTGGAAAACGCCCGAACCGCAGGCAGGGCGGTGCGCACCGCGTTGACCGCCGAAACCTGGACCGCGATCAACGACGCCTGGCTCGAGCTCAAGCGTTTCGAGGCGAGCCATCGCTTCGTCCGCCCGCTCGACCGGCTCGCACTGACCCGCTTCCTCGATTACGTGAAGAAGGCCTCGCTCGACTTCGACGGCTCGTGCTACCGCACGATGCTGCGCAACGACGCCTATTGGTTCAATCGGCTCGGCGTCTTTATCGAACGCGCCGACAACACCGCGCGACTGCTCGACGTCAAGTACCACCTGCTCCTGCCCTCGACCGAGCCCATCGGCGGCTCGCTCGACTATTTCCAGTGGGTTGCGATCCTGCGCGCGGTCTCGGCGGCGACCGCCTACCACTGGGTATACCGCGACCGCGTCAAGCCGTGGCTGATCGCCGATCTCCTGATCCTGAAGCGGGCGATGCCGCGGTCGCTGATTTCCTGCTACGAGCATATCGACAGCGCGCTCGACAGCCTGGCGCGCGACGACGGACGCAGCGGCGTTGCGCAAAGACAGGCGCGCGCGATGCACGCGAAACTGGAGCGGGCGAGCATGACCCAAATCTTCCAGGGCGGGCTGCACGAGTTCATCACCGCCTTCATCGAGGACAACGCCCGGCTGTCGAACACGATTTCCGAGCAATACCTCTTCACTTGAGCGGACCGGGCGGCCATGCGGATCCGAATTTCGCACGAGATAGCCCACCGTTACGAGCCGGGCGCGCGCATGCTGATCCAGAACCTGCGCCTGACGCCGCATGGGTTCGACAGCCAATATGTGCTCGGGTGGCGCATCGATCTCGACATCGATAGCGCGCTGCGCCAGAGCGATGACGCCCACGGCAACGTCGTGACGACCTTCTCGCACCACGGCGCGCCGATCGAGCAGCTGACGGTCACGGCGGGCGGCGAAATCGAGACGACGGACGCGGCGGGTGTCGTGCGTGGCGCCGTCGAGCGGCTGCCGCCGGAAATGTACCTGCGCGACAGCCCGCTGGCGCGCGCCAACGGGGCGCTGCGCGACTTCGCCAGGGAGGCGACGGCGGGAGCGCCCGATCCGCTCGACGCCACGCACCGGCTGATGGCCACGCTGCACAGCTCGATGAGCTTCGAGCCCCAAAAGGCGGACCATCCCAAATCGGCGGTCGAGGCCTTCGCGCTCAGACGCGGGCGGGCGAACGACTTCGCCCACATCTTCATCGCCTGCGCGCGCTTCCTCGGCATTCCGGCGCGCTTCATCGGCGGCTACCGGGCGGGGGACGGCGAGCCGGGGGCGCATTGCTGGGCTGAGGCTCACGCGCCGCGCCTCGGCTGGGTCGCCTTCGACCCGACCGCCTGCATCTGCGCCGACCCCCGCTACGTTCGCGTCGTCGTCGGCTTCGACGCCCGCGACGGCTGCTTCGTCCGCAGCGCCCATGGGGCGGGCGGGGACAAGGTCGAGACCGCCATCAGGGTCGAGCAGGCCGGGGCCCAGGCGCAGGCGTGACGGCCACGGTCGCCACCTGCCAGGGGCGCTCTGGGCGGGCGCCAGATGGGGTTCGCGGCGTGAGACGGGGTGGGAGCGTACTGATCCAGATCATTCGAGGGCTTTTCGTGGAGAACAAATATGAAACAAACGCGCTGGCAGGTCAACAAATGTCGCTCCCCTGGCGTGCGATCGCGGACGCTTCCCAAAACGGGCGGCGCCGAGGCGCCGGAGCGCCAGCCGACGTCGGCTGGGGCGGGGGCCCGACCGTCGTTCCGGCCGGAGGAACAGGGAAGTCGATTGCAGGGAACAGGGAAATCAATTCCAAGGAACAGGCAACTTTTGCATGAGAACAGCGAGTTCTTGGGCCGCTGATCCGCGTCGCGCCAATCGAGCGCGTCGCGGTCGCGCCCGAGGCCGGAGACAAGGTTTTGGGCCACGCCACCCCTTGCGTCGGGGCGCCGCGATGGCGCGCTACGCTCGCTGCCCGTCATCTTGGCTGTCGCATTGTGCGAACAGGAACGGCGAAAGGTGCGGGAAGGGGGCGGCCGGCTCGGATATCGTGCACGAGCTCGTTTGAGCGTGCGTGCGCTTCTCGTATGGAAGGAAGCCTGTCTCGACAGAGGCGCCTCGATCGTTGAACGGTCTCACACCCAAAGCACAACGCGCTCGCCAGCCGGACGAGGTTCCGGTGACGCATCTTGGAGCCCCGCCGGCTGCTGAACCCGCCGCGGCGCCGCAGTCGCCCGCGCCGGAACCTGCCGCGGCAGATGCCGCCGCCCGGGAATTGCCGCCGATCGCCGCCAAGGCGGCCGATCTGGAGGAGTTCCTCGCCGGGCCGAGGGACCTGCGCAGGGAGGGGTCCGCCCCAGATGCCGGCGCACACTCTGAGGGAATCCATGGATTCGAGCTCGAAACAGATCGCAAGCCCTCGAAACCAGCCGCGCATTTTCGGCGGCGACAACAGGAGCGCCGATCACCGCGACCGTTTCGCCCGCATCTGAAGCCGTCGCAGCGAGCAGCCCGTCCGATATCGTCATGATGAACGCCGTCGCGCTCAATAGCGCGATCCACTCACGGCAGGTCTCATGTGTCGAGGTGATGACCGCCTATCTCGATCACATCGACAGGCTCAACCCGAAGGTCAACGCCATCGTGGCCCTGCAAGAGCGGAGCGGCCTCATGGCGCAAGCAGCGGAACGCGACGCGCAGCTCGCCCGAGGCTGCTCGATGGGGCCTCTCCACGGATTTCCGCACGCAGTTAAGGATTTGCAGCCAGTCAAGGGCATTCGCTCGAGCCAAGGCTCGCCGATCTTCAAGGATTTCATCCCTGAAGCCGACAGCCTGACGGTCGAGCGGCTGCGCAAGGCCGGCGCGATCATCATCGGCAAGACCAATTCGCCCGAGTTCGGCCTGGGCTCGCACACCTACAATTCGGTGTACGGCGCGACACGCAACGCCTACGACCAATCGCGTTCCGCGGGGGCAGCAGCGGCGGCGCCGCCGTGGCGCTCGCGCTTCGCATGCTGCCGGTCGCCGACGGATCCGATTACGGGGGCAGCCTGCGCAACCCGGCCGGTTGGAACAATGTGCTCGGCTTTCGCACCGGCATCGGGCGCGCGCCGGTCGATGCGCGCGACATCTGGCTGCCTTCCATCGGCGTTCAGGGCCCGATGGCGAGGAACGTGCCCGACTTGGCGATGCTGCTTTCCGTGCAGGCCGGTTTCGACCCGCGCGCGCCGTTGTCCATGGAGGGCGACGGATCGGTGTTTCGCGCGTCGTTCGAGCGCAGCTTGAAGGGAAAGCGGATCGCGTGGGCGGGCGACTTCAAGGGCTATACGCCCTACGAGCCCGGCGTTCTGGAGGTCTGCAAGGCGGCCCTCGAGACATTCGAGACGATCGGCTGTTCGGTGGAGGAGGCTGAGCCCGACTATCCGCTCGATGCGGTCTGGCGAGCGCTCATTCGCATACGCAGCTGGCAGACGGGCGGAGACTCTGCTCGAATTCTACAACGACCCGGTCAAGCGAGCACTGTTGAAGCCGGAAGCCGTTTACGAGATCGAGACCGGGATGAAGCAGTCGGCCTACGACATAACGGCCGCTTCGGTGGTGCGTTCGGAGTGGTATCAGGCCGTGCGGCGCCTGTTTGACCGCTATGACTACTTTGTTGCGCCGACTGCGCAGGTCTTTCCGTTCGATGTGGACCTGCATTGGCCGCAAGAGATCGCAAGCGCCAGGATGGAGACCTATCATGAATGGATGAAGGCCGCGCTTCTGATCTCGATGTCGGGCTGTCCCGCGCTGGCCGTTCCGGCTGGCTTCAGCGCATCCGGCCTGCCGATGGGAATCCAGATCGTGGCGCCTGTCCACCGGGAGCTGGACTGTCTCGCTTTGGCGCATGCCTATACGATTGCGGCGAATTGGACGACCGCGCGCCTTCCGGGGCTGCTGAGCGCCTGACGGTTTTCGCTCGTTCCGAGGGCCGGGTCATGCGCTGACGAAATCGTCGGCGGATGCCGCGTCGAGACGAATCGACCGCTTCGGACGGTGGAAGCCCCTTCGCGAGCCCCCGCGAAACTTCCTGCCGATCAGGCGCTGCTTGGCCAGGTATCCGCCAAGCGGTATCCGTTTGGCCAAGGATCGGTCGGCTCGAGCATGTGTTGATGGACGCCCGTTATCCACGCGCGACCCGAAACGATCGGGACAATGGCGGGGCGACCTGCGATCGTCGTTTCCCGCGCAACCCGACAGATGAATTCGGAGCCGATGATGGAGCGAGCGCGATAGATTTCGCCTCGTTTCATCTTGCCGCGCGCCGCCATGGCGGCCATGCGGGCGCTGCACCCGGTACCCGTTGGAGATCGATCGATCTTACCGGGACGGACGACGACTGCGTTCGGGCCGCGGATCTCGCCGCCCTCTTGCTCCAGGGGACCTGCGAACTGACAGAACGAGATATGATCCCAGGCTGGGTTTTCCGGGTGGGTGAACCCGAGCTGCTCGTTGGCGGCGGCGGTTATCCTCATTCCCAGTTCCGCCAGGTCGCGCGCTTCGTCGGGCTTGATGGCGAAGCCCAGCTTCCCGGCGTCGGCCACCACAAAGCTGTCGCCGCCATAGGCGACGTCGACGATCAAGGTTCCCCGTCCGACGACTTCGAGCGGCGCGTCGAGCCGGTCGGCAAAAGAGACCACGTTCTCGACGCTGATCCGTTCGGCTTTGCCGTTGCGACATTCGGCGGCGACCTTGATCACGCCGCCGGGCGCCTCGAGCGTCAAATGGGTCTGGGGCTCCTGCATCGGAAGGATGCCGCAGTCGAGCAGCACGGTCGCCACGCAGATCGAGTTGGAGCCGGACATCGGCGGAGTGTCCTCGGGCTCCATGATGATGAAACCCATCTGCGCCCCCGGGACCTTGGCCGGCACGAGGAGGTTGACGTGCCGAAAAACGCCGCCGCGCGGCTCGTTGAGCAGGAAATTGCGAAGGATGCCGTCACCGGCCATGAAGCGGGACTGCTCCCACAAGCTATCGCCAGGGGGAGGCGCAACGCCGCCGACGATGACGTCGCCGACCTCCCCCTCGGCGTGACATGATACGACGTGGACAACTTTGGACGTGCGCATTGCGGCGATACCGGTCGGAGCTTCGACAGCGGATAGTCGACCAATTCCGTTTTCTCGACAACGAAAGGCAAGGCGAGACCCCGGCTTGCCATCATCGGGTGAAGGCTTATATTGGCCATGCTTGGCCAGATTGGATGCCGCATGCCTGTCTACTCGATCGCCAAGGCGAAGGACAATTTCTCCAAATTGGTCGACGAAGCCGTCGCCGGCCAAGAGGTGGCGATCACGCGACACGGCAAGGTCGTGGCCTATCTTCGTTCGGTTGTTGAGCGCCCCATTCGGCAACCGCCACATGAACTTGTGCGCGAAATCATGGCGCGCGCCCGAAAACGGCCGCCGCTTGACGAGCCCGCGGTCGACATCATTCGCCGCATGCGGGATGATTATCCTTGATCGTCTACCTCGATGCGTCGGTGATCGTGTCGATCATCACATTCGACGCGAATTCCGAGCGAGCTGGCCTTTGGTACGATGGCCTGCAGGCGTTGGTGCTCATCAGCGACCTCGCCAATCTGGAGGTCTGCGCCGTCGTTTCGCGCGAGCTGAGGCCGAAGCGCTTTTCCAGCTCCTATGCCGATAGGGCCCTGTCGGACTTTGACGCCATGCGGGTGACGAGCGAACGCTGGAGCCACGGAGCGCAAGACTTCATGCTCGCCGATCGGTTTGTCAGAGACTATTCGACGAAGCTGTCCGCTCCTGACGCATTGCACCTGGCTGCGACGAAGAACGCCGGCGCCGCCCTTGCGACTTTCGACCTTCGGCTTGCCCAGGTGGCGCGGGCGCATGGGGTGGAGGTGGCAGGGTTGGCGATGCCGAAGTAGCAGCCGCCGCGGGGCCGCGGGCGCCGGGATCCTGGCGCCGATGACCACGGCGGCGATGGCCGGCGGAAGAAAGGGGTCGCCCACGCCCTCTTTCGCTCGGAGTTTGTTCCCGCCATCGGCCGGCGCCCCCAGCCTTCCGCGGCCACGCGAAGCGCTTGCGCATGTCCGCCTCCGGGCTATAGTGACATGTCAGCCGAAGCGGCGTGGGCGCCGGGGGCGGGGAATCTTCAGCCCAGAGCGCATCCCGATGTCTCGATCAGCGCGCCTGATTGCGTGCCCTGTCGCCGAAAGCTGCCACTCCGTCGCCGGTTTTGGCGGCTCGATGAACAAGAGAGACAGGGAGGATGATCATGCAGACTACTCGCCATCGCGTTTTGGCCGCTCTCGCCGGTATGGCTGCGGCCGCGTGCGTCTTTGCCGCTCCGGCCTACGCCGCCGGACCGAAGGTCGTCGCCGGCCCCGCCGCCGACCCGCAATGCTTCGCGCCGTGGACCGACAAGACCAAGTTTTTCAAGTACCCCGCCAAGAAAGGCCCCTACCGCATCGCCCTCGCCAACGGCTACATCGCCAACACCTGGCGCATCCAGATGATCAAGACGGCCAAGGCCTACGCCGCCCAGCCGGACGTCGCCGCCAAGCTCAAGGAGTTCAAGGTCGTCTCGACCGGCGAGGACGTCGCCGCGCAGATCGCCGCGATCAACAACTTCATCGACTTCGGCTTCGACGCCATCGTCGTCAACGCCCAGAATCCGGCGGCGTTCAAGCCGGTGATCAAGCGGGCCAACGACGCCGGCGTGGTGCTGGTCGCCTTCGACAACATCCTCGACACCGAGGACGCGATCAACGTCGACGTCGATCAGAAGGGGCTCGGCGTCTATTGGGCGAAGTGGCTGAACGACCATCTGCCGAATGGCGGCAAGGTCCTGGAGGTGCGCGGCGTCTCCGGCACGTCCGTCGACCGCGACCGGCACGACGGCATCCACGAGACGCTCGACAAGACCGGCAAGAAGTGGGAGGTCGTCGAGGTCTACGGCAAGTGGGACGATCCGACCGCGCAGAAGGTGACGGCGGACGCGCTTGCGGTGCAGAAGCATTTCGACGGCTACACCGCGCAAGGCGGCGACACCGGGGTCGTGCAGGCCATCATCGACGCCAAGCAGCCGTTCGCGCCCTTCGGGGGCGAGACAGAGAACGGTTTCCGCAAGTTCTGCGCGAAATATGGCGCAGAGGGGCTGAAGTGCGCCTCCGGCGGAACGGGCCCGGCCCAGGTCGCCGTCGCGATCAAGACCGCGATCGCCGCGCTCGAAGGGCAGGTGGTGCCGCAGTCGGTCAAGCTCCCGCTGGCGACCGCCGAAGATCCCAACTTCAAGGACGGACAGGACTACTATTCCTCCCAATCCGACAACTTCTTCGTCGGCAACTCCTTCCCCACCTGCAACATCAACTTCACGGCGCAGGAAATCATGGGACAGACGAAGGAGAACAAGTAACGGAGGCCCGGCGCCCCTGGGAGGGGCGCCGCAACTTCGTCCCGCGCGAGGATCGAGGCCGTGACGCGACTTAAGCCGGGCGCCCGATCCTCGAGATGGAAGGCGTCTCCAAGCGCTATGGCGGCGTGCGGGCGCTCGAGAACGCGAGCCTTTCGATCGGCGCAGGCCGCATCCACGCCGTCCTCGGCGAGAACGGCGCGGGCAAGTCGACGCTGATCAAAATCCTGGCCGGCGTCGTCAGGCCAGACGCCGGCCGCATCGTGCTTGACGGGACCGAGTGCGCTTTCGAGTCCCCCGCCGCGGCCAATCGCGCCGGCGTCGTCTGCATCTTCCAGGAGCTGTCGCTCGTTCCCGACCTTTCGGTCGCCGACAACATCGCCATCAGCAACCCGCCGCTGAGGTTCGGACTGATCGACCGGCGAGCGCAACGGCGGGTCGCCGAGGAGGCGCTGGCGAGCGCCGGCGCGACGGACGTTCATCCGATGGCGCTCGTCAAGGACCTCGCGCTCTCGCGCCGGCAAATGGTCGAGATCGCCAAGGCGCTGGGACGCAAGCCGCGCATTCTCATTCTCGACGAGGCGACCTCGGCGCTGACGGCGGGCGACGTCGCCAAGGTGTTCGTCGTGCTCAAGCGCCTGCGCGAGGAGGGGCTCGCGCTCCTCTTCATCTCGCACCGCATGCATGAGATCGCCGAGCTGGCCGACGACTGCACGGTGTTTCGCAACGGCTCCAATGTGGCGACCTATCGCGCGGGAACGAAGTCCGACGGCGAGGTGGTCGAGATGATGATCGGCCGCGAGCTGAGCCACGTTTTTCCGCCGAAACCGCCTCCACGCGAGGACGCCGGGCCGCCGCTGCTCGAGGTGTCGCGGCTCGGCTGGACCGGTCGCCTGCGCGACATTTCCTTCCACGCCCGGGCAGGCGAGATCGTTGGCCTCGGCGGGCTCGACGGGCAGGGCCAGCGGGAATTGCTTCTCGCCCTGTTCGGCGTGCTGCGCGGCGTATCGGGCGAAATCCGCATCGCCGGCCGGCGCGTCTCTCCCTCGAGCCCGCATGCGGCGAAATCGCCCCGGATCGGCATGGCGCTCATTCCCGAGGACCGCAAGACCGAAGGGCTGATGCTGCCGATGTCGGTCGGCGAAAACCTTTCCTTCGCCGCGCTCGAGCGCATTTCCCGCGGGGGCGTGATCGATCGCGCCCGCGAGGCGAAGCTCGTCGCCCAGATGGTCGACCTCCTGGCGATCCGCACCGCCTCCCCAGACGTTCCGGCGGGCGCGCTTTCCGGCGGGAACCAGCAGAAAGTGGTGATCGCCAAGTGGCTGATGGTTGAGCCGCGCATCATCCTGCTCAACGATCCGACGCGCGGCATCGACGTCGCCACCAAACAGGAGATCTATCAGCTGTTGCGCCGCCTCGCCGATTCCGGCGCGGCGATCGTGTTCTACACCACCGACTACGCCGAACTGATCGGATCCTGCGATCGGGCGCTGGTGCTTTACGACGGCGCGATCAAGCGGGAGCTGATCGGGGATGAAATCACCGAGCGGGCGCTGATCATGAGCGCCCTCAACATCGCCGACGAGCCCGCGGCCGAAGCTTCGCCGGAGCTCAGCCGATGAGCGATTGGCGGTATGTCCTCGGCCAGAACCGCAACACGCTGGTCGCCATCGCCCTCTTTGTCCTGATGTTCGCGATCTATTCGAGCAATCATCCCGCCGGCTTCAGCGCGAATGTCGTTCAGACCGCGGCCAACAAGGGGGTGCTGCTGGCGCTGGTGGCGATGGCGCAGACCTTCGTCGTCGTCACCGCCGGTATCGATCTTTCGGTCGGCGCGGTGTTCGTCTTGACCAACTGCCTCGCCTCGTGGGTCGTGGTGGGAACCGCCTGGACCGCGACGCTCGGCGTCCTCGGCGTTCTCCTGACCGGCCTCGCCTGCGGCGCGATCAACGGCCTGATCGTCATTGTCGGCCGCTTGCAGCCGATCGTCACGACCATCGCCACCAGCGCGGTCTTCTTCGGACTCGCGCTCGTCCTGCGTCCGAGCCCCGGCGGCGACGTCTTCGGGCTGTTCGCCGATGCGCTGACGGGCCGCGCGCTCGGCGTCCTGCCGGCGAGCTTGCTGGCGCTCGGCGCGGTCGTCCTCGTCGTCTGGATTCCCTACAGCCGTTCGCCCATCGGGCGGGCGGCCTACGCGGTCGGCTCCTCGGAACAGGCCGCCTTCATGTCGGGCGTTCCGGTCGCAAAGGCGAAATTCTTCGCCTACGTTCTCTCAGGCCTGGCCGCGTCGATGGGCGGTTTGTTCCTGACCTTCGTCACCTACTCCGGCGAGGCTTCCGCCGCCAACGGCGGAACCTATACGCTCTATTCGATCGCGGCGGTCGTGCTCGGGGGCGTCTCGCTCTACGGCGGCTCGGGAAGCGCCATCGGCGCGATTTTCGGCGCGCTGATGTTTCGCACCATCGGCGATCTCCTGTTCGTGTTCAACCTCGATCCGCTGTGGCAGCCTTTGTTCCAGGGCCTGGTGCTGCTCGCCGCCATTTCTCTCGGAGCGGCGCGGCTCTTCCAAGTCCGCAATCGACTGGAATTGTTCGAATGAGCGTCCGGGCGCAACCCAAGCTGCCTGAGGGGCTTCTCAAGAGGGTCGACCGCCCGGTCGCGATCGCTTTCGGCTGCGTGATCGCGCTCCTGCTCGTCGGCTCGCTCTATTCGCGCAGCTTCCTCTCGCCCGAATATCTGCTGCAGCAGCTGAAGGTCGCCTCGTTCCTCGGCGTCATCGCGACCGGGACGCTGATCGTTATCCTGCTCGGGCAGATCGACCTGTCGGTGCCGTGGGTCGTGGCGGTCGGCGGCATGATGTCGACCGCGGCGACCGGCTGGGGACCGGTCGGCGACACGTTCGCAATTCCCTTCGGCGTCGGTTGCGGGATCGCGCTCGGGCTCCTCAACGGCTATGGCGTGGCCTATCTGCGCATCCCCTCGATGATCGTGACCCTTGCGGTCAATGCGGTCGCGCAGGGGCTGATGGTCGTCCACACGGGCGGCTTCTCGCCTCAGGATTCGTCTTCGCCCGCAATGCGCGCGCTCGCGACCGGCGATCTCGTCGCCGGCCTGCCGAACGCGCTCATCGTCTGGGCCGTCGTCGGCGCCGGCGCCGTGTTCCTTCTCAACCGCACGACCTTCGGCCGCGCGGTTTACGGCGTGGGGAACCGCGAACGCGCCGCCTATCTGTCCGGCGTCGCGACGCAGCGGATCGTGCTCACGGCCTTCGCGCTCGCCGGCGGCCTTTCCGCCTTCGGCGGCGTTCTTCTGGCGGGTTACGCCAGCAAGGCGGCGCAGGGCATGGGGGACGCCTATCTGCTGCCGGCGATTGCCGCGGTGGTGCTCGGCGGCGCCTCGATCCTCGGCGGCCGCGGCGGGTATCTCGGCACGGTCGCCGGGGTGATCCTGATTACCCTCCTGCAGTCGATCCTGTCGGTCGTTCAGATGCCCGACGCCGGGCGGCAGATCATGTACGGCGCCGTCATCGTCGCGATGCTCCTGCTCTACGGGCGCGAATCGAGCGCACGCTAGCCGCGCATGGAGTTCCTTCCGGCCACGATCGGCTCTCGGGAGAGCCCGGGCCTCGCAAGCGGCCAACCTGACGCCTGGGAAAGGCGGATGGGCAGGACGGGTTTGGCGAGCGCAAGGGGTCCGATTCCGCCTGAAAGGGTTCTGCGTCGCGCCGAGAGCCTTTCAGGGGTCGGAGCGTTTGCGCACCCACGTCCGGGCGAGCGTCACAGCGCGGAAGCCGAGCCGCGCGTAGAGGCGTTTCGGCTCATCGTTCGCGCTCGCGCCGAGGAAGATCGTGTGACAGCCGGCCGCGCGCAGGCGGTCAGTGAACTCGGCGATCATGCCCGTTGCGACGCCTCAACGTCGGGCAGACGGCAGCGTGAAAAGATCCTCGATCATGCCGGCGCTGTTGGGCGCCGCCGCGTAGGCGCCGTAGGCGACGGGAGCGCCGTCCTCGATTGCGAGATGAAAGCGATAGGCGTCGCCCTTCGTGCGATAGACTTCGACCATTTGTCTGCTGAACGCCGGGGGCAGGTCGAGGTCGTCGCCGCGGCTACGCTCGCCGTGGTTGGCGAGCACGAGCCCGAGCAGCGCGGCCCAGTCGGCGTCGCTTACGACCGGACGCAATTCGACCGGCGTCCCCCGCCGCGCCAGCTCTGCTCGAAGCGCCATTTGAATCGTAGCCGGGCGCTCCTCGAAGTCGTCGAGCGCGAGGCGGGCGAGGAAGACGTCGGAAGTGCAGCAATCGGTGTGAAAGACGCGCCATGGCGCATGAGCGAGGCGCTGTTCCATCGCGCCGAAGACCGCGTCGGCCTCCGCGTCGGTTTCGGCCGTGACCTCGTCCACGTGGTTCACGTCCCAGACGTCCGGGCGCTCGGGGTCGGCAACGATGCAGCAATAAGGCATCGCGATCAGCGTCGCGCCCAGTCGGCGCTGCCATCGATAGGCCTCGGCGATGAGGCGCGGCAGCTCCAGCCGCATGAAATCCGACCTCACCTCGGCCGCGTCGGTCGCCGCTTGCGACGCTTATCTCTGTTCGCCCATCCTCTTGCGCAAGTCCTCGATCAGCCAGCGCCCGGCGCGGCCGATTTCCCGTCCGCGAACGTGCACGACATGGGCGAGAAACTGGAATGAGCTCGAACTCGGCGAGTTTCAGCGCCTTCAGCCGTCCCTCGGCGATCGGGCCGCGAACCAGGTGCGCAGGCATCCGGCACCAGCCGAACCCCGCCAGCAGGAATTCGAGCCGGGTCGAGAGGTCCGCGAAGCGCCAGATGTGATGGCTGACGATGCCGCCCGAGAAATTCTGGGTGAGCGGCGTGCGGTCGGTCAGCACAAGCTGGACATGCGGTTCGAGCGTTTCCCGCGCGATCGGCTCCGGCGCCTTCGCCAGCGGATGATCGACGCTGACGACGGGGAGCACATCGATCGGGGCGAGAAAATCGGCTGCGAGATCTCCCGTGCCGGTGGGCGGCGTCGGGAAGATCGCGAACTGCGCCACGCCCTCGCGCAGGCGCTGCTCGGATCCGCCCAGGCTCTCGGTGAAGATCGAGACCGGCACATCGGGGAACTCTTCGCGCAACGCCTTGAGGCTCGCGATCAAAGGCTCATGCGGGAAAATCGCGTCTACGGCGAACACGAGCTCCGGCTCGACCTTGTCTGCGATGCAGGACGCGCGTCGCTTGAGCGACAGGACGCCTTCGAGAAGGCGGCGGGCATCCTTGGCGAGCGTGGCGCCGGCCGGGGTCAGGCGGGGCGTTTTCGCCGTGCGGTCGAACAGGGTGACGCCCAGGTGTCCTTCGAGCGCGGCGATCGACTGGCTGACCGCCGATTGCACGCGCCCGAGCTTTCGCGCCGCCGCCGAAAAGCTGCCTTCGTCGGCGACTGCGACCAACATGCGCAACTGATCCAGGGTGAGCGCGTCGATCATGGGCGGTCCAGCGCCTTACTATCAACTGAACGGCTAGGCTATAGCAGAATTTTGCCGGTCGTCATGACGGTGCGTCCACGCGGCATCGCACTTGGTCGACTATCCCGGAGGCTCTTTTCCTCTGGGAGAAGGGCCGGGAACTCGCGGATCTCATCGCAAGGGCCGCCGGGTCCACGAAGAGATTGCCGAGCGGCCTCGCCGGAACCATCCGGCGCTTCGCGGAACCGTCTCCCAGAGGGCGGATGAGCGCCGCTCCGCGAACTATCAAGCCCGCAGCGCTTCATCGGCGCGGGCGAGCCTCTCGTCGAGCGTGACGAGCTCGGCGTCGAGCGCGCGGGCAAGCCAAAGGTAGCTGGCGTCGTAGAGCGTGAGCTTCGCGCGCTCCGCCAATCGCCTCCATAAGATCGACTGTCTCGGGCGCGATCAAAAGCTCGTCGAAAAGGGAAAACGCGTCGAACAGCGCTTGGCGCTCCGCCGGGCGGGCGCGCATTTTCTTGAGGCACGCGTTCGCGACTTCGAATCCGATGAGGCTCGGCGCATGAAGTGCGGCGCCGCGCAGGCGCTCGACGACCGCCTCCCGCGTCGGTTCGTCGAACAGCAATGCGACGACGGCAGAGGCGTCGACGACCTTATCGGTCACGGTCTTCACGGATGAGCCGCGCCGCCTCGTCCTGTCTCGTCAGACCGAGCGTGCTGACCCGAGCGGCAATTTCATCGATGCTGAGACGCCTTCGCGCAAGCCCGGTCGCCTCGTCGATCATCGCCCGCAACTCGCCCTGCAGCGAGCGATGATTGGCCCTGGCGCGCTCGCGCAGCCGGTTCACCTGCTCCTCGGGCACGCCCTTGATCGAAAGGTCCATGAATCCTGCTCCAAATCGAAGCAAGTTTGGAGCACAAACAGTTTGAGGCGGCAAGCGCTATCCCTTAAGTCGATCGCCGAGTCTGCCGCCGGAGCCGCACACAGAGCGGCGTGTTTCGCGCAAGGCCTGTCTTCATTGGCGTATTGCATCGGCGCCAAGAGGACGTGACCACCGCTTCAGTCCTTTGCGTTGCAACAGAAAGCCGCGCTTGCCGCCCGCCGCCGCGGTCGCTCAAGCTAAATTTCATCTCTCCGACTGATAGTCGTTATCAAGATTTGGCCAATTGCGCTGATGACGTCTTGCGGCCATGTTGCACCGCAGGAGGACGACTTATGACCGAAGTCAAGCTTGTTCGCGGAGCGGGCGTCGGCGCAGCCGCGCTCGCCCAGATCTTCACCGAGGCCCGCACCCACAATGCGTTCCTCGACCGGCCTGTGCCCGAGGCCCTGCTCATCGAGGCGCTCGATCTCGCCAAGATGGGGCCGACCTCAGCCAATCAACAGCCAATGCGTGTCGTTTTCCTGCGCTCCAAGGAGGAGAAGGAGCGGCTTCGTCCGGCCATGTCGCCCGGCAACGTCGAAAAAACCATGGCCGCGCCGGTGGTCGCTGTCGCCGGCTACGACCTGAAGTTCTACGAGCATCTGCCGTTTCTCTTCCCGCATGCCGACGCCAAGAGCTGGTTCTCCGGCGCGCCCGAGTTCGCCGCCCGCGCCGCCTTCCAGAACGGCACGCTCCAGGTCGGCTATCTGATCCTCGCGCTGCGCGCCGTCGGTCTCGACGCGGGCCCGATGACCGGTTTCGACCCCGGCAAGGTGGAGGCTGAGTTCTTTCCCGAAGGGACGATCAAGGCCAATATCATTATCAACATCGGCTACGGCGACGATTCGAAGCTTTTCCCGCGCAGCCCGCGCTTCGCCTTCGGCCAGATGGCGAAGTTTCTCTAACGAGCCTCGCATGAGCCTCGAGATCAAGAGCGTCGAGCGCGGCGGCCGGGTGGAAGACCGAGGTGTCAATCACCGCGCTCGTCTGGTGATCGCGGCGGAAAAGATCGCCGAGCATAGCCCGTTCCTGCTCATGGCCGAGGACTGGTTTGCGCCGCCGGCCGGATTTCCGACCCACCCGCACCGCGGCATGGAGACGGTGACGTTCGTGCTGGCGGGCGAGCTTCTGCACAAGGACCATACCGGAGGGCAGGGCCGCCTCCGCGCCGGCGACGCGCAGTTCATGACCGCAGGGGGAGGCGTCCTGCACAGCGAAATGCCCGGCCCCGGCGGCGTCCGGTCGCTTCAGCTCTGGCTCAACCTGCCGGCGCGCCTCAAGCGCATTCAAGCCGGATATCGCGACGTCCGCCTTGCGGACGCCGCCCTCCTTCGAGGGGATGGGACGGAGGCTCGTCTCTATGCGGGTCGATTGGGCGACATCGCCGTTCCGCAAGCCACCGCTTGGCCGATGACTCTCGTGGATGCGACGCTCGAGCCCGGCGCGACCCTGTTGCTCACCATTGCGGCAGGCGAGCGGGCCTTCGCCCTCGTTCTCGAAGGCGAGGCTCTGCTTGGCGCCAACGCGCAAAAGGTTTCGGAAGGTGAGGTCGCGTGGGCTGCGCTGCCCGGCGAAGACACGAGCCTAGTCGCTTCGGCGCCCAGCGGCCGAACGCGGCTCCTGTTCTACGCGAGCCCCGTCATCGACGAGCCGGTCGCGATGGGCGGCCCGTTTGTCATGAACACCCGCGAGGAAATTCTCGAGGCGTTCGCGGACCTGGGGGCCGGACGGCTGACCGCGCCCTCCGGGGCCAGCCCGCGCTCCTTCTTCGACCAAAAGGCGAAGGTTCTCTAACGAGTCGTTGAAAAGACAAGGAGATGAAATGAGCTCGACAGTTCTACCCCGCGCCGGCTCCCGACTGGCCGTCATTCCTCAATCATTCGCGCCGGCACTGCAGTCCGTGCTGCGCATCATGGCCGGCCTTGCGTTTCTCGAGCACGGCACCGGCAAGGTGCTCGGCTTCCCGCACGGCCTGCCGTTCATCGACAAGATGCCGACCGGATTGCTCTATTTCACCGGCACGATCGAGCTTGTCGGCGGCGTGCTGATCGTGCTCGGCCTGTTCACCCGCCCGGTCGCCTTCGTCCTCTCGGGCTTCATGGCGGTCGGTTATTTCATGGCCCATTTCCCGATGAGCTTCTTCCCCGCGATCAACATGGGCGAGGCGGCGCTGCTCTACTGCTTCGTCTTCCTCTATCTGGCCGCGGCGGGCCCGGGCCCCTGGTCGATCGACAGGGAGTGACGTCTGTCATCCCCGCGAAAGCGGGGATCGGCGGCGGGTTGTCTTAGCCTGATGCTTGATTGCTGGTCGCTTGGCGGATGCCCCCCGTACGGCAGCATGACCACCCCTATTCGTTGCGCTGTTTGAACGCGCAGAGGTTTGCCGCGTTGAGCTGGCGTCCCGCAAACGCTCTTCAACAGGAGGTCTGAATGACCAAGGTGCTAGTGCTCTATTATTCGAGCTACGGCCACATCGAGACGATGGCCTACGCCGTCGCCGAGGGCGCGCGCGCGGCCGGCGCGACCGTCGACGTCAAACGCGTGCCTGAGACGGTCCCCGAGGCGATCGCCAAGGCTTCCCATTTCAAGCTCGATCAGCCCGCGCCGATCGCGACCGTCGGCGAGCTCGCGAGCTATGACGCCATCGTCGTCGGCGCCCCGACGCGTTTCGGCCGCATGCCGTCCGCCATGGGCAGCTTCTGGGAACAGGCGGGCCAGTTGTGGCTGAGCGGCGCGTTGCACGGAAAAGTCGGCGGCGCGTTCACCTCGACCGCTACCCAGCATGGCGGCAACGAGACGACGCTGTTCTCCATCATCGCCAACCTCATGCATTTCGGCATGATCATCGTCGGTCTGCCCTATAGCCACGCCGGGCAGATGACGCTGGACGAGATCGTGGGCGGGGCGCCCTACGGCGCGACGACGATCGCTGGCGCACAGGGCCAGCGTCAGCCGACCAAGCTCGAGCTCGACGGAGCCCGTCACCAGGGCGAGCTTGTCGCCAAGGCGGCCGCCAAGCTTTCGGCGGCGTGAGCCTTCGGGCGCGCGAGCCTCGTCAGAAGACGATGATCTTATCGGCGGCGATTGTTTCGTGAGCGAGCGCGCCCATGCTGCTGCGCTCGGCGCCCTCGAGCATCCCATCGGCCGGAAGACCGCGCGCGTCCATGCACGTGCCGCACAGGAGGATCTGTCCGCCGGAGGTCCGCCGGAGGCGAGCACGCGCTTCAGCATCTTCTCGATGTTGTAAAATCCCTCCGGCGTCTTCTGTCCCGCGCGGGCGGCGAGCACTGCGTCGGCCATGAGGAAGATCGTGATTGTCCCGTCGGGTGCGTTCTTGCCGAGCGCGTGGGCGAGGCGCAGCCCGTTGTAAACGCGCTCGCTGCCGTAAGGAGGATTGTTGAGGATGAAGAGCGTGCGCATGGGAACCCGTGAACCTGGCGCGTGAACGAAAGCGCCTTCAAAGAGTCATTTCGAGGCGGCGGCGTCTCCCGCGTGAGGATGCGGCGAGGGCCCGACTTCCTTCATGGCGACGGCGGCGACGACACCGGACAGGAAGGTCAGCGTCGCGACCGCCGCGATGGCCGCGGCGAAGCCGAACGCGTCGGCGATGATCCCGGCGGACAGCGCCCCGATCGCATATCCGAGATCGCGCCAGAACCGATAGACGTTTAACGAACGCGCGCGCCAGGAAGGATGCGCCGCGTCGGACACGGCGGCGAGGAGGATCGGATAAACCATCGCCGTGCCAATGCCGATGAGCAGGCTCGCCAAAAGCCACCATCCGAACGTGCGCGTCGCCGCGGTCAAGAACAGGCCGGCCGCCTGCACCCACATGCCCGACGCGACGAGGCCCTTCCGGCCCCAACGGTCGCTGAGCGGGCCGGTCAAGGTCTGCAGGATTCCCCAGGTCGCAGGATAGACCGCCTTGAGAATGCCGATGCGCTCGACCCCGAGGCCGAGGCTGGCGAAGAACAGCGGGAACAGGCCCCAGCTCATCCCGTCGTTCAGATTGTTCACGAGCCCGGCCTGGCAGGCCGCAAACAGGTTGCGGTCTTTGAAAGACGTCCGGGTGAACACTTCCCGGAACGGCGCCGGCGCCGGCTTGTGCCCATGGGCCGCTAGCTCCAGGCGGACGGTCTCGCGGGTGTCGCGGACGAAAAGGATCGACAGGCCAAAGCCGGAGACGGCGTAGAGAATCCCGATATAGAACGGGTCGGGCCGCAATGCCGACTGAGCCGCGATGTAGCCGGTCAGCCATGCGGTCAAGCCGACCGCGAGATAGCCGGCGAATTCGTTGAGCCCGACCGCGAGTCCGCGCGATCTCGGCCCCACGAGGTCGATTTTCATGATGACGGTCATCGACCAGGCGAGACCCTGGTTCACGCGAGGAGCATTTGCGGCGACGATCCACGACCAGCTCGGCGCCCAGATGATCAGGAAAGGCACGGGAAGCCCGCATGCCCAGCCGAGGATGAGCGCCCGCTTGCGGCCCCAAGTGTCGGCGAGTTGGCCCGAAACCAGGTTGGTCAGCGGCTTGACGACGCCGAAACTCACGATGAAGGAGGTCACGACGGCTGTGGAGGCGATGTGGAACTCTTCGGTTCCGATCAGGGGCACCACCGTGCGCTCGAGTCCGGCCATGCCGCCGACAAAAGCGTTGACCAGGATGAGCAGCGAGAACTGCGGCAAGTTCTCGCGCAAGCCGAGTCGAATGCCGGGCCGACTTGACGCGTCTGAGTTCGCCGCCATTCTCATCCCTCCCAATCTTCGCCGACAGAAGCCGCGCTAAAAAGTGTTCGCGCCCCCGCTCATGCGAGCGCCCGCCTCAATCGGCTGATCGCCTCCTCGATCTTGTCCTCCGTCGTGGCGCGCCCGAGGCTGAAACGAATGGCGCCCATGCCGGCCTCGGGCGCGACGCCCATGGCTTTCAGCACCGGCGAGAGCGTGACCTGGCCGGAATGGCAGGCCGAGCCGGTCGACGCGGCGACGCCCGGCATTCGCGCAAGAACCACGGCGCCCGCGCGGCCGACGAACGAGACATTGAGCGTATTGGGCAGCCGAAGGGTTGGATGGCCGTTCAGCGCGACTCGATCGCCGAACGCGTCGCGCAGGCGATCCCAGAACAGATCCCTGAGGCGCTGCACGCCCGACATGCCGATCCAGGCTTGCGCCGCGCGGCACGCGGCGCCGAGCGCAGCGGCCAGGAGCGCGCTCTCCGTGCCGGCGCGCCGGCCGCTCTCATGTCCGGCGCCGTGGATGAGCGGCTCGATCTCGATCCCCCGGCGAACGTAGAGCGCGCCGACGCCCTTGGGGGCATAGACCTTGTGGCCCGCGACGGAGAGAAGATCGACCCCGAGCTCGTCATCGACCTTCGTCGGGATCTTGCCGACGGACTGGGCGGCGTCGGTGTGCAGGGGAACGCCGCGCTCGCGGGCGATCTTCGCGATCTCGGCGATCGGCTGGATCGTGCCGACCTCGTTGTTCGCGTGCATGACGCTGATCAGACAGGTGTCGCTGGTGATCGCCTTGCGGATGTCGTCGGGGTCGACGAGGCCGGCGCCGTCGACCCGCACATAGGTGACCTTGGCGCCGAGGCGCTCCAGAAAGCGGCACGGCTCGAGTGATGGCCGGGTGCTCGATCTCCGAGGTGATCACATGCGCCGGACGACCGTGACGTGCGAAGAACAAGCCCTTGAGCGCAAGATCGTTCGCCTCGCTGCCGCCGCTCGTGAACACGACTTCATCCGCCTCACAGCCGAGGAGGGAGGCGACCGCGCCGCGGGCGGTCTCCAGGGCGGCCTTCGCCGGCGCGCTCGCCCAGTGGCCGCTCGAGGGATTGCCGTAGGCCCCCTCCAGGAACGGCCGCATGGCCGCTACAGCCGCCGGATCGATCGGCGTGCTGGCGTTGGCGTCGAGGTAGATCGGCTTTACGCTGGCGCACCCTTTAGGATGAACGAGAACTTCATCGGCCGGTCAGTCGCCGAGCAGGCGACGGCGCTCTTCGAACTCTTCCTTGTCGATCTCGCCGCGCGCGTATCGTTCCTTGAGAATGTCGAGCGCAGTCCGTCCTGGCGGGCCAGGGTGCGCCGGCTGCCAGGAACCGCCGAACCCCCGGACGACGATGACGGCGATCACGACCGCGACGACGAGAAAGAGGAGCATCAACAGCGGGCCGAATATCATGCCGTACCATCCGCCACCCCAATCCATCATGTACGGGCCATATCGATACCGATTGGGCTCCGGCGTCTGCTGCGCGAAAGCGCAGGACGACGCCAAAGGGAACGAAGCCGCGACCGCAGCCCTCATCAAACTCGAGGCTCTCGTCATCGTTTGTCTCGATCGCGGGAAAGCGCCTCCGGCCACGGCCCGCGCTTGCGCGTTACGACGTCGCGAGCCCCGCATTGGCGGCGCGATTTGCGGCGGCGTTCGGCGGGGGTGGAGGGATATTCGCCAGCATGGAACGCAACGAAGTCCTTCTCATCGGGGATCGCGAACGCCTCGTTGAACCGCCGCTCGAAACCGATCGTCGAGCGCGGATTGCCGCTGAGCCCGCGCCCGCACACCGAGCCGGCGTACGCGCCGGGCAGGACTTCGATATGGTCGGGCAAAGCCCGCAATCGCTCTAGCGAGGCGAACAAGGTTTTCGCCCCTTGCGCGGAGTCGCTGGCGAGCTCGGTCCGTCCGACGTCGCCCACCATCAGCGTGTGGCCGGAGACGAGCAACCAGGGCTCCGGCGCGCGCGTCCGGTCGGTCACCAGCAGGCTCAGGTGCTCGGGGGTGTGCCCGGGCGTGTGCAGCACGGAGAGCGTGACGTTGCCGAGTTCGAGCGCCTCGCCGTTCCGCGCCCGCTCGAAGTCAAAGCCGGTCTCGGCGCTTTCGTGCAGGACGTAGGCCGCGGCGGCAGCCTCGGCGAGCGGCCGGCCGGCGGAAAGGTGATCGGCATGCAGATGGGTGTCGACGACGGTGCGGATCGGGGTCCGCTCCGCTTCAGCGGCCTCAAGATAGGGCTCGATCGGAAACACCGGATCGACGACCGCGCCGAGGCCCTTTCCGACGCAACCGAGGAGATAGGAGATCGCGATCGGATCGCGATGCAGAAATTGGCGGACGATCATCCGGTTCCTCCTGAACGGCTTGACGGCAGCCGTTCGACATTGTTCAATCAAGTCGTTGAATGATTGCGCGAGAGGATCGGCGTGTCAAGCAAAAGCCCCAAGCAGGCGATTTTCGCGCGCCTCGCCGAGATCGCGCAAGCTCTCGGACATGCTCACCGTCTGGAATTGCTGGAACATCTGGGGCAGGGGGAGCGGAGCGTCGAGGACCTTTCGGACAGAACCAGGCTCAGTTTCGCCAACACTTCTCGTCATCTCCAGATTTTGCGGCGCGCGAGGCTTGCGGAAGGCCGACGCGAGGGGAAACGCGTGCTCTACGGCCTCGTCGGCGCCGAGGATGTCGTTCCACTCCTGCGCGCGCTCGGACGTGTCGGCGAACGCAATGCTGCAGAAGTTCAGCAGGTGTTGGCGACCTACTTCCGCGCCCGGGACGAATTGGAGCCGGTATCGCGGGAGGAGCTCGTCCACCGGCTCCGGGACGGGCTGGCGATCGTGCTCGACGTGCGGCCAGAGGACGAGTTCGCCCTCGGCCACCTGCCGGGCGCCTTGAGCGCTCCTCTCTCCGCCCTCGAGCGCCGCCTCGCCGAATTGCCCAAAGATCAGGAGATCGTCGCCTATTGCCGAGGGCCATACTGTGTTTTTTCGACCGAGGCGGTGGCGACCTTGCGGGTCCGCGGATTCCGCGCCCGTCGGCTCGAGGACGGCTTTCCGGAGTGGCGCGCGGCCGGCCTGCCGACCGAGAGCGGCGCGCCTTGTCCCCGTAGCGCGCCGCTCCTCCGTTGAACTTCCGACAGTTCAGGGGAACGACGTTCCGTTCGTTTCGGCGTGCCTCGCCTTACCCGCGAAAAGCGTCGAACAGGCGGCGCATCAGGGCGCGAGATATCCCTGCTAACGGCCGAACAGGCAACTTTGGTTCCCTGATAGGCCTAATAATGTCCCTGTTCCACCGCGTAGGGAATTCTCCGGGAATCGACTAGAATCATTGGTCTTTTCAGCGCCGCTTGGTCCCGAAATCGGCCGAAAATCGAAAGGTTCGCTGCTTTTTTCCCTGCGCAAGGGAATAGGGCCGCCCGCAGGGCGAACTCCAACGCTTCCCCGTGATCAGGAAGGAGCGTTAGAGCCGCTGCGCCATGGCGGTGGAAACGAACGTCGTCCGGACGCGTTTGGGCGGCGACGAGCCGGCGACTCTTGCGCCGAGCGCTCGAGGAGGCGTGACATGAGCTTGACCATTCTGCCCCGGTCATCGGCCGGGCCGCTGCTGTCCCTGCTGCGGATCATGACCGGACTGCTGTTCCTCGAGCACGGCACGGGCAAGCTGCTCGGCTTCCCGCATCTGCCTATGATGGAGGCGGGGGCAATGCTCTATTTCACCGGCGCCATGGAGCTGGTCGGCGGCGTCCTCATTACCCTCGGCCTGTTCACCCGCCCGGCCGCCTTCGTGCTGTCGGGCTACATGGCCGTCGCCTATTTCATGGCCCATTTTCCGCACAGCTTCTTCCCGGTGCTCAATATGGGCGAACCGGCGGTGCTGTACTGCTTCGTTTTCCTCTATCTCGCCGCCGCCGGCCCCGGCCCCTGGGCGATCGACAGGGACTGACGGCTCTACTGCTGCGCGCCGCGCAGGTCCGAGCCGTCCCGCGGCCGAGGCGCGGAGCGGAACGTGCCGAACGACACGGCGCTCCACAGTCGGGCCCATGCGCTGGGGCGGGGCGCGGCGGGGGGTTTGGCTTCCGGCACGGGGGCGGTGGTGGGGATAGCCAACGGCGGCAGCGGCGCGGAAAGATCGGCGGCGCGCTTCAGCAGGACCTCGCGGTCGTCTTGCGGCGCGGGCGGAAGCTCTGCAAGGGCGAGCGCATGGCTGGGCGGCGCGCCTAGGCCTGCGGTGATGGCCTTCGGCAGCTGTTCAGCATCGGCGCTCGCCGTCGCCGGCAGCGCTTTCGCGCCGGTATTTTGGGCCGAATGGGCGGGAACCACGAAACTGGCCGGACGCGCGGGCGGCGTCGGCACGATCGAAGCGGTCGTTTCCGGCGCAGCCGCGAGTCCGGCGGGCCTCACCGGCGGCAGCGGGCTCGCGGCGCCGACCTGATCCAGCCCCTCCGCGACGACGAGATCGGCCGGCCTGGCCGGCGGCAAGGGAATGTTCGCGATCGACGCGAGCAGCAGTTCGCGCTCGCTCGGGCGGCGCGGCGGCAGGGGCGCGCGTGAGAGATCTGCCGGCGCTTCCGGCGCTGCGTCGCTCTCGACGCTCGGCTGCTCCAAAGTTGCGACGACCTCGGGCTGGGGCGCCGGCGCGGGTGCGGGCTTCGGCGCGGGCGTTTGCTTCGGCGGCGGCGCGCTCGGCGGCGCAGGTTCGGTTTGCGCGATCGCCGCCGTTCCGGCGTCGGCGACCTGGACGCTTCCGCCACCCGATCGGCCGCCCCCGCGGCCCCCTACGGCTGCCACGACCGCTTCCTGGCCGCCCCTCTCCTCGGCGTCGTCGTCGCCGCCGCCGCGGGCGCCGAACAGCCAGGCGAACAGGCCGCCGCCGCCGCTCGCTGTCTGAATCTGGTCGCCGCGCGCCTCGATCTCCGCCTTCGCCAGTTCGTAGCCCGGCATCGGCTGCCCGTCGGACGGGAATGAAGACCGTCTTGCCGTCAGGAAACAGGCGCGTCAGCGCCGCTCGGCTCATCCGCGGCCAGTATCGCACCGACCCCAAATCGATATGCACCCATGTCACGCCGGTCGGGTAGAAGCCGACGCCGCCCTCCTGCATTCGCATCGCGATGTCGCGGATGCGGTCCGGACCGACGTCCTTGAAATGCGCGTCGATGGCGCGGCCTTCCATGTGCTGCGAATGCTCTGCGACTTGCCGCGAGCGCCGTCGCAGCATCGCGTTCGTCTGTGGCGACCGGTAGCCGGAAAGGACCTCGATAGGCTCTCTCGATCCCAACTCGCGATAGACCTCCCAGACGATGTCGAACAGGTGCGGGTCCATCTTGGTCGGCTCGTTGATCCGCCAGTCCCGCATGAACCAGTTGAGCTTATCGAGCACCGTCTGGTCGTAGACCCCGTTGACCATAAAGGTGAACGAGCCTTCCTCGCCGATGTGCGGGTTGGAAAAGACGACCGTGCGCGTGTCGCCGTTGGCGACGGCGGATTCGGTCGAGTTCGGCGCGAGCCAAGCGGCGAGCAAAACCGCCGCCGTCGCCGCCCGCGACGCCGCCCCGCGGCGTCGCGCCCACTTCACCACAGACAACCCCGCCAACCAATCATCCTTCCGAACTGCGGCGCGTCGTTTAGGATTTGCCGTGACCTCGGACAAATGCGTCCGCGCAAGCACCGTTTCCGACCGGGTCCCAACCGGCCTTTGCGCCTTCCCGATTGCGCGTCCCACGCGCGATTGGGTCGACAAGGCGCCCTTCCTGTGACCCCGATGCTACAGCAAGGGTTAAATCGAACGAGTCGGCGTATAGACCTATCGCTCGCTCGGTTCAATCTTGACTTTTTGCCGACAATGTGCTTGCGACCCTTTGCGTCAGGCCATAGACGTCCGGTCTCTGTTGCAGGATCCCGTCCTCGTCGACGAAATCGGTGAAATATTCGATGTGGATCGGGAGGGGCTGGGGCAGGAAGACCGCTCGCTCGCGTCCGCCGATCGCCGCGTCGATGCGGCTTTCCGACCATCCGAGCACGAGCTCGGCGAGCTGCAGAGCGTCTTCGACGCGCACGCAGCCGTGGCTCAGGGCGCGCATGTCTTCCGAGAACAGCTCGCGCGCCGGCGTATCGTGCAGGTAGACCGAGTGGCCGTTCGGGAACATGAAGGCGAGCCGCCCGAGCGCGTTATCGTCGCCCGGCGGCTGGACCACGACCACCCGACCGCCGATCGTCTTCACTTCATAGCCGAGGCTCTCGAAGTGGCTGAGCCGCGGCAAGATTTCCTTCCTGACGATCGAATCGGGCACCCGCCACGACGGGTTGATCAGCACGTAGCGCACCACATTGGAGAACACGGGGGTCGGGGTCTGGGGCTTGCCGACGACGACTCGGGCGCTGTGGATCAGCGTGTCGCCCTCGAAGACCTCGACCGAAAAGTCGGGGATGTTGACCTCGATCCGGCGCGCGCCCATATCGCGCGGCTCCCAGCGCCACATCTCCATGTTGGCGAGGATCGCGGCGCGAAGTCGCCGGGTCGCGCGGTCGGCCGAGGCGGCATAGGCGAGGCTACGGCGCGAGCGCTTTCGCAAGCGGGGCTGGTCGAATGTCGGATCCGGGGCGAGGACGGCGTCGCCGTCGGCCAGCGCCGAATCGGTGAGATCGCCGCCGAGGCCGAGCGCGGCCGCCCGACGCAAAGGCGGCGCCGGGCTCATGAGGCGATGCAGCTCCTCGCGAAGTTCGCGGTACCCCTTCTGCCGCGGATTGAATGCGGCGAGCCGCGCGCCGGGGTCCGCCGCCGCGGCAGTTTCGGCGAGGGCGTCGGCCGGGTCGACGACGTTCGGAGCGTCGCCGAGCAGAGGCGAGAGCCGCGCGGGCGCGATCCGGGATCCGCTCGCCTGCTCGGCGTAGGCGACGACTGCGGCGGCGATTCTCATCTCGGCCTCCGCAAGCTCGTCCGGCTCGAGGCCGGGCGCGATCCGTTTGGGAAGCTTGACGGCGGAGAGGTCGAGGCCGTCCTCGGCGGCGCGCCCGAGTTGAGCCAGCGCGGCGCGCCCCGCGCTCGTCAGGCCGCCCGCGTCCACCCAGACGGGCTCGAATCCGCCTGCCGCATAGAAGGCGCCGATCGCCGCCCGCGCGGCGCGCCAGTCGCCGTCGCCGAGCGGATTGGGCGAATTGCCGACAATGAGGCGAGCGGCCGCCGCCGCGATCGCCGTCGGGAGCGGGGCAGGGGCCGGACTGGCGCTTCGCGTCGGGTACGGTTTGGCGGGGCTCGCGTCGGCCGCCGCCGCATCGGAGCGTCGTGACGGCGTGGTGGCCGCGGTCCCTGCCTCAACGGCGCCGGCGGCGATGATATCCGCCGGGGCGTTGCGGAAAAGGGCGTCGGGCGGCGCGAGCCGGGCGAACGCGTCGAGGTCGGGCGGGCCGAGGGCCGCCCGCGGACGGTCGAAGGCGTCGAGGAGCGGACCGCCTCCGACGGCGCCGATGGACGGCGGCGCCTCGACCGCGGCCGCAAAAGGCGGGCTCGCGCCCCCGCGCGTCGCTTCGATCGACGGAACCTCGGCGGCGATCGCCGCGCGCGCGGCCAGCAGAGCGCAGATCGACAGGAGCGCGCCACGCCGGTTCCGACCGCCAACGTTCATCTCTCGATCCCCGCCGCGTGAACCCGCTGACAGGTCCGCGAGTTTGGCAGATTATGAAGCATTCACGGAAAGTAAAGCGGCGGCTATTCTACGCAGCAATCGCGTCTTGCTTACGCCGCCGCCTCGCCGATCACCTCCTCGGCGATGCCGCCTTCCTTCATCTTTCGGTAGAGCGTCGAGCGTCCGATGCCGAGCTTGCGCGCGACCTGCGACATCTGCCCCCGGTAGTGGGCGAGGGCGAATCGGATCGATTCGGCCTCGATGTCGGCGAGCGTGCGCACGTCGCCGTGGTCGTCGATCAGTCTCAACGCGTGAGGATCGCGGGTCTCCGCCGCCGTCGTCCCGACGGGAGCGAACTGGGCCGGATCGGCGGCGACCGGGGGCGGCGCGGGCGGAATGCGCACGTCGAAGCCCTGCACCTGCGCGGCGATCTGCGGGAACTCCGCCGTCGTCAATTCGTCCTTGTCGGCGAGCACCACGGCGCGAAAAACAGCGTTCTCGAGCTGCCGGACGTTGCCCGGCCAGTCGTAGGCGGAAAGCAGCGCCAGCGCCTCGGCGGAAAGGCCGCGGATGCGTTTGCCCTCCTCGGCGCAGAAGCGGGCGAGGAAGCGAGCGGCGAGATCGGGCACGTCGCAGGCGCGGGCGCGCAGCGGTGGAAGCGAGATGGGGAAGACGTTGAGGCGATAGAACAGGTCCTCGCGGAAGCGGCCCGCCTTGACGAGCTCGATGAGGTTCTGATTGGTGGCCGATATCAGGCGCACGTCGACCTTCACCGAGCGGCGCGCCCCGACCGGATCGATCTCGCCCTCCTGCAGCGCGCGCAGGAGTTTGACCTGAGCCTCGAGGGAGAGCTCGCCGATCTCGTCGAGAAACAGCGTGCCGCCGTTGGCTTCGGCGAATTTGCCGATGTGTTTCTCGGTCGCGCCGGTGAAGGAGCCTTTCTCGTGGCCGAACAGGATCGACTCGACCAGCGTCTCGGGCAGCGCGCCGCAATTCACTGTGACGAACGGTTTGCCCCGCCGGTCGGAGCTGCCCTGGATCGCGCGCGCCATCAGCTCCTTGCCGACCCCGGACTCGCCCTCGATGAGAATGGGAATGTGCGATTTCGCCGCCCGCTCGGCGAGCCGCACCGTGCGGGCCATCGAGTTCCGCGCGGCTCACGATGTCCTTAAAGCCGAGCTCGCCGGCGTTGCGGCGCGTGGCGCGACGCAATTCGTCCTCGAGCGCGTCGACCCGGAGGGCGTTCTTGATCGACACCTGCAGCCGTTCGGCCCCGACCGGCTTGACGACGAAATCGATCGCGCCCGCGCGCATCGCGGCGATGACGGCCTCGATCGAGCCATGCGCGGTCTGCACGATTGCGGGAACGGCGACGCCGCGCTCGCGCATGTGCGCCAGCACGCCCATGCCGTCGAGATCGGGCATCATCAAATCGACGATGAGGAGGTTGACCGGCGGCCGGTCGGCCGCCTGGAGGCGCGCCAGCGCCGCCTCTCCGGAGTCGAGCGTCTCGACCTCGTAGCCGAATCGCCTCGCCATCGCCTCCAGCAGGCGGCGCTGGATGGGATCGTCGTCGACAATGAGGATGAGGGCGGCCATTGTGATCCTAACGGAGCGCGGCGCGGGTCGGCCGCGCGTCGTCCAGACAGTCTGACATCAGGGTAAATGCTGTGTTAATGACGTCCCGCGTTGGACGCGCCGCCCGGCCAAGAATCCTTGTTGGCCGGGCAAATGATTGGCCCAGCCTTACCTAGCGATGAACGGGATTCCGATAATGACAGCGCTTGTTGATTCCCTTCGCGCAGCTCGGGCGCCGTCCCTTGCGTCATCCGAGCTCGGCGCGCTGCCGCAATGGCGGCTCGAGGACCTCTACGAGAGCATGGACTCTCCGCGCTTCGCCGCCGATCTCGAACGCGCGCAGCGAGAGGCCAAGCAGTTCTCCGAGAGCTGGCGCGGCAAGCTCGCTGCGGTCGCCGAGACGGCGAATGGCGGGGAGCGCCTCGCAGAGGCGGTGCGGACCTACGAGGCGCTGCAGGACCTGATCGGCCGGGTCATGTCCTACGCGTCGCTGCTCTACGCCTCGGACACGAGCGATCCGGCGCGGGCGAAATTCTACGGCGACACGAACGAGCGGGTGACGGCGCTGACCGGCGATCTCCTGTTCTTCGAGCTCGAGCTCAACCGGATCGACGACGAGCGGCTCGAAGCCGCGCTGGCCGTTCCCGCGCTCGGCCGCTATCGTCCGTGGCTCGAGGACGTCCGCAAGGAGAAGCCGCACCAGCTCGCCGACGACATCGAGCAGCTGTTCCTGGAGAAATCGGTCTCCGGCGCGGCCGCGTGGAACCGTCTCTTCGACGACACCATGTCCTCCCTGCGCTTCGACTTCGAGGGCGAGAGCCTGACGCTCGAGCCCTTGCTCGGCAAGCTTCAGGACCCGGACGAACGGAAGCGCGAGGCGGCCGCCAACGCGCTCGCGGCGACTCTGGGCGCCAACTTGCGGCTGTTCTCGCTGATCGCCAACACCCTCGCCAAGGACAAGGAAATCTCCGACCGGTGGCGCAAGTTCGCCGACGTCGCCAACTCGCGCCATCTCGCCAACCGCGTCGAACGGGAGGTGGTCGAGGCGCTGGTCGCCGCCGTCAGCGAGGCCTTTCCGCGCCTGTCCCATCGCTATTACGCGCTGAAAGCCCGCTGGTTCGGCAAGGAGCGTCTCGCCCACTGGGACCGCAACGCGCCGCTGCCCGACGCGCCGCAGCGCCTCTACCAGTGGGAGACCGCGCGCGACACAGTGCTCGACGCCTACGCGCGCTTTTCGCCGCGCATGGCCGACATCGCGCGCCGGTTCTTCGACGAGGGCTGGATCGACGCGCCGGTCAGGCCCGGCAAGGCGCCGGGCGCCTTCGCCCATCCGACCACCCCGTCGGCGCACCCTTACGTGCTGGTCAATTACCTCGGCAAGCCGCGCGACGTCACGACGCTCGCGCACGAGCTCGGCCACGGCGTCCACCAGGTGCTCGCTTCCGTCAACGGCGCGCTGATGGCGCCGACGCCGCTCACGCTGGCGGAGACGGCGTCGGTGTTCGGCGAAATGCTGACCTTCCGCTCGATGCTCGCCGCCGTCTCCGATCCAGCCGAGCGCAAGTCGATGCTGGCGGCCAAGGTCGAGGACATGCTCAACACCGTCGTGCGCCAGATCGCCTTCTACAAGTTCGAGCGGCTCCTCCATCTCGAGCGCCGGAAGGGCGAATTGACGGCGGAGCGCATCAGCGAACTCTGGATGAGCGTGCAGGCCGAGAGCCTCGGGCCCGCGATCGAGCTGAAGCCGGGCTACGAAACCTATTGGGCCTATATCGGCCACTTCATCCATTCGCCCTTCTACGTCTACGCCTATGCGTTCGGCGATTGCCTGGTCAATTCGCTGTACGGCGTCTACGAGAACGCGCGCGAAGGTTTTGCCGAGCGCTACCTCGCGATGCTGTCGGCCGGCGGCTCGAAGTCCTACACGGAGCTCCTGAAGCCGTTCGGCCTCGACGCGCGCGACCCGGCGTTCTGGAGCATCGGGCTTTCGGTGATCGAGCGGATGATCGGCGAGCTCGAGGCGATGGGGTAGGGGGACCCCCAGGCGGAGGTCGCGCTTGACTAGCGACGGCGGTTTGAGCGATATTATCGCTCCTGAAAACGATTGTCCTCACGCTGAGCGCCGCGAAAGATCTCGATGCTCTTCCCCGAGAGGCCCGCGAGCAGGTGGAAGCTGGGCTTTACCGCTATGCCACGACGGGCCAAGGCGACGTCAAGGCCCTTCGCGGCCGCGATGGTTACCGCCTCCGCATTGGCAGCTACCGGGTGATCTTCGACGAGGACCCGGCCACGATCCTGGCGGTCTACATCGGTCGCAGAGCCACCACTAGTTACAAGAGAAGCTGAGAAACTATGCGCGCGCCACAGATCATCCGGACGCCAAGCGGCGAAGAGCTGGTTGTGCTGTCTCGGGCCGAATATGAGGCGCTCCTAGAACGCGCCGATCATGAGGCCGAGGATGCCGAGGACGTCGCCGTCTACGATGCTCGGAAGGCCGAATTGGGGGCCGGCGGCATCGTGCTGCCCCAGGAGGTCAGCGCGGCGATTCTTCGAGGCGACAGCCGGTTGAAAGCCATTCGCAAGTGGCGCGGCGAGACGCAACTGCATTTGAATTTCAAAACAGGCATCAGTCAGGGTTATCTCTCTGATCTCGAAAGCGGGCGGCGCGTCGGAACTTCCGAGACGATCGCAAAACTCGCGCGGGCTTTGAACGTGCCGGTGGAATGGCTTTCATAGTCTGTATCCACGCTCGGCAAGCGGTTGGCCATGGACAGTTCGACCCTCCTCACTTCGGCGAAGTCCCGCGCGACGACTGTCTCAAGCCTCTGCATCTCACCGTGACAGCGGACGCGAAGTGGCTCGGCGTGTCGCGGGATCGCTTTCGGAGCTGTTGAACGGCCGCAACGGCGTTTCGCCCGCAATGGCGATCCAACTCGAGATGGCGGGGTGGGGCTCAGCTGAAATCCTGGCTGCGCAACCAGTTGTCGTACGACCTCTGGCGCGCGCGCCGCCGTTCGCGATCGTTCAAGGTGAAGCGGTTTCCCGCGCCCGAAGCAGCCTGAGCCGCTGCAAAGAACGTTTCATGTGCGCTTTCCGGCCCACAAGGAATTTCTCGCTGGTCCAGGCGTGAAATCAGTCGCGAAAGTTCATATATCGGGTCAGCCGCATTCATCTTGGCGGCGAGGCGCAGCGGAGCGACGGGATCGCGTGCTGGCGTCGGGCGAGCGGAGAAGACCGTTTTGATCCGGGACGACGAAGCCAACCGACTGAGCGCGCGCGCCTCGCGCTATGCGCGTCTCGGCGTCAGCGCCGGCGCGTTCGCCGCGCGCCTTGGCGTCAATCGGCTGCAGGGCGGCGGGCGCGAGAGCGACGCCAAGGCGCTCGCCTCCGCATTGGGCTCGATGAAGGGCCCGATGATGAAGGTCGCGCAGCTTCTCAGCACGATTCCCGAGGCATTGCCGGCGGACTACGCCAACGAGCTCATCCGCCTGCAGTCGCAGGCGCCGCCGATGGGCGCGGGCTTCGTGCGCCGGCGCATGCAGGCGGAGCTCGGCCCGCATTGGCGCGAGCGCTTCGCCGAGTTCGACCTGAAGCCGGCCGCCGCCGCCTCGCTCGGCCAGGTGCACAAGGCGCGCACGCTTGCGGGCGAATGGGTCGCCTGCAAGCTGCAATATCCCGAGATGGCCTCGGCGGTCGAGACCGACCTCTCGCAGCTCGATCTGATCTTCTCCCTGCACCGGCGCATCGGCGCGGCGATCGACACGCGCGAGATTGCGCGTGAGATAAGAGAGCGGGTGCGCGAGGAGCTCGACTACGAGCGCGAGGCCAAAGTGGCGCGGCTCTACGCATTGATGCTCGCCGACGAGCCGTTCGTGCGGGTCCCCCGCGTCGAGGCGAGCCTCTCGACCCGGCGTCTGCTCACCCTTGAATGGCTCGACGGCGAGCCGCTGACGGCGTTCGAGCAGGCGAGCCAGGAGGCGCGCGACGCGATCGCGATCGGTCTCTTCCACGCCTGGTGGGACCCGTTCTTGCGCTACGGGATTATCCACGGCGATCCTCATCTCGGGAATTACACGGTCGCGGCGAGGGCGCCGGGCGGGGCGGGGGCTATCGAGGCGATCAATCTCTTCGACTATGGCTGCGTGCGCATTTTTCCGCCGCGCTTCGTCAACGGCGTGGTCGAGCTCTACCGCGCGCTGAAGGCGGGCGACGAGGCGCGTCTCGCCGAAGCCTATACGATGTGGGGCTTTTCCGATCTCAGCCGCGGCGCCTTCGAGGCGATGAACATCTGGGCGCGCTTCCTCTGCGGGCCGGTCCTCGACGACCGAGTCCGCACCGCGGCCGACGGCGTAAGTCCCGGCGAATACGGGCGGCGCGAGATCGGCCAGGTCATGCGAGCCTTGCGGGCCGAAGGGGGCGGGCTCGTGATTCCGCGCGAATTCGTCTTCCTCGAGCGCGCAACCATCGGCCTCGGCGGCGCTTTCCTCCGCCTCGGCGCGCGGCTCAATTTCCATCGCCTATATGAGGATGCGATCGCCGATTTCGCTGCCGACGCCGTGGCGAAGCGGCAGGCCGAGGCGCTCGAGGCGGCGGGCCTTTAGGGCCCGAAGGCACGGTTAGGAAGCTCGAAGTGGCTGATCCCGGAATGCGGCCGGCGGTTGCAGAATCCTGCGGCTCCACCCAGGCTGTCAGACCCGTAAACATTCCTACCGACCGGAACTTCGGCGGCGCGCGCGACGTTAGCATCGGTTCGAGAAGAGTGCTGGGGCGAGCTTGGCCAAAAAATCCCTCGAGATGTTGCCGCGGGAACAACGGCTGGAGCTTCTCGTCCAGGCCGTGGTCGATTACGCGCTCTATATGCTCGATCTCGAAGGAAAAATCGTCAGCTGGAATTCCGGCGCCCGTCGCCTGACGGGCTATGACGACAGCGAGGCGATCGGGCGGTCTTTCTCCTTCCTCTACACCGAGGAGGACCGCGACAGGGGTCTCCCCCGGATCGCCCTGGCGCAAGCCGCCCGAGAGGGCCGGTTCGAAAGCGAAGGATGGCTGCTCCGAAAAGATGGATCCCGTTTTTGGGCCCTCGCGGTCGTCGATCCGATCCACGACGACGATGGAGCGCTGCTCGGCTTCGTGAACATCATGCGCGACATGACGAACGAGCGCATGTCCCAAAGACGAATCCTGGAAAGCGAGGCCCGCTTCCGGCATTTGGTTGAAGGCGTCGTCGACTATGCGATCTTTCACCTCGATCTGAATGGGTATGTGACGAGCTGGAACCGCGGCGCTCAGCGCATCAAGGGTTACGCGCCCGAAGAAATCATCGGCTCTCACTTCAGCCGCTTCTACACCGATGAAGAGCGGTCCGCCGGCGTCCCCGACAGAGCACTTGCTGCGGCGAGACGGGAGGGAAAATACGAGGCGGAAGGCTGGCGCGTGCGAAAGGACGGCAGCCGGTTCTGGGCGATGGTCGTGCTTGACGCCCTGCGAAACGTCGACGGCGAAGTCGTCGGCTTTGCCAAGATCACCCGCGATATAACCGAACGAATGGAGGCGCAGCGGCTGTTGCAGGAAACGCAGCAGCAGCTCGCGGCGTCGCAGAAGATGGAGGCGATCGGCCAGCTGAGCGGCGGCATCGCTCATGATTTCAACAATCTTCTGATGGTCGTGCTGGGCAACCTCGAGATCATTGAGCGATCCGTTCGGCAGAGCGGCGATCCTCATGTGCAGCGTGCGCTGGGCCACGCCTCCCGCGGCGCGCAGCGAGCCGCGGCCTTGACACAACGGCTCCTCGCATTTTCCCGGCGCCAGGCATTAAATCCTGCGCCGACGGACCTCGGCAAATTCGTCCTGTCGTCTTCCGATTTCCTGGCGCGCACGCTCGGAGAAACGATCGAGATGCGCACCAGTGTCGCAGAGGGCCTGTGGAGGGTCGAGGTCGACCAGAGTCAACTGGAAGCCGCGCTCCTGAATCTCGCGGTCAACTCCCGAGACGCCATGCCCGACGGGGGCAAGTTGACGATAGAGGCCATAAACGCCGTCCTCGACCGGAAGTATTGTGAAACCAATCCCGACGTCTCCCCCGGCCGATACGTCGCTCTCTCTGTCAGCGATACCGGAGTGGGCATGCCGAAGGACGTGCTTGACCGCGCGTTCGAGCCGTTCTTCACCACCAAGGAGCTCGGGCACGGAACGGGACTTGGTCTGAGCCAAGTCTATGGTTTCGTGAAGCAGACCGGAGGACACATCAAGATTTACAGCGAGCCGGGGCTCGGAACCACCGTCAAAATCTACCTCCCGCGGCTCAACTCGGAAGTCGCCCAGGAGCAGGCCGAGCGGGTTTCTCCGCCGAAGCGCAGTGAAGGAGGGGCGAGCATTCTGGTTGTCGAAGACAACGCCGACCTCCGATCGTATCTTGCGGAGGCGGTGCGCCTGCTAGGCCACGCGGCGACGACTGCCGAGGGCGGCGACGAAGCGCTCAACATCCTGGCCCAGTTCGAGCGTCGGATCGATCTCATGCTGACGGATGTCGTCATGCCGGGCATGACCGGGTTCGAGCTGGGCCAGCGTGCGAAAGCGATGCGGGCGGATCTGAAAGTGATCTACATCACCGGCTATTCGACGAGTGCGCTGCCGCAGGGCGGACGGCTCAATCCGGGCCTCGATGTCCTGCAAAAGCCGGTGACGCAAAACGAGCTGGCGGCGCGAATTCGCGACGCTCTCCGCCCATCCGGAAACCGGGCGAACGAGTGACGCCGTTACGCGGTCGTTCCAAGAGACCTGCTCGGTTCGTCCCGCATCGCGATAGCCTTCCGCAAAAAGGAGGATCTCGATCGCGGCGGCTTCGCCGTGATTCGGCGCGGAACGCTCCGGCTGCGGGCCGGAGGCTCCCTGGCAGTGACGAACAACTCGAACGTCCGAGCCGAAACGCCCTCCCCTGTGGCGCCCCGATCAAGACAAAAGAAGCTGTGGTCGGGACCAGGCGCCAGTCTTGCTTCTTCAGTCGGGAACACAGCGTTTCTTGCCGCATTGTCTTGTTCAGCGGAGGTGTGCGGCACTTTCGGGATATACACCTTGCGGAAGCGTTTCAGCTCGACTCTGAACGAAGCGCAATCGGCTTGGCCAGAACGAGCTCCTCAACTGAATGGAACGTACAGCATGGGCACAGAAACTCATTCTGGCGCACGTCGACGGCCCGGCGGCCGCAGCTCCACGTCCTTCTTGTCAGGCGAGGGCGAGATGGCGAGCCTCATGCGCGCCAAGGACTGGTCGGCGACGCCGCTTGGACCGCCAGAACACTGGTCTCTGAGCCTCAAAATGATGGCGAGCTTTCTGCTTGCCAACCGTTTCCCTCTGCTCCTCTGGTGGGGCCCAGACTATCTTTCTCTCTACAACGACCCCTACCGGCCGGTCCTCGGCAGCAAGCACCCCTGATTCGCTCGGCAAACCCTGCCGAGAGTGCTGGGGCGAAATCTGGCACATCCTCAAGCCTTTGATCGACACGCCATTCCATGGCGGACCTTCGACATGGATGGAGGATCTTGCGCTGGAGATCAACCGCCACGGCTTCATCGAGGAAACTCACTTTACTGTCGCCTACAGCCCCGTGCCCGACGATACCGCGCCGAGGGGCATCGGCGGCGTGCTGGCGACAGTGCATGAGATCTCCGACAAGGTGATTGGCGAGCGACGCGTGGAAGCGCTGAGGGACCTCGGATCCCGGGCAGGCGAAGCTCGGACTGCCGAGGAGGCGTGCGCGATGGCGGCAGAGAGCCTGGCGCGCAGTCCCAAGGATGTGCCCTACGCTTTGCTTTACCTTCTGGACGAAAGCGGCAGACTGGCTCGACTGGCGGCGTCAGCCGGTTGCAGCGCCGGCGAACCCCACAGTCCTCTCGAAATCGATCTCGACGCCGCGCGGCAGGTCTGGCCGCTGACCGCCACCGCACGGTCGGAGGAGCCAACCCTGCTCGAAATCGCTCGAGACTGCCTTTCCGGCGCTCCCGCCAGGCCCATGGTCGGACCGTCCGAGCCGCGCGGTCGTGTCGCCAATTCGATCCACGAAGGCCCATCAGCTCGCGGGCTTTCTGGTGGCGGGGGTGAGCGCGCGAATTCGCTTCGATGACCACTATAAAAGCTTTCTCGAGTTGGTCGCGGCCCAAATCGCGTCCGCCGTCACGAACGCACGGTCATACGAGGAAGAGCGCCGCCGAGCCGAGGTGCTGGCCGAGATCGACCGGGCGAAGACGACCTTCTTTTCCAACGTGAGCCACGAATTCCGGACGCCGCTGACGCTCATGCTGGGGCCGCTGGAAGACGCCATTCGGGAGTGCGATCGGACCCGGGCGTCCGATGATTTGACGAGAAAACTCGACCTGGCCCATCGGAATAGCCTGCGGCTCTTGCGCCTTGTCAACACGCTCTTGGACTTTTCGCGGATCGAGGCTGGACGCGCCCAGGCGAACTATGAGCCGACTGACTTGGCGACCCTGACGACCGACCTCGCTTCTGGCTTCCGCTCAGCGACCAAACAGGCAGGGCTCGCTCTGGAAGTGGATTGCGAACCCACTCCCGAACCCGTCTACGTGGACAGGGACATGTGGGAAAAAATCGTTCTCAACCTCCTGTCCAACGCGTTCAAGTTCACCTTCGACGGCGGCATTCATGTCAAGCTTCGATCTCGGGAGGGGCGCGCGGAGCTGACGGTGCGCGACACAGGCGTTGGCGTCCCCGAGCACGACTTGCCGCACCTGTTCGAACGTTTTCATCGCATTGAGGGTCAGAGGAGCCGGAGCTACGAGGGCAGCGGCATCGGCCTTGCGCTCGTGCACGACCTTGTCAAGCTGCATCAGGGCTCCGTTGAAGCGCGCAGCAAGCCGGGCGAAGGAACCGAATTCACCGTCTCAATTCCTCTTGGGCGCAAGCATCTCGACCAAGATCGCATCAACGCCAAGCGGACAGACCTCTCCACCGCCACGCGCGTCGAAAGCTTCGTTGAGGAGGCGTTGCGCTGGCTGCCTGGGGAGACGTCTTCCGCCGCTCCGCCGCCAGACCGGCCGAGCATCAACACGCGAGCGAGGGTGCTTGTCGTCGACGACAACGCCGATATGCGCGACTACGTGCGGCGTCTTCTTGAAGGCTCCTACGAGGTCGCAGCCGTCCCGGACGGGCAGGCGGCGTTGCAGACGATCAGGAAGGAACGGCCGGATCTCGTCGTGGCAGACGTGATGATGCCGGCGCTTGATGGTTTTGGTCTTGTCGCCGCAATTCGAAGCGACCCCTCGCTTCGCGATCTCCCGGTCATTTTCCTCTCGGCGCGGGCAGGTGAAGAGGCCAGTGTCGAGGGGCTTCAGGCCGGCGTGAACGACTACCTCGTCAAGCCATTCTCATCAAACGAGTTGCTCGCTCGCGTTGATGCAGAATCTGAAGCTCGCGCGATATCGTGCGGAGGCTCGCGCCGCGCTTGAGGCGAGCGAGAGCCGTCTTCGCGCGCTCGTCGAAGCGAGCTCCGACGTCGTCTATCGCATGAGCCCCGACTGGCGCGAAATTCGCTATCTCGGGAGAGATTTCGTCGCCGACACGGAAAAGGCGACATTACCTTGGCTGGACAAGTCCATACCGACCGAGGAAAGAAATCGCGTCCGGAGCGCGATCGAAGACGCAATCCAAAACAAGGGAGTTTTCGAGCTCGAACATCAAATACGACGCGCCGACGGGACGATCGGCTGGGCCTTTTCCCGCGCTATTCCGGTGTTGGATGGGCAGGGGCGAATACTCGAGTGGTTCGGCATGGCCAGCGACATCACAGCTCGAAAGCGGTCGGACGAAAAGCTTCGCGCTCTGAACGAGCGTCTCGAAGCTCGGGTGCAGGAAGAGGTCGCGGCTCGAGAGCAGGCGCAGCAGCAATTGGCGCGCGCCCAGCAGATGGAGGCGCTCGGCCAGCTTGCGGGAGGCATCGCGCACGATTTCAACAATGTCCTGCAAGCCGTTTCGGGCGGCCTGACCCTGATATTGAGGGCAGCCGAAGACCCGAGGGCGGTCCGCCGTTACGCCAAAATGGCAGGCGACGCCGCAAACCGTGGAGCGGCCGTGACAGGGCGACTGCTCGCCTTCGCACGCCAGGGAGACCTGCGCGCTTCCTCGGTATCCTCGAGGGACCTGCTGAAGAACCTCAAGGAGATACTGGCCTCGACCTTCGGGCCTGACATCGACATCGAAATCGTCACTGAGGCCAATACCCCGCCCATCCTCGTAGACGCGGCGCAGCTGGAGACGGTCTTGGTCAACCTTGCGGTGAACGCGAGAGACGCCATGCCGGATGGCGGGCGACTCACGCTTTCGGCGAAGAGGGACTGGATCGATGCGGCATGGCTGGACGCTCCAAGCATCGGGCCGGGATCTTATGTCAGGCTGGACGTGTCGGACACGGGGGCAGGGATGGGCGCAGCGACCCTCGCTCGCTGCCTGGAGCCCTTTTTTACCACGAAAGCCAAGGGCAAGGGCACGGGTCTGGGGTTGTCAATGGCGAGGGGCTTCGCCGAGCAGTCGGGCGGCGCACTCGCCATTCAGAGCGAGCTCGGCAGCGGGACCACCGTCACCTTATGGTTGCCGCAGGCCACGGCGGGGTCCGACATCGTTGAGGGGCGCATCGCGCCCTCTGCGACACCGCGCGGCGGCTCCCAAATCCTGGTCGTCGACGACGATCCGATGGTGCGCAGCGTGGTTTCCTCACAGCTTGCCGATTTTGGCTACAGGGTCGCCGAAGCATCCGACGGCCTGTCGGCCCTGGCTCATCTCGAGGGCGCCTCTTCGCCGCCCGATCTGATCGTGACCGACTTTGCAATGCCAGGAATGAACGGTCTCGTTCTGATCGAGGAGGCCAGACGAACGAGGCCCGAGCTTCCCGCAATTCTCTTTACCGGCTACGCCGACACGAACATTGACGGGCATGGCCTGAGCGACACCACGGTGCTGCTCAGAAAGCCGGTGTCCTACATCGAGCTTGCGAACGCAACCGCCGCCCTGCTGGAGCTCCCAAGGCGCTGACTTGTCGTCGTGGCCTACCGCTCGGTGAGTCGGTCGCCGGAAGCCGAGCGCCACGGCGGCCTCAGGCGAAACATCGATGACCCGGCCTCGGATGAATGGTCCTTGTCAGCGATCGTAACGACCGTGCTTCCGCCGTTACCAGGTGACGACCCGGCCTGCGATCTTCGGAAGGCTGCGGCGCAACAGGTCTGTTGGCTAACGGGAAGAGCGCCTCAAGGCCGATCAACTTTCTCTTGACAAACGAGCTGACGTGCGTTCTTATTATGTTCTTAGCATCGCAATGGAGAACGCCTCTGACGTTGATTATTCGCCCAGGACCGCGCCGCTCGGCGTCATGAAATATTTTTGGCGCCTTCAAACGCTGCTTTCATCTGTAAGCATTTGATAAATCCAGTATCTACTGGAATTTTTTGAAAGAATCGGAAGGGAAATCAAACCTTACGGAAGCTCTTGGAAGGCCTGACGGAAATTTTCCGAAGCCCTCTGAAAGCTTTTCCGAACAATGGACCGGTCCGCCGGCGGCGCGGGGTTCAAGTCCGAGCGCGCGACCGATGGGAAGGCACATATCCAGAGCGCGTCGCCACAAGTGGGACCCGGTCCGTCATGGCCGAAGCCGGGCAGGTCAAGCGGATCGTCGATCCTTGCGGCGGCGTGTCGGCCGCCGGGGATGGAGCTCGGGAGAGACTGACGATAGAGCGGGGCGGTCGAAAATGGTGCCGCAAAGCTTTGAAAAAACTCAATTGCCGGCTGGAAAGGGTATAGCCCAGGAAGTCTCGGAGCCACAAGATCTGGTGCAGCGACTTCCTGGATGCGGCGGTCGGCCGCCTCCGCACCGTCTCCGTCCCGAAGGGTGCGAGCCAAAAAAAGAGCGCGAGGTTGCGGGTTTCGGGTTTCGGCGCCTAAAGAAACCATCCTGCTTTTTGCTCTCTTGCGTTCGAGAGGCATCCGCCGGGCATCCATCGAACGCGTCAACTTGTCGCGCCGTCTCCTGGCGCGAGCCTGCGCCTTGCGCTTGACATCCGACCCCCCTAAAGCCTGCCTTGCAACGCGCGGTTCCGCAGAGGGAGGGCAGTCATGTCGCACAAGGTTCTCGTCGCTCAGGGTGGCGGTCCGACGGCGGTGATCAACCAGTCGCTGGTCGGCGTCGCGCTCGAGGCCCGGCGCTTCCAAAACATCTCCAACGTCTACGGCGCGCTGCACGGGGTGCGCGGCATCGTCAACGACGACCTGGTCGATCTCGGCCAGGAGACGGTCGGCAATCTGGAGGCGGTCGCGGCGACGCCGGCCGCTGCGCTCGGCTCGACCCGCGACAAGCCGGACCTCAAATACTGCCAGGAGATCTTCAAGGTCCTGAAAGCGCACGCCATCGATACGTTCTTCTACATCGGCGGCAACAACTCCTCGGATACGGTGCGCATCGTCGCCGACGAGGCCAGGAAGGAAGGCCATGCGCTGCGGGCGGTCCACATCCCGAAGACGATCGACAACGACCTCGTCGGCTTCGATCATGTGCCCGGATATCCGTCGGCGGCCAGGTTCGTCGTCCAGGCTTTCGCCGGCGTCAATCTCGACAACATCGCGCTGAACGGCGTCTACTGCGCCGTGGTGATGGGCCGGCACGCGGGCTTCCTGACGGCGGCCTCCGCGCTCGCGCGCAAATATCCGGACGACGGCCCGCATCTCATCTATCTGCCCGAGCGCACCTTCGTGGTCGACAAGTTCCTCGCCGACGTCAAGCAGACCTACGAGCGTCACGGGCGCTGCATCATCGCGGCCTCGGAGGGCATCCACGACGAGAAGGGCGAGGCGATCATCACCAAGCTCATCGGAAAGACGGAGAAGGACGCGCACGGCAACGTGCAGCTTTCCGGCACCGGCGCGCTCGCCGACCTCCTTTGCGAGGAGGTCAGGTCCAAGCTCGGCATCAAGCGCGTTCGCGGCGACACCTTCGGCTATCTGCAACGCTCCTTTGTCGGCTGCGTGAGCCCGGTCGATCAGCGGGAGGCGCGCGAGGTCGGCGAGAAGGCGGTGCAATATGCGGTCGGCGGCGGCGCCGACGGGTCAGTGGCGATCCGCCGCGTCGCCGAGTACGCGGTCGACTATCCGCTGATCCCGCTCGAGACGGTGGCCGGCAAGACGCGGGTCATGGAGGACCATTTCATCAACGACGCCGGCAACGACGTTACCCCGGCTTTCCACGACTACCTGCGTCCCCTCCTGGGCCGTGATCTGCCGGAAGTCGCGCAGCTGCGCAGGACGAAGGTCGCAAAGGCGACCCCCTGAAGACAGCGTGCGGCGGCCTGTTCCGCCGGCGTCGGTCCTGGACTCAAGCCGTCACCGGTCGACGAAAGCCTTCTCGATCACGTAATCGCCCGGTTCGTTGGAGGCGCCTTCCTCGAACCTGCGCTCGTCCAGGATGGCGCGGAGATCGGCGAGCATGGCGGCGCCGCCGCACAGCATGAAACGGTCGTGCGCCGGGTCGATCGGCGGGAGGCCGAGGGCGTCGGTCATCCGGTTGGTGGTCAGCGCGAGCGACAGCCGGCCCTGGTTGCGGAAAGGCTCGCGGGTCACGGTCGGATAGTAAATCAGCCGCTCGCGCACGAGTTCGCCGACCAGCTCGTCGTTCGGCAGGTCGTTCGCGAGATAGTCGCTATAGGCGAGATCCTTGATCCACCGGACGCCGTGCGCTGCCACGATCCGGTCGAATTTGTCGTAAGCTTCCGGGTCGCGCACGATGCTGAGGAAGGGCGCAAGTCCAGTGCCGGTGCCGAGCAGGAACAGGGTCCGGCCGGGCTTGAGGTTGTCGAGGACGAGCGTGCCGGTCGGCTTGCGCCCGACCAGAATCGTGTCGCCTTCCTTAAGGTGCTGTAGACGAGAGGTGAGGGGGCCGTTGGGGACCTTGATGCTGAAGAACTCGAGCGCATCGTCGTAATGCGCGCTCGCGAGCGAATAGGCGCGCAACAGCGGCTTACCGTCGCCCTCGAGGCCCATCATGACGAACTGGCCGCTGCGGAAGCGAAACGACGGCGTGCGCGTGGTGCGGAAGCTGAACAGGCGATCGGTCCAGTGGTGGACGCTCAGAACCCGCTCGTGATGGAATGCACTCATGGGAGCCCTCGGCCTGGCCATCGCGGGCCCGTTATCATATTTGAGCTAGCGCTCAAATGCGACAATACGAAGCAGGGCCGGCCTTCAGGTTATAATCGAAGATCAGAGGCTATTTGGCGGTGCATCGCGCTTCAGGCTGAGAAGGTAGGCGACGACCGAGTCGAGCTCCGATCGGGCCCTCAGGAATGGCGGCGGCATGCTGTGCGGCTGGATTGCCCATGCGGCTCGGCAGGAAAACTGCGTTAGGGACTGTGCCGTGAGCTCCGCAGTGCGGGTGGTTTCGACAGCCCGGCTCAATCCATCATTGCCGCCTTGAGGATGCAGACCATCGTCGCATGCGCCGGCTTGTCGCCGAGGTTGCGAATGCGATGCGGGCGGTCGCAGCGATAGCGCAGGGTCTCGCCGGCCCCGACCGTCTCGATCGATCCCCCGACATCCACTTCGAGCTCCCCGTCGAGCACCGACAGGCACTCGACCGAGCCGCGCGCATGTGCGGTCGATTCGAGCACGCCGCCGGGATCCGCCTGAAAATCGTACCATTGCAGCCAGTCGACCGTCTTCAGCCAGCCTATCACGGCGAGACGGCACAATCCGTCGTCCGAGACGAAGATCGGCGTCGTGCCGCGCCCGAGATGTTCGATGAACGGTCCGTCCTCGCCTCCCTGAAGGATCGACTCGATCGAGACGTCGAGCGCATGCGCGAGCCGCCAGATCGTGGTCAGGGTCGGGTTGGTCTCGTTGCGCTCGATCTGCGAGATGATCGATTTGGCCACTCCGGATTGCGCAGAAAGATCGGCGAGCGACAGACCGAAGCTCTTGCGCAGCCGCTGGACGGCGCGGCCGAGCTGGTTCGACAGCGAGGCCGCCCCCGCTTCGAGCACCTTCGCCCTGTCCTTGCCTTCCACGCCCATGCGCGAGCCTCGTCCGAAAATGCGGACCGCAGCATACCCGAAAGCGTCCGGAACAACGAACGGCAGGACCTTCGCCTCTTCGGCGTAAGGGAGCCTGAAAGGCAACCGGGACTCGCCGCGCGGCGTTTGCCGTCTACGGCTAAAAGTCTTCCCCCGGGAAGGCCAGCGTTCAGAAAGCGCCGGGAAACGCCCCGCCGTCGATCAGGATGTTCTGGCCGGTGATGAACCCGGCCCTCGCGCTCGCCAGAAACGCGCAAAGCGCGCCGAATTCGGCCGGATCGCCGAAGCGGCGGGCGGGAATGCGGGTTTGCGCCTCGGCGCGCGCGCGTCGAGCGGGACGCCGCGCTGGGCGGCGGCGCGCGAGAGCCCCGACCGCTGGCGGTCGGTCTCGAACGCGCCGGGCTGGATCGAATTGATCGTCACGTTGTCGGCCGCATGAGTCCGCGCCGCGGAGGCCAGGAAGGCGGTCAGGCCGGCCCGGGCGCCGGACGAGACGTCGAGCCCGGCGATCGGCGCGCGCACCGACCCCGAGGTGATGTTGACGATCCGGCCGAACCTGCGCTTCGCCATTCCCGGGCAAGAAGCGCCTGAACGAGCGCGATCGGCGTCAGCATATTCGCTTCCACGCCGGCCAGGATGTCCTCGCGGGTGATGGCGCCGAACGCCTTGAACGGCGGGCCGCCGTTGTTGTTGACGAGGATGTCGGCTTCGGGGCAGGCGGCGACCAGCGCCGCGCGCGTCGCCGGATCGTTGAGATCGCCCACGACTTCGTCAACGACGACGCCTGTCTGTTCGCGAATCTGCTTTCGCCGCCGACGCGAGTTCGTCCTCGCTGCGGCCGTTGACGACGAGTTCGCAGCCGGCTTCGGCCAGCGCCTCGGCGCAGGCGCGTCCCAAGCCCCTTGCTCGACGCGCAGACGATCGCCTTGCGGCCGGAAATTCCAAGATCCAACGCCGTCTCCCGATTGCTCGACACGTCTGAATCGACGACTTATAAGCCGCAACGCAAGCTTTGCGTCATCGAAGCGACACGAGAATCTGCGCAGGAAACTTCCGGTTGATCTACTCTTCATGCGAGAGGGCGACGTGGCAAAACATCACGGGGACCATCGCTACCGCACGTTGTTCCTCTCGGATCTGCATCTGGGAACGCGCGGTTGCCAGGCGCATCTCATTCTCGACATGCTGCGGCACGTCGAGGCGGACACGATCTACTTGGTCGGCGACATCATCGACGGCTGGCGGCTGCGTTCGGGCTGGTATTGGCCGCAGGCGCACAACGACGTCATGCAGAAGCTTCTGCGCAAGGTGCGCCGGGGGGCCCGCATGGTGTTCGTCCCGGGCAACCATGACGAATTCGCCCGCCAGTTCTTCGGCCTGACGTTCGGCGGCATCGAGATCAAGCGCCAGGCCATCCACACCGCCGCCGACGGCAAGCGCTATCTCGTCACGCACGGCGACGAGTTCGACGTCGTCGTGCGCCACTCGAAATGGCTCGCCTATTTCGGCGACTGGGCCTACACGACCGCCTTGTTCGTCAACACCCATTTCAATGCGGCGCGCCGGGCGCTCGGGCCTGCCTTACTGGTCGTTCTCCGCCTGGGCGAAGCTCAAGGTGAAGAACGCGGTCAATTTCATCGGCTCCTTCGAGAAGGAGCTTGCCGGCGAGGCGAAGCGGCGCGGGGTCGACGGCGTCGTCTGCGGGCACATCCATCACCCGATCATCCGCGAGATCGACGGCGTCACCTATGTCAATACCGGCGATTTCGTCGAATTCCTGCTCGCTCGTGGTGGAGCATTTCGACGGCCGGTTCGAGGTCATGCGCTGGCCCGTGGCGCTGAAGGTCGCTCGTCCACGAGGACAACACGCCCTTCGAGGACGAGCGCGAAGAGGTGAAGGCGGAAGCGGCCTGATGCGCATCCTCATTGCGACCGACGCCTGGCGGCCGCAAGTCAACGGCGTCGTCTCGACCCTGGAGCGGATGACCCAGGCGGCCGCCGAGCTCGGCGCGAAGTTCGATTTCCTGACGCCCCAGGGAATGTGGACCGCGCCGATGCCGACCTACCCGGACATCCGCGTCGCGATCACCACGCCGGGCCAGATCGCGCCGCCGGATCGAGGAGGCGGCGCCCGACCACATCCACATCGCCACCGAAGGCCCGATCGGCTGGCTGACGCGGCGCTACTGCCTGAAGAACGAAGCGCCTCTTCACCACGAGCTATCACACCCGGTTTCCCGAATACATTCGGGCGCGCACCGGCATTCCCGAAGCGCTGACCTACGCCGGGCTTCGCCATTTTCACGCGCCTTCGGCGACGGTCATGGCGCCGACGCCGACCATCGTCGCCGAGCTCACCAGGCGAGGCTTCAAGAAGGTCCGGCTGTGGACGCGCGGCGTGAACCACGCGCTGTTCCGCCCGCGCGCGAGCCAGGCGCTCGACCTGCCGCGGCCGATCTTTCTCTCGGTCGGGCGGGTGGCGGTCGAAAAGAATCTCGAGGCGCTGCTCGAGCTCGACCTGCCCGGCTCGACCGTCATCGTCGGCGACGGGCCCGCGCGCGCAGCCCTCGAGCGCCGCTACCCGCACGCGCATTTCCTCGGCGCAAGATACGGCGAAGCGCTCGCCGAGAGTCTACGCCAGCGCCGACGTGTTCGTCTTTCCCTCCCGGACCGACACGTTCGGCATCGTCCTCATCGAGGCGATGGCGAGCGGCCTGCCGGTCGCGGCCTTTCCCGTTCCGGGTCCGATCGACGTCGTCGGGCCGGGCGCGGGGATCCTCGACGAGGACCTGCGCGCGGCCTGCCTCAAGGCGCTGACGATCCCGCGCGAGGCGGCGCGCGAATACTCGCTGCGCTTCACCTGGAAAGAGAGCGCGCGACAGTTCCTCGACAATGTCGAGGCCTCCCGCTCGAAGCGCGCGCGTCTCGTGTCGAAGACAGCTCGTGCTCGTCAGCGACGCCTAGCCCGTCGCTTCGGACTACCAGCACAGACTATGCAGAATACGCTAGGCGGGACTCCTATTTTTTGTGATTCCCGCTGACCTGATCCGGTCTGTTGACGCGGTCCGTCGCCCTGTTGCCCTGCTAACACGAGGAGAACAGGCGTAACCGGCCGGCTTCGCCTCTTGTCTCACGGTGCAAACGCATGTCATTACAGATGATTAAGAGAAAATCATCGGCTGGTGGATCAAGTACGATAACAGGAGCGCAACAGGGCGGATAACAGGAGCGTAACAGGGCAAGAGCAGGGGCGGAGCTAGTTAAGTTAGCATGAAAACGACGCCTGCGCCAAAGGTTCGTCCGAGGATTTTTCAGGCCTGCGCGAGACGCATAACATTCGAGCACAGCGGTCGCGGCGCTCGCCAAAGGTCCCGCCACGCCGGCTGAAGGCTGGCCAGCCGGGGGCGACCTTCGGCCGATCAGGCCGGGGGCGCGACTTCGTGTCGCCTTGGCGACGCCGGGCGAGAAGGACTAGATCATCCTTGCGAAAAAACCAAAGAAGAAACCCAATGCGACACATGATGACGGCGAGAAGTGAGATCGCCTCGGCGGCGCCGCTCGTTGTCGAGGTGTGGCGATGCATCGGCTGCGGCCGGGTCGAGGTGCCGCAGCCGTGCATCGGCGTGTGCGAAGACCGCAAGGTGCGCCTGGTCGACGCGGTCGATTACGAGGCCGCGCTCGCCCTTCTCAAGGAAACGGAAGACAGGGCCGCTGCCCTGGAGGGCCTCCTCCGCCGCTTCGCGCAGACCCGGCCGCGTGCGGGCGCGTGGGAGCAGAGCTACAAGGCTTTGCAGGACGACGCGCAGCGCATGCTGACGGCGATGTCGCGCGCGCGCTCGGCGTCGGAGGCGCGCGAGGAGGCCGAATTTATCGAGCCCTGAGCGGCGGGCCGCCGCAGGCTATGAATGGCGCGCTCACGCACGGCACGAGCTTGGGGCATGCGGCCGGCGGTCGCGGCCGCGCGACAAGGGCTTGGTGGCCGAACGCATGCGGCGAACGCTCAACCTGCGGCAGCGCGCGCCGCGCCGCAGCACAGCGAGCCTGGGCCGGCTTGCTGCGCAGAACCCAGCGGCAGTGCCGGGAAACGCGTCGGGGCTCGCCGCCATGACTCGCGGTTGGGCGGACTTCGGGCCGGACAGAGATTCGACCGGCCGCCCGCCGAAGACGGGCCGCCGTTCGGCAGACGAAATCGCTAAGCTTTTCCGACAGATCAGGCAGCTCGAGGCCTTTCAGGTGGCGCCCTCTCGCCGCCTCGGCGCGCGCGAAAGCCGGCATCGAATGGGAACCTCGGCCCGCTTCAAATCGTAATAGACCTTGCGGGCGTCATCGCGGGTATGCCCGGCCGGCGAGGGGACTTCGATCATGGACGGAACCGCGCAGCTTGCTCTGGTACGGCAGTCGCCCATCGGCGCTTTACGCGACCAATTCCACCGCGTCCGTGCATTCAGCCTCGCTCTATCGAAAAATCTGTCCGACGCTGACGCGAGCGCGCAGTCGATGGCGGACGCCTCGCCGGTCAAATGGCATCTGGCGCACACGACCTGGTTCTTCGAGACTTTCGTGCTGCGGGACCGCCTTCCGCATTATAGCCTGTTCGACTCGCGTTTTCCCTTCCTGTTCAACAGCTACTACGAAGCCGAAGGGGCTCGGATCGCCCGGACGTCGCGCGGCCTGCTCACTCGTCCTTCGCTCGACAAGATTCGTTCCTATCGCGTCTACGTCGACGAAGCGATGGAGGAAGCGTTCGACGATTTGTCGCCCGAAGCAGCGGCCCTGGTCGAGCTCGGCTGCCACCACGAGCAGCAGCATCAGGAGCTCATCTTCACCGACATCCTCCACCTGTTTGCGCAAAACCCGCTCCTGCCTGCGGTTTGGGGATCGCGTCCCGAGAACGCCGCCGCGCCGCCGCCGATGCGGTGGATGGAAGGCCGTCAAGGCCCAATCGAGATCGGGCATGGCGGCGCCGGCTTCGCGTTCGATTGCGAGGGCCCCCGCCATAGGCAGTGGGTTCACCCCCATATGCTTGCGAGTCGCCTCGTCACCAACGGCGACTGGCGCGCGTTCATCGATGACGGCGGCTATGGGAACGCGACGCTCTGGTTATCGGACGGCTGGGCTTGGGTGCGCCAGAACGCCATCGAGGCGCCCCTCTATTGGCGTCGGGCGGAGCGCGGCCAATGGGCGGGCCAGTTCGGCCTTGACGGCTTGGCGCCAATCGATCCGGCGGAGCCCGTGCGCCATGTCAGCTACTACGAAGCCGACGCGTTCGCCCGCTGGGCGGGGGCCCGATTGCCGACCGAAGCGGAGTGGGAGAGCGCGGCCGAATCGCTCGACCCGAGCGAGGGCAGCTTCGCCGACGAAGCGGGGGCCGTCCGGCCGCGTCCCGCGAACCGTCCGGGCCTGAGCCAGATGTTCGGCGACCTGTGGGAGTGGACCGGATCAGCGTACCTCCCTTACCCCGGCTTCCGAGCCGCGCCGGGGGCCGTCGGCGAATACAACGGCAAGTTCATGTCCGGCCAGTTCGTTCTGAGGGGCGGGAGCTGCGCCACGCCGCGGGGCCATGTGCGCGCCAGTTACCGGAACTTCTTCTATCCGCACCAGCGCTGGCAATTCATGGGCCTGCGCCTCGCCAAGGATCTCTGATGCCTCGCAACCCCAAGGGGCACGCGTTTGCTCACCCGACCTCGTCCTGAGGAGCCCGCGAAGCGGGCGTCTCGAAGAGCCTGCCCGAGCTTGTCGAGGGGACGGTCGCGGCACGGTGGCCAACGAGCGTCCCTTCGCATCGCTCAGGGCAGGGTCTTCGAGGCCCTTTGCCTTCGGCAAAAGGGCGCCTCAGGACGAGGCCGGTTGGTGAAGCTCGCATTCTCGTAGGCGTCACGTTGGGAATTACGGATGCTTCAACTTTCGAATGATCTGCGTCCGGGCAATTTCGTGGAGGCCGATCCGGCTTTTCGTCGCGACGTACTGAAAGGTCTCGCTCAGCGGCCGCGGACGATTCCAGCGCGCTGGTTCTACGATCGCGCCGGCTCCGAGCTGTTCGAAGCGGTCACGGCGTTGCCCGAATACTATCTCACCCGCACGGAGCGGTCGCTGCTTACGCAGACGGCCGGCGAGATCGCCGCGCTGACGGGTTTTTCTCGCGCGGTCGTCGAATTCGGGTCGGGCTCCTCGGCGAAGACGCCGCTCCTGCTGTCCGCGGTCAAGCCGGCCGCCTATGTGCCGATCGACATCTCGAAGGACTTCCTCTGGGAGTCGGCCGCACGGCTTTCAAAACTGTTCGCCGACCTGCCGATCCATCCTCTCGAAGCAGATTTCACCGGCGCGCTGCAACTCCCCGCGGCGATCGAAAGCCTGCCTCGTCTGGGCTTCTTTCCGGGATCGACGATCGGCAACTTCCTGGCGCCGGAAGCCGTGGATCTCTTGCGGACGATGGCGGTGATCCTGGGCGGCGGTTCGATGCTGCTGATTGGCATCGACCGCATCAAGGACGAGGACACTCTGTTGCCTGCCTATGACGATTCGCGGGGCGTGACAGCGGCGTTCAATCTCAATCTCTTGCGACGGATCAACCGCGAGCTCGACGGCTCCGTGCCCATCGACGCCTTCCGTCATGTCGCGCTCTGGAACGACCCCGAGGCGCGGATCGAAATGCACCTCGAGGCTGTTCGCGACATCCGCTTCGAAGTCGACGGCCGGCGCTTCTCGATGGCGAAAGGTGAGACGATCCACACCGAGAACAGCCTCAAATACGGTCCGCGAGACGCCTTCCTGCTGCTGCGTGCAGGCGGCTGGAGTCCGATTGCCGATTGGACGGATCGAGAGGGGCTGTTCTCGCTGATCCTCGCGAAGACAGGCGGCGCGCCGTCGGAGACCGGCGTCACTCCTCGGCAGTGGTCAGTTTGAATAAGGCAGCCCGCAGCGGGTTCTTTTCGGAACGCCGCAGCGGCATCGAGGCGCGTTTCCGCAGCGTTTCCGCTGCGTTTTCGCGCTGTCCTCTTGACAGGTTCGGTGCCTCTACGCATGGAGGGCCAATGGGGGCCCAAATGCCAATCGATGTCGAATTATCCTAATAAGCTTTTGAATTTGTTTCGCGAACATCTCGACCCTAAAAGGTCGGAAGGCGCGTCGTTCCTGATTTGGTATCTTGAGAATTATTACAGGCTAGACCGTCAAGAGGCAGTCGACGCCGTTTGTGATCAGTCAAATGATAGGGGTGTTGACGGTATTTTTTTGAACGTTAACGATCAGATCATTACGGTTTTTCAGTCTAAAATGTCACACCGAGCTAATTCATCCATAGGACACGCCCCCCACTTCGTGACTTTCTTGGTACTTTGCAACAATTTTCCTCAAAATAAGCGGTAAATAATTTGTTTAAGACGGCTGGTCAAGCACAGGTAGCGTCGTTAGTACGACGTGCAGATATTATTAATAAACTGTCCACTCATGAAGTTAGAGGCGAGTTTGTCGTAAACCTCGATCTAGATGGAAATGGAACCGGATTCCTGCAAGGGTATAAAAGAGATATCATTTGTGGGGCAAGAGCGAGTTAAATTCAACGTTTATTTCTAGTGAACGAGATTTTGTACCTCGGGCTTCCGCTTCTTTCGATGTTATCGGGCTTCATGTCGCGCAGCATGTTGTTGGCGTAAATGAGCGCGCTGTTATCGCGCCAGTTAAAGCTAGAGAACTTGTCGCACTTGAAGGAATCGCTGATCACTCTTTGTTTGCGTTCAACGTGAGAGGACCATTAGGAAAAACCAAAGTAAACAAGGATATGGTGAAAAGCATTTCTGATCCAAGGAAGCATAAATTGTTTCCGTTATTTCATAACGGAATAACCGTAATAGCAAAGACACTTAGTTGACGGACGAAAAAATTACGATCGATGATTACTATGTTGTTAATGGATGCCAATGCATTTCAAGTGTATCCAATAATAAGACTGCGTTTACCAATGATATAAGAGTACTTACTAAGTTTATCCAGCTAGATCCAGCCTCGCCCGAGGCGCAAACGATCACTGAGTATTCTAACAACCAAAACGGAGTGCGTCCGCGCGATTGCAAGTCGAACCGTCAGATTCAAATTAGATTGCAGGCCGAATTTGCGAAGTACTATCCTGGTGTGTATTCCTACGAGATCAAGAGGGGAGAAGCGTTAGCGCCCGGCGAGGTCATTTCAAACGAGGAAGCGGGCCTGTATTTGATGGCCTTTGACCTCAAGGAGCCATGGGCCACAGACAGAAAATACGAGATTTTCGAGGACAAACACAGTGCGCTATTTGGCCGACCGGAGGTCACGGCAGATCGCATCGTTCTATGCAGAGTCATAATGAAAGAAATTGAGGATAGGTTTCCTCAGCTGAGAATCAGCTTGTGGCTAAGCATGTTATGACAAAGTACGCACTTTTATATGTCGTGCGGCGCTGCGCGGCCGCAAGCTCCGGGACCTCGTGGAAGAGGGGCTGCGGCTCGTCCTCGAGGCGCCGCGCGAAAGGCACCGCGGCGCCAGCCTCGCTGGGCTGACCGAGCGCGCGCGCGGCATGATCGATTCGGGAGTTCCGGATCTCGCATCCGATCCAAGACATCTCGCGGGCTTCGGTCGGGATGACGGCGGCCATCATTGACATTGGGCCGCTGGTCGCCTTCTTCGACCGGGCGGAGCGGCGCCACCGCTGGGTCACGGAGCGCTTCAACCAGCTCGACGCGCCTCTCCTCGTCTGCGAGCCGGTGCTCGCCGAAGCGATGTGTCTGCTCGCGCGTCACCCGGAGGCGCAGGATGCAGTCCTGGAGCTCGTCCAGAATGGCGCGCTTCGGGTTGCATTCGAGATCGAGAAGCATCTCGGCGCATTGCGCAGACTGATGCAGAAATACAGGGACACGCCTATGTCGCTGGCGGACGCCTGCATCGTTCGCATGTCGGAAATCAACGGTCGGCATTTCATCCTGACGCTCGATCCCGATTTCCTCGTCTATCGAAAGCATGGGCGGGCGCGCTTCCGCTCATTCATCCGGGCGGAGCGGGGTGACAAGCGGGAGGAGGGATCACTCTTCGGGCAGCACGCCTTTCTTGAAGAGGAAGCAGCCGTAGTGGCGGCGCTCGCCGGTGGCGACGATGGCGAAGGCTTCGGCCGCGCGCTCGTAGAAGGCGAAGCGTTCGATGCCGACGAGCGGCTGGCGGCGGCCGACCGCCCGGTCGATCGCCTGCTGCACCTCCTGCTGGACGGGTGGCACGCCGACCGGATCGCCGGTCACCTCCATGCGCAGCGCCGGGTCGGGCACGAAACTGTCGAGCGGCATCACCGACAGCACCGCCTCGACCGCGCGCGCCGCCGAAACGCCGGCCATGATGATCGGCTGCCCCGTCACCGTCGAGCTCGCAGACGAGGACGCCGGGTAGTTCGCGTCGACGATGGCGATCTCGTCGCCGTGCCCCATACGGCGCAAGGCGTAGAGCAGCTCCGCGTCCAAAAGCGGATCGATTCCCCAAAGCATGATGGCCTCCCCGTCATCGCTTCATGGAAATGATAGCCGGTTTTGCGCTGCGGTGGGAAATCGGGCCGCGGGGCTGCTGGAGAGGGGCGCCTCGAAAGCCGACCGAGGGTTGGGAATTGCGGGCTCGCCGAATCCGCGACAAGCATGCGGCACAGGCGCGCCGGGCGAGGCCTCACTTATCTGCGACTCCTCGCGCAGCGCCGGCTTCCCGCTCGAAGGACGGAGCCCGAGATCGCATCACGGCTCGCTCGAGATAGTCGGCAAAGACGCGCGCCTTTTGCGAAGGCCGCCGGCCGGCGGGGAACACGATGAAGGCGACCATCGGATCGAGCGCGTAGTCGGCCAACACTTCCGTGAGTGCCCCCGATGCGAGCTCCTCCGCGCACATCCAGGTCGATGCGACGGCGACGCCGAGGCCGGCGGCGGCGCAGGCGACGACGCCCGCGGCCGAGCGCGCGTGGATTCTCGGCTCGACGGGCGCAGCCTTGTTCCGACCGTTCCGGCGGGCGGCCCACGTCCGTTCGCCCGACGCGGCGGGACCGCCGCCGATCACCTCGTGCTCGGCAAGGTCCGCGAGGCTTTTCGGCACGCCTCGACGGGCCAGGTAGGACGGCGCGGCGACGAACAGCCGCCTGGCGCTTTCGAGCTTGCGCGCCACGAAACTCGAGTCCGGCTGCTCGCCGACCCTCAGCGCAAGGTCGGCCCCTTCGGCGACGAGATTCTCGTAGCGGTCCGACATCATCAGATCGATCTTGAGCAGTGGGCGCGTTTCGAGGAAGGCGGGGAGAAGGGGCGCGATCCGGCGCGCGCCATAAGTCGCGGGCAGGGCGACGCGCAGCGTGCCCGAAAGCCGATCGGCGCCGCGTGCGGCGTTTTCGGCGTCCTCGACGGCGGCGAGCGCCTCGCGCGCCCGAGCGAGGAGAGCCTCGCCGGCGTCGGTGGCCGAGATCTGCCGCGTCGTCCTCACGATCAGCTTGACGCCCAATCGATTCTCGAGCGCCGCCACCGCCCGCGAAGCGGAAGGCTGCGTCAGGCCGAAGGCGCGGGCGGCTTTCGAGAAGCTTCCGGTCTCGACCGTGCGAACGAAGAGAGCAAGCTGCTGGAGCCGGTCATTCATACGGTAACCGCATTTATCTTATACCGCTCGCGCAGCTAATCGCCAGTTCTTGCATGACCTAACTCTCCGTCAGCAACCGGAAGCCTGCGGCAGCGCGGGACCGGACGGATGAGAGCAAAGGAGCGCAATCATGGGCGAGTTGACCGGAAAAGTCGCCATCGTCACCGGGGCCTCGAAAGGGATCGGCGCCGCCATCGCGAAAACCTTCGCCGAGGCGGGAGCGGCGGTGGCGGTCAATTACGCGTCGAACAAGGCCGACGCCGATCGGGTGGTCGGCGAGATCGTCAAGGCCGGCGGCAAAGCGATCGCGATCCAGGCGGACGTCGCGAAGCGCGCCGACGTCAAGCGTCTGTTCGCCGAAACCGCGGAGAAGCTGGGCCGGCCCAGCATCCTCGTCAACAACGCCGGCGTCTACAGTTTCGCGCCGCTCGAGGCGGTGACCGAGGAGGATTTCCATCGCCAGTTCAACACCAACGTGCTCGGCGCGATCCTCGCCACGCAGGAGGCCGTGAAGGCTTTCGACGGCTCGGGCGGCAGCGTGATCAACTTCAGCACCATCTCGAGCACGAACCCGTCGCCGAACTCGCTCGTCTATTCCGCCTCGAAAAGCGCGATCGACACGATCACGCGCGAGCTCGCCCTCGAGCTTGCCGGCAAGGGCATCCGGGTCAACGCCATCGCGCCCGGCATGACCGAGACCGAAGGTTTTGCCGCGGCGGGCTTGAGCGCCGAGAGCGCCAAAACGCTCGGCTTCTCGCTGCCGATGGGGCGGATCGGCAAGCCTGAGGACATCGCTCGGGTGGCGCTGTTTCTGGCGTCTGACCAGTCCGGCTGGGTGACCGGCGAGCGCATCTCGGCCTCGGGCGGACAGAGGTAGGCGAATCCGGCCGCCGCCGCAAAGGCCTTCAATGGGAATTGAAGGAGAGCAAAGATGTCCACAAACGATGTCAGCGTGGTGCTCGTCCACGGCGCCTGGGCTGACGGATCGAGTTGGGCGAAGATCATCGTTCCGCTTGCGGCCGATGGCGTCAAGGCGACGGCGGCGCCGCTGCCGCTGACATCGTTGCGCGACGATGTGGCCGCGCTCGATCGGACGCTCGAGCGCGTAGCCGGACCTGTCGTCCTCACCGGCCACGCCTATGCCGGCGCCGTCATCGCGGCGACGCGCAGTGAGAAGGTGAAGGCGCTCGTCTACGTGTCCGCCCTCGCCCCCGACGAGGGAGAGACGGTCGCCGACGTGTTCTACCGAGGCAAGCCGCATCCGCAGGCGCCGAAGCTCGCGCCGGACGCGCACGGGTTGATCTATCTGCCCGAGGCGGCCTTCGCCGCCGCCTTCGCGCAAAACGCCTCGAGGGAGGAGCTGGCGGTGCTGGCGGCAGTCCAGCGGCCGATCTCGCCCGCCTGCATCACCGTCGCGGTGGAGCGGCCTCTGTGGAAGGACCGGCCGACCTGGTACTTGGCCGCGGAGCAAGACCGCATGATCGTCATAGACAATCAGCGCTTCATGGCTGAGCGCATGAGGGCCCGCCTGCGGTCGCACCCTGTCGATCACGCGGCGCTGGTGACCGCGCCAGCCGTCGTCTTGGACGTGCTTCGCGAGGCGATTTCCGCTGTCCAGGCGGAGAAGGCCGCGTAACCGAAATCGCCCAAGAGCGGCTTCGCGAGCGACCCGCCATCCGGCGCAGTGTCTTCCAGCCAGTTACGACAGGATCAAGAGGAGATGCGCGATGACCCCCGTCAAGTACCGGCCCTCCGACGTGGACGGCTTCAAGGTCTTCTATCGCGAGGCGGGCGCGCCGCATGCGCCGAAGCTGCTGCTTCTGCACGGCTTCCCGAGCGCGAGCCACATGTTCCGCGACCTGATCCCGCTTCTGGCGGACCGTTTCCATATCGTCGCGCCGGACCTGCCGGGCTTCGGCAACTCCGACATGCCGGGCCGCGGCCATAGCTTTGAACGGATCGCCGCGACGATCGACCGCTTCACCGAAATCGTCGGCTTCGATCGCTATGCCATCTATGTCTTCGACTACGGCGCGCCGACCGGCTTCCGGCTCGCGGTGAAGCATCCGGATCGGATCACTGCGATCATCTCGCAGAACGGCAATGCCTACGAGGAGGGGCTGAGCGAAGGCTGGAACCCGATCCGGGCCTATTGGCAGGATCCGTCCGCGGCCAACCGCGAGGCCCTCGCGCGTTCCTCAAGCCCGAGACGACGGTCTGGCAATACACGCATGGCGTCCCCGACCCGACGACCGTCTCCCCGGACGGCTATTCGCTCGACAATTTCTATCTCACGCGAGCCGGGGCGGCGGATATGCAGCTCGACCTGTTCGGCGACTACAAGAGCAACGTCGCGCTCTACCCGACCTTCCAGAGATATTTCCGGACCCACAAGCCGCGCCTTGCTGGCGGTTTGGGGCAAGAACGACCCGTTCTTCCTGCCGGCGGGCGCGGAGGCGTTCAAGCGCGACATCCCGGATGCGGTCGTCCGCTTCCTGGACACCGGCCATTTCGCCCTGGAGACCCACGCAGCGGAGATTGCGGCGGCCATCCGCGACTTCCTTCCCCGCTGACTCACTCAACTTGACGTGCCGCTCCTCAGAGGAGAGCTCTGATGTCGAAGTCAGTCGCCATCATCACGGGAGCCAGCCAAGGCATCGGGCGGGCCACCGCCATTCGCCTCTCGCGCGACTTCTCGGCGCTGGTTCTGGTCGCGCGGAACCGCGCCAACCTGGAAGAGACCGCGGAGAAGGTCAGAGCCGCCGGCGCGGAAGCGCTGATCATCGATGTCGATATGGCCCGACCCGAGGCTGCGCAGGCGGTCGTCGATCAGGCCCTGGCGGCGTTCGGCCGTATCGACGCTCTGCTCAACATCGCGGGCGCCGTGCCGCAGATCGATCTCTTCGAGATGACCGACGCGCAATGGGAGGCCGGCCTGGCTCTGAAACTGCACGGGGCGCGCAGGCTGACGATCGCCGCGTGGCCGGCGTTGAAGGCCGCCAAGGGTTCTGTGGTGCTGATGTCGGGCAACTCGGCCCTGTTTCCCAAGGCGCCCTATGCCGCCGTGGGCACGATCAATGCCGCAATCGTCGCCCTGGCCAAGGCGTTCTCCGACCGCGGCATCGCCGATGGCGTGCAGGTCAACAGCGTGTTGCCCGGCCCGGTGATGACCGGCCGGCGCCGTTCCTACCTCCAGCACTGGGCGCCGTTGCACGACATGACGGTCGAGGAAGCGACAGCCCGCTTCCCCAAGGAAGCCGGCATTGCGCGCTATGGCGAGCCGGAGGATATCGCCGAGCTGATGGCGTTCCTCGTGTCGCCCGGCGCGCGCTGGATGACCGGCTCGACGCTCCGCATGGACGGCGGCGAGGTGAAGTCGATCTGACCATGCCGCACTTGTCATCAGGAAGGAAACAACCATGCCTCAACGTGAACAATTCGACGTTCTGATCCTCGGCAGTGGAACAGCAGGGAAGCTGATGGCCTGGCATATGGGGGGATCGGGACGACGGACCGCCGTCGTGGAGCGCAGGTGGGTCGGCGGCGCCTGTCCCAACATCGCCTGCATGCCGAGCAAGAACGAGATTCGAAGCGCCGAGGTCGCGCATCTGGCGCGCCACGGCGCGCAATACGGCGCGATGACCGGCCCGGTCAAGGTCGACATGGCGACGGTTCGCCGGCGAAAGCGCGACATGGTTGAAGCGCAGGTCGCCAAGCATTTGCAGAACTACAAGAAGAGCGGCGCCGAATTGATCATGGGGAGCGGGCGGTTTGTCGCGCCGAAAACGCTCGAGGTGAGCCTCAATGGCGGAGGGACGCGTACGCTCATGGGCGGCCAGGTCTTCCTCGACCTCGGAACGCATGCTGCGATTCCCGGCGTTCCCGGCCTCGAAGCCGCCAAGCCGCTGACCCACATCGAGGCCCTGGAGCTCGATTATCTGCCGCAGCATCTGATCGTGATCGGGGGCGGCTATTCCGGTCTCGAACTGGCGCAGGCTTACCGTCGCTTCGGCAGCGACGTGACCATCATCGAGTCCGGGCCTCAGCTCATGGGAAGGGAGGATTACGACGTCTCGCATGAGATCCGGCGGATTCTCGAGGACGAGGGCGTTCAGGTTTTTGTCGCGGCCGAGCTCCTCCATGTGCGCGGCAAGTCCGGAGAGGGAGTGAGCCTCGACGTCCGCACGAACTCCGGCGAGCAAAACATCGAGGGCAGCGACATCCTCGTCGCGGCGGGGCGCGTTCCGAACACCGCCGGGATCGGCCTCGCCGAGGCCGGCGTCGAGTTGGACGGTCGCGGTTACATTCGCGTCAACGAGCGGCTGGAGACGAGCGCGCCGGACGTCTGGGCGCTGGGCGAATGCGCAGGCAGCCCGCTGTTCACCCACATATCCGAAGACGACTTTCGCATCGTCCGCGATAATCTGGCCGGAGGGCGGCGCAGCACGCGCGATCGGCTGGTCCCATACTGCATGTTCACCGATCCGCAGCTCGCGCATGTCGGGTTGAGCGAAGGCGAAGCGGAACGTCAAGGCGTCATCACGCGGGTCGCCAAGCTGCCGACGAGCGTCGTGCTGCGCGCGCAGGCGACCGGCGAGAAAACGGGCTTCATGAAGGCTCTCGTCGCGGACAGCGACGACCGCATTCTCGGCTTCACCATGATCGGCGCCGAGGCCGGCGAAGTCATGGCCGTCGTGGAGATGGCGATGCTGGCGGGCTTGCCCTACACGCGGCTCCGCGACGCCGTTCTCGCGCATCCGACCATGGCGGAGGGACTGGGCTTCCTGTTCTCGAACGTGCCGCCTCGCTCGACAAAATAGATCCGGGCCGGGGATCCCGGAACGGTCGGTCGCGACAGGAGCATGCTAGTATCGTGGGGCGAATGCGCCGAGTGGAGCTTGACGGGCGCCCTACGCGAACCTTTGCCGAATGCATGACGACGGGCAAATCCAAGTGAACCCATACGAGGACATCGTCGCGGTGCGCCGCGACCAGGCCTTTCCGATCCTCAGCGAGGCGGACATCTCGCACGTCGAGCAGTTTGGCGAACGGCGGCGTTACTCCCGCGGCGAGCGGCTGTTCGGGGCGGGAGAGCGGGCGCCCGGCCTGTTCGTGGTGCTGAAGGGCGCGTTGACGATGACCGCGCGCGACGGCCTCGGACGCACGGCGGAAGTCGTGCGCCACGGACCGGGACAGTTCACCGGCGAGGTCGCTCAGCTCTCGACTGGCGTCGCGCTGGTCGACGCCGTGGCGGATGACGACGATGTCGAAACGCTGATGATCCCTCCCGATCGGCTTCACGCGCTGATCGTCGCCGAAGCCGAGCTCGGCGAAAAGATCGTCCGCGCCTTGATCCTGCGCCGCGTCGCTCATATCGAATCCAACGGCAGCGGGCCTGTATTGATCGGCGACCTGCAATCTTCCGATATGCTGCGCCTGGAGAATTTTCTGCGACGCAACGGCCAGCCGCATCATGCCGTCGACCCGTCCGAGGACAAAGCCGCCGCGCTGCTGTTGACCCAATACGGCGCCCGCGCCCAGGATGTGCTGGTCGCGTGCCCGAACGGCTCGATGCTCCTCACGCCTTCGGAAGATGCGCTTGCTCGCTGTCTTGGCATGCTGGATGCGCTCGAGCACGACGAGTTGTTCGACGTCGCGGTCGTCGGGGCGGGCCTGCCGGCCTCGCAGCATGTCGCGCTATCTGATCGACCGGATTGCGGCGACGCCCTCGATCGCGCTTCACCCGAACACGGACATTCGCGACTTTGCGGCGATGCGGCTGGCAGGCTCGCATCCATTCCTCGGCGCGACAAGGGCGCCGGCATCGAGACGACGCGCAAGGTGCGGAAACTGTTTGTGTTCATCGGCGCCGATCCAGAAACCGAATGGCTCGACGGCTGCGGGGTCAAGCTCGACGCGCACGGATTCGTCTTTACCGGAGCGCCCGCTCAAACGGCTGAAGGACTGGCGCCCGCCGCCCTCGAAATCAAGCGTGCCCGGCGTGTATGCAGTCGGCGACGTACGGTCGGGATCGGTCAAGCGCGTCGGCGGCGCGATCGGCGAAGGCGCCACGGCGGTAGCGCTCATCCACGCGTATCTGTCTAAGCTGAGGTCGGTAGCCTGACATCCAACCCAATCGGAAGCCCGGCGCCGTATCCCTGTCAGGCGTCAGCGCCGCCGCGCCGGACGATCTCCTCGGCCGCATAATTCTCGCCGATCGACATGGCGCAGATGCGGGAGAGATGCGTGTAAGGCAGGCCGGTTTCTTTCGCCCAGGCGTTGAACCGCTCCTGCACCAGCCTCAAGTCGCGCTTCGACTTGACCTCCTCGCCGACATCGAGGCCGGCGTCGCGCAGGCAGGCGACCACGTCCTTCGAGGTCACGAAGCCGTCCCAGCCGAGAAAGCGGAGCAGCATCTGGCCGGTGTTTCCGCCGAGCCGGTCGCCGCGCTTGGCGAGAAGCTCGAGGAGGCCGACCTCGTCGGAGGATGGCCAGCCGGCCAGGAGCCGGCCGAAGCTCCCGTGCTCCTTCGCCACGTCGCGGACAAAGCGGGCGTTGGCCCTGACGGAAAAGATCTTCGCGGCGTTGCGCACGATGCGCGCGTCCTTGGTCAGCCCTTCCCAGAACTCGTCCGGCTCGAAGGCGAGCCGCGCCGGCTCGAAATTTTGGAACGCCTCCTCGAATCCCGGCCATTTCGACTCGATCACGCTCCAGGCGAAACCGGCGGAAAAGACCCGCTTGGTCATTTCGGCGAGCGCCCGGTCGTCGGGGAGAGCCGCGAGCGCCGTCATAGTCCGGCTTCGGCGGCAGGAGGCGGGCGAGCGCCGCGGCGCCGCCTTTGCGGGCTTCGGCGCGGGCGCGAATGGCGTCGAATGAAATCAGGTCTGCCTCCCTCGTTTCTCGTCCGCGGCTGGCCTCATAAGATTTCCTGCACCGCTCGGGGACATCGCAATTCTGTCGAAATTTCGGCGCTCATTCGAACGAGGGCGAAAGCAAGCGTAGGGCGGAAGGCGTTATACATGTGGCCGCGAGGTCGATCGCCGCCGTCGACCGACGTCGGGTTTCGCAGCTGACCCCGGAGAGGAGGCGCGCATGGCTTGGAGCGTCGAGGGCACCTACATCGAAGCGTGCAACTGCGAAGTCGCATGTCCCTGCATCTTTTTCTCGCCGCCGACGGAGGGCGAATGCAAGGTCGTCGTCGGCTGGCACGTCGACAAGGGCCGTCATGGCGAGACGGCGTTGGACGGTCTCAACGCGGCGCTCATCGCATACGCGCCCGGCAACATGAAGGACGGCCAGTGGAAGGTTGCGCTCTATCTCGATGAGCGCGGCGACGATCGGCAGCGGGCCGCCTTGCAGGGCATATTCTCGGGCGCGGACGGCGGTCACCTGGCGAACCTCGGCCCGCTCATCGGTCAGGTGCTCGGCGCGCGACCGGCGCGGATCACATTCGATCGCAGTCCCAGCTCCCGATTCCGTTTCGAGGTCGAGGGCGCCGCTAAGACCGAGTTCGAGCCCGTTCAGGGTCAGGGAGGCGGAACCGCCGAAATCAAAGGACATCCGCTCGCCATTTCCCCGGGTCACCCAGTCACGGTCTCGAGAGCGTCCCGCCTCGAAATCGACGATCACGGGATTACCTGCGACATCGCGGGACGGAACGGCTTCTTTGCTCCGTTCGCCTACCAGTCCTGATGGATATCAGGCGGCTGCGCCGCGCCGGGCTCAGGCGTGGACCGGAGCGGCCGTGCTTGCGCCGGCGCTGGGCGGATGGCTCGTCCTCGTCTGGGGCGCCGTCAATATGGACAGCCCTGCCGCGCAGCTCGCCATGCCGATGGGCGACTGGTCCGCGGCGAACTGGCTCGCAGTCTTCGTCATGTGGGCCGTGATGATGGCGGCCATGATGCTTCCGTCGGTCATGCCGATGGCGATGACCTTCGCGAACCTCAACCGCAGGCGCGGCGAGGCCGCCAGGACGCTTCCATTCCTCGCCGCCTATGTCGCGCTTTGGACGCTGTTCAGCGGCCTGGCGACGATCGCGCAATGGAAGCTGCAGGCGCTCGGCCTGGTGTCGCCGATGATCGTGAGCCTGTCGCCCGTTCTCAGCGGCGCGCTTCTCCTCATCGCCGGCGTCTTTCAGTTCACCCCACTCAAGACGGCATGCCTGCGGGCCTGCCGCTCGCCGCTCGGCTTTCTCATGAGCGATTGGCGCGACGGCCTCATCGGCGCATGGGAGATGGGGATACGCCACGGCCTCCAGTGCCTCGGCTGCTGCTGGGCGCTGATGGCGCTGTTGTTCGTCGGCGGCGCGATGAACATTCTTTGGGTCGCGGCGCTCGCGGCCCTGGTGGCGATCGAAAAACTCGCGCCGAGAGGGGAGCCCATCGCAAAGGCGCTGGGCGCGGTGATGATCGGCGCGGGCCTGATGCGGTTGGCCACCCAATCGGCGTGAGCGCCCTTTCAAGGGCGGAGGAAACCCATTCGTTACGAGCCCAGCCGGGACGTGCGCGCAGGGCCGGAAGCGGGCGCCTACCGCGGCGAGGGCGCCTGCATGGCGCCCGGTACCCATCGTCAAACTTTGACTACTCTAATGCTGCTCCAAGCGGTCATGACACACCTCGCTCCGTCCCATCGGTCGTGCCAGCGTTAATGCGGCGATGACCTTGCGCGCCGCCTCGTCGGAGCCGGAGCCCGTGATGTCAACGCACAAGTGCGCTTTCTGAAATGAACGGCTAAAGTAGGTGATGTCATTTCTTATTTCTCGAAGGTAAAGGCTCCTCTCACAATCGGTCGGATCTATTTCTATCGGGCAAGAGTCGATGTCATAAAAAGTGATCCTCTTAAGGATATTCTCCGGGGTATCCTTGAGCACGACAATCGTGGCGTCTTGCGCCTTGCTGATAACCTTCCAGTAGGCGCCCATCAGTCCGCTCGGCGGCAGCGCGATGACACAACTGCGGGCGTCTTCCCGAGAGAGAATACGCTGCAAAGCTTGTGACGCCGCGAATCGGAAGCTGTGAGACGTCAAGTACCTGTTCTGAAGACACTCGATCGATAATCCGAAGGAACGCTCAATTTCAAAATCGAGGTCGAAAAATCGGCAATATAGAAGGTCAGCGAGCCTTGAACCTACTGTGGTTTTGCCAACGCAGCTGACACCAGCAAGGAATATGCGCATGTCAAAAGACTTTTTGAGAAAGTTACGCTTTTCGTGGTCGGAGCTTGCGCTCATAGCTGATTCGCGCGGGGTATTGCCATCAACGCAGTGCCCGGCGCCGAGCCTTCTGGCGCCCGCCCGCGGCCCACCGCTCCACCCAACACCACTAGAGCAGATCCCGTTTGGTTGAAATCGTCATCGCGAGGAGGTTTCATAAAGACTTGTCCTGCGGCGACAGGCGCGATGGAAATGGCGCCGCAAGCTCTTCGAAAGATTGATTTCGGCGATGGAAATGGCGCGGTCCGAGGCTGGCAGACCTCAGCAAACGAGACCATCCGTTTAGGTCAGGGATGGCGATTGGCCTTGACCATCAGCGGCTGGCGGTCTCGATCAAGCTCGACCCGTCGCGGGTCCGGGCGGCGCCGACCGCCGCGTCGATCGGAGACGTCGCCGCGCACGTCCATCGGGCTATAGGGCTCCGGCGCGTGCGATGCGCTGAATTCATGCCTATTTCGCATTTGACGGATCGCCTCGGCCAGACTGAAGTTGGACCGGGCGCGACGGGCGCTGGATTCGCCGTCGTTCGATCCTTTCGGGATGAGGATGAGGTCATGGACGCCCGCGACGAGATGCTCGGACTGCTTCGAAGCCGCCGCGAAGGCTTCAGCTTGCCTCAGCCCTTCTACGTCGATGCCGACTTCTTCCGGGCGGACATGGAGACGATCTGGCGCAGGGATTGGCTGTTCGTCGGGCACGATTGCGAGCTTGACAAGCCCGGCGCCTTTTTCACGGTGCAGGTCGGCGACTATCCGGTCATGCTGGTCCGCGATCTCAAGGGAGAGATTCGCGCCTTTCACAACACCTGCCGCCATCGCGGCAGCCGCGTCTGCACCGTCGACCGCGGCGCCGTCGTGCGGCTCGTCTGCCCCTATCACCAATGGAGCTATGACCTGGACGGGCGACTGCTCTTCGCCCGGCAGGTTGGCGAGGGCTTCGACAAGTCGGCTTACGGCCTGAAGCCGGTCGCCTGCGAGAGCGTGGCCGGCTATCTCTTCATTTGCCTGGCGCAGGATGCGCCCGACTTCGCGCCTTTCCGTCGGATGATGGAGCCTTATTTCGCGCCGCACAGGCTCGCCGAAGCCAAGCTCGCCCATGAGAGCACCACCATCGAACGGGGCAACTGGAAGCTCGTCTGGGAGAACAACCGCGAATGCTATCATTGCTCGGCCAACCATCCCGAGCTCTGCAAGACCTTCTCGGAAGCCCCGACCGCGACCGGCATCCAAAGCGCCGACACGGACCCCGAGATGCTGGAGCTCTGGGCGCGATGCGAGGACGCCGGGCTGCCCGCCCGGTTCCGGATTGACCCTTCGGGCCAGTTCCGCACCACGCGAACGCCGCTGGTCAGGGACGCCGTCAGTTACTCGATGAGCGGCATGCCGGCCGTCGGCAAAAACCTCTCCGACGCCGTCTCGGCCGAGCGCATCGGCTCGCTGATGCTTTATCACTATCCGACGACCTGGAATCATGTGCTGATCGACCACGCCGTCACCTTCCGGGTGCTGCCGATCAGCGCGAACGAGACGGCCGTCACGACGAAATGGCTGGTCCACAGGGACGCGGTCGAGGGGGTGGACTACGACCTGAAGGAGCTCATCCACGTCTGGACCGAGACCAACGCTCAGGACCGCAGGATCGTCGAGGAGAACGCGCGCGGCATCCGCTCCCCGGCTTACGAGCCCGGACCGTACTCAACAGTCCACGAAGGCGGCGTAATCCAGTTCGTCGACTGGTACGCCCGCACGATCGAGCAACGGCTCGCCGGCGAAGCGCGCAAGCCCTTGAGCCTGGTGTCCTGATCCGACGGTCTCGAGCGCCTTTGCGCGGCGCTCCGCCTTACTTTTGGGCGCCTGGGTCCTGCTTTCAGCGTGCAGTAGAGGCCGTTCATTCCGCACTGACAGTCTGTTTTCAAAAGTCCACCGGCCTCGTCCTGAGGCGCCCCGAAGGGAGATCTAGGTCGCGGGCCGCGCTGCACGCGCCCTCGGGAGCATCCTTCGAGGCCCTTTGCTTTCGCAAAGGCCGCCTCAGGATGACGACCATGACAGTCGCTGAGCCGTTCGATCGCGTCGATTCAATCACCGTGCCGTTTCCAACGGGGCCGGCCCCAAATCGAAACAAATTCGCTGGCGCCCGGTTTGCAGCATCCGGGGCGGGACTCGCGCGGGCGAGATCAGGGAAAGGCGCCATGATCCGAATTGTCGAGGTTTTGAGGCGTATCGCTCCGCTCGCCTTGACAGAAACGCTGTAGCGGGGCCGGCATCGCCGCGCATCGATTTACCCGTCGCAGCGAACGCCCGACGCGACAAAGAGTCCCGTTGTGAACTGAGGTTCACTCCGCTAGCATTTCAGCAGGGAAAATCACCGGGCCGGGGTCAATCGGTTCTCCCACAGAAAGTCATATCAACCTAAAAACGGCAGTTGGCCGATCTGAGGTTTTGGCGGTCGTCGATTTTTCGCGTTTGGGTTGCATCAGCTTGGCGCGAGGCGGGGCGGGGCGCGCAGGAGGCGGCCATTGAGGAACGCCTGCAAGGCGCGCGAGAGGATCGCACGCCATATTTCCAGGCGGGTCAACTGCTCCGCATTTTTGGCTAGCCCTCTCAGGAACGCGGCGACGGCCGCAAGCGCCTTGGCGGCGGGCTTGGCCTTGGCGTGAGAACTGGTCACGCGGATCGTCGTCTGCCGTGCATGCCGCGTGCGCGTGGCGATCGCCGAGAGGAACAGCGGCCGGCTGGTGACCGCCTCGCGGTGGAGACTGGGATCGGCGAGACGGACGAAGATGTTCCACCAGTTGTAAAACAGCGCAAGCAGCCGGGCCGCGAGCCGACAACGGGCGAGATCGTGCGTCGTGTAGCCGCCCCAGCCCCATTGGTTCTTCATCTCGTCGAAAATATTCTCTCCGTCACCCCGGTCGCGGTAGAGCTGACCGAACGACTTCCGTGTCTTCATTGAGCGAAGTGACCAGAACCGAATGTTCGTAGACTTCCCCCGCTTCGCCGATCTCGACGAACGAAAGCTGGGGCGCGTCGTCATCGTCGCTCAGCGAAGGCCCCGCGGCGTCCGCGAGGCGCCTGCGCAGCACGATCACGCGCCGCGTTCGGCTCCAACCCACAAGCCGAACCGCGCTCTCCTTCGCCTCGAAGCCTTGCCCGGCGTCGACCCATTCGCGGGCTGGAGCGAGCTTCTCGATCATGCGTTTGACGTTGGCGGTCAGCCGCAGCTTGAAGAGAAACGGAAGCTCCCGCGCCTCCGCCTCGCGCATGATCCCCTCGTTGCCGCAGCCGCAATCGCCGCGCAACAGCGCCGGCCACAGGTCGCGCGGCAAACCGTCGATCAGCCCCCAGAGGCTTGGCGCGGCATGATTGGACGCATGTTCGTCGCCGGGACAAACGTCGACATCGAGAACAAGACGCGTCGAGGCCATCGAATAGGTGTGGTAACAATGGCTCGGACGCCCCGGCTTCTTGGGATTGTAGCCCAGGGCCGCCCCTTCCTGATGGCCATAGAGCGGCTTGATCGTCGTATCGACGTCGAGAATCCAGGGCTCGGCCAGAAGCGGCTCCACGCAATCGTGAAGGCGCCGGCGCAACCAAACGGCGCCTTCCCTCTCGTCGATCGCCTTGAAGGCGCGCCTGATCGCGTCCTCGCTGACGGTTCTCTTCATCCCCAGAAGCTCCGGCAGCACGGCGTCGCAGCGCAGCGCCGCGATATGCGCGTAGCGCCTGTGACCGGCGAGCATCGAGAGCATCGCCGTTCCCAGAACGTCGCGCTTCGGGGGCGCGTTCGGACTCCGGTAGCGCAGCGGACAGTCGGCGACCAAGGCGTCGAACAACCCGCTCGCCTTGAGAAAATGAATGAAGAACGGCAGTTGCCCAAGCGGCGTCAACGCCGCGTTGTGGTCCCACTCCACACGCACCGGACCGAAGAAACTGTCGAGATCGACGCCTCCCAAAGGCTCCCTCTCGACAACCATGGATTGTCCACCCGACAGGTGAGGCAAACGTCGTGACGAATCGCGCTTCATGCCCTTGAGAATGCGCGACTTCCGCCCCAGCGCAAACCTCAACTGCCGTTTTTAGGATCAATCATGTCGACGGGAGAAACGCCATCCTCGGATGACGGGGCAGGTCACGGGACGGGGGCTGAACACGATTGCAGGCGCGAGTCCGCAATGTTCGGGGAAACGATCTCGACGCGAAAGCAGGCCACCGCGGCTCTGTCCGACGCGATGATGAAAGGCGACGTCGAGGCGGTTCTGGCCGCGTTGGGCCGGCTCAGCGCGCTTCCGCGCCGCTTCCCCGCCGCCCACTCGGATCGGGCTGCCGGCCGGATGCGCGACCAAAGTCGCCAACGTCAATAGAACGGATGTTCCCCCTGTGTCGGCGAGGCGCGCTCCCGATAAGGGGCTGAGCTCATTTAACTTTTCTGCGTTGTGGGAGGTTTTGTTTGGTGGCTACGCGTGCCGGGGCTAGAGGCAGCGCGGCGGGGACGGCGACGTCGGCGGCTTCGAACAATCGGCGCACGTCGTCGCGCGGCGTCGGAACTCGATGGTAGGCGGCCCGGCCGCCGATGATCACCTCGATGAGGCAGAGGCTGGCCAGGCGGTCGAGACCCTCTTGCACGGTCAGGTCGATGTCGCGCCAGCGCTGGCGCAGCGCCTGCGTCATGAGATAGGCCAGCATGACGACGAGGGCGTGGCCGCGCGTGCGGTTCTCGTCACGCAGATAGACCGGCCGCATCTCGAGCTGCACGGTTTTCGAGTCGCGGAACGCCCATTCGACCTGGGCGAGGTCCTTGTAGCGGGCGTGCACGATCTCTTTGGCGACGACGGTCTTTGGCAGATCGGTCCTGAGCGCGTAGCAACCATCGAGGCGCGCCGCCTCGGTCAGCGCGGCCTCGTCCACCGCGACGAAGACGCGCCGCTCCTGTTCGGCGAGCTGAACGAACTTGTCGAGGCCGAGCGTGTGCGCCCGATCCTTCAGCCTGGCCAGTTGCGTCTTCGCCGCCGCCTTCGGATGCTCGTTCAAATAGGCGTCGGCCGCTTCGGCGGCGGCTCGCAGGGTCTTGAGCTTGTCCGCGCGCGAGGCCGCCAGTTCCTCCGCGCGAGCAGGATTGCGGCGCAACACATATCGCTCGCCATCCAGGCCTTCGACCTCGGCCAGCGTCTCCTCGAACAGGTCCATCTGCAACACGCCGGCCGCGATGAGAGCGTCGATCTGCGCTTTCGTGATGGCGGTGATGTAATGGAAGCCGGCGGCGCCGATTTCCGCGCGCTGCGGGGCTTTGATCATGCCGCGGTCGCCGACGAAGGTCACCCGCTCGGCTCCGAACCGGGCGGCCGCCTTGTTCAATTGCGAGGAGAACGTTTTGACGTCGGAGGTGTTGCCTGGGAAGACCTCGATCGACAGCGGACGTCCGTCGGCGTCGGCAAGCAGGCCGATCACGATCTGACGTTTGCCCGACTTGCGATCGCGGTTGTAGCCGAACGCGGCCAGGGCGTTGTGCTCGCCTTCCAGATACGTGCTGGTCACGTCGTAGAGAAACACGTCGGGCGCCGAGGCCGCCTCTCTCCGAGCAAACAATCGGCGCTCGATGTCGGCTTGATGGTCCGCCAGCCAATCCAGATTGGCGTAGAGGTCGTCTTCGTCGAAGCCGACCATGCCGAGCGCCGCGCCGACGGCATGGCCGCCCGCCAGACGAACCGCCGACAGCCGCGAGCCCTGATCGAGCACGCGGGCGATGACCTGCCAGAGCGCCAGCTTGCCCTCTCGGTTCGAGCCCAGGGCGGCGACGAGGCCGAGCTCGCGCGCCAGTTGGGCAAGAACCCAAACCGCCCCCACGGACGGGCCCTGCTTCAGCTCCGGCCCACCCTCGATGGCGGACGCCAGGATGCGGCCCAAGTCCCCCTTGTGTTTCAGCGCCAGCCGGATCGCCTCCACCTCCTCGGGCTTGCAGCGGCTGAGATTGGCCAGCGTTCGATGCTGGACCTTTCCGTTCTCGCGATAAGTCTCACGCAGAAGGTGGCGGGCGTAGGTTTTGCCGTTGAGGCGGGTGGTCGAGCTGTCGACGAACATTGTGGCCACTTATTTACGCCAACAGCCAAATATTGCAAGAAAAACTCATCAATATTAGTGGCTACGCAAGAACCGGTCAAACCGCCGGCAACCTATTGATTTACAGCTATAAAATCAGGATAAGCGACCAACGAATGGGGGAACATCCGTTAGAACAACCATTTTCGACTTCGTCACTGCGCGGCGCCGGAAACGGCCGTCGTCCCCGCGATCGAGCCTGCAAACGGAACTATGCTCCGCCCTCAAGCGATGCTAGGTAGGCGGGGGCAGGGCAGGAAATGGCGTCGAAGTCGAGCCTCCGGTTGTGGGCCGGGGCGTTCACGGGTTTCTACAAGCCGGAGATCGAGGTGGTCAGGGACCTCGATCCCGCCGCGCGCTTTCTCTATGCGGCGCGCAGCGTCATTCTCGTCATTTCCGCTCAGGCTGCAATTATCGCCGGCCTCCTCGCGGCGAACGCAGGGCGTTTCGCCTGGCGCGAATTCCTCGGCGTGCTGGTCGGGTTCGTCGTGGCGCACATGATCAGCAATCTCAGCAACGACTATTTCGGCTTCAGGCGCGGGCACGACACGCCGGATTCGCCGCGCATGCGCTACACCATCCACCCGCTCGCGAGCGGCGTTCTCGACAGTGGCACGCTGGTGACCGGCCTTGCGATCCTCGGCGCCGTCGGCGTTGCGATCGCCGTCGCCTTCATCGCCGAGCGCGGGTGGCCGGCCGCCGCCTTCGCCGGCGCCGGGATCGCCCTTCTCTTCCTGTACGACGCCGCGCCGGTACCGCTGAAAAGCATCGGCCTCGGCGAAATCGCCACGTTCCTGGTCTGGGGCCCGCTGATGATCGGCGGGGGCTATGCGATGATCGCTGGAGAGGCCAGCGCCGGCGCGTTCGCCGCGTCGATCCCCTATGGCCTCGGGGTGATGAGCATCCTGACCGGCAAGCACATCGACCAGATGGCGTTCGAACTCCACGAGGGGCATCCATACGCTGCCGGTCGTGATCGGCGAGCGCGCCGCCAGGCGCCTGACCGCCGGCGCGATCGCGGCGATGTATCTGATCGTCGCGGCGCTGATCGCCGCCGGCACTTTGACCCCCTTCGCCGCGGCGGTCGTCGTCGGACTGCCGCGGGCCTCGCGCGCGATCGGCGTCCTCAGCCGGCCGCGGCCGGCGACGCCGCCGCAGGGCTATGTCGGCTGGCCGCTCTGGCATCATCGCGCCTGCCTCGTCCACAACCGGCTGTTCGGCTGGGCCTATATTCTTGGCCTCGGGGCCGGCGCGGTCTTTCGGGCTCTTTCCTGACGGTCGGACGAGCGCCTTCGGCCAGCGCGGCCGCCGGCGTCAGCGACCCCGCTCGATCCGCCGTTTTTGCTGGTCGAAGCCCGCAGCGCCTCCAAAATCCGCTGTTACGGCAATTTCTTCCGCTGTTCCGCCTGCAGCAGCGGCTTCGACCAGAGTCTTTGAAACGGCACGCATTTTGGCCGCAGAAGGCAAATCGGAGGCCCCCGTTTTGAGAAAATCCGCTGTTTTCGCCGCTGTTACCAGCGGATTGCCCCATGGGCCGCGGGTCGAGCGCGGCGCCGCTCTCCCGGATAGGTCATGGGCTGCGTCCGCTCACGGCCGGCCTTCGCCCTCGAAGATGATTTGGTCGGCCCATTTGCGCGCCGCCTCCCGTTGCGCGGCGTTGCGCACCGTCCACGTCATGACCGGCAGGCCGTATAGCTGCTTCATGAAGAACGGCGTCTTGTGCGGCAGGTCGTCGACGTTGAAGGACAGGAAGTCGGGCTGGCTCCGCATGAGCTCCTCCCAGTCGGCGCATGCGCGCTTCTGCTCTTCCGTCAGAAAGTCCCAGGCCGGGCCGTCGTAGGACGCCTCGGCGACCACGCCGATCGGGCAGGGGCGGCCCGTTCGGCCCGAGCCGCGGCCAGCGCAGGCGAAGATAGGCGACGAGGGTCCGGGTCGAAGCTCTTGAAGGCGAGCGGACCATCGTAGGAGGCGGCGAGCGCGGCGATCCGGTCGGCGATCCGCCAGTCGCGGTCGAACCGGCTCTTCAGTTCGCAGACGACCGGCGTCCGCCCGGCGACGAGGCCGAGAAACTCGGCGAAGGTTGGGGGAGGCTCGCCCGCGCCCCTGATGCGGGCCCCGGCGATTTCGGCGGCGCTCTTTTCGATCAGCGCCCCCTTGCTGTCGGTCAGGCGGTCGAGCGCGTCGTCGTGAAAGACGAACGCCTCCCCGTCGGCGCTCAACTGGACGTCGCATTCGATGGCGAAGCCCGCCTCGATAGCGGCTTTCGCCGCGCCGAGCGTGTTCTCGATCACGCCCTGCGCCGCATCGTGCAGGCCGCGATGGGCGATCGGGCGCTCGATCAGCCAGGCGGGCGCGTTCAGCGTCCTCAAGACGCGATCTCGAACAAAGCCTCGACCGCGGCCAACGCGTTCATCGGCAAATGCGCCACGCCGACGGTCATGCGGGCGTGGCGCCCTCGCTCGCCGAACACCGTCCGCCATCAGGTCCGAGGCGCCGTTCATCGCCTCGGGCAGGGCGTCGAAGGAGGAGGCGACGTTGAAGAAGCCGCCGAGCCGCACGACCCGCACGACCTTGTCGAGATCGCCAAGCGCGGCCTGCGCCTGCGCGAGGATGTTGATCGCGCAGCGCTCGCGCCGCTTCGCGCGCCGCCTCGATTGGCGAATCCGGGCCGAGCTTGCCCTTGTGGCGATCCTCGAGCGTGCCGTCCGGCCCGAACGGGAGCTGCCCCGAAACAAAGAGCAGCGGCGGCGCCCCGAATTCCGCGCCGCTGGTTCTGACGGTCGGGACGTAATTGGCGGCCGGAGCGGCGGGCTTCGGCAGCACGATCCCGAGCTGTGCGAGGCGCTTGGCGGTCTGGCTCATGGGAAAACCTCTCCGGGGCCATCTTGGCGAGACGGTTCGATCCCTTGCAAGCAAAATTACGGCGCGGGCGGCCGCAACAGCCCGATGGCGCGGCGCTTTAATTTTCATGATCGTTCCGCTTCGCCCCGCCCCAAGCTTGTTTTTGCCGCCCCTGGCGCTTACCTTTGCGGCAACGAGGATCGCGCCGCCGGAATGAGAGCGCCGGGCGGCGCCATTGCATTGGGAAAATCGGCCATGGGTGGTTTGAGCATTTGGCACTGGATGTTGTTCGCCGCGGTGGCGCTCCTCTTGTTCGGCGGCAAGGGTAAGATCTCCGACATCATGGGCGACGTCGCCAAGGGCGTGAAGTCGTTCAAGAAGGGCCTCACCGACGACGACGAGAAGCCCGCCCAGGCTCCGCCGACTGCGCCCCGGTCGATCGAGAACCAGGTCGGCGTCGACGCCAACGACGTTCACAAGGTCGGTTGAACGCGTCCTTTCCGAGGCTGATCAGAGGGGGAAGGGCTTCCGCGCGCCCCCGACGTCCGTTTGGCCGGATTCTCGATGTTCGACTTCGACATAGGCAAGCTGATGGTGGTCGCGATCGTCGCGCTCGCGGTGATCCCGCCAAAGGATTTGCCGCGCGTCATGCGCACGGTCGGGCAGGTGGTCGGGAAAATGCGCCGTATGGCCGCCGAATTTCAGGGCCAGTTCATGGACGCGATGCGCGAGGCGGACCTGGAGAACGTCCGCAAGGAGCTCGAGGCGCTGAACGATAAAGCGAAGGTCGACGCCACCTTCGATCCCGCCGGGATGATCCGCGACGAGGTGACGAAGGCGGCGGCGGCGCACGACGTCGGCACGTCCGAAGTCGCGTTGAACGCGCCTGAGCCGGCCCAGCTGTCGTCCGAGGCGCCGGCCAGAATCGAGGCGGAGCCGGAGAGCGTCCGAAGCGAACTTGAGGCGCTCAACGCGAAGGCGAGCGTCCCGGTCGATGTGGCGGCGATGATCTGCGACCAAGCGACGAGGGCGGCGGCGCATGACGTCCGCACGTCCGAGCTCGCGCTGGACCCCCGGGCTGCGCCTCCGACTGAAACGCACGAGGCGTCCGCCAAGCAGAGCGCCGCGGAATGAGCCAAGAGGACATCGACGCCACCAAGGCGCCGTTGATGGACCACCTGATCGAGCTGCGCGCGCGGCTCATCCGGTCGCTCTACGCTTTCTTCGCCGCCTTCCTCGTCTGCTTCTATTTTTCCCGGACGATCTACAATGTGCTGACCGAGCCCTACGTCCGCGTGGTCGGGGCGGACAAGGCGACGCTGATCGCGACCCACTTCCTCGAGCAGTTCTACACAAACATCCGGCTCAGCATGTTCGGCGCGGGCGTGATCGCCTTCCCGGTCATCGCCGTCCAGCTCTACAAGTTCATCGCCCCGGGACTCTACCGGCACGAGCGCCAGGCCTTCCGGCCCTACCTGATCGCGACCCCGATCTTCTTCCTGTTCGGCGCGCTGCTCGTCTATTTCGTGGTGATGCCGCTGCTGATCCGCTTCTCCGTGTCGTTGCAGCAGGTCAACACCCCCGGCGAGGCGACGATCGAGCTTCTGCCGAAAGTGAGCGAATACCTCTCGCTCATCATGACGCTGATCTTCGCCTTCGGCATCGCCTTCCAACTGCCTGTGATCCTGACGCTTTTGGGTCATGTCGGAATCATCAACTCGGCCTATCTGGTCCGCATGCGCCGCTACGCGATCGTAACCGTCGTCGGGATCGCCGCGATCCTGACGCCGCCCGACCTCATCAGCATGACATCGCTCGCCCTGCCGATGCTCGCGCTGTACGAGGGCTCGGTGATCGCGGTGAAATGGGTCGAGAGGCGGCGCGCCGAGGCCGAAGGGGCGACGACGAACTCGGGAGCGTAAGCGGCGCGGCGCGCGGCTCGCGAGCTTTCAGCCGCGTCCAGCGGAGTGAGGTTCAGACGCTGCTCCAGCCGCTTTGGACGCCCTTCCTGCCCATTCCATATTCGGCGCCGCCGGTTTCCCAGGCTGGGGCCGGGCTGAGTGCGGCCTGCTCCCGGCCCTTCGCATAGCTCCGCGCGACGGCATTCCCCTGCGCCGACCTTTTCAGTCGCTTCCCGGCGGGATACGACGATGGATGGGGCGATGGCGGTGTGGCGGAGACATGCCGACATAGACGACGATCGGGACTGAATAGACCGGCGGCTGGTGCGGGAGGTGGGAGGCGTCGCCAAGCAAGAGTTGGAGGGTGTGCCGACCTCTTGGCAGAGTCAGGGTTGTTTCGGTCTGGCCCGCGCCGAAATGCAAATGGTTTTCGTCGTTCGGGATCGGCTTGTCGAACGATGGAAGCGGCGCGTCAATCAAGAGATGGTGGTGACCCGTGTTCGGCTTGTCGACCCCGGCCGGAGCGACGCCCATCTTTTCGAAGTCCGAACCGAACCGTGAAGGTCGTCGGTACGTAGGCGCCGTTGTCCGGCGAGACGATGTACGCCCGCGCTCCCGCCGGGGAAGGGTGACGCGTCGCCCGCGCGGGCGCCTGCGTGGCCGGCGCGGGCGCTGTGGCGGAGTCTCGGCGGCGACATGCCGACATTGACGACGATCGGCTCCGAATAGACCGGCGGCTCGTGCGGGAGGTGGGAGGCGTCCCCCAGCAAAAGCTGGAGGGTGTGCCGACCTTTCGGCAGGGTCAGAACGGTCTCGGTCTGGCCTGCGCCGAAATGCAAATGGTTTTCGTCGTTGGGGATCGGCTTGTCGAACGGCGGAAGCGGCGCGTCAATCAGGAGATGGTGGTGACCTGTGTTTGGCTTGTCGACCCCGGCCGGAGCGACGCCCATCTTTTCGAGTCCGAACCGAACCGTGAAGGTGGCCGGTACGTAGGCGCCGTTCTCCGGTGAGACGATGTACGCCCGCGCTCCCGCCGGGGAGGGGTGACGCGTCGCCGGCGCGGGCGCTTTCGCTGCTGGCGCGGGCGCCAAAGGTCGGTCCGTGACCGTCACGTGAATTTTCTCGGAGTAGACGGGCGGCGTGTGAGGGATGTGGTCCCAGTCGCCCAGCAGCAACTGAAGGGTGTGCGGACCGGGCGGCAACGACAGTTCGACTTCCGTCTGCCCGCCGCCAAAGTGAAGATGGTTCTCGTCGTTCGGGATCTGCTGGTCCAACGGCGGCAGATCCGTGTCGATCAGGAGATGAAAGTGCTCCGTGTTCGCCTTCTTCGTTCCGGCCGGCGCAACGCCCATTCCATGAAGTCCGAAATGAATGGTGGTCTCCGGTCCAATCACCGCGCCGTCCTTGAGGTCGATGAACTCGGCCTTCGCGCCGGGGGGCGACGGGGTCGGGCCTCCCGCCTGCGGGGACTGCGAATAGCCGGACGAGGCGAAAACAAGACCTCCGATGAGCGCGGCCGCCGCAAACGCTGTCAGCTTCATTCCGATGTCCCAACCCACAGGCCCTCAAGCCGATTGTTATCCTGATCGGCGCAATTGTGAAAGCGGGCAAGTCTTTGCCCGACACTCGAGCTCCCGTGGCCAGGGCTCGGCCGGTGCTCGGCCGGGGTTTCTTGTTGTTGGAGGGCGCGTAGATGCTATTTGTCTTGGGATCATTTCACGCAAGTCGTGGAGATCGCGCATGCGCGGAGGCGTCATGGGGCGTCTGGCGTGCGTTTCAGTGGGAGAAGTCGCTCTTCCTATTGGCGTTTTGTGCAGTCGGATCGTCATACGCCGCGGGGTCTGACGACGAGCGACTTCCCGGAGAACTGTTTCGCGACTGCCCTGACTGTCCGGAACTCGCCATCGTCCCATCCGGCGAATTCGATATGGGCTCCAACGCAAAGCCGACGGAGCAGCCAGTTCACCACGTCAGCCTCCGCAAGAACTTCGCCGTAGGCCGTCGTAAGGTGACTTTTGCCGAATGGGACCGATGCGTGGGCGCATCCGGCTGCACGTTCAGTCCGCCGGATCAGGGATGGGGGCGAGGGGGCCACCCGGTCACGGACGTCAGTTGGGACGACGCCAAGGAGTTCCTCGCGTGGCTATCGAAGGCTACTGGTAAGGCTTATCGGCTGCCCACCGAGGCGGAGTGGGAATATGCGGCGCGAGGTGGGACCACGACTCCTTACTGGTGGGGAAAGGACGTCGGCACGGGACATGCACAATGCGCAGAGTGCGGCGGGAGCGAGAGCGGCAGGACCGTGCCCGTCGGCTCGTTCCGGCCGAATGCCTTCGGATTGTACGACACCGCCGGGAACGCGGCCGAGTGGGTGGAGGATTGTTGGAATCCGTCGTACCGCGGCGCGCCCAAGGACGGATCGGCCTGGACGAGCGGCGACTGCTCGCTTCGCGTTCTCCGGGGAGGTTCGTTTGGCGACAAAGCGATCGCCGTGCGCTCCTCTGCTCGTTTTCGCTACGACGAGGATGTTCGGTATTACGCGAACGGCTTTCGGGTGGCGCGAGACTTGGATTGACCGGGGACGCGTCGCGATGGGAGCATCGTTGTTTCAAAGATTTCTTGGCGTAAAGGGCTCGCATGAGCGCGCTTCTCAAGTACGCGATCTTTCTGGCGTCGGCGCTTGCGATCGGCGCCTATGTCTATGGAACGCTGGGCCTCGAAGGTGACGCCGTCGTCCCGACAAAACCGGACGCGACCATCGCGTCCGTAAATCAGGCGCGCGCGCTTGTCGACTCCGTCAATCGGGCGCGCGCGGTTGTCGACGAGCAGCTGGATTATCAGGTTGCCCAACACCTGGGGTCGCTCGAGGGGTGGCGCGCATTCCTCCGGGCTCACGGCGACGGCGTCTATGCGCAGTCCGCGAAGGCGGAGGTCGATAGACTGGCTCTCGCCGAGAAGGCTCCCGCGTCGACTGCGGCGGCGGGGGTCTCGACTGACAAATCCCCAGACGCCCCGGCTGCGAGCGGGGCTGTGGGTCCGGCCCCGTCTTCTCCTGGGATCGAAGTCGCAGCGCTCACTCCAGATGAGATCTGCTTACGCGACGAAGACCGTCTCCGGCTGCTGCGCGAGAGCCGCTCGAGCGAAGAGGCTCAGCGCTTCATGGACGAGTTGGGCTGCGAGAAGCTGCGACCACAGCTCCTTGCTCTGATGGAGAGTTCGGGCTACGCGGTTTCAACCCGGGCCGCGGCGGACGTATCGAATATCGCGTCCACGGACGCGAAAGCTGAGAGCGAGGACGTGGGTCCGGCCCGGCCTTCTCCTGGGACCGAAGTCGAGGCTCTCGCTCCGGATCTCGGTAAGTCTGCTCCCGCGCCGGCTGCAGCGGATGCCCCGAGTAGGCGGCCTTCGGACGCCAAAACTATCAGCGAGGCAGCGCAACCGGCCCGTCTCCTCGCAAGGGCTGAAGTCGCAGCTCTCACGCCGGACGAGGTCTGCAAGCGGGATGGGGACCGCCTTGCACGACTGCGCGGCGACCCGTCCAGCGATGAGGCAGAACGCTTCGCAAAAGAGTTGGGCTGCGAGAAGTTGCGGCCGCAACTTCAGCGTCTGTTGGAAAGCTTGGGCCAGCCGGTTACGGCGGAGGTTCCGGCTGGCGCGCCGCCCGAGCGCGAAGCGGCGGGTTCGGCCCCGCCTTCTCCAGGATCGGACGTGGCCAACGCGCCTTCGGCCGACGCCGCAAACGCCGCCGCCCCGCCCTCGGCGCAGTCGAATGGAGAATCTCCGGGCGGGAAAGCCATGAAGGATACCGGGCGTCCGTCCCCGCCTCCTCCAGGGCCCGCCGTCGCCGACGCCTCTTCGCTGGTCGCCACAGAAGCCGCTGCCCCGCCCCCGGCGCAGTCGAATGGCAGAGTCCCCGGACGTAAAAGCTGTGAAGGACGCTCATCCATCCTCGCCTCCTTTAGCGCTGGACGTCGCCAACACCTCTTCGGTCGCAGCCGTAAACCCCGCTGCCCCGCCCCCCGCGCAGTTGAGCGCCCCGCAGGAGAACGGCGTTCACGGGGTCACCGACAAAGAGATCGTGTTCGGGATGGCGGGGCCGTTCAGCGGCGCTTCCCGGGAGCTCGGCCGCCAAATGAAGATCGGCATCGAGACCGCCTTCAACCAGATCAACGACGCAGGAGGCGTGAACGGACGGCTCCTGCGGCTCGAGTCGGCGGACGACGGTTATGAGCCGACGCGCACAGCCGACGCCATGCGGGTCCTTTACGACAAGTTTCGGGTTTTCGGTTTTATCGGCAATGTCGGGACGCCGACGGCGGCGGTTGCGCTGCCCTTCGCGCTCGACCATCGCGCACTGTTTTTCGGGGCGTTCTCCGGGGCCAATCTCCTCCGCCGGGATCCGCCCGATCGGTACGTCTTCAACTATCGGGCGAGCTACGCCGAAGAGACCAACGCGGTGGTGCACTACCTCGTGAAAGTGAGGCGCATCCAGCCGAAGGAGATCGTGGTTTTTGCGCAGCAAGATTCATACGGCGATTCCGGCTACGCAGGCGTCGAAAAGGCTGTGCGATCCCTTTCCGGCGACAATCCAGATATCGTTCGCCTCAATTACAAGCGCAACACCGTCGACGTGCAAGACGCGGTGAACGGGCTTCGCGCGTTCAAGAGGCAAATCAAGGCGGTGGTCATGGTCGCCTCGTACCGAGCGGCGGCGAAGTTCATCGAAAAGACCCACGACCTCTACCCCTCCTTGATCTACACCAACGTCTCGTTCGTCGGCAGCACGGCGCTTGCCGACGAGCTGTTGCTTTTGGGACCGCGATACGCCGCTAACGTGATCGTCACCCAGGTGGTGCCGGCGTTCAGCAGTGATGCCTGGATCGTTCTGAAATATAAGGAAGCTCTTAAATACTTTCCTGGTGAATCTCCGGATTACGTTGCTTTCGAGGGTTACATCGACGCCAACATTCTCGCCGGGGCCGTCAAGCGGGTCGGCCGCGACATAAACACCGAAAAACTCGTCGATGAACTTGAGCAAACGCATGACTTTGACCTGGGATTGGGCGAGCTGGTGAGGTTCAGTTCCAGCGAACACCAGGCTTCGCATAAGGTATGGGGCACGCAATTGGACGAGAGCGGCCATTATCAGCCTATTGATTTGCAGTAGACAGATCTCCGGCTTCCTACTATCTGTTCTCGTGGATGGCTTATGCGGCGTGCTTTCGCATGCAGCCGTCCATCCTCTCTGCGAACCGAATGGTTGATTTACTGGTACGTCGCATGAGCTCCCGCGACATTGGCGTCGCCGTCAGCGTCGCGGTCGTCTGGGGCCTGACCTTCATCGCCATCAAGGTCGGCGTGACGGAGACCTCGCCGCTGATGCTCTCGGCGCTCAGGTTCGTCTTCGCCGCGTTTCCCGCCGTACTCTTCGTCGCCCCGCCCAAGGCGCCGCCCTGGAAGGTCGCGCTTTACGGCCTCCTGCTCGGCGTCGGACAGTTCGGTCTCTTGTTCACCGCGATTCACGCAGGCTTCCCGATCGGGCTCGCCTCGCTCGTCATCCAGGCGCAGGCGTTTTTCACCGTCGCGCTGGCGTGGCTCCTTCTGCGCGAATGGCCGCGACGGGCGCAGATCATCGGCGGGCTCGTCGCCTTCGCCGGCCTCGCGGTGATCGGCTCGGTCCGTCTCGCCGGGGCGAGCCTGGGCCCTTCGCGCTCGTCGTTCTCGCGTCCTTCTTCTGGGGCTCGGCCAATGTGCTGGCCAAGACCGCAGGCAAGGTCGACATGCTGGCCTTTACCGTCTGGTCGAGCCTCGCCGCGCCCGCGCCGCTGCTCGCGCTCTCCCTCGCGGTCGACGGAACCGCGCCGCTCATCGCGCTCGCCCATCCGACGTTGAAGCTCGTTGCGAGCGTGCTGGTCGTCGCCTACGCCGGGACCGTGTTCGGCTTCGGGCTGTGGGCCCGGCTCCTCGCCCATTATTCCGCGGCGACCGTCGCGCCTTTCGCCCTGCTGGTTCCGGTCGTCGGCATGGCCGCGGGGGCCGTCGTGTTCGGCGAGCCCTCAGCCCGGTTGAGCTTGCCGGCGGCGTTCTGGTAATGGCGGGCCTCGCCCTCAACGTGTTCGGCGACCGGCGCTGCGCCGCGCGCTTTTCTTCAGGTGATTCCATGCACGACATCCGAGCCATTCGCGACAATCCGAGAGCGTTCGACGAAGGGCTCGAGCGGCGCGGCCTGCCGCCGCGCGCCGATGCCCTGATCGCGCTCGACGAGCGCCGCCGCGCCGCGATCGCCGAATCTGCAGGACGCGCAGGAGCGGCGCAACGCCGCCTCGAAGCAGATCGGCGCGGCGATGGCGCGCAAGGATGTCGCGGCGGCCGAAGACTATCGCGCCGAGGTCGCAGGGCTGAAGGCGACCATGCCGGAGCTGGAGGCGGCCGAGCGCGAGGCGAGCGCCGCGCTCGACAAGGCGCTCGCCGAAATCCCCAACCTGCCGTTCGACGACGTTCCCGACGGCAAGGACGAGAACGACAACGTCGAGGTGCGCCGCCACGGCGCGCCGCCCGAGTTTCCGGCCGGCTTCAAGCCGAAGGAGCATTTCGAGATCGGCGAGGCGCTCGGCCTGATGGACTTCGACGCGGCGGCGAAACTGTCGGGCGCGCGCTTCGTCGTGCTGAAGGGGGCGCTGGCGCGGCTGTCGCGGGCGCTCGAGCAGTTCATGCTGGACCTGCACACGATCGAGCACGGCTACACCGAGATCGAGCCGCCGGTGCTGGTGCGCGACGAGGCGATGTTCGGCACGGCGCAACTGCCGAAATTTCGAGGAGGATCAGTTCTGCGGCGCATCCGCGATACGTCGGACGAACAATGAAGCAATTCAACAGCGCTTTCGACCTTCTGATGCGTCGAGACGACCCGGGAGCACTCCTGACCGACGGTGAAATAGGCGATTTTCAAGTCAAGACTCTCGAAGTGCCTACTGGCTCATCCCGACCGCCGAGGTGCCGATGACCAACCTCGTGCGCGAAAGCATCGTCGACGAGAGGACGCTGCCGTTGCGCTTCACCGCCGGCACGCTCTGCTTCCGGGCCGAGGCGGGCGCGGCGGGCAAGGACACGCGCGGCATGATCCGCCAGCACCAGTTCAAGAAGGTCGAGCTCGTCTCGATCACGACGCCCGAGCAGGCGCGCGACGAGCACGAGCGGATGACCGCCTGCGCCGAGGAGGTGCTGAAGCGGCTCGGCCTCCATTTCCGCACCGTCGTGCTCTGCACCGGCGACATGGGCTTCGCCTCGCGCAAGACCTACGACATCGAGGTGTGGCTGCCGGGGCAGGGGCGGTTCCGCGAAATTTCCTCCTGCTCGGTGTGCGGCGACTTCCAGGCGCGGCGGATGAACGCGCGCTCGAAGGCGGCCGACGCCAAGTCGACCCGCTTCGTCCATACGCTGAACGGCTCCGGCGTCGCGGTTGGCCGGGCGTTGGTGGCGGTGATGGAGAACTACCAGCAGCCGGATGGCTCGGTTGCGATCCCGGACGTTCTGCAGGCCTACATGGGCGGGCTTGACCGGATCGCGGCCGGGAGATAGGCGTTCGCTAGGCTTCGAGGCTGGGGTCAGACCATGTGAGCGGGGCGGCGATTTACCAAAACAACGACTGGTTCCTTGATTGAAGGGAGCTTTAGGAAGCCACCGGCGTTTGAATGGCAGTTCACCCTCAGGGGATGCCTGAAATGAAAATCGCCCAGATCTCGCCGTTGATTGAGAGCGTCCCGCCGAAGCTTTATGGCGGAACCGAACGGATCGTTTCCTATTTGACCGAGGAGCTGGTGCGGCAGGGACACGAGGTCACCCTGTTCGCAAGCGCTGACTCCGAAACCGGTGCGGAGTTGGTTCCCTGCGCCCCCAAGGCGCTCAGATTGGCGCATCCCCACGACGTTCAGGCCTATAGCGTGCTGCAGCTCGAAAAAATCCGCCAGCGCGCCAGCGACTTCGACCTTCTTCACTTTCATACCGACTACGTGCATTTTCCCCTAGTCCGCAGTCTCGACTTGCCCGCGGTAACGACGATGCACGGCCGGCTCGATCTGGCTGGTTGTCAGCCCGTGTTCGCGGAATTTGCGGAAATAGCGCTGGTGTCCGTCTCGGATGATCAGCGCAGACCATTGCATGCCCGATGGGTGGCGACGGTTCCCCATGGTCTGCCTCCTGACCTTTACACGCTTCTCGCCGGATTGCGGCGAAAGATACTTGGCCTTCCTCGGGCGGATCTGTCCGGAAAAGCGTCCGGACCGGGCGATCGAGATCGCCAAGCGCGCCGGCGTGAAGCTCAAGATCGCGGCCAAGGTCGACAAAGTCGACCAAGCCTATTTCGAGGAAGAGATCCGCCCACTGCTGGGGGATCCGCTGATAGAATATGTCGGCGAAATCGATGACGGCGAGAAGCAGGCCTTTCTCGGCGGGGCGATGGCGCTGCTCTTTCCCATCGATTGGCCGGAGCCTTTCGGTCTGGTTCAGATCGAGGCGATGGCCTGCGGCACGCCGGTCATCGCGTGGCGCAGAGGCTCCGTGCCCGAAATCATTCGGCACGGAGAGACCGGTTTCGTCGTTGACGGAATGGATGACGCGGTCGCCGCGGTCCACAACCTGGATTCGCTCAGCCGAGAGGGCGTGCGGCGCGGTTTTGAGATGCGGTTTTCCATCGAGCGCACTGCGCAAAATTACGTTCGGATTTACGAATCCGTGAGCGCCGAACACGCTCTTTTGGCCCGTGGCGCGCAAGCCGCCTTGCGTATGGCTCGCCGCTGGAGCGTCTACGAAAAAATTGGCCGACGGCCTTCCTGGTCCGCCGCCGAACTCGCCTCGGAGCAGGCTCCGACGTGACCTGACCTCGCCGGCCGGCGCGCAAAGTGATCGCCGGCCGAGCCGCCCATTGATTTGTTCCACGTCCCGGCGAGAACAGCGCCGCGAGCCGACGCAGGCGACGACGCGGCGCCGGTTCTTATTTTGTCGCTCGAGCCGCCGAAATCCGAGCCGACAGCACGCGCGGCCACAGCGAATACCCTCAAGTCCGATATCACGACCGACAGGCGAAACGGGGGCCGATCTCCGCCATCCCCGCCATCGCTCGGTCGCGCGAATTGGCTATCGGCTCTGGAACCGCCTTGGGCTCCGGCGTATAGCGGGCGAAAGGTTTGCCGATGCGAATTTTGCTCACCAACGACGACGGCGTTCACGCGCCCGGCCTCGCCGTGCTCGAATCGATCGCTCGCGAGCTTTCCGACGACCTGTTTGTCGTTGCGCCGGAAACCGACCAGTCGGGGGTCGCCCATTCCCTGTCGCTCAGCGATCCGCTGCGCTTGCGCGAGGTTGGCCCCCGCCATTATGCGGTCAAGGGCACGCCGACCGACTGCGTCATCATGGCCGTGCGGATGATCATGGCCGACCGGCATCCGGACCTCGTCTTGTCGGGGGTCAACCGCGGCCAAAACGTCGCCGAGGACGTCACCTATTCCGGGACGATCGCAGGCGCGATGGAGGGAGCGATGCTCGGCATTCCCTCGATCGCGCTGTCGCAGGCCTACGGCGGCGTCCAGGGCCGGGCGACGATCGAATGGGCCGCGACGGAAGCTCATGCCGCGCCGCTCATCCGCAAGATCCTCGCGGCCGGAATTGCTCCGGGCGGCCTCGTCAACGTCAACTTTCCCGCCTGCCAGCCCGATGAGATTGCGGGCGTCGCCTTCACCCGGCAGGGCCAGCGCAACGCCGAGCTGATGCGGGTCGAGGAGCGCCGGGACGGGCGCGGCTTTCCCTATTATTGGCTGATGTTCCTGCGCGGCGAGATCCGATTCGAGGACGGTACGGACTTGGCCGCTCTGGCCAAGCGCAAAATTTCGGTCACTCCGCTAAGACTCGACCTGACCGACGATGATTCGCGCCTGCGATTCGAGAAGGCTTTCGCGCCGCGCTGACAGTGCGGCAGATGAGGGAGGGGTTCCCGGTTGAGCGCGTCCGAAGCGGAAGAGCGCGCCCAGTTCACCCTCGCCATGCGGGCCAAAGGGGTTGGCGACCTCGGGCTTCTGCGCGCGCTCGAACGCGCGCCCCGCTCGCTGTTCATGCCGCAGCGGTTCGCCGACATCTCGAGCCGCGACGTCGCGCTGCCGATCGCCTGCGGACAGACTTCTCCGCCCCCCTCGACGCTGGCCGCGATGATTGCCGCGCTCCGCCTCAGGCCCTCCGATGACGTTTGCGAAATCGGAACAGGAACAGGCTATTGTACGGCGTTGCTGGCGCAACTCGCAAAGGAGGTCGTGTCGCTCGAACGCTTCCAGACCTTGGCGCTCGAGGCCGCCGCGCGGATCGAGGCCTTCGGGCTCGCCAACGTCGCCGTGCTGTGGACGGACGCGTTCGGCTTTCACGCGCGTGGCCGACGCTTCGACAAGGTGATCGCGCACGGGCTCATCGAGCCGCCGGCGCGGGAGTTTCTGAGCCTGCTGTCGCCTGGCGGGGTCCTCGTCGCGGCTCTCGCCGGGCCGGGCAGGGGCGAACAGCGCATTGTCCGTCTCACTCTCGAAGACGAGGGCCCGGTGCACGTCGCCGAAGTCGGGCCGGCGCGCGGCCTGAGAGCGCTCGAGCGCGGCCTTTCCCGCGCCTTATGACCGCCGTCTCCCCAAGGGAGAGCGCCGGTTCCGCGGAAGAAACCACTTCACTTTGAACTTTCAGCCACACAAACTATTCATCTTAAACCTTCCCTTAACTCGATTGCGTCAGATTGAGCCTGTCTTCGACGGGTATCGGGCGGGTTCAAGGAAATGAGTGATCGCGTTGCGTTTCTCGATGGACGCGCTTTTCCGCGTCTCGCGCTGACTGGCCTGGCTTTGCTGTGGCTCGCGGGGTGTTCGAGCGACGTCACCCGCTTCGACATGAGCAGCAATCCCTTCTCCAATCCGTTCAGCTCTCAAACGGCGAGCGCGACGCCTGCGAAGGCCGCGCCTTCAGGACAGGTTGCAGCCGCGCCGCTCGCTCCGGCCCAGTCGGTCGCAACCGCGCCCCTGCCGAGCTCAGCCGCGGCGGCGGGGGCGGTCGGCGGATCGGCGACCGGGTGGACCGCCCGCGGCGGCACGCCGGTCGTGGTCGCCCAGAACGACACGCTGGATACGCTCTCGCGCCGCTACGGCGTGCCCGCCGCCGCGCTGCTCAAGGCCAACGGCCTTTCCAGTCCGGCGGAAGTCAAGGGCGGCATGCATATCGTCGTGCCGGTGTACAACGCCGGCGGCGCACGCGCCGTGGCCGACGCCGCGCCTTCCAAGCCATCGGCCAAGAAGCGCTCCGAGGTCGCCTCGAACGACAGCGTGGACGGGCGTAAGGCCAGGAAGGTCAAGGACAAGGCCAACGAGAAGACGGCCGAGAAGAGCGACGAAAGGACGGCGCATCGATCCTCGGAAAAGACGAAGGACAAGCTCGCCGAAAGCGAAAAGAAGAAGGAGAAGCTCGCCGAAAAGACGAAGGACAAGGCTGCGAAGACCGTGGTCGCCAAGGCCGAGCCGGCGGCTCCGACGGGCAAGAAGCCCGCCATCGACGACACGCCGACCGGCAACGTCAACCCGAAGGCGGCGAGCGCAAAGCAGCCGTCAGCCGCCGCCGAAGCCGACGCCTCGGGCTCGATTCCCGAATTCCGGTGGCCAGCGCGCGGCCGGATCATCGAGGGCTTCAAGTCCGGCGGCAACGACGGCATCAACATCTCCGTTCCCCCCGGCACGTCCGTGCGCGCCGCCGAGAGCGGGGTCGTCGTCTATGCCGGCGACGGGCTGAAGGGCTACGGCAACCTGGTGCTGATCAAGCACCCGAACGGCTTCGTGTCCGCCTACGCCAACAACGGCGAGCTCGACGTCAAGCGCGGCCAACAGGTCAAGCGCGGCCAGATCGTCGCCAAATCGGGCGACAGCGGCAACGTCAATTCGCCGCAGCTCCACTTCGAACTCCGCAAGGGGTCGACCCCGGTCGATCCGACCCAATATCTCGCTGGGCTGTAGACCGCTCCCGGCCGTCTGGACAATCCCGACGCCCTCGAGGACTTTCATCACGAGACGCTCGTCTTCGAGGCGTCGGGGCGGCGGGTCCCAGGAACGGCCCGCCGCTTACTACTCGCGCAGTTCCGGCAGGTCGCGGTAGAGAGCGAGCGCCTCGGGATTGGCGAGCGCCTCGATGTTCTTCACCGGTCGGCCGTGGATAACGTCGCGCACGGCGAGCTCGGTGATCTTCTCCGATCTGGTGCGCGGGATATCGCCGATCTGCACGATCTTGGCGGGGACGTGACGCGGCGTCGCGCCGGTGCGGATCTTGTCCCGGATTCTTTGACGCAGATCCTCGTCCAGCGTGATCCCCTCGGCGAGGCGCACGAACAACACAATGCGCACGTCATTGTCCCAATCCTGTCCAACGGCGACCGCCTCGATCACCTCAGGGATCTCCTCCACCTGCGCGTAAATATCCGCCGTCCCGATTCGGACCCCGCCGGGATTCAGCGTGGCGTCGGAGCGGCCGTGGATGATGATGCCGCCGTGGGCGCTCCACTCGGCGAAATCTCCGTGGCGCCACACGCCCGGGAAGCGTTCGAAATAGGCGGCGTGGTATTTCTGGCCCTCCGGATCGTTCCAGAACATCACCGGCATGGACGGAAATGGTTTGGTGCAGACGAGTTCCCCCTTCTGCTCGCGCACCGGCTTGCCGTCGTCCGACCACACGTCCACCGCCATGCCCAATCCCGCCGCCTGGATCTCGCCGCGCCAGACCGGAGCGGTCGGATCACCGAGCACGAAGCAGGACACGATGTCGGTGCCGCCCGAGATGGAGGCGAGGTGCACGTCGGACTTGATCTTCGCATAGACGTAATCGTAGTCGTCCGAGGCGAGCGGCGAACCTGTCGCGGTGATCAATCGCAAGGCGGAAAGATCATGGGTGCGCGCCGGCTCGAGCTTGGCTTTCTTGCAGGCGTCGATGTATTTCGCCGAGGTGCCGAAAACGTTGATCCGCTCCGCCTGCGCGAAGTCCCACAGCGCGGTCTGCGGCGCAAACGGCGAACCGTCATAGAGCATCAGGGTGGCGCCCGAAGCCAGGCCGGAGGCAAGCCAGTTCCACATCATCCAGCTACAAGTAGTGAAGTAGAACAGCCGCTCTCCCGCGCGGAGATCGCAATGCAGCCGATGCTCCTTGAGGTGCTGGAGCAGCGTGCCGCCGGCGCCGTGAACGATGCATTTCGGCGCCCCGGTGGTACCCGAGGAATACAGGATGTAGAGCGGATGATCGAACGGCAGCCGCTCAAACCTCAGCGGCTTGGGCGCATAGGGTTCGAGGAAATCGCCGAGGGTCTGTGCGCGGGGGACCTGCTCGGCCACTCTGCCGGCGTCGCCGAGGTACGGGACGATCAGCACCGTCGCCGCGGAAACAAGCTGGCGGGCGACTGCGGCGAGCTTGTCGGCGATCGCGATGGCCTTGCCCTTGTACCGATAGCCGTCCACGGCAACGAAGACCTTCGGTTCAATCTGGCCGAAGCGATCGAGGACGCCGCGCTCGCCGAAGTCAGGCGAGCAGGACGAGAAGATGGCTCCGAGCGAACTCGCCGCCAGCATCAGCGCGATCGTCTCCGGCAGGTTGGGCAGCATGGCGGCGACGCGGTCGCCCTTGCCGACGCCGGACGCGCTCAGCGCCTGCTGCAGCCGTGACACCAAGGCCGACAGTTCGCCCCAGCTCGTCCTGGAGGACACGCTCCCTTCGCCGCGAAAGACGAGCGCGTCGTCCGCGCCGGAGGCGCGCAGCAGATTCTCGGCGAAGTTCAGCTTGGCGTCAGGGAAAAATCGGGCTCCCGGCATCGCGTCCCCGTCGAGGATCCTGCGCTCTCCCTTCTCGCCGATCACATCGCAAAAATCCCACACCAGGTCCCAGAACTCTGGCCGTTGCGCGAGCGACCAGGCATGGAGATCCTGATAGCTCTCGAGCTTCAGCCCGTGCCGCTGGTTTGCCCGCTCGAGGAACGCCATGAGCTGAGAATGGGCGATCCGCTCCTGGCTCGGACGCCACTCTGGCGCGTCCGCCGTCTGTATTCCCGCCGACATCGACACGGCTTCTGTCCTCAGTCGCTAGACCTGATCTTCGGCGCGGCGTCAAACTCCGTGCCCCTCCGTCAGCCTATGCCTCTATCACCCACTTTGTGCGCTGTCGCTCGTGAAACTCTATTCGCATCGAGCGGATCGGCCGCCCGCTCGGCTCGGCTTCGTTCGTCTGCGCGATCGCGCGACGCCTTAGAGCAGGTCCCGATCAGTTGGAACCGCGCAAGCCAGTGCGAGCGACCTGAAACACTCCCGAATCAAATTCGAAGCCCGGCGCCGTGCAGTCCTGTCCGCGATCTCGACTTTTCAACGCATTGGGCGCCAAAACCGGTCCCTTCGTCGCTTCGATCCGGTCGTCCTTTTATTCGACGTCCGCCGACGACGATCGCGCCATTTCCATCGCCGAGTCGCGGTAGGGACGCGCATTACTGCGCGCCCCCCGCACAGATCCGTACGAGCGGCTTTCCCGCATACGGCTCCTGCCTCGGGTGTTTGACGGCAAACCTCTGCCTTGCGGCTTGCCGTACGCGGTCCAGACCCTGTGGCGCGCCCTCCCGACCCTGCGTTCGGAGCGTGCGTTCCTGTCCCGCGTTCCCCTTGGCCCCGCCTTCGCTCCACGGGCTCCGCCGCCGGTTCCCCGGCCTTGTTCGCCGCTTCGCCGCTACTATGGCGGGGTCGGACTTCTCACGCCCGTTCGTCATGCGCTTCGGCTCTTCGCCTTCCGCATGCGGACCAGGACGGCCGATGGCCTGTGGTTGGGTATGAGACCTCCCAGGTTCCGACGTGATCCTTTTGTACGTGATGTGGCCTTCGACCCCGGCAGGGCGACAGCGCCTCGCACGACGGCGCCGCACATGTTGCCTTCGACGTTGATTACCGGCTCGGCCCCTGCGACGTAAAAGGTTTCGTGGCTCAATCCCACACCCCACACGATTGCTGTGTACGCTTCGCCCCTGCCGTCGCCGACAGACGCGCAACACTCGCTAGCAGGCGGGCGCTACCCCTTACCTGCGCCGGACTTCCACCGGCTGGATCGCGCCAGCTTGCCTGTGGCGCACAATTCAATCTTTCCAAGAGCTTGCGGCGCCATTTCCATCGCGTCATCGCGTCTGCCTCCGCAGGACCAACCTCCTTGATGGAATTTTCCTTTCGTTATCAAAGGCTTGCAGCCGATCGAGCAGAAAAAATTCGCGCCCGCAAGCTCGCGCTCGCGGCCGATCCTCCCTGCAGAGTCCGCCCATTCGATCTGCTCAACCTTTGCCACGGCGTTTCCAGCCCGCTCGCAGATCTTGCCCCGGACCGCGACGCTCGGGCGAGCGGGGATCCAAGGCCGCGCGACAAGTAGCTTTCAAACAGCATGCTAGGGGTGTGTGACCCGCTTCTCGAAACATTGTATGTTCTGCTTATGTTCGAGTCAAGCTTTTGTGCGACACGAATTGGCGCAATGCGGGACGGCCAGCCCCGCAGGCGCAGAAGCTTGGAGTCGGAGCCCCGCTCGCATTTGCGAGCGCCATAGCTCCTCGCGATGACGATTCCAACCACACGGGATCTGCTCTAGCCGCGCGCTCAAGCGAGCGCGACCAAAACCCGTCAACGGAAGCCGCCGCAAACGAAGACGAATGGCAAAGGCGGACCTGTTTCCAATGCTTGGGCCACCCCTTGTTTGGGGCGCCCGCGGCGGCGGCCCGCCGTTCGGCTCACGGCCGCGGCTCTGGACGGCGCAGCTCGACCGGCAGGCCAGCCGCCGCCCAGCCGTCGGCCCCGTCGGGATACCAGGCGACATCGGCGCGGCCGAGGGCGAGCGCGCGCTTGGCGGCGTTCCACGACATCCAGCAATCCTTCAGGCAATAGAAGACGAGCGGACGGGACCGGCCGCCCAAAGCCTTGTCGAGGCCGCGCTCGAAATAGTCGAGCATGACCGGCGCGAGCTCCCCATAGCCGGTGTCCGGCAGCCAGACGCTGCCGGGAATGTCGTAGCGCGGCTTCTCCCGCCACACGACGCCGGCCGGCAGGCCGGCCGGACGGGGCGCCTGGGGAAGAACGTCGATGAACGCAGCCTCGCCCGAGCGCCACAGCGCCACCGCCTCCTCGGTCGTGAGGACGCGGGCGCCTTTGAGCGTGGCGGGGGTGGGCGCGCGATAGTCGCTCTGCCGGTAGGAGGCCGCCTCCGGCGGCGCTTCGCCCGCTGCTCGCGCAGGCGAGAAGCCCGATCAAGGCGAAGCCGAAGGCTGCTGCGACCGCTGCGAGCCGCCGGCCGCTCGGAGGCGCGAATGACCTTGGCGCGGCCGTGACCGCGGCGCGCGGTGGGCGGGAGTTTCAGCAAGTTCCTCCAGCTTCGATGCGGGTCGACACGCGAGCCTTTTGGTCTTCGACCGGCTGCCATTAGCCGACCCGATGGCTCAAGCGCAAATCGAGGTTGCTGTCAGGTTGAGATTCCGGCTTTCCTCAAGCGGTCATTTCAGACCATTACTGCGGTCCATCACGCAACAAGTTCAATTGAGCCATGACTTACCATTTGCCGAGTCCCCACTGTATCCAGCAGCGCTTCGACCACCGCCTTCATCACCGGAGGGCATACGGCATTTCCGATCATGCGGATACGATCACGGCGCGATCCGCGATCAAGAATGAAGCTTTCCGGAAACCCCATGGCCCGCTTCAACTCGGGGACTTGGAGCATTCGAAGAGTTGCAGCCCTACCAACTCCGGAGACCAAACCAAAGCGATCGAGAGTGGTGAGCGTTCGAAGGGGCCTGTTAAGCGCCTGCCACCCGCCAGCGGCATCAGAACCATAATACACAATTATGAAGTCTTCGTCCCGGCGAAGCCCCTTCCGTCCGCGCCTGATTTCGCTCGATCGTGGCCTCGGCAAGTGGGCGCGATCGGTTACACACGGGCCTCGCGACGTAAGTTCCGGGAGGATCAAGGACCTCAGCCGCTGTGTGCAGGTTTGGGGCTCCGCTCCGAATTTCGGCCGGCGGCTTCAGTTCCCGACAAGCCAACAGAAACATGCGCCGACGCGCGTGCGGTACGCCAAAATGCTGCGCATCAAGAATGACGACCGTGTGTTTGTAGCCGGCGCTGGAAAGCTCGGCGAGAAAGTTGCCCCATCCAGCCCAGCGCTGCATTCTCGACACATTCTCAAGCACGAGAAAGCGCGGTTTCCAGGACCGAATGAATGGCAGTACATACAAGCCGGACTCGAGGCTCGCATTGTCTATGGCCCGTGCGCCGCGCGCAACAGAATGGTTCGTACACTCAGGGGAAGCCAGGACCAGATCGACCCCGCCAACGTCCCCGATCAGGCGGACTCCATTGCGCTGAGGAATCTGGCGGTCCAACTCGCGCCCCATACGCGTAGCTGGCGATGACGGCAACCAACCGCCGTCTCTATGCTCTGCCGAGAGGGCACCCCAAACGGTTGTTCGGCTTGCGGGCAACCGTGTCTGCCCGATACTCTGACGAGAAGATCATTCTCGCTCCTCTGGACATTGGTTTGCCATACCGTACGAGAAGCACCATCCCGTCGCGATGGCCTGCGAGTTCCTCCTGTGACTAAGGCGATCTTCACCACTAAGATCGAACCGAGTTACGACGATCTGCCTGAAGAGCGCTATCATTTTCCGCGCATGTACCTGAGGCAGGTAGAGGCTGCAGTCGGAGACTGGATCATCTACTACGAGCCACGCCGGTCGAGCCTGAACATCGGGAGCAGGGGAGGCCGGCAGGCGTATTTTGCTACAGCTCGTGTACAACAAATTATGCGTGATCCAGGACGTGAAGATCATTTTTATGCGTTTGTATCTGACTACCTGGAATTTGACCGCTCGGTGCCGTTCAAGGACGGTGCCCTTTACTACGAAAGTAGCCTTCAGCGAGATGACGGTCAAACCAAGAAGGGGGCCTTCGGTCGCGCGGTCAGGAGTTTGCCCGACCGTGAATACGATTTGATCTTAAAGGCAGGTTTCGCCAGAACGCTCATTGAAGCTACTCCAGCTGCCGATCTCAGCGGCATTACGAAGCCAGACTTTGAAGAGGAGACGACGACGTTCGAGCGTCCGACTGTCGAAATGGTGATTGCACGCCCCTTCCGTGAAGCGGCTTTTGCTGCTTCGGTTAAAGCTGCTTACGCAGAGACTTGCGCATTTACCGGGCTACGCATCATTAACGGCGGCGGGCGCGCCGAGGTGCAGGCCGCTCATATTCGGCCGGTTGCGGCAGGAGGCTCCGATTCGGTGCGAAACGGTTTGGCGCTATCGGCAACTGTGCACTGGATGTTCGATCGAGGGCTAATTTCAATTAGTCAAGATTTTTCCATTCTCGTCGCGCGAGACCGCTTGCCGGACGCCGCTACTCGTCTATTCAGGGAAGATGGAAAGGCTGCAGTTCCTCGTCGCCCCGATTTACGACCTCATCCGGCTTACCTCAGTTTCATCGTGAAAATATATTCAAAGGCTGATCCAGCCGAAGCTGCTTCCGCTCCTCGAACCCGACCAAGCCGTTTCCTTTTCGCGGCGATCTGGGATGGCGGCGCGAAATACCCGTCGAGCATCACTCTCACCGATGCCAGAGAGCAGGGCTTCAATCGAATTCTTGGGGTCTATGGGCAGTCCCGCGACGGTTGGTTGACCAACAACATCGAGGAGAGTCGCCCCCTGCGGGCGCCCGCACGTCGCATTCAGACGATGCCGCTGCCAACGGCACTGCGAGTCCATGTCATTACAGATCGCCCAATCAGTGAAAGACTTCGGCAAATCCCGGACGAGCAGACCCGCGAAAACGTGCCTATCACGTTTCAGATTTGGGACGTAACCCGATTGAAGCGCATCCATGATGCACTCAGGGTCCGGGACGATTTGGTGGTGGACTTTTCCCTTCTTGAGGGAGGAGGCCTTCCGGTCTTGCCCGCATCGGTCGGATCGGGCGACTATGATGGTTACTTGGCGGTCATCCCAGGCGAGATTCTGGCCGAAATCTATATTCGGCACGGCAGTCGTTTGCTGGAAGGCGATGTGAGAACTTTCCTTGGCCGAAGCGGCAAGGTGAACAAGGGGATTGCCGCGACAGCTGCAAGGGAACCGTCCAAATTCTTCGCCTACGACAACGGGATTGCAGCAACGGCATCCGAGTTGACCACCATCAACCGGGCCGACGGATCCCTCATTCTCACGTCCGCCAGTGACCTGCAGATCGTCAATGGCGCCCAGACGACAGCCTCATTGGCATCCGCGCGGGAAAAAACGCTCGCCGCGGGGACCGTGTTCGTCCCGATGAAATTGTCGTTGTCACTCCGACGGTTGCTTCGGACCTGATTCCTTTGATTTCCCGCTTTGCGAACAGTCAAAACGGGGTGCGGCCGAGCGATTTCTTCGCCAATCATGCGTTTCATCGGCGGATCGAGGAGGTTTCCCGGCGCATACTCGCGCCTGCGGTCGCTGGTTCACAGCTGCAAACCCATTGGTATTACGAACGGGCGCGAGGCCAGCACCTGAATGACCAAGCCGGTCTCACGTCGGCAAAGCGAAACCAGTTCCTGCTTATCAATCCCCGGCGGCAGGTGATAACGAAGACCGATCTGGCAAAGGTCGAATGCTGCTTCGATCTTGAACCGGACGTGGCCTGCAAAGGCGCGGAGAAGGCGTTCGTGGCGTTTGCCGAGCGCATTTCGAAGGAGTGGAGCGACGAGTTCGCCGCGCGACCTATGGTGACGAGTGGTTCAAATCTGCGGTCGCTCGGGTCATTCTCTTTCGCGCTGCGGAAGGCAGCATCTCAAAAGCCCCGTGGTACGAGGGCGGGTATCGCGCACAAATCGTCGCGTATACGTGCGCCAAGTTGGCGAAGCTCGCTTTGATCAGGATGAAAGCGGCGGGCTCGACTACCTCAAGGCGTGGACGCAGCAGTCGGCAGGCGACGTGCTGGAGCGACAGATCGCCAAGATCAGCGAAGCAATGGCGAGTGTGCTGCAAAATCCGCCTCTGGCCGGTCAGAACATCTCGGAGTGGGCAAAGCAGCAGGCCTGTCGCAGAGCCGCATTGGAAGCGCAGGTCGAGACCGTGAAGGGCTTCGACGACTGGGTAATAAGCAACGAAGACAAGCGAGCGGGTAAGCGGGGGCGGAGGGCGACAGGCGTGATTGATCGCGGCCTGGATTGGTGAAGGAGGTCCTGGCAAGAGATTCGAAATATTGGGGATCCCTCCGAAGTTTCTGCCGGGCAAAGCGCATCCTGTTTCCGGATGATGAAAAGGCGCTGGTACCGGCATGCCAGATACCGAGTATGGTGCCGAGCGACAGGCAAGCGACTCGGTTGCTTCAATTGGTGGATCGTGCTGACGAAGCGGGATGGCAGCCCCCGTAGCGCTGGATGCTGTTGCGATTTTTGCACTAGAAATCCCGCGATTGAGTTCATCAGATCACGGGGCCCAGAAATCAGGCAGAAGCGCCCGCTTTTCGCCCGAAGCGCGCGTTCCCGGTTGGTCCCGGGACGGAAGGAATGCAACCACTCGTCTGCTGCGTCGGGCGCCGCGGACGCGGTCAACGACCGCCCGCGTTGCCGGATTGCTCCTCGCTTTTGGCTTTGCGGCGGCACTCTGCTAAGGACGGCGGCCGGCCCCGAAGCCCGCGCATGCCTCGGGGGATCACATGGCTTCATCCGCTGTCGGTTTTCTCCGACTTCGCCTCGGTCGGCCTGGTGGCCGCGGCGCTGACGCTCGGTTCGGCCGCCGCCGGAACGCTCGACGCGGTGAAACAGGCGAAGACGATCCGTCTTGCGGTGCGCGACGATGCGCCGCCGTTCTCCTACAAGGACAAGACCGGCCAGCCGGCCGGCTTCATGGTCGACCTCTGCCGCGCCGTCGTGAAGCATCTCGCCGGCGACCTCAGTCTCGGCGAGATCAAGATCGCCTACGTGCCGGTGACCGCGGCCGACCGGTTCGACGCCATCGAGGGCGGCAAGGCGGACCTTTTGTGCGAGCCGACGTCCGAGACGCTGTCGCGGCGCGGCCAAGTCGACTTTTCCATTCCCACCTTCGTCGATGGCGCGAGCATCATGGTCAAGGGCGACGGGCCGAGCGAGTTCGGGGCGCTCGCCGGCAAGAAGATCGGCGTCCTCGCCGGCACGACGACCGAACGGAGCCTGCGCGCGAGCCTCGACCTCGCCAATGTCAAGGCGGACGTGGTCCCGGCCAGAACGCATGAGGAAGGGATCAAGATGCTCGACGCCGGCGACATCGCGGCCTATTTCGCGGACCGCGCGATCCTCGGACATCTCGCCGAGATGAGCGGCGAAGCCGACAAGCTGCGCATCGCCGACCAGTATCTTTCGATCGAGCCCTATGCGCTGGCCCTGCCGCGCGGCGACGGCGACTTCCGCCTCGCGGTCGACCGGGCGCTGAGCCATATCTACAGGTCAGGAGAGATCGCGACCGTCTTTGCAACCACCTTTGGCGTCCAGACGCCGCCCACCGATACGCTGAAGACCCTTTATCTCATCTCCGCGCTGCCCGACTAACCTTGGGATCACCAATGCTCGAGACCACCCTGGCCGGCAGCCTGCCCAAGCCGATCTGGCTTGCCGAGCCGGAAAAACTGTGGCCCGCCTGGAAGCTGGAAGGCGAAACGCTGGCGGCGGCCAAGATCGATGCGACCGTGCTCGCGGTGAAGCTGCAGGAAGACGCCGGGATCGACATCGTCAGCGACGGCGAACAGGCGCGCATCCACTTCGTGCATGGCTTTCTCGCCAATCTCGACGGCATCGATTTTGGCCGCAGGCGGATCATCGGCATACGCGCCGACCGCTACCAAGCCGAAGTCCCGACGGTGACCGGCCCGATCCGCCGCAAGGGCTCCGTCCATCGAGCCGAGGCGAGCGCTGCGCGCAGGCACACCAAGCGTAAGCTCAAATTCACCCTGCCTGGACCGATGACGATCGTCGACACGATCGCCGACGACCATTACCGCGACCAAGTCAAGCTCGCCCACGTCTTCGCGGCGGCGCTGAACGAGGAGGCGCATGAACTCGCCGCGCTCGGCGTCGACGTCGTGCAATTCGACGAACCCGCGTTCAACGTCTACATGCGTGACGTGCAGGACTGGGGCGTCGCGACCCTCGAACGCGCGGCGCAAGGGCTCACGTGCACGACGGCGGTGCATATCTGCTATGGCTACGGCATCAAGGCCAACACCGACTGGAAGGCGACGCTCGGCGATCACTGGCGCCAATACGAGCAGACGTTTCCCGCATTGGCGGCCAGCCGGATCGACCAAGTCTCCCTCGAATGCCGCAATTCGCATGTCCCGATCGAGCTGATCGGCCTCTTGAAGGGCAAGGACGTGCTGGTCGGCTGCATCGACGTCGCCTCCAATGTCGTCGAAACCCCGGAGGAAGTCGCCGCGACCATTCGCGACGCGCTCGCTTATGTGCCCGCCGAACGTCTCTATCCCTGCACCAATTGCGGCATGGCGCCGATGGCCGTGCCGATGTATCGAAGCTCGCGGCGCTGGCGGCGGGGGCTGAGTTGGCGCGGCAGGCGATATGAGGCGAACGGCAGCCATCATGCGTCCTTGAGGGCTATCGGAAGCCGCACGGCTCGGGCTTGGTCATAACTCGAAGCGGAGACATGACTGATGGGCGCTGTGCGGCCGCTGCTCCGCGCTCTTCTTATCGTGAGTCTCGCGCTCCTTCCTCGGGTCGCCTCGCCGGGAGAGGCAGCGGCGCCGCCTCTCCCGTGGCAGGAGGTCGCCCCCGGAGTTTTCGCGCATATGGGCGAGATCGCCCTGATGAGCGAAGGCAATGAGGGCGATATCGCCAATATCGGCTTTGTGATCGGCGACAAGGGCGTCGCGGTCGTCGACACCGGCGGAAGCGTGGAAGTCGGCAGGCGGTTGCTCGCCGCCATTCGCGTCCGCACCAAGAAGCCCATCCTCTACGTCATCAACACCCACGAGCATCCGGACCATGTGTTCGGCAATGCGGCCTTCGACGGGCTCGGCGCGACGTTCGTCGGCCACCGCAACCTGCCGCGCGCGCTGGCGATGCGCGGCTCCTTCTATGTCAAGGCGTTTCGCCGCATCATCGGCGATAAGCTGGTAGACGAGGTGAGGATCATTCCCCCGACCCTGACCGTGGAGGATCGCCTGACGCTCGACCTCGGCGGTAGGACCCTTGAACTGCGGGCGTGGCCGCCGGCGCATACCGATTGCGACCTGACCGTTTTCGATGCGAAGACGCGGACGCTGTTCGCCGGCGACCTCGTCTTCGTCGGCCATCTTCCGATCATCGACGGCTCGCTGAAAGGCTGGCTCGCCGACCTCGAAGGGCTCAAGAAGGTTCCGGCCGAACGCGTCATTCCCGGCCATGGCCCGATCGGTCTGCCGTGGCCCAAGGCGCTCGACGACGAGCGGGCCTATCTTTCCGGCCTCGCCAGGGACGTGAAGGCCTTCATCGCGAAAGGCGAGCCTCTCGAGACTGCAACGAAGCAGGCGGGACAATCGCTTCGGGATGACTGGCGCCTGTTCGACGACTATAACGCTCGCAACGTCACGGCGGCCTATTCCGAATACGAGTGGGACCAGTAAACGATGAACGGCTCAGGACGGAGGCGACCCGATGGCCCGAAGCATGACCCGCCGCGAGGCGCTCGCCGCATTTGCGCTCGCGGGCGCTTCAAGCGGACGCGCTTTCGCCCAGGCGGTCGAAGAGGCCGACCCCTGGCCTGAGCTGAAACCATTCGGCCCTGAAGCGGCCGTATGTCCGGCCAGTTGAACCTCATCGAGCGGAAGGCCTTTTGGCCATCGCTCGGGAAGGCGGTTGCTCACCGCGTCAGCCGCCCCATCGTCGTTGACCAGCCACGCTCATCGAGCATGGTTACATTAGCGGCCTCCCGAGCCGCCCGGCGAGATCCTGGGTGAACTGCCAGGCGGTGCGGCCGGAGCGCGAGCCGCGCGTCGTCGCCCATTCGAGCGCCTGGGCCTCGAGCTCCTCGGAGGGCGCGTCGAGCCGGTAAAATTCGGCGTAGCCCATGACCATGGCGAGATAGTCGTCCTGGCTGCAATGGTGAAATCCGAGCCAGAGGCCGAAGCGGTCGGAGAGCGACACTTTCTCCTCGACCGCCTCGCCCGGATTGATCGCGCTTCCCCGTTCGTTCTCCGTCATGTCGCGCGGCAGCAGGTGGCGGCGGTTCGAGGTCGCATAGAAGAGGACGTTGGCCGGGCGCCCCTCGACGCCGCCTTCGAGCGCCGCCTTCAGCGATTTGTACGAGGCGTCGCCGGCGTCGAAGGAGAGGTCATCGCAGAAGACAATGAACCGATAAGGAGCGTCGCGCAGGAGGATCATCAGGGCCGGAAGGCCCTCGATGTCCTCGCGATGGATTTCGACCAGCTTCAGCCGGCCCGCTACACCTTCCTGCCGGTTGATGGCGGCGTGCGCCGCCTTGACCAGCGACGATTTGCCCATGCCGCGCGCGCCCCACAGAAGTGCGTTGTTGGCCGGCAGGCCGCGGGCGAAGCGCTCCGTGTTCTCGACCAGAAGATCGCGCACCCGGTCGATTCCGCGCAGGAGTGTCAGATCGACCCGGTTGACCCGGCCGACGGGGGCCAGCGTTCCGCGCTCCGCCCGCCAGACGAAGGCCTCGGCCCCGTCGAAGTCGGGCTTCGACTGGGGTCGGCGGAGCGAGACGTTCGAGCGCGTCGGCGATGCGGCGGAGGAGGTCGGCGGACTTTTGCGATGGCGGCGGCATGGATTTCGATGACGGTTGCGAGTCTTGTGCTCTGGCACAGAAGCCGGAGACCTCCAAGAAGCCGCCCGCAGTCGAATCGGTTCATTCTTGCCGATCATTGCAAATTTGGTATATTTATAGACAATGGCGTGGGTCGTTCAGCTTCTGGATCGCGAGGTCGAGGCGGCGCTTTCAGCACTGCCACTCGATATCCGGGCGAGTTTCGAGCGCATAGTCGGTTTGATTCAGGCGCACGGGTTGGAGCGGGTTCGCGAGCCCTACGTGAAGCACTTGGAGGGGCCGCTTTGGGAGATGCGGATGAAGGGCAGGGACGGCATCGCGCGCGCCGTCTATGTCGCTGCATCAGGTCGCCGCGTCGTTGTCGTGCATGTGTTTGTGAAAAAGACGCAGAAGACGCCTCGCCGCGAGATTGAAATCGCCCTCAGGCGGGCGAAGGAGGTCCGATGAGTTCGAAAGTTCATTCCCGTCGAGGAAGCCTATCGGGAATGGCGCCGGAATCCAGAATACGTCGCGGCCTATGACGCGCTCGAAGACGAATTTGCCTTGGCCTCGGCACTTATCAAGGCGCGCGCCGACGCGGCAATGACTCAGGAGCAGGTGGCCCAAGCGATGGGCACGACGCAGGCGGCGGTGGCGCGGATGGAAAGCGGAAAGACGCTACCCTCTACTCGCACGCTGGCGCGCTTCGCAAAGGCGACCCGCACGCGGCTCAGGATCAGCTTTGAGCCCGTCAAGCCCGGTGGCTTGGCGGCGAAATGAATGCGGGATAGTCGCCCCCGCGCGCGTCGAGCCAGGCGGCGATCGCGGCCGCCGCGTCGCCGTAGAAGGTGCGGTAGAGGTCCTCCGCGACAAAGCCGATGTGCGGAGTTGCCAGAACATTGTCGAGGGTCCGGAACGGGTGGTTCCGCGGCAGCGGCTCGATGTCGAAGACGTCGATTGCGGCGCCGGCGATCCGTCGCGCGCTCAAGCTCGCGACGAGGGCCTCCTCGTCGACGATGGGCCCGCGCGAGGTGTTGATGAGCCGCGCCGTCGGCTTCATCAGCGCGAGCTCGGCGACGCCGACGAGCCCGCGCGTTCGCTGGCTCAGGACCAAATGAATGGTCAGGAAATCCGCTTGGCCGAACAGCTCCTCCTTGCTGACGAGCGCGGCGCCGGCGGCGGCCGCCTTCTCTTCCGTCAGATTCTGGCTCCAGGCGATTGCCTTCATGCCGAAGGCAAGGCCGATGCGCGCGATCTCTTTCCCAATATTGCCGAGGCCGAGCACCCCGAGCGTCCGGCCGGCGAGCTCGACGCCGAGCGAGGTTTGCCAGCCGCCGGCGCGCAGCGAGCGGCTCTCGTTCATGACGTTGCGGGCGCTCGCCAGGATCAAAGCCCAGGTCAATTCGATCGTCGGCGTCGCGCGGTAGCGGGTGCCGGTGACCTCGATCCCGCGCTCCTGCGCGGCCGCCATGTCGATCGAGGCGTTGCGGCCCGCGTTCGAGGCGATGAGCTTGAGATTGGGCAGGCGCAAGATGACGTCGCGCGGCAGCGGCGTCCGCTCGCGCATGACGCAGAGGACGTCGAAGGGCTTGAGCCGCTCGACCACTGCGTCCTTGTCGGCGAGGTGGTCGTTGAAGACGGCGATCTCCGCCCGCTTGGAGACCGCCGACCAGTCCGCCATGCGGAGCGCGACGTTCTGGTAATCGTCCAGGATGGCGACTTTCATTTCTCTCGATCTCCGTGAAAGCGCGTTCCTGTGCATGGCCGGGGTGGGCAGGCGGGTCTAGATCGGCGCCGCGAGGACATGAATTCGCCTAGCACGAACGCCATGCGCAGAAAACCGGGCCGTTTCGCGGTTCATCGCTCCCTCATGGCGCACCGCCGACGGCGCGGCGGAGATCCTTGATTAGCAGAAAGAGATGCCGCGGATCGGTCGGCGAGGGCGCAAACCCGAAATGCTCGTAGAAACGTCGCGACGGCTCGTCCTTGGCGTGCACGGTGAAGGCCCGGATGCCGACGATGTCGGCCGCTTGCAGCGTTCGGCGCATGGCATCCTTCAGGAGTCCGGCGCCCATGCCGCGCCCTTGCCAGTCCGCTCGCACAGCGAGACGCGCCAACAGCGTGATCGGCACGGGATGATGGGCGAGGCCCTTGGTCAGGCGATGGGGCGCATCGCCATAGGCCACTTCGCCGACAACCAAGCTGTAAAAGCCGATGATCTCCCTTCCGTGCAGACCCAGGTTGCGTCTGAGATGCGTTGGCCTGCTGATTGGGGAAGGCGAAGCGGACCAGGAAGCGATCGAGCGCCTCGTGTCCGCAATGAAAACCTTCTACCGGATGGTCGCGCCGAAGCTTCTCGATCCGGAAGTCAGCGGTCATTCGGGACGGCCGTCGTCGAACGGCGTCGATTTACCGAAGAGACGCTTGAGCCGCGGGACTTCTCGCGGCGGCGCGTCGAGCGCGGCCATAAACGCCGCCCAGCGCTCTGCGTCGAGCTCGAAACGCCGTCGCTCGACCAGCGTCTCCTCGGCCTGCGCCAGTGCGCTCGACAGCACAAACTCGCTGACTGAGCGGTGGGTCGCGCGCGCTGCGGCGGCAAGAGTTTGTTTCGCCTCGGGTGACAGGCGAAGGTCAAGCTTGGTCGTGCGCGGGGATCGGGCCGCCATCGGGTCCTCCATATTCGAGAACCAATTACCAGATCCGCCCGACATTGTCACGACAACGTGACGGCTGCTGGGCTTGTCGGACCTCCTCCTTTGAATTGACGGCCGTCAACGCCCAGATCGTACGGCGAATGCCTGCCGTGCCTTGGCGGCCGCAGGCCCTGTCAAACCGGGCGCCCCGATGCTATATGTCACAGACGGCGCCGGGCCTTGACCCCGGTTGACGGAGAACGATATGGCCTCGAGAACTCCTGCGACGGCAGGTGATGACTTTGACCGACGCGGCGGCGGCCCGCGTGAGGGAGTTGACCGAAGCGGCCGCCAAGCCGACCGCGGGCCTGAGGGTCGGGGTCAGGAACGGCGGCTGCGCCGGCATGTCCTACACCATGGAGCTCGCCGAGGAGGCTTCCCCCTCGACGAGGTCGTCGAGGACAAGGGCGTCAAGCTCCTCATCGATCCGAAGGCGGTGTTCTTTCTGCTCGGGTCCGAGATGGACTTCAGGGTCGACCGGCTATCCGCCACGTTCTCCTTCCGCAATCCCAACGAGACTTCGGCCTGCGGCTGCGGCGAGAGCGTCGCCATCACCCCCGCCAGCCCCGAAGCCTTGAACGCGCCCGCGTGAACGCCGAAGGCTGGCCAACGTCCTGCTGGCGTTTGAGCTGCGGCGCTTATGAAAAGCGCAAGCCGAAACGCCGGGCGAAGGCGGGGGCGATCAGGCCAGCGTCGAGCGGAGGGTGAGCGGACGAGCCGCCTTCGCGGCAACCGCCTTCGGCTTCGGATTCGCCACGGTCCGCCGCTCAAACGGAATTTAATTTCTTTGGCGAGGCTCCGCCGCAAACCCACGCTAAACCGAGAGCATTTCGAAAATGAACAGCGGCCCGCCTGAACCGGCCGAGCCGCTGCAGGAGGCCATAATGGAATCGATGTCTCGCCGCCTCGCCCTGGGGCTCTCGGTCGCGCTGGCGACGGTCTTCGCGGGATGTCAGACGGAAGCCCAAAACATCCCGGTGATGACATTGCAGCAGGCGGAGAGTTTGCCCCCGGCTCAGCTGCCGAGGATCTTCAAGGATCCCGACCCCTACTCGTATTATCCCTACAACATCCATGAAACCGACGGGCTGAGCCGCAATCCCGACGATTGCATCCGCTGGGGCTGCATCGACCAGAACGGCCGCTGACCCTATCGCCCCGCCATGGGGCGGGAGGGCCGCCGAAGAGTCTAGCGGGCTAAGGTTCAGTCCTCGACGCGCTCATGCTGAGGCTCATCCTCGTGCGCGTGCCGCGTCCGCTTCGGCACCGGCCGAAGGAGGAAACCCGGGACGTGGTCGCCGAGGCCGATGACACGCTCCTCGCCGCGGCGCGGGCGCTCCCTGCGGGGAGGCGCGGGCGCGCGCTCCCGCTCGTCAGCGACAGGCTGGCGCCCTGCATGGCGCGGCGGGTGGGCACTCGGCGCGCTCTCTGCCGGCCGCGGCGCGGTCGCTGGCCGGGCGCTCGGCGCGGTGGCGGCGCGACTCGGCGCGATGCTCCGGATGATGGTCCGGCCTCCGGCGCTCGTCTTCCTCGGCGGGGCGGCGACGGCCGGCTCGACCGCCGCGGCGGTCGTGCGGCGCCTCGTCCTCCTCCGCCGGGGGCAGCTCGGCGCCCTCCTGCCAATCGATCTTGCGGCCGATGAGCTTCTCGATTGCGCCGATCGCCTTGGCGTCGGCGCGGGTCACGATAGTGTAGGCGTGACCGGTCTTGCCGGCGCGGCCGGTGCGGCCGATGCGGTGGACGTAATCCTCGGAATGGTGGGGCGTATCGTAGTTGATGACGTGGCTCACGTCGGGAATGTCGAGACCGCGGGCGGCGACATCGGAGCAGACGATCAGCTGCACCTGCCCGGAACGGAATGCGTCGAGCGCCGCCATTCGGGCGCGCTGGTCGAGATCGCCGTGCAGGGCGCCGACCGAAAAGCCGTGCTTCTCGAGCGAGCGGTAGACCACCTGCACGTCCCGCTTGCGGTTGCAGAAGATGATCGCGTTCTTGAAGTTGTCCGCGCCGCGGATGATGCGGCGAAGAGTCGCACGCTTGTCGGGCGGCGCGCTGCCGGACGGCGCCAGCGTCTGGGTGGTGCTTTCGACGGTGGTCGCGGCGCGGGTGACCTCGACGCGCACCGGATTGTGGAGAAAGGTGTCGACGAGCCGGGTGATTTCGGGCGGCATCGTCGCGGAGAAGAATAGCGTCTGGCGGGTGAAGGGCACCAGCTTGCAGATGCGCTCGATGTCGGGGATGAAGCCCATGTCGAGCATCCGGTCGGCCTCGTCGATGACCAGGATCTCGATGCCGGTCAGGAGCAGGCCGCCGCGTTCGGTGAGGTCGAGCAGGCGTCCGGGCGTCGCGATCACGACGTCCGCCCCGCGGTCGATCTTGGCTTTCTGCTCTCCGTCGGAGACGCCGCCAATCAGCAGCGCGACGCTCAGCTTATGATTGACGCCGTATTTCGCGAAGGCCTCCTCGACCTGGGCCGCAAGCTCGCGGGTCGGCTCGAGAATGAGGGTTCGGGGCATGCGCGCCCGAGCGCGGCCGCGCTCCAGCCTCGACAGCATGGGCAGAGTGAAGGCGGCTGTCTTGCCGGTGCCCGTCTGGGCGATGCCGAGGACGTCGCGGCCCTCGAGGGCGTAGGGAATGGCTTGCGCCTGGATGGGGGTCGGGACGTCGTAGCCCGACGTTTCGACGGCGTTGAGCACTTTTTCGCTCAGGCCGAGTTCGCTAAACTTCATGTGATCTCACATCGCGAAGGCGTTGGCCCGCTCGCGTCAGGGGTGTGGGACTTCGGGAACCGCGCAATCGCTTCGCGGCGCCGTGGCGTTCCGGCTGCGCGGGCGCGAAGCGCACCGCCAACCCCGCGCCGGAGCCTTTCTTCGCTCCCGGCGCGTCTGACATAGTTCAATTCGCGAAAATGTCAACGAAAGCCCGATTGTTCCTGCTTTCCGCGCGGCGAAGCCGCGTGCAAAAGTAGGAACGCGGGCCGGCGAGTGAAGGTTTCGATGGCGGCGGGTCAATTTGACGGGCGTGTCGGAGCGATTCGCGGCGCTGTCCTGGATCTTGCGTTCGACGGCGCCCCGCCGCCGATCGAGGCTGCGGTCGAGATCCTCGACGCCGAGGGCCGTATCGTCGTCGCGGAAATCCAGGCCCATCTCGATCCTCACGCGGGCAAGGGCGATCGCGCTCGAGCCGACCACGGGCCTTAGGCGCGGCGACCGCGCGCGATCCAGCGGAGGGCCGGTGACGGTCGCGGTCGGCGAGGCGACGCTCGGGCGTCTGCTCGACGTGCTGGGGCGTGTCGGCGACCGGGGCCAGCCTCTGCCCGCCGACGCGCCGCGCTGGCCGATCCATCGCAAGCCGCCGCCGCTCGCGGCGCAGAGCGGAGTGACGAAGCTCTTCGCCACCGGCGTCAAGGTGATCGATCTGCTCGCTCCTCTGGCGCAAGGCGGCAAGGCGGCGATGTTCGGGGGCGCCGGCGTCGGCAAGACGGTGCTGGTGATGGAGCTGATCCATGCGATGGTCGAGTCCTACCAGGGCATTTCGGTGTTCGCAGGCGTCGGCGAGCGCTCGCGTGAAGGCCATGAGATGCTGCGCGACATGACCGAATCGGGCGTGCTCGAGCGCACCGCGCTCGTCTACGGGCAGATGAACGAGCCGCCGGGCGCGCGCTGGCGCGTGCCCATGACGGCGATGACCATCGCCGAATATTTCCGCGACGAGCGGCGGCGCAACGTGCTCCTCCTGATGGATAACGTGTTCCGCTTCGTTCAGGCCGGCTCGGAAGTGTCGGGCCTGCTCGGGCGCGCGCCTTCGCGGGTCGGCTACCAGCCGACCCTGGCGGACGAGGTCGCGGCGCTGCAGGAGCGGATCGCCTCGGTCGGCGAGGCGGCGGTCACCGCGATCGAAGCGGTCTACGTGCCGGCCGACGACTTCACCGATCCCGCGGTCACCACCATCGCCGCTCATGTCGACAGCATGGTGGTGCTGTCGCGCGCGATGTCCGCCGAGGGAATGTATCCGGCGGTCGATCCGATCGCCTCGTCGTCGATCCTGCTCGACCCGCTGGTCGTCGGGGAAGAGCATGTGACGGTCGCGACCGAGACGCGGCGCGCGATCGAGCATTACCGCGAGCTGCAGGACGTCATCGCGCTTCTCGGCATGGAGGAGCTCGGGGCCGAGGACCGCAAGATCGTCGAGCGCGCGCGCCGCCTGCAGCGCTTCCTCACCCAGCCTTTCGCGGTCACGGAAGCGTTCACCGGCGTCCCCGGCCGCTCGGTCAAGGTCGCCGACACCGTCGCCGGCTGCAAGGCGATCCTCGACGGCGAATGCGACGACTGGCGCGAAAGCTCGCTCTACATGGTGGGCTCGCTCGAGGAGGCGCGCGAGAAGGAGGACGCGGCGCGCTACGCCGAGCGCAGGCCCGCGGAGGCGCAGCGCATGAGCGACGGCCCTGCATCTGACGATCGCGACGCCCGCTTCCGTGCTCGTCGACGCCGACGACGTCCGCTCGTTGCGCGCGGAGGACGAGAGCGGGGCCTTCGGCGTGCTGCCCGGCCACGCCGATCTTTTGACCGTGCTGGCGCCGTCGGTCGTTCGCTGGACGCGCGACGGCGGGACGACGCGCTACTGCGCGCTGAGCGGCGGCGTGCTGACGGTCAGCGCGGGAAACCGCGTCGCCATCGCCTGCCGGCGCGGGACCGTCGGCGACGATCTCGCCAAGCTCGAGGCGGACGTCGCGGCCGCGCGCGCAGCCGAGCTCGACGCCGACCGGCGGGCCAAGGTCGAGCAATTGCGGCTGCACGCGCGCGCGCTCCGTCAGCTGATGCGTTACCTGCGGCCCGGCGGACGGCCGCCCGGCGACGGCGACCTGCCGTTTTCGGGCGAGGCCGCGCCCTGATCGCGCCGCTCGACAAGCGCAACGGCAGGATCGAGAAGGCGGCGCGGCTCGCGGCCGCGCGGGATCGGAAGTTCCGCGACGATCCGGAGCCGACCGTCGCCTCGCGCCTCGGCCAGATCGGCGTGCTCGGCTGGGCGATCGTCGCGCCGATCCTGCTCTGCGTCCTCGTCGGCCGATGGCTCGACTGGATGCTGAAGACCGGAATCTTCTTCACCGCGCCGCTCATCATGCTGGGCGCGGCGGCGGGCTTGTGGATCGCCTGGCGATGGATGCACCGGCAATGACCGTCGCCGCGCTCGTCGTCGCCTTCGCTGCGGGCGCCGGCCTGGGCGCCGCCCATTTCGGTTCGCTCTGGTGGAGCGTCGTCCTCATCCGCGACGGCCGGCCTGGCCTCGGCGTCGCCGTCCAGAGCCTGCGCTTCGTCGCGCTGGCGGCGGCGCTCGTCCTCATCGCGCGGCTCGGCGCGAGGGCCGTTCGTGGCCGCGGCGGCCGGCGTTCTCGCCGCGCGCGCGCTGCTCATGCGCCGCTTCCGGAGGCTCGGCGTGAAGTCTCCGCTCAGCCTCGAGCCGCTGTTTGCAGATCGGCGCCGTCCAGATCACCGAGCCGGTCGTCGTCGCCTGGGCGGTGATCGCGCTGCTCGCGGGCGGCGTCGATCCTGGCGACGCGACGCCTAAGCCTCCATCCGTCGAAGACCCAGGCGATGCTGGAGCTCATCGTCTCGACCATCGACGGCCAGATCCACGACACGATGCAGCGCGATCCCGCGCCGTTCCGCGCGCTGATCGGCTCGATCTTCCTGTTCACGCTCATCTCGAACTGGTCGTCGCTCATACCCGGCGTCGAGCCGCCGACCGCCCATATCGAGACCGACGCGGCGATGGCCCTCATCGTGTTCGTCGCGACCATCGCCTGGGGCGATTCGCATCGCGCGGCCTAGCGCGGCTATCTCGCGACCTACGCCGAGCCGACCTGGGTCATGATCCCGCTCAACGTCGTCGAGCAGTTCACCCGCACCTTCTCCCTCATCGTGCGCCTGTTCGGCAACGTGATGAGCGGCGTCTTCGTCATCGGCATCATTCTGACGCTCGCCGGCCTCCTCGTGCCGATCCCGCTGATGGCGCTCGATCTGCTGACCGGCACGGTGCAGGCCTACATCTTCGCGGTTCTCGCGACCGTCTTCATCGGCGCCGCCGTCGGCGAGCGGCGCAAGGCCTCCGGTGACGCCGCGCCTCGAGGAGCGACCAAGTGAACGACCTCATCCAAGCCGTCAGCATCTTCTCGGCCGCGCTCGCCGTCGGCCTCGGGGCGATCGGTCCCGGCCTCGGCGAGGGCAGGGCGGTCGCCTCCGCCATGGAGGCGATCGCGCGCCAGCCGGAGGCGGCCGGAACGATCTCGCGCACGCTGTTCGTCGGCCTCGCGATGATCGAGACGATGGCGATCTACTGCCTGGTCATCGCGCTGCTCGTGCTGTTCGCCAACCCGTTCATCAAATAGGCCTGAGCCCACGATGCGGATCGATTGGTGGACGCTGGCCTTGCAGACGGTCAACGTCCTCATTCTCATCTGGATCCTGAGCAGGTTCCTCTTTCGTCCGGTCGTCGCGATCATCGAGGAGCGGCGTGCGGCGGCGGCCAAGATTCTCTCCGACGCGGAGGCGGTGAAGAAACAGGCGATCGCGGCGCGCGAGACGGCCGAGGCGGAAGGGGCGAGAATCGCCGCCGGCCGGGACAACGTGCTGCGCCAGGCGGCCCAGGAGGCCGAGGCCCAGCGCGCCGCGGCGCTGGCCTCCGCCCGCGAGGAAGTGGATCAGATGCGCGCCGCGGCGGAGACGGACATGCGCTGGACGCGCGCCGCCGAGGAGGCCGCCGCCTCCGACCGCTCGGCGAAGCTTGCGGTCGACATCGCCGGCAAGCTCCTCGCGCGCCTGCCCGATTCCGCGCGCGTCGACGGCTTCGTCGACGGGCTGGCGAAGGCGCTCGCTTCGCTTCCCGAGACGAGCCGCGACGGGCTCGGCGCCGACGGCGCGCCGCGATTGACGGCGGCGCGGCCGCTGACCGCCGAGGAAACCCAGTCCTGCCGCGACGCTTTCGCCGAGGCGCTCGGCCGGCCGCTCGATTTCGTGGTCGCGGTCGATCCCGGTCTCATCGCCGGGCTCGAGCTCGAGACGCCGCACGCCGTCGTCCGCAACAGCTTTCGCAGCGATCTTGCTCGCATCGTCGAGGAGTTGACCCGCCATGACCGCGTCCATTGATGACGGCGCCGAGTGGCTTCAGGCCGAGCGCGAAGCTCTGGCGCGCGTCGATCTCAGGCCGGAGGCGCGATCGGTCGGCCGGGTCGAGGAGATCGCCGACGGCGTGGCGCGGGTGTCGGGACTGCCGGAGGCGCGGCTCGGCGAGCTCTTGCGCTTCGAAGGGGGGCGGATGGGCTACGCGCTGTCGCTCGAGGCGCAGGCGGTCAACGCGGCGATCTTCGACGAGGCGGAGGCGATCGGCGTCGGCTCGCTCGTGTCGGCGACGGGCGAGGTGGCTCGCGTGCCGGTCGGCCCCGGACTGCTCGGGCGGGTGATCGATCCGCTGGGGCGTCCGCTCGACCGGGACGAGGCGATCGCCGCCGAGGCCTTCCATCCCGATCGAACGGCCGGCGCCGGCGATCGTCGATCGCGCGCTCGTCAGCGAGCCGGTCGAGACCGGCGTGCTCGTCGTCGACGCGCTGTTTGCGCTCGGGCGCGGTCAGCGCGAGCTCATCATCGGCGACCGCGCCATCGGCAAGACGGCGATCGCGGTCGATACGATCATCAACCAGAAGCGCTCCGACATGATCTGCGTCTATGTCGCGGTCGGACAGCGCGCGACCGCGGTCGAGCGGGTGATCGAGGCGGCCAGGCAATACGGCGCGCCGGACCGCTGCGTGTTCGTCGTCGCCTCGGCGGCGTCTTCCGCCGCGCTGCAATGGATTGCGCCCTTCGCCGGCTTCACCGTCGGCGAATATTTCCGCGACAAGGGCGGCCATGCGCTGGTCGTCGTCGACGATCTCACCAAGCATGCCGCGACCCATCGCGAGCTCGCGCTGCTGACCCGCGAGCCGCCCGGCCGCGAGGCCTTTCCCGGCGACGTCTTCTACGTCCACGCGCGCCTGCTCGAGCGCGCCGCTAAGCTCGCGCCCGAGCTCGGCGGCGGCTCGCTGACCGCCCTGCCGATCGCCGAGACCGACGCCGGCAATCTCTCCGCCTTCATCCCGACCAACCTCATCTCGATCACCGACGGCCAGATCGTGCTCGAACTCGCGCCTCTTCGCCGCCAACCAGCGGCCGGCGGTCGACGTCGGCCTCAGCGTCAGCCGCGTCGGCGGCAAGGCGCAGGCGCCGGCGCTGCGCGCCGCCTCGGCGCGGCTCAGGCTCGACTATTCGCAGTTTCTCGAACTGGAGATGTTCACCCGCTTCGGCGGCATCGCCGACACGCGCGTCAAGGCGACGATCGCGCGCGGCGAGCGCATCCGGGCGCTCATCGCCCAGCCGCGCTTCGCCACGCTGCGCCTCGTCGATCAGGTGGCGCTGCTCGCGGCCCTGTCCGACGGCGTGTTCGACGCCGCGCCGGTCGCCAAGGTGGGAGAGGCGCGCGCCCGCGTCGCGGCCGAGCTCGACGCGCTGGCGCCCGACGTGGTCGCCTCGGTGACGAAGAGCGGAGCCTGCGACGACGCGGCGCGGGCGAAGCTCGTCGAAGCGGTGCGGGCGCTCGTGCGCGGCGGGCGGCCGTCATGACGGAGCGGCTCAGCGACGTCGTCGAGCGCATCCGCTCGGTGCGTCAGCTTTCGTCGGTGATCGGGGCGATGCGCGGCATCGCGGCGGCCCGCGCCCGCGAGGCGCGCGAGCGGGTCGAGGGGGTGCGAGCCTATGCCGCGACCGTCGGCGCCGCGATCGGCCAGGCGCTGGCGCTCGCCGAAGACGGCGACGCCGCGCGCGGGTCCCGCGGCCGGCGCGACGGCCATCTCGTCATCGCGCTCTGCGCCGAGCAGGGCTTCGCCGGCGCGTTCAACAAGCGCGTTCTCGACGTCGCCGAGCGCGTGCTGAAGGCGGACGGCGCGCATGCGCGCCGAACTCATGCTGCTCGGCGGCCGCGGCCGGATGGCGGCGGAGGAGCGCGGGCTCGCGGTCGGCTGGAGCGCGGCGATGGTCGCCCATGTCGACGAGGTCGGCGCGCTGGCCGACCGGGTGACCGAGCAGCTTTATGCGCGCCTCGGGTCTGGCCGGGCGACCCGCGTCACCGTCGTCCACGCCGCGCCTTCGCTCGGCGAGGTCCACGTGGTCGACCGCTCGCTCGCGCCGTTCGACTTCGCCCGCTTCCCGCGCGCCGAGAACCCATCGCCGCCGATCGTCACCCTGCCGCCGCGGATTCTGCTCGCCGAGCTCGCCGAGGAATACGTGTTCGCCGAGCTCTGCGAAGCGCTGACGCTGTCGCTCGCGGCGGAGAACGAGGCGCGCATGCGCGCCATGACCGCGGCCAAGTCGAACGTCGCAAAATGCTCGACGAGCTCGTCGCCCGCTCGCGCCAGCTTCGGCAGGAGGAGATCACCAACGAGATCATCGAGCTCGGCGGGCGGAAGGGGAGGAGCGAGCCAGCCGGGGTGAAGGGGCGCGATGCGAGGCCTGCGACGCCGCCGGGCGGATGAGCGGAAGCGTCGCGCGCGCGGAGAGCGCTGTTGGCGAATGGCGGGAACGGGCGGAGAGCGCGCCTCCAGGGATTGCCTCGGGAAGGACCGGAGTTTGGGCGAAAGCCGGCATTCCATTGCGAGCGCGAAATAGGCTTCACCGCCCAGGCCAGACGTTGAGCGGGCTGATTGTTCCAATCCGGAGCGGACGTCCAGCCGGGCGCCAGGGCGGTTATGGCGTCGCGTTGGGCGGCCCAGGCGAGAAGCACATCAAGCGCCGGACATGGGGCCGGTCCCCAATCGGTTAGGCCAAATCCGACTTTAGCGGCCGCCTGATTGTGAATCGAGCTCGGGAACGCGACGAACCATAGTCGTGGCATCTCGGCAGGCGCGGGAATCGCGCGCTCAGCGCCGCTCACGAAGCAACGACCGGCTGCTTTTTTGGCGCGCCGTGCGTGTGCGGGATTTTATCGGCGAAGACCGCGACGAAATCATCGTTCTCAGTCCCATCGATCGACGAAACTCGCGTCGCGTCGTCGACATAGTTCGCACTTGTAGGACCGGCTTCGACACGCCTCTTGATCCTGTGGTAGCGCAGCCCAAGGCTCAGCCATCGCGCCACCACCGTGACGAATTCGACCGCTCGAAGAGGGTAGAACACGAACGGATTGGCGATCGGCATCCCACGCCGGCGCTGGGTCCTCACTTTGCGCCGGAGGACGCCGCATTGCAGCGGGTGAACGCCCTCGATGCGCGACGCTGCGGAGAAGACCGCCATGACGTCGGCGATCTTGCGCGTCTTGATGCCGCTGGCGACGGCCCGCCGCAGCACCGTCTCGACATGGGCGTCTGTGTAGTAGCGGGCCCAAGCGTCGCGATAGACCCGCCTCCAGGTGTCGTCCGACATCTGTGCATGGGCGGTGCAGACGTGCTCCAGATCATAATTGTTCATGTCCGGGTCCATGGGGACCCGTTTAAGGTAAAGGTTCTTGTGATCCTCGGAGCCGGGGAGCGGCGTCAGGAAAAAGAATTCGAGTATGTCGAGCGGCAATTCTTTCTTGATGATCTCGATATCGCGGGCGATAGTCTCTGGAGTGTCGGTGGGAAATCCAAGGATATAGCCCGCCCAGGTCATCACCTTGGCCCGCCGCCAAGACTGCAGCATGATGCGGTATTCCCATATCTTGTTCTGCCGCTTCTTGGCGCCTTGGAGCGATTCAGGATTGATGTTCTCAAGCCCGATGAAGACCGCGTTGCAGCCGGCGCGCGCCGCCTTCTCGATGAAGTTCGGAATCTTATGGCACAACGTGTCGACTTGCAGGATCAGCTTGATCCTGAAGCCCTGGTTCTCCCGCAAATCGATCAGGCGGTCGAGAATCGCCTCCCAATTCCGGTTCCTCGCGAAATTGTCGTCGGTAACGAAATAGTGGGATATGCCCTGAGGGGCGTGGGCGCGCACGATCGCTTCGACGTCATCGGCGGTACGATAGCGCGATCTACGGCCCTGGACATTGATGATCGTGCAGAAGCTGCATTGGAAGGGGCAGCCGCGACCAGCGTCGAAGCTCGCGTAATGGCCCACGACACGCGTCACCACGTGGCGCGGCAACGCGGGTATCGCGGCTGCCTCCATGTTGGGCATGTCATGCAGGTAATTGTAAACCGGTTTCGCCCGATCGGCGGCGATGTCGCGGAGCAGTTTGGCCATCCGCCCCTCGCCCTCGCCCGCGAAAAGGATCACGCCCAGCGCCAGCGCCTCTTTCAAATCCGGCGGTAGTTCCGGGAGCATCGATATGCAGCCCGAGACATGGAAGCCGCCGATCACCACGGGCACCCTCGCCGCCCGGAACTCGCGCGCAAGATCAAGGGCGCGCGGGAACTGGTTCGACTGAACCCCGACCAGCCCGACAAATCCGCTGCCCGCAGCGTTTATCCGCCGGGCCGCCGCCCGCACGTCGATGACCGTGTTGCACTCGTCATAGGCTTCGATCTCGATGTCGACGTTGGGGCCAAGAGCCTGCTCCCCGGCACAGCTGGCCAAGAGCCCGTAGACGCTGGCAAGGCTGTTCGAAGGGATGGTGGAGAGCCGCCATTGGATCACATAGCCATCGTCGTCATAGTGCGACGGCTTGACGAGAATGATCCTGAACGTCCGCTTTCCCATGGCGCGCTCTGTTCTAACGCGCGAATGGCGCCGATCCGTTCGGCACCCCATGCGCGCATGCAAAAACAATCCGAGGCTGCTCCCGGCCCTTGGGAGCCTGACCGGCATACTACTGTTTTGAGGACCGATCCCAAACCGCGACCAGAGTTCATGCACCGCGCTCGCGCCTGACGCAAGGCGCGCCTCGGGGATCGAACCCTGGCCGCGGCGCTCAAATCCTGGGATCGATCGCCCTGGCCAAACGAATTTGGATCGGCGACGTTGGCCGTGTAATTTTGGCCGCCGACTGCTTGGGGTCGAACTGACGCTTTGGTAGCTTCTTTCAGGAACGGTCGCTCCTGTGCAGGTTTTTGGACGCCGGCGGCATCAATCCTTTCCGCACGCTCGGACGGCCGGCGTCCAAAAAGCGCCAGGGCACGAAGTCGCGGGAAGCCGGGCAGCGGCTGGGGGGCGAGCGCTATGGGGATTTCAGGTTAGCGGCGCATCCGGTGGAGGCGAGATACTGGGGTCGACGCGACCTGGATGCCTGCACGCGGCGGCGAGCGAGAGAGGGGAAGAAGCGTCCCGACGGGGTTTGAAGGGTATCAACGGGCGCCGGGCGCATGGATTGCCATGAATGGGGTCGAGAGGGATCGCCGCCGGCGTGGAGCCAGAGCAACGGAACGGGAAGGCGGCGCTCACGGGCGGTCTGGCTCATGATGTGTCGTTCGCGCTTGGGGTCGGCCGCCACCTCGGCTCGCAGCCGCGTGCGAAGACCTCGATGACGATCATGCGGGCGCCGCAGCGCGGGCATGGGGAGCGCAGCACGCGCGGCGCGTCCGGCGTGATATCCGGCTGCTTTTGCGGGTCGGCGGCAGGCGGGTCGGCGCCGAGCAGCGCGCGGGCTTTTGCGATGTTCTCGGCGCGGTTGGCGTTGGCGAAGAGCCCGTAGTGGCGGATGCGGTGGAAGCCCTTGGGCAGCACGTGCATAAGAAAGCGCCGGATGAACTCGTGCGGGTGTAGCCGCATCGTCTTCCAGCGGCCCGGCCCGTCGATGCGAGTGTCCTTCCAGCGGAACGCGACGCCGGCGTCGTCGGCCGCGACGAGGCGGCGGTTCGAGATCGCGACCCGGTGGGTGTACCGGGACAGGTAGCGCAGCACCTGCTTCGGTCCGGCGAACGGCGCCTTGCAATAGACGACCCACTTGGCGCGCCGCAGCGGGGCGATGAAGCGCTTGAACGCCTTCTTGTCGGCGAGCCCTGCATGCGCGTTGAAGAACTGCAACTGGCCGGCGACGTGCGCATCTGTGAGCATCGCCAGCATCTTGCCGCTAAACAGGCGCGCCAGCAGGTTGACGTGCACGAGGAAGTCGGAGCGGCAGGCGACCCATCGCGATCCGTCGAGCGAGAGCCCCCCGCCGGGCACGATCATATGCACATGGGGATGATGGGTGAGGGTCGAGCCCCAGGTGTGCAGCACGGCGGTGACGCCGATCCTGGCGCCGAGGCGCCTGGGATTGGCGGCGATGGCGAGCGTCGTCTCGGCCGCCGCCTTCATCAAGAGGTCGTAGACCACGCGCTTGTTCTGCCAGGCGATGTCGCGCAGCTTGCCCGGCAGCGTGTACACGACGTGAAAGTACGGGACGGGCAACAGCTCCGCTTCGCGGTCGGAGAGCCATCGGCGCGACGCCGCAGCCTGGCACTTCGGGCAATGCCTGTCGCGGCACGAGTTGTAAGCGACGTGCGTATGGCCGCACGCCGCGTTCTCGCAGCGTGCGACGTGGCCGCCGAGCGCCGCCGTGCGGCAGCGTTCGATGGCGCTCATCACCTTCAGCTGGTCGAGGCTCACGTGGCCGCGGTTGGCCTCGCGCCAGGCAGGACCGTGCTCGCGGAGGATGTCCGCGAGCTCCAGAACCGGCCGAGCCATGGCCGACGGCGCTATCGCGCCGGCGGCTTCTCGAGGTTTCGCGTCGCCTGCCTGTGGCGCGGCGTGATCAGACGCGCGAGCGGGCTCTCGACCTTGGCGATGAGTCCCGTCGCCACGCGGGTGTAGCGCGCTGTCGTGTCCAACTTCTCGTGTCCGAGCAACGCCTGGATCAGCCGAATATCCTTGCCGTCCTCGAGCAGATGGGTCGCGAAGGAATGACGCAGCGAATGAAGCGAGACCGCCTTGCGCAGCCCCGCAGATTTCGCCGCGTCCTTGAACAGCCGGCCGAATTGGCGCGTGGTCAGATGACCGGCGCGACCGGGAAACAACCAACGCTGTTGTGGCGCGACGCCGGCGTCACGCCGCTTCGGCCGCGCCTTCCACCATTGCCGCAACAGGTCGAGGATCTCGGGCGGAAGCATCACGTTCCGGTCCTTGCGGCCTTTCGACTGCACGACGCGAATGATCATCTGATCGCTGTCGATGTCGCACACCCGCAGCCGCGCCACTTCGCTGGCCCGCAGCCCGCAACCGTAGGCGAGCGACAGCATCGCGCGCGCCTTGAGGCTCGTCGCCATGGTCAGAACGCGCTTGATCTCCTCGGGGCTCAACACCGGCGGCAGCTTCTGCGGCTCCTTCATGTGCCAGATCTCGGCCGCCAGATCGTGGCGGCGCAGCGTGACACGGAACAGGAAGCGCACCCCGGTCACGATCCGGTTGCGGTTGCAGATGCTGGCGCCGCTCTCGACGAGGTGTAGCTGGAAGCGGCGGACTTCTTCGGCGGTCGCTGTATCAGGCGAACGTTTGAGCCAGGCGGCGAACCGCTTGCAGCTATAGATGTGGCTGCGCTGCGTGTGCGGGTCGAGCTTGCGCGCAGTCATGTCTTCGATCATACGCTGACGAAGCGGACTGACAGTGTTGGTCTCGCTCATCGGGCGCTCCTTCCTGAGTTGAGGTTGAACGACCCTCGATTCTCAGGACGGGGCTGCCCGTCGCGCCATCGCTATCCTATCCGCCTGCTACCCGCCCTCCCGGCTCACGCCCCCCGCGCAAGCGGGCCGGAGCGGAGCGACTTCGTGCCCTGGCGCAACCTGCGCCTTCAGCCTAAGCCCGCTTTCTCGCCTTTCGCGCCCGTTCACAGGCCCCAATCTTGAAGGCCCGCTCAGGGTCGAATGCGGTCGAGCGACGATCTCCGCCATGATCTCATCGGCGTAGTGGTGCGCTTGCGGCCCTGGTACCGCAAGGCGAAGGCGGCGAGGTCGGACGTCCGCGGAAGTGAGTTTCTCGACTGCGTCGGGCATCGGGAGCATTTTTGCCCGTCGCGTCGACAAACCTCCTTGATAAAAATGTTAACGTACGTTATTGGCATTCTCGGGCGGGCGGCTTCGCGGTCGCTGAAACGGCCGCCTCCATTTTCGTCGCGCTCACGCTCTCTGCTTCGACCAGAATGCGCCCTGCTTCAAACTTCTCTCTGTGGGCGAGATGACCGATCAGCCGCACCTGAAACCTGGGCGGCGGGACAGGCCGTTCGAAGCTCTGCTCCTGGCCTCGGCGGACGTGGTCTGGTGGGCGAACGCCGCCGGAGAACTCGTCGAAATCTCAGCCTTACTGGCAGGACTACACGGGGCAGACATGGGAGGAATACCGGGGCTCGCGCTGGGTTTCCTGCCTGCATCCGGACGATCGAGAAGCCGTCATGGAGGACTGGAAGGCGGCGGTTGCCTCCGGGGGCGCGTATTTCAGCCAAGGGCGGATCTGGAGCGCAAGGCACAGCGCCTACCGCGCGTTCCAAACGCGCGCTATAGCGGTCAGGAACAGTGACGGCGAGGTCGAGGAATGGCTCGGCGCGCTGACCGACGTCCAGGACACGATCGACATCAAGGCGTTGCTCGATAGCACGCGTGACGACCTGGCGAATTCCCTTCGCTCGCTCCGGTTGCGGGAAGCCGAAAGCCGCGTCCGGCTGGCGGAGCTGCAGTCCGCCCAGAACGAGCTCACGGTCGAGCTCTCGGATGCGAAGACGCTCCAGCAAATCAGCGCCAAGCTCTTTCCCGAGCAGAGGCCGGAGGCCCTGTATGAAAATCTTCTCGACGCCGCGATGGCGCTGATGCGGTCAGATGCCGCTGCATTGCAAATGGTCGGGCCCGAGGGCTCGCATCTCGAGCTTCTGGCGACCCGGAATTTCGATCCCGCCTCCGAGGCTCATTGGCGCCGAATCGAAATCGGATCATCCTCCGCTTGCAGCCGGGCGTGCGTGCGGATAGAGCGCACGGTCACCGAGGATGCAGAGACGTCTTTGGTGGACGCGCCACAAGACCTCGCCGCCTATCGCGCTTCCGGCCTGCGCTCGTCGCAGGCCACGCCGCTAGTATCCCGCTCCGGCCGGATGCTCGGGATACTTTCGACGCAATGGCGTGAGCCGCACCGCCCGCAGGAACACGAATTCGATCTGTTCGACGTGTTGGCGCGACAGGCCGCCGATCTAATCGAGCGCGCCAAGGCCGAGTCTCGCTTGCGCGAGAGCGAGGAGCGCCTTCAGGTGATGGTCCACGAGTTGCAGCATCGCACCCGCAACCTGATCGCTGTTGTGCTCGCGATCGCGGACAGGACCGCGAGCACGAGCGAGACGCTCGATGATTTCAGATCGAGCTTTGCCGGGCGCTTGTCTGCGCTGGCGCGGGTCCAGGGGCTCTTGTCCCGAACACCGGACGGCCGCCAGATCGCATTTGACGAACTGCTCGTCTCCGAGCTTTCCGCCCAATCCGCCTGGCCCGAAGACGGCGGAAAAGTGACGCTTGACGGATCAAAAGGCGTAATGCTTCGGCCGGGCGTGGTCCAAACCTTGGCGTTGGCCCTGCACGAGCTGACGACCAACGCGGTCAAATACGGCGCGCTCAAAGAGAAAAACGGTCGTCTCGCGGTCCGTTGGCGCGCCGAAGTCGCGCCACAAGATCGGACGACCTGGATCCATGTCGACTGGAAGGAACGGGGCATCGAGGCTTCACAGTCGAACGCCAAACCCGGCAGGATCGGCAGCGGGCGACGTCTCATCGAAAACGCCTTGCCGTACCAGTTCGGGGCGCGAACCAGCTTTGCGATTGAGGCTGATGGGATTCATTGCACGATCGCACTGCCGGTCTGACGCTCCTCTTACGGATTCGCTTAGCAATGGCCTTATCGAAGCTTCGCGATCGCCGCATCCTCATTGTCGAGGACGAATACATAGTCGCCATGAGCCTATGCGACGCGCTCGAAAGCCTCGGCGCGGTGCTCATAGGGCCGGTCCCGTCCGTCGAGAAGGCTATCAAGACGATCGAATCGGCGCCCGACATCGACGCGGCGATCCTGGACATCAACCTCGACGGCGTCATGGCTTACGCGGTCGCTGATCTGCTTCTCTCACGGAACATCCCCTTCGTCTTCAGTTCGGGCTACGAGACCGATGTCCTTCGCACCCGCTATCCGCAGATCAGGAATTGTCAGAAGCCGTGCGGCTTCCCGAAGCTGGGAGAAGCGCTGGCGCGGTCGATCGCCGAGCGGAAAAGACGCGCGACGATCGATTGACGGCCCCTCCTTTTCGGGATCGACTTGCGACTTCCCATCGGGTCGAACGGTCGCGTTCAGAGCTTGCTTCCGGAACAGAGGGTCATGGCGCATCCTTCGCCTTCAAAGACTGGTTTCTCCCGCTTCGCGCCCGTTCATTGAAGGGGAGCAAAGGGTCGATTCCGGCCGTCTAACATCCGGAAGACCATGGAGCAGAGGGAGCACAGAGGCACGAGCCACATGATGTCACCGATGCCGAATACGCTGCGGCGCTCGTGGCCGGTCGAGCGCAAATGGAAACGGAAATCAGGGCGCAAGCCGTCCGCTATGTGCCCAACCGTAATGTGATCGAGATCGTGACGAATGGAAATGCGGGGTTTCTGCGCCCTCCAAGATGTGCCTACGGAGGATCTGGCGCGGCTGGAGATTTGGCCGGACGGATCGGCGATCGCGCTTGAGGAGCGGGACATCCATATCAGCGTGCACGGTTTGCTGACTGCAGTTCTGCCTGCGATGCTGCCGCCGCGTACTTTAGCGGCGATCTTTGCGAGCCGCGGCGGTCGGGCAACTTCGCAGGCGAAGCGAAAGAGCGCTCAGGTCAACGGCCGGAAGGTGGTCGACCGAAAAAGTCGGAACGGGACGAATTCGTCGCTTGATGCAGCACTGAGGCTCTGGAGCTACTGCGCCTCCGGGCGGATAAGAGGCAGCGCCGTTCGGCCATGCTTTCGATAGATCAAGAAATCGGAATCGAACGTCAGGACGGCGTGCCGGTCATGGATTTCCGACATCCGAACGACGCAGGCGTCGGCCAGCGACATCGGCGTGTCCTTGTAGTTCTGAAGCAATATGCGTATCGGGCCGATGTGCTCGTCGATCCGGAATGCGAGGCTCAGCGCCCCGCTTTGGATGAACTCCAGGACGGCGTCCTGAGCCTTGGGGTAGCCGCCCAGCAAGGACATGGTTTCGGCCAGCACCGCCTCACAGACGAGGAGAGGCGCGTCGAGTTCCTCGAAGCGTTCCCCGACCCAACGGTGGTGGCGTTCCGCTCGGTCGAAGAAGGCGACCAGCGGTCCCGTATCAACGATTGCGACGGCCATCGCGACCGAAGCCTGCGAGGCGCTCGGGATTCGAACCGAGATCGGGAACTCCGGAATCGATTATGCCGCGCGCCCGCTTGGTCAACTCGGCAAGACTGGGACGACGAGGCGTGCGAGGAGCTTCGAGAACGAGCCGCAGCCCCTCCTCGACCAGATCTCGGAGCCTGCGCCCGCGCAGCGCCGCCTCCGCCTTGGCGCGACGGTAGAGCTCGTCAGGGACTTCGATAGTCGTCTCATGGGTCGGGTCCACAGCCATGAATCCATAAACCCATATTTACGTCAATCGGCAGCGATGCCAGATTGTCGTACTACGCCGCTCGCGCCGGCCCCGCCCCACGAGCGCCCTCGCGAAGGGAGCGCGGGAAGCGCTGTTCGGAATGGGCGCGAGGCCGGACGCGATCATGCTGACGCACGGGCGCTTCCGACCCCGGTCGGCGCCATTTGCGGGCGACCCGTCGAATAGGCATTGTGGGCGGCGGAACCCATTTCGAATCGAGGCCTGCGCGGTGAAGCGTCCCAACTCGCTTTCTGTTCCGAGCGTCGCTCAGCCGACCTACGACGCCGTCACCGCCCTTACGGACTCGTCGGCAGCGAGCATTTGGGTGACGAATACCGCGACCTCGCACGGGCCGTGGCCGCGGCTCTTTGCCGCAAACGCGCCTGTCCTCTGGCTTTCGGGCGGCCGCGCACCTGGGCGTGCGGCATAATCTATGTCTTGGGTCAGCTCAACTTCCTGGCGGACAAATCGAGCGAGCCGTTCATGACCTTGGCCGATGTCTGCGCCGCGTTCGGCGTCAGCCAGAGCGCGGCCAGCGCCAAGGCTCGCGCCGTTTCCGAGGCTCTCCACATGCGCCCCATGGACCCGCGATGGATTCTGCGAAGCGTGATCGACCGAAACCCGCTTGTGTGGGTGGCTGAGGTCAACGGCTTCCTGGTCGATCTGCGCGACATGCCGCGCGAGGTGCAGGCGGCCGCCTACGACAAGGGCATGATTCCTGGGTCCCCGTGGACCAGGAATAGGGCGATGTGACCTTGCATGTCACGACACAACTCACAGCCGACGCGCTGCCGAGGCGCCAAGGCTTTGATCCTCACGCTGGAGCGTATCCTGATGAGACCAACCCAGCCCCATCCGTGCCGGTTCGTGGCCTTCCGGCCGCCTTTGCGGCTTTCG
>CAWFVS010000035.1:0-86798 GCA_963819255.1 uncultured Alphaproteobacteria bacterium
CAGCGATCATTGATCAGCGCTTGCGGCCGCTGAAGCGAAGCGAAACTGGAAGCCAGTGACCAGTGATCAGCCATCAGTGACCAGAGAGGTCGCCCCCTCCGATCACTGTTCACCAATCAGCTTGGTCACTGTCTCTCGCGCCTTGGCGATAAGAGCAATCAAGTCGGACGAGCGATGAGTCACGGTCAGCTCCACGCATTGCCGCGCTTCAACAACCGCCTATCACGTGGTGGTCTTCCACGGCTCTTCAGGGAGAACTGGTCCTAAGGCTGGTGTCCCGCATAGATGCCTTCAGCGGTTATCCGTTCCGCATATAGCTAGCCTGCACCGCCGCTGGCGCGGCGACAGGTCACCCGAGTAGGTTCGCACCGGTCCTCTCGTACTAGGGGCAAATCCTCTCAATTCTCGAGACGACGGCAGATAGGGACCAAACTGTCTCACGACGTTTTGAACCCAGCTCACGTACCACTTTAATCGGCGAACAGCCGAACCCTTGGGACCTTCTCCAGCCCCAGGATGTGATGAGCACATCGAGGTGTCAAACAAACCCGTCGATATGGACTCTGGGAGTATCAGCCTGTTATCCCCGGCGTACCTTTTTTCCGTTGAGCGATGGCCCACCCACGCGGGACCACCGGATCACTATGACCGACTTTCGTCTCTGCTCGACTTGTGGTTCTCGCAGTCAGGCTGGCTTATGCAATTGCACTCGACGACCGATTCCGACCGGTCTGAGCCAACCATTGCGCGCCTCCGTTACGCTTTGGGAGGCGACCGCCCCAGTCAAACTACCCGCCATGGATGTCCCGGCTCCCGATAAGGAGCCCGGTTAGACATCCATGAAGTCAAGGGTGGTATTTCAAGGGCGGCTCCAGCAGGCTGACGCCCGCGCTTCCCAGCCTACCACCTATCCTACACATGACCACACGAATGCCAACGCAAAGTTATAGTAAAGGTGCACGGGGTCTTTCCGTCTGACCGCAGGTACCCCGCCTCTTCACGGGGACTTCAATTTCACTGAGCTGACGTTGGAGACAGCGGGGAAGTCATTACGCCATTCGTGCAGGTCGGAACTTACCCGACAAGGAATTTCGCTACCTTAGGACCGTTATAGTTACGGCCGCCGTTTACCGGGGCTTCAATTCAAGGCTCGCACCTCTCCTTTTAACCTTCCGGCACCGGGCAGGCGTCAGACCCTATACGTCATCTTGCGATTTCGCAGAGCCCTGTGTTTTTGTTAAACAGTTGCCACCCCCTGGTCTGTGCCCCCCCAAGCCGCTTGCGCGACCCGAGGGCCTCCTTATCCCGAAGTTACGGAGGTAAATTGCCGAGTTCCTTCAACGTCATTCTCTCAAGCGCCTGGGTATGCTCTACCTGTCCACCTGTGTCGGTTTCGGGTACGGTCGTTATGCAGGGGCTGTTTCCTGGGACCTCGTCGCCGCCCATCCAATCCAGTGAGGATGAACGACTTAAGAGATCCGTCACCACCTGCCGGCTCACGAATATTAACGTGATTCCCATCGACTACGCCTGTCGGCCTCGCCTTAGGGACCGGCTAACCCTGCGAAGATTAACTTTACGCAGGAACCCTTGGACTTTCGGCGACACTGTCTTACACAGTGTTTGTCGTTACTCATGTCAGCATTCGCACTTCCGAAGCCTCCAGGACGCCTCGCGGCAGTCCCTTCGCCCGCGACGGAACGCTCCGCTACCGTTCAGTGACCAGTTGTCAGTAATCAGTGATCAAGACTCGCCTTGACCTTCGAGGCTCGATCTCAACCCTTGCAGCATCCGGATCCCGTGCGTGGCTTCCACTCGCCACGCCTCCGTTTGCTCCGCCGGGAGATATTCGAGATCGCCGGCACAGCGAAGCCACAGCTTCGTCTCTTCCGCCGAGCCCACCGCCATCACCAGATAGCGGGCGAACTCCTTCGGCGAAGCCGCCTGCCGTCCGCTCCCCTCGACGATCAAGGCGCAAACGGACCTCGAAGCCCGCCGTAATTGATCCGCCAGACCGGCATACTGCTCGATCTGGGAAAGCTCAGACTGGCGCGATGCAGTTCGCGATGCAGTTTAAGGGAAAGCGCATAGGCCCGCCGGAAGACCTCCAAGTCCTCGGCGCTCCAGCCCTTCCGCTCCTCCATTGCTTTCGCTCGCGATCTCTGTTCACTGTTCACTGTTCACTGATAACTGGTCACCGAACCCAAAGCTTCGGCTCGCGGCTTGAGCCCCGTTACATCTTCGGCGCAGAAACCCTTAAGTTTAGACCAGTGAGCTGTTACGCTTTCTTTAAAGGATGGCTGCTTCTAAGCCAACCTCCTGGTTGTTTTGGGATTTCCACATCCTTTCCCACTTAGTCGCGAATTGGGGGCCTTAGCTGTTGGTCTGGGTTGTTTCCCTCTCCACGATGGACGTTAGCACCCACCGTGTGGCTCCCGAGCATGACTTCCAGGTATTCGGAGTTTGGTTAGGTTTGGTAGGGTTTTGGCCCCCCTAGCCCATCCAGTGCTCTACCCCCTGGAGCCTCAAGCTCGAGGCTATACCTAAATATATTTCGCGGAGAACCAGCTATTTCCGAGTTTGGTTGGCCTTTCACCCCTAATCACAAGTCATCCGAGCCTTTTTCAACAGGCACCGGTTCGGTCCTCCAGTAGGTGTTACCCTACCTTCAACCTGCTCATGACTAGATCACTCGGTTTCGGGTCTAAAGCATCGAACTCAGGCCGCCCTGTTCAGACTCGCTTTCGCTGCGCCTACGCCTATCGGCTTAAGCTTGCTCGATACTTTAAGTCGCTGACCCATAATACAAAAGGTACGCGGTCACCCGCTCGCCTAAAGTGATCGGTAAACAGTGATCAGTGATCAGTGATCAGAAAACGCACAAAGCGATCCGGGCACCGATAACTGGTCACTGATCACCGATCACTTTAAGTGAGCGGGCTCCCACTGTTTGTAGGTATCCGGTTTCAGGGACTGTTTCACTCCCCTCGTCGGGGTGCTTTTCACCTTTCCCTCACGGTACTTGTTCGCTATCGGTCGCTGAGGAGTACTTAGGCTTGGAGGGTGGTCCCCCCGTCTTCAGGCAGGATTGCACGTGTCCCGCCCTACTCGAATCTTCCGCTTGCGCCCTATCCATACGGGGCTGTCACCCGCTCCGGCCCGGCTTTCCAGCCGGTTCTGGTCGACGCATGCAAAAGCATTGGCCTCATCCGCGTTCGCTCGCCACTACTGACGAATCTCGTTGATGTCCTTTCCTCCGGGTACTGAGATGTTTCAGTTCCCCGGGTTCGCTCTTATTCTCCTATGTGTTCAAAGAATAAGTCCTTCGTATCAGAAAACGGAGAACAGAATACAGAGAACAGACCTTCGATCTGTCCTCCGTCCTCTGTCCTCCGCGTCTGGAAGTGGGTTTCCCCATTCGGAGATTCACGGATCAAAGCCCGTTCGCGGCTCCCCGTGACTTATCGCAGCGTACCACGTCCTTCATCGCCTCTCAGCGCCAAGGCATCCACCGGATACCCTTAAGACACTTGATTGCTCTCATCGCCAAGGCGTGTCCCTTTGTGAACCCCTCCGATCGGCAATCGGCAGGAGGGACGCTCCATGGCGTTGAAAAGACCAGTTTTGCTTCAAAACGCATCCGGGAATCCTGGCGGTCAGCCACTTGGACCCACGACTGGTTGCTCGGGTTCGCACGGCGGAGAACAAGAAGACGAGAGAACGGAAACGGACATCGCGTCCGGACCGCTTCGCCAGCTTTGCAAAAGAGCCAGCCCGTGAAGCCGACCCCGTCCCGCCATCCGGCCCACGACCGAATGCGCTTCCTCTTCACGATGTCAGATACGCGGAAACCGGAGAACGAATGACGCAGAACGGATCGTCCTTGCGCCGGTTCGCCGGCTTCCTAACGCCAAGCGCTCTCGCGCCCGACGAAACTGATCAAGATGCACCGGAAGGATATCGAACCGACGTCGAGGACTTCTCTCTCCCGATCTCCCTCATCCGAAGCTGGTGGAGCCAGACGGGATCGAACCGACGACCTCATGCTTGCAAAGCACGCGCTCTCCCAACTGAGCTATGGCCCCGGAAACCGGGATCGGTCATCGGTGAACGTTTGATCAAAAAGTCTTCTGATCACCGATCCCTGCTTACCGATCACCGATGGTGGGCCTGGGAGGACTTGAACCTCCGACCTCACGCTTATCAAGCGCGCGCTCTAACCAACTGAGCTACAAGCCCGAGATCGGAGGACAGAGGCGGAAAACGAGACGACCGGCGATCCCGACCGCTCCTCTCCGCGCGTCCGATATCCTGGAGGAAAGAGAGACGAAGGCGGCGCAATCCCGCCAAACGCGGCTCTGACAGAGCCGCCTGATCCATTTCCGAACGGACGACAGAGGTTCGGCGACGTTCGCGATCACCGATCACTGTTCGTCGATCAGTCGAAATCCAGAAAGGAGGTGATCCAGCCGCAGGTTCCCCTACGGCTACCTTGTTACGACTTCACCCCAGTCGCTGACCCTACCGTGGCCGGCTGCCTCCCTTATCGGGTTAGCGCGCCGTCTTCGGGTAAAGCCAACTCCCATGGTGTGACGGGCGGTGTGTACAAGGCCCGGGAACGTATTCACCGCGGCGTGCTGATCCGCGATTACTAGCGATTCCGACTTCATGCGCTCGAGTTGCAGAGCGCAATCCGAACTGAGACGGCTTTTCGAGATTTGCTAAGGCTCGCGCCTTCGCATCCCTCTGTCACCGCCATTGTAGCACGTGTGTAGCCCAGCCTGTAAGGGCCATGAGGACTTGACGTCATCCCCACCTTCCTCCGGCTTATCACCGGCAGTCCCCCTGGAGTGCCCAACTGAATGATGGCAACTAAGGGCGAGGGTTGCGCTCGTTGCGGGACTTAACCCAACATCTCACGACACGAGCTGACGACAGCCATGCAGCACCTGTGTTCCCGGCCCCGAAGGGAAGATCGCATCTCTGCAATCCGTCCAGGACATGTCAAAAGCTGGTAAGGTTCTGCGCGTTGCTTCGAATTAAACCACATGCTCCACCGCTTGTGCGGGCCCCCGTCAATTCCTTTGAGTTTTAATCTTGCGACCGTACTCCCCAGGCGGGATGCTTAATGCGTTAGCGGCGCCACTGAAGAGCAAGCTCCCCAACGGCTAGCATCCATCGTTTACAGCGTGGACTACCAGGGTATCTAATCCTGTTTGCTCCCCACGCTTTCGCGTCTCAGCGTCAGTTCCGGGCCAGTGAGCCGCCTTCGCCACTGGTGTTCTTGCGAATATCTACGAATTTCACCTCTACACTCGCAGTTCCACTCACCTCTCCCGGACTTAAGGTCCCCAGTATCAAAGGCAGTTCCAAGGTTGAGCCTTGGCATTTCACCCCTGACTTAAAGACCCGCCTACACGCGCTTTACGCCCAGTAATTCCGAACAACGCTAGCCCCCTTCGTATTACCGCGGCTGCTGGCACGAAGTTAGCCGGGGCTTCTTCTCTCGGTACCGTCATTATCGTCCCGAGCGAAAGAGCTTTACAACCCTAAGGCCGTCATCACTCACGCGGCATGGCTGGATCAGGCTTGCGCCCATTGTCCAATATTCCCCACTGCTGCCTCCCGTAGGAGTTTGGGCCGTGTCTCAGTCCCAATGTGGCTGATCATCCTCTCAGACCAGCTACCGATCGTCGCCTTGGTGGGCCGTTACCCCGCCAACAAGCTAATCGGACGCGGGCCAATCCTCCGGCAATGAATCTTTCCCCACGGGGTCAAAGCCCGAGGGCGTATCCGGTATTAGCTCAAGTTTCCCTGAGTTATTCCGAACCAGAGGGTATGTTCCCACGCGTTACTCACCCGTCTGCCACTGACGTCTTGCGACGCCCGTTCGACTTGCATGTGTTAAGCCTGCCGCCAGCGTTCGTTCTGAGCCAGGATCAAACTCTCAAGTTTAACTTGAAGATCCAATCCCGACTGGTCACTCAAAGGCGAAGCCCGATCCGGGGCCCGCCTTCCTCATTGACGAGTTCCAAACACATCCGCTCTTGAAAAAAAAAGCGCCCGACCCGAAAGCAAGCCTCACGGCCTTCCTCCAGAGCCCAACAGCCCTTCAAGAGCGCGATGAATTGTCTGAAACGTGACCGTCGTTGGTCTCTTTCGAGAAGCCAATGCCGCCAAATCAGCCGCCCAGCCAAAGCCGGACAGCCAACCCGCGACCAAGGCCCCTCACGCAAGGACCACGCCGCCCACGTCTCTCTTCCTTCCGATGCAATTGTCAAACAGCGCGGGCTCGCTCCGGAGCCCCGGCGACTTCCCTCGCTCGGAGGTGCTTGCGCGCTCTCCGAGAAGATCGAGTGCCGACCCCTCCAACTTGTCGCTCGGACCCAAAAACGACCAAAACCTCGCCGCCCCGCCTCTCAGCAGGTGGGAGGTTCGATCGTTCCGAGTCCCAACGACGAACCCGCTGCAAGACGCAGCAACGTCGTCGGTGGGGCTATATAGGCCAAGTCGGATTTCACTGTCAAACACTATTTTGAAAATTTTGTCACACCGAATGAACCTTTGGGAACCTTTCGCCAATTTGGAGCCCACCGCTGATTCGCCAAGGTTCGGGGATAGCGCGGCGAGCGTGTACTGCGCCGGTCAAGCTTGCGGAGCGCAGGTTGGCACGCTAACAACTTCGGGAGGCTCGGGAACGGGCGCCGGGTTCGACGAATCGAGAAGCCTTGACGACATTCGCCGCCGCCTTTCCGCGTTCTCCCCGCGGCGCGCGCGCCGCGTTCGGCCTCGAACTCGGCGTCGAGCCGCCGATCCGGCTCGGCGAGGAGCGTGTCGACCGCAGCGAACGCCGACGCGCGTCGATCAGATGGCTCGCCGGAGCGGCGCTGACGGGCCTCTCGGGCGTCGCGCTGATCGGCGCGGCCCTCTATTTCGATCTCGACAGCCAGTATAACTTCGCCGAAGCGCCGGAGCTGTCAAATGGCCCGGTCCCCTCTGATTCAGAGGAAGAAGGCGCAAGCCTGGGTAAGGGCGATCGCCTCCTGAGGCCGGTCGACATCGTCTCGGACAAGCAGACCTACAAGGTCCCGACAACGATCAGGGTCGGCGACAAGGAATTGGTGAAGCCGCGCACCTTCACCCGTCTGCAGACCACCCTGACGATGACGCCGACCGGATTCGCCGATGCGGTGCCCCCGTTCAATCCCCTGAAACTGACCAACCGCGCGGACGGCCCCGACGCGCCCCCCGATCCCGGGCCGGTGCAAGACGACGCGGAGGTGACCTTCCATGTGCAGGACCTCGCCCCGGCGGATGCGGAGCGCGCGTCTGGCGAGTTGTCGCTGGCCGAGGCGCAGGCTCAGGTCGTCGAGGCCCTCAAGGCGCCGCCGAAAGCGCCGGCCGAGCCGCTCGCTCCCCAACTTCTGCTCATGCGCACGATCCAGGCCGCGGCGGAGCCCGCCGGCGCGCGCTCCTATGCGACCGTCGGCAGCGGCAGTCCAAGCGCGGCTTTCGCTTCGATCGAAGTCCGCATGATTCCGGAAAATGTGACGAACGCACCAAAGACCGCTCTGGACGACGCCTCTCCCACGGAGAAGCTCGTCCAGCTGCGCCACGGCGAAAGCTTCGAGGACGTCTTGAGAGTGAACGGAGCCGCTCCCGAGGCGGTTTCGGCCATCCTGGCGGCCTTCGGCGTGAAGCACGGCGAGTCGCCCGTCGGTGAGGGACAGAAGATCATCCTGCTTCCGGAGGAGCCGGCCATCCGCGGCGCGAGGCCGAGAATCGCCAGGGTTTCGATCTACGCCGACGATCAGCTGAAGGCGACGGTCGCCATCGACGACGCCGGCGCCTACGCGCCAGTGTTGTCGAAGGCGGCTTCCAGCCGCAACCCGAGCCCGGCGGAGGAAGGCGAAACCGGCGGCATGACCCTCTATCAAAGCCTCTACGAGACGGCGCTCAAGCAGGGATTGGCCAACCCCCTGATCGACACCCTCGTCCGAATTTTCGCGAACGACGTGGATTTTCAGCGGGCGACAGCCGCCGGAGATTCGGTCGAAGCGTTCTTCTCGGACCCTGACGAGCTCGATCCGCGCCCCGAATTGCTTTATGCGATGATGACGGTGCGCGACCAAACCTACAGGTATTACCGGTTCCAGACGCCTGACGACAATCTGGTCGACTATTACGACGAGAACGGCCGCTCGACCCGAAAATTCCTGCTCCGCAAACCGATCGCCGAGGGCGAATTGACGTCCGGATTCGGCATGCGCTACCACCCGATCCTGCACTTCACCCGCATGCACACCGGCGTCGACTGGGCGGCGCCGATCGGCACGCCAATCGTCGCCGCCGGCAACGGGGTCGTGATTAAGGCCGAGTGGGACGCTGGCTACGGGCGCCGGGTCGAGATTCAGCATGCCAACGGCTACGTGACCACGTACAACCACATGTCGGGCTTCGGGCGCGGCATTGTCCCAGGCGCCCACGTCACCCAGGGGCAGATCGTCGGCTACCTTGGGCAGACGGGCCTCGCCACCGGACCCCATCTGCATTACGAGGTGATCATCAACGGCAACTTCGTCGACCCGATGGCGATCAAGCTCGCCCGCACGCGCGAGTTCGACGGCAAGATGCTCGCCGCCTTCAGGCGCGAGCGCGATCGCATCGACCAGCTGATGGCGCTGGCGCCTTCCGCCGCGGCCGAGGCGAGCGAAAAGCCGGCCTCGGCCGCCACTGCAAAACTCAACTGAGCGCGACGGAAAGTCCGCCGCGGTCGTCGCCGCCGAATCCGAGCGCGGCCCGAACCTGCGCCGCCGATGCTCCATTTTGGCGCAGCGCGGCGAGCGAGGTGGATACGGCGGCTCTTTGACAGTTTGGCGCCCTCGGCGTCAAGCACGAGCCGGTGGTGCCGATAGCGCGGCGAAGGCAGGCCCAGCAGCTCCTGCAACAGCCGGTGAACCGAGGTGGCGGCCAGAAGATCGCGACCTCGCACGACATCCGTGACGCCCTGCAGCGCGTCGTCGATCGTCACCGCCAAATGATAGCTCGCCGCAAGATCCCGTCCGGCGAGCACGACATCGCCCCATGCAGCCGGGTCGGCGGCGTGCTCGACGGGCGTCGACCTCTCGCCGAACTCCCGCCAGACGATCCCGATGGGCGCCTGCTCGATGGCGCGACGCATATCGAGCCTGCGCGCGAACCGGCCGCCCCGCGCGATTCGGTTGGCCCTTTCGCCGCAGGAAAGGGCGCGGCACGTGCCGGGGTAGAGCGGCGCGCCGTCGGGATCGCGCCTTACGGACCCACGTGCAATCTCAGCGCGACTACAGAAGCAGGGATAAACGAGGCCGAGCGCCTCGAGCCGCGCGAGGGCGCCGGCGTAGTCGCCGCCATTATCGCTCTGCCGCCGCGGACTGTTTTCGAAGCGGAGGCCGAGCCAGGCGAGATCGTCGAGAATGGCGGCCTCGTAGCGCGGCTTGCACCGAGTACGGTCCAGGTCTTCAATGCGCAATAACAGGCGTCCACCGAGCGCAGCGGCAAGCCGCTCGTTACAAAGCGCCGAATAGGCGTGTCCGAGGTGCAGCGGGCCATTGGGCGAAGGTGCGAACCGCAGGACGGGCGAAGGCGCAGCAGCGTTGGGGCGCATGATTGGAAGGCCGATCAGTACGACTGTCGCACGCTCGAGGCGAGGCAAATCGGCGCCCGCCAGGCGGATCTATCATCCCGGCCCGCCCATCACGACCGAAGCGAGTTTGAGCGAAGCGGTCAAAGCGTTGCGCGCCCAGGATCCCGACCTCGTCGAAAGACTTCTCTCGGTCGGTGGACCGCCGCCGTTGCGTCGTCGCGAACCGGGCTTCGCCGGCCTTGCGTCCATCGTCGTCTCGCAGCAGGTGTCGGTCGCCAGCGCGAGCGCCATTTTCGGCCGGCTCGAGACCCGCCTCGCGCCGCTCGAAGCCGTTCGGGTCGCGGCAGCGACCGAAGAGGAGTTGCGAGACTGCGGACTGTCGACGCCGAAGATTCGCGCGTTGCGCGCGCTCGCCGAGGCTGTCGTCGAGCGCCGACTCGATCTCGCCGGGCTCGCGGCGCTCGACGCCGAGGAGGCGCACGACAAGCTCGTCGCGGTGAAAGGCATCGGCCCATGGACCGCGGACATCTTTCTCCTCTTTTGCCTCGGTCACCCTGACGCCTTTCCGGCGGGCGATCTCGCCCTGCAGGAGGCCGCGAAGCTCGCGCTCGGACTGAGGACGCGTCCCGACGTCGCTCGGCTCGAACGGATCGCAGAGCGGTGGCGGCCATGGCGCGGCGTGGCGGCGCGCATGCTCTGGGCCTATTACCGCGGCGTCAAGAAGCGATCGGGGATGGCCCTCGCGGACGCTTCCGGCTAAGTCGGGGCGCTGACGCAAGACCGGAGCGGAGGGATGAACGCTGCCTTGGACGGACCCCGCATTCCGGCGAGCGACGGACGCGCGAACGGGCTCGTCGTCTTTCTGCACGGATATGGGGCAGACGGAAACGACTTGATCGAACTCGGCCGCCAGTGGCGAGCCCTCCTTCCTGCGACGGCTTTCGTCTCGCCCCACGCCCCCGAGCGCTGCGCCGGCGCGCCGATGGGCCGCCAATGGTTCGCGTTGTCGAACCGACCTCCCGATGACCCGGGCGGGGCCGCGGACCGCTGGAACGGCGTCGTCAAGGCGCGCGCCTCGCTCGACGCCTTCCTCGACGCCGAGCTCGAGCGCTCGGGCCTCGACGATTCGAGACTGGCGCTGGTCGGCTTCAGCCAGGGCTCCATGATGGCGATGCATGCCGGATTGCGGCGGCGGCGCGCTCCGGCGGCGATTCTCGCATATTCCGGCCTCCTGGTCGGGCCCGAGCGGCTGAAGGAGGCCACGGCGCGGGACGCGCGCGGCGCCCCGCCACCGATCCTGCTCGTGCACGGCGACCAGGACCCTCTCATCCCGTTCGAAGCGATGTTCATGGCGGCCGAGGCGCTGGCGCAGGCGTTGATCCCGGCTCAATGGCACATTTCCCACGGCGTCGGGCACGGCATCGACCGCGGAGGCTTGCATCACGGCGGGCTGTTCCTGGGCCAGGCGCTCGGCGTCGGCCGGGTTGGGTCCCGGGCGGCAGTGTAGCAACGGTTGAGCGTCCGCGACCTCGGCGCCGCCTAGCGCCGGGAGCGGAACGCGCCCTGTTTCGCCTGAAGGCGAGAAAAGAGGAAGGATGCGGCGTCTTTTGCCCGGGTTCAGCCTCAGTGCGATATTGTCATTCAATGGCTTGCGCAGAAAACTTAGCCTTCCCGAGAACAGGACCATAACAGGGCGATAAATCGGCCATAACAGGACGATAACAGGCAGCAGAACAGGAAGGAAAAAGCCGAGAGCCCGACCTCCTGCAAAGATTGCGGCGCGGTCATGAGAAGTGCGTGGTAAATATCTGAGTCGGAAGCAGAAAGATCGACTTGGCGATCTTGTGCCTTGCCGGCGTCGCCAGTCCGTCCTCGAGGGCGACTTAAGGCCGGAGAGTCCAAGGCGCGCGCCGCCGAAGAGCGCGCGACGCGTGTGAAGCGGCGGTCGGAGGACTCCCAAAAAAGGAGGCCGCCCGAAGGCGGCCTTCAAGTCTAGGGAGGAAACGCCCAAGGAGGGCATGTGCGGGCAAACGCACCGCACGACTCCAAAATAGTTGTGCGTTGCGGAAAAAGCAAGAACTTTCGTCTCTGCGTTCACGAATATGTGTATCGCGCCATCCCCAGGGCGGCGGAAGCAGTCACCCACGAGGCGGCGGAGCTGCCCTTCGATTGCTCATCTCACTGATAGAAAAAGAGCTTTTCGCGCTCGGCGCGCCGCCGCCTCGGCCTCAATCGCGAGATCCGCTTCTGGTCATAGAGGTCGACAGCGCGGCAGGCCGGTCTCAGAGGGCCGGCCTGCCGCCGGCCTGGCCCGGCTGCAAGAGCCGTTCTCCCAGCCAGACCGATTTGGAGAGGTGATTCGGCGACCGCCGCCCTGTCAAACCGGAGCCGGGGGCTTGACCTCAAAAAAGGCGGCAGGCCCGGGGGGTTACGCTGCCGCGGCATCCGGCGGAGGATAGGCGGAATCCAGCTCCGCCGGATTCCCGGCCGTTGAATTTACGAAACGGCCTCGGTCGAAAGCGCCACGAAGCGGGCGCTGTCCTCGCCCTTGACACGCATCAGGACCGACTTCTTGCCTTCGGCCCTGGCGGCGTCGATCGCCGCCGTCACGTCCGAAGGACGCGACACCGGCTTGCCGGCGACCTCGAGAATCACGTCGCCCGTCCGAATGCCCTTCTGCGCCGCGGCCCCGTCGGGGTCGACGTCCGCGACGACCACGCCGGCGTTGACGGCGCCGTCGACCTCGGCGGCCGGCGCGAGCGTCATGCCGTACTTCGCCGTCGCGTCCTTCAAATGCTGCTCCCGCGCGTCGGCCTTGGCCTGCTTCTTGCCCGGCAGCACGCCGAGGGCAACCTTGATCGTCTGAGTCGAGCCATTGCGGATGATCGAGAGCTCGGCCTCCTTCTTCGGCCCGATCGCCGCGATCTTCCTCGCGAGGTCATGCGAGTCGGCGACCGACTCGCCGTCGACCGACGCCACGACGTCGCCGTCCGTGAGGCCGGCCGCCGCCGCGGGCGAATTCTTGTCGACCTCCGCGATGAGCGCGCCCTTGGCTTCCTTGAGGCCCAGGCTGTCGGCGATGTCCTGCGTCACCGGCCGAATCTGCACGCCGAGCCAACCGCGCGTGACCTTGCCGTTGTCCTTGAGCTGCTGCACGACGGTCTTGGCGACGTCGCTCGCGACGGCGAAGCCGATGCCGACGCTGCCGCCCGAGGGCGAGAAGATGGCGGTGTTGACGCCGACCACTTCACCCTGGGTGTTGAAGGTCGGGCCGCCGGAGTTGCCGTGATTGACGGGGGCGTCGATCTGCAGGAAGTCGTCGTAGGGGCCGGCGCCGATGTCGCGCGCGCGAGCCGAGACGATGCCAGCGGTCACCGTGCCGCCGAGGCCGAACGGATTGCCGACCGCGATCACCCAGTCGCCCACGCGTGGCTCCTGCGAGGCGAATGAGACATAGGGATAGTCCGAGCCTTCCGTGACCTTGAGCAGCGCGAGATCGGTCTTCGGGTCCGTGCCGACGATGCGGGCCGGAACCGTCTTGCCGTCGGCGGTGACGACAGTCACCTCCTTGGCGCGCTCGACGACGTGATTGTTGGTGACGACGTAGCCGTCGGCGGAAATGAAAAAGCCGGAGCCCTGCGCCATGCCCATGCGATGCTGCTCGCGTTCTCCGCCGAAGGGTCCGCCAAAGCCGCGCTCACCGAACTGATGGAAGAATTTTTCGAGCGGGCCGCCTCTGGGGAAGTTGGGCATCGGCTGGACGTCCCCGTCATAGGGTACGTTCGATTCGTCGATCTTGACCTTGACGGAAAGGACCGCGCCCTTGACTCGGTCAACGACACTGGCGAACGAGGCGGGGCCGGCGGACGCGACGGTCGCGCCGGCGACGGCGGGGTCGGTTGCGAGCGGCAGCCCTTCGATGGTCAGGCCTCCGACCGCGACGACGGCGGCGGCGCCAAGCAACGCCGCGCGGAACGATTTGGAGCGAACTGAAAACGGATTGGCCACTCTTCTCTCTCCATCCTTGCTGAAACCGCCGGGACCGAAGTTGTCCAGCGCGAGGGAAGTGTTATGCGAGGCGGCCGCTTACGCGCCGATGACGACGACATGAAGAGTTGGTAAGCTCGACTTGCGTTGGCGCGCAGCGGCCGCGGGGTGGCGCTCAGGGGAGCGCCGCCGAGGCCGCCGTTGACCGGCCTCTGGGCGAGAGTCGTGGCGTGATCGGCAAAAAGTCGTGGACTGCGCGAAACGCGGAGACGTTTTCCACGCCGCCTGCACTGGGCTCGTGCGAACTGGGCGATCGAGCCGACGACGAATCACGATAGGGGGCGCTACCCTCAATCCTGAAGGCCGCCGGGTAAATTCGATGGGCACGACCGCCGACAAAATCGCCAAAGCCATCCTCGTACACGAGCGCTCGGGCGTCATCGACCTGTCGCGCTATCGCGCCGCGAAGGCGGCCGTAGCGGACGCGCGGCTCGGCGACGATAGACTTCGGGAACTGTTGGCGAAAGGTTACGATCCCGCGCATGCGGCCTTCGTGTATGCGCAGAACTTCGCGTCGTTCCTGTCCGAACAGTTGAGCGCCAGAAAGGAGCTCCGACGATACGCTGACATCGTAGGCGAGGCGGAAGTTGATTATCATCCGAGCTTTCCGCCTCTGAGCCCAATCACGAAGAGCTATTTCACCACGTGGGCGCTTTTCGACCTGCTGTTCGGACAGAGCCACGAAACCATTGGAACCTGCCTTCTGCGCCTTGCGCGGGACATGCCCTTTCCCGGCTGGCTCGTTGACGCGATCGACGCGATGCAGAAGTCCCGAATGGGCTTCTACGTCCATGAAGGTTTTGAGGACCGCTTCGTCCGCTTGCGCGAAATCGACCGCGAAGGCGTGAAGCTCTGTCATACGACGTCGGGCTTCAGGGGTTTGGAAGGTCAAATCTGGTTCGGACGGCTCGTGCCGCCGATGAACGGCCTGGTGCAGTATCACGTTTTCTTCAACGACAGAAAGCATGATCGCCGCCTATTTGAAGCGCGAAATCGAGCGCCTAGGCGACAGACGACTGCCCCGGAAGATGGACGCGCGCGACTTCATCCTGAAGCACGGACCGTCGCCGAACCACTGGAACGAGTATATTTTCTGCGCCTACCATAACCATCGAAGCGACGCCGTGTTCATCTCGGGTGTTCCAGATAATAAAGGAAGTCTTCCCCATGGGCGCTTGATGCGTGCGACTTGGTGTTGAGTTCGTTCAGGTTAGCCTAACTCGCATAATTCAGGCGCAATAATTCAGGCGCATACTTGCCATTTGAGAGGTAAATGAGTTTTGGGGAGGCCATCTTCGTGGTCTTGAGGTGGAATCACCCATTCGACGCCAATCCACCAAGAATGATCGTATTTTTGAGCAATGGCTTCTTCCATGGAACGCCTGCTTGGGGCGGAAAGCGCGCTTTGGCTGAACGGCGGGAGAGAGCGGAATAGCGGGCTTACAATTCCGGTCCCGTAGACGTAGTATCCGCCCGAAGCGGGCATTTGTTTGAGCAGGTGTCACCCCCGCAAAATCGGGGTCTATTCCGTTGGTCATCGTCTCGTAAAGGTCTCGGCAGTCCGATTTAACCGCTCAGCCGGCGGTCTTGGTTCCCCCCTTGCACCGTTTGCGTCCACGGATCGAAGCCGGGCCAATTCGCCTCTGAACGCAGACGTCAATGGGTCAGCCTCTTCGACGGGAAGCGATGCTGCGAGTTGTGGGAACAGCTTTTCCCAACTCTCAGTTTCGCCCTCGCTCGTCCGGCGTGAGTTGGTAGAGCTCATACAGAACGTCATTTAAGGCCCGCTCATCCGCGGCGATCGCCTCAACCTCCAGAGCCAGCGCTGCCACACGCTCGATGAATTGCGAGGCGGCAGGCGTAACGACGGGCGAGGGCGGGCGGCGGAGATCCGCCGCAAATCGCTTAGCCTCACGCGGAGGTCCGCTCAGCAGCAACCAGCGCCAGTACGATTCCGCAAGGCGGCCGGCCGTCTCGTCGAGATAGATCTTGTTGAGCACGACGGCGCCGCTGAAGTAAAGACGAAGTTCGCCACTCCCGAAGCGCACTTCGCGTCGTCCGCTATGGTCCAGTGCCGCCTGAAGCGACTCGACGCGCGCAGCCTCCATTTCGTCGAGCCGTTCGTCGGCCCACTTGCGGCGATCCGTACCAACACGCAGGCCACTGGGCGCTTGCTCCGTAATCTCGGGCAATGTCGGCAAGTCGGGCCAGAGCCAGCGCGACGGATGGCGAGCACGGGCAAGCACCGAAAGCCTTTCGTTGACCTCCTGAAGGAGATGGCGGCGATGCGTCCATCTCACTTGCAGTCGACGCGCGCGCGCCGCGATGTCGGCCCGGGCTTCCAGCGCGGCATTCGGGATTGGCAGGGGTGCGATGAACTGTCTATTGGCTTCGTACCAACCGCCCTGTATCGGCTTGCCGATCCGTCGGAAGACAAAGTCCGAAACAGGGCCATTCAAAGCCCCCAGCAAATATGTTTGGTCAATATCGCGCGACGGCAAAATACCGTTAACACGCACGTTGTTTAAGTATTGGTCGCGTCGCAGTCTGCACAAACCCGCATTCCGGGAACGGTTGGGCTACAATTAGTTTCGGGAGATCTTGTTTGTCGAGATTCTGATTTCGACCGAAACGATACCAAGCCGCGTCGTCGAAAGCATCGGATTCTCGCTGACGAAGGTCTTGTTCCCAGCGTCGCAGGTGCGCCCAGGCGCGTGGAAAGCGCGAGGCCATTTCGGCTGCGGGGATAAGCCGCATTCTGCCCCGCGCATCGCGTTCGTAAGGAAACAGAATGATACGTGTCCGTCTGTGGCTCCTCATAACGCTTCGCCTCTGGACCTGAGACCAGCGGCTTCATGATCGCGTCCTCGATATCGACCTCATAAGGCCCCGCGCGCCTTGTCCTTCGGTGTGCATTTATAGCGGTTCATCCCGAGTCGCTGGAGTTGATAAAGGTGGTCCGCGCTCGTAATCAAACCTGAAAAATTGCGGTGGTCAGCGACGGATCTCCAAGCCGCAAGCAACCGCGTGATAGTCGCTCGATCAGTCCCGCTCGGCAGCCGGTGGCGATCAGCCATTCGCCGGTTTCCGGAACGGCATCGTACAGAACGGCGAGTTTCGGGTCAGACCAGTCGACATCCAACATCTCGCCAGTCGGTGCCACAGCGATCCGCATGCTGTCGGTTGGCTCGCGCGTGAAAAACTGCAACGCCGTGTAGGTGATGACGTCCTCGAAAGATCTGGTGCGACTTGAAATCGAGCCAGCGGTCGAGATGCCGGCCTCGACGCACGAGACGTCGCAAAGCCTCCCCGTACTGGTTCACCGCCCACAGGCTGGGAGCGATGTAGGCCATTCGCCCGCCCGGCGCGAGCAACCGCAGGCCCTTTTCGATGAATGGCAGGTAGAGATCGAAATTCCCGGTTCGCGCGCTCTGATAGGTGTCGTCGCCACGCTCCGCCGTAAGATAGGCGACGACGTCCGGGTCGACCTTCATGAGATTTTGCAGCTTCACGTAGGGCGGATTGCCGACGCACGATATCGAAGCCGCCCTCCTGGCCCTCTGGCCACACCTCGGGGAACGCGGCGCGCCAGTCAAACGCTCTGATGCGCTCCTCGAGTCTGGACAGTTTGCCGCCGCCCGACCCAGAAATCCTCGGCGACCAGACTGTTGCCAATACGGATCGTGTGCTCCAGCGAGGAGAGCGGCGCAGACGCCCGCGCGGAATGCAGCCACAGCGCCAGCTTGGCGATCTCGACGGACGCCGGATTGATATCGACGCCATAGATATTGTCGCGCAGGATCGCAGCGATCAGCGGCGTCTCGTCGATGGCGCCGGGCGTCGCCGCCGCGCGCCCATTCCACATCGCGGGCGGCCGCGATCCGTTCCGCCAAGAGCCGTCGAAACGCCGAAATCAGAAACGCTCCCGAGCCGCAGGCCGGATCGACGATCCGGATTGCCTTGAGACGCTCGACATAAGCCGTCGCGGCCGACTCGGTTGGAGCGCCTTCTTCTGGCCTGGGGTAGCCGCAGGCCTCCTTGGCGTCCGCGAACCATGGACCGAGCGTCTGCTCCACCAGATAGTTAACGACCGGTTTCGGGAGTGTAATACACGCCGTCGCGCTTGCGCTTCGAAAGCTTCGCGATGGTCTCGCGGCCCTCAAGTTCGCCTTCGCGATACTCCAGCTCGGTGATGGACTGCTCAAAGATATGACCGAGGATGTAAAGGCTGAGGCTTTCCTTCACGTCGCCGCGCGCAGCGTAGTTGTATCGGGCACAGAGGTAGAAGAGCGTATTCGTGTCGCTTTCCAGCGATGCTTCGTTTGCGCCTTGTCCGGCTTTGGCGAAAACGTGGTTCGGAATGCTCAAGCCGTCGATCAGGGGATCCGGCGCGAACAATCCGCCATTGATCTCCGGCAGCGTAAGGCGGTTGAGCGTGCCGCCGCTGTTCATCAAGGCGAAAAGGCGCTTGAAGAAATCCCACAACTCCGGGCCGTTCTCGTCATAGAACGGCTCCACGCTGCGGCTTCGCAGCAAGTCCCGAAGCATCTGCGGCGGGAACAGCATCCGTTCACCCATGTCTTCGCAGAAGAAGGCGAAGATGAAGCGGTCAAGAAGTTTCTGAGTGAGACGCAGCAGTTCACCGGGGCGGCCCGGGAAGTTCGGATTGTTCAGCCTGAGCACGTTGATAGAGGCGCTCGCGCACATCTTTGTAGCGCTCATAGAACTCACCTTCGAGCTTGCGCCCACGCGCCCATTGCCGCTCTACAAGACGGAGAAGCCGAGGCCGTCCCGCTTCCGACAGCAGCATGTCGCGGGATAACAGCTTGGCGAAGAGATAACGGTCGAAGCGCGCATCGTCCGATTCGCTCAGGAGGTCGTATTCGCCCGACAGGAGGTCCATCGCGCCGAATCAAGAAACCGAATGTATTCGGCCGGCGCGCGGTCCCACCAGTAAAGGCGGAACTCGTTCATGTCCGTAACGAGGCCCCACCACGGCTGAACCGGTTCGTTGCCGAACAAGCCGCGGCGCGCTCCGCGAACATAGTTCAGGCACTGCTCGACCGGACTGCGCGTGCTCCCTTTGCGGTTCTGCTTCGCGTCAAGCTTGGAGCGAATGTCCTTGAATTCGCAAAGGACCTGCGGAATGGCGTCCTTGCGTCCGCGAAACCAGCCGAGCGCGAGGTCTGCTTCGCCCGCGCCGCCGCTGGCTCCCTCTCCGGGAACGGGGAACTTGGGGATGATCGTGTGCTCCTCGGGCCGGGACGCGACCCGATTCGCCGTAGCCCCAAGTATCGACGAAGAAGGTTTGAGTGAAAGCAGCCTTCCCGCCTGCGTTTCGTTGAGGATGCAGACGCCCGTCCCAATCGCGAAGCCTTCTCAGCAATTCAGCATCGGCTTCTGCCGTATAGGCACGGTAATCGAGTTCGAATTCAGATCGCAGGAACGCTCGGGTAATGAAGGAATGGCTATCGTCGAACACGAAAGGGCTCCCAACTCTGCGGCAGGCAGTGCAGGTGGGGGTCGGCTTGCCCACGTGCCGCACTTCAAATATCTGCCGGCGGCGCTGATTCCCGCTGTCGCCTTCGCGGGGTGACAGATTGCGGTCGCCGACGCAACTTGCCGCCCTGTCGACCAACGACGCCACCTGGCGCATTCTACCCGTAGCGCCTGTGCGGGGTTTCTGGTGTTCACCGTCCGTACAATCAGGATTGGGAAGGGCAACAAAGGGTCGAGTTCCGACCGTTCGTCCCGGTCGCTCCGAGCGATAACCTCCCACCTGACCCTACGCTGCAGCTGGCGACCATGACGCGAGCACCCCCCACGCGTTCCGCCTTGGACCGCAATCCGGCGATTGCAGCCCTCCCCATACTGATGATTTCTCTTTGCTGCGCAGAAGATGGCCCTTGCTCACCTAACGATGGAGCAGTTGCCGCCGTCGCCCTTCAGTCGTTCGCAAAGCGCATCAGCGCCGGCCTTAGACAATCTGGCGACACGGAGTCGATAGACAGTCTCGCCATCGACGCGGGCCTTGTGGAGGCGGATTGTCGATCCGTTGAGCGCTGCCGCATACTTGGCGTTAAGTCGCTTCAAAGCGCTCTTCGCTTCCACCTCCGATTTTGACGTTGCCAGTTGGACTGCCCATCCGGTCGAGGTCGTGGGGGTCGAATCGAGCGGCTGTTGGGCGGGCGAGGGCCGCGCGCCAAACAGATCCCCAATGACCCGCAGCAGGGGGTTGGGAGGCGGCTTGGAGGCTTCGGGCGACGCCGCCTGACCGGCCGCAGGCTCGGTCATAGCTTGTGCGCCCTCAGACGCACTTGCTTTCTTTTCAGGCTTTGCTGGCTCGGGCCCCGTTGGGGTCACCGCTTTGCTCCCCGCGTCCGCCGTGCCGCTGGGGGCGCTCAATTCGGTCGTGGCGACCACGACGCGGGCGGTGATTTTGCCGGGGTGCTTCGGCGGCTCTGCCGCGCCTCTCGTCGCCTCCCGCGCAGATGAGACCCTCCAAGTCGGTTTTAGTTCGTGGGATTGTGCGGGCGGCGAGGATAGCGCCGCCACGGGCGAGGTATCGACCTTGGGCGCGACCGGCGTCGTGTTTGGGTTTCTAGCCGCTGGCTGAATCGCGCCGACGTCTGCGGACTCACCGGCGGGAACCGGCACGGGCGACGCCTGTGTGCTCGGATCGATCGGTTGTTCCTTAGCGACCTTGCCCTGCATCGACTGCGCGCTGTCCTTACCTGACGGTGCGCCGGCCTGGCTCAATTCGGCAACGGTCTTGTCGCCTGGAAACTGCGTGTCGGCCGGACCGTCATAGGCGAATAAGTCGGAACTCGGCGCGCCTGCCCTGAGCGCCAGAACTGAACCTGTTATGACGAAGACGGCGACCAACGCGCGACCCAAGGAAGTCAGTTTCCAGCGTCCGGACCGGCTTTCTGCCGCCCCCTGGGCCAACCTCTGCTGCCACCATTCTCGAAAGTCATCGAGGTTGACAGCTTGCGGGTTGTCGGCGTCGACGATCGTGGGTTCGTCGTCATACCACAGATCCGACGGCGGCGGCGGCCCGACCTCGAGCGGTTCGGCTAATTCCTTGTCTAAGCGGGCGCGACCCGCACCATCGGGGGCCGATCGTGACGGAACCGAATGCGGAAGCGTCGATAAGTCGGTTTTGCGCGCCATATCAGATCGCGGCTCATTTGGCCTCGCTCGCCGTACGCCCTCGGCCCCTAGCGGGCGCTTCAATTCGTCGGGATTGACGGATGGGGCCGGTCTGAACCCAGGAGCTCCCATTTGGTCCTCATTGAACGCAAACGACGGTCTGGCATCTGTCACGCCGCCAGCTCGGGAACCTTGGGTCAATATTTCTCAAGGAGAGGTAAACGCCTCCCCGCCCGCGTACCGCAGCGGTTCCTTGAGGATAGAGTCTGCCTCCCGCTCAAAAAACCAACGAGCGCGCGCCTGGCGAGTTAATCACACTTCAGAGGGTGTCGTGCGCCAGTTTAAAGATAGAGGTGGAATTCAGCTTTACGGCGATGCGGCCGGAAAGTTGGCAATAAGGAACTGCGCTTCTAATCCTACGGACGCGTTCGGAGCTTGCTTCCGCAACGCCCGGAGTTGGCGCCTCCTGCCCATGGCGCCTACGCCTGCTTTCTGGCCGTCTCCCTACGTAGCGGGAGGACCGATATTCCAACTGGGTGGCGGCGCAGCGGATAAGAAACGGGCCGTGCGAAGCGAGCCTTTGGGTAACCGGGGCAATTTCCCGGGCAAGGCGGGCGAGCCGTCATGGCCGGGCTTGCTCCAGGCGCCGCAATCTGCGTGCAAACACCCTACTCGGTCGCTGTCCGAATGACATGGCCGCCGGCTCCGGAGCTCGGCTTCGCCGCAACCTGCGGAAGATAGCGTGCGACCAGCGCTGCGCCGTCGAGATCCTCGATGTCGACGTAGCCGATGGCGCGGGCGCGTTCGTGCAGCTTGGGCGTGTCGAGATAGCAGAGGAACGGCTCGCCGCGCGCCGCCACCTGCTCCGCCATCGCGTGGCGAAAATCGCGTACTTGCGGCTCCTCGATCGCGTGCGGCGGATTGGCGTAGTCGAAGACGACCTCCGCTCCGCCGGAAAAGCGCGCCAGTTCGCCGAGCATGGCGTAGACGGCCTCCTCCGTCAGATAGGGCGTGACGCCGAGCCACATCACGAAGGTTCGCCGGCCCACATCGAGACCGCCAGCCTCGAGCGCGGCCGTCATGCCTCCATGCTCGAAATCATGTACGACATAGGCGACGTGCGCAGGCTCCTTGAGGCCGGCCTCCCTGAGGCGGCGGCGCTTGTCGCGCTGGGTCGCGGGATGGTCGAGCTCGAACACGCGCAAGCCGTCGCGCGGTTCGACCCGGTGGGCGAACGTGTCGAGGCCGGCGCCGAGAACGAGGATCTGACGCACGCCCTGTTCGATCGCATGGGCAGCAAATCCTCGGCGAAGCGGCTGCGCATGGCGATGAACAAGCGTAGTCCCCGCCGCTCGGGCCGCTCTTTGGCGAGCGCGATCGCCCCCTCGGCGTCCAAGCCGAGAATGCGGAGCGCCAGTGGATCGGCAAAGACCGTGCCGCCCTCGAGCGCCTGATGAGCGGCGCGGTGCCCGGCTGCGCCGAGCGCCGTGCGGCTCGCCTGCCCGTGCTGCATGGTTCGGAGGGTAAAGAGACTTTCTGCGGCTGTCGAGGCCGAACGGACCCCGCGATCAATGCTTTTCAACGTCTCTCCCCTTGGATGGGCCGCCGGCCTCGTAGCCGGGCTTGGCCTTCGGCTTTGCAGGTCTCGTGTTGAGGCCGCTTTCCTTGCCGCGCCCGTTGCGGCTCGACGCATTGGACCGCCCAGCCGCTCCGGCCGAAGCGCACCAACGCTTGGCGCGACTGGGTGTTCAAGGGTTCGCCGTATCCGGACCGCCGGTGGCCCAGAGGCCCGAGCAGCACGACAGCGCGCCTGAAGGCCTGCCATCGCCACGAGGCGTCAGAGGAAAAGGAGGAGACGGCGCTTCGGGATTGACATGCATGCACATCGGCCCTAGCCGAGCTCCTGATGACGACGCGGACACCGCAAATCGCGGCTTTTGACGAAATCTCGGATCGCTATGACGCGATCCTGTGCGACATCTGGGGCGTTCTGCACGATGGAGTGAGCTCCTTCGCCGAGGCGTCGTCTTGCCTGGCTTCCTTTCGACGCCGAGGCGGGGTTGTCGTTCTCATCACCAACGCGCCGAGACCGTCGACGGCCGTGCGCCGTCAGCTGCTGAAGCTCGGGGTCTCCGCCGACGCCTTCGACGCCGTCGCGACCTCGGGCGACGTGACGGTTCGACTGATCGAGGAAAGGATCGATCTTCCCTTGCTCCACATCGGACCCGCGCGGGACCTGCGGCCTCTTCGACGCCGTCGAGGAGGCGGCAGGTCGGCGTCCGGCTCTGGTTGCGCTCGAGGACGCGTGTTACGCGTGTGCACCGGGCTGCGCGAAGACGCGAGGGAGACGCCGCGCGACTACGAGATCGAACTGTCCGCTCTTGCGGCTCGCTCGATGACCTTGGTCTGCGCCAATCCGGATCTTGTCATTCATCGCGGCGACGCCCTGGTCTATTGCGCGGGCGCTTTGGCGCGCCGATACGAGGAGCTCGGAGGCTCGGTCATCTATGCGGGAAAGCCCTATTCCCCGATCTACCGGCGAGCGATGGCGCTCGCCGACCGCGCGCGCGGCGCCGGATCGACAGGCGCCGCGTCCTCGCCGTCGGCGACGGGATGAAGACGGACATCGCCGGCGCGGCGGAGGCGGGATTCGATGCGCTCTTCGTCACCGGGGGCATTCATCGCGCCGCCCTGCACGGCGAGGCGGTTCATTCCGCCGCGGATCCCGACGAGCTTCAGCGTCTCTGCCGGGAGTGGTCGCTCTGGCCGGTCGCCGCGATCCCCGCGTTGCGGTGCGCCGCTTGTTGAAGTTCCTGCAAATTCATCGACATGCGGAGCGGGCGCGCCTCCCCGCCCCGCACACGCTGAGCCTGGCGCACGATGTTGGAGAGCATGAAGCCTATGCAGAAGCCGTTGTTTCAGACCTGCTTCTTCGAGGATCTCGCCGTCGGCATGCGCGAGACGATCAGCAAGACCGTGGAGAACGAGGACGTCATCGGCTTCGCCGAGCTCTCCGGCGATCACAATCCGATCCATCTGTCCGAGCACTTCGCCCGCAAAACCCGTTTCGGCGGTCGAATCGTCCACGGCCTCTACATGGCGAGCCTCATCTCCGGCGTCATCGGCATGCGGCTCCCGGGCCCGGGAGCCGTTTACATTTCGCAGACGCTGAATTTCCTGCGGTCCTGTCAAAATCGGGGACGTCGTCGACGTCAGCGTCGAGGTGGTCGAGCTGACCGAGAAAGGGCGGCGCGTCCGACTGAAATGCGAATGCCGGGTCGGAGAGAAGGTCGTCTTGGAGGGCGAGGGCGTCCTGAGCGTGCCTCCGAGCCCGAGCTCGAGACAGGCGTCAGCTTGACCGCGCGGGAAGGCCAGTGCAGGTTGCCGACATTGCGCGGCAGCAACGGCGTTTGAAGCTCGGGGATCGGCAGGACGTCATGATCAGCGGCTTCGTGGTCGCCACAGACCCGATTTCGCCGCCCGCCGGCCTCGAACGCGCCGTCTACGCAATCGGAAATTTCGACGGCCTTCATCTTGGCCACCGGGCGGTCATCGAGCGCGCCATCGCTCTGGCGAAGGATCGGAACGCGCCAAGCGCCGTGCTCACGTTCGAACCGCATCCTGCAGACCATTTCGCCGAACGTCCGGTGGCCTTCCGACTGACGCCTCCGGAACTGAAAGCCTCGCTTTGCGAAGAGTTCGGACTGTCAGGGATCGTGTTTCTTCGCTTCGACGCGTCGCTTGCGGCGATGAGCGCGGAGGATTTCGTCAGGTCCGTTCTCGTCGAGCGGCTCGGCGTCGGAGCGGTCGTCGTCGGATGGGACTTCCATTTCGGCAAAGGGCGCTCGGGCGGCCCGGCGTTTCTCGCCGACGCGGGGGCGCGGTACGGCTTCGCCGTCGATCTGGTCGGCAAGGTCGAACAGGGCGCCGGCGAGGCGGCCCGGGTCGTGTCGTCGACCGCGATCCGCCGCGCCCTCGAGCGTGGCGATGTCGCCACCGCCGCGCTCGCCTTGGCACGCCGCTATGCAGTGTCGGGACGCGTGAAGCCGGGCCAACGGCTCGGGCGGACGCTCGGCGTTCCCACCGCCAATATGGCGCTCGCGCCGACCAATCGGCTGGCGCACGGGATTTATGCGGTGCGCGCCCTGATCGGTGGCGAATCCCATCCCGCTGTGGCAAGTTTCGGCGTTCGACCCACCATAGAACCAGGCCCCCCTTTGCTCGAGGTGCATCTCCTCGATTTCGAAGGTGACCTTTACGGACAGGAGATGACGGTCGAATTCGTCGAGCGCATCCGGGAAGAACGGAAGTTCGAGTCGCTCGACCTGCTTGTGGCCGAGATGCGCCGCGACAAGGAGCGCGCGCGCGCGATTCTGGCTCGCTGCGGTTAGCCGTCAATTTGGCGATTTGCTGCAAATCCTTTAATGGCCCGGTTTTCGTTCAGGAAATGCAACGTGGTCGCCTCCATGACTGACGAGCCGGCGCAAGGCTTCGACTATTCGCAGACGCTCTTCCTGCCGAAGACGGATTTCCCGATGCGGGCCGGCCTGCCGCAGAAGGAGCCAGAAATCCTTGCGCGCTGGGCGAGCGAGAACCTCTACGGCGCGCTCCGGCGGAGCAGCAAGGGGCGGCCCAGATTTGTGTTGCATGACGGCCCCCCCTACGCCAACGGCAATATCCACATCGGCACCGCGCTCAACAAGATCCTGAAGGACATCGTCGTGCGCTCGCAGCAGATGGCGGGCAAGGATTCCAACTATGTCCCCGGATGGGACTGTCACGGCCTGCCGATCGAGTGGAAGGTCGAGGAGGAGTTCTACCGTAGCAAAGGCGAGGCGAAGCCGGACTTTTCCGACTCCGCGGCGATCATCGCCTTCCGCCGGGAGTGCCGGGCGTACGCCGAGCACTGGATCAACGTGCAGCGCGAGGAATTCCGCCGCCTCGGCGTCGTCGGCGACTGGGACCATCCCTATACGACGATGAGCTATCCTGCCGAGGCGCAGATCGCGCGCGAAATCTTCAAGTTCGTCTCCAACGGCCTGCTCTACCGCGGCTCGAAGCCGGTGATGTGGAGCGTTGTCGAAAAGACGGCTCTGGCCGAGGCCGAGATCGAATATGACGACTATGTGAGCGACACCGTCCACGTCGCCTTTCCAATCGAGGGCGACGAGGCTTCGGTCGTTATCTGGACCACCACCCCCTGGACGATTCCCGGCAACCGCGCGATCGCCTTTTCGCGACGGATTGCTTACGGCCGCTATTGCGTAACTGAGGCGCCGGACGGCAATTGGGCCAAGGCCGGCTCGACCTACATCCTCGCACAGTCGCTCGCCGAGAGCGTGCTCGCCGCCGCGCGGGTTGCCCGCTATGAGTTCGTGGGCCCCGTCGAGGCGGAGACTTTGGAAAAGATGCTCTGCGCGCACCCGCTCAGCGCGCGCGGCTACGGTTTTGTCGTGCCTTTGCTCGAAGGCGAGCACGTCACCGAGGACGCGGGAACGGGCTTTGTCCACACCGCACCGAGCCACGGGCGCGAGGACTTCGAGCTCTGGAGCGCCAGTTTCCGTCTGCTCGCCGAGCGCGGCATCGAGACGCGCATCCCGTATACGGTCGACGAGAACGGCGCCTTCACCGAGGAAGCGCCGGGCTTCGAAGGCCGGCGCGTCATCAATGACAAGGGCGAGAAGGGCGACGGCAACGAGGCGGTGATTGCGGCGCTGGCCGAAGCGGGCGCCCTCGTCGCGCGCGGGCGCCTCAAGCACCAGTACCCGCACAGCTGGCGCTCGAAGAAGCCGGTGATCTTCCGCAACACGCCGCAATGGTTCCTCGCCATGGACCGCCCGTTCGCCAACGCGCGGGGCGGCGCAACGTTGCGCGCCATCGCGCTCGAGGCGATTTCCGAGACGCACTGGGTGCCCGCAACGGGCGAGAACCGCATCAGGGGCATGGTGACGAGCAAGCCCGACTGGGTGCTCTCGCGCCAGCGCGCCTGGGGCGTGCCGCTCGCGATCTTCGTGCATAAAGGGGGCAACGAGGTCCTCTACGACGAGGAGGTCAACCGGCGCATCGCCGAGGCCTTCGAAGTCGAAGGCGCGGACGCCTGGTTCGCTGGCGGCGCGAAAGAGCGCTTCCTCGGCTTGAAGCACAGGAGCGACGACTACGAGAAGATCGACAACCTGGTCGAAGTCTGGTTCGATTCAGGCTCGACCCACGCCTTCGTGCTCGAGGACCCTGTGCATTTCCCGGGCCTCGCCGGCATCCGGCGGGTCCGCGACGGCGGTCAGGACACGGTCATGTACCTCGAAGGGTCCGACCAGCATCGCGGCTGGTTCCAGTCTTCGCTTCTCGAAAGTTGCGGCACCCGTGGCCGCGCGCCGTTCGACATCGTGGCGACGCACGGCTTCACCCTCGACGAGCAGGGCCGCAAACAGTCCAAGTCCCTCGGCAATCAGGTCTTCCCGCAGGACGTCATCCGCGCTTCGGGCGCCGACATCCTGCGCTTGTGGGTGGCCAGCGTCGACTATGCCGACGACCAGCGCATCGGACCCGAAATCCTCAAGGCTGTCTCGGACAATTACCGTAAGCTTCGCAACACGATTCGCTGGATGCTTGGAACGCTCGCGCATCATGACCGCGATTACGTCGTCGGATTTGAGCGAATGGCCGATCTCGATCGGCTCATGCTGCACAAGCTGACCGATCTCGACGTCAGAATACGCGAAGCCTACGACAGCTTCGACTACGCCCGCGTAATCGCCGCGCTCACCGCCTTCATGAATGCCGACCTCTCCGCATTCTACTTCGACATTCGCAAAGACGCGCTCTATTGCGAGCCGCCGTCGAGCCTCAAGCGGCGGGGGGCGCTGGAGGCGATCGAACATATCTTTCGGGCGTTGACGGTCTGGCTCGCCCCGGTGCTCGTTTTCACGGCCGAGGAGGCGTGGACGGCGCGCGATCCCCTGAACCAATCCGTTCATCTCGAACAATTTCCAGCGATCCCGGTGGCGTGGCGCGACGACGCGCTCGCGAAAACTTGGGATCAAGTCCGCGCGTTGCGGTCGGTCGTTACAGGAGCGATCGAGATCGCGCGGGCCGGCAAGGAAATCGGGTCCTCCCTCGAGGCCGTCCCGACAATTTATCTGAGCAATCCTCGGCATATCGAGGTGCTGAGGGGCATCGATTTCGCCGAGGTGTGCATAACCTCGGAGATTACGGTCGAGACGGGAACGCGGGCGCCCGAAGGAGCGTTTCGCCTTTCGGAAATGCCTGACGTCGCCGTAATTGTCGAGCGGGCGAGGGGCATTAAGTGCGCCCGCTCGTGGCGCTACTTCGATCCATCGACCGCGTCATCCGACTTTCCGGACGTCAGTCCGCGCGACGCGGCGGCGTTGCGTGAGCTCCGCGCGCTGGGCGTTGTCCAATGAACCTTCGCTGGTTGGGCGGCTTCGTTGCGTTGATTGTCTTTGCGGCGGATCAGTCGGCGAAGATCGCGATGCTGGCCGGTTCAGGGGGATCGCCCGGGAAGTCAACGCCCCTCGCGCCGTTTCTCGACCTCGCCCTGCGGTGGAACCGGGGGATCTCGTTCAGTCTGCTCGTCCAGGATTTCGCCGCCGGACGCGTGGCTCTGCTCGGTCTTACCTTCGCCGCGATCACGCTGTTGGTCTTGTGGTTGTGGAATTGCCGCACCATATCCGCGGCGGGGGGTCTTGGTGCGATCATCGGCGGCGCTCTCGGCAACGCGTTTGACCGTCTGATTCATGGGGCGGTGGTCGACTATCTTGATCTGCACCCTTTCGGCCAGCATCTTTTCGTTTTCAATCTGGCGGACGCAGCGATCAACATCGGGGTCTTGCTATTGGCGATCGACTTGGTTTTCGGATCGCGTGACGCGGCGGATCGCAAGCCTGCGACGTCGCGGAGTTCAGACGCTCCTTCGTGAAGTCCGGACCGCAAAGCGGGACGCCGGCCGTCATGGAATAGCCCGAATTTGCGGCGATAGCGGCGCGTGCTGTGTCGGTGAAAGTCCGAAAGCTCTGAGGGCGGCAAGGGGAAGCAGTATGCGTTTGAACTGGCGTGCAGCCCTTCTGGCCGCGGCGACGCTGGGTTGTTTCGGGACTGATTTCGCGAAAGCCGGGGATGACGGGGCTGCTCCCCTCTGGGTCGGGATCGGCTCGATCTTCGGTCCTCTGCTGGGGTTCAGCAAACCGGAAAAGCCGCCCATCGACTACCGGGAACATGGCAAGCTCGTATTGCCGCCGAACGTGGATCTTCCGCAGCCGGGCGCGTCGGTGAACTCGGCCTCAGATTGGCCCGTCAATCAGGAAGTGGTACGCAAGAAGCTTGCTAAGGAAGAGGCCAAAGAGAAGCAAATCGCCGGTCAAGGGGATGCGCGGTTGCGATACACGCACCCGTTTCCAAACGCTCCCGTGACGATCCAGGCTTCGGACCAGGTGGACCAGCAGGTTCCCGCTGGCGGCAAGGTCGAGTCCTTGTCCGTGCTGGGGAACCTCAATCCGATGAGCTGGGTTGGGATGGGCAAAAGCGTTCCGCTTGGCCCTGAGCCGGACCGCGAGTGGCTGACCGACCCCCCGCAGGGCTACCGAGCTCCGGTCGGGCCGGTAGGACAATCGGCGAACTGAGACTCGCCGAGAGGTCGGCAGAGCAACGAGATTTAATATTTCCGACTTGGCGGCGGGGCGGAAACCCGCTATCTTGAGGGTGAGATTCGCTGGGATTCGGTTTGGTCAACGGCCCACGGCGAATGATTCAGCCGCCGGTGGAGGCGACCGAGCAGCTCATCACCAGATGCGATCCGTTTGCCGGAAGCGCGAACGGACGTCTTTGCGAAGCAGCGGAAAGCGCTAACGTTCTTGGTTTCAGCTGTGTGACACTGGCGGGGCGGGCGAGCAGCCGTCTCGACGCATCCAGGCTTCGAGCGGGCTGACGACACCCGCGGAAAGCTGCCTCCACTGCGGCGATGAGAGGACGGGAAGCCGGGGTCAAAGCGCTCGATGTTCGGGGCGGACGCTCACGAGCATCTGCGACGGATAGACGCAATAGGATGGATAATCGGAAAAAACAATGAGACCAGGTCAGAACAAGCGGATGCGCGGCCGGCCCTCGAACAACCGCCGAGGCCCCAATCCATTGACGCGTTCCTACGAATTGAACGGCCCCGACGTGAAAATTCGAGGCACCGCGCAGCACGTCGCAGAGAAATACCTTCAGCTTGCGAGAGACGCGCATACGGGAGGCGATCCTGTCGCCGCCGAAAACTACTTGCAACACGCCGAGCATTACTTCCGGCTGATCGCCGCGGCGCAAGCGGCTCAAGCCTTGGCGCAGAGCGGTCAGCCGCGCCCGGCCGGAGAGAGCGACGCTGGGGACTTCGACGAGGGCGACGACTTCGCCGCCATCTCCGATCGATTCGCTTCTCCTTCCGAGCGCCTGGGGCCCTATCAACCGCAGAGCAACGCCTTTCAAGGGTCGCCGAGCGCGGCGCCAAACGCCCCGCAGCCCTATATCGAGAGACAACAGTTTGACCCGGAAAATCGGGGGCCGAGCCAGCATGACAGGGGGGGATTTCCCGTTCGGCAGGACCGGCAGGGCAACCGCTTTCCGGACCGCGGGCCTCGCCCCGATCGCCAATTCGGAGAGAGGAACGAGGGGTATCGCGACGCTCGGCAAAATCGCGATGAGCGGCAGCGCGAGTTCCGTCCCTATCGCGACGTTCCAGCCCACTCTCCACGAGAAACGGATGTCGACAGCATCCAGGGGGCCGCCCTTCCGTCCTTCATAACCGGAGAGCCGAAATCGAGCGCCCCGGACGCGGAAACCCTTCCTGTTTCCGAACAGAACACGACTCCCGCCGGTGTGAACGCAACCGAGACCAGCCCCGAATTTGGCGGGACGCCGACTGAGACTCCTTTCCCGAAGTCGGGGCCGACGTCGGCGGCTGCGCTCGCCCTATGGCTTCAACGTCCGTCCACCCGCGGAAGACGATTCCGACGCGCCGAACGCCGGCTCAGTCGGCGACGAAACCTCCGCCTCCGAATAGGACAAGACTTGGAAACGCACGCGTTGGACGGCGCCGCCGAGCTGATGGGCGTGATTGGGAAACTTCGGTGGCCCCGAGGCGCTCCCGCCACTCTCGACGACGCCCGTGGGCAATGCTTTCGGCGGTCGGTCAGCGAAGCAGGCCGATGGTTTGACGACGACCGCACTGGCCATAGACCCGCCACCGCTCCTATATTAGGCGAAAGGGTGTTGCAGTGGCGGCGTTTGAGACGATTCGCGAGGATTTCGCCTCCCTCGACGACTGGGAGGACCGCTACCGCTATTTGATCGAGCTCGGCGCCGGCCTCGAGCCCCTGAGCGAGCCTGCGCATAACGAGGCGAACAAGGTGCGCGGGTGCGTGAGTCAGGTCTGGCTCGAAACGGAGCCGAGAGCCGACGGCGCGGGCGCGACAATCCTTCACTATCGCGGCGACAGCGACTCCCACCTCGTTCGCGGACTGATCGCCATCGCCATCGCTCTCTTTTCGGACCAGGCGCCGAAGCACATTCTCGCCGTCGATGCGCTGGCGACATTTCGCGCGCTCGGCCTCGAGCAGCATCTGACCCCTCAGCGATCGAACGGCGTCCGCGCCATGATCGAGCGCATCCGGTCCGACGCCGCCGCCGCGGCGGCCGCTTGACATAGGGGAATCGACTGACTGTGTCATGCGGCGATGTAGGCGGCGAGGGCGTTTTCGTCCCAGGCGGCGACTTTGCGTCGCATGCGCAGGGAGTTTTTGGCTTTGCCGGTTCTGAGCACGTTGAGGGCGATGTGCTTGACGATGGCGAGGTTGAAGGGCGCGTTGTCGGTCCGCACGCGGCATTCGTCGTCGCGGAAGATCATGTCGAGCACCCAGTGGAGGCCGTGGTGAGTAGGCCGGAGGGATTTCGCCTCCGGCCTCTCGCAGAACGGTGCGGGAGCCTCTCAACTCACACCGCTCCCATCAAGCAAACCCGCCCACGGTTCCTCTCTGCCAGTGTACGAACAGATGCGGCTGCTTCTCTGCTATGCGTTCGAGGAGCAGGCTTGCCCGCGTCTTGTGCCCTCTGAGCCGTTTGAACTTGCGCATCGCCCAGGCCACCAACGTCATGTTGAAGTGCCTGAAGACCGGGTACATCGCCGAGGGATAGAACTTCCCATAGTAGGCCACCCATCCCCGTAGGACGGGATTGTGCAGCCGGGAGATATCCCGCAAGCTCAGGTCCGTTCGATTGCGATAGTTCAACCGTCGCACGGTCGCCCGCATGGCTTTGAGAGCTTTCGCGCTGACCGCCGGGGTGAAGCTCACGAACAGAGAGTTCCGTTTGCGATTCTTCACGACCCGCGGCCTGAAGGTGTACCCGAGGAAGTCGAACTTCGTATTCGGGTGCCTCTCCTTGCGACTTCCGTCCTTGCAATAGACAATATGCGTCTTGTCTGGGTGGATCGCCAAGCCGCACGCTGCGAGCCGATCGGCAAGCGCCGCCAGAATGGCATGCGCCTGCGTTTCTGTTTCGCAGTGTATCAGCCCATCGTCGGCGTACCGACACCACGGCACGCCCGGAAACGTCCGTGTCATCCAGGCGTCGAACGCGTAATGCAGAAAGAGATTGGCCAGGACGGGGCTCACCACGCCGCCTTGCGGCGTTCCCTTGGTCCGTTCCACCAAGGTTCCGTCGCTGAGTTGAAGCGGCGCTGTCAGCCAGCGTCCGATATAAAGCCGCACCCATTTGCACGCCGTATGTTTCTCCAGCGCCCGCAGAAGCAGCGTGTGGTCGATATTGTCGAACAGGCCCTTGATGTCGAACTCGAGAACCCAATCGTACCGCCAGCAACGCTCGCGCGTCACTGCGATGGCGTCCAGCGCGGATTTCCCCGGCCGGTAGCCATACGAGTTCTGGCAGGAAGATAGGTTCGAGGTTCGGCTCAAGCACTTGCTTGACAACCATCTGCGCCACGCGGTCCGCGACTGTCGGGACACCGAGAATCCGTTCCCCGCCCGTCTTCTTCGGAATGGCCACTGCCTTCACGGGCGGCGGCACATAGCTTCCCGACGACATCCGGTTCCAGATCCGATACAGATTGTCCTTCAAGTTCGTTTCGAAGTCTTCGATCGTCTCGTTGTCCACGCCGGCGGAGCCCGCGTTGGCTTTCACGGCCTCGAAGGCCTCATACACCAGCCGTTTCGGGATGGTGAACGGTTTTGCCGTCGTCACGCGTTTCCTCCTGTCGCCAGTTGAACGCGAACGATGGCGGCTTGACCCGTCCCCTTTGCTCCGGCCGCATTACTGGCCATCAACACTCTTACAGGACGGTCCGTCCCCGTGCTCCGCATCGGTACGCTCGCCTCGCGGTTTATGCCGCTTGGGCTTCTCCCTTGGCATCGGAGCGACAGGTTCCCGCAGTTCCACGCGAGAGCCCGGATCAGCTTCACGCCTCCTATACGCCGGTCGCCGCCCGCCCCGTCATCAGGCGCCTGGCGGGCTTGTCCCAGGAGATAGAAACGCCCCTGGTTTCGACGACATGTCTGTGGATTACGACGCGTCAACGGAGGTTTACTTTCGTTCGTCTCTCTGATCCCTACCTGCCCGAGGTACGGCCTCGGCGCTTTGACCCCAATGCTCACCACCACGGCTCTTTACCGCAGCAGCTTGGAGTGGTTTGAAGCCCGCTCCTGAAAGCCAACTCCGAAGGACCTTCCTTCATCTCTCACGCAGCTTGTGCACGATCAGTCAGTTCATAGGAACCTCCCTTTCGTGCGCCTGCGGCGCACTTTCGACCATCCAATGACTGCGGATCATCGGTCCCACAGCGTTGGCGAGCAAGGTCAGCGAGGTGATGTAGAAGCGCGTCTCGGTCTCCGCCTTGCCATTGGTTTCGCGTTCGCTCTCGACCATGACGACCGACTTCAGGCCCGGCCATTGGTGGCTGTCCTGCAGCCAGCCGATGTCGTGGAAAACGGTGACCGTCCGGGTCTCGATGCGGCCGTGGTCGCCGTCGACGGTCGTGTCCTGGCTGACGGACGTATTCCTGAACCCGACCGCCTTCTGCTCCTTTGCGAACAACTCGACATCGTCGCGCAGCGTGCCCTGGTTGCCCTTCAACGCGAGGATGTAATCGGCCTTCTTGTCGATGATTGTCTGCGCGATTTTGCGCTGGCAACCCGCAGCGTCGATGGTCACCACCGCGCCTTCGATGGCCAACAGCTCGAGCAGCGCCGGAATGGCGACGATCTCGTTCGACTTGTCGCCGACCCTCATCTGTCCGAGCACCATGCGCTGGCGCGCGGCGAAGGCCGAGACGACATGGATCGGCTCTTCGGCCCCCTTCTTCTGGTAGGAGCGCCGCACCGTCTTGCCGTCGATGGCGATCACTTCGGCCGACGTCTTGGTGAGCGCCGCCGCCCACGCCACAAAACAGCGCTGGAACGCCACCGGGTCGAGCTTGGCCAGGATGATGCCCAACTGGTCGTGCGAAGGCGTGCCGTTGTCGAAGCGTCGAAAACGTTGAAGGAACGCCAGCTTGGCTTGGCCGAAGCGCGCAATGTCGGCCACCGTCTCCGCTCCCGCCAGCGCCGCAGCCAACAGCAAAAGCAGCACCTCCTCGAGCGGATAGGCGACCTTCCCTTTCTGTCGATAGTCCGGCAAGTCCTTAAAATGCGACAGGAAAACCGTCGTCTCCTGCAAAGCCCCGGCCGTCGCGTCCCCTTCCGTCATCGACTAATCCTCCAAGCGAATCAGAGGACTGCGACAAATTCAGGCTTTCGGCCCATTGTCACGCGAAATTTCAGTCGATTGCCCTGACTTACCACCCCCCTGCACTGGACGCTCGACGTGACCTTCCAGGAGGACCTGTCGCGCGTGCGCAAGGGCCACGGCGCGCAAAACATGGCGCTCGTGCGCAAGTTCGCGATCAACAAGCTGCGCGCCGCGACCCAACTCAGCGACCCGCCGAACCTTCCCGCCAAACCCTGCCGACGGCCGACCAAGCCGCCCCGACCCAAGAGCCTTAAGCTCCGCAGAAAAATCGCCAGCTGGGATGTCGAGAGGCTCGCCGAAATCCTCATCGGCCAACCGGTTAAGTCAAATTAACCAGGATTCGGAGCCCTGCCGTGCCGGAGACGACAGGCCTCACAGAAAGATCCGCGGATCGACGTCGATCGCGACCCTCACCCGCCGTGGGAGCGGGATGGCCGCCAGCGGCGCGCAAAAAAACCTTGCAGGTCGAGCGCTGCCCCCGGCTCAGCTTTTGAATCCCATGGTTCGCCCGGCCGCCGCGATCGCCGCTCGCGCCTGTTCTCCTCCTGCAATGGGCGCATAACAGGCCTGTTATCTCGCCTGTTATTTTCCTGTCGCCGGGCATGAATTTTTCGCGCAAATTATTGAAACAGGCTATTTTATCGTGATGGTCGAGCGGAATAGCCACCCGCTTTCGCCTGATAGCCTGATAGCAGGCAGCAACGGCGGCTTCGCCTGCTCGAAGATGGAAACGAGCCGCTGGACTGAGACCCCTCACAGAAAGCTCTGCGGATCGACGTCGATCGCGACCCGCACCCCGCCGCGCGGCGGCGGGGCCGCCGCCAAGAGCGCGCGCAAAAAACCCTGCAGGTCGGCCGCGCGCGGCGCCTTGGCCGCGAGGCGAAAGCGGTGGCGCTTGCGCAGGACGGCGATCGGCGCCTCGGCCGGGCCGAGCAGCACGATCTCGTCGCCCCGCGGTTGTCCGCCGAGCGGCGCGACCTTCCAGCCTTTGCCCGCCGGAAGGCGATGCGCGGCGCGCGCCAGCGCCCGGGCGTGCGCCTCCGCCGCGCCCTTGTCCTCGGCCGAGACGACGATCGCGGCGAGCCGGCCGAACGGCGGCAGGCCGCCGATCCGCCGCTGCTCGGTCTCCTCCCGGTAGAACCGCTCGGCGTCGCCCGAGACGAGCGCGGCGATGACCGGGTGCTCGGGCTGCCAGGTCTGCAAAAGCGCATGGCCGGCGCGATCGGCTCGCCCGGCGCGGCCGGTCGCCTGGCGCAGGAGCTGGAAGGTGCGTTCGGCGGCGCGCGGATCGGCGTTGGCGAGGCCGACGTCGGCGTCGACCACGCAGACGAAGGTGAGGAGGGGGAAATTATGGCCCTTGGCGACGAGCTGGGTGCCGATGATGAGGTCGAACTCGCCCCTCGCCGCCGCGGCGAGCTGGCGGCGCAAAGTCTCGATCCCGCCGGGGAAGTCGGACGACAGCACCAGCGTGCGGGCGTCCGGGAAGAGGAAAGCGGCCTCCTCCGCCAGCCGCTCGACCCCAGGGCCGCAGGCGGTGAGACTGTCGGCGTCGTGGCATTCCGGGCAGATCTTCGGCCGGGGCTCGGCGTGGCCGCAATGGTGGCAGACGAGCGCGGCGCGAAAGCGGTGCTCGACCAGCCAGGCCGCGCAATTCGGGCATTGGAACCGGTGGCCGCAGGAACGGCAGAGGGTGAGCGGCGCATAGCCGCGCCGGTTGAGGAAGAAGAGCGCCTGCTCGCCCCGCTGGCGGGCGGCTTCGGCTTCGGCGATCGCCTTTGGCGACAGCCAGCGCCCGCGCGGCGGGCCTTCGCGCTTGAGATCGACCGTCGCGATTGCCGGCATCGTCGCGGCGCCGAAGCGCGCCGGCAGGCTGAGCCAGCGGTAGCGCCCCGTCTCGGCGTTGACCCGCGTCTCGAGCGCCGGGGTGGCGGAAGCGAGCACGACCGGCGCCTTTTCGAGCCGCGCCCGCACGACCGCCATGTCGCGCGCATTGTAAACGACGCCGTCCTCCTGCTTGTAGGCGCCCTCGTGCTCCTCGTCGACGACGATTAGGCCGAGGTCGGCGAAGGGCAGGAAGAGGGCCGAGCGCGCTCCAGCGATGACCCGCGCCTCCCCGCTCGCCGCCGCCCCCCAGATTCGCTCGCGCTGGCGCTCGCTCAAACCCGAGTGCCATTCGGCCGGGCGCCCGCCGAAGCGCGCCGCGAAACGGTCGAGGAACTGGGCGGTCAGCGCGATCTCGGGCAGGAGCACGAGCGCCTGCCGCCCCTGCCGCAGGGCTTCCGCGACCGCCTCGAAATAGACTTCCGTCTTTCCGGATCCGGTCACCCCTTCGAGCAGCGTCGCCGAGAAGGCCCGCGCGGCGACGCGCTCTGCGAGGTCGTCGGCCGCGGGCTTCTGGTCCGCGCTCAAGGCGGTCGGGCGGAAGTCCGGGTCGAGGTCGGCCGCGATGCGCTCCGGCGGCAGCGCGACAAGCTTCAGCGCGCCGTCCGCGATGAGGCCGTCGACGACGCCGGTCGAGCAGAGGGCGCGCTCGGCGAGCGCCGGTCTTGCGAGCGGAGACTCGCTCGCCACGAGCGCCAGAACCCTCGCCCGCGCCTTCGTCATGCGCGCGGGCGGTTTGCCGGTGGCGACGACAGCGAATTTCGGCGCCGGCGGCTCGATGACCTCGTGCGCCCGGATCGCCATGCGCAGCACCATGCCGCGCGGGCTCAGCGTCCAGCGCGCCACCCAGTCGACGAAGTCGCGCAAGGGCTGCCTGAGCGGCGTCCAGTCGCGCACCGCGGCGACCGACTTCAGATTGTCGCCGCTCCCTCGGCGCGAGGCCCAGATGACGCCGGTCGCATGCCGCGCGCCGAGCGGGACGCCGACGAAGGCGCCGGGCGCGAGCCCCGCCTCGGCAGGCGCGCGGTAGGAGTAGGCCGTGTCGACCGCGACGGGGACGAGCACGTCGACGATGGTCGAAGCGAAGGCGTCGGCGTCGGGAAGCGGGCGCATCGGGCGGCATTAGCACGCCGGCCGGCCGTAAACCCAGCCGCTTCGCGGCAGCGCGAGAAAAGCCTGCCGCTTTTCGGCGGCGAACGGCCGCGACTTTTGGAACGATTCCCCTGCTGGATGATTGAGACATACGCATGGATTCTCACAGGAGGACGTCATGAAAAAGCTGTTGCTGGCAACGGCGGCGAGCGCTTTGCTTGCGCTTCCCACTTTTGCTCAAACCACGGTGGCGCCAGCGCCGACGACGCCGGCTCAGACGGGCGCGATGCAACCGGCCACGCCGATGCCCATGCAGCCGGGTGCGCCGATGCAGCCGGGCGCGGCCGCGCCAGCGCAGCCCACCGGGACGATGGCGCAGGCGGTGAGGCCGACCGGACACGGCAGCACGGAGGTCCGGCATATTCAGGCTCGGCTGGACAGGGACGGCTTCAGCGCCGGACCCGTCGATGGGATCATGGGACCGCGCACTCGGACGGCTTTGGAGGATTTCCAGAGGTCGCGGGGTATCGCCGCGACCTGCCGAATCAACCATCAGACGCTTGCGGACCTATACCCTCGGCGCACCCCGACGGCCGCCACGCACTATCAGCCGCCCGTCGCCTATCGGGCGCCCGGAGCGATGACGCCGGCGCCCAAGCCGACGCCATAGCGACAAGCAGCGTGCTGGTTTAGGTAACCGGCGACGGCCGGCGGAAACCCGCCGGCCGTGACGCGGCTACCCGGGACGGCTCACAGGCTCTTGTGCGAGCCGTCGCAATAGGGGGCGTTCTTCGACTGCTTGCAGCCGCAGAGCCAGGCGGTTCCCGTCTTTTCGGCGGCGAAGGCCTTGGGCGCCATGCCGACCGCCTTGTGCGAGCCGTCGCAGAACGGCTGATTGGCCGACCGGCCGCAGGCGCACCAGTAGTAGGTCTTGCCCGCTTCGAGCTCCTTGCCGAACGGCGCCTTCTGGGCGATGACGGCTTCCGACATGATCGTGCCCCCGGATGAAAAATCGCCCGCAGAAGGCGGGCGGAGCGCTCATTCCTTCGCCGTCTCTTTTTCCTTCGCCGCCTCTTTGGCGGCGTCCTTCGCGGCGGCCGAGCTGGCCTTGCCGGTTTCGACGCGCTCGGCGATGCGCGCCGACTTGCCCCGGCGATCGCGCAGGTAATAGAGCTTTGCGCGGCGCACCTTGCCGCGGCGCAAGACCTTCACCGAATCGATCATCGGCGAATAGACCGGGAAGACGCGCTCAACCCCTTCGCCGTAGGAGATCTTGCGCACGGTGAAATTCTCGTTCAGGCCGCTGCCGGCGCGGGCGATGCAGACGCCTTCGTAAGCCTGGATACGGGTGCGGTCGCCCTCGGACACCTTAACGTTGACGACGACCGTGTCGCCGGGGCGGAACTCCGGCATCCTCGCGCCGGGCAGCCGGGCCGCCTGCTCGGCCTCGAGCTTCTCGATGATGTCCATTTTGCGTTTGATCTCCTGCCGTGGCGCCGGATCGCGCGATCCGGCGGGCGCTTCGGCGCGCTGTTTTCAGTTGGGGCTCGCGGCATAAAGCAAAGGCCGGCGCGAGTCGAGCTTATTCCGCGGCTGAGGGGGCTTCGACGCGGAGAGCGGCTTCGTCGGACCGAAGCCGTGACCGGCAGTCGCCTCGCGTCGTTTCCTGCCGCCGCCCGCAGAGATTTGCCGAAGCGCAATTGATCCAGGTCAACGCCTGCAAAGGCTTTTTGCAGGAATCATAGTTCTACAAATTGGGAGGTTAGAGCCGATGCGCGTAGAAAGAATACTGCCGGCGGCGTCCAGGCGCCTTGTCATCGTCGGGGAGGACGCCCCGCTCACGGAGGCGGCGAAGCTCTTGCTCGAGGCCGACGCGGATGTTTTGGCCGTCTGCGACGCCGATCAACGAATGGTCGGCGTCATCAGCAAGACGGATGTGGTCCGCCAGATCGGCCGCAGTCCAGACAGCGAGCGCGAGACGGCCGTAGCGGCCGTGATGACCCGGACCATCGTGTCCTGCCGTCCCGGCGACCTGTTGCATGACGTGTGGACGACGATGAAGGACCGGAAGCTGAAGAACGTACCCGTCCTGGATCAGAGCTCTCGGCCGATCGGCGTGCTGAATGCGCGGGATCTGCTCGAAGCTCTTCTCGAAGAGGCGGAGCATGAGGAAGTCCTGCTTCGAGACTATGTGATGAGCATCGGCCATCCGCGAGTGTGAAAAATCGAGCGAAATCGTGAGGCGCGCGGCGCTTGCAAAGCGCCGGTCGCGCCGGCCGGGCCGCGCTTCCGCATCAAGAACGCGGGGTGAAAGGCCGGGCGCGCGTGAATGCGACCCGCAGCGTCGCGCCCGGGCCCTCGGGCGTTTCGAGCGAACCGCCGAGCTGCCCCGCGAGGCCCCGCATGACCGTCAGGCCGAAGCGCTGCGTCTCGGGCCTCTCGGCTGCGCGGGGCGGAATTCCCGGGCCGTCGTCGTGGACCTTCAGCTCCATGCGTCCCGGTTCGACCTCCGCCAGGGACACTTCGAACAGCTCGCCTTTCCTGGGGCGGAACACGTGCTTGGCCGCGTTGATGGCCGCCTCGTTCACCAGAAGCGCAATGGCGGTCATCTCCCCGACGGACAGCTCGCCCGAACGGATATCGAGCCGGATGTCGACCGGCAGGCCGCGAAACGCCTCCGCCAGCACGTCGCGCAGGATCGGCTCGAGGCCTTCCGAATAGGCGGCCGCGTCGTAAAGCCGACGATGAAGCCCGGCCATCGAATGGATCCGGCCGAGCGCGTGGTTGATCGCCTGCACGGCCGCTGGGTCCTCGAGGCCGCGCATGGCCTTCTGCAGCGTCGCCGCGACGATCTGGAGGTTGTTCGCCACCCGGTGCTGGAGCTCGCGAAACAGCTCTTGGTTGACGCGCGCCGTGTTGTCGAGTTGCAGGACGGCCTGAACCATGCCCTCGACCAGCGCCATGAGGAACGCCGCGACCATGAGGAAGCCGATAATCCACAAAATGGCGTTATATGTTCCGATCGCGAACGAGAATTCCGGCTCGACGAAGAAAAACTCCGCCGCGACCGCCGACAGGACCATGACCAGCGCGCCCTGGCGCCAGCCGCAGAGCAGCGTAGCCGCCACGACCGCCGGGTAGAAGGTCATGAACGGAACCGGATCGAGCCAGTGCGCGAGGGCGAGGCGGACGACGATCGCCGCGGCGAGGAACAAGCCCGCGAAGACCCAGGACCGGATGCCGGTCCGGCGCGTCTTGGCGATATCGACCAGCCATTCGACCAACGCCTCAACCCCTTTCCGGCGCCGCGGCTGGCATGCGCGACGCCGGCAAACGTAAATAAACCCTACCCGGTTTGGGAAAGCTTTCCAATCCGGAGCGAACTTTGCTGGCCGCGCCGCTCGAACAGGCGCTTGCGGTGATGGGCAAGGAGTGTGACGGGCGAGAGGCCTCGCCCGTCGCGCCGGCGCCCGTCGCGGCCGAATCCGCCGGCATATAACGGATAAACGCTCGGTCTCGGACCGCGCTCAAGCATGAGCGCGAGCTGCATCCACGAGCCTATCCAGCAACGCAATCCGTCCCTCGCAAGATGACCGAAAGAAACTTGCCACAGTTGGTAATACCCCTTTATTGAGTTCAAATCATATTTTTGTCTCAGGATGGGAAAGCACGTACGGGACTTTTGGCTAACGTAACAGGCATCACTTTGACATCCAATCGGGCGGCCACTATTCGTGTTGGAGCCATTCGAAGCTCGCTCCGATAGCCAGTTCGGGATCGGTCAAACTTTAGGGAGCGGCGCCTTGACCGCCACCGCCTCGAGAAGCGCGATCGTTCAGGCGCGGCTGGCCGCGGCGCTCATCCTTGCCCTGATTGTCGCCGGCGCCGTCTGGTACGGGATTTCCTTCGAAAGTCTCGATCGTCTGTGGAGAGACATTCTGGCCCGGCCCGGCGGTCCGATGACCTTCCGCTTCATCCTGCAGCCGGCGATGGCGGCGGCCATGGCGCTGCGCGACGGCGTCAACGACGCGCGGCTCGGGCGCAGGCCCTATCTCTGGGCTCTGCTTCGCGGCGTGCGGGGACCTGAGGGCCGCAGCGGTCGCCTGTGGCAGGGAATCGTCTCGACGGCCCGGATCATCCTTCTTGGCGTCGTGATGGACTGCGTCTACCAGGGGCTGGAGCTCAAGACCTTCTACCCGGCCCAGGCGGCGGTGATCGCGATTCTGCTGGCGTTCGTTCCCTATTTGCTGTTGCGAGGCCCGATGGAGCGCGTCGCGCGCCATTGGGTCGCCCGTCAGCCGCAAAGGGGTTGACCGAACCGGAACGCGAGCGATGACTTCCAGAGTTCGAGGCGCGACGTTAAGGGCTGACAGCAGGCAGGCGAGCCCGTGGCAATTCGCTCCCTTTGCGCTCCCTTCTGACTCTTCGGTGGTAAAAAAGTTGACCACAAAGTTCACCAAGAGACACGAAGGACAAGCGTGGACGACAGCCTGAAGCCGGCGGTCCGGAGTTCGCCCAAGTTACAGAATTTTTAACAAAGAGACGCGGAGCATGACGGAACCACACGCCGCCCACATCGCCGGCCGGTTCGAAGTGAGGACGACCTCGGACAGTCACTTCGGCTGGATCCGCACCCGCCTCAGCGTCGAGCGCACCATGATGTCGTGGCTGCGCACCGCGACCGCGCTGATCGGCTTCGGCTTCGCCATCGTCCAGTTCTTCGAGCGCCTGGGACAATCGCCCGAAGCGCGCTCCGCCTATCTACCGAACGCGCCAATCTATCTGGGTCTCGCGCTCATCGCCTGCGGAATTCTCGCGCTTGTCATTTCGCTCTGGCAATACAGGTGGACGGTTCGCTATCTGTGGGGCAAATCCTTCGCGCCGATCGCCGGAATGGCGGAGGAGCCGATGAACTCGCCGGTCCTTGCGGTCGGCGTCCTGCTGATCTTCATCGGCCTGTTCGCCTTCTTCGCGGTCCTGCTGCGCCTCGCATGACGCCGGGTCCGAGCGACGCAGACTGATGAGCGCTTTCCGGGATCGGGAAGATGCGACAAGACCGGCGACCACTGACCGCGCCGACGAAGTGCGCGCGTTCTACGAGAGCCACCCTTATCCGGCGCCGCTCAGGAGCCTCGACCAGCATCGCGAGCTTTATCGCAACCCGGACCGGCGCCGCGCGCTGTCGCTTCTCCTGTGGCCGACGGAGAAGCCGCGGGCAAGTCGGAAAATTCTCGTCGCCGGATGCGGGACCTCGCAGGCGGCGGCTTACGCGCTGCGCGAGCCCGACGCGCACGTGACGGGGATCGACGTCAGCGAGACGAGCCTCAGCCACACGCGCGAGCTTCAGCGAAAATATGGGCTCAAGAACCTCGATCTCCATCGGCTTGCGATCGAAGAGGTGGGCGAACTCGGCCGGACATTCGACCACATCGTCTGCACCGGCGTACTGCATCATTTGCCCGAGCCGGACGCCGGTCTTCGCGCGCTGCGCGCCGTCCTTGCGCGCGACGGCGCGATGCATGTGATGGTTTACGCGGCCTACGGGCGCGCCGGCATTTACATGATGCAGGAATATTGCCGCCTCCTCGGAGTCCGCGCCAGCGAGGAGGAATTGCAAAACCTGGGCGCCACGATCGGCGCGCTCTCCGACGACCATCCGATTGCGAATGTCGCGAAGCGGGCCAAGGATTTCCGGCGGCCGGACGCGCTCGCCGACGCGCTGCTCCATCCCCAGGACCGCGCCTACACCGTGCCTGAGCTCTTCGCTTGGCTTCGGCGATGCGGGCTCACCTTCGCGCGCTGGTTCGAGCAGGCGCCCTATCTGCCGCAGTGCGGGGCAATCGCGCACATGCCGCACGCTGCGCGCCTCCGTGCGCTGCCAGCGCCCTCGCAGCACGCCGCCGTCGAGCTGCTGCGCGGGACCATGACCAGGCACAATTTCATCGCCTACCGCGACGATCGCGACGGCGAGAGCCAACCGATCACGTTCGACGGCGAGGCCTGGCGGGAGTACGTTCCCTTGCGCCTGCCCTGGACTTTGTGCATCCGGGAGCGGCTGCCCCCCGGCGCCGCGGCCGTGCTGATCAATCGGGCGCACACGTATCCCGACCTCGCCCTGCCGATCGATTTGGCCGAGGCGCGCGTCTTCGCCGCCATCGACGGCAAGCGCACGGTCGATGAGATTGCGCGGAGCGCGGCGGGCGCCGACGGCGCCGAGCGGGCCCGCACATTCATCGAACGATTATGGGCATACGATCAGGTTGTGCTTGATGCGAGCGCTCGCGTTGACCGGTCTCTACAGGACTCGGCGCGGTCTTGACGGACCCTCGGCGGAAAGGGCAGAATTTTGCGGCGCGGCCAGCGGTGGCGCTCGCGATCTTCGCCATCGCCCTTCCACCGAAGCCACCGCTATTCGTCGGCCTCGAGCTTCATAGAGCAAATTGGCCCGTTCAGAGGAGGAGCGAACTAGCACACGCTGAATGAGCGCCGCGCGGTTCTGCATGTTCTTTTGGCCGCGGACCTGATGATCGACGCGAAAGCGACTGCACGACAGGAGTTGGAAATGCCAAAGACGGACAAGCCGAACATCCTCGTCATCTGGGGCGACGACATCGGCATCGCAAACCTGAGCTGCTATTCGCACGGCCTCATGGGCTACCAGACGCCCAACATCGACCGCATCGCCAAGGAAGGCATGCTGTTCACCGACTCCTACGGCGAACAATCCTGCACCGCGGGCCGCTCGTCCTTCATCACCGGGCAGAGCGTCTACCGCACCGGCCTCTCCAAGGTCGGCATTCCGGCCGCGCCGATCGGCATGAACGAAAAGATCGTCACCATCGCCGCGTGCCTCAAGAACCAGGGCTACGCGACCGGCCAATTCGGCAAGAACCATCTCGGCGATCTCAACTCGATGCTGCCGACCAACCACGGCTTCGACGAGTTCTATGGGAATCTCTACCACCTCAACGCCGAGGAAGAGCCCGAACTGCCCGACTACCCCAACGAGAAAGACTTCCCGAACTTCAAGAAGATGTTCGGACCGCGCGGGGTCATGCATTCCTTTGCGACCGATACGGATGACCCGACCATGGAGCCCCGTTGGGGCAGGGTCGGCAAGCAGAAGATCGAGGACACTGGCCCGTTGACGAAGAAGCGGATGGAGACTTGCGACGACGATTTCGTCGCGAGGGCCAAGGAGTTCATGAAGAAGGCGAACGACGCGGGCAAGCCCTTCTTCGTATGGCTCAACACCACGCACATGCATCTCAAGACCCATACCAAGCCTGAGAGCATCGGGCAGGCGGGCCGGTGGCAATCGCCCTACCATGACTCGATGATCGACCATGACAAAAACGTCGGCCAGGCGCTCGACTATCTCGACGAGCTTGGCATCGCCGACAACACGTTCGTCATGTATTCGACCGACAACGGCCCGCACATGAATTCCTGGCCGGACGGCGCCATGACGCCGTTCCGCAGCGAGAAGAACACGAACTGGGAAGGCGCCTTTCGTGTGCCGATGATCGTTCGCTGGCCGGGCAAGATCAAGGCCGGGCAGGTCTCGAACGAGATCGTCCAGCACCACGACTGGTTCCCCACGTTTCTCGCGATGGCCGGCGAACCTGACATCATCGAGAAGCTGAAGACCGGTTATCAGGCGATCGGACGCACCTATAAAAACCACCTCGATGCCTACAATCTCCTGCCGTATCTCATCGACGAAGCAAAGAAGAGTCCCCGCAATTTCTTCATGTACCTGAGCGACGACGGCGACGTGCTCGGCATGCGGTACGACAATTGGAAGATCGTGTTCATGGAGCAGCGCTGTCACGGCACGCTGCAGGTCTGGGCGGAGCCGTTCACCCGGCTCAGGATTCCGAAGATCTACAACCTCCGCACGGACCCCTTCGAACGCGCGGATCAGACGTCGAATTCGTACTGGGAGTGGTACATCGACCACATCCCCATGATCTACGGGGCGCAGGCGGCCGCCTCGATGTGGGCGGCGACTTTCAAGGACTTCCCGCCCATCCAGAAGCCGAACACCTTTACCCTCGATCAGGCCCTGGCGGCCATGCACGAGACCGCCGCCGGCATGCACTGAGGGCGGAACTCGAGCTTCGGCTCGCCGCCGACGGAGTTCAATGAGCCGAAAGGAACCGTACGAGGCCTGCGGCTCAACCACGATTAACACGGCTGAGTTGACTGAAACCTCGGCTTCAATTTCCATCGCCGTTCAACTCCGCCCTTGAGACGGCGCGCCGGTAAATTGGAACCGGGCCATGAAAGAGTGGCTGATCGTCGCGACCGACTGCGCCGTCACCGTCATCGACTGGGCGGCGCTGATCGTGATCGCCGTCGGCGCCGTCGAAGCCTTCGTCCAAGGATTGAGAGCGATGTTTGCGACCGGCGACGGCCATGTGCAGCCCGACGTCTGGCTGCGCCTCGGCCGCTGGCTGGTCGCCGGCCTCACGTTCCAGCTCGCCGCCGACATTCTCGAGACCGCCGTCACCACGAGCTGGGAGGAGGTGGGACGCCTCGCGGCGATTGCTGCGATCCGCACCTTCCTCAACTACTTCCTCGAGCGCGACATCAATGACGTCCGCGAGCGGGAGGCGGCGGGCATGGCGCCAACGAGCGGGAGATAAAGCCGCACAAGGTCCGCTATTACCTGGAACGCCGCGACCCGGAGTTCAAGCAAAAGATGGCGGAGGTCCTGTGCGTCTATCGCGAGGTGAAGTTCATCAAAGAGGCGGCGGCCGCAGCAAAACAAGAGCCGAGCGATGCGGTGGCGATCGTCTCTTATGACGAGAAGCCTGGCATCCAGGCGATCGCGACCACGGCGCCGGACCTGCCGCCCCAGCCTGGAAGCACCGGACCTTCGCGCGCGATCATGAGCAAGGGCATAGGATGGATGCCAGGGAACCTGTGTCGTCCCGCACGCACACAGGTGCAGCACGCCGCGGAGCTTGGAACCGAATCCATAAGGAACCAGGTATGCGCGAGCGGGAACTGAGGACGTCTGGGAAGCGGGCTCGCCGGGACCCGGCATCATCGAGGATGAGCGCCACGATTACGGCGAGCGGCGGTTTTTGGCTTTCGCGCCGATGCACGGGCGGCTTCACGTTGTCTGCTACTGCGTTCGAGGCGAGGCTCGTCGGATCATCAGTTTCCGTAGAGCGAGCAGGCGAGAGGAGAATCTCTATGGCGAAGCGAAAGCCGCTGACCGATGAGGAAGGCGAGGTCCGCGAACTGACCCTTGCGGACTTTCGCCGGATGAAGCCCATCCGGGAGGTCGACCCCGGCATGCTCGAAGCGGTGGCGGAGTGGCGCAAAAAGGGCGGCAGGCCGAAGTCCGAGGCGCCGAAGGTGCATATTGGGTTCCGTCTAGCCGCTGATCTGGTCGCGAGCATCAAGGCGACGGGCAAGGGCTACAACGCCCGCGTCGAGAAGGCGCTGCGCGAGGCGTTCATGAAGACCGCCACATCGACCTCCCGCCGAACTACTGAAGCGTTGCCCACGCCGCCGACAACAAACAAGACGTCGAAGCGCAGCGCGGCGAGGCGCTGGGCGCAGCGCGGCGACGGTCCTAGAACGTTCATGCTTTGATCTCTCCAGATATGGTCATTGGCAGCAACATGAGCACTCGTTAACAGTCTGCTCAAAGTATGCCCTAACGTAAGGCATTGCCGGTATTGGTAGCAGAGGTCGAAATTGCCGCCGAAGTTTACTGTCTCTCGGTGTCAGGCATCGTGAACCAACCAAAGTACTGGACCGCTAAGCAGTCCTGAGGGCGCGAGGATGGAGGGTTGCGTGGCGAAGGGTTTGTATCTGTCGCACGATGGTCGAGTACTGGTTGCGTACGGCACGCGCCGAATTCAAAATTCCCCCGCGCAGTACAAAGCGAACGGTTATAAGCCTGCGTGTGACAAACTTCCCGTTGAAGCTCCGTACAGGGCGCGCAAAGAGCTTGCGATGCCGACGGGCATTGAGGGCCGCCGGTAACCTCGCGAACGACGACAACCTCCCGGACTTCACTGGCACGGAGACCACGTAACCGCGTCGTACTTCCGCCTTTCGGGTCTCGTGCTCGTGCCTCGCCCTTCTTATCGCAACGAGCGACGCTGCGACAGGCCGTCGAACCAGCCAGGGAACTTCGCTGTTGACAGCGCGCGCAGCAGTCGGGTCACACACACTTTTCGAGAGCGGTCTGCGCTCTCACCGGGGCTGACGAGCTGCTCGTGAAGGCCCCGAGAGATACACCACGATCGGCGCTGCGGTCAGTCGATCTTCGGTTGCCTAGCGGACAGCAGCTCTCCCAGCTGCACGACCCCGAGCGTGCCAAGGGACATTTCTCGTCATCCCGAAGGAGTAATCCATGAATGAGACAACCGAGCGCGAGCTGAGCGTGTTCGAGAAGCATCAGCTTCTCATCGCCCGCAAGGCGCTCACCTATTCAGATGCGGCAGCCGCCATATTGGGAGGCCCGACGAGGGCGGAAGCGCGCGAGATCATCGAGCGCATCACCTCCAAAGCGCCGAGCGATGCAGTCAACGGCGGCGGTCTCCGCGACGGGGCCATTGTTGGTGCGATCTGCAATCAGCATCATCGCGACGCCCTGGGTTCCGAAGCTCCTCGCCCATTGGAGCGGAGCGCGCTCGCGGGTGAACTCCTCCAGCGCCTCGCGAAATGCGGCGACCGCCTCCTCCCGCTCTCCCGCTCACCCACCGCTTCGAGTATTGGAGCGGTCGGTGCCGAAACTGGACACGAAGGCCAGGAACCCGGCTTTCCAGAGGAGATAGACGGCCTCAACTATAGCGTTTGAGGCGAGCCCGACGTGAGAAGGACATCAGTTGCGGAGATGATGCCCTCGTTCCCCAACTCACGTCAGGCTCCCCAACGAGCAGGCACGTTGCGTGCCACTCATTTTGGGACAATCCACCGTGGTGGACTCGACGACCATTCGCATGCGCGGGATGTTCAAGAAATCCAATCTATACGATGACAGGCTCCGGCCAAACATCCTGGTGCTCGATCGAATTGCCGCCGCGCTGGGGTCGACATCTCAAGGGGAAGTGGCCGCATGAAGCCGCCGTGTACCCGCCGACCGAGGAGCGGACGAAGCCCGAGCCGAAGGCAAAGCCCTCCTCCAGCAAACGAAGGGCATAAGTCCCGCGTTGAGCTTTTCCGCCGGAGGGTCGCTTCCAAGCCCGGGCTGGGACGCATGAGGCAACGAGGCGGGGGTCGAGGCCGCGTAGGCGAGGCTGACAACCCACAGGGACGCTCACCGCCATGCCGCCGATCCTGGAGCATCTGGGGCGCGCCTCCCCGCTGCACAGTGGGACTCGGCGCTTAACCTCTCATCCACACGTCCATGTCATCGCGCCAGGCGGCGGCTCTTCGCCGGAGAGCGGGCGCTGGACCCTCAGGGCCGTGGCATGGCCGAGCGCAACGCCAAGCGAGCTCAAGAAACCCGCGACGAACTCCGACGCCTCGTCGGCTTCAGCGTCGCCGACGAGATCGCCAAGCTCGATGCGCTCAAGAAATCCGGGTCGATCACCGACGACGAATTTGTGCGCCTGCGCGCCAGGCTCGTCCAATAAGCAAGCGCATCAGGCTGACCGCGCGCTCCAGGAACCATCGCCAATCTTATTTCATAAGTCATGTGCAGTGAGCCATTCGCGCAGGCGGGCGAGGCTTTCCTCGTTCCAGCCTTGCGGCTCGGTCACGGCGATCCAAGCGTCGAGATAGTGGGCCGCGGCATAGACATGCCCGACGCCGCGAGGCGTCGTCGTGGCGGTCATCATGTCGCAGATCTGCTGGACCAACGTGACGAGCGGGATCCAGCGGATTTCCGGCGCGACGTCCGGGCCTCTCGGTTGCTTCATCCAGGAAGGCGGACGCCACAAGCTGCTGGTCTCGAAAAAAACGATCGGGTCGGAGGGATACTGCAAAAAAACCATTCGCATCGGCCCCCAACGCGTGTCGGCCTCATCGAGTTCGTTGCGCTGCGTGGTAAAGCGGAAGAGCGACTCGTCGCGAAAGCGCGGCAGCCAGACCGGGCTCCCGCGCTCACGCATCGCGGTCGTTTTGCGCCAGGTCACGCTGTCCCATGAGGGGCCAACCCACAGCGCCCCTTGATAGGGGTCCGCGATGATGTCGAAGACATCCGCAGACAGGTCGGAGTTCCGGGCGCCGAGGCTAAGCCCGAACAGATAAAGGCGCGGCCGCCGCTCCTTGGGCAGGGCGCGCCAATAGTCATAGACGACACGAAAAACGGCGCGCGCCGTATCGGCGCCGTAATCCGGCTCGACGAGCAAGGAAAGCCAACTCGGCAAGTAGGAATATTGCACCGAGACCGACGCGACGTCGCCGCGATGGAGGACCTCGAGCGGCGCGATGCCCGAAGGATCGACCCAGCCGGGCCCGTCGGCGTCGCGATCACGAGCACCGCGCGGTCGAACGCCCTGACCCGTTTCAGCTCCGCCAGCGCCAGTGCCGCGCGCTGTTCGACAGTTTCGGCAGAGTTGAGGCCGACATAGACCCGGAACGGCTCCATCGCGGAGCCCGCGGTCAGCGTCGAAATATCGCTCTTGGAGGGGGACCGCAATCACGCGCTTGCGCCCCTGCGCGCCGAGACTGGCCCACGAAACAAGGGACTTGCTGCTGCCGCTCTTCAAGGGATCTTCGGGCGCCGAAAGCTCGGCAGGCAGCAGCGCGTCGATGCGGCGATAGGAACTATCGAGCTCGTGAAGAGCCGTCCTCAGCAAGAGGCCGTCGCCGATAGTCCAGAACAGCAGCGCCGCGGCGCCGAAACCGACGAGAAGCGCAACGCGGCGAGGGACGCGCTTCGCCAAATGAACCGAAACGAGCATCGCGGAAGCGTTGAAGAGCCTGGCGAGACCGATAAGGAACAGGCCGACGGGGGCGCTCACGATTGCGATGAGGAACCGGAAGCCCGGCGGGGACAGCCGGCATGCCCATCGCCCGTCGGATGGCGTTCTGCCAGTCCGTCTCCCGCGCGAGCCCGTAGCCGATGAGGGCCAAGCACAGAAGGGTCGACATCCGGAGAAGGGCGCGGCGATAGCGATCGCTTGCGACAGGCAACTCCAACCACGACCATAGAGCTCTTGCCCCTGTCCCAACGCCGTAGAGCAAGGCGAAGGCAACGCCGGCCTCGACCCCCTGCAAAACGCCAGGGCGGGGAATCATGCTCGGCGTCAGGGCAGCGAGGAACGCTGCGGCGCCGAGGATCAACCCGAATGGCGAAAGCGGCGCCAACAAAATCGAGACCATGGCGCTTGATAGAGGGACGAGGCTGAAAGCCCAACCGCGCGAACTGGGTTGACGTCGATGACCAAGGGCTGGTTTCCTCGCCAAACCCACCGGTTCTCGTCTGGCGCGAAGTCGGCGGCTGAGATACGGTCGCCGAGCAGGAATAATCAACAGGCCTATGACCTCGTCCAGGCAACCCTTGCGCGTCGGCGTTGGCGGGCCGGTCGGCTCCGGCAAGACGGCGCTGATGGAGCAGCTCTGCAAGCGGCTGAGAGACAGGCTCGACATCGCCGCGATCACCAACGACATCTACACCAAGGAGGACGCGCGCATTCTGGTCGAGGCTGGCGCGCTGCCGCCCGAGCGGATCATGGGCGTCGAGACCGGCGGCTGTCCGCACACCGCCATCCGCGAGGACGCTTCCATTAATCTCGCGGCGATCGCAGAGATGCGGAAGCGCTTTCAAAACCTCGACCTGATCCTCATCGAGTCGGGCGGCGACAATCTCGCCGCGACCTTCTCGCCCGAGCTCGCCGACCTCACCATCTATGTCATCGACGTCTCGGGCGGCGAGAAAATCCCGCGCAAAGGAGGGCCTGGCGTCACTCGCTCGGACCTCCTCGTCATCAACAAGATCGACCTTGCCCCCTTTGTCGGCGCCTCCCTCGACGTGATGGCTCGCGACGCCGCCGCCCAGCGCAAGACAAAACCCTTCGTCATGGCCAACATGAAGACCGGCGAGGGCGTCGACCAGGTGATCGCCTTCTTGCGCGACAAGGGCGGGCTCGAGGCCGCGTGAGCGTCCCTTGAGACGCCGTGAGGGGGTTCGACAGCGCCTGAGATATTATACATAATACACCTGCACTAACGTAGATTTTGCTCCCGTGCCTGGCCCGCCCGGCGCGCCGAACGCCCAAAATTTTGGGCGACGCTAAACCGGGTCGCAAGCCTCTGGAATTGTTGAGGCCCGACGCTAAACTGGCGCTAAAACGGCCTATCCCGCCCCGATGGGCGGAATCAGAGCAGTCCCCGCACGGAAAACGCCTCGCCGCCGTAGCCGGCCTCGGCCGGAATTTTCAGGCCCGGGCCGCCGTCGACCTGACCGCCTCGGGCAGCACGGTGACGACCGGCTGAGCGCGGGCGGCGGCGAGCGCCGCGGCCGCGTCGGCGTGGGCCGTGAGCTTCCACAGATTGCGCTCGGTCGGAAAGAGGAGCTTGAACCGCTTGCCGTGCTCCGCCAGCGCCTCGCGCGGCGTAATCCAGACCGAATCGACCGCCTCCCGCCCGTCGTGGGCGAGCGCCTGGCCGGGGGGCGCGAGCGCAAGGAAGAAGCGGGTGTCGAACCGCTTCGGCACGAAGACCGGCGTGATCCAATGGGCGAAGGGGACGAGCAGGCCGATCGCCGGGACGAGCGCCTCGCGCGCCAAAAGCTCGGCGAAGGGCGCGGCGCGATCGAGCTTCTCCACCCGCCGGGCCGGGACGGGCGCGCCGCTCTTCTCGCGGGCGAGCAGCACGCCGCATTCCTCGAACGCCTCGCGGATCGCGGCGACCTTGAACGAGGCGAGCGGGTCGGCGTCGTGTAGGGCGCGGTCGCTGACCGCGCCGCCGCGTTCCATAGGGCGTCCGCCAGGACGCCCGTCTGTCGACGGGCTATGGAGCGCGGCTACAGCGCTCCCAGCCAGCTCCGCATCCGCCGCCTCCAGCCGCCCGCCCGGAAAGACGAGCGCCCCCGAGGCGAAGTCGATCTGGTGATGGCGCACGACCATGAAGGTCTCGAGCCCCGCCGGGGCGTCCCTGAGGAGGATGATGGTCGCAGCGGGTCGCGGCGTTCGAGGCTCGGTCATTGGCGCCCGCGCTCCATCTCCCTCAGGCGGAAGCGCTGGATCTTGCCGGTCGCGGTCTTCGGCAATTCCGCGATGAACTCGATCGCGCGCGGGTATTTGAAGGGCGCGAGCCGGTCCTTGACGAAGGCCTTGAGCTCGTCTTCGTCGACGCGCGCGCCGGGCCGCAAGACCACGAAGGCCTTGGTCTTGGTCAGCCCCTCCGCGTCGGGCGCTCCGATGACGGCGGCCTCGAGCACCCCCTGATGCTGGACGATGGTCGCCTCGACCTCGAACGGGCTCACCCAGACGCCGCTCACCTTCAGCATGTCGTCGCTGCGTCCGGCGTAGGTGAAGGCGCCGTCGGCGCTGCGGATGTATTTGTCGCCGCTCTTGGTCCAGCCGCCCTGGAAGGTGTCGCGGGTCTTCTCGCGGTTCCCCCAGTACATCATCGCGGCCGACGGCCCGCGGATGTAGAGGTCGCCGGGCTCGCCGTCCTCGACGGCGCCGCCGCCCTCGCCGCGCAGCTCGATGTCGTAGCCCGGCACCGGCCAGCCGGTCGCGCCGTAGCGCACCTGCCCGGGGCGGTTCGAGATGAAGATGTGCAGCATCTCGGTCGACCCGATGCCGTCGATGATGTCGACGCCGAAATGGCGCTTGAACCGTTCGCCGATCTCGGCCGGCAGCGCCTCCCCGGCGGAAGAGGCGAGGCGCAGCGCCACGTCCTCGCGCTTGAGGCACGCGGGCGAGGCGAGCATGCCGGCGTAGCCGGTCGGCGCGCCGTAGAAGACGGTCGGCTTCACGCCGCCGACGCCGCCGGTCAGTCGTCTGAACACGGCCTCCGGCGTCGGGCGCTCGGCCATCAGAAGCGCCGTCGCGCCGACCGACAGCGGGAAGGAGAGCGCATTCCCGAGCCCGTAGGCGAAGAAGAGCTTTGCCGCCGAGAAGCAGACGTCGTCCTCGCGAAGGCCGAGGATCCCCTTGCCGTAAAGCTCGGCCGTCCAGTAGGGGTTGGCATGGGAATGGACGGTCCCCTTGGGGCGTCCGGTCGAGCCGGACGAATAGAGCCAGAAGGCGGGATCGTCGGCGTGGGTCCGGGCCGGACGCGCGAGCGGCGCATGATCGCCGAGAAAGGCCTCGAACTCGGCCTCGCCGAATTCGAGCGGCTGCGTCGGACGCGAGACGACGACCTTGTGGACCTCGTGGTCCGCCTTGGTCAGCGCGGCCTTCAGCGCCGGCTTGACCGCGCCGCTGACGAGAACCGCCTGCGCGCGGCAATGTTCGAGCAGGTAGGCGTAGTCGTCGGCGGTGAGCAGGGTGTTGACCGGGACCGCGACGATTCCGGCGAGCATCGCGCCGAGAAAGGCGACGGGCCAGTCGGCGCTGTCGAGCATGAGCAGCATCACGCGCTCCTCGCGCTTGACGCCGGCGTCCTTCAGCGCGGCCGCGAGACGGCGCGCGCGCTCCTCGAGCACGCCGTAGGTGAGCGCGCCCTCATCGTCGATGAAGGCGACCTTGTCGGCGCGGCTCGCGTTCGTCTCGAGAAGATGCCGGGCGAAGTTGAAGATTTCCGGCGGCGCGGCGACGTTCGGGCTCATGCGTCGTCTTCTCCCGGTCTTCATCTTTTTCAGTGTTGGTGGACCGAATTCGCCCCTCTGGCAACAGGGAAAAAGCATAGGCGCGGCCTTGGTCCGAGGTTGGTTGGGCGGCGTCTCGCCGCCCAAGGTGCGCGAGACGCGCACCCTCCGCGGGGCGAGGCGTATCGAGCCGAGAGCGGCCATTCGATGGGCGCCCCGCCAGCTTCCTTCATGAGGCTCACTGCGCCACATGCGGCCGGAACGGCTTGCCCGCCTTGGCGTTGATGCAATATTATGCTTCACAGCTCTGGTACTGGCGCGGGAACTTCATGTCAAGCACTATACTGCCGGCAGGCCTCATCGTCCCGGGCGAGGCTGCGCCCGCTCAGGCGGACGAAGCCGAGATCGCTGAGCGCAGGGACCCGTTCCTGATCGCGCTCGGCGAGCGGGTGCGGGCTTTGCGGGCGCGTCGGGGCATGACGCGCAAGGCGCTGGCCCAGGCGACCGAGGTTTCGGAACGGCATCTCGCCAATCTCGAATATGGCGTCGGCAACGCGTCGATCCTCGTCCTGTTGCAGGTGACGCGCGCGCTCCACTGCTCCTTCGCCGAGCTTCTCGGCGACGTGACGACCCAGTCGCCCGAGTGGCTCCTGCTGCGGGAAATGCTGGAGAACCGCGACGAGGCGACGTTGCGCCGGGTGCGGGTCGCGGTCGGCGAACTGCTCGGGACGCGAGGCGGCGCAGGGCGAAGCCCGCCCGTTCGCCGCGCATCGCTCTCATCGGGCTGCGCGGCGCGGGCAAGTCGACGCTCGGCCGCATGCTGGCCGAGGACCTGGATTTCCCTTTCGTCGAGCTGACCCGCGAGATCGAGAAGATGGCGGGCTGCAGCACCGCCGAGATTCTCGGCCTCTACGGTCAGAACGCCTATCGCCGCTACGAACGCCGCGCGCTCGAGGAGGCGGTCCAGATCTATGCCGAGGCGGTGATCGCCACCGCCGGCGGCATGGTCTCCGACCTCGTCAGCTTCAACCTCTTGCTCCGCCATTGCACGACGGTCTGGCTGCAGGCGGATCCGGAAGACCACATGGCGCGCGTCGCAGCGCAGGGCGACCTCGCCCGATGGCGGCGAGCTCCGAGGCGATGGAGGACCTGAAGACCATCCTCGCCGGCCGCGCGGCGTTCTATTCGAAGGCGGAGCTCAGGGTCGACACCAGCGCCCAGCCGCTCCTCGAGACCTTCCAGATCCTTCGCGCCGAGGTGCGGCGGGCGCTCGGTCTGCCGGTATAGCAAGCGCGCACAAAAATGCCGCCGAGACGCTTGCCGGGCGCGCGGATATGCATTATGGTGCATTAACGGTATGGCAGTAAATTGCCTATCAAGGAGAGCCCGATGAGCTCGTCCCGAGCCGGTCGACTATCAGACCGCGCCCGCGCATTACCGTCACTGGAAGCTGAAATTCGACGGACCGGTGGCGACGCTGCTGGCCGATTTCGACGAGAACGGCGGCATTCGACCGGGCTACAAGCTCAAGCTCAACAGCTACGATCTCGGGGTCGACATCGAGCTCGCCGACGCGGTCAACCGCATCCGCTTCGAACATCCGGAAGTGCGAGCCGTGGTCGTCACCAGCGCTCGGGACCGGGTGTTCTCGTCCGGGGCCAACATCTTCATGCTCGGCCTCTCGAGCCACGCCTGGAAGGTCAACTTCTGCAAGTTCACCAACGAGACGCGCAACGGGCTCGAGGATTCGTCGCGCTCCGGCGGTCTCAAGTTCCTCGCCGCGGTGAACGGCTCCTGCGCGGGCGGCGGCTACGAGCTCGCCCTCGCCTGCGACGAAATCGTGCTGGTGGACGACCGCTCGAGCGCCGTCAGCCTGCCCGAGGCGCCGTTGCTCGGCGTGCTCCCGGGCACCGGCGGGCTGACCCGCCTGACCGACAAACGCCACGTCCGCCACGACCTCGCCGACGTCTTCTGCACGACGAGCGAAGGCGTGCGCGGCCAGAAGGCGCTCGATTGGCGACTGGTCGACCACATCGCCAAGCCCGGTGAGTTCGCCGCCAAGGTGAAGGAGCGCGCGCTGGCGCTCGCCGCGACGAGCGAGCGTCCCGAGAAGGCCAAGGGCGTCGAATTGACGCCGATCGAGCGGATCGTCGAGGCGGACGCCCTGCGCTATTCCCATGTTTCGGTGGCGATCGACCGGGCCGCGCGCGCGGCGACCCTGACCGTGAAAGGTCCGTCGGCCCCGCAGCCGCAGGACGTCGCGGCGATCGAGGCCGCGGGAGCGAAGTGGTATCCGCTGGCGCTCGCCCGCGAGCTCGAGGACGCGATCCTCTGGATGCGCACCAACGAGCTCGATATCGGCGTCTGGCTCATCAAGACCGAGGGGGAGCCCGCCGCCGTGATCGCCATGGACGAGACGCTCGAGGCGCTCAAAGGGCATTGGCTCGTGCGCGAGACGATCGGCTATCTGCGCCGCACCTTGAGCCGGCTCGACGTCGCCTCGCGCAGTCTCTTCGCGCTGGTGGAGGAAGGCTCGTGCTTCGCCGGCACGCTCTTCGAATTGGCGCTCGCCTGCGACCGCATCTACCATCTGGCGCTGCCGGGCGAGGCGGCGCGGGCGCCGAAGATCGTGGTCGGCGCGGCGAATTTCGGCGATTACCCGATGGCGACCGGGCAGAGCCGGCTCGGGCGCCGCTTCTACGACGAGAGGGCGCCGCTCGAAGCGGTGAAGGCGAAGCTCGGCGAGCCGCTCGACGCGGCCGCCGCCTTTGCCCTCGGGCTCGCCACCAGCGCTCCCGACGACATCGACTGGAGCGACGAGGTGCGCCTCGCCGTCGAGGAGCGGGCGTCGATGAGCCCCGACGCGCTGACCGCGCTCGAGGCGAACCTGCGCTTCAACGGGCCGGAGACCCTGTTCACCCGGGTGTTCGGGCGCCTGTCGGCCTGGCAGAACTGGATCTTCCAGCGGCCGAACGCCGTCGGCGAGAAGGGCGCGCTGAAAGTCTACGGCACCGGCGAAAAAGCCGCGTTCGACTGGGGCAGGGTCTAGAGCATGACGAATTCGGTCGATGCAGCTTTCCCTCACTCGGCGGCCTTCGGCCGCCACCCTCTCCCGCAAGCGGGAGAGGGGAGCGACCGCGCCGAGAGCCTCTTCTCCCGCTTGCGGGAGAAGGTGGCCGCGCCATAGCCCGTCGAGAGACGGGCGTTCTGACGAACGCCCTATGGCGCGGCCGGATGAGGGCAAGCGACGCATTTCCTTCAGAAATCATCTTGCGCTAGCGGAGGAGGAGCCGCATGGAGCGTGTCGATCCGTCGGTCATCAGGCAGCACCTGATCGATCCCGAAATCTGCATCCGATGCAACACCTGCGAGGCGACCTGTCCGGTCGGCGCGATCACCCATGACGCCCGCAACTACGTGGTCGACGCCGCGAAGTGCGACCTTTGCATGGCCTGCATCCCCCCCTGCCCGACCGGCAGCATCGACAATTGGCGGGTCGTGCCGGCTGCCAGCGCCTACAGCGTCGAGGCCCAGTTCGACTGGGACGTCCTCCCTTTCGAGTTGACCGCAGACGAGCTTGCCGCGGCGGGCGCCGCGCCGGTCGAGGCGACGGCGCAAGCGGCTGAAATCGCCGCGCCCGCCGCATCCGAAGGCGAGGGCGTCTTTCGCGTGGGCGAATACGCCGCCGTTGCGCCGCCCTGGTCCGCCGCCCATCCCTACGTCAATCTCTACGGGCCGCGCGCCGCGGAGAAATCGATCACCGCGACGGTCACCGGCAATGTCCGCGTGACGCAAGTCGGCAAGAACTACGACACGCACCACATCGTCCTCGATTTCGGCGCGACGCCGTTCCCGGTGCTGGAAGGCCAGTCGATCGGAATCGTTCCGCTCGGGGTCGACGCGGAGGGGCGGCCACATCACCCGCGGCAGTATTCGATCGCCAGCCCCCGCAACGGCGAGCGGCCCGGATACAACAACGCGTCGTTGACGGTGAAACGGGTGCTGGAGGACCATCAGGGCCGCCCGGCGCGCGGCGTCGCCAGCAACTATCTCTGCGACCTCGAGGTCGGCGACGAAGTCCAGGTCACCGGCCCCTTTGGCGCGAGCTTCCTCATGCCGAACCATCCGAGAAGCGCCATCGTGATGATCTGCACCGGCACCGGCAGCGCGCCGATGCGGGCCATGACCGAATGGCGTCGACGCTTGCGCAAGTCGGGAAAGTTCGAGGGCGGCAAGCTGATGCTCTTCTTCGGCGCCCGGACGAAGGAGGAGCTTCCCTATTTCGGCCCGCTCGCCAACCTGCCCAGGGACTTCATCGACGTCAATCTCGCCTTCAGCCGCACGCCCGGCCGGCCCAAGCTTTACGTGCAGGAGCTCATGCGCGAGCGGGCGGCGGATCTCGCGCCGCTCCTCGCCGATCCCAACGCCTATTTCTACGTCTGCGGCCTGAAGGCCATGGAGGATGGCGTCGTGCTGGCCCTGCGCGACGTCGCGCGCGCCGGCGGACTCGACTGGGAAATGGTCGGGGCTTCGCTCAAGCGCGAGGGCCGGCTGCATGTGGAGACTTATTGATGCGGCGAAGTCGCGGCGGCGCTCGCAGGCTTGATCTTGATGACATTCGGTCCAGCGGGCTTCCCCTCACCCGGCGGCCTTCGGCCGCCACCCTCTCCCGCAAGCGGGAGAGGGGAGCCGCTTCTCCCGCTTGCGGGAGAAGGTGGCCGCGCGGAGCGCGGCCGGATGAGGGGAAGCACGGCGCGATTTTGTCAAGAATTATACTGCTCTCGGAGAGCCGATGAAATTCGCCGAGTTCCATGCTGGACAGGTCATCGAGGCGGGCCCTTATCTCGTCGCGGAGGAGGAGCTGAGGCGCTTCGCCGAGGCCTACGACCCGCAGTGGTTCCACACCGACCCGGAGGCCGCGGCGCAGGGGCGGTACGGCGGACTGATCGCGAGCGGATGGCTGACCTGCGTGATCGCCATGCGCCTTGCGGTCGACAATGTGCTGGCCGGCTCCGAGACCTTCGGCTCTCCGGGCGTCGCCTACATCAAATGGCCCAACCCGGTCCGTCCCGGGGACCGCCTGACCCTCAAAGCAGAAGTCTTGGAGACGCGGCTGTCGAAGAGCCAGCCCACCCTTGGAATCCTGCGGTGGCGCTGGCGGGTCTTCAATCAATACGGCCAGGAGACGCTCGAATCGGAGGCGACGAATTTGTTCGACCTGAGCGCAGGGATGGAGAAGGCATCAGAAGGGAAGCAATCATGAGCTCTGAAGACACTCTGACCGAAGACGCCGTGACGGTCAGCGGCCACCGCTTCGTCGAGATCGACACCGACGACATCATCCCCAACAACGTTGCGCTCTCCTCCGACAAGCAGGTTCAGCGGGCGCTCGAGACCTGGCGTCCCAACTACCTCGACTGGTGGAACGTCATGGGCCCCGAGGGCTATCAGGCCTCGCAGGTCTATCTGCGCACGGCGGTCGGCGTCGACCCGAGCGGCTGGGCCAAGTTCGGCTACGTGCAGATGCCGCAATATCACTGGGGCATCCTGCTCGCGCCCAAAGTCGAGGGGCGCACGATCCCCTTCGGCCGCCACAAGGGCGAGCCGGCCTGGCAGGAGGTCCCGGGCGAATACCGGTCTCTTCTGCGCCGGCTGCTCGTTGTGCAGGGCGACACCGAGCCCGCTTCGGTCGAGCAGCAGCGCTATCTCGGCGCGACCGCGCCCAGCCTCTACGACATGCGCAACCTTTTCCAGGTCAATGTCGAGGAAGGCCGCCACCTGTGGGCGATGGTCTACCTGCTGGTCAAATATTTCGGCAAGGACGGCCGCGAGGAGGCCCAGGCTTTGCTCGAGCGCCGCAGCGGCGAGGCGGACAACCCGCGCATCCTCGGCGCCTTCAACGAGAACACGCCGGACTGGCTGTCGTTCTTCATGTTCACCACCTTCACCGACCGCGACGGCAAGATGCAGCTCGCCGCGCTCGCCGAGAGCGGCTTCGATCCGCTGTCGCGCACCTGCCGTTTCATGCTGACCGAGGAGGCCCATCACATGTTCGTCGGCGAGACCGGCGTGCAGCGGACGATCGAGGCGACCTGCGCGGCGATGGTGAGGGCCGGCATCAACGATCCGAACGACGTCGAAGCGGTGCGAAAGCTCGGCGTGGTCGACCTGCCGCTCCTGCAGCGCAAGGCCAATTTCCACATTTCGGTGACCCGCGACCTGTTCGGCGGCGAGATCTCCAGCAACGCCGCAGAGGCCTTCAGCTCGGGGCTCAAGGGCCGCTTCAACGAGGCGAAGCTCGAGGACGACCATGTGCTTTCCGACTCGACCTACCCCGTGATGCGCGTCGTCGACGGCAGGATCGTCGAGGATGAGGTTCCGGCGCTTCGCGCCATCAACGCGAGGTTGCTCGACGACTACATCGCCGACTGCCAGGGCGGCGTCGACCGCTGGAACAAGGTGGTCGAGAAGGCCGGCATCGCCTTCAAGTTCGTCCAGCCGCACAAGGGTTTTAACCGCAAAATCGGCGAGTTCGCGGGCAAGCGCGTGAGTCCCGCGGGCGAGGTTTTGACCGAGGACGCGTGGCGGACGCGCAGCGGCGCATGGCTGCCCGACGAGGAGGACATGCTGTTCATCAATTCGCTGATGAAGCCCTGCCACGAGCGCGGCAAATACGCGAGCTGGATCGCACCCCCGCGCGTCGGCGTCAACAACCAGCCCGGCGACTTCGAGTATGTGAAGATTTATTGAGAGCCAGGCGACTCTGCGGCCGTGTCGTCTCCACCGGGCCGCAGATTCGCAGCGCTTCGTCCGACATTTCCTGCTGGACCGATCGGCCCGTCAGACGGCCGTAATCGACCCGCTGCTGCTCATCAAGATCGGCCCCGTGAACGGACCTAAGCAGACGCGCGCATGATCAACTTTGCTTCAAGCCGTTGATCGACGACGGTGTTCGCCCCGCTGGAGATCCCTTGCATCAGACATTCAAGACTATCTCTCGCCAGCCGTTCCACGTCCTGCGCCACGGTGGTGAGCGGCGGGCAGGTGAACTGGCTCAAAGGATGGTCGTCGTGTCCCGCAACGCGGAGGTCCGCCAGGCGGCCGGTTGTCAAACCGGACTGGCACGCTGCGGCCATGACTCCGAAGGCGATTCGATCGTTGGCGCATAGGATCGTGCCACCGGTCAATGCGCCCGATTTGATGAGCGCGCTCGCCTCCTCAAAGGCGATCCGCTCGAATTCCCAGCCAGGGCGGCTCACAGGGAAAATGGTCGCCTCGGCGCCGTGCTCCTGCATGGCGGTTTCGTAGGCAAGTCGGCGCTCGCGGGCGTTCTGATTGACGTCAGGCATGTCGAAGTAGCTGGGGGGCGACCCCGACCGGAGCAGATAGTCGACCATCAGACCCATGCTTTGCTGGTTGTCGGTGCCGACAAAGGCGCCGATCGCATCCGGTCGGGCGTCCAGAAACACGAGCGGCATGATGTCCGCCATTTGTCTAAAGAGGCCGTCGCGCGAAGCGTAGCCCAGAGGAATGGCGATCGCGCCGGCCACCTTGAGCGACATCAGTGTCGCGACGGCTTCCGCCTCGCGCTCGGGATCCCCTTGACTGTTCTGAATGACAGTCCAGTAACCGAACGCCAACGCTTGCCGTTCGATCCACTGTACGAGTCCGGCGTAAAAAGGGTCCATCAGCGAGGGGACGACAATTCCGAGCGTCTTGGGGCTACGCCGATTGAAATTGGTCGCGAACAGATTTGGCCGATAGCCAAACCGTTCCATCGCTTCCTCGATTCTGACCCGCGAGGATTTCCGTACACTGTGGGGATCGTTGAAAAACCGCGACAGGGTCGGCCGCGAAACGCCGCTCGCCGCAGCGAACTCCTCCATGGTCCGGATGCGCGTTGGCGCTCCCGTTTCCCGTTCACTCATCGCCCCCGCTCAGTGTTTTTAACATACGTAAAGATTTTTTCAACTGTATGGTTGACTTGTCATTGACATTGTAGCATACGGGTCGCGCGTATGGCCAGTTGGTTGGCCATGACTCAAGAGGAGGAAGATGCCATGGCAGGGCTCAGAATTTGGGCGGCCGGACTAGCGCTTGCTTTAGGCGGAATCACCGTCGTTCGCGCGGAAACGTTGACGGTCGCGACCGTCAACAACGACGACATGATTATCATGCAGAAGCTGTCGTCCAAGTGGGAGCAGCAGACCGGCAACAAGATCAATTGGGTGATTCTGGAGGAAAACGTCCTCCGCCAGAAGGTGACCCTCGATATCACCACCAAGAGCGGAACCTACGACATCGTAACGATCGGCGCCTACGAAACTCCGCTCTGGGGCAAGCGCAGTTGGCTGACCGAGCTCGATGACTTGAAGGACTATGACTACGCTGATCTGCTCGCGCCGGTGAAGGCGGGCCTCTCCGTGAACGGGAAGCTCTACGCTGTGCCGTTCTACGCCGAGAGTTCCTTCACCATGTATCGCAAGGACCTGTTCGAGAAGGCGGGGCTCACGATGCCCGAGCAGCCGACCTACGATCAGATCAAACAATTCGCCGACAAACTGACCGACAAGGCCAACGGAGTTTATGGAATCTGCCTGCGCGGGAAACCGGGCTGGGGCGAAAACATGGCGTTTCTCGGCACGCTGGTGAACACGTTTGGCGGCCGGTGGTTCGACATGGACTGGAAGCCGCAGTTGACCTCCAAGCCTTGGGAGACCGCGATCAACTTCTACGTCGATCTGATGAAGGCCGATGGACCTCCTGGCGCCTCCGCGAACGGATTCAATGAGAACCAGGCTTTGTTCGCCGGCGGCAAGTGCGCGATCTGGATCGACGCAACGTCGGCGGCGGGGCGAATCTCCAATCCGAAGGAAAGCAAGGTGGCCGACAAGGTCGGCTTCGCAAAGGCGCCGATTGCGGTGACGCCGAACGGCGCTCAGTGGGCGTGGTCCTGGGCGCTTGCCATCCCGAGCACGACCAAGAAGGAGGCGGTCGCCAAGGATTTCGTGCGCTGGGCGACGTCAAAGGACTACGTCAAACTGGTCGGCGACACGGAGGGATGGGTCTCGGCTCCTCCCGGCACGCGCAAATCCACCTATGACAATCCCGACTACCTGAAGGCGGCGCCCTTTGCGCCGATCGTCTTGAAGGCGATCATGTCGGCTGACCCGACCCACCCGACCAAGGATCCCGTTCCTTATACGGGCGTGCAGTTCGTCGCCATTCCTGAGTTCCAGGGCATCGGCACGACTGTCGGTCAAAACATCTCGGCTGCTCTCTCCGGCTCGGACACAGTCGCTTCGGCGCTGGAGAAGTCACAGGCGGCCGTCACCGACACGATGAAGCGCGCCGGCTACATCAAGTAAAGAAATTGAGGCCACGGCCGCGAGGGCCGTGGCCTTCCTGAAGGTTCATTCAACGCAAGGGGCGCCATACGCGGATGCTGCCGCCGCAGCGGCGCCGTCATGCCCATCGAGAGTCCGCGAGAGCCGAGGGAGAGATCGATGAAACTCGAGAAAAAGGTTGCAATCATTACCGGGGCCGCCCGCGGGATCGGCAAGGCGATCGCAGAACGCTATGTAAAGGAAGGCGCGAAAGTCGTCATCGCCGACCTGAATGAAGAGGGCGCCAAGACGGTCGCATCGGCATTGGGGTCGAGCGCGTTCGGATTCAAGCTCGACATCACCGACCAAGCGTCGATCGACGCGACCATCGCGGCTACCGTCGCGCATTTCGGAAGTCTCGACATTCTCGTCAACAACGCCGGGATCTTCGACCTCGCGCCGATCGTCGAGATTACGCGCGAGAGCTACCGCCGCGTCTACGGGGTCAATGTCGAGGGCCTGCTTTTCATGCTGCAGGCGGGCGCAAAGCAGATGATCAAGCAGGGCCGTGGCGGCAAAATCATCAACTTCGCATCGCAGGCCGGGCGCCGCGGCGAAGCGCTTGTCGCCGTCTACTGCTCGTCCAAGGCGGCCGTCATCAGCCTCACCCAGAGCGCGGGCCTCGACCTCATCAAGCATCGCATCAATGTCAACGCAATCGCGCCCGGCGTCGTCGACAACGAGCATTGGGACCATGTCGACGCGATGTTCGCCAAGTACGAGAATCTGAAACCCGGCGAGAAAAAGCGGATGGTCGGGGCGGCGGTTCCTTACGGCCGGATGGCGCGGCCGGACGAGATCGGCGGACTTGCGACATTTCTGGCCAGCGACGACGCCCACTATATCGTGGCGCAGACTTACAACATCGACGGCGGCAACTGGATGAGCTGAGAGATGAAGTCGATCCTCACGATCGGCGAGATCCTCGTCGAGATCATGGCGACGGAGCCCGGCGACGGGTTCCTCGAGCCGATCAAGCTCGTTGGGCCTTTCCCGTCGGGCGCGCCGGCGATCTTCATCGACCAAGCCGCGCGCTTCGGTCAGCCGGCCGCGATGATCGGCTGCGTCGGCGACGACGACTTCGGACGCATCAATCTCAATCGCCTTCGTCGAGACGGCGTCGACGTGAGCGGAATCCGGATTGACCCTGAGGCGGTGACCGGCAGCGCCTTCGTGCGGTACAGGCCTGACGGCTCTCGAGCTTTCGTGTACAACATCAAGCAAAGCGCCTCCGGACGCATAGCGCTCGACGCCGCAGCGCGCGTCGTGCTCGATCACAGCGATCATCTCCACATGATGGGAACGGCGTTGTTCTCGTCAGCGATCGTCGAAATCGTTCTGCAGGCGGTCGAAACGGTGAAGACGCGCGGCGGCGCCATCTCCTTCGACCCAAATCTTCGGCCGGAGATGCTGAGCCTGCCCGGTCTTCGCAAGGCGTGCGAGGCGCTGTTCCGCCGATGCGACGTTTTTCTGCCGAGCGGTCCGGAGCTTTACCTGTTCACGGCCGCCAAGACGGAGGAAGGCGCGGTCGCCGAGATCCTCAGCCACGGCGTGCGCGCAGTTGTCCACAAAAGAGGCGCGGAAGGCGCGAGCTATTTCGACGGCGCCGACGCATCTGACGCAACATGGCTTCGCGGTCGAAGAAGTGGATCCCACCGGGGCCGGCGACTGCTTCGGCGCCACGTTCATCAGTTGCTGGCTGCGCGACATGCCGCCCGAGCGCTGCTTGGCTTATGCCGCCGCGAGCGGGGCGCTTGCGGTCACGCGGCGAGGGCCTATGGAGGGGGCGGCGAGCCAGGCGGAGCTCGACGCGTTTCTGGCGGAACGCTCCCGGAGGCTTCCGTGATGATCCGACGTGTCCCGACGCTCGTCAGCGAGCGCCTGACCGACGGCGAGGCCGGCGTCACGTCGGTCTGCACGGCCCACCCCATCGTCATCGAGGCGGCGCTCATGCATGGCCTTCGCACGGGACGGCGCGTCCTCATTGAGGCGACCTGCAACCAGGTCAACCAGGAGGGCGGCTACACCGGTATGACGCCGGCGGATTTCCGGCGGTTCGTCGAGGCGATCGCGGCGCGCGTCGGATTCAGCCCAACCCGCGTCATTCTCGGCGGCGACCATCTCGGTCCCAATCCCTGGAAGCGCCAGCCCGCCAAGGACGCCATGCAAAATGCCAAGGCGATGATCGACGCCTATGCCCGAGCCGGCTTTGACAAATTGCATCTCGACACCAGCATGGGGTGCGCCGGAGAGGGTGCGGCGCTCGCCGACGATGTTGCGTCCGAGCGCGCCGCTTCCCTGGCCGCGGTCGCCGAGGCCGGCGTGGGCGACGGTCCGGCTCCCGTCTACGTCATAGGCACCGAGGTTCCGGTTCCCGGCGGCGCGCAGCACGCTCTGGCGTCGCTTGCGGTGACGCGACCGGAGGCGGCGCTGCGCACGGTCGAGGCGCATCGGGACGCCTTCAAGGCGATCGGTCTCGAAAAGGCCTTCGCGCGCGCGATAGCCGTCGTCGTGCAGCCCGGCGTCGAGTTCGCCAGCACCGAAGTGATCGCCTATGAGCCGGACAAGGCGCGGGATCTCGCTGCGTCTCTGGCCGATATGCCGGGCTTCGTCTTTGAGGCTCATTCGACCGATTACCAGCCCGCTGCATCGCTTGAATCTCTAGTTCGGGACGGATTCGCGATTCTCAAGGTTGGCCCTTGGCTCACCTTCGCGCTGCGCGAGGCGCTGTACGGCCTCGATTCGATTGCTCAGTTCCTCCGACCCGCCTCACCTGACGAGACCCTCATGGCCGCGATGGAGGCCCTGATGGTGAGGGAGCCGGACAACTGGCGCAGCTACTACCAGGGGAGCGCGGACGACCTCAGGCTCCAGCGTCACTTCAGCTACAGCGACCGCATCCGTTATTATTGGCCCCATCCTGAAGCCCAAGCCGCAGTCGAACGGCTCTTCGCAAGGCTTGGCGACCGCATCATTCCAGAGCCCCTCGTCAGCCAGTATCTTGGCGCCCTTTATCCGGCGGTGGCGGACGGTTCCGTCAAGGCGCGGCCTCGGGAGCTCGTGATCGCGGCGGTCCAGCGGGTTCTTGCGTTGTATGACAAGGCCTGCTCGACAGGACGGACCCAATAACCAAGGAGAGAAGCAAGGACAGATGGTCGGCGGAAGAACTGGAACTTCCGCTCCGGCCGGAGATGATGATGCGTTTCGGCCCAGCGCCGCCGTTTGGATCTGAACGGCGAGATGAACGGGCAGAGCCTGCGCCTGCGACCTCGCTGACCGAGCTCTCGCTATACCGTCTTCCTGCTCCAACGCCCGTTTGACCGCCGGGCGCTCGGCCATGCGGCGGCGGTGGTCGTGCACGCGCGGGAATTCGGCTGGGTCGACGCCGTCGCCCTCCAGCCATCCGGATAGCGTGAAGAGAGAGGGATCCGCGATCGTGTAAGCTTCTCCCATGACCGCGAAACAGCTCGCGCTCGATCAGCGCAAAACACGCGCCGACGGACTGCGGGATTTTCTTCTTCATCGCTTCCAAGCTTCAGGCTCGTCGACCCAGCGAGAGCGCCGCATCCGATGGGCATGCGCAACATGGAGGACCGTCGCGCAGAGGTAATTGTTGAAGGCTTGCAGATTGGCCGTATCTACATATGGCTTGAGAGGACAGTTGCCAACTTTATATGCCTCCTCGCCGAGGTCGGGCCGCAAAATATGTGACAATCGACCATCGCTGATAGGTAGTCTTACCCATTGAGTGGACTCGGAATTCCTGAATACCGTGGCAGAAGCGCCGCCTGAGTACTGCCGCGGCCGCGACCCATGGGCCAAACGACGACAACGCTCTGCGCGCGCGAAAAGTCGCGGAGGATGGGACTCAATCGGTTCCCTGAACTCGGCGCTGATCAAGCTCAGGCTCGCCTACTCCTACCTATTAGAAAGTGTCTCTTTCGGGCCTTTTGAGAACTGCCACGAGACGATTGACGGAGGAGGCGAAGAACAAATCCCGCTTCGAGATTTACCAGACCCGGAGGTTCATGGCTCACGCCTGGCTGGGCGAGGTGTTCGACCGCGCGGTCGACGACGCGGAAGCCACGGTGGAAGCATCGTCAATATCGCCGGCGACGGGATCTTATGGCGACGGCGTCAATGTCGCGGCGCGGCTCGAGCGTGAAGACTGCTTCGCGCTCGCAATGGAATGGCGGCTTTCGCGCGGACTCCGATCCTTCCCGAGACGACCCCTGTAGGCTCACTCCTCCCCAATCCCCAGCGCTCGGTCCGAGCAGGCGAAATCTCCAGCGCGCCCTGGACTGGCCGGGACTCCACCCTCTGCTGCCCTTCAAGATCGCGCCTATGAACGGGCGGGAAGCGCGAGAAAGCGGCTTCGGTTGAGGGCGCGGCCTCCTATCCTCCTTTCGGGATGTCCTTGTATATCCGACCCCCCTTCATGATCATTGCTAGATTGGTATCGGGCTTTTCGAGAAGCGCGATGTCAGCGATCGGATCGCCGTTGACGACGAGGAGGTCAGCGAGGGCATCCTTCTCCACCATCCCCAGCCTTCCCGGATAGGGATTGCGCGGTCCCGATAGGGCGAGGAGCTCCCCATTCACTGAAGTCGCCATCCGGAGAATGTCCACGTTTTCGTACCACCGCCGGAGATGGGTCAGCATGACGCCCTGACGGGTGGCCAAGTCGCTCGAAAAGAGGAGATCGGAGCCGAACGCGGTCTTGATCTTGTACTCCTTGCGCTAGCGGGTAGAGTGTATTCGTGCCCGCGAACACCTGGAGCGCATTGAGCCGGCTTTGGCCGGTCAGCCGGCCGGTGTCTTCTTCGCTGAGAAACGGTTGGGTGCTGAGCCATACGCCCTTGTCGGCCATGAGCTTCGCGGTTTCTTCGTCCATGAGATGGCCGTGTTCGATGCACTGAACGCCGACCGCCAGCGCGCGGCGGATCGCGACAGGCGGGTAGGCGTGGAGGGCGACATACGTATTCCTGTCGGCGGCGGCTTCTACGCCGGCTCGCATTTCGAGTTCGCTGAACGTCAGCATGTCGAGCGTCGTGCGCGGCGACGAGACCCCGCCGCCGCCGACGAGCTTGATCTGGGAGGCTCCCTGCAGGAGCTGCTCGCGCACCCGCAGCCGCACCTCGTCCGCGCTGTCGGCGATATTCGCGGCGCCCTTCTGCTCGAGAAAGCTGAGCGGCCCGCCGGGACGGCGCGGTAAGTCGGAGAGCGGCCGCAGGTCGCCATGGCCGCCGGTGGTGGTGATCATCGCGCCGCAGGGGTAGATGCGCGGCCCACGGGCGAGCCCGTCGTCGATCGCCTGCTTGAGCGCGAAGGACGGTCCGCCGAGATCGCGAACCGTGGTGAAGCCGCGCATGAGCGTGCGTTCGGCCTCCGCCGACGCGGCGAGAAAGATGTAGCCGATATCGGCGGAAAGCAGGCTTGAAACGCTCAGCCCCGCGAAGATCGCGTGCCAATGCGCGTCGATCAGGCCCGGCATGAGGGTCCGGCCGCCGCAGTCGATGACCCTCGCGCCTTCCGGAGCGCCGACTTCGCCTGAGTTCGATCGCCTTGATCCGATCCCCCTCGACAAGCAGGCGTAACCCGACGCGCAACGAAGCGGATCGCCCGTCGAACAGCTGGAAGTCCGTGAAAACGATCGGCGCAGCGGCCGCTTCGGGCTCGGCCTCGACGCGGCGTACGAATCCGAGGGCTGCGAGCGAAGCGCCCATTCCCGCGATGAACCCCCGCCGTGAGAGGTCGGCGTTGATCCGACGGCTCGCCGATTGGACGAGGGGCCTGCAGCAGGCGCAGCCGCTGACGCCGCTCGTCTGATGGTCATCGCCCGGCATGCAGGAATACATCTGGATCCCCCGAGAAAACGGTGCGGCGAATCTGAGATGCAACGAAGCGCGCACCTCGCCGCGACCCGGCCGCCCCCCCAACGCTGAGTCGGGATCGACCCCGGTGAAACTCTTGATCTCGCCGAGGAGCGCCCGCTTGAAGAGCTCTTCTGGGTCGTGGGCGATAACGGTCTCGAGGAGCGCCTCGGCGAGGATCTCGATGATCTGGCCCTTGGAAGGCCAGATCGCGCGCGAGCCGCCGTTCGGCTCGGAACGGCGAGATGAACGGGCAGAGCCTGAGCCTACCGCTCACTGCGGCCACCCGCTATACCGTCTCCTGCTCCAGCGCCCGTTTGACCGCGGGGCGCTCGGCCATGCGGCGGCGGTGGTCGTGCACGCGCGGAAATTGGACTGGGTCGACGCCGTCGCCCTCCAGCCATCCGGAAAGCGTGAAGAGATAGGGATCCGCGATCGTGTAGGCTTCTCCCATGACCCAGGGGCCGCGAAACAGCTCGCGCTCAATCAGCGCAAAACACGCGCCGACGGACTGCGGGATTTTCTTCTTCATCGCTTCCCAAGCTTCAGGCTCGTCGGCCCAGCGGGGGCCCCGCATCCGATGGGCATGCGCGACGTGAACCGTCGCGCAGAGGTAACTGTTGAAGGCTTGCAGCTCCGCGAAGGCGAACGGATCATTGAGCGGCGCGAGGTCCGCGTTTGGATGGGATTGCGCGATATAGACGAGGATCGCCGGCGTTTCGGTCAAGACGCCGCGTTCGGTCATCAGCGCCGGAACGCGTCCCTTGGGATTGATCGCGAGATAGTCCGGCTTCGTCTGCTCCGCCGAAGCGAAATCGAGACGCCGAGATTCATATGCGGCGTCCGCTTCCTCAAGCGCAATATGCGAAGCGAGCGCGCAGGTGTTGGGCGCGTAGTAGAAGGTCATCATGGCGACGATTCCTGTCCAATGGCATGAGCGCCGCTCATGTGGCACGATAGCCCGCGCCGCCCGATCTCTGCAACCAGGCGGTCGCGCCATACTTCGAGTTGGAGCACAGCGAGCGCGGCCGTCAGGCCGCCGCTCCCGCCAATCCCGGCGGATCCTGAAATCGGACCCGCTCCATCACGCCGGCGTCGATGGCCTCGCGGTAGATCGCCTCGGCGAAGCGCCGGTCCTGGACCGCCTCGTCCGAATCCATCCGCGCCAGCAGCGGGCTCCGTGCGATCACGCGCATCAGCAGGACGCCGTCCAGCGGGACCGACACCCCTGCGGTCATGTGGAAATCTTCCGGCGCATAGACCCGCGTCGCCATCGTGCACCCGACGGGCGCGGTCGAACTCCAAACCTTCGTCGACCAGCCAAAACTCTTTCTCGCCTTTGAGGTCGGTCACGATCAGGCCCGCCTCGAAGTGACGCCTTTCCACGCGAACGAGCGCGAAGCGCGCGGCGAGCATGGCGTCGAGAACCCGCGCCTCGTCGGAGTCCGGCGAAAAGCGTTGCGACGCCGCGTAGCGGTCGAGGGGTCGCTGGCGCCCGCCCTGATTCGCGTAGAGCGCCAGATCGGACACGAGCGCGAGCTCGTCCTCAGTGTTGAGAATCAATTGTCGCCCGCGCGCAATTCCGAGGCGACGCGCCTGCTCCAGCAAGGCTTCCGTGGACAGGCGTTTGAGGGCGCCGCTGTTGTGCGTTTTGCTGATCGCGCGAAACCTTCGATAGCGGTCAAGGATCTCCGCACGTGATCGCGGCGCGAGCCGCTCGTTCGACAAGCGAACCGCCTGCGGCGCAATTTGCGAATGCGACATCCGATCTCCCGGGCAAAACGACGCGACCATCGGCGCGTCCGGTCGGATGCGCTGATTCGCGACAGCCAAAGATTTGGTTGGATCATCAGCCTGGTCAACGCCGATCGATCCGTTGTGCACCGGGACGCGTGCGCCCTTCTCTCGCCTGCGGGAGAAGGTGGCGCGAAGCCGAGCTTGCGGAAGACCGTTCGATGCCGCAGCGCCAGGACGAAGCTGAGTGGAGGGCTGGTCTTTGGCCAAATCCTCTTGCCCACGGGAGGGCCGATGTTCGTGTTATGTTCCACATGCAGTCACGCGACCGAGAGGCACTGTGCGAGCAGACATGAAGGCGGGCATGGGCATAAAGTCGCTGTGGCGGAAGCGGCTCGCGGATGCTCAAGCGGCGAGGCCGATGTCGTCTTCTGGATTATTGAAAGGAAGCCGGATTCGTCCGGAGCTGTTCTGTTTTACCGAAACCGCTTCCACCATTCGCGGTCATATCAACGGACTTGACGCGTGTTTATTAAGGTCGGCGCAGCGAAACTGGTCGCCGGTCTTCCGACGCCTCGCCCGGAAATGGCGCTGCAAAGGGTTGAAAACATTGAATCAGCGCCCGGAACCAAGCGCTCGGAACGCCTGGATCGGCAAGATGCGTGCGAGCGGCGCGTACGGCTCAGGCGGAGCCCATCCCCGCACGGAATCGCGGGCCGACCAATCGCCATGCTCGTCAAGCTCGTGCATGCGGCCGGAAAGGGCGCCGCAACTTGTTGAAAAGGCTGAATTGGCGGCTGAAAATTGGATGGCGGGTCGACCCGATCGCATTATGCTCTAAGGCCCCTGGAATTCCACGGTCACGCCGTTCGGGTCCTTCACGAAACACAGGCGGATTTGCGTCCCGGGAACGAGCTTCGGCGGGCTGTAGCGCAGGTTCAGCCGGTTGAGCCGGGTGAGCGCCACGTCGAGCGCCGCGGGAGAACGCTTCAAAGCGCCAAAAAGTCGGTTTATTTGCGTGTACGGCGCCCGAGGAGGCGAAGCTCATGTCCAACGAACGATGGCGCAAGAGGCTTTTGGGCAACCGTGCGCTGTCGCCGGAAACCCTGATGATGGGCTACGGCTACGATCCGTTCCTGTCGGAGCGGTCGCTGAAGCCGCCGGTCTTCCACACCTCGACCTTCGTCTTCCGCACCGCCCGGGACGGCAAGGAATTCTTTGAGCTGGCCTACGGCCTGCGCCAGAAACGGCCGAACGAGGAGCCGGGCCTCATCTACAGCCGGATCAACAACCCCGATCTCGAAATGCTCGAGGACCGGCTGGCGATCTGGGACGAGGCCGAGGGCAATCTGGCCTTCGCGTCGGGCATGGCGGCGATTTCGACGACCCTCTGGGCCTATGTGCGGCCGGGCTCGGTCATTCTTCACTCGGATCCGGTCTACGGCGGTACGGAGTTCCTGCTCGAGAACATCCTGCCGCAATTCGGGGTGAGGCCGATCGGCTTTGCCGCGGAAGGCGGGGTAAAGGCTATGGAGGACGCGGTCGAGCGGGCGCGCCCGCTCGGCTCGGTCGCGGCGCTCTACCTCGAAACTCCAGCCAATCCGACCAACGGCCTCGTCGACATTTCCCGCGCCAGGGAAATCGCCGACGCGCTGCGGGGCGTCGAGGGAAGGCGCCCGATGGTCATCGTCGACAACACGATGCTCGGACCGCTGTACCAGACGCCGCTCGCCCACGGCGCCGACCTGGTCGTCACCTCGCTCACCAAATATGTCGGCGGCCATTCCGACCTGATCGCGGGCGGCTGCTCGGGGGCGACCGCGGCGCTCGACCCGATCCGCGGCATGCGCACCATCCTCGGCACGATGTGCGATCCGCACACCGGCTGGCTCTTGATGCGCTCACTCGAGACGCTCAAACTCAGGATGACGGCTGCAGCCGAATGCGCGCGCAAGGTGGCGGGCTTTCTCGCCGGCCATCCCGCGGTCGCCTCGGTCTGGTATCTGGACTTTCTGCCCACGGACCATCCGGATCGCCCGGTTTTCGAACGCCAGTGCAAGGGCGCGGGCTCGACCTTCAGCTTCGAGGTGAAGGGCGGCGAAGCGGAGGCCTTCGCCGTGCTGGACAAGCTCGAAGTGTTCAAGCTCGCCGTCAGCCTCGGCGGGACGGAGAGCTTGGCGTCGCATCCCGCATCGATGACCCATTCCGACATCGCGCCCGAGGAGCAGATGCGCCTCGGGATCACCCCGGCCCTGATCCGCCTGTCGGTCGGCATCGAGAACCCGGACGACCAGATCGCCGATCTCGACCAGGCCCTGCGAGCCTGACAAGCCGGAAGGCGACGCGGCAGCGTACAGGTCGACATCCGTCTCACCGTCGCGCGCCGGGCTCGACCGCGGCGACGATTTCTAGCGCCTCCTCGAATTCCGGAAACCTCGAGGTGAGCGAAAATCCGTCGAGCGCGGGGGCGAGGACGGATTGGGCGCCGGCTAGGTCGGCCATTGCGGCGACGCCAGAGTCCTGTCCGAAACGAAACGCTAGATCGTCGTCCCTGCCCGGCTGGAACAGAGCGAGCGCCCGCTCTAGATCGTTCCGAGCCTCTTCGTATTCTCCGGCGACCCAATGGGTCGTTCCGGCCACGCGATGCGCGATGCTGGCCTCCGGTAAGTCGGGCTTCCCTTCGATGTCCGCGAGGAGCGCGGCCGCGCGAGTCTTCATCGCAGTCAACTCACCCCGTACGTAGGAGCCCGCCCACGGGCCGTAGTCAGCCGCCACGAGCGCGGGTGTGTCCTCGTCGCCAGACGCCGACCCGCGCGCTTTCGTGAAGGCTCCGGCGGTTTCCGGCGCGCCGTGGCCGCGCGCCGCGATAAGCGCGTTGGCGTAGGCCACCTGCAGTTGAAGCCGCTTGCTTGAGATGTTAGCCGACGTCCCGCCCCTGGCCTATCCGCCGTGGCGAATCGCCTTGCCGAGGTGAGAAATCGCCTCCTGGAAGGCCGAGCGGCGAAGGGCTTGGTCGCCGGCCGCCTTGCCCCACCATTCAATCGCGAGATCGTCGAGGGCAGCCTCGGCGAAATGATGGGCGATGACTTCCGGTTCAGACCCGACCTGCTCGAGCTCGCCGACCAGGTTTTCCGCGGCGCGGCGATGCAGCGCTTGGCGGCGGCGCTTCAAAAGGCTTTCGTAGGCCGCGTCCTGGATCAGCGCGTGCTTGAAGCGATAGTTCGCCTGCGGGCCTACGCCCTTGACGAAGAGGATGTCAGCCTCGACGAGGCGATCCAACGCGGACGCCAGTCCGGTCCCGTCGAAGCCCATCTGACTAGTGTCGGCGGCTAGTCCTACGCCGAGTTCGGGATCGGCCACGTCCCGCAAGAGCGCATAGGTAAAGCCCCGCCCGAGCACCGCGCCGATCTGCGCCACTTCTCGCGCGCCGCCGAGTTGGTCCAGCCGCGCCGCCAGCGACTGCTGCAGGGTTGGCGGGATCGCCTGCGCTCCGACCTCGACGCCGCGCTCCAGGAGAAGGCGCGTGACCTCCTCAACGAAGAGGGGCACGCCGCCGGTGCGCTCGCTCACCCTTTCGGCAACGTCCTTGGGCAGGGCATGGCGCGAGGCGAGCACGCCTACCATGTGCGCGACCTGCGCGCGATCGAGCGGCGAAAGGGAGATCACGCTGTGGTGCGACCGAAGGCGCCAAGGCGGGTGGTACTCGGGCCGCATAGTGACGATGATGATTAGCGGCGCCTGCGCTCCGCGCTCGGCGAGCGCGCGCAGAAGCTCGAGCGAGGTCGGGTCGGCCCATTGCAGATCCTCGAAGGCGAGCGCCGCAGGTTGAGATCGCGCGCCGGCCAGCGCCCACGCGACGATCGCCGTCAGTTGTCGCCGCCGGGTCTCTTCCGGGTGGTAACTCGCCCCTCGGCCGGGCGGCAGCGGGATGTCCACCACTGGCGCCAGGACAGTCGCATATTCCATCGGGTCGAGGCCGATGAGGCGCAGCGTATCCTTAAGGTCCGCAAGTCGTTGTTCGGCGGGCAGGTCCGCGCCGAACCGAAAGCGGCCCCATTCGGCGATCGGATGCAGAGGGGTGTTCTGCAATAGCTGAGAAGCGCTCCACACAGCCCAGGTGTGTGGCGTTTCCCCGAGCTTTGTGCGGAACTCCTCAAGGAGCCGCGACTTGCCAATGCCCGGCTCGCCGACGATCAGCACGAGTTGCTCCTCGCCTCTCCTCGCGCGGTCCCAACGGCGCGCCAGCAAGCCAATGTCGTCTTCGCGACCAATGAATGGCGTCAGCCTCCGAGCTCCGCCGCGCCGGGCGCCCCCGCTTGCGCGAACAATGCGATAAAGACTAACTGGCGCCGGCGCGCCCTTTAGGTTGTGAGCGCCCTGCTCCTCCGCGACGAACAGCCCCGCGACCTGGCGCTGGACGCTTGCGGTGATGATGACCGCCCCTGGTTCAGCGAGGGATTGCACCCGCGCAGCGACATTCGGCGCCTCGCCGAACACTGCGCCCGTCGCGTCCACCACGACCTGGCCGGATTCCAGGCCGATGCGCGCCACCAGTTGCGGCTCGTTCTTGCTGGCGTTCCTGGCGTTGAGGTCGTCGAGCGCCCTCTGGATAGCGAGCGTTGCGCGGAAAGCGCGTTCGGCGTCATTCTCCTGCGCTTGCGGATAACCGAACAGGACCATAAGCCCGTCGCCGAGTTGTCCTGCACACGGCCGCCGAACCCCGTCACGGCCGCCGAGGCTGCGTCGAGGTACGACCCGACGAGAGTGCGCCAATCCTCGGCGTCGAGCTCGGCCGCGATGCTGGTCGAACCGACAAGGTCGCAGAACAGGACCGTGATAGGCCGGCGTTCGGCTGCGTCTTTGGACGAAGACTGGGGCCTGGCTGGTTCGATAGAGCCCAGGATAGCAATCGCCTTCAGCAGGCGCTTACGGTCTCCGAGATTGACTCCCAGCTGCGTCAGGTCGCCATCGGTCAGATCAGGCAGAACGTCGGCGTCGATCGAGTTGTCGCTGAAGGCGGCCTCGTAGCGACTGAGACCGAGGCTCCGTAGCCAAACCGCGACGTCCATTGTGGCGCCCCAACTCGTTTCCGGCGAGGATCGTCGAGATTAGCGGGCATGCAATCTATGCGCAGGAGAGGCGACGGAGAAGCCCATGACATCAGACCGTCGCCTGAACCTCAGCCTTTCAGCGCGCCTTCCAGAAGGCCTTTGAAGAACAGTTTTTGCGCCAAGGTGAACGCAACGATGCCCGGCGTCACGACGATAACGTAGACGGCGGCGAGATTGGGCCATGCCCACTGACCTTGACCGCCCTGAGCCGCAGCGAGGACGACGGGCATCGTGCGCTTAGCCTCGTCGTCTATGAGCGTTACGCAAAGCAAATACTCGCCCCAAGCGGCGACAAAATTGACGATGAAGATCACGACGAGCCCGTTGCGCACCATCGGCAGGCCCACTTCCCAAAGCGCTCGCCAATGACCAGCGCCGTCGATCCTGGCGGACTCGAAGATCTCGTGCGGCACGAGTTGGAACATGCTCCGCATGACCAGGATGCTGATCACGAGTTGCAGCGTGACGTAAGGCAGGATGAGGCCGCTCGTCTTGTTGATCAGGCCCAGCCAGTGCTGCGTTTCGTAGATGCTGATGATCGAGACGACGCGCACCGGGAAGTAGAGCGAGACGAGGAGCGCCGTCAGCACGACGCCGGCGCCCCGGGGCCTGACGTGCACGAGGGCGTAGCCCGCGAGCACGGCGCAGAAGGTCGTGAGCAGCACCGTGGCCGTGGTCACGTATGCGCTGTTGAACAAGTTGACAGGCAACGTGGCGATTTGCTGGAAAACATAGGCGTAGTGCGTGAAGTCGAAGCGCCTCGGCCAGAAATCGCCGCGCATGGCGTCGGGCAGGGACTTGACCGACATCAGAAGCACCCAGGCCAGCGGCGTCACGATGATCACATTGAACAGATTGATCACGGCGTGGCGGAGGATGGAGGCGCGCGTTCCGGGCGAGCCCGCTTGGCGCCTCATCGATGTCGACGTCGCGACGAGCTGCTTCGAGCGTCATGGCGACATCATCCCCTAGGCCGGAAAATTCGCAACAGGAACACCATGACGCACATCATCGCAATCGCGCCGATCATGCTGATCGCAGCGGCGTAGCCTTGCCGCCACAGGCCGATCTTGAACGCCTGTTCGTACATGAAGATCGTCCAGGTGTAAGTCGGCGAGGCGCGGTTGAAGCCGCCGAAGATGAGGTACTCGTCAATCACGGCCATCGCGGTGCCGAAGCGCAGGACGACGAGGATCATCATGATCGGGGCGAGTTGCGGTCGAGTCACATGCCAGAAAACCTGCCACTCGTTCGCGCCGTCGATCCGCGCGGCGTCGGGCAAGTCCTTCGAGATCGCCGCGAGGCCAGCCAGGAAGAAGATGGTGTGGTAGCCGAGGCCCCACCAGACTTCCATGATGGCGATCGATGGCAGGGTGAGCGGCGTCCTGCCAAGCCACTGCGGCGCGTTCTGCAAGGTGAAGAGGCCTAGCGTATCGACCAGCAGATGGTTTATTGGGCCGCTTTGGTAGTTATACATCCACTTCCACAGCACGAAGATCAGCGTGCTGGGGATGACCGCTGGAATGAGGAGGATCACCCGATAGACGGAGGCCAATGTCGGATTCGTCACCCGGTCGATAAGGATCGCCAGCAGCAGCGGCAAAATTATCGTTCCGGGCAGGAACATGATGGTGAACAGCGCAGCCCGCCACAGGCCCGCCCACATGAGCGGGTCGCGGAGGGCCTGAATGTAATTGTCGAACCAGATCCAACGCGCCGGCTTGTCGGAAAGGAACTGGAAGTCGGTAAAGCTCAACCACAGGACGCGGAAGATCGGCCAGACCTGATAGCCGACGAAGAAGGCCAGCGCCGGCGCAAGGAACAGCCAATCGCCGACGCCCTTGCGCACCAGCGCGAGCGGGTGAATTGCCTCGCTTGTTTCGAGGTCCGCTTCGCGGGCCAATGTCGTTTGCGCCATGCGCTAACCTAGCAACGCCCCATACGAGGCGACCCCACGGCCGCAATCCTGGCCGCGGCCGTGAGTCCGCTCGAACCGGCTTCGGCGAAGCAGGGACAATGCCCACGCCCGGCCTGATCCCGACTCCCGTCACCCCTTCTTCATCTCGGCTTGGACCGCCGTAGTGACCTTTTGCATGGCGGCCTTCGGGTCGGGTTCCTGACCCTTGAGATAGGTCTCCCAGATCGGCTTGCCGATCACGAATTCCTGCAAGCCGAACAAAATTGTTGTCGATGGCCTTGGCCCTGTCGAGCTGGCCGCGAACCAACGCAACGAAGGGCGGTATCCAATCCGGCTTGTTGGCGTCCCACTCTGCATAAATGGACTTGTAAGGCGGCAGCTGGCCCGGGTGACCGCTCTTTGTGCCGACGATCGAATCCTTCCAGATCTGACGGTCGTAGGTCAGCGCCTTGATATACTCGGCAGCCTTTTCCTTGTTCTGACCGTACTTGAACAGGGCGCACCCGGTCGTCCAGAACACCGTGGAGCCCTCGCCGTTGGAGAACTTCGGCAATGGCCCCAGATGCAGGAGCTTCGGATCGTCCCAACTCGCGGCCATGCGCAACGGCGCGTTGAAGTACTTGAAGTAGAGGCCGACGCGTTGGGCGGTGAAGGCGACCTCGTCCGGGGTGCTGTTGACGCCAGCGTCCGAGACGCCTTCGAGCAGGATATCGGGATTGGAAAAAGCCATGATCTGCTTCATCAGCTTGAGCGCCTCGATGGCGGGGTCGCTGGTGAACTCGAACAGGCCGTCCGGCGTATACACTTTGGTGCTCATGCTATGTGTGATCGGCGCCAGCGAGCGCCAGCCATGCGAGTTCGAACGTGGCGCCCCACGGTGCGGCCTTTTTATCGACGATTGTTTTTGCGCTTGTCAGGAAATCGTCCCACGTCGCAGGCGCGGCGTCCGGCAGGCCGGCTTTGCTGGTTATTCCGGAGTGCCAGCCTGAGCCGATGACGTCCAGCAAGAATGGCCAGCTGTAGAGCTTGCCGTTGACGGTGCATTCCTGCCGGATCGACGGAAGAATGTCGTTGATCACATCCTTCGGGATGTAGTTGTCCCAAGGCTCGATGACGCCGGCCTTGATAAACGCCGACATTTCAACAAACGGCGTTTGTCCCACATAGACGTCCCAGGAGCTCTGCCCGTTCTTGGCTTCGGCCACGAAGCGTTCAATCCCGAAGCCCTCGACCGGCGCGATCTGGTAGTTGATGCCGGGGAACTTCTTGTTCACGTCCATGATGCCTGGATGAAGGTCCTGGATCCACTGGTAGAACGTCGGCGTGAGCGGGCGGTCAGCCGCAAACGCCGGCTCGGCGCCCGACTTCGCGACCGCTCCAACACCTGCGAGGCCGAGCCCGGCGACCAGGCTGCGCGTCATGAATTCGCGCCGGTCGATGCGCCCCTCAGCAAGCATGCGGCGCGTTTCCTCCCGGAAGAGGCATTCCCGTTCGTCACGTCCACCCATTGTCACCTCCCGAATTGTTCGGCGCCTTTTTGGCGTCCCGACTGAACTGCTCGCTGGATTGACGCCATCGTCAAATCCTGCGACCACTGACGTGCTGAGTTGGCATCCCGAATGCGCATCGGTCGAAACCGCCGATCCGAGAGCCGGCGGCTTGCCACCTTACGCTATCGGCTAATATGAATGCGCGGCAACAACCATCGGGAATGGCGACATGACCGTGCTCGATCGCTTCCGACTGGATGGCAAGCGCCCGGTCACGGGCGACAGTCGGGGCTTCGGCCGGGTCATTGCGATTGCTGCGGAGGCGGGCACCGACGTTATGCTTGCCGCGCGCAACCCGGACGCCCTGGCCACCGCCGCAGCCGAGATCCAGGACCGTGGGCGCCGAGCTTGGACCTTTTGCGCCGACATCGCGCAGCCCGCCGTCTGCGAGGACCTTTGCAAGACAGTGCTCGCAGAGGCGGAGCCCGTCGATGTTCTTGTCAACAACGTGGGCGGCCGAAATGTCGCCGTAGCGATCGAAGACACAGACCTCGCCACTTGGCGACGTTTCATCGATCTCAACCTGACGCACTGCTTCATTTGCACGAGAATGATTGGCGGCGAGATGCTTGGGCGCGGGGAAGGCCGGGTCATTAACGTTGCCTCGATCAGCGGTCTGATAGCACCAACCGGGGCATCGGCGGGCGCCACTTTGAACGCTCTGGTAGCCGAGTTTGGCGGTGAAACCGCATAAGGCTCGCGAACGAACGAACGTTGATTTTGCTGGCGTCCCTGTCGATGTCGCGCGCGGGGCAGGGGTTACGCCGTTGGGCTGCGGCTCGTCGCGTGTCGACCAGCGGCGAAAAAGCCGAAGGAGGGCGGGTGCGGGTTCTCGTCATCGATGATCACCCGATCGTGGCGTGCGGTTGCAGGGCGTTGCTCGAGTCCGATCCGACCATCAAGGTGTTCGATGCGACGGACGGGAATTCCGGCTACGCCGCCTATTTCGCGCACCAGCCCGATGTCGCCCTGATCGACCTGAATTTGCCGGGGGTCTCCGGCCTCGAAGTCTGTCGCCGCATCCTGCAAAGGCAGCCCGAGGCGAAAATCATCATTTTCAGCATGAACGACGATCCGGTGTTCGCCATGCGGGCGATCGAGGCGGGCGCGAAGGGCTATATTGCAAAGAGCGACGATCCCCTGCTGATCGCCGAAGCGGTTCGTCGCGTCGCCGAAGGCGGCGGCTATCTTCACCCGGAGATGGCCCGCGAGATCGCGTTCCGACGAGTAGGGTCCACCGCGGGTCGCGTCTCGGACCTGAGCGGGCGCGAATTGGAGATTCTGCGGCTTCTCGCCAAGGGCAAGACCATGGCGGAGATTGCCGAGGACCTGCGCGTTTCCTACAAGACAGTCGCCAACAACTGCACCCAGCTCAGGCAGAGGCTCGGCGCCCGTAGCGCGATGGACCTCATGCGGATCGCCATCGATTCGAAGCTTGGTTAAAGGCCTTGCGGCGACTCGGGGTTCGAGGCGTCCAAGCCCATCCCTTTCGGGCGCGAATTCAATGTTCTCAATGCGTTGCGGCGCCATTCGCGGGCGGTTGTCACCCCGACCTCCTCCCTCAGCGCTTCACGTCCGAGGAGCGTCGCGAGGCCGCGAGCTTGATCGGCGGTGGAAACCCGCGCTTAAGTTGACTAAATCTATAGGATAACATACTCATTTGTGAGGGACCAACGGAGTGCGCCGAACCCGGCGAGCCGCACAGCCCGGCGATTTTGATCCTTGGTTGAATATCCAGTCGGAGCCTGGCCAATGTCTTTTCCCGATACGGCTGTGATCGTTCTCGCTGGAATCACGTTGCTCGCGGCCTTCGTCAATGGCGCTCTGGGCTACGGCTTTTCGTCGCTGACGGTCCCGGTCGCCCTGGTCTTCTATACAAACCGAGTCCTCAACCCGGCCCTGGTCATCGTCGAAGTCTTCATCAATCTTTATGTTCTCTTCATCAATCGAGAGAGCATCCCGGTCGTCTGGAAACGCGTCCTTCCCATTCTCATCGGGCTCTTGCCTGGCATTGCGGTCGGCAGCTTCTTTCTCGCCTCGCTCAATCCCGGCTGGATTAAATTCTTCACCTATGCCGTCCTCCTTCCGTTGATTCTTGTCCAGGCGGCGGGCGTGCGCAGGCCCATCCGCTCGGAGCGCCTCATCGGCCCGCCATTCGGGCTGGGGCTTGGCGTCCTCTATTCGGTCACGACCGTCTCCGGCCCGCCAATGGCGATCCTGTTCAATAATCAAGGTTTGGTCAAAACCGAATTCCGGGCAGGCCTCGCTTTGATTCGCGTCGCTGAATCGACCCTGACCGCCATCGCTTATTATCGCCTCGGTCTTTATTCCGTGGAAAGCCAGAGCGTTCTCCTTGTGATCGTGCCGACCGTCCTTATCGGAATACCGGTCGGCGCATACTTCATCCGACGGCTCCACGCCGAGACGTTCCGCCGCATCTGCATGAGCTTTGACGCTTGGGTCGTCGGGTTTGGCCTCTCGCGAGTGCTGATCGAAGTGAAGCTGGCGGAAGCCCCATGGGCTTACGCCGTCATGGCGGCAGCTGCCCTGATCGACGCCTACTTGCTGTACATTTTCTTCAAGCGACGGAAACGACCGAACTTGCGTTCGGAAACGCCCGATGTGTCGCTTGCGGGAAGTAGCGGCTAGGGAGCAGGGTCGACAGGCGGGCGGCGGCGTCGACTGGACCGCGCAGAGGTTGGCCTCGTTATCGGTCGCAGAGGTGTAGACGAGGGGTTTAACGGCGTAGCGAGTGACGGCCGCGTGGTCGCGCCCTGCTCTTCGCGCCGATCACGCAGAATTTTTGCGACTTCATTAGCCCTGGCATTCAGCTGTCGGAGTTCGCCAAGCAAACGCCTGGCGAATACAGCGGTTTGCTCAACGTCGGCCCGAAGAGCCTGGAGCTTCTCGTCAACAGTCATTCCAGACCACCGCACCCTGCTCATCGCCTCTGCCCTTGCGTTTGGAAGTTCTTGGGCCGTGCACAGGGAAGTCTTTTTCACCCGCCTCCGCCGCCGAACGCTCTCCCGATGGCTCAGTCACTTTTATAGCCCCCCGGAAAGCTCAGCAGAACTGTGGGGCGGCCTCTTGCCAGCGGCTCGGTGGGACGATCGTCGCGTTCCGATTGGTCCGCCCTCAGGCGCGCCAGTCGTCGCGCGACATGCACTCGCGAATCGGCGAGCAAAAGTGGCTCGTACGCCAGCTTGCTAAGTTGACTAATATGATAGACATTATTTAAAAATGTCGCCGAGTTAAGTCCTGGAGGACGTCGCGGCGAGAGCAGAACTAACCGGAATGTTGCGAATGGACGGAGAGCGCGCCTGCGGGGGTCTCGCCCCGGGGAAGGGATCGGCGTCCCAAACCCTTTACCTAACCGGAAATTCAAACAGACCCACTACCCGTCACCTCATGACCTTGCGCCATGACCTTGCGCCCAGACTCCTCGGAGCACAATGATCGGCACCCATAACATATTGTTTTTTATGGACTTTGCCGATATATTTCATTATCTTCATGAATGGCGCAGTTGGCTCCTCTCCGAGCGCATGGCTTCGATTGATAGCGGTAGGATTTCCCCTTTTTCGCCCAATACTGTTGCCTGAAGACACAATGCGCCTCCAACTTATTCACTGTGTCTATTTCCGCGCCAGATATTGCGGTCGCCGACCTTCTTTCTATTTCACTGAGGAGCCTCTTGCAAAAAGTTTGACGAATTTAGTCTAGTAAGGCTGTAGTATTTATAGCTGTTGTGAACGGTTTCAGGTGTAACATTGAAATATTTTAGATTGCAGTTCAGGTGTGACGCTGTTATCGTACAAAGCGATTCGCTTCAGCCTTGGCTGTAGACATGACTGACGACCCTCTCGACGCGATAAAGGCGCGCTGGAGCCACATCCAGGGCTATTTGCAGGGCCATTTGTTCCCGTGGATGCGCGAGGACAACGATCCGATCACCGAAGCGTTGGGTCATCTCGTCACCACGCTCGACGTGATCGGCCTCGAAGCCTTCGTTCCCGAACCGCCCAGGGGACCGGGTCCGCCGCCCGAGGACCGTCGCGCCCTCGCCCGAGCTTTCGTGGCCAAGGCGGTCCTGGGCGTTCCCACCACCAGCGCCCTGATCGAGCGCCTCGCCGTCGACAAGTCGCTGCGTCGCATCCTCGGCTGGGAGCGACGCGCGCAAGTTCCTTCCGAGGCCACCTTTTCCCGGGCGTTCGCCGAATTCGCGCAGGGCGAGCTGCCGGACAAGATCCACGCGGCGCTGATCGAGCGGGCGCTCGGGGGACGCATCATCGGGGCGATCGCGCGCGACGCCACCGAGATCGAAGCGCGCGAGAAGCCGGTTGAGATGAAGGCCAACGACGGCAAAGACAATCCCCGGCGCCCGATCATCCCCCGCCGCCGCGCAAGCGCGGACGTCCGCGCAAGGACGAACCGCGGCCGAAGCCGGAGCCGACGCGTCTCGAGCGGCAGGTCACGCAGAACCTCGGCCAGATGCTCGCCGACCTGCCCACCGCCTGCGACGTCGGCTGCAAGAAAAACAGCAAGGGCTACAAAGAGACCTGGACCGGGTACAAACTCCACATCGACGTGGCCTGCGGCCAAATCCCGGTCTCCTGCGTACTGACCTCGGCCTCCGTCCACGACAGCCAGGTCGCCATTCCCTTGATGACCATGACAAGCGCCCGCGTCTCTTATCTCTACGATCTCATGGACTTAGCCTACGACGCCGCCGCAATCTGCGACCAGAGCCGGGCGCTCGGCCACGCCCCCATCGTCGACCGCAACTTTCGCGCCGACCACGAAGGCAAGGCCGAATGGGGCCGCGAGGTCGAGCGCCTCAAGCTCATCCACATGCCCGACTTCGACGACCGGATCTACGATTTCCGCACCATGGCCGAACGCGTCAACGCCCGGTTGAAAGACGAGTTCGGCGCCAGATTTCTCCGCGTCCGCGGCGCGCTCAAGGTCAAATGCCATCTCATGTTCGGCATCGTCGCGCTCGCCGCCGATCAGATCATCCGCGTCGTCGACTTAAGGACCGCCCCTGCCTGACCAAGCCGCGCCTACCCGGCGCGGCAAGAAAAAATCGCTTCGGTTAGCCTTTCTGCAAGAGGCTCTGAGGAGACTACCTTTCCTCCCAATAGTCTCGACATCCCCGCCGTCGCCAATCCGGCCCAAATTGTCGGCGCCTCGTCCCGTCTCTTGGGCGAATGAGGGGGTGTCCTTTTTCTAAAGCGAATTTTAGAATAGCGATTTGGAGACAAATCCCACCGAGCTGACCCTCCGCGGGCGCTTCAAACAGCCAGTTGACGAATTTTGATAGTCCATTAAACTGGTAGAATTACTCGAATTATCGGGTGCGATTATGAAGCGATTTGGCGTTGTTCTCGTGGCGGCGGTCGGGTTCGCCGGTCTCGCGCAGGCGGCGGATCTTCCGACGACGAAAGCGCCGGCGGCGGCGCCACCGCCGCCAAACTGCTGGGCTAGCGTCTGGGACTGGCTCAACTCGTCGGCCAGCGACTGCCCCCTGAGCTACGCGGGCTTCACCGTCTATGCGACCATCGACGTCGGCCTCGGCTACAGCTCCAACGGCGCGCCTTTCAACGGGTACTATTCCAACGGCGTCTACAGTTTCGTCGGCAAGCAGAGCTACGGGTCCAAGTGGCTGTGGACCCCCAACGGCATCAACCAATCGGTCGTCGGGATCAATATGAAGGAGCCGATTCCGTGGTTCCCGGGCTGGTCGCTCGTCGGCGCGCTGGAAACCGGGTTCGACCCCTATTCCGGCAACATTGTCAACGGTCCACACTCGCTCGTGCAGAATAACGGAAAGGCGCTTGTCCTCCAGAGCGCGAACGCGGACTTGAGCCGCGCCGGGCAGTTTGACAACTCGGTAGGGTACCTCGGCGTCAGCAACCCGACTTTCGGAACGCTCACTGTCGGCCGGGTCACCTCGCTGACGCTGGACGGGGTGATCTCCTACGATCCGATGGGCGGCTCTTACGCGTTCTCTGCGCTCGGCTATTCCGGCTCCTACGCGGGCTTCGGCGACACTGAAACCAATCGGGCCAATACCGGAGTGAAGTATCGCGTGAACTACCAGGATTTCCGCGGGGCGGGCTTGGTGCAGTGGGGCGGCTACGACCAGGGCAACGGCACGACCGGCCTCTATCAGGGCGATGTCGGCGCCGACTTTAACCTCTTCGGGGGCACCCCCTTCGCCGGCGTTTTGTCGGTCGACGGCATCGGCAGCTACGCCCAGAACGCGGTCAGCCTCAGCAACTTCACCGGCTCCTGCGCCACGCTGACCAAGGGACCCTTCAAGGGCCAGACCGGCTGCACGCAACGGCATCCCGATGTTTTAGGCCCTGATGATCTGAAGGCGACGCTGTCGAACAACACCGGCAGTATGCTGCTCGCCAAGTACAGGTGGGCCCGGTGACGCTCTCCGGCGGCTGGCTATGGTGGCAGCAGGCGAACCCCAGCAACGACTATTTGAACGGCTTCGAGAACCTCGGCGGCTATGGCGTTCCCGCGACCATCGTCACGACCAACAAAGCCATCGCGAAACTCTTTCCACAGCATGGACCAATTACCACCGCCTACAACGACATGAGGGTCGTCAACGTCCCCTTCTTCGGCGCTAAATATGCCGTTCAATTCCGAGCTCGACGTGATCGGCGCCTTTTATTACGAAATCCAGAACAACTATAACTCCTCGACCACGCCTGCGCCGTAAGTCCTCCACCACTTTTGTCGAGCCGAACGGGAATGCTCTCCACGTTATCCGCGTCAACAGCAGCTCTTGCGGGGCACGGCGGACGCCCTCTCCTTCATGATCGATTATCGGCCTGTGAAGCGCGTCGACCTTTACGCCGGCGTGATGTTTTCGAACGTCTACGCCGGCCTCGCGAACGGCTATCTGGCGACCCAAAACATCGCCCCGACCGCCGGTTTGCGCATCAA